>NZ_JAIQVD010000033.1:0-1720 GCF_035064545.1 Bacillus sp. ILBB4 | reverse complement strand
AAAGTTTGGTTAAGTCCTCGATCGATTAGTATCAGTCAGCTACACATGTCGCCACGCTTCCACCTCTGACCTATCAACCTGATCATCTTTCAGGGATCTTACTAGCTTGCGCTATGGGAAATCTCATCTTGAGGGGGGCTTCATGCTTAGATGCTTTCAGCACTTATCCCGTCCACACATAGCTACCCAGCGATGCCTTTGGCAAGACAACTGGTACACCAGCGGTGTGTCCATCCCGGTCCTCTCGTACTAAGGACAGCTCCTCTCAAATTTCCTACGCCCACGACGGATAGGGACCGAACTGTCTCACGACGTTCTGAACCCAGCTCGCGTACCGCTTTAATGGGCGAACAGCCCAACCCTTGGGACCGACTACAGCCCCAGGATGCGATGAGCCGACATCGAGGTGCCAAACCTCCCCGTCGATGTGGACTCTTGGGGGAGATAAGCCTGTTATCCCCGGGGTAGCTTTTATCCGTTGAGCGATGGCCCTTCCATGCGGAACCACCGGATCACTAAGCCCGACTTTCGTCCCTGCTCGACTTGTAGGTCTCGCAGTCAAGCTCCCTTGTGCCTTTACACTCTACGAATGATTTCCAACCATTCTGAGGGAACCTTTGGGCGCCTCCGTTACATTTTAGGAGGCGACCGCCCCAGTCAAACTGCCCACCTGACACTGTCTCCCGGCCCGATCAGGGCCGCGGGTTAGAATTTCAATACAGCCAGGGTAGTATCCCACCGACGCCTCCACCGAAGCTAGCGCTCCGGCTTCTCAGGCTCCTACCTATCCTGTACAAGCTGTACCAAAATTCAATATCAGGCTACAGTAAAGCTCCACGGGGTCTTTCCGTCCTGTCGCGGGTAACCTGCATCTTCACAGGTACTATAATTTCACCGAGTCTCTCGTTGAGACAGTGCCCAGATCGTTACGCCTTTCGTGCGGGTCGGAACTTACCCGACAAGGAATTTCGCTACCTTAGGACCGTTATAGTTACGGCCGCCGTTTACTGGGGCTTCGATTCAGAGCTTCTCCCAAAGGATAACCCCTCCTCTTAACCTTCCAGCACCGGGCAGGCGTCAGCCCCTATACTTCGCCTTGCGGCTTCGCAGAGACCTGTGTTTTTGCTAAACAGTCGCCTGGGCCTATTCACTGCGGCTCTCTCGGGCTATACACCCTACCAGAGCACCCCTTCTCCCGAAGTTACGGGGTCATTTTGCCGAGTTCCTTAACGAGAGTTCTCTCGATCACCTTAGGATTCTCTCCTCGCCTACCTGTGTCGGTTTGCGGTACGGGCACCTCCCGCCTCGCTAGAGGCTTTTCTTGGCAGTGTGGAATCAGGAACTTCGGTACTATAATTCCCTCGTCATCACAGCTCAGCCTTTATGATGAGCGGATTTGCCTACTCATCAGCCTAACTGCTTGAACGCGCATATCCAGCAGCGCGCTTACCCTATCCTACTGCGTCCCCCCATTACTCAAACGGCGGGGAGGTGGTACAGGAATATCAACCTGTTGGCCATCGCCTACGCTTTTCAGCCTCGGCTTAGGTCCCGACTAACCCTGAGCGGACGAGCCTTCCTCAGGAAACCTTAGGCATTCGGTGGACAAGATTCTCACTTGTCTTTCGCTACTCATACCGGCATTCTCACTTCTAAGCGCTCCACCAGTCCTTACGGTCTGACTTCACAGCACTTAGAACGCTCTCCTACCACTGACATC
>NZ_JAIQVD010000032.1:0-2775 GCF_035064545.1 Bacillus sp. ILBB4 | reverse complement strand
ATACCCGTAAATGATCCTCCAATTACGTCCAATGTCAGCTTTACCATTGCGGAAGACAGCACGTTAATCAATCAAATTGTGGCGGTAGACCCAGATGGAGATTCATTAACGTTTAGTTTGCAAGCTGCGCCTGGCAACGGAGTAGCCGTGGTAAATGTAGATGGAGCCTTTAGCTATCAGCCAAATCCGAATTTTAATGGGACTGATCGATTTACGGTGTTGGTATCGGATGGGCAAGGAGGAACGGCCGTTTCCACGGTGACGGTGATTGTCACGCCGGTGAATGATGCACCAACGGTGCCGAACTACACGTTCAGCACACAAGAAGATAGCCCAGTAATAGGTGCCATAGTAGGAACAGATGTAGATGGAAATCCTCTTAGTTATCAGCTTCAAAATCCTCCAACGAATGGAGTAGCAGTTGTCAATCCAGATGGAACGTTCAGCTATCAACCGAATGCAAACTTTAATGGAACGGACCAATTTACCGTATTAGTCTCAGACGGCCAGGGAGGAACAGCCGTTTCTACTGTTAGTATCAATGTTTTACCTTTAAATGATCCACCTATTACATCTAACTTAAATTTTACAATTAACGAAGATACTACGTTAGTCAATCAAATAATTGCGGTGGACCCGGACGGAGACTCATTGACGTTTACTCTACAAAATTCTCCAACACACGGGGTAGTCTCAGTAAATCCAGATGGAACATTCAGCTATGTACCAAATTTAAACTTTACAGGAACGGATCTATTTACAGTGCAAGTTTCAGACGGTCAAGGAGGCATAGCGGTTTCAACAGTTACAATTACTATCTCTCCAATCAATGATACACCAACGGTGCCCAATTATACGTTTAGTACGCAAGAAGATAGTTCCTTGATCGGAGCGATCATTGCCACCGACGTGGATGGAACCCCTTTTAGTTATCAACTTCAAAATCCTCCAACGAATGGGGTAGCAGTTGTCAATCCAGATGGAACGTTCAGCTATCAACCGAATGCAAACTTTAATGGAACGGACCAATTTACCGTATTAGTCTTAGACGGCCAGGGAGGAACAGCCGTTTCCACTGTTAGTATCAATGTTCTACCTTTAAATGATCCACCAATTACTGCTGATTTAGCATTTACAATTAATGAAGATACAACTCTCACAAATCAAATTCCAGCGTTCGATCCGGATGGAGATCCTTTGACATTTACTTTACTGAATCCTCCTCCAGCAAATGGAAGTGTTGTATTAGGGGCAGATGGCGTATTTACCTACACACCAAACCTGAATTATAACGGAATGGATACTTTCGGTGTGTTAGTCTCAGACGGTCAAGGAGGAACTTCCCTTTCTACTGTAACCTTAACGATTGTTCCCGTAAACGATCCGCCGGTAGGGGGAGATAGGGCTGTTACAACGACTATTAATCTTCCTGTTACAAGTAGCATACCTGCTTCAGACCCGGATAATATTACACTAACCTATACTCTTCAGCAAAGTCCAGCCAATGGCAGTGCTATTATAAGTCAAGATGGTACCTTCACCTATTCACCTAATACCGGCTTTATAGGTAACGATCAATTTACTATATTAATAACAGATCTAGAAGGAGCTACCGCACTGTCAAATATATTTGTGACGGTACTACAAACAAATGGATCAACGACTACACAAGATTTGCAAATCTCTACGAATGAAGATACGCCAGTAACGAATCAAGTGATCGCTACTAATGTAAGTGGGAACCCACTTATTTATACTATTGAAAATGCACCTATTAATGGAATAGTAACAATCGATCCTAATACAGGCGTATTTACGTATACACCGAATGCGAACTTTTACGGTTCAGATGCCTTCGTGGTATATATAACTGATAACTTGGGAGGAAATGCTACTTCATCAGTTGTTGTTACAGTTCTTCCTACAAACGATCCTCCAATTGTTCCAAATTATCAGTTGACCACCAATGAAGATACAGCCGTAACCTCTATGGTAATTGCGACGGATGTTGACAATAGTCAGCTTGTCTATTCGTTACAGAATAGTCCAGCAAATGGAACGGTAAACGTAGGATTAGACGGGATGTACACTTATACTCCTAATGCAAATTTTAATGGAACTGACCAATTCACAGTTCTCGTAAGTGACGGTCAGGGAGGAACGGCTGTTTCTACCATCACCATTACAGTTATCCCTGTGAATGATCCACCAATTGGTCCTGATATCGTTACCGTGACCACTAATGAAGATACAACGGTTGCGGGGCAAACGCCAGCGTTTGATCCAGATGGTGATTCCTTAA
Organism: Bacillus sp. ILBB4; assembly: GCF_035064545.1. Taxonomy (NCBI): domain Bacteria; kingdom Bacillati; phylum Bacillota; class Bacilli; order Caryophanales; family Bacillaceae; genus Bacillus; species Bacillus sp. ILBB4. The sequence continues at coordinate 473 of NZ_JAIQVD010000032.1, read as the reverse complement.
GCTTTACTTTACAAGATCCACCTAGAAATGGAACAGCAGTAGTCAACGCCGATGGTACTTTTACGTATACACCAAATCCGAATTATACAGGAAGCGATTCGTTCAGTGTACTCATTAGTGATCCATCTGGCAGCTTTATCGTTACAGATGTATTTATTGCCGTTGTACCAGTAAATGATCCACCAGTTGTCCCAAGCTATACCTTTACAATAAATGAAGATACAGTATTAAATAGCCTAGTAGCAGCAAGTGATATTGATGGAGATTCCTTGATCTATGCTTTATCAGCGCCTCCTACGAATGGAGCGGTAGTCGTGAATCCAGACGGCACCTACACGTATACGCCAAATGAAAATTACAATGGGGTAGATAACTTCAGTGTAATAGTAAGTGACAGCCAGGGAGGAACGGCAGTTTCTACCATCACGATTACGATTCTGCCAGTAAATGATCCACCAGTAGGGCCAGTGGTG
>NZ_JAIQVD010000031.1:0-4611 GCF_035064545.1 Bacillus sp. ILBB4 | reverse complement strand
GATAAATGGTCACTTGGTATGTATAAGAGATTTCTAGTTAGGGAGCCATAAAGATATAAAAGTGAAATAAAAAAGGGAGAAGAATGATGAGTGAAAACAAACAAATATGGTCTGATTTTATTGAGGAGGACCGATTTGAACTACATTCGTACCTTACTTATTTATTTAAACAATGTCACGATGAGAACCTAAGAAAGTTAGAAGGTGAAAATATAAAAGAATAAACTTATAAATAAAGCAAATCGGAAGGATAAAAAATGAAAATGAATATAATGTAGGCGACCTTATGATTCTAATCGGATGAATAGGTCGTTTATTGCTGTTATAAACCTTTTTATAAGAAGCTGATTTGATGTCAAAAGAAAACGAAATGTTAAATTCGAGGATTAATTTATGTAAATAGATTAAAGATTTACTAGAAGAAATAGAGCAGGGGAATTTAGTTTGAAAAAGAATATATATAAAATAAAACCTCCTAATTCTCTTTGAAGCTGGTAAGGAGAAAGTCTAATTATTAGTTTATCAATGATTTCTTTTTAGTGATCTTAATATGGTATTAGTGCAAAAATCATCAAATCAAGCTAATTAAATTGCCCATTGGATTAACATTCCTTTGCTGCAGGGATAATTTTTCTCTTCCCCACTACCTTCTACGCGTATCCATACAAGTTCCCGTTTTCTAATATAATACGCTTATGTAACAGCTTGCAATATTACGTAGCATTTTCATTATAGAAAGTAGAGTGTTTTTTCTATACGCAGTTAAAAAGTTTTCCCGTTCAGCTTATAGTAACTATGTGGTATCCGGTTTTTAACCGTCTGAATTTTAGAAGGAGGAATACCTTGTGAATACAGCTGTTAATGAATTGTATGATTTTGGAACAGTCGTAAAGAGGAAGCTATTAAATAATAATCTTTATGCTCATTATTTGAGTGATGCCATGAGAAGAGGAAATCATTTTGATTTTTTATATTATTTTTTGACAGCAACTGTAGATAGTCAAACACCTATACCTGAACAGGTCTCTACTGTTTTTTTGAAGGTTCTTAGCGATAAAACTAAGTTGAGTGATCTTACTCCATTTATCATGGGAATGGTCGGGAAATAAACAAAAGTTAAGAGGTGTATGTCTTAAATCCTTTAATTGAGGAACCCATTGAGGAATCGGTTTAATAGTTCAGTTTAATCGGGATATGAATATGATTTAAAGATACGTCAATTACATTCGTTCCAATGATCAAATAAATCGATTAAATAACAGGAGGAGCACTTTATATGGATACTATATTAAGAGTATCATCAATATCAAATCCAAATTTAGTTGCAGGTGCAATTACAGCTGTGTTTAGAGAAAGAGGTAATGTAGAAATTCAAGTAATGGGAGCCGGCGCTTTAAATCAAGCGATTAAAGCCGTTGCGATTGCAAGGGGATTCGTAGCTCCCAGTGGTGTTGATTTGGTTTGTGTTCCTGGGTTTACAAATATTTTAATCGATAATAAAGAACGAACAGGAATCAAATTAATTTTAAGCCCAAGAAAAAAACGATAGATTTGCGTTAAATAAAAAGGACTTTTTAGCATGTTATTGCCAATAATTCACATTATGTTAACTAAAGACAGAAATCATATATATCTTAAAAACAGAAATAACTACTGGCTCATCAGGGACCAGTAGTTTTTCCTGTAATTACTCAATTAATTTTTATAAAAAATATTAAGTTTATCCCATATTTCCTCAAGAGACTCTAGTTTACCTTGAAAATTTTCTTCTTTTTCTTTTCCTACGGATATGATTAATGCATTTATAAGACTAAGTGGAGCTACAAATGAATCAATAAAAGTCGGCATCTGACTAGATGCTGTTAATGGGATATCTGCATAAGGTATTAGAGGCGATAATAGATTATCTGTTATTGCAACGGTTGTTGCTTCTTTTTCCTTTGCATATGAAAGAACTTTTAGTGTACTTTTTGTATATCGTGCAAAACTAATTCCAATTACTACATCATCTTCATTTAAATCATATATACGTTCTGATACATTCTCAATTGAGTGAATAAGCTCGACTTGTTCTAAAAGGAATTGCAGGTAGTACTGTAAAAATACACCTAAAGCTGTAGCACTTCTATTTGCCACAATATATACTCTTTTAGCTTTGACCAGGCTCTCTACCGCACTTTTAAAAACCTCTATATCTAACTTATCTAAAGTAGATCTAATGTTTGAAATATCGTCTAAAAAGATATCGTATACGCTTTGATTTTGATCATTATATACTTCTTTGGAAATCTTGAGCCTCTCAGTTGTTGTCAACTGTTGTTGGGCAGAGTTTTGCATGTATTGTTGAAGTTCTGGATAACCGGAATATCCTAAAAAAGTAGAAAAGCGCACAACAGTCGCAGGGCTAACCCCTGTAATCTTGGCTAACTTATCTCCAGTTAAAAAAGGAACCGTATTAGGATTTTCTAAAATGTATTTAGCTATCCTCAAATTTGATTTACTCATAGTAGGCATCTGTTCTGCAATATGCTTATATACATTCTCCATTTAATTTAATAATCTCCTTCATTCTAATCAAGTTATGTATACTAAAAAAATAGTTTAAATTATATATCACTTATTATAAACTAAAATACCCTTCAAAGAATTGATCAGTTTTAGAATACCCTTCTAGTGTGTAATTTTTCAAAACTTACCAATAACGACTAGTCTCTCCTTTTCCGAAAACATGTACATATTAAATTGAAGCATGTAATAAAAATAAGAGCTATAACAAATTATGCATCTGCATAGTTGTTATAGCTCGCAATAAATTCAGGATTTATTTATTGATTACACGCTTAATTGCTTCGTCATGTGCTGATACTGTAAGTTGGATATCTTCTTCTGTGTGAACAACGGACATAGAGTAACGGTTAAGTGGCTTCGTATAGATACCTAGTTTCAATAACTCATAATCAATTTTTTTACGTAATTTTGTATCTGATTTACTCATATCACGATAATTTTTAATATTTCCTTCACCGAGAATAATATTAAAAATACTACCCATACCAATGGTTTGCATAGTCAACCCGTGGGATTTATATACTTCTTCTAATTGGTCCCTTAATAATTGAGTTTTGGCAAGTAATTGGTCCATTGTACCTTCCTGCTCCAATACATTAATTGTAGCTAAACCTGCTGCAAGTATAGTTGGATGACCATTGTATGTCCCACTATGGTATAGAGGATCTTGTTTATTCTTATTCTCTGCTCCAGCTGTTAAAATATCACGTCCACCTCTAGCAGAACTAATCATCATAATGTCTTTTTTACCACCAATAGCCCCTACCGGAAAACCTCCCCCAAGTACTTTTCCTAAGGCAGTAATATCTGGTTTAATTCCATAGATTTTTTGTGCTCCCCCAAGCGAAATTCTAAAACCTGTCTTTACTTCATCAAAAATCAACACAATATCAAGTTCCTCTGTAATTTTACGAAGGCCAGTCATGAAATCTTGATCAGCTGGGATAAATCCACCTTGAATAGGTTCTAAAATTACACCTGCCAGCTCGTGAGCATGAGCTTTTAAAATCTTTTCTGTTGCTTCTAGATTATTAAATGGAAGAATCACTGTATTATCAAGATAATAATCTGGCAGTCCTCTTGATTCCCCTACTGCTTTAGGAGTGGTTGCTTCCCCTGCCTTATCTATATCAGGATTAACACTTACTAAAACTTGATCATATCCCCCATGATAATGACCTTCAAATTTCGCAATCTTTTCTTTACCTGTATAGGCAACTGCTGTTCGAATAGCTAAAAGTGTAGCTTCTAACCCTGAGTTTGTATAGCGAACCATTTCAATACCAGGATATAATTCAACTAATTTTTCTGCCATCGTTGTTTCCATTTTGTGTGGTGTACCGAAAATAGTTGTACCCGACTCCATCATTTGTTTTGTTACAGCCTCAAATACTTGTGGATGTCCGTGTCCTAAGATGAGAGCACCATAACATAAGAGATAATCAATATATTCGTTTCCATCCACATCAAAAAGTTTACTTCCTTTTCCTTTCTCCATGATTAGGGGGTGTGGATCAAAATACTTAATATTCGCTGTGACACCTCCAGGAATTACTTCACATGCTTTGTTAAATAAGCTTGCAGACTTTTTAGTCTTTTCGGAAAGTAATATCTCTTCTTGCATTTTCATAAAAAAACCTCCACTGTTTTATTGAAAATAAAGAAATTATAATTTCAAAAATATTATATCATGAAATATATATTTCAAAAAAGGGAGATTTTATTTATAGAAAATAATCTTAAATAACAGACCCTCTATAGAAAAAAACATTGTGTTATCTAATATGTATATTTTGCGGGCAGCTAATTTGATTTGGATCCAATACTTTAATATATAAAGACTCATTCTAATTACTTAATTTTTTTAAGTATTTATAAAAATATTTCATGATTTCCTAAACATTGTTATAAAATCATAATATTCTGTTATCTTTTATTTAAATTGTAAGCGTTTACATATATAATAAGAATTAGGTTGGATAGCAAGCGTGGCTGTCATTGTATATGGCGTAGGTGGGGCCAGTACAAGATAAAAATAGCTTA
>NZ_JAIQVD010000030.1:0-8247 GCF_035064545.1 Bacillus sp. ILBB4 | reverse complement strand
TGGATCAACAGCTTGAAATGATTCAGTTGAAGCAAGATTTAGGACAAGAGCTAACACCAGAAGAAGGGGACTTGCTGCAAGAACACAGTTCTACGTACAGTTTGTTTGAAATAGCTCAGGTAAAACAAGACCTAGGACAAGCTTTAACGCTAGAGGAACAAGAATGTTTGCGTCAACATAACCAGTTAAAAGACACAGCTTCCTAATTTTTAAAAGTAGAAATTCCTTAGAAGCTGATGTTTTAATAGAATATGTTTATTTAGAACTGTGTTCTAAATAAACAATTACTAATAATCTACGCAGGAGGAGACTATTATGCCACACAAAATTACGTTAACCGGATCAGCCACAGGACCACTACGAGAATATGATCGCTACGTTGCCTTTGATATGCGTGAAAAAGGGTCACCATCTGCGCCTAAAGGATTAAAGAAGAGTACCTTTATTTCGTATACCGTATTTGTTGCGAAGAAAGCCTTTAATAAAACTGGACTCACGAAGAAAAGCATCATGCATGAAAAGATTTTAATTCAAGGGGAACCAACGTTAGACATTCCCATTGATGAATGCCCTGGTGAAGTAGGGGTCATTTGTTTCCAGATTACCGTTCTCCCGAATAAAAATGATAAAGAGAAGAATCAATCCGAAGAGAAAAAAGAATCTAAACAAGAGGCTTCTGCGCCTCCTGAGGCACCGCAGAAGACGGAATCTAAAAAAAAGGAAGAAGTGCAAGCACCTGTTTCTCAACCTGTATCAAAGGAAGAGAAGAAAGAAGTAAAGTCTATTCATCCAGAAGTACAACAAGCGCCTACAGAAGAGAAAAAGACTGAGGAAAAAAAGACAATACTATCCAACCAACCGAAGGGAACTCAGGATCTATTGAGCTTTGATGATATTATCGTTCCTGAAGAGTTCTTAAAGACACGCCCAAACCCTGAAAAAACGCAAAAGGTGATCGATTTTGTGAAGCGTACAGGGCGTTTAGATGAGCCGTTGACGATTGAAAAAGGTTCAAAGATCTTAAAAGATGGATACCGTCGTTATGTGGTGGCCAAAACGGTCAAAATGGATCAAGTTCCTGTTGTATATGAGTATCAAAAGTAAGAACTCAAAGAAAAAGTAACGATTGTTTATAGTTTCACTGACAAATTAGACAAAAACAGACTAAACAAAGTGATAACCTATGTCCAATAGATAAAAAGGTAAATGAAACAGGATTTAATCTTTGTTGAGGTCAGATGAACATCTTCACTACTATTCTCTATACGTAGCTTTCTATACATCTAAGTCGCGAATTGGAGGGAGATATAGTGACTAAAAATCAAAAACTGTGGACGAAGGAAGAAGATTTATTTCTAAAAGAACAATATGGGCGGATGACACTCCAAAAAATTGGTGAATGTTTAAATCGTAGTAAAGAATCGGTTAATAAACGGGTCTCACGACTACAACTTCGCAACAACCAGAATGGCATACGCAAAAAATGGTCCCCTGACCAAGATACGTTCTTAAAAGTAAATATTAATAGGATGAACAACCGAGAGATTGGAAAACATTTAGGCAAGAGCCCTTCTTCTGTTGCAAATCGAATTAGGCTGTTAAAATTAGTACGAAAAACGTCATTACGTAGATGGACAAAGAAAGAAGATGAATACTTGGTAAAATGGTATGGAGTTAAGTCACTTGACCAAATATCTAGACGCTTACAGCGAAGTATACAAGCATTAGAGTCTAGATTATATCGTTTAGGTATACATGGCGTAAGAGCTCATTTGGGAAATGTTACAGTATATGAACTAGCAGAGTGCCTGCAAGTTGATGTTCATACCATTTATAACTGGATTCAGAAAAGAGAATTGCCCTATAACATCTTGAGAGCAAACACACGAACATTTTTAGGAATTGATGTAGCAGACTTTTGGAAATGGGCATGCCAGAATAAGGAACTTATTAATTTTTCTAAGGTATCCGTAAATACTCTTATTCCAGAACCCGACTGGGTAAGGGAACAAAGAAAATATGATTATTTTAATCGGCCTAAATATGAAAATAAAAAGTGGACGGAAGAGGAAGATGCCCGTCTATGGTACATGTTTTATCAAGAAGGTCGTACTCAACAAGAAATTGGCCAACTAATCGGTAGATCAGCCCATGGGATTCAACGGAGATTACACCGACTACGGAAAAAGAAGTTACCTCAATAAATCCTACCTTTTTGTGATTGTTCTTACTGGTCCCACATATTAGCCTTTTCCATTGCACATTCATTTTGTGAAACAGCCTTTTTTATAAGAAAGGTAACTCTATAGAGGTATAGAAATTTATATTATGCTTGAAAATGTTATATTTTACACTTTACTATTATCTATTATTTTATTTCATAAAGGAGAGGACTCTATAAGGATAGATGGGGTTCTCTTTTCTCATTCACTAATTAAATTATGTTTTCTGGCCTGGTAATTTAGGAATTGCTGTTGGTAGCGATGTTATTACGTTCTCTGAGGCAGTCTGTTTTTTATCTTCCATTATACTCAAAATCTATTCATACCTATAACAAAGACCGCCCATTATGTATTAGTGTATAAGGCGGTCTTAACTGTATTCATGCTATATGATTATGACAAAAATATCGACATTATTCTAAAAGATTTAAAATCCTCTGCTTATTTTACTTTTAATGTCTTAGTTTAATTGCTTAATAAATGATATGGTAAGGACTTGTCCACTATGACTTATTTTTAACGTTTTATTTTTAGTGAAATTTGGACATAACTAGAGTAATAACAAGTAAAGGGGTATCTATAATGTTCGGGTTAGGAAAAAGGCGAACTAGGCTTGGTAAATGGATTGATAAAAGAAACATTAATCAAGAATGGCTTGTAAGAAAGTCAGGATTAGGTAGAAGTACGATTGGTGATTTAGTAAATAACACTGAAAGATTGCCTACACAAAGAACCATGAAAAAGATATTACAAGCATTAAGAAGGATTGATCCTAACATTAAGAGCGAAGATTTTTGGGATATTTAAATATGTTTATTACTGTTCTTTCTTATTACTTTAGAAAGTTTGTTTCTCCAAGTGTATAAAAACAGGCTTTAATAATAGTTTAAAAGCCTGTTTTTAATTTGCCATCAAAACGTTCCTATTTATCAAATTGTTCCTCTTCACACCTTAGCGTGCTTGAACCATGTCATTAGCACATTGAATGGTGGTTTCTAGCAATTTATCAGCATTTAAACAAAAAAGCGACCTTATTGGCCGCCGTAATCCTACTCATTATCTTCGAATAAATTAAAAGAAAGTTGCTCAGCTCTTTTCCTATGGTAATAAGCATTTTTAACCCGTTTTACTCGCTCTCTATTTTCAACGTAATAATCTCGGTCAAGAACAGAAACGCAAACTTTACAGTATGGTCCAAGTTGTCCAAACCCATCGCTTTTATGATGATAGTTCTTTGCATATTTTAATTCACGGCATTTACGGCAAGTCTTAGCGACAACTTGTCCGTCAGCGTCCTTGAAGTATACGAACCCTCTCGGCTTTGTTCTTTCCTCGTATTCCTGCGCGAGTAATTCTTCTCGTAAACTCATATTCGCTCACCTCCTCAGTTGTCTTGGTATTACTACTGATTCTCTTTTATTATACGAATTAATTTCTCCCGATACCAGCCCACAAATTATTTGGCTTCCTAATGGCATTAATTCCTTCTACGGTAATGATTAATCTGTTTCCAAAACTCTTAGCAAGTCGTCGATAAGAGGTGTATAAAAAGGCTACCTCTCATTATCTTGAGATAGCCCGTTTTTGGGTAATTACAAACAATTTTCTAGCACTCTATGTTAAATTGATTTTTATTCCACCAGAAGAAGGTGATGGCCTCACTCTTGCTTCTTTCGTTTGTTTTGAAGGGCTTTTATATTTCTCCATCAATTCATAAATGCTTGCTATTTGTATAATGCGGATATGGTCAGAAGTAACAGCATAACGAACAGGTGTAATCAACATGACAGAAGGGAAGAGGGGTGATCGGTCCTCAGGCTGCCAGTGTAATGCTTTCCACTCATCTGAAAAGAAAAACTCCTCATAGAGATCGATCTTCGCTTGTATTTTCTGTTCCGAATACTGATTTCTTTGAATTTCAATCCAAAACGGAGATCCTTTAAAAATACAAAAGAGATCGGGTTCAATGCCTCCTTTTCGTCCAGTGGGCTTATCTTCGACAATGACCTGTTTAGGTGTGCTATACGTACACATTTGTTTATAGACATCCAAGATAGAAAGGAAATGTAATATTTTTTGAGAGTTCTTTTTGATCTTTGCATCCACAGGTAAATAGACTGTCGGAGAATATTGCTGTGTACGTTCAATTACCCCTAATCGATATAAACGTACCATGACGCTATTACATGCATTTACGGGCGATTTCAGCTGTTTAAAGAAGAGGTCAACTAATGAGTCTCGATCCACGGCTCTAAATTGATTAACAAACCCTATGATTTCTTTATCACGTTGAGATAAACGGTAACTCATCGCTGCTCCTCCTTCTCTAATAACCCAAAGATGGACTGTGATACCACTTCTAGTTCTGGTTCAGGATCTTTCACAAGCGTTTTATAAGGAGTAAGTATTTCCTTACAAGCTTCTTCATCTAAAAAATAGGCTTGAAACTCTTTGACCTCATCAATTTTAATCTTCATGCGCCCTCTGGCTGCAGCATCGATTTCTTCTGCTCCTAGTACTCCGGCTACTTTCGCATTTATCGCATCAGCCTGCCTGCCAGAGATCCGAACCCGTAAGTTTGCTTTTAGTGCTGAATTCAACAAATCGGCATCGGGACGCTGCATGGCAATAATCGTATGAACACCTAACGCACGACCTTGGCTGGCAAACTGTTGAATCATCTCTACAAGATCCGTCTCTCTCTTCACGATGGACATTTCATCTACAACCACGACAATTCGAGGCAGCTTAAATGGAAGCCTGCTGATATGTGTCACGCCATTCTCTAACAATAAATCGCCTCTTCGATACATTTCAGCTCGTAATAAAGCAAAAGGTTTTCTCATATCCTTAGCCTCAAAGCAAAGCGCATCCACATGCTCAATCCCATGAAACAGCCCTAAATCAGCACGCTTTAAATCGACTAATACTAAGCGCAAGTCTTCAGGAGAGGCATATTTCACCCATGTTGTGAGGATCACACGCATGAGGCTGCTTTTTCCTGCCCCAATTTCACCAGAAATCAGTAACGTTTCTAAATCCGCAAAATCCCATGAGACAGGGCTTCCATAGATATCTTGACCAATGCATACCGGAAGCTCCATTTTCTCTATATGAGGGTGAATGCCTTCATACCTATAATTGAGCATCTTAGGTAGGCTTTTATGATGAACGGTAATACTAAAGTTCTTTAAGCTGCCATTCACTTCAATATTGCTCCCTAATACTTGCCGTAATGCCCATCTCTTTTTCGTTAAAAGCTCAGGATCGATCCCATTCAGTAAGGAAAAGGCGTACCGAGTATAGGTATGATGATGATCGATTTGATGAATTTTCGGAAACAGATAGGAGGTACGGTCTCCGCGTTTCACCACCCGGTAAATCTCTGCCGTACGAAACGCTTTAATTAATTGGCCACGTAATTTGAGCTTCTCAAACATCAACATTCCTCCTCAAAACATAAAGGTCACAAAAAAGTAAATTAAGGCGCTATAGAAAGTGACAGGCAAGATAAAGCGCATGACCTTTGCGAACTGATCGACCAGATCAATTACACCCCATCGCTCTAATATTCGTTCGATGAGGGCAATTCCTAAGACAATGCCTCCTATGGTCAAAATAGTGGGGTCAAGCATGGCTAGTGGACTAAAAGGCACAAAGGAATAAGCCTTAAGGGGACGAGGTCTCGTAAGAGATGGTTTGTGAGGTGGAGGCAATATTTTTTGAAAGGTAAATCCTTTTGCTTTTCTCATGTTAGTACCTTCTTTCATTCGTTTTATTTTTTGGCCTTTTACACACCTATTATTTCAGCTCGACGCATCCGGTCGCCCCCTTCGCCTCTTCGGCTCAGCTCCCTTACAGATTCCATGAACGGCTTCACCGGAAGCATAAAGCTTGTATTAACGCGGTAGCGATACTGAACTAGATACTGATTAGGTAATGGAGTTATAATTCTTTAGATATTATGTAGTTACTGCAGTAAGCTTGCCTGTCCAGTGAAAAAATAAAAAAGAACCCTTACCGCAGTAGGTAAGGGGTAGCTGATTATGTAAGAAGTAATCAAAATCAAAAAGAATTCATCGATCAATTGTTTCGATTATCATTATAAGTTATTAATTTAAAGGAAGCTGCCACTTTATATTTCCATAAAGGATTTTTTGTACTAGAACCATTAAGGATCTTTTAACTCAAATTTACTTTACAGTCTATAATTCCTATCTCTAAGGAATCATTTACATAAAAATTAGCTTTTAATAAAATAAATAGTAATTATATTTACAGGAAGATGTTAGCAAAAAACTTCATAGACTTAGTATCTATAATGTAACTAGGGCATTTACGTAAATTCATTGGTAAATGCCGAATTTTCTAACGAGGGTGTGAGATTGTTGAAAAAGAGAATCTGTATTATTGGTAGTGGGGTAGCCGGACTGCACCTAGCCTATGCTCTAAGGAACGATTTTGATATTACAGTCATTGAACGTCAATCAGCAGATCAGATTAGAAGAGGCAGAATCATGTCTACCCAGGTACATTTTGGACCCACAAGGAATCGTGAAACACGCTTTAATGTGCCGAAATGGGGAGAACAATCCCTTATTGAGAGTATTCACATTACAATTGGAAATCAGAAACTATTTGTAGGAAAGTTGAAAGAACCTGCATTATCTGTTGATCAACGTTTATATTACTGGCATTCTATTAATGACCTTGTGGATAAAGGAGTCACATTCCGTTTAGAAAAGGTAGATAAAGAGGGTGTGGAAGTACTAATAAATGAGTTTGATTTAGTTATTGATTGTACAGGGAAGAATGGTCCTCTTTTGCCGTTTTCGATTGAAGAGGATCTTTCTCCTTTTAAAACTCCTCAGCGAAAATGTATCGTTGGTTATTTTACAGGTATAAAAGCAAATACTCCTCTGGGAGTAGGTGTAACGGTTCTTCCTGAGGTGGGTGAAATGTTTGAAATACCTGCAGTAACAGAACAAGGTCCTGCTACCATACTGTTCATTATGGCAATACCAAATATTGATTTAGACGTATTCAAAGGAATAAAAAGAGCAGAAGAGTTTACGCTTAAAATGAGAAACACAGTTCAACAGTTTTTCCCTGAAATTTATAACCGAATTGATGGAAAAAATTTCGCTTTATGTGATAAAAATAGCTTTCTTCAAACTGCCTTAACGCCTGTTGTCCGAAAGCCATATCTCATGTTTAAAAATAAGCTGGTAGTCGGCTGTGGTGATAGTGTATTTCTAAACGATCCTATTACGGGCCAAGGTTGTAATCTCTCTTCTTACTGTGCTGAACAATTGTATGAAACCCTTATCGAATACAAAGATTCTAAGTGGGACGTAGAAACAGGAGAGTCTTATTGGAGTCGAACGAAACAGTATGTAAAAGAGGTAACTGAATGGACAAATGCTATGACAAAACCATTACCTGAGCATGTCGTTCAATTGTTACTTCGGGGTGCACAGGAACAAGTAAAAGCGAATGAAATTGCTGAATGGTTTGCCAATCCGACAAAAGCGTATGAAGCGTTTACTTCAACAACAACGATACATTAAAAAAGTCAATGGCCGCCATGAACAGGAGCATAGCATGTTAACACTAACGGAATAGATACTGATTACCAAACGAAGTAGTTATTCTTTTGATACTAAGTAGCTACCGCAGTAAGGTTGCATGTTTACCTTGATAGACCAAAAGAAAATCTACCGCAGTAGGAGATGATTAGATGGTCATAGAATATGTGCTCTTTTTTTATATGTTAGGGATTGGTCTAGTCGCTTATATTTTTCATGAAATGGACGGGAGATCTAAAGATGTCCCAAGGACTAAAGTTGAACGTAATAATAAAAAAGGAACGGACAATTGAATGTCAGTTCCTTTGTATTGTATAAATGTAGTCATTCTTCATCTTCATAAATAAATAAGCCATTCATGAGGGTCTCGAAATCAGGAGCTAATTCCAAAATAAGTGTGTCTGATCCCCATTCTAGATCCATATAGATTATAGGAG
>NZ_JAIQVD010000029.1:0-10080 GCF_035064545.1 Bacillus sp. ILBB4 | reverse complement strand
GGACAAGTGCTGATATTATAAAAATTTTATTAACTTTGATTGATATAGTAAGAGTACATAACTTAAAAACAGAAAAAACTACTGAACAGGGATCAGTAGTTTTTTCTGTTTCATGAATGGTAATCAATAGTTAGCTGACGTTGCAGAGCGTCTTGGATAGTTTGTTCAAAAATACAACTTTTATTCTTCTTAGTTATAATCACATACAGTGTAGATTTCATAACATGTTTGAAATGGAAATATTAGCCCATTTTACATATTTAAAAGTTAAACAAACTCATTGTTTATTATTTTCACATATGATGTTTCAACCCATGTGTATTAAAGCCTTTACTCCTTTAGTTAAATTTGATAAAAAAAGGAGTGTTTATATGTCTAGTTATGGTGGATCTGGATTTGGATCTGGTTTTGCTTTACTTGTTGTGCTATTTATTCTTCTAGTCATCATTGGATGTAGTTGTTATGGCGGCGGCTACGGCGGTTGCTAATAATTAGAGATTATTTTTATTTTAATTATTAATGATTCTTTGTTCTCGACGTAAAAAAGTTAGCTTAATGCTAGCTTTTTTTACTTTATCTATGTACTGAAAATTGCCTTCTTCTGCATATAAATTAATTTCTATTATATAGGACCCTTTTTATCTAGAAAGAATAAGATTCTATCTTGAAAGTAAATAACTTTTTTCACGCTTTTCTTACTATATTTATAGCGAACAACATAAACATTCTATAGAAGAAAATTACTTCTATAGGAGGTTTTTATGGATCAAAAGGATCAAAACCATCAATTAGACCAAATAAAACAAATGCAACAAATGTTTAAAGCGAATATGAAAACTCAACCTTATCCTATGTATCCTAACTATGGGAAAATTACACGTTATCAAGAAATCCCGATAAGTTTACCTGAACAACGCCAGCTGCGTCATCCCGGAGTGGAAAAACTTATGGTACCCCTTCCTATTATCGAAAACCCGAACTACAAAGGGAGTGGGAAGTTAAAAGGAAAAGTAGCACTTATTACAGGAGGTGACAGTGGTATTGGTGCAGCAGTAGCAATTGCGTTTGCTAAAGAAGGCGCAGATGTTGCTATTTCATACTTAGATGAACATGAGGATGCAAATAGAACAAAAACAAGGATTGAGCAACTTGGACAACGTTGTTTTCTAATGCCTGGTGACTTGCGAGACAAACAACAGTGTATCTCCATTGTAGAACAAACAGTAAATACGTTTGGACGTCTCGATGTTCTTTGTAACCACGTTGGTATTCAATTCCAACAATTAAGTTTGCTTGACATTACAGATGAACAATTCGATGACACCTTCAAAGTTAATATATACTCTCATTTTTACACAACAAGAGCAGCGCTTCCTCATTTAAAACCAGGCAGCTCAATCATTGGCACTTCTTCAGTGGTAACATATGTAGGCGAGCAGCAAATGATTGATTATACGGCTACAAAAGGCGCAATAGTTGGTTGGACACGTGCCTTGGCTAAAAATGTTGTGAAACAAGGGATTCGAGTCAATGCCGTCGCGCCTGGCCGAATTTGGACCCCACTTATTTCAGCAAGTTTTTCGTCAGATCAAGTCGCTGTATATGGAGCATTTAATCCAATGGAACGAGTTGCCCATCCATTTGAACTCGCACCAACCTTTGTCTATCTTGCTTCTGATGATTCTCGTTTTGTCACTGGTCAAGTTCTTCATGTTGATGGAGGAGAATCCACACATTCTTAATTGAAGGAGGTTACCATTTTGAGGTATGAATTTAATCCAGAAGTAAAATTATTGCTAGTAAACCATTCAAATAAAAAAGTAAAGATGGTCTATATGGAGGATTCCTGGCCAATGTCTAAAATAGGACTTAGACCACCATACTATTGCTACCCAAGTTATGAGCTGAATTATCCAATAATTTAATCTTTCGGAGTACGGATTTCTGAGGAAATATCGATTGTCAGTTTCAACAATGCTCCTTCCTCCCCTGAACCCTCTTGGCACCCAAACAATCACATTTGCAATTGACTGCTTGTGTAAAAGCAGGAAATATCATCTTGCATTTGAATACTAGTACTATACTTTTAAAACGGAAGTGGAGGCTAGTATGATGCTTGTAAAAAAGATGTTAAATGGAATTATGATGAAAGAAATCACAATTAAAGAATTAGCTGATCAGTATGATGTAAGTACTCGTACCATCCAATTAAGAATTAAGAAATTAGGATATGAATGGGACAGTAAGCAAAGTATTTATCGTTATGTTGGGGAAGAGCCAGAACCTTTAGAAGTTGATTTTAATACCCTTATTTCTAAAACTAATAAAATGCTAGCAGAACAAAAGCAAACTAATAGTGAAATAGCAGCTAGCATTAGCAATATGAATGAAAGTGAAAGCACTAGCGCTAGCTTTCCAAAAGCTAGCACAAATGCTAGCAAAGTAGATGCAATTGATATCTTGCTGCAAAGTCCAAAAGATCGCTCTAAAAGAGTCTATCGAGGGTTTTATTTTGATGATGATGTGTTAAGTATTATTGATAAAATTCCTAAGAGTTATAAATCCGAATTAGTAAATGAAGCTCTGAGAAAAGTATTTAAGGAAAAAGGATTATTAGACTAAAATGAAAAAGCAGACTTGAGCCTGCTTTTTAGCCTTAAAGGCATTTATATGGTTAAGAAATGCGTATTATCTTCTGTGAAGATTCTTCATGTTCTGCTTTAGTAAACTGGTTCATAAAGACTTTCTCTTTAAGGATTTTGCATTCTTCTTCTACATTTTTTAGTCGAGCAACTTCATCTACTAAATCAGAAGCTACACTTAAGATATTTTCAATACCCATTAATAGTTTTTCGCTTTGATCCATGATAAAACCCTCCTATTTTTTGAGGGCAACCAATGTTATAATACTAGTGTCAGTTAAAGTATTATGTTTTCTACATGGGGTGTTTCTCTGCCAGGAGAAATGCCCTTTTTTATTTTATTTAATTTGTACTTGTTGCAAATCGATTTGACCACCCCCTTAAATTATTTTAGGCCTTCTCGTTCTCTTAAAGCTTTGAATCTATCAAATCTACTGCGATATTTATAATCTTTGTTTTCTTTTCTACTCACAAGGATTTTCCCATCGTATTTAGCAAACTTTTTCTTAGAGTTTTTATCTGTCCAAGCTAGTTCATCATTGACTATGTAAACATTTGAAGTTCCCATTTTTAAGATATCAATAAATCCATTTTCTTCGAGGATTTTTAAGTTTCTGTAAATCGTTGTCTTATGTTTTTCAAAATAGTCTTCAAAGACTGCATAAGAACAAGCTAGAGCATTTCTATTGTCCATATGTTCAAGAATAAAAAATAGCAATGAACTTGCAAATTGATGATTTGTCATCAACCATCTCATTTCAGGCATTCCATCACGATAAAATTGAACAAAGTTAGAATTTCTATCTTCTTCTTCTCTTTTAGATTTTTTATTTTCCTCTTCATTGTGTAATTCCATTAATCTTTGAAACTTCATAAGTTCTTCTTTAGTTAATTCCAATGTCACTTTCTCACTTTCGTTCAAAATATATGCCCCCTTTTTTCAAAGGTTGCATTAGCTATGCAACCTATACGTTTCATATTTGCAATATCCTATTGCAAATAAGGTATCATATGGAAACTTGATTTGCAATAGGATATTGCAAATATGCACTGTTTTATTGCAGATAGGTTGCACTCTAGATGCAATCAATAGGTTGCACAAGCTATGCAACCTATTACTCTATAAAACCCTTATATATCAACGTTTTTATGTAGTTCCCTTCTATATCTTATAAAGGGCTATTTTCCATACAAGGTTCGAGTAGTATTTTTTAAGAAGATCACTTAAAAAATCTCCACTCTTTTCTCCTTGCATTTCAAATTTCGGCAGGTTTGGTTATCTTGCCAAGCCGAACATACCCAAAACGAAGTTAAAGATGCTCGGCTTACAACGGCCATTATACCTGCCGAACCGCCAGAGCAGACGTCCGTAGTTGGTAATTTTGCTGAAAATAGATTACACAAACGGGGACTAGTCCCCGAACCCCTAGCCAGCACGCCACCCCAAAACGAACGGGGTTGCACGGGTAAAGTTATAACTCATAATTAAAGCGAATAGCATGCACGGGGGGCGTGCATCTGTTTTTAATATAGATATGATTTAATAAAACAGTATCGCTTATAAACGTTGATATATCAGTACTTGCACGGGGTTGAACGCCCCCCGTGCAAGCAGAAAATAGTGTGCATGGGGGGCGTTCTTTGTTATTCTTTAAAGGACATTTTAGATGAGAAGTATAACTATTTACATAAATAAGCGTGCACGGGAGGGAACAGCATGTCAGATACAAAACTTGGCCAAGAGCCAGCTTATTGGACGGGTGAAGTAGCAAAGAAGCTAGAGGTGTCAGATAGTACTTTAAGAAAGTGGTGTATTCAATTGGAAGCCAGAGGTTATAAGTTTGTGAAAGGAGAAAATGATAGTCGGGCTTTCACTAAACATGACTTAAACGCTTTACAGCTATTTAAACAACTCGTAAAAGTCCAAAGGAAAACCAAGGAACTAGCATCTTTAGAAGTAGTTGAGCGTTATGGTGCAAGGCAAGGAACGCCCGCCATGCACCCTGCACAGATGGCCGTTCAAGCTCATGAGTTCAAAGATAAAATTGATGATATGGCTCAAAGTATTGAAGAAATAAAAAAGCAATTACATGAACAGATGGAGTTTAATAAAAAGCTTGTAGAACGTATGGATCAGCAAAGCATGAGTCATATACGTGAGATTCAAGAAACAAGAAAACAAATTGCTGTTGCTCAGGAAAAAAAGAAGTGGTGGGAATTTTGGAAATAAAAAAGGACTGCTCGTTATTTAGCAGTCCTTTTTTATTTAAATGATTTGTTTCCGATAACATCCTAATCTCTACTTTAATTATAACCCTATTTGAAAATTATTTATAGACTGTTTTTTCACTCATGTCCGGCCTTATACTGTTATACGCAAGTCAAAAAGTATAAAGGGTGTGGCTATATGAATGAGAAGAAAAATGTCTTAGATCCTGGTCCATTTTTTCATGGTACTAAAGCAGAGCTAAAAATTGGAGACCTGCTTGAACCGTTGTATTTATCTAATTACCAGGATAAAAAATCTAACCATATCTATTTTACTGGAACATTAAACGCTGCTAAATGGGGCGCTGAATTAGCAAGATCTAATTCAAAAGAGAGAATTTATATTGTAGAACCATTAGGCGATTTTGAAAATGATCCGAATTTAACAGATAAAAAATTCCCTGGAAACCCAACACGTTCTTATAGATCTAAATCTCCCTTGAAAATAGTAGCTGAATTAGGTTCATGGGAAAGACATTCCGATGAAGAAATCAATCATATGCTTACATCTTTAAAAAAGTTAAGTGAAGAAGGAAAGAATGTAATATACGATTGATTCTGACGTTATAAAACTCCAGACAAATACCAGATTAAGAACGATGGCCGCCTTATAAACTGATATATAATAGGCGGCCTTTGTTATGAATATGAAAAGCATGTTAAATGTAAGAATTTTGGGCACAATACTATAAGTTTATATAGATAGTATTGGAGGTAACAAATTTGGATAATAAAATGAGATTAACGTCCTCAGAAATTACAAGTTTATGGACACAATATATTCAAGATACAATGGCTGTTTGTATTAACAAATACGTGTTGGCAACTGTTAAAGACCCTGAGATTTATTCTCTATACGAATTTACCCTAGGTATAGCCGAGAAGCATTTAAAAGCGCTTAGTAATATTTTTAAATCTGAAAAGTTGGAGCCGCCCAAAGGATTTACTGAAAAAGATGTAAATGTAGATGCTCCGCCTCTATTTACAGATGTTTTTTGGTTAGGCTACATGCATGAGATGACAATGCACGGGTTAGCTGGATATAGTATATCTTTCAGTGTGTCGGCTCGAAAAGATATACGAGATCATTATTTCCAATGTAATATTGATGCTATGGAGATTTATAATAAATCGATTGAAATTCTTTTATCCAAAGGCATTTATCAACGATCTCCTTATTTTTCTAAATCTCAAAAGAGTCAATCAGTTACAGAGTTAGGATATGTTATGGACTTATTCGGAGATAAAAGGCCTTTAAATTCAATGGAAGCAGGAAATATTTATTTTAATCTAAAAAAGAGTATTGCAGCTAAAGCTCTCGTCGTTGGATTTAAACAGGTAATTAAGGATAAAGATATTCATAAATTTATGGATAATTGTTTACATACAGTTAATAAAAATATAAATATTTTCTCTTCTGTACTTCAGGATGAAAATCTTAAACCTCCCCAATTATTAGACAGTGAAATTACAAATTCTGAGATAGCTCCTTTTTCAGATAAATTAATGGTGTTTCATGCTGGGTTTTTGTTTAATTTAGCCACTACCTATTATGCTGCAGCTATGGTAACAAGTATGAGAATAGATGTAGCTGGACATTGTGATGCCTCCATTCTTCGGGATTTAAAAACGATTTCATCTTTTGGGAGAATTATGATTAAAAAAGGGTGGATAGAAAAACTACCAGAGGCGGATGATCGTAAAGAGTTACCTAATAATTGACGAGAGTTTTTACTCTTTTATAAATTTTTAAGATGTATTTTATAGTATCTGTCAACGGTAAATCGCAAGACCGACAGGTCGAGAATTTAAGGAGTTGATAGATTCACCAAACCCAAACCCTCTTGGCACTCAAACAAACCCGTTTGTTTGACGCCAACCGGCGAGGGAGCCCCCTCAAAGATTGAGGGGGTTGGGGGTGTTTGTAGAAGCCATTCCAAAGGGGCTTCCCTTTGGCAGGTGGTGGACAGCGTCCACGGTCTTCATGAAAAAGGGCATCCGTTTAGGATGTCTTTTTTCATTTTGGCGGAGCCAAACACAGGGAGGTACACCGACCGCCACCTCGTAGAGCGCGCTCCCAATTTTATCGAAGATGAAAAATTGGTGTAGTGCGTTACACCAAATCTAAAGTTGTGGTATGCTAAACCCAAGAAAAGTGGTCGAAATGGGGGATGGAGGGATGGCCAAATATGGGATTATCCGCATGCAAAAGTTCCACAAGGACGCAATATTGGGGATCCAGAAGCACAATCAACGAGAAGGTGAGCACAGTAAAAATAAAGACATCGATTCAAATAGGACGATGCTTAACTATGACTTCGTGAATGAGGATAAAATCAAGTACCATGAAGAAATTAAAAAGATGACGGCCACGCGTGTGAAACGAAAAATTCGGAATGATGCGGTCCTCGTGGCAGAGTTCTTTGTGTCGGCCAGTCCAGAGTATATGCATGCGATGTCGCCAGACGAGCAGCGCAAATATTTTGAAGCATCACTGGACCATATTGCCGGCAAGTATGGCCAGCAGAATATTTTATATGCGGTGGTACATAATGATGAAGCGATGCCACACATGCACGTGGGTTTTGTGCCTATTACGGAGGATCGACGCTTGGCGGCGAAAGAGTATTTTCATGGTAAAACCAAAATTCGTAGAATCCAGGATGACTTTCATAACTACATGAACAAACGTGGCTATGATATTGAGCGTGGCGAGCCGAGCGAGCTGCAGCATAAGAGTGTGCATGAGTTTAAAAAACAAGAACGTGAAAAAGAGCTAAAGCACCTGCAACAACTAGTGGCTCATAAGGAAAAAGAGCTTCAACAGATGGACAACTTAGTGGAGTTAAAAGCAGCACCACCAGTTGAGATACGTAGCGAGAGACGGATCGAAGAGTTATGTAGCCGACCTATTGAAGTAGAGGCGGCCAAGAGTGTCATGGGTTCCAAAGTGAAAGTGGAAGAAGCAGATTTTCATGTGCTTATGAGTCTCACAAAAGAGCTGCAGCAAACATTGGCGGCCGAGCATGAGCGTACCCATGCATTGAGTCACGAGGTAGATCGCTATGAGAAAGAAAATAAGACATTGAAGCACGACTTAAGTGAAACAAGGCAAGAATTAGAGCTATATGTGGGAGATCAAGATGGCCAAGTGCAGAAAGCTAAAAAACAAATGCGTCAGAAGCTTGTCCGTGATTTTTCAGCTGAACAAAAAGAAAATGTGAAAAACGAGGTTAAGAGAGAACTAGATAAGCAATATGAAGCTCATATAAGCTCTCTGAGCGACGATTTAACGATTGAGAAGCAGAAACATGAGAAAACGAAAAAAGAGCTTGTACAGGCAAATAAAGTGAATGATAGCTTAACAAAAATGAACATAGATTACATAGAGAATTATGTACCAAAAGAAGAGCTTGATAAAGTGAATCACGAGGTTAATGAATTACGAAAAGAGAATAAGACATTAAAAGCCTGGAAGGAAAGAGCGTTGAATTGGATTGATAAGCATGTTGAAAGGATAAAACAGGTTTCGTTCTTTCAACATGTCGGTGGGATTCAAAAACGTAACAAAAGGCAAGATCAAGAAATTGAAAGATAATAATACAAATAATCTAGCTAAGAACAGTAAGTATAAGAACAATTTGAGTCATCAGTGTCTCTTTTAAATTAGAATCAGTACAGGTCGAATGTTGCTTTAGTAAAAATAATAACTCTCTGTTGAATAAGAAAAGTTCGTCTCTAGTCAACATAAGATTACTCCTCCTTTTTTGAGAGTGTTTATGAGCATAAAAAAAGCTACCTTGTCTCTATGAGCGTTTGCTTTACATAGAAATAAGGTAGCTTTTTCACAGGGTTCACACGTATAACAAATAACGGATAGATAACTGCAAATTAATAATATCACCTTTTTTCCATAAAAACTATATTTTTCCTAAACAGGATTAGAAAAGTACTAGATAAGTAATAGAAGGCTCATAATGAGGGTTTAAAAGGAGAAATAAGGACATAAAAAAAGCTATTTCAATCGTATTGGCATCGGAGTGAAATAGCTTTTTCTATATTACATTTAAGAGTGTTCTGGTTCGTCATGGATATCTTTATATGTGAAGTATATCACAAACTTTTTTAGATGTGAAGATAAAAAATCAAAATTTGTATGACAATTTTTGATTTCAAGATAAGTAATAAGAGATTGAAAGATAAAATTCCGTTGTATAAGGACATTTGTATACTGTAAAATACTTGTATGAAAATAAAAAGATAAAATGAATACAAGGTTGATCGCTTTTAGAATGATCAACCTTGTATTCGTTTTGCTATTAAAAGCAAATGGGTGAGGGGAATATTGGAGTCTCATAAAGTGATTTTAAAAGAAGCTTTAACAATTGAGATTGAAAAAGAGAGAAAATCTTTAGTAGAAACGGCATTTAAAGAGGGTTTTACGAGTAGCAACACGGTAGAGATTAGTCAATTTATTGATGATATGTTAAATGAATTAGAAAAGATTAAATAGAACTATTGAAAACAAGAAAAAAGCAACCTCGGCATTGGCCAATGAACGAGGTTGCTTTTTTGTAAGGGTTTGTTCATACGTATCCGAAGTATGAAACATAAATAGATTACCACGTTTTGTAATTAGAGGCTATTTTTAATATGTTGCTACATATTAAAAAATAAAAGAGCAACCTCTGCAGTGGACGGGAGGTTGCTCAAAAATAGGGTTACGTTGAAATTTGTAAAAAATAGTCTGACTTTTAATATATCATATTTGTATACAAAATCAATTATTTGAACCGTTCTGCATATGTATAAAAGGTGCACTTTTTATTCATTCTTTCACTAATCGCTTACTGAAAAAACGTTGGTTTATTAAGGATGTATAAAAAGCTGCATACTCCGGAAAAAGAACCCTCGGCGGAACCGTTCTGCGACAAGGGTTCTTTTTTGAGTTGTGTTCCGGAAAGAGACATTATGTTAACTAAAGATGTATGGAGTATACAGTTTAAAAACAGAAAAAACTACCTCATGCGAGTAAGATAGTTCTTCTGGTGAATGTTCTAAATAGATGTATTTGACACCTTACAGTGCCTTGAGTAGTTTGCTCAAATTTTTAAATGTTATTCATAATGGACAATTTACTTAAAGTGGGCTAATGAATATAATTTATTTG
>NZ_JAIQVD010000028.1:0-11689 GCF_035064545.1 Bacillus sp. ILBB4 | reverse complement strand
CTCCTACTTTATAATCAAACGCACTCAAATATAATTTCTCTAGTCGCTTTTCGTATAATTATGTATTACGATATGCTGCTGTAATTATTAATTATTCTGATGCATCAATTTAACACTACGCATTGTAGTGTTAAATTGATGCATCAGTCAATAAATATTGAAAAAATGATATAAAAGAACTAAGAATAAGATTCTTCGAGATTATCTAAGCAACATAAAAAGAGTGGTTATATTCGATAAGCCTTCTCTAGAAATATACATAAATATATTTTTTATAACTATTAAGAAGGTAAATCTTTCTCTTCCGAAGAATTAGTAGCTGTTTACTGATCTTTATGAAAGAAATTATGTGGTATATCAGATGAGGAGGGAAAAATAGTGACAAGTGAAAAATTAAATATCGGAATTATTTTAGGAAGCACACGAGAAGGACGGGTAAGTCCACAAGTAGGAGAATGGGTAAAAGGGATTGCTGATAAACGTGAAGATGCAAATTATGAAATTGTAGATATTGCTGATTTTCAACTTCCTTTTTTAGGAACAACTGATGGAACAGAAAAAGGAATTGTAGATTGGAACGAAAAACTTGCCAACCTAGATGGATTCATATTCATCGCCCAAGAATACAATCACAGTATTACTGGGGCATTAAAAAATGCACTTGATCATGCTCGTGAAGCTTGGAATAACAAAGCAGCAGGCATTGTTAGCTATGGTTCAACTGGTGGAGCTCGTGCAGCTGAGCATTTGCGTGGAATCATGGGTGAATTAATGATTGCCGATGTTCGTGTGCATCCTACATTGTCACTATTTACAGACTTTGAAAACTTTACTACGTTTAAACCAGCTGAATTACATCTGAAGAATGTTAATGAGATGCTCGACCAAGTAGTAGCTTGGGGCGGTGCATTAAAGACTTTGAGAAAATACTCATAATTTGCATGTGAGTAGTAATGGGAATATCAGACACTAAAGAATAGGCCATATTGAGAGGTGGACTCTCTCCACTTCCTAACATAACAACGTGATAATGTTATTTTCCAATCTCCTTCTGATAATAAATTTAAAAAATCTACATAGCTGTGATATACAATATAGGGCTTACAGAGTAACCTGCTCTAATGACTTGCTATATAGATTAAATTTTTATGAAGACAAAAAAAGAGCGCTCTATTCTATGTTAACCATAGATAAAGTGCTCTTTTTCATTGTTTTATTTTAAATTTTGTACTTCTGTTAATACACTGTCTAAATCTGTTGCTGCTTTGTCTAACGTTTTTGTATCGAGGGGTTCAACCTTTGCTCCTGCTTCAATTGTATGAAGTGGCGTTTCTACCTTTTCATATAGATCGGGACTTTTATCTTTTACTGAGTCCTCAAACACTTCCCATTTTTCCTCTAATTTCTCTCCACTATCTTTTACTTTCGTAGCGTCTTTTGCTGTAAGTTGTGTTTTCATATCAGCAAGTACTTGTTTCATGTCTTTTGCACCATCAGCAATCGAAACTGTTTTTGAATTTGATGATTCCTCTGTTGTTTTTGAAGCTTCTTTCTTTGTTTCTTCTTTTGCTCCGCAAGCTGCTAAAGTTAATGACGTTGCTAGGATGATTGGTACAATAAGTTTTTTAGAGCGCATGTTTTGATTCCCCCTGATTTGTCTGTTGTAAATTTGCTTTTTTATCCTTTTTTTTATTCCATACCATTGCGACAACTGCAACTATAAGTAGAATGATTTGTGGAATTACACTCTCCCATGTTGAATAAATCGCAAAGAAATCTATAGTAGGGATTGGAGCTTGTGTAGCTGGTAATAATCCAGCAAGTTGTAGCCCGTGAATGCCCATACCTGCAAATTTGAAGCATAAGTAAAACATTAGAATACTAGATACTAGGAAAAATGGGCGCATTGGTATCTTCAATCCAACTTTTAAAATTAAGTAAGAGAGAACGACTAATAGTACTAATCCAATCGCTATCCCTGTTAAAAGTGTAGGTAGTTTAATGGATGAAGCCATTCCGATAAAGAATAACACAGTTTCTGTTCCTTCCCGGAAAACAGCAAGGAAAGAAAGAATAGCTAATGACCAAAGACTTCCTTTATCAATAGCTTTTGTACTTTGAGTTTGAATATATCGTTGCCATTCTGCGGTACTTGATTTACTGTGAAGCCAGTAACTCATGTACAGAAGCATCAGTGCAGCAAAGACTCCCGTCCACCCAGCGATTAAGAAGTTATTACTCCCAAATGCTCCGGCAGAGAACAATATGTTTACAATAACACCTAAGATAATACTTGCTCCCAGGCCTGATCCAACACCGATCCAAATCCATCTACTCTTATCTGCATGACCAGCTTTTTTCACAAAACCTAAAAGTGCTACTACAACAAGTAAACCTTCTAAACCTTCACGTAAAAGGATCGTTGTAGCATCTAACATGTTATAACTAGTTTTAGATGCAAGTGGAGAAAGATAATCCCGCATTCCTTCAATTGTTTTTTTAGCTCCCTTTATGTCAGGGTTCTTAGAAGAAAGCATTGCATAAGACGTTACCATGTCTCTCTCAGCGTTTGTATAGATTTTAGAAGACTGTGTTAATACTACGCTTTCTATATCCAGCCAAGAGGTGCGGAACTGCTCAATATCTGCTTTTGCACCATTCACATCGCTATGATCTAATTTAGAAAGTGACTGATTTAATAACACAATCAAATCGGCTACATTACCCTGTTTTGTTCCCTCGTCTTCAGTTTTTGCTACAGTATGAGGGAATTTTCCTGCAATAAACTTTTCATTGGTTTGTTTTAATGTTTTGAGAGAATTTTCTAAATTCTCTTTTTTGATAGGTTGCTGAGCCAAAGCAAATTGTATCTCTCCCATCCCGTCTTCTATTTCACGGTAGGCATCCTGAGACTGTTCTTTTATACCACTTTCAATCGACATCCATGTAGATGAAAATGTTTCGTATTGTTTTTTGGCTCCTTGCATATCGCCACTTTGTACAGATTGAATCGCTTCAATAATGTTTTTGTTTGCATCTTGTAAGTCATCTTCTGCACTTGCGGCAAAACTACGAAACGGGAATGCTATTATTGCAATTGCAAAAATAATTATGTATAGGCTAATCCTACGTTGCATTATTTTCCCTCTCCCCTAAAGAAATAAATTAATTATTAATTGCACAACTCGAAAATGAAAATCATTATCATTTATAATTTCTATAAGATTATAAATTCTTTTTAACTGTAACGTCAATAACAATTTATTACATTTCATATAGTGGTGGAAAAGAAAATATATAAATTTTATTACAAGGATTATGAACTCAGAAAAATACCTATCATGTTCCTTACTTAAATGCAGCATAGAGTATCTCATACGCCTATAAATCTAAGATCAATGACAAAGAAAGACCACCTATACCAGTGATCTCTTGAACTATTCTAACAAAACTAAGCTACATCTTTAATATCTCTTGTTTTATTAATAAATAGTTTTTCCTTAAGAGATGATAGTACGAGACCATCCACTCCATATCTACCTGCATTTAAAGCAGAAATAAGAATAAATATAGACAATAGAACAAGTTGTACATTGGTACTCGTTGAACCACTAAACAAATAAGAGAAATTCATAACAAGACCAAAGAATACGGCTGTTTTAGTAAAGCAACCAATCAATAAACCTATTCCGACTAGTAATTCTCCCCAAGGTACTAATGTATTAAATAGTTCTACATGAGGAATGGCTAAGTTTTCTAGAAAGACAATCCACCATCCCTGAACTGCAGGGTGCTCTCCAGCTGCTTGTGCTAATGCTCCTTTCAAGAAACCAGAAGCATCAAACTGTCCGCCTGCTATTTTCCCCCATCCAGCCATTAACCATGTATATCCAAGATATACACGTAACACAGCCAAAAGTATAGAGACCTTCTTGTTTTGTCTTAAAACTTCAATAAACATGTTGTTTCCTCCAATAATTAAAAATATAAGTACTAAAATATAATAGCATAATTGAAAATGAGTATCATTATCAATTTGTAAAAGGTATGTAAAAATTCCAACAGCTTCTTAAAAAGAAAAAGGACTGCCAAGTTAGGCAGTCCTTTTTTTGATTTTCATTTGACTTCTTATTGGTTAGTTTCTTAAATTACTAGAAAATCCATTATGTTAACTATAGTTGTACGCGATATACAATTTAAAAATAGAAAAACTCCCTATTTCCGTAAGGAGTTTTTCCGGTGTGTACATTATTCCGTTTTATTTGATACTTTAAAGCATCTTAGGTAGTTTGCTCAAAATATAGACTTTTATTTATTAAGTGTTATAAAAGAACTCTCAGAAAGATGGTGAGCTAGTATAAAGAGTGCCCGGGATCTATTATATTAATTGAATCTGTATATTACACAGATAAGAAAAAGGACTATAAGAATTTTAAACATGCATTGAGAATAAAAATTAGACCTAAGAGTACAATGAAAATAGTCAATTCGATTGCTTCCTCATTATCTTTTTTCTTATATTTTAAGTTTTTATCTTTAAATTGTATATCTTTCTTATATCCCAATTCCATATGATTAATTCCTTTCCCTTACATGTTCGTTTTAATTCCGATGCTTGCTTATTTCTTAGCTTGGTTCCATATGTACATTAGCATCCACTACATTGTGTTTTTGTGCTAATGTATTCTCCACTTTAGTTGTTATGTCATGAGCAGCGCCTACTCCCAAGGTGGAATTTACGAGAATAGAAACATCTACTACAGGACTACTTCCATAATTCCTTGCTTTTATGTCTTTTACACCTTTTACGCCTGGAGTATTCAAAATGGTTTCCTTGTACTCTTCCAACTGTTGTTCGTCGAATCCATCTGTTAAATGATGAGAAGCTTCTCTAAAAATATCCCAAGCTGTTTTACAGATAAGAAATCCTACAATAACGGCCGTAACGGAGTCTAACCAAGGAAGGTGAAACTGTGCTCCTATAATTCCAATAGCTGTTCCGATACTTACCCACGCATCTGATAAATTATCTTTAGCTGCTGCCATAACAGATTGACTATTAATCTTTGTAGCTAAGTTGCGATTATAGCGATAAACAAAATACATGACAATTGCACAGAAAATGCCTGTCCAAGCCGCAATCAAGTCGGGAGCCTCTGTTTTTTGCTCAAGTATAGAAGTAACAGCTTCATAAAGAACCTGAAGTCCCACAATGGCCATAATAAACGAAGCTACCAATGATGAAACAGTTTCAGCCTTCCAATGACCATAGGGGTGGTCTTTATCAGCTGGCTTTTGTGAAATTCGAAGACCAATAAGCACGGCAATTGAGGCAATGATATCTGTTGTGTTATTCAATCCATCAGCTTTTAGGGCTTCTGAATTGGTTGTATAGCCAATAAATAATTTTAAAGCAGATAAGCATATGTAAACACAAATACTTAAGATAGCTCCTCTTTCACCCATCTTTAAATCTTTATATCTTTGTTCCATATTTTTTCCTCCACATTTACTTCTTTCTTATCCTAACAAAGCAAGTTCATGTGGGTCTATAGCAACCTTTTTGAAGGATTCTATAAAAGTAACCCCATATAAAGAAATTTTCGTGAAGCAAAAAAACTAAAAATTCACGATATTGATTTTAATGATTGAAATTTTGTCTAAACATACATTCAAAAGATCGCCTATACTGGCGATCTTTTGAATGTATCTAAAAACTAAGTCATATCCTTATTTCGTGAGTGACTCCCCTTTTCGTAGAAAGCATGAGCTTTTATCTCCATCTCATGTAACATCGCATCGTTTTCTTTCAATACCTCTCGAATACGATGGATCAGTTCCAGAGCGTTCGGTCCAGTAATTTGCTTAGCTACTCGTTCAAGAAGAATCTTTGTATCTACGGAAAACTTACGATCAAACCCGTGACACATGGTCATATTCTTTCTTAGAGCTTCACTGTATTCATCATTAAACGCCCTCCGTATACATCCTCTTGTACCAGCGTAGCCATATGAAACTTCTGAAACAGCCCTATAAAAAAGGATCATTCCATCTGCGTGACTGGATTCAGGGTGTAACCTTAGTTCACTTACTAATGAAACCAAACGTTTTACAACCGATTTGGCTGATTCCGTTGTATTCCACCAGTCCAATAAGTATCGCTGTTGATCTACACTCATATTTAAAAGCTCTGCGTTAGGAAACATTTTTCTATCCTCCTCCTCTCCTCTAAAGACGTGGTATCGCTTGAATTTCCTCTATCTTTGCTCGTATAGTCTCCCACTCAGGACCCAGCAAAGCTCGACCGAGCCTAATTGCCTCTTTAATTGCTTCAAAGATTTGACGATGCAGATACCGGCTTTGTTCAATTAAGTAAAAGGCATCAGGGTTGGCCCTTTTTACAGTAAGTTCAAAATTAGGTCTTAATTGCTTTTCACTAATACGCAGTGTGTCTAGATCAAACACCAGCATTTCCTTTGCAAGGTCAATAGATTCTCCTTGACGGATACGACTAATCGTACCTTGTACTGCATCAAACCCGTAGCCGATATCGGCAACAGAGGCATGATACGTATTTAGTCCTGGGGCAACTCGCATGGAAGGAACTCTTCGGAAGCCTGTTGTAATTGAGCAGGCGACCTCTTTGGCAGCCATTCCTTTTTCTAAGGCAGCGTCGATCGCATCAAGATAATCATCTTGTTGATTAGGGTCTATTCCTATAAAAGTAGATGTCACTTGCAGGTCCTCCTCTTCATTTCCCGTCTATTCAAAAGCAATGCTATGGTCATAAGACACTTCGAGAGATAACAACAAAAGGCTTCATTAAAATCCGAAGCCCTTTGAATGTAAATCATTAAGATTCATAAAGAAAAAAGTTTAAATTTAACATAAATGTATTATTTATGTGCTTGAAGACTCTTTTCAAACATATCGATAATATGAAGGAACCTTTCTGCCTCTCGAAAAACATGATCAGCCAGAAGAGGATGGATAATGCTTTTAATTCTACATTCCTCAATTAAATCTCTGGCTGTTTTTTTAAAGTCCCGAAGGGAAGCTACAGAAACACGATTCTGATCAAGAAATTGATCTAAAAGAGGAACCGTTTGAGATTGTGGTTTCATAGACTCTAAATCTCTTGCTTGAAAAACTAATTGATCAAAATCATGACTGAAGTTTCTGGCCATATCGACAAGTTTTCGTTCGGATGGATCAAGAAGATGACCTATAAACTGGGCATGATCAGCCATAATTCTTAAA
Organism: Bacillus sp. ILBB4; assembly: GCF_035064545.1. Taxonomy (NCBI): domain Bacteria; kingdom Bacillati; phylum Bacillota; class Bacilli; order Caryophanales; family Bacillaceae; genus Bacillus; species Bacillus sp. ILBB4. The sequence continues at coordinate 4,429 of NZ_JAIQVD010000028.1, read as the reverse complement.
AAGAAGACATTTTCCTTTATAATGGCATCAGCAAGTGGCTTCAATTTCCCTTCGTTTAATTCAATTAATCGTTTTCTAAAATAATTGGCTTCTCTACTAATATGATCAACCAAAAGAGGAAAGTTATTGGAACCCGGTAGTTTACAGGTCAGAATTAGGCCTAAAACTTTTCTCTTAAAAGCAAATATACCTGTGGCTGCTTGTTGGACTTCTGAATTGAATCTTTTCATTTGCTCCGGATCTGTTTGATTAGTGAATGAATGAGACCGTTGTTCAATTTCTTCAAATAAATGATAAAATTGATTCGCCTCGTCAATTAATTGTGTATCCTCACACCTGAAACCTAATCGAAGAAATAAAGAATGTTCCTTCATAATCCTTGACCAAAAACGAATTTCATCTAAGGATCGTGCAACAAATGCATTAGTCATTATTACTCCCCCTACAATTGTAGAATAGTTTCATTCTAAGTTATTCTGCTTTATGTCTGGACATGCTTAAGCTCACATCTTTTCAGACTTGAGCTTTTTTAACGTATTCTTCTCTCTAATATATTATTTAGATGAAGGGAACTGCTGTCTAAAAAGAAAGTATATTAATTAGCCCTCTTTGATTTTCAAACCTACATATTAGTAAAAGATCAACAAATATAGAACGAGTATTGCAGCGTTATTTTTGCTGAAAGTAGGCCAGATTTTAGGATCTTCATACTATAAAATTGGTTTTCCTATATTTTTGAGCGATGGAATAATAGATTTTTATTTCAGCCTTTTTATTACAAAAAGAACAGGTATGCTTAGAGTAGTGAATCTTCTTTACATGGGGAATTTCAAGGCGTACAAGTCCATCCTTCACATGTTGATTACATACCATCAGCATATACTTCACATTTTTCACCTCTTTTTCAGCTAGGATTTTGTATAAGCATATGAGACAAGTAATCCTATTTATGAATAGATAAATACAAAGGCCAATAATTTGGAATTCTCTACTATAATCTTATAGAAAGAGCTACCTCGGGTATTAGAAAGAGACAGTCCATATGGGAAACTTAATATGTAATTTTTCTAAAAAGACTATTTTTATAGGAACTAGCATATGTATAAAAGGAGCGCTTTTTATACATTCTCGTTTCTTTCAACTACCCAAAGAACGTAGTCATATCAACGATGTATAAAAAGCTGCATATTCAAGCAAAAGAATCCTTAGCTGAACCCTACTTCCGCAAGGGTTCTTTTGCTTGTTTGCTTCCTTGAAGAGACATTATGTTAACTAACTTTGTATAGAGTATACAGGCTGAAAACAGAAAAAAACTACCTTCAACCAAGGTAGTTTTCTCTACACACATTTGTTGTTAGGACGATGTTTTGTAACATCATGAGTAGTTTGCTCAAGATGTTATTTATTATTCATTTTTATAATTATTAAATAAAAAAAACAGACTTGTTAGGAAGTCTGCAACTGCAACAAGAAATAAAGCTATTTACATACAACAGGTATTGTATATGATCCAACGAACTTTAGCAGTCTGCCCTATTGAGGGGATTCTATACTTTATTGACCATATTTAGACTAGATTTGTATACCGTATAAAAAAAGACTACCTCTTCCCAGTCAAAAGAGGCAACTTTTTTTATACGGTAATCGTAATGTTGTGTTGACGCTTTGTCGCACCTTGAGTAGCTTGTTCAATTTAGTAAGAACTTATGTATAGAAAAGAGAAAAACCTACTGAACATGGACAGTAGGTTTTTCTTTTAGACTATTCATAGTACACACTAAAGAATTGAGAATGAACATCTCTCCAACTTTTCAATAGTGTGCTCAATTAGGATATAAATCATTCACATAAATGTTTCACCAGCTATGAAACATTTATGTATAGAAAATGATACATTTTGTATTATTTTTGATACGAGATGTATCAAAAGCAGGCTTAAGCCTGCTTTTGTAGCCTTTAAGGCTATTCTATAATTAAGAAGTAAGTATGAGTTTTTGTAAGGATTCTTGATGCAAATTCTGAAACTTTTAACTCTGTATTAGTGTTGTTTCTAACCCTTGATTTTTTTGAAAAAATAACCCTCATAGGGGTTAAAACTAACTTGTATATGAGTTATTCTTCTCTTTCAAAAAAACCTTATAAACCCTTACATATCAACGTTTATATCAATATATGAAATTCTTTTTTCTTCTTTTATTTTTTAAGGTATTCCAAAAAAAATCCATTATGTTAAGAGAAATATTTAGTTAATAGTTTTCCTTTATTACATTGAAAAAAATAAAAAATAGTGTAAAATTACACTATTGGTATAAATTTATAATTTATTGGGATCTAGTTTTGGAGGTGTAATATATGTTGAAAGCTAATGTATTTATATGTATTTTTCTATTTTCGGCTACTGCATTAGCAATATTTGGTCAAGATATTTCTTATTTTATGGATAAAAACATAATAAAGTTAAATCCAATCTACTACCTGACTGCTATAACATGCATAAGCATTTTTTTATATCTAATTACAATTGTATTGACTTACATACTCAACAAAAAAAACAAACTTAAAAAGAGTACCTTAGATGTGTATTGGCTTGTTATTTTAGGCCTTAGTTTGTTTGTTTCTCTATGGTCATTATTTATTTTAGCTATGTGGTGGGGGTAATTTTATTAATACCGATAACTTCCATTATGTTAACTAGGTTTGAATACAGTATACATTCGAAAAATGGAATGTGTTACCATTAGGAGTAATCTTTTATTGTGTAGGAGGATTTAAAATTGAAAAGAAATTTTTTGTTTTTAGGATTTATATCTATTCTTTTATTAGTATTGTCTAGTTGCGGTAGTAAAGAAGAAAGCGTGCGTTTTGAAGGTGAAGGAGAACAGTGGAAAGTCTTATACCTTTTAAATAAAGGAGAGAATACCGAAAACGGGCAAGGCAGTATCATCTATAAAGGAAAAGATAAAGAGAAATTAGGAAAAGTTTCTTACGTTGTTGAAGGGGAAATAAGCAAATTATCAGGTACGGATAATAAGACAGAAGGAAAAATTAATTTAAATGGAAGTTGCAGTGGATGTGCGACTCAAAGCAGCAAAGTTCCTTCCTAGAACGGTGATTATGTTGACTAGAAATTACTGTTCTCTGCATATAAAATGTACGTAACTAAGTATATTCAAAGGAGATGTCTCGTTTTGTTGGATTATATACGGCTTGATGGAGATTTACCTATTTTGTCCCAATTACCTAATGACTTTAATTCTGCTGCTATTCTATTCCACCCTTTTATTCAAATGCCCTCTGGTTGGGAGAAATCAAAAAGGAAAAATCCTTATCAGCATATATATCCTAGTGATGAGGAAATGCTTAAACTTGGAAAACCAATATTATGGAAAGAAGTAATGGCCAAAAGTAATTTAAGATCCTACAAGGAACTATCCATAGCGTTGCAATACCTTACTGGTGTGCCTAGTGATGAATATAAAAAATTAGCTTCCTATGTTAAGTCTAATCCTGATTTTTATTACCCCGAAGAAGACCGTACATCGTTGTTTATACTAAATAGTTTAGTAAAGATCCTCTGTTCAAAAGGGGCAAATACTTTATATTTTTCTGAACCTATTCACGACACAAACGGTTCATTTAAAGTCAATGATATGTCATCTTTAGAAATAGCTAACTTATCTCCTAACGAGTCAATTATCACAGATGAAAATATGGATTTTGCATTTATGGGGATCTATGATTCGTTTATAACATTGCTTTTAGCAAATGATATAAATATTGAGGATACAATTAAATCCCTAAACCTTGAAGCTTTCATATGTGATAAAGAAACATATTTTAATTCAGTTATTTAAAAGGTACCGATAAAATGTTTTATGTTAACTATAAATGTATACTTTTACGGTCAAGATATTTAAATCTATTATAAGATGTTAAAATTATCGTTAACAAAAAAGAAAGCTACCCCATCGTTGCATGACGGATAGCTTTTAGGGAATTTATAAGCTTCAATTCATAAAAAAGTCTGAATAATTGTACGACAAATCTATAAATAAGGCAATATAGGACAACCTTAAGTATGCGTATAAAAGGCTGCATACTTCATAATAGAGACCCCTGAAAATCCCTTGAGACGCACAAAAGATTTTTCTCTGCTTGGTTCCTTTAAAGTACATAATGTAAACTTAGATAAACGAGGCTAAAACATTTATATTTACATATTCAATAAAAATTGTGTGAAATATATATCATTTTCTGCTTAAAAGTTGTACCATTCAGTATTCTTAGAAGGGGTTATATATATTATGAAAAATCCAAAAGTAAGTTTACAAGTAGATTCAAATGAATTTATCTGGGATAAAAATGAAGGTTTGTTTACCTTCGATGGGGCTTCTGCCTTATTATTTTGGGACTCCGCGATTGAACTCTT
>NZ_JAIQVD010000027.1:0-13338 GCF_035064545.1 Bacillus sp. ILBB4 | reverse complement strand
AAGTAAGCTGAGTTGCAGTGATCGCATCTTCCACTAACTTTATCCGGAAATTCATCGTATTCATACACTTTATCAAGGTCTATTTCTTGCTGCTGTTTCTCTTCCATGTTGATCACTCTTTTCTAATTGACTTTTATTAGATTACCACAAATAGTGAAGATGGAATTATTTTATGTGAAACGAACATCAATTAGTTCACTTAACCTCATTTTGTTTTTTAATTCAAATACTTCATCGATAAAAATAAACAAATTCCCCAGGGAATCAACAAATTGGATGAATCCCTTTTCTGTAATACATTGTCCCTTTTTGTAGTACGTAAGATAAACTTGTTTATTTGTATGTAATGCTTCAATCAAGGTGAAATTAATTTGTTCTATTTGCTCTTCTATTAAAAGAGGTTGAGGTACTTCTAGTTGCTTATTTATGATTTCCTCTAAACCTAATGTATTGCTCCGGCATTCAGTAGCATTATAGGTTGTATGTCTCCTGTTTTCAGTTGTAGTAAAACGAGATGTATTAGACAAATCGATAAGTTATGCTATAATAGCGATGGGAATGATACGTGAATAATCTAATGTATTCAACGTAGCAAAGAGCCACTTGTTTTATACAAGTGGCTTTTTCTATTGGGTAATTTGTCCTCATATGAATATTCATCTTTAGAAATGTCTACGCTTGTAGATGTAAAGCTTAACTCACTTTGCAGCTCTTTATGTACAATCCTGTTGTGATATCTGTTATTGAAGACCCCCTAGACTCCTGCGGAAACTGTCGAGGGGTTTTTGTCTTTTTGTAAAGGAAAAACTCAAAAGAACGAAGAATACATTACGGAACGTAATGATAAAAAAATATTCCAAAGGAGTGTTTTTTATGAAGTTCTGGATGAAAGAAATTAGTTATTCTCAAGTTGAAAATAAGATACAGAGTGGCTATAAAGAGTTGTTTATGATCGGACAGTTTCGAATTGTAGATGCCTACAAAATAGTAGATAGTAATGACCATACAAAAGATATTCAATCTCATTTCATACTGGATACGAAGACTGGTAATAACTATGAAATAAGTGTAGAGCTTGCTTACGGTCTTGTATCTGCATTTTATTGTGATGGGGATCGAAGGTCTCTATTATCTAATATAATAACATGGGTAAAGTATATGAATGGTAAAAATAGATTAGCAACTAAAAAAACCGATATTTCTAATGTTTTATCTGGTGTAGTATAAATAAGAAAAGAGAGCAAACCTCTGCTCTCTTTTTTGCATTATATCTAGAACAGCTTTCTTTTTCCCATATCTACTGCTATGATAATCAAGGAATGTGAAGGATAAAAGATGGAGCAACAAGATAAGTACACAAACATTGATCTAAAAAATTTATGAATATAGTGAGCTACCTGACAAGAAGAGTGGACGCTATGACAACTGCGATGGAGTTAATTTCAAAAATAGTGTAGGTAAGGGCAAGTTTCTACGCCAATGTTTGAGTTGTGGAATGAAAAAGTATATATAAAGAATCAATAAAAGAGTCTATGAAATTTATAGGCTCTTTTTCTATGTTTATATGTGTTTCTTTCTTGAAAATAGGGAATATTGTATATATAACGTTTAAAATGGAGGGAGTATATTGGAGCAGAATCCAATTTTGGAGCAATTAGAGGAGTATAGTAACAACCTAGAAAAAGAGATTGCCGTTTTACAAGAAAAAAGATGCATATCATACAAACCACTTTTAGAGAGTTTGAAGAAACAATATGCATTTGCTCATTTTCTCATGTATAAAGAAAGCGTCTTTGATACAATGCCCCAAGGATATAAAACCCTTTTGTCTAAAGCTTTATCCGATGTACTGGTAATACACAGCACAGTTACTATAGGTTGTATAACTCAAAGCTATAATATAGTACGATCCTTATTTGAAACATATGCTAATTTAATGTATATCAATAAAAACTTTGAGGCCAATATGAAGTATTATGAAGACTATACGATTTTTGCTCAGTACCACAAACTAGAGGAACATAAGAACGATCCAGATTATAAATATGATCCTTATTTTATACAATTTAAGAATAAAACGGAAGGCCCTCTCCAAGAAAAATACAGCTTCATAGAAAATAATTATAAAGAAAGAAAAGATTGGTATTTCATTCCACTATCTGAAGACATCAAAAACCATCCTGATTTGACAGACCAGGAGAAAAAGAAAAAGAATATAAACTTCAAGACTCTTTGTGAAATTACAGGCAATGAAAAAATGTACCAAAAGCTGTATCCTTCTACATCCAATGCTGCTCATAGTACTTCACTAGTACATAACCTTCAAAGTCAGAGCGTTGCTTCTCAAGCTGGTACAGTAATTAGCTTGGTTAATCTATCTATACATTTATTAAGCCAAATGTTACTAGTTGGCCTTAATAGACAGATAGAAACAGGTCATGAAGAGTGTGAAAAATATATTGAAATAAGATTTGCTTAATAAAAAAAGAGAGAGCAAACCTCGGAAGTTGCCCTCTCTTCATCACGATAAGGTAATTCGATTTCTCGTAAAATGGGCACCTGATCCCTGCTGTCTTCATGATTGTTTTAATATATACATTTTGAACCGTTTGGAAAATATCTGTTGAAAAATCAAACTGCTCTGTTAACCCCTCGTCCAAATACAATTCATGTTTTACCGCGTAATCATTAAAAGGTGGACAACCTACAGGAGTTGTTACTAAAGGATTATAAATTGAAATCAAGTTGGAGAAATGAACATGGTAACTATAAAGCCTAGATTGCGAGAGCTACTAAATGAAAGAGGTCTTACACAAGGACAATTGTCAGAAATGACGGGCATCCCACATTCAATCAGATTAGAAGGCCTTTTCTACATAAAAAAACCCTAGATTTTTGATGAATACTTTATGTATTCCTATAAACAATTACATAAATGCACATAAATTCCTAAATTAATTCAAGCTAATAAAGTATTCCCCAATCCCTGAATTTTAAAAAACATTTGCTCCTGTAGAGCAAATGCTACTGTTTTGACGAGCTTTTTGTACATGGCAAAATTTTAGAGATTGTTTACAAGTCAATTGGGGCTTTTGCATCAAAACCAAAGTATTTACTCTAATAGGGTCGATTGGCGTATGGAGTAACATTTTTTGATGTGAGATAATTCCGAGTATACGAAAAGCAATAAGTGGGAGAGTGAGAATATGAGTGAAAAAAATAAAGAGATTGAATTTATAAAAATTATATGTGTCATAGATGGTTTGGCTGAAGGCTTAAACATTAGAAAAGAGCAAGAGTATTACGGATTTGAGACTGTCGATGAGCTTGGTTACAATGTTTATACGGAGAAAGAAAAAGGTAGATTGCCTATTTATATCGGGTCATATCCAAAGACGTATTTTCAGCTAATAGATAATGAAATATATGTTGTAACGTTCGAAAAAAACGCCTAACATTTTGGACGTATTTTCTTTTACAGACAAGTAGGGTCATTATTTACAATAGGTGAAGGACCCAATAAAGAAAGCAACCTTAAAAGTTGCTCTTTCTATAAAACTATTGTCTTTACAACCAAGTATATTGCAACAATAGCTGCAAGTACTATTAGTACATTTAAAATACGATGTTGAGTAGCTAAGTGATTATGCTTCCTATCTGCACGAGTCAATGGTTGCTTTTCATTGTTATTTCCACTCACTATGTTACATCTCCTATCCTATTTGGTTATTTGTTTTCATAATTTAAGCCATAAGCTGATCTTCGTTAGTTGCTTCTTCTTTTTTCATTTTCCTTATACATAAGATATAAAAACCACTAAATTTAATAATCGACCAAATAAGTGTAACCGCAGGTTCATAGTTAACTACCATAAAACAAACTTGGTATAGATTCGAAAACAGAATCATTACTTGTAGGAAATAGTGCTAAAAACATGTTATTTACTGCATGTGCTCCTTTTTTATATACTTGCGTTTAGTTATTGGCTTATATTTTTTATGAAATGGACGAGAGATTAAAAGATGTCTCAAAGACTAAAGTAGAACGTAATGAGAAGCAATGGTAGCGTGAATAATGATAAATAAAAAGAAGTCCTACTAAAATCATGAAACAAATAATAACAATTGCCATTCAAGTCCTATCTTCATTTATAGTCTAAATACCGCCTAAATGCTTTTCTTCATGCCACACTCTCGACATTAACGTAAGAAAACGCCACCTTTTACGGAACTTTTAAAATAAGATGAATTGCAGTTATCGCATCGGCCACTAACCTTATCCGGGAATTCAGCATAGTCATACACTTTATCAAAATCGATTTCTTGCTCTTTTATTTCTTCCATGTTGATCACTCTTTTCTATTTGGCTTTCCTTAGACTAAAAAAATTACATACACAGAAAAGGGTTATGTTAAAATTACTTTGGTTTTTCCACTAGTTGCATTTGAAAAATTTGTGTTTCTTGAATACCTGCTCTTTGAAGGATTCTCCTTCTTTTAGTTTAAGGATTCTCTTTGAACCGTCACGTAACGTGTAGACTCTAAAATTGTACATGAATGTACCTCCACCAAAATAAATGATTCCTGCACACGATTTCTTTAGGAATTAAGCCAAGCGAACATCAATTAGCTCGCTTAATCTCAGTTTATTCTTTAACTCAAATACGTCATCAATGAAAATAAATAAATTCCCAAGAGAATCAACAAACTGAATAAATCCTGTCTCTGTTATGTATTGGCCTTTCTTATAATAGGTAAGGTATATTTGTTTATTTGTATGTAAGGCTTCAATCAAGGTGAAATTGATTTGTTCCATTTGCTCTTCTGTTAAAACAGGCTGAGCTACTTCTACTTGCTTATTTATAATTTCCTTTAACCCTATGTATTGCTCGGGCATAGTAGAGAATGGACTTCATTTTATCAAGATCTCCTTTTAAAAAAGCTGTTGTTTTGATGGCTTTTATCGAAGTAGCCATCCATGTCTACATTGATAATCGTGTTTCAGAATTAGGATTCATATTCCTTCTTGTTGTCTAGTTTTGGATTAAAGTTTGATCAAATTCACAATATAAACCTTGATATATGGGCAAAGAGAAAGAGCGTGTTTTGAAAAAGGTTAACGAAAACACGCTTTTAATACATTCAATTGAATGATTTTTTTATAAAAAATCGGTCATTTCTTAAGATCCTTATTCTATTACAGTGCCCATTTGTTGAGGATTTTTGAATGAACTATAACTGGTTGAGTAGCTTTACATACTTCTCGTACCATTTTTCCCATTCTCCTTTTGGGAAATCCATATATTGACCCTCCAATACAGCACTAAACATAACTAGACATACATGCCATCCAGATAAATCTTTTGGAGTATGATCACTGAGGCGAGGGATATATTCTTTTAATACTAATAAACATCCATCATCTTTAGGAGATAACTCGAATTGAACCCAACCTTCTCCCCATTCATACTGCAAGTATGATTGTTCTTCAAAATCTAAGATTGAAATATCAAAAGAGTTACCTGTCCCGTCATTCATATTGAACTTAATTGTTCCACCTTTTCGAAGGTCTACAACTTCTAAGTTTGACATCCATTTTTGCAATTTATCATTCTTTGTTAAAGCAGCCCAAGCCTTTTCAACTGAATGATTAAGTGGCCGATTATATGTGGCTATATAGCCATCCTCTTTCTTTTCTACAGCTGCTAGCATACGTTACTCCTCCTCATCTAATAATTGTTCTAGGGTATCTAACTTATTTGGCTAGTATTTTTGATAAGACACTAACCAGTTACCAATTTCTACAAGGGATTCCGCATTCAAATGATAAATATGTTTCTGGTTATCCTTATTGATGATCACTAGCCCTGCATCTCTTAATTTTAGAAGGTGTTTAGAAACTCCTGGCTGGCTTAATTATATACACACAACTAATTCTCTTACAGACCTTGGTCTTTCTCTAAGAAGGTCTATAATTTTCCTGCGTTTTTCCTCAGCTATAACTTCAAATAAAACGGAACAACCCTACATCAGAGTGGGTATGGCTAGCTCTCCACTTTCCTCTAAGACACCCAGAATCCTTCTCCTGATGATAGAATAATTTTTGCAATTCAATCTTTGAATTCCTCTCCAAATATCTATTCTATGAATACTATATATTTTTAGTATTGTTATCTATCCTACAAGGAAACGACAATAGATGAATAACAATCTTTGTATGCTTTATATCTACCCTTATAATATGCTATTGTTTCTTTCATTCCTCTCTGTTCCATATCTTTTTCTTCCTTAAGCTTTATGGCCACCCATAAGGCCGTTTCGATAACGAGCTGTTGAATAAGGAAGGTGACTAGATGCATGTAGTACACTATTCTTTCCATAACGTAGCCGAATTTCATCTATCGTTTTGGCAAGAGCATAGGCTCTTTCACGCTGATCGATATCCTCAAATAAGCTCATTTGCTCCTCTTCTTCTATGCTGGTGTTGGATAGGGAGATGCCAATAGAGCGAATCGGCATCCCACTATCATACGTATGTAAAATGGTTAAACAATACGGAAAGATATCTTGGCTTAAGTTCGAGGCTCGCCCCATTTTCTTTTGTCTAGAGAAGCCTCCACCTGTTTATTTGCTGTAGCCAATCGACAAATGGATCGTTTGAGCCACCACTTGATGCATGCGTAAACGAAAACAAACATCGTCCAATAGCTCCAATAGTAATAATTCCACTTCTTTTCGGCTTGTATAATCTCGAAAGAGAATCTGACTTTTTTCAAAGGAACGGGAACTAGGGATATACACGTCTAAAATGCGAATAAAATCAATCCCATTCGCATGTTGGTGAATTTCCTCGCCCATAATGCCAAATTCTTTTTGTAACATCTCCTTAGAAGAAAGAGCGAGTTCTTTTATGGTATAGATGCCGTTAGTATGTCAAAGATGTATAAAAAGCTGCATGAACGAGAAAATATCCTCATCGAGAACCCTTACTGCCACAAGGGTTCTTTTGCTTTCTTGAAGTCACATTATGGTAACTAAAAATAAAGACTCTATACAGCCTAAAAAGAGAAAAAGCTCCTGTCATTGGCCAGGAGTTTTTTCAGTAACGTATCAAGGTATTAAAAATGATACCTCACGTATCTTGAGTAGTTTGCTCAAAATACTATTTATTATCCAGCAAGAGTATAAATTACTTTCTATTATTTATCCGAACTAAACAATCGGTAAAAAAGATAATAGCAAAGGGAATAGCATAAATACCGAAAATTGCAAGAAAAGCTTTATGTTTATAAATTTTACCCTTCATTTATATGAATCCACCTTTATATATTAGAGTGAATATTTTAGCCCTTCTTAAGTAGAATGTTCAAATAAAGGGAAAATATGTATAACAAATAGTAACTTGAATTAAGCTGCTATTTTTTTATGGTTGCCGATAAAATCCATTATGGTAACTAAGTTCATATATGATATTTATTAAAAAAGCAGAAAAAACTCCCTAACACCAGGAAATTTTTCTGTTGCGTATTAAACACTGAACTATATTTAAAAATTATAATTTTCACTAAAGTGCTCATAATATGGTAAATACGTCAAAAGGAGATACAAAAATGCTTATTAAAAAGATACTGATATTTTTACCAATATTCCTTTTTGTTATTTATTCCCCTACGCACGCATTAGAGATGACGAGTACTTTCAGAATTGTAAATGATAAAAACGAGACGATTGCTTCAAAAGAAGTTTCATTTCAAGAAGGTGAGACATTATACGAAGTAACAAAAAGGGCCTTTAACATAGAAGAGTCCCAAGGGAATATTATATCTATAAATGGTATCCATTCAATTCCAAAGAAAAATATACATTGGGCTGTTTTTGTAAACAGGAATTTTATAGAGTTAGGTTTAGATGAAGTCACGCTCAATGAAAATGATGAGGTAGTATGGGCTTTAAAAAATTGGGATAATCAAGAAATTTTAAAGTAAATAACATAGAAAATTAAAACATCCTACAAAAAGTAGTTGGTTATTATTCTAACTACTTTTTTGTAAGTTATAATTTCCGATAATGCTGATTATATAAACTAGAGGTGTATATGATATGCAGCTGAAAAACAGAAAAACCTACCCTGGTGTGTGATAGGGTAGGTTTTTCTGCTACATTATTTAACCAAAGGACTGAAGCCTCACGGCGTCTTGAGTAGTTTGCTCAAGATATCAAAATTTATTTATCTAAATAAAAGAGAAAAACGAATTATATGAAAATTAGTTTTAATTGAAACGGCTCTTTACAAATGTAAAATTCAGGCGTATAGTACCTACCATACATATATGATCTTGCTATTTTCATACCTTTTATCGCTTAATCCACTAAGGAGTGGGGGACCCATTTTTGTGTGCACTTGCACTTGGGGTGAATCCTTCTAAAAGAAGGTAGGGCTACTCTAAAGGTCCGAACCCGACAGCTAACCTCATCAGCGTTTGGAGAGAAGGTTTGCTTTTATTTGTCCTGGAAAGAACACTAAGCAGAACCTTAGTGTTCTTTTTTGTGTTTTTTTTCTGAGATAGGGAATGATGAGAGTAAACTAATATAGGTAAATGGCAAAGGGTCCAGGAGGAGTTTAGATGAGTTATTCATCCATAAAACGTTTATTAATTGGGAGACCACTCAAATCAAAAGAGCTAGGTGAACAAAAGTTAAATAAGGTCAAGGCCTTAGCTATTCTTTCATCCGATGCACTTTCATCCGTGGCATATGGCCCAGAACAAGTTTTAATTGTGCTTGCTACCATTGGAATGATCGCATTTTGGTATTCAATACCGATTGGTATTGGTGTACTTATTCTTTTAACAGCTCTTATCCTTTCTTACCGACAAATTATTTATGCCTATCCAGAAGGTGGTGGCGCTTATGTTGTATCTAAACATAACCTTGGAGAGAATGCAGGGCTGATTGCTGGAGGATCCTTATTAGTAGACTATATTTTAACCGTATCTGTAAGTATTTCATCTGGAACAGATGCGTTAACGTCTGCTTTTCCTGTTTTACATGATTATAAGGTAATTATTGCTTGTTTATTAGTTATCCTTATTATGATTTTAAACCTAAGAGGGGTAACCGAATCAGCTTCGGCTTTAGCCTACCCTGTTTATTTATTTGTTCTTGCATTGGTTCTTTTAATAGGAGTAGGCATATGGAAAGTAGCCACTGGTCAGGTCTCTCCTGACGTTCATCCGGCTATTGGAACTGCAGTGCCAGGAATCGGCTTATTTTTACTACTACGCGCTTTTTCATCAGGGTGTTCAGCCCTTACAGGCGTAGAAGCTATTTCAAATGCTGTAACAAACTTTAGACAGCCAGCTGCAAGGAATGCGGTACGTACGCTTGTTGCAATGGGCATTATTTTAGCTATTTTATTTTCAGGTGTCATGTTCTTAGCTTATTGGTTTGGAATTGTACCTAAAGCAGAGGAGACGGTTGTTTCGCAGCTCGCTTCCCAAGTGTTGGGACGTAATGGTTTCTATTATTTTGTTCAGGGTACAACGGCTTTAATTTTAGTATTAGCTGCCAATACAGGCTTTTCAGCCTTTCCTTTACTGGCTGTTAATTTAGCTGTAGATAAGTATATTCCTCGTATGTTTACGATACGTGGTGATCGTTTGGGCTATTCAAATGGGATTGTGACCCTTGGAATTGCCTCCATCTTGCTTATCATAGCGTTTCAAGGCGATACAGAACGGTTAATTCCTCTTTACGCGGTTGGCGTATTTATTCCATTTACGCTATCTCAAACGGGTATGATTGTTAAATGGTTTAGGGAAAAGCCAGCTGGCTGGCAGGGGAAATTAGTGACCAATTTTATAGGAGCTTTTATTAGCTTCACAGTACTGATTATTTTCTTTACAACAAAATTCTCGCAAGTATGGGCTGTTTTAATCTTCTTGCCTCTCATTGTCTATCTGTTCCACCGTATTAAAAACCATTATGTAGAGGTAGGAAAGCAACTTCGCATCAAGCCAGGAGATAAAGAAGCATTAGCTATAGAAGGAAATGTAGTGATTATTCCAGTTGCAGGCTTAACAAGAGCTGTCGAGAATTCCATTAACTATGCAAAAATTATTGGAGACACAGTGATTGCGGTTCATGTGGCATTTGACCGTGAAAGTGAAAAGAGGATGGAAGAGATATGGAACGAACGATATCCTGATATACGCTTAGTTACCTTCTACTCACAATATCGAAGCTTAGCTGGACCTCTTTTACGCTTTATTGATCGTGTAGAAGAGCGAGCTGATGATAGCCATATGGCTGTTACTGTTTTAATTCCTCAATTTATCACAAGAAAAAGCTGGCATAACGCATTGCATAACCAATCAAGCTTATTATTAAGGGCACACCTTCTTTATCGAAAAAATGTCATTGTGACAACATTGCCTTATAAATTTAAGAAATAAAAAAGCAAACCCCTTTTCATATGTATGAAAAGGGGTTTTAATTCGATTATTCATTTTGTGTTAAGAAAAACAGATGATATTTAGGATAACCGACATTACATCAGTTTAATTAAGCATTTCTTTACTGAACAATTTATCGTGCATAAGATTACTGATTGACAAGCTTCTGTAAATGATTTGATCAGCACCAGCATGCTTTGCATTGATACTGTGTTTAGATGTTAGAATTTCAACAATACTGTAAATAGAAGACTTTATTCCCTTACAAGCAATAAGAGATAAAATTGAATTTATATCAGCATGTTCCTCTGTTTGGTCTGGATCGGCTGTTATAAGTATTTTTTCGGCATGTTGAATATTCGCTTTTACTAATGTTTCGGGATCTTGGGGATCTCCTTTAATAAAATAAATATGGTCGGGTAACAAGTGAGTTTCTTCTAGTGTGCTATCAATCAAAACAATCTTAGTTAGAGATAAAGACTCGCCAAAACAGGAAAGAAGATTCTTGACTCGTTCATTCCAACCAATAATCACAAGATGGTTATTCCCTATATACATAAACACATACTCCTTCAAGAGCATAAGGCAGGTAAAGTAAAAAAACTACCTATAGAACTTAGTTAAACAATTAGTTATACTCTCTCAATGCCCCACCCTACAGCACCATAATTAGAAATTCTTATCATCATTATCTCCCATTTTATAGAAAGCAGACTCGATAACCAAGTTGCTCAAGTTATACTTCCATCTCTTATCTTAATAATTTATCATCTATTTTTCTATATAGAAATCTTCCTTGATATGAGTGAATAAATAGATAAAAAAGAACGCTCAACATACAGGAACGTCCCTTTTATCACTTTTGATTCTCTCTTATCCCTGAAAGAAACGATTTGTTTCGTAAGCCAGCTCGACGCACATAAGCTTCCACTGTAATATCTACATCTAACTTCGGAAAGTACACATCATTCCATTCCGTTTTTAATTTCTTAAATTGATTTGGTCTAGTACGGTGAACCACTTCCCCGAATCCTAGGATATCTGTTTTGTTTTTTTGCGCACGTTCAATAGCTTTCTTCAGCTCCTTTTTAATTTCTTTCTCCAGGGATTGTTCGATCTTTGTGATGACCTTTGGATTAGTGATATCAACAGGTACCTCCATTTCACCGAGATCTCCTTCAACACGCGTATGAACAGAAATATGAGGGTGATCATTCTTCACTTGGGCAGACACACTTGTTTTTTGGCGTACAGTTTGATAGGAAATCGCTTCTTTTTTCCCTTCCCAGTCAATATTAATATCCGTTCCTTGGATTTTGTCGAGAATCCATACCGTTCCTCTGGCTGGTTTTCCATACAGCCAATCCACTAACTTTCCTTGTTTTAAGACAGCAATTCCGGAAGCTTGAAGCGTGGCTGCAGGTGAACTCTCTTGAAGGTTATCCAGTTTTTGTGCTTGCTGGGCATTCCCAACTAGGCGAAATCCTGATACGACGGCTCCTCTTCCAGGAGACTCAAGGCTTTTCATCACCTCTTGGAGTGATATTTTTACATTCTCTCCCCATTTTCTTTCCGTAAATTCTAAAGTTTTTAGTACTTTATTGGCAGGGATCTTATCAACTGGTGTTAACGTTTTAACAAGATCAGCTGCGGTCGAATGGTTCGCAATCACAAGAGAGGAAGTATTCCGAAATTCCGGATCTCGATCAAACGCATCAATTAATGTATTAAGTCCTTCTTCTTTTGCCATTTTTTCTCCAACTACGACCAAGTTTGTATGAGCATAATACAATCGGCGAGAAATGCTGCCTGAAGCCCGTCTACTTGCTTCGACTATATTATCACCGGAAGCCGAGTAAATGGTAATAGGAGGGCTTTGAGTACCGCCTCCCCCTCCTTGTATACCAGCCACGTTCCCTGGATTAATAATTTGGAGTGTTAGATGATATCTCCCATCTTTCGTTTTATCGATACCCATGGCTGATACAATAGCAAGGTCCGTTAACTCTTTTTTACTCCAACAACTGGTGAGCAAGACCATCATCGTCATCAGCAGTAAAAGAAAAGACCCTTTACGTTTCATTATTGTCACCTTCTTCGAGGTCTTTGTTTGAACGCATAAAAAATGAATCCTTTAACACCTCAACTTCTCCCCACTTTCACTTGACGAACGACAAAATCTGAACTGTTTCCTGTTTAATGATGTTAAGATTCGTTCATGGTGAATCCCGTATACGTTCTAATGAATACATTGGTTTGTAGCATCAAGGTATCGATTCTTTCTTATGTTTGGATTTTTAAAGGATAAAGACATATTTCCAGTGCTTTTTTTGGATATTTTAACCACGTACCGAACTATTATGTAAAACTGAACAAAAATGTTTCTACGCCATACTAGCAGAAAGAGAAGAAGATGGTGGGGGTAACATGGTATGAAATAAATAAAAAAGCCCATCAACTTAAGTTGATGAGCTTTATCTTTCCTATATGAATTGTTAGACTAACTAACGCGTTTTTTAATTTTTGATTCAGGCTTTATTAGTAGCGAGGATAAAAATTCATAAATAATTGTGAATACCAAGGGTTATTTACGCTCCTTCAGTCTATATTTAATTTGACTTGCATGTAATCATAAAAATAAAAATAAAAAGTAAAAACTGAATTGTATTACATGAATCAGGTAGGAAATTTGCATCGTAACATCATACAAATAGATTATAGTAAAAAAAGATAATTTCTCATAGCCCTATTTCAAAAAAATTATTAAATAATATTTCCCTTTTTTCTCTACTCAAAATGCTTTTGAACTTTTAATTTTTATAATGTAGTTTATACATTTACTCACATGAATAAACTACATTTATTTTTAATAAACATTACGTTATT
>NZ_JAIQVD010000026.1:0-15059 GCF_035064545.1 Bacillus sp. ILBB4 | reverse complement strand
AGGTCAAAAAGTAACGTTTGATATCGAACAAGGTCAACGTGGAGCACAAGCTGCTAACGTTCATAAAGTAGCATAATCAAATTGAGTAAAAAAGACTCCATCTTGGAGTCTTTTTTTACTTTTGATTCCATTAGCTAGCAAAAAACATATTATATCTACTTTTAAAATCTAGATATAATGGAAAAATAAAGGTTTTATGTCTGGTTTCTAGATAAAACGAACGGTACAAGGTATGGACTAGCTATACCATATATCAGAAATATAAAGCAAATATGGCATATGTCTTTGGTAAGAAGTTTACTTTCAGTTAAAGAAGTGCCAGAAGTTTTTTAGGGATTTATCCAAAAGGCAGCCATGAATTATTTTTGATGGGGATTAAGTGACGCATCTAAAAGCCGTTTTTCAGCTCTCATTTTATGGCCACACAAAGGACAATTTTGATGATTTTCATAAGAGAAGTTTTTTCTTATCCAGCCATTACACTCTTCTGATTCACATTCCCAAATCTCTGTTCGTTCTTTAGGTAAGGGCTCTTGATTTTTCTTCCTATGGTTATAATACATAACTACATCATCCCTCCTCCTAAATAGTATACCTTTTTATAAAGAAATAGTAGGAACCATATCTTTCTAAAAGTTCTGGTGCAAAAACTTCAAAATATCTGCAAGTATTCTCTCAAACTTGGACATACTGATACTATTACTCTAAAAAAGGACGCGATCAGTATAGAAAAGCAAAATCTATTCAAGTGGAAACATTATCAACCTGATATTATTTTATTAACCGTGAGATGGTACCTACGGTACAACCTCAGTTTTCGTGATTTAGTCGAAATGATGGAAGAACGCGGACTATCTATTGCTCATACAACCATCATGCGCTGGGTTCATCAGTATGGTCCCGAATTAGATGAGCGAGTACGGCGTCATCTTAAGCCAACCAATGATTCTTGGCGAGTCGATGAGACATATGTAAAAGTCAAAGGTCAATGGATGTACCTATATCGTGCCGTTGATTCAGAAGGAAATACCATTGATTTTTATTTAAGCAAAACAAGAGATCATAAAGCTGCAAAGCGCTTTTTCAAGAAAGCTTTGCGATCTTTTCATGTTTCAAAGCCCCGTGTTATCACAGTAGACAAGAACCCAGCCTATCCTATGGCGATTGAAGAGTTGAAGAAAGAGAAAAAGATGCCCGTAGGCATCCAAATAAGGCAGGTGAAATATCTTAATAACATTGTGGAACAAGATCATCGTTTTATTAAAAAGAGAGTTCGTTCGATGTTAGGATTGAAATCTTTTCGTACAGCTAAATCTATTCTTTCGGGAATAGAAGCGATGCATATCATTAAAAAAGGACAACCTGCTTTACCGGACAAGTCTGTCCAAAATCAAGTGAAGTTCATTCATCAAATATTTGGAATGGCTGCATAAGAATAGATTCCATTCGAAATTTATATACCTCTTTCAAATAAATGTAATCTTTGCACCAGAACCCATTTCTCCATCTAACATCTTTTCTTTTTCAGTCCTCATTATTTAA
The DNA here is from genome assembly GCF_035064545.1 of Bacillus sp. ILBB4. Lineage (NCBI taxonomy): Bacteria > Bacillati > Bacillota > Bacilli > Caryophanales > Bacillaceae > Bacillus > Bacillus sp. ILBB4. The sequence goes on along the minus strand of NZ_JAIQVD010000026.1, from coordinate 13,517 downwards.
ATCCTTTCTTTTAACCCTTACTTATATCGTGAATTTCATACTAATTCCTAACTATAAATACATATTTTCTTATGCTAATCTGCCTCTTTGAGTAGCAATAAAATTCATTATATGTTGTTTTCCAGGTGCTGCGTGAATCGCTCCTTTTACTGAGGCAGTAAGTGCCCCACTTGCATTAGCAAAGGTAAGCAATTGTTGATGGTGTTCACTCACTTTTTGACATAGATTTTCGCTCGATATATCAATTGAAAGCAATTGATATAAAAAACCACCTATAAATGCATCACCTGCCCCAGTTGTATCTGAAACAGTTACTTTAAATCCTTTATCCTCAAATTGTTCTCCATTTTTCAAATAAATAATAGCCCCATCTTTTCCTTTTGTATAAACGACTACTTTTACATTGCCAATAAAAAGAGAGTTAATAGCTTCTCTTTCTCCTTCAATATTGGTTATAAAAAATAATTCTTCATCCGATACTTTCACAATATCTGCTAAAGGTAAAAAGTCTAGAATTGTTCGACGACAGCTTTCTTTGTCAGGCCATAAGGGAAGACGAACATTGGGATCAAAACTGACAATCCCCCCTATTTTTTGAAAACTATCTATTACTTTGATATGAGTTTGTTTCATTGGACTTTCGACTAAATCTACAGAACAAAAATGAAGAAGGTCTCCCTTATCAAACCACTCTACTTTCACCTCGTTTGGTAAAAGTAATAAGTCAGCTGAATTCTTTCTATAAAAACTGAAGTATCTATCTCCCAATTTATCTACAGATACAAATGCCAAACCAGTCTCTCCTTCATTGCATCGAATAATATATGAAGTATCTACCCCATTTCCTTCAAGCACATCTACTAAATAATCACCAAAGCTATCATTAGCTATTTTCGTTAGCATAACAGAATCTCCCCCGTATTTTGCAATCGCAATTGCAACGTTCATAGGAGCTCCCCCAGCCACACGTTCAAAACTAGTAACTTCTTTTAAAGACTTTTCTTTTTGAACAGGAATAAAATCAATTAATGTTTCACCAATACAAAAAACTCTTTTCAACATCTTCACCCCAAAACAATGAACAAGTGCTTGTACACTTGTTCATTCATAGTTTATTTCCAGATATCTTTTAACTTCCAATATGTTAATTCCTTAATCTTTACATCTTCAACATCTGCAAATACTTCAATGCCTAATCTATCTTCAGCTGGATAAATACGACTTGTCATAGTTCCTTGTCCTTCATTTGCAAATACTTCAATAGAGGATCGATCAAGGAATATGCGTAAGGAAAGCTCTTGATTTGCCCTAAGAATGGTATTTCTTACACCATCTTCAACTTTACCAGACTTAGAACAATCGAGTTTTAGTGTTTGTTTGTCCAAGTGATACGTTAATACAGTCTCTTCCTGGTTAATTCCACGTATTTTTATTCCAACCGACTGTGCGTTACAATTGGTTAGGTCAAACACAGCTTTTATTTCAAGTAAATCTTCGTTTGTTTCTATTAAATAACTATTAGAAGTTACATTGGTAAGTGTATTATGTTCAATCTCACGCAATAAGTTTACTTCTTCCACAGGATTCATTAAAACTTTATCATTCTCTCCTAAAGTAACTTCCCTTGGTAATGTAAGTGCTCCACACCATCCATCTTCTTTTGTTGGCATATCTGACTCCCACATATCCATCCAACCAATAGCAATTCGACGTCCTTTTTCATCTAATAACGTTTGAACTGCATAAAAGTCATGTCCATTGTCTAGCTCATTAAATGACCCGTGTATAAACTCGTTTGTTTCGTAATTGTAATCTCCAATTAAATATCCTGTCTGGAATAGGTTGTTGTATAAATCCCCATCTTTTTTAATCCCTTGTGGAGAAAGCATGAGAACGTATTTTCCATCTAATTCAAAGAAATCTGGACATTCCCACATGAATCCGAGTTTTTTGTTTCCTTGTGCCAATACACCAATGTATGACCACTTACGTAAATCCGGAGAACGGTATAAAATTACTCTGCCTACATTCTCCTTGGTCGAATTTCCTACTACCATATACCAACTATCTTTATGTTTCCATACTTTAGGATCACGAAAATGATGACTACTATCCGTAGGTGGTTCAGTAATTACTGGATTTTCCGCAACCTTATGAAATGTGACACCATCGGTACTAACAGCAAGATTTTGATTTTGATAAAATAGATCTTTTTCTTTGTCCATATAATGATGACCTGTATAGATTAACGTTAATTCACCATCATTATCTACAGCGCTTCCCGAGAAACACCCGTCAGTATCACAAGCATCACCAGGAGCTAAGGCGATAGGCAAGTGTTCCCAATGCACAAGATCTTTACTCTTTACATGTCCCCAGTGCATTGGACCCCAGTTTTCATCGTAAGGATGATGTTGATAAAATACATGATATTCTCCTTTATACTGTACTAAACCATTTGGATCATTAATCCAGTTGGCAGGTGCCATAATATGATAACCTAACCGATAACGGTTATTTACTCCTTCTTTTGCAGTATCCAATGCTTCTTGCGCTTGTTGAAGTTTGTTTATTGTGAACATTCTAACATCTCCTTATATAACTTGTTTTATGTCCGGTGTATTTCCTTCTAACCCTTTGCTTTTATTAGAACTTAATAAAGTGAACATTGAAATAATCGTAAAACAAAGGACCATTATTCCTAGAATAAGGTAAGTGTGACGGAACCCTATCATGTCGTATAATTTACCTGCTAAAGGTGATAGCAAAGATGCACCTATTTGAGAGGCAGCTTGAAACCCAACTAAATATAAAACGGAAGATAGTCGTGTATCGAAGTTAGCTGCAAAATATTTAAAAATAGCAATCAACATAATGGGTAATTCTAATGCATGTATTAATTTCATCGAAGAAATACCGATTGGCCCTACTACAAGCCCTGACCCAATAATACGAAGTGCCATTAGAAGACCGGCTAATAATAGTCCGTTTTTGGCTCCAATTTTATTTACAATAAAAGGTGCAATAAACATCATTCCAGCCTCTAAAAATACTTGAAAAGAACTTAAATATCCAAATACTTGATTCCCTGTGGCTTCAGTAGCAAATAAAGAGGTGTAGTAAATTGGAAATTGCTGATCGTACACACTATATACGCACGTTACTCCAATCACATACATCATCAAAAACCAAAATTTCTTTAAAAGAAAAAGTTGTCCAACATCCTTTAATTTAACGGATTCAGCTTTTTCCAATTCAAAGTTTGTGACTTCTATTTTCACTGATAAAATAATTGCAACTAAGATAATTGCTGAGACAGATGCCACCCAAAAGTTGATGTTGGGATTAATATTAAATAGCTGACCTGCAAAAAAAGTTGCTGACGCCCAACCTAACGAACCCCACATTCTAGACTTTCCGTATTCGAAATTGTATTTGCGGCTAACTTTTTCAACATAGGTTTCAATAGCGCCAATACCTGCAGAAATACCAATGCCTAAATAAATAGCTCCCACAGATGCACCTAAAATCACATTATATTTTAATAGTGGTCCATATACATAAATATAAAATGGTCCTACAAATACAAGCAGTAAACTAATAAAAGACAATATATTTTTCTTTAGACCTATCTTATCGGAGATATAACCATATACAGGCTGTATACACAATGCGAAGATAGCGTTTACAGAGAAAATCAAACCTGTGGCTGATCCACTTAAATTTAATTCTTGCTTTAACCAAATAGGAAATAAAGAGGCGCTAGAAGACCAAGTAAAAAAGAAAAAGAAAAAATAAGCACTTAACTTCCAATAGAGAACTTTTGAACTTTTCATGTTTGTTGCTCCTTTAACTAGATATATAGAATCTTTGAAACAAAAACTGAAAGCACTTTCATATCCATTCTATGTCAACCGGTTTCACAAGTCAATATCTTTATGTCAACCGGTTGACATCCTTTTTTTAAATTACCCATACATAGGTATTTTCTTACAACAGTAACCTAATTTTTTTCTTATTTAATACCTGTCCCTGAACCACCAATCCCTTCTAAAATATAGCGCTGAGCCACTATATAGATAAGAATCAATGGTATGGTTGATATTGTTAAAACAGCCATGACTTGATTCGTGTAAACTGGCTCCGTACTATTGATGGCTGTAATTGCAACTTGAATCGGAAACTTTGACTTGTCCGTTAAGACCATTAAAGGCCAGATATAATCATTCCAACTTCCGATAAAAGCTAAAGTTCCAACTGTAGCAACAGCCGGTTTGGACATCGGTAACATAATCCTTAAGAATATTTGCCACGTATTTGCTCCATCCAACTTGGCTGATTCAATAATCTCTGCTGGAATAGCCATGAAAAAGTTTCGGAATAAATAGATATTGAATGCCCCTGCTAAGGCTGGCAGAATTACAGCAAGACGAGTGTCTACTAATCCCAGTTTGTGAACTATAGTAAATTGTGAGATTAAGATTGTTTCTAGTGGTACGATTAAAAGCGCCAATAAAAGACCAAATAGCACTCTTTTTCCATTAAAATTCAATTTAGCGAAAGCATAACCTGCCATCCCGTTGATAATAACAGAACCTGCTGCTACGCATAAACCATAAAACAGGCTGTTTATTATATAACCAATTAGGTGAAAACGTGACAGAACTTGCTTATAGGATATAAACCAATCTGACGGATGAAAGGAAGGTAGGAAAGCCTTAATACTGTTCATATTATTATAAACTTCTGCTTCAGGTTTCATTGAAGATGCGATCATCCAAAACAATGGAAATATAAATAATACCGCGAGCAAAACTAAACAAATGTATTCTAAAATTGTTAAAGGCCCGAATTTCCGTCTCATTAGTCATCTTCCTCCTTCACTAATTTCCGTTGCGCTAGCGTAACCAATCCAATAATTGTTCCAAATAGAAGAGCAATCGAACTAGCATATCCAACCATTCGGTCCGTAAAGCCAGTTTGATAAATGTAATATACAACCGTCATCGTAGAGTTTACTGGCCCCCCTTGTGTCATAACCATTGGTTGGACTAATAGCTTAAATGCACCAATTAGTGTCGTAATAAATATAAAAATAGAGGTCGGCTTTAATAATGGTAATGTAATATAAATAAACCGTTGCCATTTATTCATTCCATCTAGCTGTGCAGCTTCGTAGACATCTCCAGGTATATTTTGCAAACCTGCTAGAAAAATTAACATTTGAAAGCCAGCTCCCTGCCATGCTGAAACAAAAACAATTGTAAACATAGCCTGTTTAGGGCTTGTTAAGAACGGTTGAGCTGAAACACCAAAATAAGTGAGTACATTGTTGATAATTCCTTCATTTGGATTTAACAAATAAAGCCAAAGAACTGAGATAACAACGAGCGACATTACCACAGGACTAAAGTAAGCTACTTTAAAAAATGTGTTAGCTTTACGTTGTTTGTTTAATAGGAGGGCCAGCCCAAGAGCTGCCCCTATCTGTAAAGGAATTACCCAAACGACAAATTTCAGTGTATTCGCTAGGCTTTTCAAGAAAATAGGATCCTTAAATAAATTGATAAAGTTGTCTAATCCTACAAATTTTCGCATATTGGGTGTTAAAAGATAATAATCTGTAAATGCATAGTAGACGGACATAATAGCTGGAATAATAAGAAACAGCAATAAAAGTAATAATGCTGGTCCTAAAAATGTATAAGCTACTACGTTTTCTTTCCATTTAATTCTACTTTTAGTCTCTTTTTCTTTTCCTAGGAATGTGTAAACAGTCTTATTTCCTTTTAATCCAGTTTTAATCATAATGCCTCCTTCTAGCTGCTTTTATCGATTAGCCTTATCGATAGCTGCTTGCATTTCTGTAGCACGTGTATCTAAGACTTTTTTGATGTTTTTATTTTGATCATAGAAACTGATATCATCAATTGTTTGTTGGAAAGCACGTGTTACTTGTGGGTAAGCTGGTGTTACTGGTCGTGCGTGTCCTGATTCCTTTAATTGCTTCATAAACACATTCATTTGATCAGAAAATTCTTTTGTAAGTACTTTTTCAGAAGAGTAACGAACTGGTAGTGCTGCAATTGTACGACTTAATTCTAAATTCGAATCTTTATTTGTCATCCAATCTACTAATTTAGCAGACCATTCTTTATTTTCAGATTTCTGTGTCATTGCAAACTGCCAACTTCCTGAAGGTGAAACCAGTTTCTTTGTTTTTGGTGATACTGGATAAGGCATAACACCATAATCAACTTTTTGAAAATTTGTTTTCATATCCGTTACTGTCCATACACCACTAAACTTCATTGGGTACTTTTCTGTTTCAAAAGCTTGTTTGACCGGAGTACGCGTTGTATAACCTTCTTTTAACATCGTTTGAATAAAAGTCATGGCTTCAACACTAGACTTTTTATTAAACACACCTTCTGCTTTAGTACCGTCTTTCGAGAGAATTTCTCCACCTGCAGACCATACAAATGGCGTTAGCGCATACGTTAACATTTCATCTTTTGATTGTAATTGCATATCAATAGCTGGTTTATTATATTTTTCTTTCAACGTTTTGCATAGGGTCATGAACTGATCCCATGTCCAAGGATGATCAACTGTCGGTAACGTATTTAAATCAACGCCTGCCTCTTTTAGCATTTTTTTATTGTAGTAAATTCCCACGGACGATTCACTCGCACCGATCGCATACAATTTGTCTTTGTATGTTCCTTGTTGCTTGATACTTGGTAGTAAATCATCTTGATCTTTCACGTAATCATCTAGTGGAGCAATGATGCCAGATTTTGCATAAGCAGCTGTATTTGGACCATCCAACGTAATAACGTCGGGTAATGTATCAGTTGTTAACGCTGCGTTTACTTTATCCTCATACCCACCGCCGTTCCCACTTCGTGGAATAAATTCAATTTTAGCTTTAACATTTTTAGATGCATACTTCTTGTTAAAAGCATCTACTCGTTTTTTATACACCTTACCTTCTTCACTATCATCTGATACGTGTACCCACATTGTAACCATTTGTTTGCCGTCACTACTTACGCTTTTACCCTTACTACAACCTGCTACAGCAAAAATTAGTAATAAAGATATACCTATTAAAAACCATTTCTTCATACGTTCCAGTCCCCCTTATTTCTCCTTATTCATAACAAAAATATAAAAGCGCTTTCAGTGAGTATTTTATGTCAACCGTTTACATATGTCAATCGGTTGACATGTTTTTTTGAAATATCAAACTTTTCACTCCTATCCTTAGAACGAAGGTATAATATATTAGAATATATGTATTATCAATATCTCATTCATAATAAAAGTTAATTTTTGTTTGATATAAGGTAATAGTAATTAACCCCTACTTCTTGCACATGTTGAAGATATTTTCTACAATAAGTCCGTACCAAGTAAACTTTAATTAATTAAAACATTTCTCACAATAAAATATTTCAAAATAAAGTATTTTTTTATTAATCAGTAAATTATAAAGCTGTCAAAGGAGGAACTAATTTTAATTGTTATAAAGTATTTATCTAATGTTTAATAAGCTATTTTCCTAACCTAAATAAAAAAATATTATGTAACTAAAAAATATAAAAACTTATTTAAATAACAAAGAAAAGAATCCTAATATAATATTTAAAAGTGGTATTTAGTAGGATAGGAGGAGATAGAATGAAACCTAATATCCATGACGTAGCAAAAGTTGCAGAAGTTTCATCAACAACAGTTTCACGAGTCTTAAATAATCGAGGTTACATAAGTGAAAAAACGAAGGATAAAGTTTATAAAGCGATGGAAGAAATTAATTATTTTCCAAACGATTTAGCACGTTCCTTATTTCATAAAAAAACAAATTTAATAGGGTTAATTATACCCAATTCAAGTAATCCGTTTTTCGGTGAGCTTGCCTTTCATATTGAAAGTATTTGTACTTCGCTAGGTTACAAATTGTTGCTTTGTAACAGTTTAAACCGTATGGATAAAGAGGAAAAATACTTAGAAATGCTTATACGAAATCAGGTAGATGGGGTTATTGTTGTAACATACAACCGAGGAGTCCTAGATTATCATAAACAAAATTTACCTATCGTAGCAATTGATCATTATTTGTCTGAAAAGATTCCTGTTGTAGGATCCGATAATTATGATGGAGGGAAAAAAGCTACGGAATGGTTAATAAAGAAACAGTGTGAAAATATTATTCATATTAATGGTCCACTCGACTTGGAAACACCAGCAAATTTAAGAAGAAAAGCATATGAGGATGTTATGAAGGAATACGGAAAATTACCAACTACATACGAAGTCTCTCCTCAAAAGAGCCGTGAGGAAGTAATCTCTAAGCTTTTTGATGAACATCCAGAAGTAGACGGTATTTTTGCAAGTGATGATTTAATTGCGGCTGCTGTCATAACAGAAGCTAGAAAAAGAGGAAAAGATATACCTACTCAATTAAAAGTGATTGGTTACGATGGAACAGAAACAGTAAAGGCTATACTACCAGAACTAACCACTATACAACAACCTATCGATTCTATTGCGAAGGTAGCAATTGACATTTTATCTAAAGAGATTGAAGGCGAATTCAACAATATAGAACTTGAAACTTATCTGCCTGTTAAGCTTTTAGAAGGTGGAACTACTTAAATAAATTCATAACATTTACAAAGGAAAAATTTCTCTTTTTAAAGGCCCGGAAGCTATTTATTCTTAATTTCGAGTGATTAAAATAACTACTTTTCCCAAAAGATTTTGAGCTTGGTTGTCTCAGAAAGGTTGAGAAATCAAAGTTATATAAAAAGCTGTATACTCCGGAAAAAGAACCCTTCTCAGAGTCCTGGGGACTGACCCCTGTTTTTGAAACAGGCATCAGTCCCGTATGTTATTAAGGCCTTTTCTTCGTATATCAAATTTGTTACGAAGTTAAAAAAGAATGGTCATTGTTACTTATTCTTCAAATTCTTGAATGATAATCAGAATAAGATGATTCAAAGAAAACAGAAAAATTTGCGTTATAGAGAGTGAATTTATATTAAAAAAGTATTTTGACTAAAGATAAGCTGTTGATTGTCTAATAACTAATTCAGGAGATAGAAGTAAGCGCTCTTTATGGAGCTTAGATTCCTCCATTTCCTGAAGTAATAAATCGACTACCTTTGACCCCATCTCCTTTATAGGTTGAGAAACCGTAGTAAGCATAGGAGAAGTGGTAGTAGACAACACAGTATTATCAAATCCTATAACTGATAAATCTTCAGGAAGATTTAAATTTGCTTCTTTAGCAGCCTGTATTACACCAGCTGCTAATAAATCATTACACGCAAAGATAGCAGTAGGTTTATCCTCCAATGAAAGAAGATCTTTAGCACTTTCATATCCTTTTTGAATAGTAGCTTCTGTTTTTATTATGTATTCATCTCTGATAGGAAGTTTTGCTTCTTGAATTGTATCTTTGTATGCTGCTAAACGTGGTGTATTACTTCGCACATCTTCTGAAATAATTCCAATTTTCTTATGTCCTAAAGATAATAAATATGAAGTAGCTAAGTATCCACCTTTATAATCATCAACTGTTACGGTATTCATAGACAAACTAGGTATTTCTGAAGCTATTAAGACACTAGGTACTCCCTTATTTATCATCTCTTCAAGCAAATGCGTACTTCTAAAAGCTGAGGCTACTACTACACCATCTACTCTTTGACTAGTCAACAGAGATAGGTATGCCTTTTCCTTTTTCACATCATTATCTGTATTACACATCATAACGTTTAATCCTAATTCATGACTACGATCTTCAATACTTCTTGCAATTTCAGAGTAAAACGGATTGGATATATCCGGAACAAGCAAACCAATCAATTTTGTTCGCTTCCCTCTTAAAGAAGCCGCAGCTGCATCAGGCTTATAATTAAGTTTCTCCATTGCTACTAGTACTTTCTTTTTTGTCTTTTCGCTAATCTTTCCTGTATGATTGACGACTTTTGAAACCGTTGCTATGGAAACACCTGCTTCTTGAGCCACACTACGAATAGTTATTTTCATAAGGTTCCCCCTCCTTTCACTTAGGTATTTAGCTTGTAAATAGGTCTGTATCACAATAGATTAATTTTATTTATTATAGCATATAAATTATACCCCTTAATAAATAGACAGCTTTGCCTAAAGCGAAGCTGTCTGCCATTGTCCGTTCGTCATTTATAATTACTGTACATGTTAAAGAGTGGTCCTTAAGAAATTATCTTGCCTGTTTGCTCTCTAATTCTTGATCACCATAGAAACGGAAATAGTATTCAAGTTCTTCAAGTGATTTCCCTTTCGTTTCTGGTAAATACTTATTCACGAATGCGATTGCTAATAACCCTAATACGCCAAATACTAGAAAAGTGGTAGATAAGCCTATAGTGCTAAGTAACACAGGGAACGACAAACTGATTAAGAAATTAACAATCCACATCCAAAACACACTAAAACCCATACCAAGACCGCGCATTCTTAATGGAAATATTTCCGCCAGTGTTAACCATGTTACAGGTCCTATAGCCCCCTGCATGAAAGCTAAAAAAACAACCGTTAAAGAGAGAACAATGTAAGGAAGTGCCGCAGAACCATTCAGAATAAAAGAGAAAAAACCAATGAGAAAAAGAGATGTGGTAGTACCACATAAGCCAATAATCAACATTGGGCGTCTCCTCACTCTACCAAGTAACCAGATTCCAACTAGCATCGCCACTACTGAAATAACACCATTGGCAATGTTTCCAATTAACGCTGCTTTGGTTCCCCATCCTGTATTCTTAAGTATTTCTGTTCCATAATACATAATTGCGTTCACACCATTAATTTGATTAACAATAGCAATTCCAATCCCTAAAAATAAAATGCGACGCACCCAAGGAATAGACAAATCTTTAAAACTAGACTTTTCTAATTTGGACTCTTCGTTAACTGACGATTTAATTTCTTTCAGTTCTATATGTGCCTGATTTTCCTCTCGAATTTGTTTAAGCACCCTTAAGGCATCACCTACTCTGCCTTTTGATGCAAGCCAACGAGGACTCTCTGGAACGATTAACATTCCAAACCATAATACAACAGCTGGTAATGATGCAATAACTAACATGAAGCGCCAGACATGCCCTACATCTCCTAATACATTGCCAAAGATTGCATTGCATGTAAAAGCTAAAAACTGACCTGTAACAATCATTAATTCATTTTGTGTAACAATCTGTCCTCTTATTTCAGCTGGTGACATTTCAGCTAGAAAAGTTGGAACAGTTACAGATGCACCACCTACAGCAATTCCTAAAATGAACCGACAAACCACCATTAACGTAGTATTTGGAGCAAAGGTGCATCCAACGGTTGCTATAAAAAACAACAGTGCTAGATATAAGATGTTTTTACGACGACCGTTATAATCTGACAAACGTCCGCCAAATAATGCACCAAAAGCTGCACCTAATAAAAGGGAACTAGCGACGAGTCCCTGTGTAAACGGATTCAAATCAAGTTGGTTTGCCTCTGACATATACGGTAATGCCCCATTTATAACGCCAGTATCATATCCAAAGAGCAGACCACCGAATGTGGAAATAAAAGCAATTTTTCGTACCATTCTTTTAGGGTCCTGTTTCTTCTCTTTTGTCTCTATGTACATCCATTCTCCTCCTACTCATATTAAAGATAAAGAGTAATGTCTACGAGCTTATAAGATTAGTAAAAAACAAAATCAGAGATAACGCTTACATTATTAAAAGAACCAATTCCCTATTATTTAGAAGGGACCCCTAAAAACACCTGCTAGTATCCTATAGGTAACAGTATAACTGTTCAATTATAGAGATGAAGGCATAACTTTGTAAGGCGACTGTACAGAAATGAGTTCTCCTGTTTCAAATGATTCTTTGCAAGCATATCCTAAAGCAGTGGATAATACTCCATCTTCTACTGTAACGTTTGGTTGTCTATTTTCTCTAATACAAGAGATAAACTCTTCAACTTCACTCAAGTACGCCTGTTCAAATCGCTCCAGGAATCCATCTGAACATTCCTTTACTGCTCCATTTTCGTCAAATACAGTAACCATATTCTTTTCTGGAGTTGTTCCAATTCTTAAGGTTCCTTTTGTACCAACGATTTCTGTTTCAATATGATATCCATGTGCACAGTTACGACCCGCAACAAAAATACCCATTGTGTCATTTTTAAATTTGACTAAGGCAGCACCCGTCTCTGCGTCATTTAATTCTTTAATTTCAGGATAACCATAAGCTCCGCCAATAGCCCATACTTGTTTAGCTTCTGAATTTAAGTACCATCTAGCTAAATCTAAATCATGAATAGCCATGTCTAGGAATAGACCACCACTATAATTGTTCTTAGCAAATGTCATGAATCCATCAATCGCTTTTGTAGGATCAAGACCATAACAACGAATTAAAACTGGATCTCCTATTTTTCCTTCTTCCATTTGTTTTTTGGCATATGCATACGATTTATCGTACCTTCGCATAAACCCAACCATAAAAACCTTATCCGCATGGTTGTTGACGACCTCTTGTACCCGTAACGCTTCTTCTAAATACAAGCCAAGAGGCTTTTCACTAAAAACATGTAGATTAGCATTTAGAGCCTTTTCAATTTGTTCACAATGAAAACCAGATGGCGAAGCAATCAGAATAGCATCTAACTCTTTGTTCTGTATCAGGTCGTCATAACTAGTATAGGCATATTTGATTCCCCATTCTTTCTGTACCTGTTCAGCTTCTTCTTTGATTACACTGCAAACGGCCAATAATTCACAATTGGGGATTCGGAATGCTAAATTTTCTGCATGTTTTCTCCCTAATCTCCCCAATCCGACGATTCCAACTTTAACTTTTTTCATTATTGATCACTACCTTCCAGGAATTTAATTAGAATATTCAGAAATAAAAATATAAAACACAAGGAAAACGTTTTCCTTGTGTTTTTATTATAATTAGCTTCTTGTAACAAAGTCAATATTTTTCGAATCGAAATAATAAATCCTTGTTTAACAGTATATTATTACTTAATATAGGTGATTAATCATCAATGGATGTGTTTAATTTTAAACTAGATATATTTTTTCAAGGAATAAGATAATTGATTTAAAGAAAACCTTTTCCTTAAATCAATTATTAACAATTCAAAAAGTTGGTTAATGTATCGTTTTGTTATGAAAGAAAAGCCTGTAAAAACATTATGGTAAATAAACATGTATACTGTTGCGGACAGCTAATTTGATTTTGTTCCCATACTTTGACATATAAAGTCTCGTTCTAATTATTTAATTTTCTTAGCTATTTATAAGTATCTTTCATGATTTCCCTAACATTGTTATAAAGTCATAATATTCTGTTATTTTTATTTAAATTGTAAGCGATTATATATATAATGAGAATTAGGTTGGATAGCAAGCGTGGCTGTCATTGTATATGGCGTAGGTGGGGCCAGTACAAGATAAAAATAGCTTA
>NZ_JAIQVD010000025.1:0-15700 GCF_035064545.1 Bacillus sp. ILBB4 | reverse complement strand
ACTCAAAGCCCTCCTATTACCATTTACTCGGCTTCCGGTGATAATATAGTCGAAGCAAGTAGACGGGCTTCAGGCAGAATTTCTCGACGATTGTATTATGCTCATACAAACTTGCTCGTAGTTGGAGAAAAAATGGCCAGAGAAGAAGGGCTTGATACCTTAATCGATGCCCTAGATCGGGATCCAGAATTTCGAAATACTTCCACTATTGTGATTGCGCATCATTCGTCCGCAGCTGATCTTGTGAAAACGTTAACACCAGTTGATAAGATCCCTGCCAATAAAGTACTAAAAACTTTAGAATTTACGGAAAGAAAATGGGGCGAGAATGTAAAAACATCACTCCAAGAGGTGATGAAAAGCCTTGAGTCTCCTGGAAGAGGAGCCGTCGTATCAGGATTTCGGCTAGTTGGGAATGCCCAGCAAGCACAAAAGCTGGATAACCTTCAAGAGAGTGCACCTGCAGCAACGCTTGGAGCTTCCGGAATTGCTGTTTTAAAAAAGGGGAAATTAGTGGATTGGTTGTATGGAAAACCAGCAAGAGGAACGGTATGGATTCTCGACAAAATCCAAGGAACGGATATTAATATTGATTGGGAAGGGAAAAAAGAAGCGATTGCCTATCAAACTGTACGCCAAAAAACAAGTGTGTCAGCTCAAGTGAAGAATGGTCAACCTCATATTTCTGTTCACACGCGTGTTGAAGGAGATCTCGGTGAAATGGAGGTACCTGTTGATATCACCAATCCAAAGGTCATTACAAAAATCGAACAATCTCTGAGAAAAGAAATTAAAAAAGAGCTAAAGACAGCTATTGAACGTGCGCAAAAAAACAAAACGGATATCTTGGGGTTTGGCGAAGTAGTTCACCGTACTAGACCAAATCAATTTAAGAAATTAAAAAAGGAATGGAACGATGTGTACTTTCCAAAGTTAGATGTAGATATTACAGTGGAAGCCTATATACGTCGCGCTGGCTTACGAAATAAGTCATTTCTTTCAGGAATAAAAGAGAATCAAAAGTAAGAAAAAGGAGGTGCCAGTTAAATGGAGAAAGCAAAAATTAGTGCCAGTCAGCTCTTTATTTTAATGGTTCTGTTTGAGCTGGGGAGTGCTTTACTGGTACCTCTTGCCATAAGAGCTAAACAGGATGCATGGCTTGCGATTCTGCTGGGCATGTTAGGAAGCTTTGTTTTATTTTTAGTTTATCATAAACTTTATTCGTATTATCCCAACGTCTTACCCACAGAATATATGCAAAAAATCTTAGGTAAAGTGATGGGTACCGTACTGGCTTTTGTTTACATTCTTTATTTTATGTATGATGCCTCAAGGGTTCTACGTGATTTTGGTGAAATGCTGTTAACTTTTGCCTATCCGGACACGCCTTTATTCATCGCGAATGCATTATTAATGCTTGTCATTATTTACACAATTAGAAAAGGAATTGAGGTTATAGCTCGATCAGGAGAATTGCTGTTTATTTTTATGTATGTTCTTGCGGTTGCTGGCTTTATCTTAATTGTTTCTTCTGGTTTAATTGATTTCAAGAATTTACAGCCTGTTTTGGAAGAAGGAATATTACCAACGGTAAAGGTTGCAGTGTCTGAAACTTTATATTTTCCGTTTACCGAAGCTATCGTATTTACGATGATTTTGCCATATTTAAATAACCCTAAGAAGGCAAAGGTGACCATGCTATGTGCAACGGGATTAAGTGGAATCAATTTGGTTATTACGATGCTCATCAATGTTAGTGTGCTTGGCGTTAACCTAACTGCACGTTCACAATTTCCTCTTCTCAGTACAGTAGCAAGCATCCAAGTAGCTGATTTTTTAGAACGACTGGATGTATTTTTTATGCTTGCTATGGTGATTGGGATTTTTTTTAAAATTACCATATTATTTTATGCGGCCACCATAGGAACAGCTAACTTATTTAAAGTTACATCACCTTCAAGGCTATCGTATCCTTTAGGTATCGTTATTCTATTTTTATCTATCACAATCGCGAGTAATTTCCAAGAACACCTTCATGAAGGATTACATGTAGCCAAAGTTGTTCTACATATTCCTTTGTTCACAATAATTCCTCCTATCCTTCTTTTTGTAGCTTTCATAAAAAACAAGAAGAAGCATCAGGGTAAACACATTTGATGAACTAATTTTCATATAGAACATTCTCGTTATCGTTATATTCCTTAGTAAGGTACTTACCAGTAGAAAGAATCTTTTTAGTCTAGAGTTAACCTTAAAGCAATCTACTATCTACTCATAATGTTCAAAAATAGCAAGTGATGAAACCGTTAAAAAACGATTCAAGAAGACAAAAGGTTGCTTTAAATAAAAAAAGGAGGTTCCAATTGCATGGAGAAAGCTAAAATTAGTTCTAGTCAGCTCTTTATTCTAATGGTCTTATTCGAACTGGGTAGTGCTTTATTAGTCCCTCTTGCGATAGATGCAAAGCAAGACGCTTGGCTTGCAATTCTCCTTGGAATGGTATTCAGTTTCGTTCTATTGTTAATCTACCACAAGCTTTATACCTATTATCCTGACCTTTTGCCTACAGAATATATTCAAAAGATCTTAGGTAAAGTATTAGGTACCGTACTGGCTTTTGTTTACATTCTTTACTTTATGTACGATGCTTCAAGGGTCCTACGCGATTTTGGTGAGATGCTGTTAACTTTTGCCTATCCTGACACACCTTTATTCATTGCCAACGCATTATTAATGCTTGTCATTATTTATACAATTAGAAAAGGAATTGAGGTCATAGCTCGATCCGGAGAACTGCTTTTTATTTTTATGTATGTCCTTGCGGTTGCTGGCTTTATCTTAATTGTTTCTTCTGGTTTAATTGAGATTAAAAATTTACAACCTATATTGGAAGAAGGCTTATTCCCTGTCCTAAAAGTGGTATTTACTCAAACGTTGTATTTCCCATTTACAGAAGTCATTGTATTTACGATGATCTTACCCTATTTAGACAATCCCAAGAAAGCAAAGGTAACTATGTTATGCGCAACAGGATTAAGTGGAATCAATTTAATTATTACCATGCTTATTAATGTCTGTGTACTGGGTGTTGATTTAACTGAACGTTCACAATACCCACTTCTTAGCACAATTGAGAGCATCCAAGTAGCTAATTTTTTAGAACGTCTTGATGTATTTTTTATGCTTGCCTTAATCATCACGATCTTCTTTAAAATCTGTGTATTATTTTACGCAGCTGTCGTAGGAACTGCTAGTTTATTTAAGATTAAATCACCTTCACGGTTATCATATCCTTTGGGGCTAATCATTCTCTTTTTGTCTATTACCATTGCGAGCAATCTTCAAGAGCATAATCATGAAGGACTAAAGGTGGCAATGCTGGTTCTACATATCCCTCTCCTTGGGATTATTCCTCCTCTACTTCTTCTTGTAGCTTTCTTTAAAAACAAGAAGAAGCACGGGGAAAACAAATTTAAATAGCTAATTTTCGGATGTAATATTGTCATTCTTGTTAAATTGCCTAATGAAAGCTTCATTCATAGAAAGAATGCTTTTAGCCTAGAACTAATTTTAAATTAAATCTACTATACACTACATAATGTTCAAAGAATCTCAAGTAATAAGAAGGTTAAAGAACAATTTAAAAGAAACAGAAGATCGCTTTAACGTAATCGAAAAGGAGGCCAGTTGAATGGAAAAAGCCAAAATTAGTGCTAGTCAGCTCTTTATCTTAATGGTTCTGTTTGAACTGGGTACTACTTTATTGTTACCTATTGCCATGGACGCAAAGCAGGACTCTTGGCTTGCGATTCTGCTTGGAACAGTATTCAGTTTTGTTCTGTTTCTAGTCTATAATAAACTTTACTCGTACTATCCAGATCTTTTACCTACAGAGTACATGCAAAGAATATTAGGTAAAGCCATAGGAAGCGTACTGGCCTTTCTTTATATCTTTTATTTTATCTATAATGTATCAAGGGTTCTACGTGATATCGGCGAGATGCTGTTAACCTTTGCCTATCCTGATACCCCTTTGTTCATTGCGAATGCTTTATTGATCCTTGTTATTATTTATACAGTTCGCAAAGGTATCGAAGTAATAGCCCGATCTGGAGAAATCTTTTTTATAATCATATATATCCTAGCCATCATTGGCTTTATTCTCATTGTATGTTCGGGGTTAATCGACATTGTGAACTTACAACCAGTACTTGAAGAGGGGATTATTCCACCCTTGAAAGTTGTTTTTACTCAAATCTTGTATTTTCCTTTTAGCGAAGCGATTGTGTTTACAATGATTTTACCGTATTTAAAAAACCCAAAGAAAGCCAAAGTGACCATGTTATGTGCATCAGGATTAGCTGGCATCAACTTGACTATTGCCATGCTGATTAACATTAGTGTACTTGGGGTTGATTTGACTGAACGTTCCCAATTTCCTCTTCTTAGTACCATACAAAGCATCCAAGTAGCTGACTTTTTAGAACGTCTTGATGTGTTTTTTATGATTGCTTTAGTTACCGGTGGTTTCTTTAAGATAAGCGTATTGCTTTATGCGGCTGTCATAGGGACGGCCAACTTATTTAAGATTAAATCATCTTCACGACTTTCATATCCTATAGGACTTATGATTCTATTTATGTCAATGACGATTTCTAGCAATTTTCAAGAACACATCCATGAAGGATTGGGGATAGAAATGTTTGTTTTGTATATTCCCCTCTCTGCGATTATGCCTATTCTGCTGCTTCTTGTTGCTTTCTTGAAAAATAGAAAGGACCATAAGCAATAAAAGGTTTATTTGCATTATTCCCTTCGAATATGAGGTGGTTCTTACAATCTGTTACCCCCCTCTCTAAGACAAGGATTATTAGGGGGAATTTAAACTATTTGAGGTGATTTTTATGTATACCTGGTTTTATGATCATTTTGTTAATACAATTCTATTTCCTCT
This sequence comes from Bacillus sp. ILBB4, assembly GCF_035064545.1. NCBI lineage: Bacteria > Bacillati > Bacillota > Bacilli > Caryophanales > Bacillaceae > Bacillus > Bacillus sp. ILBB4. The sequence continues at coordinate 10,746 of NZ_JAIQVD010000025.1, read as the reverse complement.
TACTTGTATAGTGATTGTAGCCCTCATGTTAAGTGCATATGCATACTTAAAATTGAGGAAAGCAAATAATCAATAGTCTCTAGGAATTGTTGATTTTTAATATTGATTTTTCTTCCCCCTTTAAAAAACTGATTATGTGTAGTTCTACTTTTCGTCATATCATTAAGTAAAACTAAACGTATTTTATTAAAAGTAGTGTTATTGATTTTACTCCATGTAGACAAATGAAACTTTTTTCTACAAAGTATTACGCTTCTAAATCACAGAATATCAATGATTATTTAAAAGTTATTTCTTTTATTTCGACGCGGATTTTTCTAACAAGATATACTTTTACGAATAAGATATTTAAATCTATTACAAGATGTTAAAGTAATTATTATCGTTAATAAAAAAAGAAAGCTACCCCATCGTTGCAGGACGGATAGCTTTTAGGGAATTTATATGTTTCTATTCATAGAAAAGTCTGAATAATTTTACAACAAATTTATAAATAAGGCAATATAGGACAACTTTGAGCATATGTATAAAAGGTGAGCTTTTTATACATTTACCTTCCACTTGGGTATCGAGAAAATGTAGTTATATCAACAATGTATAAAAAGCTGCATAGACGAGAAAATATTCTCACCGGGAACCCTCACTGCCACAAGGGTTCTTTTTTATGGTGTGTTCCGGAAAGAGTGATTATGTTAATTACCTTTGTATATCGTATACAGCTTAAAAACAGAAAAACTCCCTATTTCCGTAGGGAGTTTTTCTGTCGTGCACCATTATTTTTGATGATACATCCATAGTGAGTAGTTTGCTCAAAATACTATTTATTATCCAGCAAGAGTATAAATTACTTTCTAATATTTATCCGAACTAAACAATCGGTAAAAAAGATAATAGCAAAGGGAATAGCATAAATACCGAAAATTGCAAGAAAAGCTTTATGTTTATAAATTTTACCCTTCATTTATATGAATCCACCTTTATATATTAGAGTGAATATTTTAGCCTTTCTTAAGTAGAATGTTCAAATAAAGGAAAATTATGTATAACAAATAGCAACTTGAATTAAGCTGCTATTTGTTTATGATTGCCGATAAAATCCATTATGTTAACTTTGGCATAGGATATGGAAAGATTTCAGTGTATTATAAAGAATATAAGTGGAGGTAATTTATGTTCTTTAAAAACTTATTTAATAAGGAAAAATGCAAACATAATACATATAAATTAGAAGCTGATTTCTCGGCAGATCCCATCTGGTGTAATAATTGTGGAGAAAATCTTGATCTTGAAGAATTTCCTTTGTCTGAAAATCTTAAAGGTGAGCTTGAAGAGTGGATTGATGATTATGGAAACTGGATTGATTTTGATACCGATTCTTTAAGGGAAAATGGAATAGAAATGGAAACGGAATATAACAGAAAAGGCCAACAGCTCTTTGAAGAAGTAAAAAAACAATTAGGTATAGACTATCCGATTGTTTTTGTTCCTTCTAAATCAGGAGAACTATATAAAGACCTATAAGAAAAATAAGCAGTCCTTAATAAGAGGACTGCTTATTTTTCATTACCGATAATATGTTTTAGGTTAACTAAATGCAAATACTGTATACATGCTAAACACTAATAAAATGAAATTATATTTTATTAGTGTTTTTAATTTTATTAAAAAATACTTTAACTTTATTAAAGTATATGATATATTTTAAATAAAGGAAGAGGTGGTTATATATGGATAACAAAGAAGTTCCTTCATGGATACTGTCGTTAGAAAGTGATGATTTAGAGTTTATAAGAAAGTTTGTATTAAATTCAGGTTCCTTAAAACAGCTTGCAAAAGACTATGATGTTTCCTATCCAACTGTTCGCATACGTTTGGATCGTTTAATACAAAAGATTGAAATAAATGAGGAACATGATAAAGAAGAATTAATTGGCCTTGTTAAAAAGCTTGCTATTGAAGAGCGCATTAGCTTAGAAGATGCCAAATTAATTATAGAGAAATATAAAGAGGAAAAGGGGATAAATTAGTGGTCGATGTTAGTAGAGTCTTAATTCTAGGAACTATATTTGGAGTTCATTACTTTTTATCGAGTAGAGCTAGTGTATATTGGGGAGCGATCTTTCCAGGAGCTTATGTAGTATACTGTGGATGGATATTTACAACTCATCAAGTTGAGCATCCAATCCAAGCTATTCTATGGATGTTATTAGGATTAGTATTCATTGTTGTGGAATGGGGAGTAGGAAGAGATGCTTATAAAAAGAAACAACAAAATGAATTAAACAAAATGAAAACTCAAGATATATAAAAGGGACCTTTTAATAAAGGTCCCTTTTATATTGTTTCCGATAATTGGTATTATGTAAACTGTATCTGTATAGAGCATACAAAGATAAATTATAGAAAAAATGGTATTATATGGATTATAAATGAAAAACAAGGTAATGGGGGATATCGATGAAAAAGTGGTATGTAGCTTTAATTAGTGTTTTACTTTTTATTTCTTTGATTGGATGTCAAAGTAAAAACGAGAAACCTTTGACTTTCTCTGGTAAGGGAGATCAATGGTCAGCAAAAGTGACAGTAGATTCAAATAAGGATAAAAAAGAGAATAAAAGTATTAAGTTAAATTACTTAGGCAATGATTTAGATTCTGTCGGGGAATTTGAATTTAAATTAGATTCACCAAATGGTCAATGGGGAATGGGCGCTATTAAATTAGACAAAGAAGGTAATTTTGAAGGTGAAAGCGACATGAACACTAGTGAGAAAACTTCTAAATCTGATCAATTAGTTCTACATATTGAATGGAATAATCAATCTGAAGAGATTGTTTTGGAAAACAAATAAGTTCCTAGAAAACCAACCATATAATTATGGTTGTTTTTTTGGTTGTAGCACTTTTTACATTCAATCTGCTATACGATACATCTCAGACTAAAATCTTTTCCATGCAGACTTTTTGCTTCTTATAATACCTGTTATGTCTACTAGAGTTGTACACCGTATACAACGAAAAAACAGAAAACAACAAACTGCTGAGAGTAGTTGTTTTCTGTGAATGATATACAGTAAGAAAGAAGTTTTTATTTGTAATTTAATGTTTTACAATAGTTACATACGTAAGTTTACTTACATTTCCTGTAGCATCTTTAGCAGTTACATTAAGTTTAGTTCCTTTTTTCTGTACTGGAATTTTAACAGAATATGCGCCTTTTGCATTTGCTTTTGTATATCCTAATCGATTTTTACCTACATTAACAGTTACAGTAGAGTTAGCTTCTGCTTTACCTGTTACGACCTTATCATTATCATCTACTTTATTAACTGTTGGTTTACTAGGTGCAGTAACATCTACACTTGCAACCTTTACATATGTGACGCCACTTACGTTTCCTGCGCTGTCTTTTGCTGTTGCATTCAAAGTAGTTCCTACTTTTTGAACAGGGATGTTAACAGAGAACGATCCGTTTGAACTTGCCTTTGCATAGCCTATTCTTTGCTTTCCTACGTTAATAGTCACAGTCGAGTTAGCCTCTGCCTTACCTGTTACGACTTTGTCGTTATTATCAACCTTATTAACAGTTGGCTTAGCTGGAGCAACGTTATCTACAAAAGCAGTTGAGATAGCATAGATATCCTCTTCAAGGTTATCATCAATATCGTCTAAGTTGTCAGTATCTATAACAGGGATATAATAAGTACCGGCCTGCTTAACTTGATAAACTTGTGTTTCAATTCCATCATCGTATTCAGACCCTAAATATTCCAAATTACCATTATCTTTAAAATCTTTTTCTGTTGCTATAAATCCTAGTTCAATAGCAGGAGAAGTTACACCGCCTGCTACAATCAACGCACCGGCAGTAGGTACATTCACTTTAAAAAAGTCTGAATCATACAAAGGGAGAAGTTGACCTAACATTGCTTTATCATGCAACATTGTGTTCGCTCTATAAAAATCATTGTTTGGTTCTATCTCAAACAATGGGTCTTCACTGTTGGCTTCAACATTTGATTTATTAAATCCTTTTGCTGATTTTACTGAATAAGATTTAGGAGTTTTTAATGAATTTAATACATCAGATTTAATAGTGTTAAGTTCATTAGACTTAATAATGCCTTTTTCGAGCGATTTATTCATTTCAGCTTGTTCTTCAATGGTTTTCTTTGAAACCGCGTACTTATTTTCTTGTGCGTGAACGGTGCCTATAGACAGCGAAGAAGCAAGTAAACCTGCGGATAGTACTGAGATAATACCTTTTTTATTCATCTAATCTCCCCTTTTAGTTATATATGACTATTCCCTTACTATGACTATGATACTATGTAATATCCAGCACAACTATATATTCTCATATTCAAATTCCGACAAAAATCATCAAATCTATGTATTATTTAATAATCGTATTGCTAGATAAATCTTTTTATCTCTGTGTTTAGTACATGTCCACAATCCAGCTGTTTTAAAGGGTTTTGGCTCTCAAGTGTCGAACGTAGCAAGTCATGGGGAAGGGACTGTTTATATGAGTCTAGAAGGCCAATTTGATAATCATAAAAAAAGAATAGCAATTACTAGAAAGCTAATGGAGAATGCTAGGCAAAGGATTAAGTTATCTTTGGAGTTGGAGAAAGAATTGGAGAATTTAGAACTTCAAAGAAGAATGAGGCAGTTAGAATTGGAAAGTAAGTTACTAAAACAGCAAGAAAAAGAATTAGGTTAATCACTATAGGGTATCCGTCAGGGTACGTTTTTAAAAATATATCGATATATAGTGAATTTTAATTGATGTTTTTGTGTAAAGTTGAGTAGGTCTTTGCTTTTACACTTTATTTGCTGACTACAATTAATCATGCCAAGAAGCATCACCTATTTTGCAAGCAAGTCCAATAAAATTAGGAGGCGAAGGAGACTTTACTTCCTTGCCTCGTATACTTTCACCTTATTGTAAAATGTCGCTTTCTTCATACCTACCTCATTCATAAAAGCTACGGCAGTGATTTTTCCAGATGTCCAATCTTTATATAGCCTATCCCACTCTTTGGGAAAGCTAATAATGGGGCGACCAAGGTGTTTCCCTTTCGATTTAGCAATATCTATACCTTCTCGTTGACGCTGTAAAATGGTTGATCTCTCTTGTTCAGCCATAGATGTGTAAACCTCTATAATGATGTTATTTATCATATCTATGACCCACTCTTGTCCCGTTGGTACGTCTTGCATAGTAGTAGGTAAATCAATAATTTTGATCCTAATTCCTTCATTTTTAAACTGCTCTAAATATTTTTTAATTTGTGCCTTATTCCGTCCTAGGCGATCAATCGATTTAATGTACAATGTATCGCCATCTCTCATTGCCTTGAGCATATTCTGAAAGCCCTGGCGTTCCATGTCTCTGCCACTAGCCTTATCACTGTATATGTACTTTTCATCCATTATATAAGGTTTTATTGCTTCTAACTGTCTATCTAAATTTTGTTCATTTGTACTCACACGAATATAGCCAAAATTGATTCCCAATTTTAAAACCATCCTTGTTTTAGTAGATAGTTCAAGTATATGGCAAAACGTATAAAAAGATCTATTACTTTTTATACGTTTTAAAAGGTTTATTTTTAAGACTAAATAGACGGTTTATCATTGGTTTTTCCATAGTATAAAAAGGTGTACCTTTTTAGATTGATTTATTAGGAAGAACTAGATTTAAAAAATCCTTAAAATTAAAAGATAAGCATATATTAGTTATGGTTGATTATAAATTGACTATCATCGTAAACAAAATTTCAAATAAAAATAACTGAATTCTAGAAGATGGAGGGGACCAAATGAACTTTGTCCCATATGTAATTGAGCAAACACGAACAGGTGAACGAGCTTATGATATTTATTCACGATTATTAAAAGATCGTATTATCTGGATAAGTGGAGAAATTAATGACGAAACTGCATGTAGTATCATTGCACAATTATTGTTCCTGCAAGCAGAGGATGACAAAAGGGATATTGCTATTTACATTAACTCACCAGGAGGGGCTATCACAGCTGGATTGGGAATTTACGATACCATGCAACAAGTCCGGCCTGATGTAAGTACATTATGCATTGGAATAGCTGCATCAATGGGGGCTTTTTTACTTGCAGGTGGCAAAAAAGGAAAACGATTTTCTCTTCCCAATAGTGAAATTATGATTCATCAACCATTAGGGGGAGCTAAGGGGCAAGCATCTGACATTGATATTAGTGCTAAAAGAATCCTAAGTATGAGGAATCGACTAAATAAGTTACTGGCTTACCATACAGGAAGAACAATAAAAGAAATTGAAAGAGATACAAATCGTGATTATTTTCTAAATGCCGATTCTGCAAAAGAGTATGGTTTAATTGACCAAATTCTAACAAAACAAATTTAAGAGCAAAGAGAGATTAGGGATTCAATGGTGTTGTACACAAAAAAACAAGACTTAGATATAACATTCATTAAATATTCATAATAGAAAATGAAACTGATAATTCCTTGATTCAGGAAAAAAATTCTTTTTTTATTCAATAAAATATATCATTTGAGGTTTATCTGGTTTTATTGCTGGAATTTTTTTAAAAAGGTTATTCCTCTCTTTGTCATACTGATACTACTACTTAAAAAGGGTGTATAATTAGTATGATAAAGTTGCACTTATTTAAGTAGAAACATTACAGATTATTAAATATATCAAATACCACGATCTATAATTTGGATAATTTAAGAAGACAACATAGTTAGACCATAAAATGATTAAGAATATCAAGGGAGATAGTACACACACTAACGCTTTTTCTATCGACTTCTTTATTTTTTAGATGAAAAGGGGTGATATAACGTTGAGTAAGAATCAGAGAATTTGGACGGATGAAGAAGATTTATTCGTTAAAGTACAATATGGACGAATGACGTTACAAAAGATTGGCGAACATTTAAATCGGAGTAAAGAATCTGTTAATAAACGTATTAGTAGATTAAAACTTCGGACCGAAGAAACACGATTACGCAAAAACTGGACGGAGGATCAAGATACATTTCTCAAAGAAAACATCGATACCATGAGTAATCGTGAAATAGGCGAACATTTAGGGAAAGTAGCCAGTTCTGTTGTTACACGTATCAAAGTATTAAATCTTGAGTGGAAAGAAAAAGTTCGTAGATGGACGGATGAAGAAGATGAGTACCTATTAAATTACTACGGCTCCGCACCTCTTAAACATATATCAGAAAGTTTACAAAGAACTGTAAAAGCCTTAGAGTCTAGGTTAAATCGTTTGGGTGTATATGGAGCAAAAGCAAATACAACAAACATTACAGTCTACGAATTAGCCAAGGGTCTTCAAATTGATGTTCATACTGTTTACAACTGGATTAAGAATAACAAAATGCCCTATAAAAAGATGGTAGCGAAAACGCGTGAATTTATGTTGATTGACGTACTGATTTTTTGGGGATGGGTTGAACAGAATAGAGGGCTTATTAATTTTTATAAAGTGCCAAAGAACGCTCTTGTTCCAGAGCCAGATTGGGTAGATAAACAAAGGGATATTGATTATCTTACTCGTCCTAGGAATGAAAACAAAAACTGGAACGATGAGGAAGACGCTCGCCTAAGGAACATGTTTTACGGAGAATGTCGTACTCAAAAAGAAATAGGCGAATTAATGGGGCGTTCTGCTAGGGGCATTCAAAAACGATTAGACCGGTTACGAAAAATGAAAGTTACTGGTTGAAATTTGTTCATTTGGTGAAAAACCCAACCAAGATAGGAAGTATAATGGGAGTTGAGACAGGACTTCATTAAACTGAGCGAACGCAGAGCTAAGAATGAATATCATGAGATATAGCGCTTCTTAACTAGAACAGACTATTAAAGGTAGTCTAATACACCAATACCTTAAAATCATTTTGTCTTCTGCAGCAGGCTGTCTAACAGGCCTGCTGTTTCTTCTCTTTTCAGCATTGTATATTGTATCTCTTATGATTGTCTTGTTGCATTCACTTAATATAACCCTGCTATTCAGTTACGAACACGAATTATCAGTAGGTGATTAGGAGTAATACTATCACTATACCTTTTTCCTCATCATGATATTAATCCAATAATATTGCATTTAGCAATGATCATTATAACGAGCCAAGTTATCTTTCACTGATTCTTCTAAGATTTTCTGAATGACAGTCATCGAAAGCTGATTAATATTTCTGAATCGAATACATCCTTTTCCTACATTTAGGTCTCTTAAAGAATCTATATTCTTTTGCAGAATAGGAGTATTTAGAAAGTACAGACTTATATAATTTTTTTGAGAAGCAAATGCACATAGTGAACCGTTTAGTTCATAATAAGGCATTCCATATTTAATGGATTCTATAGCATTAGGTACTATTTGAATAATTAAGTTGCGAAGTTGGGTCAAATCACGCTTTCGATTGTCTGGTACTACTTGTTCCATATACTGCTCTACTGTTTCAATGGTGTTTGTCATACTATTTTATTCCTCCTATAATCTAGTTCAGTACTATCTAATTATTCTTAGCTAATTTGACATCGACTTAGCCGGTGTGTTTGTCGTGTGTAAAATATTACTCTACCATCTTTTCTACTCTTACTATTCCAGGGGAATAATTACAATCCCTACTAATTAACTAATATTCTTTACATAACATACATTTGAGAAATTTATTTTTCAAAGTTATAGATACGGAGAATCAACCATTTCAACATGTAAACCTGTTAAAACTACTTTTTCTAAAGCATTAGAACATTCGTGAGAGGTTCCTATGTACATATAATAATCATAACCAAAATGGACAAAAAACTGGTTTCCTAACTCTAATTTACACCACACTGCATTTCGTAATGTTAGCTTTACTAGCTCTTTTACTTCTTGAATACTTATCCATTGTCCTATCCATAATTTTGATATAAATTCAGTCGCATTTTGAGCTTCTATATCTTCAGACCATTGTTCTAACCCTTTTATATAAAGTTTGTTAATATTCATTTCATTCATGAATGTTACAACCGCATTAATATAATTTTTTTCCACTTTCAAATACTCATCCATGTTTATCTTTACTCCTACTTCAGAAAAACAAGTCCATTCATCATTGAGAAAGTAACCATTATTATCTCTTTTTAAGGGGTTATACTTCGTTACCCTCCTAGAATACAACTAGCACTCATCTCCTTTTCAACAGTATAGGTATTATACTTACTCATTAACATACAGAAAACTCTTGGATGTAAGAAGAAATCTATTTGCTAAAGAGAATTCGGTATTCAATTTGTACTTCCTGCAATCTTATCCAACATATCTTTAAACCATTATAGGGAATAGGTATCAATAATATTCAGAATAATATAAAATATTAAATGGAAGTAACTTATGGAAAAGGTGGTGAAAGCTATGGCTGAAATCACAGGAAAAGAAAAAGTGGAGTTTTACTTAGATGGAAATTTATTAATGGAAGGTCCAGCCTCTAAATTTTTTAAAGAAGGAAGCCAGCATGGGAAAAACACTCCATTAGGTTTAGGAGATAGGTTTGATATGATGAATTTCCCGGAAATGGATGACAAAATAAAACTTCGTGTTATGAAAATGAAAGAAGATCTTCTAGATTCAGGAGAAATTCACACGCTTAAATACTTTCTTTCAAATTATGACGATTAGAAATAATGGCATACCAAAAGCACCCACTAAAATAGAAACGTGTAATCCCATGGGGCTTCAACGTTTACTCTAAGGGGTGCAAGTCCAGGGACACTTTTTGTGTAGTGACCTTTATTTGGGTTATAGTTCAACTAATCCAGGTATTTTTTTATTAAAATTGAATGATTTTATCGTCTGGATATTCAATTTTCATCGAGGTTTGGTCTTTTGTTATTCAAATTCATAGGCGATTTTTTATTGTCTACTAGATGCTTAATTTCTTTAAAGCTTACAAAACGTTTATTTTGTTGATCTAAAAGTCGAAAACGAAGGGACTTCAAGCTGGTGCTTAGTGTAATGGTTGTTGCTTTCCGTAATGGTGGCGCAGACTCATGCGCCTTTTCTAAATTATAGTTTGGAACTCTTGGAGCCAAATGATGTACATGATGGAACCCAATATTACCTGTTACCCATTGTAAAACTTTAGGGAGCTTGTAATAGGAGCTACCATCAACTGCAGCCTTCACGTAATCCCACTCTTTTTCGTTTTCAAAGTAGGAATCCTCAAATTGATGCTGTACGTAAAATAGCCAAATTCCAAGTGATCCTGCTACAAAAAGGATGGGAGCTTGAATGAGCAGAACAGCTTGCCAACCAATACCCCAACATAAAAGTGCATACACTGCAACAATTGAGAAATTGGTCAAATACGTGTTCAAACGTTCCTTTCGTTTCGCGTCTTTTCGATTCAATCGGTTAGAAACGAAGAAAAGATAGATGGGCCCTAGTCCAAACATAACAATTGGATTGCGGTAAACTCGGTAAGCTAACCGGCTCCAGTAGGAAGCTGCAACATACTCATCAACTGTCATGACCCACACATCACCGGTTCCTCGTTTATCTAAGTTACTGCTCGTGGCATGATGAATCGAGTGACTTCGTTTCCACTGTTCATACGGAAACATGGTGATAACCCCACTGATTGTCCCAAGAATATTATTCGCTTTTCGGCTTTTGAAAAATGATTGATGACAACAATCATGGAAAATAATGAAGATTCGGACGACGAA
>NZ_JAIQVD010000024.1:0-15720 GCF_035064545.1 Bacillus sp. ILBB4 | reverse complement strand
GGACTTTGTCCCTGTGAGAGTAGGACGTTGCCAGGCACCTGAAAAAGGACTAGCTATTTTAGCTAGTCCTTTTTTGTATGTTCATTTAAGTAACAAGAAATTAAGTAAGGAATTTTTTGAGCCGTAACTTCAAGGAACCTCAAGATAAATGGGTAATCTTTCGAAGAGTATGTATGCAATAATTCATACCACCACTCTGTTTCATAACGTGAAATCATACTTAAATTATAAAGTAATAAGTAATGTGCCAACATCTCAGGGAAATATAAGCAGCTATCTTTTTCCAAAGGTGCATGCAGCGTGTTATTTTGGAAATTGTACATAAAAGGTGAACAATTATATAAACAGCTTGAAGGATCAAGAATACATACCTGATCTTCTGACAGAGACAATGATAGGCGGGAACGCTCTTTTAAAAAAGAGTAGAGCCTTTCGTGATTCATATGATAACACCGTGTAACTTGTTCAGGAATAGACAAAGAGGTAGCTGGAAGCGATCCAATAGTTGTTAAATGGGAAAATGACCTAGTACCCAAATTTAAAAATAATGTATCTAATTCCGGTACGCACGACAACAGATAATTCATTGTATATTTACTACCTTCCATTTGTTTCACATGAAACAATTCTTCTCCTACTTGTGAAAACAAACCGCTTTTTTGGATCTTAACTTCATCATCTAAAAAATCATAACTTTGTTTTTTTCTTTTTCGTGTTGATACTCCATGTGCTAACACCGCCGTATTTTCTGGATATACTGGGTTTTGCGTTAACAAACAGGCTTTTAACAGCTGTGACATTCCATAAAATAATAAAACTGGTTGAACTGATACAGGAGATTGTGCCGCAACTTGATAATAATTTTTACTGTGTTCCAAATAATAAATAAATGGGTAACTGTTTTTAAAGCTATGTTGCTCTGCATCGCTATAATTCAATTTTTGATAGCGCTTTTTTAAAAAGTCTTGTACAAAAGGAACGGAGAAAAATAAATTGTAGGACGTCCAAACATCATTAAATTTATGCAACTAAATCACCTTTTCTTTTTATTAGAATTATCTGATATCTAGTGAAGTTATTGACAGGTACATATCTGCTTGTTAATCTACTAATAATATTCTGTCGTTTAAAGGAGGATTCTATAATGTGGGAAAGCAAATTTTCTAAAGAAGGCTTAACATTTGATGACGTTTTACTGGTGCCAGCAAAATCTGAGGTACTACCTAAAGACGTTGATATGAGTGTTGAACTAACAAAAACATTAAAATTAAAGGTGCCGTTCATCAGTGCAGGAATGGATACAGTTACAGAAGCTGAAATGGCTATTGCGATGGCTAGACAAGGTGGTTTAGGTATCATTCACAAAAACATGTCGATTGAACAGCAAGCAGAACAAGTTGATAAAGTAAAACGTTCTGAAAGTGGTGTTATCACTGATCCTTTCTTTTTAACTCCTGAAAACCAAGTATTTGCTGCTGAACATTTAATGGGCAAATATCGTATCTCAGGTGTGCCGATTGTCAACAACGAAGAAGAACAAAAACTAGTTGGAATCCTTACAAACCGCGACTTGCGTTTCATCCAAGATTATTCAATGCAAATTGCTGATGTAATGACAAAAGAAGAATTAGTTACTGCTCCAGTAGGAACGACTTTAGAAGAAGCAGAGAAAATTCTACAGCAATACAAAATTGAAAAGTTACCTCTTGTAGATGACAATGGTGTATTAAAAGGTCTTATCACAATTAAAGACATTGAAAAAGTAATTGAGTTTCCAAATGCAGCTAAAGATCAACAAGGTCGATTATTAGTTGGAGCAGCTGTTGGCGTAACAGCTGATTCAAATGTTCGTATCGAAAAATTAGTACAAGCTGGCGTTGATGTTATCGTTATTGATACAGCGCATGGACATTCACAAGGCGTTTTAGATACGGTACGCAGCATTCGCGAGGCATATCCAGAGTTAAATATTATTGCTGGTAACGTAGCAACTGCTGAAGGTACAAAAGCATTAATTGAAGCGGGAGCAAACGTAGTAAAAGTAGGAATTGGACCTGGTTCAATTTGTACAACTCGTGTTGTAGCCGGTGTAGGCGTTCCACAAATTACAGCAGTATATGACTGTGCAACTGAAGCTCGTAAGCACGGTGTAGCTATCATCGCAGATGGCGGTATCAAATACTCTGGAGATATCGTAAAAGCACTTGCAGCTGGTGGACATACAGTAATGCTAGGAAGCCTTCTAGCAGGAACAACCGAAAGTCCTGGAGAAACAGAAATCTACCAAGGTAGACGCTTTAAAGTGTACCGTGGAATGGGCTCTGTAGGAGCCATGGAAAAAGGAAGTAAAGATCGATACTTCCAAGAAGATAATAAAAAATTAGTTCCAGAAGGTATCGAAGGCCGTTTGCCTTACAAAGGACCTGTAGCAGATACTTTATATCAAATGATTGGCGGTTTACGCGCAGGAATGGGTTACTGTGGTTCAGCTAACTTAGAAGCGTTACGTGAACAGGCACAATTCATTCGTATGACTGGAGCAGGTTTAAGAGAAAGCCACCCACATGATGTACAAATCACAAAAGAATCTCCTAACTATTCTATGAGATAATCATGAATGTTTAAAAAACACGTTTCCCTATTAGGGAAACGTGTTTTTTATGTCATTGATCACGAATGTAACAGTACTTCTTTATCTATTTTTTTAAATTTTAGTATGATAAAATTACATTTATGTGAGTTTACGTTTGGAGGGTATAGAGTGAGAAACGCAGTACAGAAACAATTAATTTGTGTCATTGCTATTATGTTAATGGCCAGCGTATTTTTTGTCTCTACACAAGCATCAGCTGCTCCTAAAACAGATGATATTGGCGTTGAAGCAGATGCAGCGATCTTAGTAGAGGCAAGTACGGGGAAAGTATTATACGGGAAAAATACGGATGCTTTATTAGGTATTGCAAGCATGACAAAAATGATGACGGAATACCTAGTATTAGAATCCATAAAAGATAAGAAATTATCTTGGGATCAACGTGTGCCAGTTAGTAAATATGCAGCTAAAATTTCTCAGGATTATGGATTATCGAATGTACCGTTAATTGAAAACCAAAAATACACGGTCAAAGAATTATATGATGCCATGGCTATTTACTCAGCTAATGGAGCTGCGATTGCTTTAGCTGAAGCTGTCAGCGGTTCCGAAGAAAACTTTATTAAGTTAATGAACGAAACGGCAAAAAGATTAAATATGGGTGAATCAAAATTTGTCAATTCCACAGGTCTTTCTAATTCTTTGCTAAAAGGAATGTATCCAAAAGGAACGAAGGAAGAAGATGAGAACCTTCTATCGGCTCGGGCAGTTGCTACCCTTGCTTATCACTTAATTCATGATTATCCAGAATCTTTGGAAGTAGCTAAAACTCCTTCTAAGATGTTTAGACAAGGGCAACAAGGCGAAACAAAAATGAACAATTGGAATAAGATGCTCCCAGGTTTTTCAGCTGCCTACAGCGGCGTAGACGGTTTAAAAACTGGCCATACAGATTTTGCAGGTCAATGTTTCACTGGGACTGCAGAGCGTAATGGGGTAAGATACATAACAGTTGTAATGAATGCCAAGGAAAACGGCAAGTCTACGGAAGCTGCTCGTTTTTCCCAAACGAAAAAGATATTGGATTATGCTTTTAGTCATTTTCAGTTAAAAGAAGTAGTGCCTGCTAACGGCGAGATTAAAGGGCATGAAACAATTGATGTTGCTAAAGGAAAATCAAAAGAAGCTTCCGTTTCTCCAAAGAATTCGGTAAAGATTATTACTGAAAAAGGTCAAAAAGATCATACTAAAATCAACTTTAAGTTAAACGATAAAGTTATGAACGATCAAAAAGTTGTTGCTCCTATTAAAAAAGGAGAAACAGTTGCTTATGTGAGTGCAACAAACAGCAATCTTAAAGATTTAGGCTATGTAGGAGGTCAAACTACAGATAGCATGACGCCGGTTGTGACAAACGAATCTGTTGAAAAAGCTGGATGGTTCTCTCTCGCTATCCGCAGTATTGGCAACTTCTTCAGCGATATTTGGATGAATGCTGCAAATACAGTGAATAACTGGTTTTAATGATAACTCAAGAGAAAGAAGAGATACTACAAGAGAGTATCTCTTCTTTTTATTTTTAGATTTGTTTGTATATAATCTATAAATTAGATAGGAATTTTCCGAAAAATGCGGTAAAATAGACACTAAGTTTTGAATTTTGTATATACACTAAAAATTATTGTGAAACACTTGATACAGGAGGAAGACAAACATGAATAACATTACAGGTACTGATCGTGTAAAACGAGGAATGGCGGAAATGCAAAAAGGTGGCGTTATCATGGACGTTATCAATGCAGAGCAAGCAAAAATTGCAGAAGCAGCAGGCGCTGTTGCCGTTATGGCATTAGAGCGTGTTCCAGCTGATATCCGTGCAGCAGGCGGCGTGTCTCGTATGGCAGACCCAACAATCGTTGAAGAAGTGATGAATGCTGTGTCCATTCCAGTTATGGCAAAAGCTCGTATTGGCCATATTGTTGAAGCACGCGTGCTAGAAGCGATGGGTGTAGACTACATCGATGAAAGTGAAGTGTTGACTCCAGCTGATGAGGAGTTTCATTTGAATAAAAATACATTTACGGTTCCATTTGTGTGCGGTTGCCGTGATCTTGGCGAAGCATCTCGTCGTATTGCTGAAGGAGCTGCAATGCTTCGTACAAAGGGCGAACCAGGGACAGGAAACATCGTGGAAGCAGTACGTCATATGCGTCAAGTAAACGCTCAAGTACGTAAAGTTGTGGGCATGGACGAAGATGAGTTAATGACAGAAGCTAAACTATTAGGCGCACCTTATGAGTTATTACTGCAAATTAAACGTGAAGGTCGTTTACCAGTTGTAAACTTTGCAGCAGGCGGTGTAGCAACACCAGCAGATGCAGCGTTAATGATGCAGCTTGGAGCAGACGGCGTGTTCGTTGGATCAGGAATCTTCAAATCAGACAACCCTGAAAAGTTTGCACGTGCAATCGTGGAAGCAACAACACATTATCAAGACTATGAGCTTATTGCAAACTTATCAAAAGGGTTAGGAAGTGCAATGAAAGGGATTGAAATTTCATCATTATTACCAGAAAACCGCATGCAAGAGCGTGGATGGTAATTTAAAGGGAGTTTTGACAAAATGGTAAAAGTAGGCGTGTTAGGATTACAAGGTGCCTTTCGCGAGCATGCACAAGCATTAGAAGCAGCAGGCGCTGAAGCCATTATCATAAAAAAAGTTGAACAGCTAAACGAAATAGATGGTTTAATCCTACCGGGCGGCGAAAGCACAGCAATGCGTCGTCTGATCGACAAATATGACTTTATGGAACCTCTTCGCCAGTTTGCACAAGCAGGTAAACCGGTATTTGGTACGTGTGCGGGTTTAATTTTACTCGCAGGACAAGTCGTTGACCGTGAAGAGCCCCATTTAGGTGTTATGGATATTACGGTAGCTCGCAACTCGTTTGGGCGTCAACG
Organism: Bacillus sp. ILBB4; assembly: GCF_035064545.1. Taxonomy (NCBI): domain Bacteria; kingdom Bacillati; phylum Bacillota; class Bacilli; order Caryophanales; family Bacillaceae; genus Bacillus; species Bacillus sp. ILBB4. Next base: position 10,166 of record NZ_JAIQVD010000024.1, on the reverse strand, counting down.
GGATAGCTTTGAAGCTGCCCTAAATATTAAAGATATCGGTGAAGATTTTATAGGCGTATTTATCCGTGCTCCGCATATTGTAGAAGTAGGAGAAAACGTTGAAGTCTTAGCAATGCATAACGACCGAATTGTTGCGGCAAGACAAGGTCAATTCTTGGGATGTTCGTTTCATCCAGAATTGACAGATGATGCTCGCATGGCGCAGTATTTTGTAGCAATGGTTGAAGAAGCTTCAAAAAAACCTGTATAAATGAATTGCATCTTGTAAAGACTTGTAGTACATTATGATTAATAAAAATGATATTGGTATAAAGCGTTGATAGGAAATAGTAATAAGATTTTTGATTTCAAGAGAGTCGATGGCTGGTGTGAATCGATAATCAATTCTTATGAATCCGTCCTGGAGCAAGCTGTCGAAAAAGTAGTAGGCAGTTTCGGTTCATCCGTTATCTGGTTTAAGAGGAAGGCTTATTTTAGCTTTCAATTAGGGTGGCAACGCGGGTAAACTCTCGTCCCTTTCATGGGGATGAGAGTTTTTATTTTGCCCTTTTATACTAAAGGAGGTACTAAGTATGTTAGATTTAAAATTTTTACGTGCTAATTTTAATGAAGTAAAAGAAAAGCTCAAGTTTCGTGGTGAGGACTTAACGGACTTAGGTCGCTTTGAAGAGTTAGATGCAAAACGCCGTGAGCTAATTGCTCAAACAGAAGAGTTAAAAAGCAAGCGAAATGAAGTATCACAGCAAATTGCACAATTGAAGCGTGAAAAACAAGATGCTGATCATTTAATCGTTGAAATGCGTGAAGTAGGAGATCGCGTAAAGCAATTGGATGAAGAGCTTCGCAGCGTTGAAGAAGAATTAGAACTATTGCTGCTTTCAATTCCTAACGTTCCACATGAAAGTACGCCTGTAGGTGAAACTGAAGATGATAACGTAGAAGTTCGCAAATGGGGAGAAATTAAACAATTTGATTTTGAACCAAAACCGCATTGGGATTTAGGAACAGATTTAAATATTTTAGATTTTGAAAGAGCTTCGAAAGTAACAGGAAGCCGCTTTGTATTTTATAAAGGGTTAGGTGCAAGATTAGAACGTGCTCTTATTAACTTTATGATGGATTTACATATGGATGAGCATGGTTATGAAGAAATCCTTCCTCCATATATGGTGAATCGCACAAGCATGACAGGAACAGGGCAGCTTCCTAAATTTGAAGAAGATGCATTCAAGATTAAAGAAGAAGATTATTTCTTAATTCCTACAGCTGAAGTACCAGTTACAAATTTACATCGTGATGAAATTTTAAGCGGAGATCAGCTTCCAATTGCTTATACAGCGTATAGTGCTTGCTTCCGCTCAGAAGCAGGCTCTGCAGGAAGAGATACACGTGGTCTTATTCGTCAGCATCAGTTTAATAAAGTAGAACTTGTTCGCTTTGTTAAGCCAGAAGATTCTTATGATGAATTAGAAAAATTAACGGGCCATGCTGAAAAGGTTCTTCAACTATTAGGTTTACCTTACCGAGTTCTAAGCATGTGTACAGCTGACTTAGGTTTCACAGCAGCCAAAAAGTATGATATTGAAGTTTGGATTCCAAGTTATGAAACGTATCGTGAAATTTCTTCTTGTTCAAACTTTGAGAGCTTCCAAGCTCGCCGTGCTAATATTCGCTTCCGCCGTGATACAAAAGCAAAACCAGAGCATGTTCATACACTAAACGGTTCTGGCTTAGCAATTGGCCGTACGGTAGCTGCAATTTTAGAAAACTACCAGCAGGAAGATGGATCAATTCAAATTCCAGAAGTGCTGCGTCCATATATGGGAAATAAAGAATTTATTTCTAAATAAAAGTAGAAGATGTTCATTAAGAATTAATTCTTAATGAACATCTTTTTTAAAAAAATCAATAAAAGAGTTGACTTCATTATTTGTATATGATAAATTAATACTTGTCGATACGGAGGAATACCCAAGTCCGGCTGAAGGGATCGGTCTTGAAAACCGACAGGGGTGTTAAAGCCCGCGGGGGTTCGAATCCCTCTTCCTCCGCCATATTTGACTTATAATGCAATTAACATAGCGCGATAAATTGGAGATTGGAAAACCGTTACTTATAAGTAACGGTTTTTTATTTGTTAAAAATGCCGCTTTAATAGATAAAGCGGCATTTTTTTATAGATGACGACGTTTTAGCTTTTCATTATGTTGTAAAAAGCGAGCCACTTTTTCAACAATTGATTCAATTGAATCAGGATTCTTGATAAGGTCATATTCTCTAATATCTAAACGAAGAATAGGACAAGCCGTAAAGTTATTAATCCAGTCTTCGTATCGGGCGTGCATCTCTTTCCAATAATCAAGAGGCGTTTGTTGTTCCATTGGTCGCCCTCTTTCTTGAATGCGATCTACAATATCTTCGAAGCTGCCTTCCAAATAAATGAGCAGATCCGGATGAGGGAAATATGGAGTCATAACCATTGCATCGAACAAGCTTGTATATGTTTCATAGTCTACTTTAGACATCGTTCCTTTTTCAAAATGCATCTTAGCAAAAATACCGGTATCTTCGTAAATGGATCTGTCTTGGATGAAGCCGCCGCCATACTCGAAAATTTTCTTTTGTTCTTTAAAGCGTTCCGCTAGAAAATATACTTGTAGGTGGAAGCTCCAACGTTCAAAATCCCCATAAAATTTGTCCAGGTAAGGATTGGAATCTACTTTTTCAAACGATGTGCGAAATTGGAGAGCATCAGCCAATGATTGAGTCATTGTAGATTTCCCAACTCCAACTGTGCCCGCTATCGTCAACACAGCATCATTAGGAATGTTGTATTTCGATCGTAAGTTTACCATTACATACTCCTTTTTAACATACTCTCTTGAACCTCTGATAAGATTCTATTTAAGTGTTGTTTATTTTGTACAAAATCTATTTCATCACCGTCATAACGTAAAATGGTTACATCAGGGTTATTTTGTTCAAACGCCGTCATAGCTTTTTCATAATCATCACTTAGCCTCGCAAGGTAGTGAGGATCGATGTTTCGTTCAATTTCTCTTCCGCGCATTTTAATACGCTTTAACAAGGTATCTAAACTGGCATTTAAATAAATAATAATGTTCGGAGCTGGCATATCAGCCGTTAAGATGTGGAAGATTTGTACATATTTTTTATACTGTTCATCTTTTAACGTTTGCTCAGCAAAAATCATGTTTTTCATAATATGATAATCTGCTACAACAGGTTTTTTATAAGATAAGAACCCTTTTTGAATATCCTCCAACTGCTTATATCGATTACATAGAAAAAACATTTCGGTTTGAAAACTCCACTCGTTGATATTTTCATAAAATTTCCCGAGAAATGGATTTTCATCTACGATTTCTTTTAAAATTTCGAATTGAAATGCTTGTGCAATCTCTTTAGCTAGAGAGGTTTTTCCGACACCGATGGGTCCTTCTACTGAAATAAAAGGTGTGCCTTGCATTCATTTGCCTCCTTCATGACCACTCGTTCAAAAAAAACAGACAAAAAATATTTTAACATAGAGAAGGAGAATAAGGGGAAAAGAAATTTCTTTCAGTAAGAAGAATAACAAAAAGCCTACTGTTAACAGTAAGCTTTCCCTATTTATGGCTGTGTCACTCTTTTTGTAATTTTGAAGTTGTCTTCAACCAAGAGCCAGTTTTGCGGGAAATCTAAGCCTAGTTTCCAGTAAGCCATTCCTCTAAGTTTTAATTCTTTGATTAAATCAAACTTGGCCTGAATAGACCTAGCGTCTTCAAACCATACTTCGTGGGTGCGCTGCTGTTCATCTTTATACCGGAAGAAAGGAGCTTGTGCTTTATTGTCGTATTGAATAGCTACTTTATAGCGAACTGCCAACTCAATAGCTCGTTGAGGACTAATGGCTTTGGCATATTCCCCTCCTGGTTTGTAAGGAAGTGTCCAATCGTAACCGTACAGGTTTTGGCCCATGATAATTTTTGAACTAGGTATTTCAGATACTGCATATTCTAAAACATCACGTACGGGACCAATAGGAGAGACGGCCATAGGAGGCCCACCGCTATATCCCCATTCGTATGTCATCGGAACAACGAAGTTAGCAATCTCTCCAATGGCTTTATAATCATGTGCTTCATACCATTTGCCTTTTTGATCTCGACTTGTCTTCGGAGCTAAAGCGACAGACATAAGAAGTTGCTCATCTTGAAGACGCTTTTTTGCTTTCTGTAAAAATGTAATATAGGCTTCTTTATCTGCCGGACGCAAAAATTCGAAGTCAAAGTGAATGTCTCTGAAATTTTGTTCTTTCGCTGTTTTTACAATATTATTTAAGAGCGTATCTTGAACGTCTTTATTATTTAAAATTGCTCGGCCGACTTCGTCACTGAATGCGCCGTTTTCAATATTAGCCAATACCATTAAGAAAATGACGTCATTTTCTTTAGCAATAGAACCTAAATTGTTAAGTGGAGGTGCCTTTAGAGAACCGTCTTTTTGCACTTCGAAGTTCGCTGGTCCGAGATAAGTAAGGTATTTTGCATTTTGATTAATCATTTTCTCTGTTTGAGGAGTGATTTTTCGATTGCTTGTTTCAACATACCCTAAAAACTCACCGTTTCTTTTGTTGGGGGAAGGGGGAATTAAGATGCGGCGGCCAGGTGTTAAGGGTGCTGTAACTGAAACATTGTTCGCATTGGCAATAGCCTGATAGCTAACGCCTAATTTTCTTCCTACCTTCCATATAGTGTCCCCAGCTTTTACTGTGTAGTAAGTACCGTTGATTGGAATAACCATAGATTGCCCGATGACGAGTTGATTTGGATTAGGTAATTCATTTGCTCTTATAATTTTCCCTGCGTCAATGCGGAACTGTTTTGCAATACTATATATACTGTCACCTGCTTTAACAGTGTAAATTTGCATAATAAAAAGCCTCCATTTCATATGACTTACTTCCATCATATGAGAAGGCTTTTTACTTAATTCATCAACTCGGTATGTTTGCAAATACGAGCATTTAATACGTTATGCATCATTCTCAAAGCAAAGGTATTGTCTTCATCTGCGTTTGAAGCAACACAATCTTCAGGCACAATTAAGTTATACTCACGCATATAAGCATCGTTGGCTGAAAAAAGCACGCATATATTTCCCGCAATTCCTGTTAAAATAAGTGTATGCACATCGAGCTGTGATAGCAAAATATTTAAAGCTGTCCCATAGAAGATAGAATGCTTTGGTTTAATTAAAAAGTAATCAGCGTTTTGTGGTGAAATGTGATGTAGAATGGGTGAGCTTATCTCATTTGTGCAGTGTGTTAAAATGGTTTCTAAGTTTGCTTGCCATAGCTTATAGTGGTCATTGACATAAATGATAGGGATATGTTGAGACGAGGCATATTGTTTTAATTTGGAAATGTTTTGAGCAATTGTTAAAGATTTTTCAGCAAGTATTTTGCCGTTTTTAAATTGAAAATCGTTTAGCATATCAATAATAATTAAAGCAGTTTTAGCGTTCTTCACATAAGGTCTCTCCTTTTCCTGATGTACATAGTAAATAGTTTGACTCAGAAAAAATATAATATGTAAGGTTGGATAAAAAGTGTTAAATGATGAAAAGTATATGAGGTTGGCAATTGATGAAGCATTAAAAGCCAAAGATAAATTAGAGGTTCCCATTGGAGCAGTTATTGTTCAAAATGACGAGGTAGTTGCTTCAGCTTATAACTTACGAGAAACAGAACAGCGATCAGTTGCTCATGCGGAACTTTTAGCAATTGATGAAGCATGTAAGAAACTAGGAACATGGAGATTAGAAGACGCTACGTTATATGTCACCTTAGAACCATGTCCGATGTGTGCAGGTGCTATTGTATTATCAAGAGTGAAAAGAGTTGTGTTTGGCGCTTATGATCCTAAAGGTGGCTGCGCGGGAACATTGTTAAACTTATTAGAGTTTGAAAAGTTTAATCATCAAGCACAAGTAGTAGGAGGTATGCTAGAAGAAGAATGCGGGAGCCTCTTAACGACCTTTTTTCGTGAGTTGCGTCAACGAAAAAAGGCTGGAAAATAGCGCTAAAAAAGTAAGTTTTCTATAGCGGTTGCATTTTTGAATGAAAAGACGTATACTTGTAAATGCATCAACTTGATGCCCAAACTATTGGTTTCAACTTTGCCGTGCTAAGCGGGGAGGTAGCGGTGCCCTGTACTCGCAATCCGCTCTAGCGAGGCCGAATTCCTTCTTGAGGTTAGCTCATCTTAGGGCCTGCCTTAAGTAAGTGGTGTTGACGTTTGGGTCCTATGCAATGGGAATCTGTGAACCCTGTCAGGTCCGGAAGGAAGCAGCAGTAAGCAGAACCTCTCATGTGCCATGGGGTCGCCTGAACCGAGCTAACTGCTTAAGTAACGCCTGGGGTGGCTAATCGACGGAAGGTGCACGGCAGTTATATACATAAGTTTAGTCTACTCTGTTGGAGTAGGCTTTTTATTTTATCTCTCACTATTTTGAAAAAAAACCTCATAATACGCTATAATGATAACTAATGAATTATATTAAAAGGAGAGGATGTAGTGGCATATCAGGCTCTGTACCGTGTATACCGTCCTCAAAGCTTTAACGACGTAGTCGGTCAACAACATATTATCAAAACACTTCAAAATGCCCTTGTCCAAGAGAAATTTTCGCATGCGTATTTATTTTCTGGACCTCGAGGGACAGGAAAGACAACAGCTGCTAAAATTTTAGCGAAAGCCGTTAACTGTGAAAAAGCACCCATTGCTGAACCCTGTAATGAATGTGCAACTTGTCGGGGAATTACTGATGGTTCCATTTCGGATGTAATTGAAATTGATGCAGCCTCTAATAATGGAGTCGATGAAATTCGAGATATCCGTGATAAAGTAAAATATGCACCTAGTGCTGTTCGATACAAAGTGTACATTATTGATGAAGTTCATATGCTTTCAATTGGAGCTTTTAACGCTTTATTAAAAACGTTAGAAGAACCTCCTGCACATGTTATCTTTATTTTAGCTACAACAGAGCCGCATAAAATTCCATTAACGATTATCTCTAGATGTCAGCGCTTTGATTTCAAACGCATTTCGCCAGAAGATATCGTATATCGAATGAAGGAAGTATTGGGTTCTGAAGAGCTAGAAGTAAGCGAGGATGCTCTTTACGAAATTGCGAAAGCTTCAGAAGGCGGCATGCGTGATGCACTTAGTCTTTTAGACCAAGCCATCTCGTATAGTACGGAGAAGGTGAGCTTAGAGGATGTTCTATCCATAACAGGAGCAGTATCACAGGCTTTTATTGTGAAGATCGTCCAAGCTATCTTTAATGAAAACATCGTAGAAGCGCTAGACTCTGTTGAAAGTTTGATCAAAAACGGAAAAGATCCAGCGAGGTTTGTAGAGGACCTCATCTTCTATTATCGTGATGTTCTGCTTTATCAAGCTTCTGAAGAAAATGCATATTTACTTGAAAAAGCAGCGGTTAACGAAGAGTTTAAAGAACTCAGTTCAAAAATGGATAGTGCCTTTATTTATAAAGTCATTGCTGAATTGAACCAAACTCAGCAAGAGATGAAATGGAGCAATCATCCTCGAGTGCTACTTGAAGTAGCTTTAGTAAAATTAGCTCAAAGTTCTACAAATCAAGAGGATACTCTTCCATATCAAGACATTTTGCAAAAAATGAATCAAATGGAAGCAGAACTGCAGCAGTTAAAAGAAAAAGGTATTCAAGTTGATCATACAGCTCAGGCAGCGCAAACAGAGAAAAAACAGACTAGACAGTCCAGAAGTCAGTACAAAACGCCTGTTGGGAAGGTAAATGAAGTTCTAAAAAATGCCACTCGGCAGAATTTAGAAACGATTAAGCGATCTTGGGCGCAGGTGTTGGACACATTGAAACAACAAAATAAAGCTTCACATGCGGCGTTGTTATCTAACAGTGAACCAGTTGCGTCTTCAGATCAATCATTTATACTTAAATTTAAATATGAAATTCATTGCAAAATGGCTTCTGAAAATAACAACAATGTACGTGATAATTTAGAGAATATCTTATATACTTTAATTGGCAGCAAGCGTGAAATGGTTGCAATTCCAGAAAGCGAATGGGATAAAGTAAGAGAAGAGTTTCTTCAAGGACAGCAAAGTGATGGGTCATCAGGTCAACCACAGGAGGAAGACCCTGTGGTTGCAGAAGCGAAAAAGCTATTTGGAGAAGACTTAATCGAAATTCAAGAGTAAATTTAGGAGGAATGTTCATATGATGAAAGGCATGGGCAATATGCAAAAAATGATGAAACAAATGCAAAAAATGCAAAAAGATATGCAAAAAGCGCAGGAAGAGTTAGCTGAAAAAACTGTTGAAGGTACAGCTGGCGGTGGAATGGTAACAGTTGTGGTTAACGGTCAGAAACAAGTAATTGATGTAAATATTAAAGAGGATGTAGTAGATCCTGAAGATATTGAAATGCTACAAGATTTAGTACTAGCAGCAACAAATGACGCATTAAAACAAATGGACGATTTAACAAATAACACAATGGGTCAATTTACAAAAGGTTTAAATATTCCAGGACTTTAATAAGGTGGTTGCCACGTGCATTATCCAGAACCAATATCAAAGCTTATAGATAGTTTTATGAAGTTACCCGGCATTGGTCCAAAAACAGCTGTTCGCTTAGCGTTCTTTGTTTTATCTATGAAAGAAGATACAGTATTAGATTTTGCAAAAGCATTAGTCAATGCGAAGCGAAATTTAACCTATTGTTCAGTTTGCGGGCATATCACAGATCAAGATCCTTGCTACATTTGTCAAGATCAGCGCAGAGAGCGAAATGTGGTATGTGTCGTGCAAGACCCTAAGGATGTCATTGCAATGGAGAAAATGAAAGAATATAACGGCTTGTATCATGTCCTGCATGGCGCAATTTCACCTATGGAAGGAATAGGGCCTGAAGATATCAAAGTACCAGAGTTATTAAAAAGACTTCAAGATGACGAGATTCAAGAAGTGATTTTAGCTACTAACCCGAATATAGAGGGCGAAGCTACGGCTATGTATATCTCTAGGCTCTTAAAGCCGACAGGAATTAAAATTACTAGAATTGCTCATGGGTTACCCGTTGGAGGAGATCTTGAGTACGCAGATGAAGTAACATTATCTAAAGCCCTAGAAGGTAGAAGAGAAGTATAACGAGGTACTTGTATATGTTTTTTAAAAGAAAAGGTTGGTTACGCAAAGAGTACGATGATGAATTTGTGAAGACTTTTATGCAAGTAAAGCAGGAATGGAGTCACAAAACTTCAATGGTAGAAAGAAGTGTAGATCCTTCAGAAGAGGTAATGGTAGATATTCGATTAGCCAAAATGAAGTATCTTTTTCTATTAAAAGAAGCCAAGCATCGAAATATTTCAATTAACAGGATGTCATAGAGGCATCCTGTTTTGTTGTCTTTATAAAATAAGGATTTCCCTCCGTGAAATAGTGCTTTTTTTGAATGCTTGGACATACATATAAGATAACTTATCTGCTTTAAGAAGGAGGCAACATGCTAAATCATCCCATTGTAGTTGTGTCTTTTTTAATAGGACTAATCATTCTACTCTTAGTAACAGGTGGTGTTGAAAAAATGCTTCGAGTCATTGGAAATTTATCCATTAAGCTTATTATTGGCGTTCTGCTGCTTTTCTTTATTAACATTTTTGGCGTACAGTTTGGTATTCATATCCCTATTAATTTCCCCACAGCCATTGTTTCAGCTATTTTAGGTATTCCAGGAATAGCAGCCTTACTTGTTATTAATAATTTCATATTATAATTTGGAGGAATATCCAAAATAAAAGTTTTCTGGAATCTTTTCGAGAAAACTTTTATTTTTTTTGAAAAAGTTGTTGACCAACAAGTTAACAGATGTTATATTTATATACGTCGCTAAGACAACAACAAAAAAATAACTCGAAAATAACTTAATGAGAAAAGTTGTTGACAAGTTATTCTTGAGGTGGTAAGATAAGAAAGTCGCCTTGAGACAAGAGTTCTTTGAAAACTGAACGAAATAGTAAACGTCAACGTTAATTTTTATTTTTTAATTGAGCAAGTCAAACATTTCTTCGGAGAGTTTGATCCTGGCTCAGGAT
>NZ_JAIQVD010000023.1:0-18875 GCF_035064545.1 Bacillus sp. ILBB4 | reverse complement strand
CATGTATTAGGCACGCCGCCAGCGTTCATCCTGAGCCAGGATCAAACTCTCCGAAGAAATGTTTGACTTGCTCATTTAAAAAATAAAAATTAACGTTGACGTTTGTCGCTTTGTTCAGTTTTCAAAGTTCAACCGTTGCTCTGAAGCAACTTTATTAGTATAACATTCTATCATTTTGATGTCAACATCTTTTTTAAGATGTTTCTCTCAACTGCGCTGTTCATCAGCGACATTTAATAATTTACCATATATAACATATAGAGTCAATCGTTTTTCTAAAAAACTTTATAAATAAAAAAGTTAATGAAGTAAACCTTCAGTAAAACGATTGAATACTCTCTATTACAATAGCAATCTAGCCGCTATGCAGTTTTCTTATCTTACCATAAAAAAAAAGCCCAGTCATTAAACTGAGCTTTTTTATTTAAACTATTCTGCTAAGAATGCAAAATAGAGTATGAAGATGATACAGAGAGCATACATAATTGGATGAACTTCTTTTCCACGCTTGCTACATAACATTGTAATAGGATAAAAGATAAAACCAACCGCAATACCTGTTGCAATACTGTATGTTAATGGCATCATAATTACCGTGAAAAATGCGGGAACTGCTACTTCGAACTCTTTCCAATTAATCTCTCCTAAATTTGACACCATCAGAGCTCCTACCGTAATTAAAGCTGGCGCAGTAACAGCTGGTGTTACGACCGCTAACAATGGAGAAAAGAACAGTGCAACTAAGAAAAACGCCGCCGTTACGATTGCAGTAAATCCTGAACGTCCGCCCGCTGCTACTCCAGCCGTAGACTCTACATAAGCTGTTGTTGACGAGGTACCAAGAACAGCACCAACTACAATCGCACTAGAATCTGCCAATAACGCTCTGCCCGCTCGCGGAAGTTTATTATCTTTCATAAGCCCAGCTTGACTCGCTACAGCAACCATCGTACCTGCTGTATCGAAGAAATCAACAAATAAGAAAGTTAAAATGACGACTAGCATCTTTACAGTAAAGATATCACCGATATTTTGAAAAGCTGCCCCAAACGTCGGATCAAGACTAGGAACTGATGAAACAACTGCTTTAGGTGTATCAATTAAACCAAAAGCCATACCTGCTACAGCCGTTACAATCATACCGATAAATACAGCTGCATTTACTCGAAGCACCATTAATACAATAGTAATTACAATCCCAAAAACCGCAAGTAACGTTGTTGGGTTAGTTAAATCACCCAGTCCAACAAATGTGGCATCATCTTTGACGATGATTCCGGCACCTTTCATACCAATAAAACTAATAAATAAACCAATACCTGCTCCAACAGCCATTTTTAATTCAATAGGAATAGAATTAATAATTTTTTCTCGCAGGCTTGTTAATGTTAAAAGAATAAAAATAACACCTGATATCATAACACCTGTTAAAGCCGTCTGCCATGGAATTCCCATTGTCAGAACAACTGTATAAGCAAAAAATGCGTTTAATCCCATACCTGGAGCTAATGAAATTGGATATCTACCAAGCACTCCCATAACAATTGATCCCAAAGCTGCAGCTAAAGCAGTAGCTGTAAATACAGCCCCTTGGTCCATTCTCATACTGTCAGGTAGATCCTTTACATCACTTAGTGATAGCACAGATGGATTAACAAATAAAATGTAAGCCATAGATAGAAAAGTTGTAAGGCCAGCTATAAACTCTTTTCGATAGCTAGTACCCAGCTCTTCAAAACGAAAATACTTCTTCACGTTTTTTCCTCCCTTTATAGAAGCCGCATGCACTTAGGCAAGCCATAAAAAATGCCTCTACACTATGGCGCGTAAAGGCATAAAATCGACTAAAAGAGAAATGTATGAGCCAAAAAAACAAAAGATTTTTATACATACATGTATTACTTTCTCGTAGTCAAGCCATTTACGGTAGCTCGGTAGAAACTTTTGGGCCTTATCCCCAAGATTATACGACATTAAAGCTATATCTCGCTATTTTATGTTACTATCCTACCATTAACTTTTTAAAAAAGTCAACAAAAAACGAACATTCTTATAAAAGAATGTTCGTTCGTTCGGTTTTCTTACATATTATTCCCATTCAATTGTTGCAGGTGGCTTACTTGTAATATCGTACACTACGCGGTTAATATGCTTAACTTCGTTTACAATACGCGTTGAGATAACTTCAAGCACATCCCAAGGAATACGCGCCCAGTCAGAAGTCATACCATCAATCGATGTAACAGCACGAATACCGATTGTGTAATCATACGTACGAGCATCTCCCATTACACCTACACTGCGGATGTCAGGAAGAACCGTAAAGTATTGCCAGATATCGCGCTCTAAGTCAGCTTTTGCAATCTCTTCACGTAAAATAGCATCCGACTCACGTACAATTTCTAACTTCTCTTCCGTAATTGCACCAAGTACACGAATACCTAGACCTGGTCCTGGGAAAGGTTGACGCCAAACGATGTTATCAGGGATACCTAATTCAGAACCTAATGCACGTACTTCATCTTTGAATAGCGTGTTTAACGGTTCGATTAGTTTGAACTGCATATCTTCCGGTAATCCACCTACGTTGTGGTGAGATTTGATCGTTTGAGCTGTAGCTGTCCCACTCTCGATAATATCTGTGTATAGCGTACCTTGAGCTAGGAAATCAAACCCTTTTAATTTAGCAGCTTCGTCATCGAATACATAGATAAATTCATTACCGATGATTTTACGCTTTTGTTCAGGATCTGATACGCCGTTTAATTTTTCTAAGAAGCGATCTTTTGCATCGATTTTAATTACGTTCATATTAAAGCCTTCGCTGAATGTTTCCATTACGCTTTCCGCTTCACCTTTACGTAATAAACCGTGATCTACGAACATACATGTTAACTGATCACCAATTGCTTTGTGAATTAATACAGCTACTACTGAAGAGTCTACTCCACCGCTAAGTGCGCAAAGTACTTTTCTATCTCCAACTGTTTCACGGATTTTATCCATTTCAACTTCAATGAAGTTCTCGATTGACCAGTTTGCTTCAGCATGACATACTTCAAACACGAAGTTCTTTAAGATATGGTTACCGTGCACTGAATGGCGAACTTCTGGATGGAACTGCACTCCGTACATATTCTTTTCTTTGTTACTCATTGCGGCAATTGGACAAGATGGGCTAGTTGCGTCCACTTCAAAACCAGCTGGTGTTTCTACAACTAAATCACCGTGACTCATCCAAACAACTTGTTCTTTTGGCAACTCATGGTACATTAATGAATCGTTTTGTACGTTAATCGCTGCTTTACCATATTCACGATGGCTAGCACCTTCTACCTTCCCGCCAAAATGATGAGTCATTAATTGCATTCCATAACAAATACCTAAAACAGGAATACCTAATTCAAAAATGTTTTCATCGCAGTGAAATGCGTTTTCACCGTACACACTGTTTGGGCCTCCAGAGAAAATAATTCCCTTTGGATTTAATGCTTTAATCTCTTCTGCTGTAATTGTGTGCGGATGCAATTCACTATATACTCCGAACTCGCGAATGCGACGCGTAATCAGTTGGTTATATTGACTACCAAAATCTAATACAACAATCATGCCTTCCATCTTGTTCACCTCTCCGAATGTGTAAATAATCACTTGTTATTATGCCCTAAAATATAAAAAAAACTAGACTTCTCCCTCAAAAAACAAAGGCAGAAGTCTAGTTGAGCACGACGTTTATCGTCAAATAGACTGTTCTGCCTTCATAGTCAGATCGTTTAAGGTGACCCGGTAGAGACTCTCGAACCATATTATCGAGGATATATGAAGGTATACGAAACATTTATAGTAAGTTCGAGAATATTCTATCAATCCGCGAAACAATGGTCAAGAACTCGTTTTTTTGATTAAATTTTCCCACAATTCAATCGACTCTTTCCATTCTTTTATGGAATCTGCATTTCGATACAAAACCCGCTCATATTTTTCCGTTAATTTTAGCATATTTACCGTATTTAATTTTTCGTCTACTTCTCCTGCAAAGTCGCGCAGCGTTTGACTTTCTTGTCGCTTTAGTCCATTTGCAGCGAGTCTTTTAAGTAAAAAAGCATACGCTGATTCAAAGGTTTCCACTTTCTCTTTCTTTTTATAAAAAGAGATATAAAAAGGTAAAAACCATTTAAATCGATTGAGATATATTACTATTAATATAACTACAATCAGTCCGTAAAAAAGCACTTTCCACTTCATAGACAACTTAGCATTTTGAAGAGAAGCTGTTTTTTCTTTCGCTTTTTCTTCTTGTGCCGGAAGCTCTTTTTCCTTAGGCTGCTCCTTCACTTGCGTTTCTTGTTTCTCTTCTTCCCTCTGACTATTTTCACTAGAGTTGTTAGATTGGCTATCTACAAAATCATAAGGATTAGAAAAACTTTTTGTTGGTTCAAAAGGTACCCAACCCGCTCCTGGAAAATAGACTTCGACCCAAGAATGAGCATTATTTTGTGTAATTTCATAGGTTGTCCACTTACTACTTCCTGAAATGACGGTGGCATCACCTTCTGTATAGCCCTTTACCCACCGAGCAGGAACATCTAATGAACGAAGCAGCACGACCATAGAAGTAGAGAAGTTATCACAGTACCCTCTTTTTGTATCAAATAAAAATTGATCCACATAATCTTTATTTTTCGTAGGAATTGGAACATTTTCAGTATCATATACATATGAATTTGATCGGAAGTATTCTTCAACGGCTTTCGCTTTTTCATAACGATTGTTCTTATTTTTTGTTACCTCACGAGCTAAATCCTTTACTCGTTTCGGCAAGTTAGCAGGAAGTTGTGTATACCTTGCTATAAATTTGTTATTATTCTCTAGACTCTCTGCCTTTTTTTCCTCTGCTTGCTGAAGAAGTCCAATATCAAATACAGGATATTTATACGTCAGCTCATACGACTGAACAGTAACAAGCTTGTCATTTTGATAAGGATATAATTTTTCATTTGTCGGTGTAACATCGGTTTGAATGCCATTTTTTAAGGTTAGCGACAGCAGTTGAGGAACATGCATAAGATGAACTGAAGGCTGCGAATAGGTAACTTCTGCTTTTCTTACTTGTCCTGCTACACTTGAGTCATATTGAGGGAGTAAGTTTTCATTTCCTTTAAAGGGCACTTTTTCTTCCTCTTTAGACAGCTCCCACCCCTTACCTGTATAAACATCCTTCGTTTCAATACGCCAATAGTGCTCATCCTCTACTTTGGCTGTAAACACAACCGTATCATCATTGACAAACGATCCCCCCAATTTAGAATCGTCCATATCATAGCCAATTCGTTGACCGCTTGCAGATTCTCCCTGTCCTTGATTTGTTGTATGCGCTGTGATAAAAGGTACGGGATCTGGCCACTGCGGCCCTGGTTTAGGAGCGAGATAAGCCAGCACAATGACGATAGCTAAAAAGCTGCCCAGAAAAAGAAACGATCGTCTTCTATTTTCTAAACGCTCAGTGCTCGCAGCTTTTATACGTTCAGGATCTATGCGAAGCATAGCTACTAATAAAAATCCGATAATCGTCACACGAATAATAGCAGCTCCCGCATCGTAAGTAGAAAAGGTATCCAACACGGTAATATACAAAATGGTTAAGAAGAAAAAGAAGAAAATTCTTTTTTGATAAAAGATCCAATATCGAATTAAATAAGCCATAATCCAAAGCAGCACAAAAAATAAAGTGCTCCTCATTTCAAATGATAAATTCGCTATATTCCACTCCATGATACTTTGTGCATCTGACTGAAGAATTCCCAACAGTCTCGGAAGCCAGTCTGAAGAAAAGAAGGCTCCTTGAAAATAAAGATTGTGAAGCGAAAACAAAATAAACAATATACTCCCTAACGTCATCACGATAAACGGCAAGCGAAACGTTAAACACAAAAAACAGTAAGCAACAAACAAGATAAAGTACTGAATTTGATTGGTATCCGTCACTTCATTTAAAGGAAGAAGCCATTCCACTAATAAAAAGAATGCTCCCGCGTACAATAAGATGTTTTTTACATACAAAGCTGATTTATTCACTTATCTCCGCCCTCACTTCCTTTAGATGATAGAGGAAGTGGAATATTAACGACTTCAATCGTTAAAGCAGAAGATTGTATTCCATTTACAATAACCGTCTCTTCGTCACTAAGCCCTGCTCCTTCATCTTTAACGACAATTACTGATGCCTTAGCATGGAGACTCAGCTTAGATTGAACCTGCCCAATAAGAGTCCCTGTAACTTGGCTGACAATGACCATAAAAGAATGCTGTTTTTGAATGGCAATACTCTTAAATTCTGTTTCGAATGCTCGATTGTTAACAGGCTGGGCACGTGCTAAGTGATACAACAGGTTATCAGACTCACTTTGTTCAGAGGTTTTTGGTGAAAAAATTGCATCTCCAGCTAAAAGAAAATCGACTTTTTTACGCTTGGTTTCTTCGTGAATGAGCATGGATGCCAGAAAGCTCATTCGTTCTTCAAAGTATAGAGAGCTTATAACATCTGCAATGATAATCATACTCCGTTCATGATAATGACCGAACTCTTTAGAAATCAGCGTAGCTTTACGAGCCGTCGCCTTCCAATCAATAGACCCTAATCGGTCACCCGGCTGATATTCTCTAATGCCTGTCACTAACGTAGTAGATTGATTCCCCGTCGAAACTTCATTTTTTCCTTCTTCTATTCCTGCTAAAAGAAACGGAATATCTATCTTATGAATCTGAGGATAAACGATAAATCGCTGGGGCAGCGGATAATATGCCTTCTTTTTTACAATTCCTAATAAATCACTCAGTTCAATCGAAATCGTAAAAAATTCATATTCTCCTCTTTCTACAAACGATCTTTTATACGGAATAACGGCTTTTCGTTGAAAAAACGGATAAATTGTTCTTTCTTCTTGATCTAAAAAGTTACTCTCCTCTTTCACTGCTGCCATATAAACAGGAAAAGCCGAGGAGCGTGTAATGTGAATGTCATACGAAAGATGATCTCCAGCGAATCGAGGCTGTAGCTTCACATCACGAGTAACATTCCATTTCTTTAACGGATAAAGCAAAACGGCTACCGCATATAACCCAAAAGGTAAGAAGCTATAAAATAAAAACCAGCTGACAAATCCCCCTTGAAACATGGCGTAAGAAAACGTAGCAGCAAAGATGCAAAATAAAACGAACCAGTCTCTACATTTATTCCATATCACTTTTATATACTGTTTCATAAAGTACCCTCTTACCTTTTAACAGGTACTTTCGTATCAGCCATAATTTGCTTCATCACATCACTCGCTGTTAAGCCGCTGTACTGGGTATCAGGTCTTAGCGTTAATCGATGTGCACACACATACGAAGCAAGCTCTTGAACATCATCAGGAAGACAGTAATCTCTTCCCTTCACTAAAGCATATGCTTGAACGGCCTTCATAAATGAAACCGTTCCACGAGGACTAATACCTAACGAAACATGTGGATGAGAGCGCGTTTTACGAATGATTTCAATGATATAGTGCTTGATTGCATCGTCTACATAAATACTGCTTACAGCTTTTTGAGCCTGTACTAATTCTGGAATGCTCATGACGGGTTTGACATCTTCAAGATTGATCTGGGTGGATACGCCATTTAAAATTTGAAGCTCCTCTTCTTGCGTAGGATACCCCATGCTTAATTTGAATAAAAAACGATCCAGCTGCGCTTCCGGCAAATGATAGGTCCCATCAAAATCAACAGGATTTTGAGTAGCCATCACAAAAAAAGGTGCTGGAATTTCCCGGGTGATACCATCGGTTGTTACATGATGCTCAGCCATTGCTTCTAAAAGCGCCGATTGGGTTTTAGGAGAAGTCCTGTTAATCTCATCAGCGAGTACAATGTGGCTCATGATAGGACCTGGACGAAAATGAAATTCCATGTCTTTCGGACTGTAGATAGAAACACCTGTTACATCGGACGGCAGCAAATCAGGCGTGAATTGAATTCGTTTAAACTCGGCATCAATCGATTTGGCCAGTGCCTTCACGAGCATCGTTTTCCCCACACCCGGCACATCTTCAAGCAAAATATGCCCCTTTGCAAGCAAAGCAACTAAACTCAACGTAGATACATGACGCTTTCCAATTACAATTTGATCGATGTTTTCTAATACTTGATTTAATTTACTATTAATATGATCGAGCTGAATCAACGAAGCTCCCCCTTAAAACTCAGTTAAGCCTTGAGTTTACTATGTTTTTCAATAAACATAGTACTATCTTAACAAATTTTAAAAAAATCTGAAAATATTAATGCACGCAAAAAAGCGACCAAGTGAGTACTTGATCGCTTTTTCAGAGAGGGCAGTGATTACATCATGCCGCCCATTCCACCCATGCCGCCCATGTCAGGCATTGCAGGAGCTGCGTTTTCTTCTGGCTTGTCAGCAACAACTGCTTCAGTTGTTAAGAACATAGCCGCTACAGAAGAAGCATTTTGAAGAGCTGAACGCGTTACTTTTGTTGGGTCAACGATACCAGTGTCTAGCATATTTACCCACTCGCCAGTTGCAGCGTTAAATCCAGTTCCAACTGCTTCGCCTTTTAGACGCTCAACGATTACGGATCCTTCTAAACCAGCGTTGTGAGCGATTTGACGTACAGGCTCTTCAATCGCACGTAATACGATGTTGATACCTGTAGCAGTGTCACCGTCAGCTTCGATGCTTGCTACTTTATTATAGATATTTACTAATGCAGTACCACCACCAGCTACGATACCTTCTTCAACCGCAGCGCGCGTAGAGTTTAATGCATCTTCAATACGTAATTTACGTTCTTTTAACTCAGTTTCAGTTGCCGCACCAACTTTAATTACAGCTACGCCACCAGCAAGTTTTGCTAAGCGCTCTTGTAATTTTTCGCGGTCAAACTCTGAAGTTGTTTCTTCAAGCTGAGCTTTGATTTGGTTTACGCGTGCTAGGATATCTTCTGCGTTTCCTGCACCGTTTACAACTGTTGTATTTTCTTTTGTTACAACAATTTTAGAAGCGCGACCTAATTGGTCGATGCTTGCTGTTTTCAGGTCAAGACCAAGCTCTTCAGTGATTACTTCTCCGCCTGTTAAGATCGCAACGTCTTGTAGCATTGCTTTACGACGATCACCGAAACCAGGAGCTTTAACAGCTACAGCTGTAAATGTACCGCGAAGTTTGTTCACAACTAATGTTGCTAAAGCTTCGCCTTCTACGTCTTCAGCGATGATTAATAGAGGCTTGCCTTGTTGAACAACTTGCTCTAATACCGGTAAGATTTCTTGAATGTTACCGATTTTTTTGTCTGTAATTAAGATGTACGGGTCATCTAATACAGCTTCCATTTTATCTGAATCAGTTACCATGTAAGGAGATGCATATCCACGGTCAAACTGCATACCTTCTACCACTTCTAATTCAGTTGTGAAACCTTTTGACTCTTCAAGTGTGATAACGCCGTCGTTACCAACGCGCTCCATTGCTTCAGCGATTAGTTGACCTACTTCTTCGTCAGCCGCTGAGATAGCCGCTACTTGAGCAATTGAATCTTTACCTTGAATTGGTTTAGAGATTGCTTTTAGTTCTTCAACCGCTACAGCTACTGCTTTTTCCATACCTTTACGGATACCCATTGGGTTAGCACCAGCCGTTACGTTTTTAAGGCCTTCTCTGATCATTGCTTGCGCTAAAACTGTTGCAGTAGTTGTACCGTCACCAGCAACGTCGTTTGTTTTGCTAGCAACCTCAGCTACTAATTTAGCACCCATATTTTCAAATGCGTCTTCTAATTCGATTTCTTTTGCAATTGTTACACCGTCATTTGTAATAAGCGGTGAACCGAATTTCTTTTCTAATACAACGTTACGACCTTTTGGTCCAAGCGTTACTTTTACCGCATTTGCTAATGTATCTACACCACGTAGCATTCCGCGACGTGCTTCTTCGCTAAATTTAATGTCTTTTGCCATGTTCTTTGACCTCCTCAAGATATTCTTAATAATCTATTTTTTACGTATGATAAGTTTGTGGTTAAAATTAGCCGATTACAGCTAAAATATCGCTTTCGCGTAAAATTAAGTATTCAGTACCTTCATATTTCACTTCAGTACCTGCATATTTTGAGAAGATGATACGATCGCCTGCAGCTACTTCTAAAGCTACACGCTCACCGCTTTCTAATACTCGGCCTGTACCAACAGCCACAATTTTACCCTCTTGTGGTTTTTCTTTTGCACTGTCCGGTAACACGATACCGCTTGCTGTTTTTTCCTCAGATTTTACAAGTTCAATCACTACGCGATCACCTAATGGCTTTAACAAGTGAAACAACCTCCTCAAATAATATGTTTGCATTTTTATTAGCACTCAACCTCAACGAGTGCTAACACAATTATTATATTAAAACAAAGTGGGTTTTTTTTGCAAGTATTAAACAAAAAAAATTTAAAATTTACGACAACTACATATAATAGTCTTAGATTTCGACGATTTTGAGAAATAAAGCATTCTTTTCTCTGTTCAATAATATGTATGTTACAATACGAGCAAGAAGAAATTACTAACTTCACAGTACTTCTTCGACATATATACATAAAAACCTTTTAAAGGAGTATAGAAGATTGGAAAAACGTTATTGGTATGTTATCCTCACCTACATCCTTATGCAGTTTTCAGGAGTTGTTGGTATACCGCTGTTAAAATTAACAGGAATGTTTGATCAATATCCAGTTCGAACAGCGAATGTCATGCTTTTGACTTATTGGACCATCATTAGCTTTATCCTTGGTTTACTTATTGTCTTACTGCTGCTGCGCCGTGACATGTCCATGCGTATAGAACATGCGGGAACAACGGTAACTGTTGTCTGGTCAGTCCTTGGGGTGTTCTTGGCTATGGCTGGTCAAGCTGTAGCAGGTATGATTGAGCACGCTCTTGGCATTACCCAAGTATCTGAAAACACACAAAATATTGTTAATCTTGTTAAAGCAACGCCGTTCCTCATTGTCGTTACGTCTGTTATTGGACCAATTCTAGAAGAGATTATTTTTCGAAAGATTATTTTCGGCTCTCTTCACAAACGATATAATTTTTTTATCTCTGCATTTATTAGTTCCCTTATTTTCGCTGCCGTACACTGGGATTTTAAACATTTGCTCGTGTATACAGCCATGGGATTTGTATTTGCATTCCTTTATGCAAGAACAAAACTAATTATTGTACCCATTATTGCTCACGTGTTGATGAATACAATCGTTATTTTATCTCAAACTATTTTTGCAGATAAAATTATAGAAATGCAAAAGCAAGCAGAACAAATGCAGTTTATTTTTGGAGGCATGTTTTTATGAAGAATATCCCTTTAACACGAGGGTTTATTTATATTATTATGGGGATTTTATTCACCTACCTGGCCATTCAAAATGCTCAGGAAACCGTGTGGAACTTCCCTACGATCTTATTTGCACTCGTAGCCGCATTCGATTTCAGATTTGCGGTTCGCATTTTTATCTTGCACTATAAAATTAAAAAGTTGCAGCAGCAATATAAAAATCAAGATGATTCATCTAAATAAAAAAACCACTGTTTCAGTGGTTTTTTTACATACTAACATCTTCTCTTTCTTGCTCTGCCCTTGCCTTTAACACTTTGCGATACGAAATGCGGGAAATAATGATGCTGATTTCATACAAAATTAAGAGCGGCACTGTCACCATCATGTGCGAGAGCAATTCCGGTGGTGTAATAAGTGCGGCAATAACTAGCAGTACGAAATAGGCATACTTTCGAATTTGAGATAAAAACATAGGCGTTATAATTCCTAATCGCGTCAAAAACATGACGACGACAGGAAGCTGAAACAACAGGCCAAAAGGCAGTGTGAGCTGCATTAAAAAAGAAAAGTATTCATTAATGCCAATCACTTGGTTTACATTCAGCTCATCAGAAACGCGCGTCATAAAATCGACGACAAATGGAAACAACACAAAATAAGAAAAAGAGACACCGCCGATAAAGAGAAAAATGGAAACAGGAATATATGCAAGCGTTACCTTACGCTCTTTTTCATATAAACCAGGACTAATAAATGCCCAAAGTTGATACAGTGCAACAGGAGCTGCAAGTACACAGCCGATAATAACAGCAAACTGCATATAAATCTTAACTGGATCTGTTAGCCTAAATGCATTCATCGTTAAATTTTTTGCCTCATCAGCATGCTGTAAATAGACAATAACCTTATCCGCTATAAAAAAGCCGCCAATTGTGGCAATGACAAAGAAAAATAAAACAATTAAAATGCGTTTTCGCAGCTCTCCTATATGATCATATATTGACATTTCTTGTTCAGTCATACTATGATCACCCTTTTACTCTTTGTCATCTACTTGACGCTGTTTATCTTTTTCACGATCTTCTGATGCACCGCTAGCGGCATGCTTAAACTCTCTAAGCGTTTGCCCGACTGACCTTCCTAGCTCCGGTAACCGTTTCGGTCCAAAAATAAGCAGTGCTACAATCGCAATAATAATCCAACTGCCTGCTCCAATCCCCATATTCCCACTCTCCTTATTAATTTAGACTTAAGGAAATCGTAACACAGTCCACCTTATTCAACAGGATAATTTTTCAAAAAATAGACAAGCGACTGTAATTCTACAGCAAGATCAATATGATGTAGTCGAATCTCATCCGGTACGTTTAAGCGTGCAGGAGTGAAGTTTAGAATCCCTTTAATTCCGCAGTTCACTAAACGATCGGTAATTTGCTGAGCAACAGTGGCAGGAACGGTTAAAATCGCCACTGAGATATCATCACTCATATAATCTTCCAATTGGTCAAGGTGATAAACCGGCACGTCACCTACTTTTGTACCGACTTTATCTTCTATCACATCAAAAGCGCACTCAATTTTGGTGTTATTATTTTTAATAAAATTATAATTTAAAAAGGCCGTTCCCAGATTCCCCACGCCAATCAGCGCTACTTTCGTTACTTCATCTTGGTCTAACGTTTTACGGAAAAATGTAAGTAAATAATTCACATTGTAGCCGTATCCCTTTTTCCCTAATGCTCCAAAGTAAGAAAAGTCCCGACGAATAGTAGCAGAATCAACTTTCACTGCCTCACTTAACTCTGCTGACGAAACACGCTGTTTACCAGAAGCATGCAAGTTTTTTAAAAAACGATAATAAAGCGGCAATCGTTTAGCCGTTGCTTGTGGTATTTTTAATTGTTCAGTGTTCACGTTGTACCCCCTCAGTTCATGTATGTCATTACTAACATTTTCAAGTCATATTGCATTACCTTTCACAAAGCATCAACCGCTTTGAGGTAGCGCTTCCAATTCTCTCTCTTTTCTCTTGTTTTATATATACTCCGCTTCACACCCCGACGGCTTTTGTCTATCCAGCACTACTTAAAGTCGTTAGCTAGAACGAAGCAATTATCCCTTCAAAGGATTCGTTTGTTAGTCATGACGGATTTTCTACATCCATCATATATAAGTTCAGAGATGCACTTATCTCTTATTTTAACATAGTATCCTGTATAAAATGTGCACGTAAAATCATTTTATTTCATGAATCAAAACATTCGCTTCATCATTTGTCCTTGTCCCTGTACAAATTACAAACGCTTGTAGGAAGAACTTGTAGTTGAAAATATGTTAAAATACACTATGGATATACTACTAGAGGTGAAAAAATGATTATTCTACAATTGAACGGTATTACAAAATACTATGGGGCAGAACCCATTTTATCGAATATAAAGTTAGAAGTACAATCAAAAGACCGCATTGCCCTAGTGGGACGAAACGGTGCTGGTAAATCAACTTTATTAAAAATTATTGCAGAGCAGCTTTCTTATGACAGCGGAGAAATTATTAAACCTAAAGGTGTTTCCATTGATTATATGGGACAAGATACAGTTCTTGAGTCAACACTCTCCATATGGGAAGAAATGATGACTGTCTTTGCTCCGTTAAAGAAGATGGAAAAAGAATTACGTACGCTTGAAACTAAGATGGGCGATCCAGACATTTTTAATGATTCAGTTCAATACGAAAAACTAACCAAAGAGTACGATCAGCTTCAAGTAACGTTCAAAGATTTAGGCGGCTATCAATATGAAGCGGATACACGATCTATTCTTCACGGTTTCCGTTTTTCAAACTTTGACTATAGCACCCCTATTTCCTCCTTGAGCGGTGGACAAAAAACACGCTTGGCTCTTGCAAAACTGCTTTTAACAAAGCCGGACTTGCTTATTCTCGATGAGCCTACCAACCACTTAGATATTGAAACTTTAGCATGGCTGGAACAGTTTCTGCAAGGGTATGAAGGAGCTATTTTAATTGTTTCACACGATCGTTACTTCCTTGATAAAGTCGTAAATCAAGTGTATGAAGTCACACAAAAAACAACGGTGAGGTACACGGGCAACTACTCTAAATACCTTGTACAAAAAGCAGAGCGATATGAAAAAGAGTTGCGTCAGTACGAAAAGCAGCAAGATGAAGTCGCAAAACTGAATGATTTTATTCAGCGAAACATCGCCCGCGCATCGACTACAAAACGTGCGCAAAGCAGACGTAAACAGCTCGATCGAATGGAGTTAATAAATCGACCTAACGAAGGCGAAAAATCAGCTAGTTTTTCGTTTGAAATTGAGCGTCAAAGCGGAAATGAAGTCTTAAATCTCGAAAACGTGTCTATTGGATATGATGAACACAAATATATTGTTCAGCAGGCAAACCTTCGGATTAAAAAAGGTGAAAGCCTTGCGTTGGTTGGCCCTAATGGAGTTGGGAAATCTACGTTATTAAAAGGTATTGTGGATAAACTAAGCTTCAAGACTGGAACCATTTCTTTTGGCTCAAACGTAATGGTTGGTTATTACGACCAAGAGCAAGCTAATTTAACGTCTAATAAGACCGTTTTAAATGAGCTTTGGGATGACTACCCATCCAAACCTGAAAAAGAAATTCGTACAGCGCTTGGAAATTTTCTGTTTTCAGGTGATGATGTACTGAAAATCGTTTCCACGCTTAGCGGTGGTGAAAAAGCACGTTTGGCTCTTGCGAAGCTTATGCTTCAAAAAGCTAATTTCTTAATTTTAGATGAACCTACTAACCATCTTGATTTAGATAGCAAACAAGTACTCGAGAATGCGTTAATCGATTACCCAGGAACTCTGTTATTTGTTTCACATGACCGTTATTTTATTAACCGTATTGCAAACAAAATAGCAGAGCTATCTCCTGAAGGAGTAGAAGAATTTCTTGGAGATTATGACTATTATGTAGAAAAGAAAGCAGAAATAGAGGAAATCAAAGAATTAGAAAATATAAAAGCAAACGAAGAACGTACTGTAAAAGTAGATAAACAGTCCTATAAACAAGATAAAGAACAAAAGAAATTGATGAGGCAGCGAACGCGCCGCATTGAAGAAATTGAAACTGAAGTAAACAAATTAGAAGCCGAACAAGCGGAGAATGAAGAACTTCTTTGTGTTCCTGAAATTTATCAAAACCACGAAGAAGTATCAAGATTAAACGGTGAAAATGAAAAAATTTCTTCACAGTTATCCACATTAATGGAAGAGTGGGAAGAATTACAGCTTCTTCTAGAAGAATAGCCTGTATTTTTTCGTATTTATTCATCCTATTTACTTGTTCATGCGCTTTAGAACAAGCTTTATCCACTCTGTGAATAAATAGTGGATATCTGTCTGATTTTCATAATTAAAACTTGTTGATAACAGGTCCGTGTACTGAGTGCACGGACTTTTCCACATAATTATCCACAGTTAATTCTAAATTTATTGAATATTGTTGATAAATCATTTTTATCCACAAAAAAGACGAATGAGAAATGAATCTCATTCGTCTCTTACTCTTCCAAGTCCAAACCGGGGTTTGCGTTTAATGACATATCTGAACGTTTTCCTTGAGCAAACCGTACACTTGCTGCTGCTCCAATCATTGCGGCATTATCCGTGCATAGAGACAGCGGCGGGATAATAAGCTCAATGTTTGATAATGGTGCAAATGCCTCTTCTAGCGCTGCTCTAAGTCCTTTATTAGCAGCAACCCCTCCTGCTACTAACACTTGCTTAACGTTATATTCCTTTGCAGCTTTAACGGTTTTAGTTACTAACACATCAATAACACTCGCTTGAAAGCTAGCAGCAAGCGTTTGGGGAAGAATTTCTTCACCTTTTTGCTTCGCGTTGTGGACAGTGTTAATAACTGCTGATTTTAACCCACTGAAACTAAAATCATAGGATCCTTCTTCTAGCCAAGCACGCGGCAAATCAATTAATGGCTCTCCTTCATGTGCAAGGCGGTCAATATGCGGTCCGCCTGGATATGGAAGGTTTAACGTGCGGGCTACTTTATCGTAGGCTTCTCCTGCTGCATCATCTCTCGTTTCACCAATCACTTTAAACTGACCGTGACTTTCCATGTATACAAGCTCCGTATGCCCTCCAGATACAACTAGTGATAAAAGCGGGAATTCTAATTTTT
Organism: Bacillus sp. ILBB4; assembly: GCF_035064545.1. Lineage (NCBI taxonomy): Bacteria > Bacillati > Bacillota > Bacilli > Caryophanales > Bacillaceae > Bacillus > Bacillus sp. ILBB4. The sequence continues at coordinate 2,298 of NZ_JAIQVD010000023.1, read as the reverse complement.
TGATTAACTGATTTGCATAAATATGTCCTGCAATATGATGAACACCAATTAATGGCTTCTGATGTGCAAATGCTAGCGCTTTGGCTGCATTTACGCCAATAAGAAGTGCTCCCACAAGCCCAGGTCCTTCCGTTACAGCTATTGCATCAATATCTGCAAACGTCATGTTCGCTTGATTTAAAGTTTCTTCAACTACTACCGTAATTTGTTCCACATGATGACGAGATGCAATCTCCGGTACGACACCGCCAAATCGTTTATGGCTTTCTATTTGTGATGCCACCACATTGGCTACAATTTCATGACCGTTTCGAATCACGGCTGCTGCTGTCTCATCACAGCTTGTTTCTAATGCTAAAATTAATTGATTTTCACTCATAAATTCACCCACATAACTAATGCATCCTCATTGTTATCAGAATAATAATTCTTACGAATACCTCCAGGTTTAAAACCTAGCTTTTGATACAATGATTGTGCAATATGATTAGATACCCTAACTTCTAATGTCATTGACGTAGCACCTAGTTTTCGAAGAACGTCCATCACGTTGCGCAGCAGCAATTCACCGAGTCCCTTACCTCGGTAGTCTGGCAATAGCGCAATGTTGGTTACATGTGCTTCGTCAATAACAATCCACGTTCCGCAATACCCAATAATATTTTCTCCTTCTTCCATCACAATGTAAGTTGAAAATTGATTATTGGTTAACTCATTTTGAAACGCTTCTGAACTCCAAGGTGTCGTAAAAGACTTCTCTTCGATTTTCACTACTTGATCAATATCTTTAACTTCCATTAAACGAAACTTAATTGTTAGTTTCATGTTTATACCTTCTTTTATCCTTTTTGCTGTGAAGCAAGCCAGTTGGCTTCGGCTTCAGCTAAACGAATGTAGTTCGGAACAAAAGTATGCACAGACTGCGGCTCTTTCTTCATTCCTAAGAAGGCCAATTCACTTGGTCTTGGATTAAACTGCTGAACATGAGCAAATACAGCTTGTTCACCCAACACTTCTTTTAACGCCTCTTCATGCATGGGAAGATCATTGCCTATGAATAAAATAGGTTTGTTGTATGACTTTAAATGTTCCGCCCAGTCCTTATTAATAACAAGTCGATCACTTTCAACTTCTAGAAGACCTCGTTCGTTATTCCATTCATATAGTCCTGTATAAAGCTGTTGACGGCGCGCATCAAATAACGGAGCAATATATCCATCAAAATAGCGACCGTTTGCTGCTAGTGCCTCAAGGCTAGATACACCTATTAAAGGAATATTTAAAGTCCAAGCAAGTGTCTTGGCAATGGTAACGCCAATGCGTACACCTGTATAAGACCCAGGACCGTGTGCCACTACAATGCGGTCTAGCTCGCTTGGCGCAATATCACAATCTTTTAACAGAGATTCCACAGCGTTCATCACACGAACGGAGTGATTCTTTTTTAGATTCGTAATAATTTCTCCAATCACTTTGTTTTCTTCAACGACAGCAACACCCATGACAAAATTGGATGTATCAATGGCTAACATTTTCATCTTTTAAAAAGCTCCTTACATATTTCAACGTACCGACTCCCCATCGCTTTTACAAGGATTTTACGAGTCGTTTCGTTTTCATGGTAAATATTGATTTGAATATATTCATTAGGAAGCTGCTCTTCAATCAGATGAGCCCACTCCACGACCGTCACGCCATCTCCTTCAAAATACTCATCGAACCCTAGGTCTTCAAATTCATCCCCTAGACGGTACACATCCATATGATAAAGAGGAAGGCGACCGCTTTTGTATTCTTTAATGATAGTAAATGTCGGGCTATTCACATTGCGTTCAATTCCTAACCCTTTAGCTAAACTTTTTGTGAATGTTGTCTTTCCAGCCCCCAAATCGCCTTCGAGCAGCAGCACGTCACCAGCTTCTAATAAAGTTGCTAGACGAGCAGCCAGCTGATTAGTTTCATCAGGAGACGTAGATATAAACGTAAATTCGTTAATCTCTGTCATTCATTCAGAACCTCATTTCAATCTGTATATATATATTGTAAACGTTGTGGACTATACATATCCAGTAAGAAATCCAACAATCTTTAACATCGCAATTCTATAAAGAAATTTCTTTGTATATAAAAAATTCCTTAGGATTGCTCCTAAGGACGGTAAAGTTTTATATAAAAATGGTTCAAACAATAAAAAAGACGAAACACATTGTTTCGTTTCTAAAAAATGGCGGTCCCGACGGGAATCGAACCCGCGATCTCCTGCGTGACAGGCAGGCATGTTAACCGCTACACCACGGG
>NZ_JAIQVD010000022.1:7275-19035 GCF_035064545.1 Bacillus sp. ILBB4 | reverse complement strand
ACCACAACTCTTACTCTATTTTCATCCTTTGTAAGGATGGCAAACAGCCCATGAATTAATTCATGGGCTTCTTTCTAATCGCAATATATGAACTAGAAATCTATTTAAAGAGCAAGGAGGTTAGGTTGCTCAATATTATAGTATGCAAAGTAATGAAAAAGGTTTGGACAAGCGTTCATTTTATCTAAGTTTTCTACTATTTCATACAGCTTAAAAAAAGAAAAAACTACTGGATCCGTCAGTAGTTTTTTCTCTGATTTATAGAAAGAGACAGAATGGTTAGTCGCATAATTTATGATATGTAAAGTAATTACAATTGTTTGGACAAGTGCTGATATTATAAAAATTTTATTAACTTTGATTGATATAGTAAGAGTACATAACTTAAAAACAGAAAAAGACTACTTCTTTCCAGTCAAAAGAAGTAGTCTTTTTCTGTTACGTAATTGGGTTTCATGAGTGATGCCTCATTGCATCTTGGGTAGTTTGCTCAAGATGTATAAAAATTAATCATTTATATAAAAAGAGAAAAAACAATCCGTGGGAGATGGATTGTTTTTTCTTAAGGAAAGATCAGGCTGATAGTTCCTGATTATATTTTATGTTTCTCACTTTGCGTTATGACTACCTATAAAATCCATTATGTTAAGTTACATTTTTTTATTTTGTTGCAATTAATGATTTAATTATTTCGTTCCAGTAATGTTTAAAATCATGTTTTTTCTCAGACATTTTCAACACTCCTTTAGTTATTTCATCCGTCCAAATAACTTATATTTGTTACCTTTATTGTATTTTATTAACACAAAATTGTTATCCAACTGTAAGAGTAACTTTTTAATAGATTTTTACGACTAAAGGATGAGATTTAAAATAACAAAAGGAATATTTTTTTAGGTGCCGAGAATCCGTTTTATGTTAACTAGCTTTGCGATTATTATAGATTTATATTTATATTTGAATTTATAAATAAAATAAAAAAATTAATTATGTTAAAATTAGCCTATTCATGAATATAATATTAGTAGATTATTAAAAACTATGATAACAGGTGATGAGAGTTGGACTATAACATTATAACTAAAGATGGAGTAGAAATTATAGTAAGAGACTTAGTCGGACTTACTCCATCACAACGCCAAGAAATAATTAAAGAAGCTAAATTGAAGAAATTGAAAGAATGGTTAGAAGAAGATGATGTTGTAAAAGTTCAACTAGATGATCTACAAAAAGAAGAAGTACTAAGTACACTTCATTATCATTTTGAAGAAAAAAACCCAATCAAGTTACTGAGTCTTTTTGCTTTTACAGATCATGCTGAAGATAGAGCAATAGAAAGAATAGAAAATCGTGATCCAGAAAGAGACGATGTAGAGATTAGACCTATTACTAAAATAAAGGTATTAAATGCTTTGAAAAACGCAAATGAACTACACGATTTAGCTGAATGGAAAGGTCGAGGAAGATTAACTTATAGATTAATCAGCGAAATAGACGGTATAGAAACTCATATTTGTATTGCTTTTCAGGAAAAAGTAACAATAATAACTGTTATAAATTAAAAAAAGCCTTCCTTTTAGGAGGCTCTTTTTAATTTATATAATTTGCATATTCATTGAATTTTTCCATAATAGCAGGATAATGAGAAAAAGTTTGATAATCTACTTCTAAATTATCAGTAATTTTATTTTCTTCGTGTAAATATTCAGCGATAATTGAAACCATTAAGCCTGTAAAAGCGTCCTTTACTAATTCTTCGTTAGTAGAGGTTGGTTCTTCGAGCTTTATAAAAGGTACATTTTTAACCCTTAATTTACCGCCAAAAAAATGTTCATCTTGCAGAATAACATCATCATTCTGATTTTGTTTATTCATTTTAACGATCTCCTTGTCTACAGTAATGCTCATCATAATCCCCCCTACTAATTAGTTGTTTGGACAAAATAAATCAAAAATATACTAGTATATGCGGTTTTATTGAATTATATAACAAAATTTCTTTTTTTTAAATAAAAACACAGAGGACTATTTACAATATATTATGTTTTTTTCTTGAAAATGCTAATATATCAAGAATCTAATAAATATTTAAAGATTTTTAGTTCCATTTTTTAGACTTGAGCAAGATTCACCAATTGAATTTGGTAATTATATACTTTATATTTATAATTATAGCAACGTTGCAACTTAAATACGTTGCGAAAAAGGAGAGCATATGAGCAGGGTTAAAGAAGGTAATCGAAGACTTACATGTGATATTCCAGAAGAGTTACACAAGGAGTTGCGTTTCTTAGCTGTAGAGAATGATACAAGTATTACGAAGTATGTAAAGGCTTTATTAGAAGAACATGTGAAGAAAGTAAGAAAAGTAAAGTAAACAAAGAAAGGGCACTTCCTCTGCAAAGGAAGCACCCCATGTAGAACTTAATATGGACTTTCATTATAACATGGGTTGCCCTCAAAAAATAGGAGGGTCTTATGATGGATCAAACCGAAAAATTGTTACTGGGTATCGAGAATATTTTGAGCGTAGCTTCTGATTTAGTACAAGAAGTAGATCGTCTTAAACGTGTGGTAGAAGAGTGTCAGATACTTAAAGAAAAACTTTTTTTGAAACAATTTACGTCATCTGAACAAGACGTTTTTGCTCTTGCACTTGATGGCCATTCTGTTAAAGAAATGCAAGATATTTTGTTCAAAGAAGAGAACACAATTAAGACTCAGAGACGTAGCATTCTACAAAAATTAAACGTTTCTTCGATGAAAGAAGCAATCGATTATTATAAAAAAACTACCCAGACTTCTTCTCAAAACTTCACGAATTATCATCAAGAAATTTTTCAAAAACTCGTTAAAACTTCATAAAAGTTGAGTGGACGTTGAGTGCACAGTAGGTCAACATCTGCAAAAAGATGTAAAAAATGATGTCGACACTAGGTCAACATTAGGCTCATTTTCTACTCTTTAGGTCAACAGCAGGTCGACAGACTGGAAGTTTTCGTGGGGTCACTTTTTTGAGGGTGAAAACGTTGTTTTGCTGGGCTTTGCCCAGCATATCACAGCCATGTGATATCAAAAACCCCTTATGCTCTTCTCTACTCGTACTGGAATTTTTGCAATTTGATAGAAAAGGAATGATTTCATGGATATCTTTTTACGCAATATTGATCCGGTTGCTATGAAAAAAGTTGATGAACTAGCGAAAGAAAATGGGATGTCCCGTCAAAAGTTTTTGAAAGAACAATTTGAAGTATTAGCTTTTTTTGATGAGCAAGTAGCAAGAGAAAAAAGATTAGAAGCGATCATTGATCAGAACATCGAAATGATGAAACAATGTGCGATATCAATTGAAAAGATGAATGATATTATCTATGAACTGATGGGAGATGTGGAGGAGTAATGGAAACACAACGACGTATGATTACACTTGATAAAGAAACGGATCAATACATCCAAGATTATATGGCTGAACATAAACTTCGTTTCCCAGGAGAAGCCATTATGGATATCTGTAAAAAGTATCGAGAAGAAAAAAAGAAAGAATGGTCGTTAGACTACATTACGGAAACCGTTAGTGAAAATCTTCATGGTGTATTAAAAAATGAACTTAAAAAAATTCGATTAGGAACAAATAGTGCAGATAAAAACACCCAAATTCTTATCGAATTCATGAATGGATTGTATTTTCACCATGGCTATGAGGGGATTATGACAACGGATCTTCTAGAGCTAGAAGAAACTAAACTTGCTAAAAAAGTTGTAGGGGAACGTATTGTGAATCAGCGACAAAAACGTTTAGATAAAGAATATCCTAAAAGCTAAAATAGCCTTTAAGGCTAGCTAGGTAGGCTTAAGCCTACTTTTCCTTTTAGTAAACGAGGTGAATATAGCTTGATATGTAGTTATTGTGGGACAGAAGGATTAGAAGAAAGCTGCTCTTTTTGTGGGGCTAATTTAAATATAAAAAGACCCAAATTAAAAGAATTTGTGGTCTTAGAGGACGTTGAGAAACCTTTTAATGAACTTGCATGCTTTCATACCTATGATTTGTTAGTTTTGCTGCGTTTGGTACGTAAAGAACGGACAAAAGCTTATGATTTAATGATAACGCTTAAAAAGGCTGGTGAGAGCCCTCAAATTGATCAAGTAATGGTGAACTATCCAGAAGACCCATATGAGCCTTATACAAAGCGTATGAAGCTTGTAAGACTATGTTAATTAATTAAAACATAATCCCTTTATCATAAAAAAGTAGAAATCGAACTAACTAAATATAAGATTTAGTACCGCACTTTTTTTAATAAGATAATCTTCTCTTATACATTAACAAAAAATCACCCTAACAATAGGAACCATTTACGATTATCATTGAAATGTTACTAATCAATAAACCTTCAGCGTTATTAAAAAACTAGCATTATAACATACTTTTAAATAATTGGGGAGGGGTAAAAAAATACCCCTCCCCAGATTCCACAAATTCAGATATGATGAAGTCGACTCTTAAAGAAATAACAAACAGATCGTAGCTAAAAATACTTGTTTTGATATATTTTGCTAATTTTTATTGAATTATAAGACTAGTTAACGCTATAATAAAACTAACAAAAACGTGCGGATAGAAAAAAGACTTCAACTGTTTAAGTAGTGTTACAGCACTCTTAAACCGTTCACCCTATACACAGTAGGGAAAACACTTGTCGAAGTCTCTTGTTAATAGTTTCATTATCGATAAGATAAAACTTATGTTTTTATTTTATATGAAATTGACATCTATTTCAAGGGCTTCGTTCATCTAAATCAAGACATTGTTTTCCTTTCATCAGGGAGACAGTGTCTTTTTTGTATTCCTTAAAGGAGAAGATGAACAGATGAACAAGATATTGACTTGCTATTTAAAAGATGTAGATACCTTCAATGGACCATTCACATGGTTATGGAGACAAAAACCTACCCTTCGTAAAAGGAAAGAAGAATTCCTGGAAACACTTCGTACTTATTTTAAACAACAACAAGCAGCCTTACATAAAGAATTCCCTAAAAAACGAATGGAAATGTTAGATCACGTAATTTATAATCTTGTAGCTACGGGTATTCAAGCGATCCGTTCAGAAACACTGATGAAAAAATTTAACGCATCTAAAAGTACCGTTTCTCGTTTTGTGAAATCATTAAAAGATACACCCTTTATACTTGTGGCACGTTACATTAAAGAAGATACAACAGGTGCTCACCCTGACAGCTATGTGTTTGTCCTTAAAAGCCATAAGAATTTTAATCGAATTTGCGATGAGATCTTTTTTGCCCATGACACAACAGGTGTACAAACGCTTCAACAAGAAGAAATGACAACTCCTGTGACAACTCCTGTGACAACTCCTGAACGTGCTGAAAACGTTGATACAGCAAGCTTAGAGGGCCAAAAAACATCCAATGCCTTTATTAACCTTGATTTACCTGTAAATCATATAAATAATCATTTAATATCTGCTTCACAGTCATTTGCTTATATCAAAGGTGTGCCTAAAAAAGTAAATCATGTGTATGCAGGTAAATATGGTCATCAACTAAAAGAATTTTATGCTCGTATTCAAAATGCGGCAAAAGCCGTAAAACGAGATACAGAGATTGAGATTATCAAAGAGCAAGTACATGAAATGGCTTATACAGCCCTTGTAGGGTTAGATAAATATGTTCATGAGGCTAATCATAAGGGTACTACTCTATCACTAGATGAGATGTGTCGTCTTGTTTATCAAATTGCTTATAATCAATTTACCAATCTACTAAAAGGGAATAAGGAAGAACAATCATCTGAGTCAGACATACATACTGAAGCTGAAACAGTAGCACTATTTACGCCTAAACATATCATCCGTAAGGAAGTGGTTCCTGCCTGGTTACAAGCTGAACAGAAGCAAAATGAGTGTACACAGGAAGCATCTATTTCTCTGGATCAACAGCTTGAAATGATTCAATTAAAGCAAGATTTAGGGCAAGAGTTAACGCCAGAAGAAGAAAGCTTGTTACAAGAGCACAGTTCTACGTACAGTTCGTTAAAAATGGCACAGTTGAAACAGGATATAGGGAAAGCACTAAATCCAGAGGAGCAAGCTTTACTGCGTCAACATGACCAGTTGAAAGACACAGCTTCCTAATTAAAATGTGCAGAAATCCCTTAGAAGCTAAAGTATTAATAGAGTAAGTTTATTTAAAATATATTCCTAAATAATAAATGCCTAAATAGGAAGGGGGGACCTTCCCCTCCCTTGCTTTAAAAGTACACCCTAAAACAATCACCTATAGCGGAAAATTTGAATACTGTGGGAAAGACTATCAAATTAAATCCAGGGGGAGCACAATGTGACAAAACTATTCGCTATCAATGCAGGGGGAGTCCCTTTTTGCCGTTGCGAAAGCAGAGAACGAAGAAGAAGTCCTTACTATTCTTGTTAGCCGCGAATTAGAAGAACAAGAGGATTTTGGTGTTAGAGCGCATATTGATGATTTTTCGATTGAAGGGCTGTATGGTGATTTCTTTCATGATGAAAAGGGATCATTTATTGATAGTCACATTTTAGACTATCCTCGCCATGTAAGAAAAATGAGCACTAAAGAGCGTCATACCTATATTCGATCACATGTTGAAAAGAACGCTAGAGCCTTTTGGAAAGGCCATCCGTTCTATGCGGATCTCTATTTGCGAGAAGTCAAAAAGTATGAGGCTTTAGAGAAAGTGGAAGGAAATACGTTCCGTCCGCATTTTTCGGAGGAATTTTATTTCAATACGGCCAAATTAATTATTACTGGAACGGATTGGTACGGGGGAGATGTCCAAATCATTGAAATCGACTTAACCGACCGTAATTACCAGCTTATTTTTGAACTTACTTTAGAGGAATAAGCGCCGAGAGGGTTTTATACCTCTCTTTATATAAATGAATCTTAAAAGCAAAACAGGAGGTCTACCATGGTTGAAAACCTATTAGACAGCTTAGAGGCAAAAGGTCACAAAGTCCTTGATGCTATTCACGCATTGAATGTATAGTCAGACGGCTTTCTAACAGTGGAAAGACTGATTGTTTGAGTATTAGGAGAAAACGATAAACATTTTGAGTACATTCAAGATTCAGGTGTTTTCATGGACTACGCGAATAAAGAGACAAGCCGAAGCGAATTAATTTTGACAATCAGACAAGCTATTGAGAATGAACGGAAAGGCCCGATTCAAACTAGCGTGACATTTAGCTAAAGGAGTTGTCAAAAGTGGACATTATTCTTCAAGCAAAAACGTTGGAAAAGAAACGTCCTTTTCATCCCTGGGTGTGGGATTGTCCCTCATGTGGCAAAAAAGTCTCTTCTCAGAGGGAAGGCGTGTACTATCAAGTAATTGGGAAAGGTTTTAGTGACCAAAGGGTTGTCTATACAGCTTGTTCTGTCGCCTGTGTGGAAGAGAAAATCGGAAGTATCGTTGAAATTTTGTATATTCAAACCAAACACGGAGGGCGCGGGGTGTATCATAACAAGCTACACCCTATATCTTCAAGGGTATTTTATGAGTTTTGCAAACATATCAACATCATCAAAGATTATTAGAGAAGGGTATTGAAAAGAATGTTGCCACTGAAAATTTGAGCTATTTAAACGAGTTTTCTCTTAGAAGATGGATTAATGATAGGTTATGTTTATTTAGAACTATGTTCTAAATAAACAATGACTGCAAATCTACGCATGAGGAGAACAGCTTCAGACGAATCAAAATGCCCTAAAAGGACTTCATAGTATGGTTAAAGCTAAAAACAAGCGATTAAATTTGAACAGCAAGACAGAACTAAAAAACGTCTTCGGACGATTTCTACAAACAGAAGCCAGGGACCTGAATTGGGTATGTAATAGCCTTATAATCCCTTTTTATTTTCTTAAGGTTTTATATTAACTTTAAGTTAATTTGCTCTTAGAAAGGTCTTTGAGGTTTGTACAGCCACTAAAAAGCCTTTTTTAAAAAATCGGCACTTGTACAAGCAATCACCTCTTTTCTTTGATTCTCATTTAATATAAAGAATCAAAGAAAAGAGGTGATTGAAATAGGTAACTATACTGGTGATGTATCTATTCCACGATTTACTGATATTGTATTGTAATATCAGTCATGAAACCTTGATACGTAAAAGAAAAACTCCTTTAGCAGTAGAGAGTTTTTTTAAGATTACAGAATGTAAATTATATAAACTAAAAATGCTAATATCTATATATAAATAAAAGACATCTAATCCTGTTTGCTTTTATTAGCCAAATATCGAGCATATTGAATCATGTTCTTTACTACATTCAATTCACCATTACTGGTGATAGGAGTACCTGGTCTCCAATTAACTTCAAAAAGCCATAATTTGTTTTCTTTATCAAGTCCTACATCAAGTCCTAACTCGTCAAATAGTACATCTTCATATAGAGACTCAAAATGGTTAGAAAACTGTAGGGCAAATTGTTCGAGATGTTTTTGGATATTATAGTAGTTATCACTAAATTCCTGTTTTAAAAAGATGTCGGTAAAGCAAGTATAACCGCCGTTACCTAGATTTGATACAATACTTCCCTTTCTACCTATTCTTGGGTATATTGAGGTAATTACCCAATTTCCATTTCCATCTTTTTGCACATGTAGTCTAAAATCATATACATTTCCAGATTTTATTTTGCATGTTATAAACTTCTGAACTAAGTAAGTACCCTCGCTTATCTGACTCTCGATAAACTCTATTAGTTGGTTTTCACTAAGTTTTAACTTTTGTTCGTTTTTACTAATATCATAATAATTATCCGTTTTCTCTACAAAGAAGATACCTGCCCCTTTATGTCCAGATAAAGGTTTTACGATTATTTTTTTATAGCGTTCAACCATATCTAACAAGACCTTATAACTAGTTAGTTTTGAAGTAGGAATAAGATACTGGGTAAATTTCTTAGCCTGATTCACCTTATTATAAACGGTTAATTTATCACCAACGGAGTGACTAGTGAATGGGATAATCTTGCTTAATTCATGAGTTATTTTTGCCATTTTATCGTTTACAGGGGCGCTAGCATTATAAATAACATCAGGGTAAGAATATTTTCTCTCAACCCATTTGCCTTTTTCGTAGGCCATTCCTAAAATAACTTTTTTTTTCAAATCCACCTTCCCTGGAGTGAAATAAAAAAAGTCTATTCCTTCACCTTTGGCAACTATAGCAAAAGCATAAGCTTTTTTTGCATTTATTGGGTCTTTACGATGATGAAGCATGCCGATTAAAGTCATAAAAACCATCCTTTCCCTTACTCTTAATTGTTTAGGTATATTCATTAATTTCATATATTATTTGTTTTTGATGAACCCTGGTTGTCCTTTTTTTATATCATAGATTAAGAGAAGGAAATATGTGTATTTTATATGATGAAATCTTAGAATAGGATGATAGATGTTTATGGATACTATTGTACTTATTGAAACAAATAAATCTGGATCGAGTAGAGAAGCAATTAAAGCAGCAAACAAACTTAATTTCTTTACGGTTTTGTTAACTCGCAGAAAAAAATTTCTTGAGGAACGAAATGAATTCCCAGATGTACACCAAATGATTTTCACTGATACAAACGATTATAATAATTTAGTTACAATAATAAAAAAGTTAAAAAAGGAAGGGAAAAATATACAAGGGATTTTTAGTTTTATCGATCCTTTTGTTTATGTAGCTGCACGTCTGTCAGAGGAATTCTGTCAGAGTGATATATCCACTGATGCAATCTATCATATGGAAGATAAGATATTGACTCGTAATGTGCTAAAGGAATTACCCATTTCACTTAATTATTTAATTTACAAACCAACAGAATCATTGTCATCTTTTCTTAAAGCTGAAGAAATAAATTTTCCTCTTATCGTGAAGTCCCCCAAATCAACAGGATCAAAAGATGTATTATTGGCAAAGGATAAAACTGAGTTACATGCATCTATGAAAACTCTTTTGAAAAAATTACCTAATGAAGAAATTTTACTTGAGGAATATGTGGATGGACCCCAGTACTTAATTGAGGTGTTAGTCCATAATGGAAAGATTTATATTATTGCTGTGATTGAACAGGAGATCACAATTTTCAAACGTTTTATCGTCACAGGTTATTCTTTATTAGGACAATTAAATGATAGACTATATCATAGTCTTTTCGATGCTGTCAGTTCTATTATACAGGCTTTTGATATGAAAAATGGAGCTTGTCATCTTGAGTTACGTAGAGCAAATGATGGTTGGAAATTAATTGAGATAAATCCAAGAATATCAGGCGGAGCTATGAATCGTATGATTGAAATTGGACATGGAATTAACTTAGTAAAGGAAACTATGCAGTTAATGTTAGGTAATGAACCTTCCTTGACTAAAAATCACTATAAATATGTATATGCTCATTATTTAACAGTCCATTCTAAAGGAAAACTAATTAAAGTTACAGGAAAAGAACGTAGTTCTAATTATCCGGGAGTGGAAGAAGTTTATATAAAACCAAGAAAAGGGGCGATTCTAAGGCCACCTACCTCAATGGGTCATCGATATGGATATATTTTAACATCATCACATTATAAAAAAGAGGCTAAAAAAATAGCTTTAGAAGCAGCAAAAGAAATTTCTTTTGAAATTGAACCAACAGATGCAACATAAAGGTGCAGACTGTCAGATCTAAACAACGAGAACAGAAAAAAACGTTTTTGTACCATTTCTAAAATGAAAGATCAATGCCTCCAATTAAGCATAATAGATAAAATAAAGAATTCAACAAATAAAAAAACATTGACTAAGTCTCAGCCAATGTTTTTTTATATGGATACATATTGTTCAAGACTTAGAACAAACCAAAAGTAAAAAACGTTCTCGTACTGTTAACCAAGGATCTGAATTAAACATCTAATTTAAGGTAATTTGATATCAACTTCAAGCTGATTAGCTTCTAGAAGGGTGAGCAAAACTTTGTATATTTTCGACTTGATGCAAAAGTACCGGTTTATCATTCACAACTGTACTTGAACTTAGGCTTGGTTTGAATATAAAAAGCATTTCTTACTTGTGCACTCCAATTTGCAAAGGCTGATTTCCATTCAGGAGTGTTAAAGAATTCATCTACAGTTTGAGTTTCAGAATGCCAAACTATAAATAGGTTGAGTGGAGCAATCCCTCCTGCCCAAATTCCATTATTTTCGTCAGTATCTTCTTCCCTTACTAATAATAAGGGTAGACCAAATTGAAAAGCCATTGAAGGTTCTACTTGTGAATAAACTGATCCTACCCAGAATGGAGTGGATGGTGGAAGGGGTCCTGTATTGACGTCAACTGTTTGAATTTTAAAACGACGAAGGTTTACGGCCAACATTCCATAGCTTGATGAAACTAGCCGACGAATATCAGTTAAAATGGATTCGGGATAACTTTCGCTTAGAGGTAATGTACGCGGAAAAAGCAAAGCATTCTCAATCTCTAAAATTAGACGGTCTAGAAACCGTTGTTGGTTGTCATTTAAATGAGTTGTTGTACTTAAAAATATGGGAATACGATAAGCACGGTCAATACACTCTTGGTGTGCCGATTCTATTTTTGCTTTATTTTTACTTGAAGAGCTATACTTATTTTTTTTCACTTTCACTTCATCTTTGTCTGAAGAGCTATACTTATTTTTTTTCACTTTCACTTCATCTTTGTCTGAAGAGCTATACTTATTTTTTTTCACTTTCAC
>NZ_JAIQVD010000022.1:0-7267 GCF_035064545.1 Bacillus sp. ILBB4 | reverse complement strand
TTGAAGAGCTATACTTATTTTTTTTCACTTTCACTTCATCTTTGTCTGAAGAGCTATACTTATTTTTTTTCACTTTCACTTCATCTTTGTCTGAAGAGCTATACTTATTTTTTTTCACTTTCGCTTCATCTTTGTCTGAAGAGCTATACTTATCTTTTCTCACTTTCTCATCTCCTTTTTTAATATTATATAGAAAAGGAATAAGTTAGCTTGGACATATTTTATCTTTAGGTTCTTTTTTCTCCTTTTGTTTTGAGGTGTGAGGCACAGGCTGGGGTGAATTGTCTATGCGAATAACATTTAACAATTTGAGCAAACTATTCAAGATACATTAAAGAATCAAAAATCCCACATGATTAAAGAAAAAAACTACCTCCATCTTGCAAAGGTAGTTTTTTTTTTAGCTGTATATCTTATACCTATTAATATTATTAGAGATTATAAAAAAGGTATCTCTTTAAAATATAAGAAATAGAGGGTTATCAAAGAGGAAAAATATTTGAAGATAGGGGTTTTATGAATATGTTTATTTAACTCCCGCTTTTTTCAAAGCATAAGCAACTTCTTTTGCAAATTCTATTGGATTTTGAACTGATTCAAGATGTACATAGATAAGTCTCGGTTCTTCAAATAACCAATGATTGTGTATAGCTGTAACTAATATTTGTTCACTCTTTTTGATCTCTTCTAGGAAAGGGTTTACTTCTTCTTGTAAAAAAACAAGTTCTGCTAAATTCAAAGTTTTATCCTTTTTAGCAACAGGTTCGAAACTAAACTCTAAATCGATTACCATATCTGAACTTGTAGAATGACCAAGAATTGTAGGCTTTAAATTTTTTCTCTCCCGTGTTACCTTACATAAGTTCTTTTTTTGTTCAGCCTCACCTTTAAGAATGTTCGCCAATTCTTCACAAAGACATTTTTCTTTAGCCAAGAAATTCACCTCCTTAATAAATAAGATATGTATATAAAAGGGGACAAGCATAGGTATATATACAATGAAACTAGCCTTTTTTATATTAGAACATATCCGAGCGCTTTCAATTGGACTGTATATTATATAAAATAACGGTATCTAAAAAGAAGTAATTAAGATAGTACAATGGCTGAACCTTATTGGGAATTTTGACTTTCCTATTGTTGTTACTTTTTATCTTCTCTTACGCTTTGAAAAGAAAATAGATCATTTAACAGAAGCTATTAATAAAATAGCCACTATTATTGAAAAAGAACAGGACAAGCAATAAATAATTGATTTA
The DNA here is from genome assembly GCF_035064545.1 of Bacillus sp. ILBB4. Lineage (NCBI taxonomy): Bacteria > Bacillati > Bacillota > Bacilli > Caryophanales > Bacillaceae > Bacillus > Bacillus sp. ILBB4. The sequence continues at coordinate 6,008 of NZ_JAIQVD010000022.1, read as the reverse complement.
TAGGCTTATTTTTTAATTAATTTCTTAGTATGAATACTACATAATAATTTGAGCAAACTACCCAAGACGCCCTGAGGCATCAACATTAAGTTCCCTATTCTTTTAACAGAAAAAACTACTGAACATAGCCAGTAGTTTCTTCTATTTTTAGGGTGTATATGATATACAACCTTAGTTAACATAATGGATTTTATCAGAACCAAAAACCCTGGAAATCATTGATTCCCAGGGTTTTTGGTATTTATTTATTTAAAATATAAGGACGTAAAAATAAAAAGTTATATTTTTATTTTTTATACAGATTAATACTATGTATTTTTCATTTATAAGATCACCTATATCCCATTTGAAGAATAAACACGAAAAACATTCACTGTATTTTTACTGATTTTAGGAGTCGCATATGCGACTCCTTTTAATTACTATGAATGAGATTCTTTTCAATAACCTCCGCCATATCCGTACCAAGGGTAATATGGATATGGATAATAATATGGTGGATAATACGGATAATATGGCCGTGGACGTGGATAGTAATATGGTGGGTAATAGTATGGATAATATGGTCTTGGTCTCGGCCTTGGATATGGGTAATGGCTATATGGTTGTCTTTCATCCCCAAGATTTATAAACTCAAGTTGTTCTTCAGAATTAAAGTCTTGATATTCCAAAACATAACCTCCTAGACATATTTTCTCCCTTCTACTTTATTCAACTGTTTAAGTTTTGGAGTAAGTACAAGAAAGGTGATTAAAAATATAAATGAAAATACCAGTTACTGGATTTATTGTCCATTCAAAAAAACCGAAAAAACAACCTTATGCGCAGGGAGTTTTTTCGGTTTTTAGGCTGTATATGATATACAAATTTAGTTGAAATAATGTCTCTTTCCGGTACACATACCAAAAAAGAACCCTTGGCGTAAAAGGATTCTCAAAAGGTTGGTTTCTCTCCAATATGCAGCTTTTTATACATATGCTGTAACCTTTATAAAATAGTATCAAAAATATATTGAAAAGCTACACACTTTTAGATAATAACAACAACCGCTCCGCTCCTGCCACGCTAGAAGAGCGGTTGCCTGTAAAACTAAAATTAATTCGCTTGTAGGCACTTATAGAAACCTCAGAAAAGGTAGTTATAAAGAGGACGTTCTTTCTTATGGCATAATAAGAATTAAAAAATATCTGGAGCCACTCTCCTGGTCCTTTTTTATGCTGTAACAGCTGCATGAATCTTGTTCCATTTTTGGCGTGAAATGATTTTAGGAAAAACATCTTTTTGTCTGATCGAATTCTGCTCTTTGCTGCCATTATATGAATTAAAGCCTGTATAGCTTTCTGTATCTAACATTCTTCTAATTGTAGTAGGTGTCCAGTTCTTATTGCTTTTTGTTTTAATACCTTCTTCATTAAGCTTCTTAGCAATCCGGTAGCAAGTACGGCCCTCTATAAATTCATCAAATACACGTTTTACAATAGCCGCCTGCTCTTTATTTATCTTAACAGCTCCATTTCCTACTTCGTATCCATATGGAACCTGGCCGCCTGCATACTTATTTTTTAAAGCTGTAGAAAGTCTACCGCTCCTTGTCCGCTCGTTTATGACTTCTCTCTCAAACTCTCCAAAAGTAGAAAGAATCCCTAGCATCATACGTCCTATCATGGTACTTGTATCAAAAGATTCAGTAATACTTACAAAATCCATATTTAATTCCGCTAGCTCAACCTTAATGAATTGCAATAAGTTAAGCTGGTTTCTGTGCGCCCTATCCATTTTCAAAACGACTACACTTTCAAGCTCGCCCTTATGATCTGCAAGATATTCCATCATCTTTTTATATCTTGGTCTATTTATATTGCTTCCAGAAAAACCTTCGTCTCTAAAAATCTCAACTAACTCCCACTCTTGGGAGATACAATAAGCTTCTATTCTTTTTATTTGTTCCTCAATGGATGTATTTTCAATTTGTGAATCAGATGATACACGAACATAGCCAACAACTTTTTTCATTATGTAACTTTCCCCCATGTATTAAAACCGATTTTTGATACTTTTATTATAATTTATATGTGCAGTAATTCAAATTACTGTATACATAATATTTATATATCCGTTGATAAATAAGCTTTTTATTCTTTTTTTATGAATGAAAAAGAACAAAAAGCAATTAAAAAAGAAAGGAAAAAAATTCTCTTGCTCGAATTATTGAAAATAACGCTGTATGATGTTTAAGGAGCGGAAGGCGAATACATAAGATTGGAGGCCACAAATGATTATTAACGATGATTATATGAATTCAGACGAAATATCAAAGCTCCTGGAATTAAGCGGAAGCAATGTAAGGAAATATTCTGCCGCGCTCGCAAAGAGCGGTTATGATTTCAAGACTGACAATAAGAAAAAGCGCTACTATACACATAGCGACTATGAAACATTGCAAAAGCTAAAATTCCTGGTTCAGCATAAAAATCTTTCTTTAGAAGTAGCTGCAAATACTATTGTTGAGGGATTGGAAAGGAACCGCTCCGCTAGCCGAGCACATAACGAGCATACGGAAAATGAAGAAAATAACCGCTCTTTAATTGCTCCGCAAGCTTCTGAAAAGTCACTCCCTCCGGAAGTCTTAGGAGCGCTAGCCGATCAGTTTAAACAGCAACAAGAGGTGAACAATCAGCTATTAGGAATAATTGAAGAGTATAAGACTGCCTTAAGTGATTCTAAAAATGATTTGAGGGAATTAGAGGAACAAAGGCGAGCGGATCGCGAGCAAACAAGCAAGCAACTGGAGCAGCTGCAAGCCAGTTTTGATAAGCAGGCTGAACAGATGAAAAAACATATAGAGAGCCGCGATAAAGAAATGATGGAATATATCCGCTCATCTCAAAAACAGCAGCAACAACATTTACTAGAAGCAGCGACAGCTCAGGAAAAAGAGACAGAAAATAAAAAAGGCTTCTTTGCTCGTCTTTTTGGGAACTAAGACAAGCATAGAAGCGCCGAAAATAAACAGTCTATTTCATTACAATACCATTGTTTTATGAAATAGAGAAGGATAACTGAGTTATTCAATATTTCACGCTAAAAACCCTGCAACAAAACAGAAATGCCTGGTGTAAATCCAGGCATTTCTGTTTTTTTTTTTTTTAATTAGTTCAACACAAGTTAAACTTATGTGAGCGATCAGAAGAGCGGAACACGAGCGTAAGTTAAACCTAAGTAAATCTAATCCACCTATGTTAACTAACTTTGTATATCATATATATCATTTTTGTAACTACTTCTTTACTAATTTCACCACAGTAGTACAAGAACATAAAAAACCTACTCCCTGTGCTTTGGGAATAGGTTAGATGACGTAAAATGTTTGAAACAATCTCCAATACGCTTTTTTTATTTTATAACAACTTGATAGAGAAAGCACTTAAAATTTTTTTAGTTTGCTAATACCAATAATTTGTAGTTCCTGTTTCCACGTTTCATTTCAAGAAATGGCGCTAAAGTTGCTATCGGAATTAAAGGTGAATTTTCTAACATAAAAGAATATAAATTAAGGTGAAATGAATTAGTAATATCACTATTGGATGAGGTGGCTAAAATGTTAGTAAGAGGCATGATTGAAGCTATTAGTGACAAGAAATTAAAGGTAAATGATCTTGCCAAAAAGTATGAGGTTTCAGACAGAACTATTCAGACAAAAATTAAGAAATTAGGTTTCGAGTGGGACAGTGTAGAAGGCAAGTATAACTTTGTAGGAACAGATGAATCTATATTTGATAAGGACATCGATGAAGTATTCAAGAAGAATAGTAAAACTACTAAACAATTAACGGGCACATTTCCTATTCAAAAGAGGGTGAAAAAGAATATTCGGACGGCTAATAAAGAAGTAGCAAGTTCAATTCAAAAGGTTAATAAAAATAGACCCGAAAACGATAGCGATATTGATAGCGAATCTATTATCAGGAAGAATATGAAAAAGAATAATAAAAAGAAGATTGATAACATTGATCGTCTGTTAGCTGGGAAGAAAGCAAAGCGAGAATTCAGGGGATTTTATTTGGATAACGATGTACTACAGATCATTGACAATGTAGACAGTGGAATTAAAAGTGAACTGGTGAATGAATGTTTAAGAAAGGTGTTCAAAGAGAAAGGACTTATCTGAGGTATATACAGCCTCGTGCAGACGTTTTAGATAAGAGAATAATATAAATACTAACCAAGACAAAAGACACTCCTTAGAGTGCCTTCTAGTCGGCTATTTTGACTTATTGAATCGTCTCTGTTGAAATTCCGCAATCTTAAACACCATTCTAGTGTAAAGATCAAGTGCGTAATCTACAGACACGTCAAACTTATCACTTGCCTTCACAGCAACTTCCCTATCGTGAATATCAGGGTCATATGTATCTAAAACTTTATCAAACTCATTCCGCATATAACGATAAATGTCTCTTTCCTCAGGGTATCGGTCAATTAGTGCTTCAACCTCAGGGTCACGATCGTTTTCATCAAATCCAGCCATAATGCCACCACCTTTCAAGCAGTAACCTTCGACGAGAAAAGACTTTTTCCCTGCTTTCCTTTCAAAGTGTGACTAATAGCAGGGATTCACAAATAGAGTTAATCAAAAAAATTAAAAGTGTTGAGATCCCTGTGTATCAGTATTTTCGCCTTGAAAAGACTTTCACACACCTGCAGGTAATCTCTAAATCCCGTAAATACTGATATTATCAGTCTAAAAAAACGTCTTCATTACTTTTATCGTTAACAAAATAAAAAGCTACCTCGCCAGTGGAAGCGAGGTAGCTCATAAATAGGGTTCATACGTTGAAATTTGTAAAAAATAGTCTGATTATTAATATATCATATTCACATGGAAGATCAATTATGTGGAGTGTTTAGCATATGTATAAAAGGTGCGCTTTTTATGCATCATCTCTTTAACTACCTGTAAGGAGAACTCCGTCATATCAAGGATGTATAAAAAGCTGCATAAAGCAGAAATCGTAACCTCATCGGAATCCTTGCCTACCAAGGGTTCTTTTTTTGTCGTGTGTTCCGGAAAGAGTGTTTATGTAAACTAGCTTTGTATATAATATTCATTCTGAACTAAGCTATAATTCTAGATAGAAAGGAGTGATTATAAATGAAATTTAAATATTTCCGTAATTTAAATAAGAATGAGAGATACTCGACTACTAAAAGACAACTTAAATCGATCTTTTCGAACATAGAAATGGATGTTTTATTTGGTTTGGTAAGAAAATTCGAATTTGATAGTAGGTGTCCTAATAAGCCAAATATCGTTGGTAATGTAGTGGCTTCAATTTCTTATTCAAGAGATAGATCTGTTGATTTTTCGCTTTATCCTCTTTCAATTGCAGATTACCCAAACAGTGCTTCTGATGATTTTAATAACCAAATACTATTAACTATTAAACAATGGCTTGAAGATCAAATTAACAAACCAGATACTGCTCTCTTGGGTTATGAAGAACTTGTTATTGAGTGGACTGGAAACGAACATTTACTCCATAAAGTAAAGTTCTTATAAAATTATTTCTACAAGAAACAACATTTACGGAAAGAGCATAATTTTTACATTGCTACCTAGAATGGTGATTATGTTAACTAAGGTTGTATACGATGTACAGCTTAAAAAGAGAAAAAACTACCTTATGTGGGTGGAGGTAGTTTTTCTGTGTGAATACATATAAGGTTTGTAATTGACGCTTTGCATCGTCTTGGGTAGTTTGCTCAAATTTTTAAATGTTATTCATAATGGACAATTTACTTAAAGTGGGCTAATGAATATAATTTATTTGGTAGTTAATTTAACCTTCACCTTACTCCTTTTCTAAGTACCATCATCACACATCAAAAGCCTCTTCAATCATTGAAGAGGCTTTTGGTGAAGAGAAACTCTATTATGTTAACTACAGTTGTATATACTATGCAGCTTAAAAACAGAAAAACCAACCTCTGAGTCCTAAAGGTTGGTT
>NZ_JAIQVD010000021.1:0-30275 GCF_035064545.1 Bacillus sp. ILBB4 | reverse complement strand
AACTAATAATGAATGGGAAAATTGTGTAGGTGACTTTATCTTTCTGAACTGAAGGATTAAGTCGCCTATTGATGTTTATTCTAAATATTCATATCCATTGAAAAAATCACAATTTCTACTACTAACCACCTACTAATCTATCTTCTACATTCCTCTGAGGAAATTATTAAATATATCATAATTAAGAATGAATAATATAATAATTTAAATCTACTAAACCTTTAATAACGTAATGTTTATTAAAAATAAATGTAGTTTATTCATGTGAGTAAATGTATAAACTACATTATAAAAATTAAAGTTTTATTATTTACTTCCTGTGACGACAAATATATTGTTTTTCTACAATAGATGTAAATAGTAAAGTACTTATAATAAAAATACCTTACTATTTACTCAAAAGAATTAAAGAGTTTTTAAGTTAACGTAAATGTTGTTTTATAATTAAAATATTTACGAAGAGATAAGGTATGAAACAATAAATGCATAAAAGAAGAAATCAGCCTATTGAATCAATATCTAACATATAATTACAAAAGGTATTTCTCTAATAAAATAATTAAGAATGTATTAAAAAATTTAGTTATTAGAATTCACCTGAAAGAAAAAGGTTATGAATAAGTTAACGTGTTTTTAGAAAATATAAGTAGAGAAAATGAATTGATAGGGGTAGAAAAAATGAATGTAAATGAATTGGGTTTTCTTTGGTACTTACAATCAAGTTCTAATATGATTAACATATTTTTGAAATATCTTATTGGAACTACAGAAGATGTTGATGTGAAAGAAATTCTAAAACAAATAAACGAAATATCAACACATCAAGAACAAACAGCTAACTTAATTTTGTCTGAAAAAGGATTTAAAAGCACCTCATTTTTCAACATCCAAGATGATTTATATAATCCAAATACGAAGTTATTTTCAGATCAACTAACTACAGAAATTCTTAAACATGTAACGGGTAACGGATTGAAAGAACTTGCATTGCAGTATTCAGAATTAACGGATTTAAAAATTAAAAAATTTTTTAAAGAACTTCTCAATACTTTTACTGAAATAGATTATTCTTTATTAGAGTTGTTAGGTGATAAAGGCATGCTACAAAATAGTTCTTTCTCTTACAAAAATGCGGAAGAGAGAAAAGGGAAATTGTTCAAAGTTAAATCAACTCAGCAAAGACCACTTAATGCAGTAGAACTGTCACATATGTTTAGTGCTCTTGAATGTAATAATGTGGGGGTTGCTCTTTGTGCTGGTTTTTCTGAAGTTGTAAAGGATGATGACATAAAGAATTTTTTACTGGAGGGAGAAAAACTCGCATTTAACCAAGCTTCTACTTTATCGAATATCTTCAGGGAGAACGGTGTCCCTACTTCAACTGGATTGGAGGCTCACGTTAATAAGATTGAAACCTCACCATTCTCAGATAAACTAATAGCCAATTTAATTATGTTTCTAAACCCAATAGGAATAACCAATTTACAAAGTGCTATAGTAGTTAGCTATAAAAGAGATCATATAAATTTATTAAAAGAATTAATCAAGCAGGTCGAAGACTTTTCAGAAAAAGGATTTAAGTTATTAGTAAGAAAAAATTGGTTCCATGAACCTCCTCTATCTAATTGGATACATAAGTAAAAGAATAAAAAATAGAGGTGAAACATTATGGGAAAGTTTGTTGAATCCATAGAAGAAAACTTTAAATTTTCCAAAAAACGCCTTCAATATTGCGACGATGTAGAATTCTGAATTCTACATCCACATACATCTTGCAGCGTATCATTGACTAAGTACTTCTCGACGTATGCCAATCCCATTTGAGCTTGTTTTCCCGGTGGCGTTTCAAGCCGTAAAATTGCCTGCTTCTTTGGTTGTTGACGAAGAAGATGAAATCCCTCAATATTGTCAGTTGACCTTCATATCCCATTGCTTGTATTTCTTCTAGCAAAACTACACAATTAATATTACCTTCTCTAAGACGCCCAAGTATATACGTTTTATAAGAATCTAACTTACTCTCTTTTTTCTATTTATTTACTTTGCGTTTAGGCATCTAATTATCTTTTAGGTATTTACTTACGGTTTTGTGATTAAAACCAGTTGCTTCTGCAATAGTTGTTTTGGTCGTCTAACCTTCTTGAAATGATTTTCAGTTATAAAAACTCTCCAATCTTCAGTACCGTTTCTCCACTCTATCCATGATATGATCTTAAAATGATTGTCTGTTATTATTAGGGAATTTTGAATCGCTGTTATTGAGTATTTTACAGTCACTGATTATACTTGAATACTTAAAAGTGTTTTTTATTTAATATGTACCTTATGAAATTCCCCAAAAATATACCGAAAAAGAAAAAGATGATTCCTGAAAATACCGGTCCTAATGGTATTGTAAAAATGGTCAAAGACCTAGAATAAATAATACCGACTGTTCCTAAATAAGCTCCCAAAACAAACGGAAGATAGTAAAATGGAGGATTTTCACCCTTTGCTTCTCTAACTGCATCCCACATAGCAAATACATATACGCAAGGATAAAACAATAGCCATTGATAATTAGTTACTTCAATGGCTTCGTTAACTTTTCCATTAAAGCTTAACATAATGGAGGTATTTAAATTCGAATTATAATTTATGACAAATTCTAGGAAGATAAATATTATACCTTTGAATATTTTTCTGTTTAATAACTGTCCAAACCCCGGTATGGCAATGCTCCAGAGTAACTTTTGTAACTTATCTTCATTCATCAATACCACTTATCCAATCAAAATTATTTTTTCTGTATCATTCTTTTAAAGTAGACAATTTAAAAGTTGTTTTTAATAGATTAATTCTATTTAGAAGTATAAAATTAATTTCTTTTATGTAAAGAAGTAAATAAATAAACTTTTTTATAAAAAATATAGTGGCAAAACCAACGATGACTTTGATCGTCAAAAAACCAATATTAACTTCTTCCAAAGTTTTTTCCTCCAATTTAAATTTTACTTAGTTGTAAGATCTTGAGGTTTAGATAAAGAGGCTAGTTTTAGTATTAAAGCTCGAGTTACAATTCCAAGAATGATGTAATATATGAATGAATATCTGTATCTCCACTCTAAATAATTAACAAGTTTGACCCACTCGCAAAAGGGTTCACCAATATAGGCATATGTTAGTGCCATAATGATCTGGGCTAAAATAAAAGATTTCCATGTTCTAAAATATTGATATAACAACATGTAAGCTACAGGTACCATTGAAAAATCAAAAGGAAAGGCCCGAGGAATAATAGGTAGGAGTGCAATGGGGTAATCCCAAAAACTATATTGCACACCAACTATATCTAATAAGGTTGTTGTCAAGATAATTACGGTACCAAATAACAAAATTTCTAAAATAATGTCTCGTTTAACAAGTTTAGCCCATATAACCCAAGGCACAACTAAAAAAACGACTAGTATCCACCATTCCCAAGTTAAAAACTCATTTTTTAGCCAACCATTTAATTCTAAATGATACAGCTTATCTTCTAATAAACGTATTTCCTTAAGATTTTCAAATATATTATCTATTGATATCACCCCTATATTTGAATCAAAAGCTAACAGATATTTTTGAATTCAAACTCTTTGAGCTGCCTTTTTAGTATTACCGTTTTTCAGTAATAAATTTCCATCGTAAATAAGAAAAAAACCCATGTTGAAAGTTCTTCTAACACGGGTTTTCGACTTTTTTCAAATGAATCAGAAATTTTGTCTAACAATTGGGGCGCAGTTCAATAACGGAATGCTGTTAGATATTAATTATTTTTTAACTTATAGCCTTTGAATTGATATCCATATACGCTTGTAAGATCAACGAAGCTCTTATAGGAATAAGTAATCGCAACCGGTGTGCCTACTTGAACTTTATCATAATGCTTTTCAATATCTGCATTATGCATTCTCACGCAACCTTGACTCACGTATTTTCCAATGCTACTTTCATTGTTGTTGCCATGAATACCGTATGTATCGCCATACGTACCATTTGTATTTATCCCTAACCAACGTTTTCCTAATGGATTGCGAGGGTCGCCCCCAGGAATATGTCCTGTATAATAAGGATGGTTTTTAATCTTGTTCACCACTTTAAAAAAGCCAACTGGTGTTTTGTCCCATGTTTTCCCTGTTGCTACTGGATCAACGATTTCAATATAACCATTATGAAAATACGCAAGTTTGTTGTAGTACTTGTTAATAATAATCAAATCTAGATTTGCAGCTTTACTTGCTGCTTCTGTTTTCCCTTGATTGACCCCACATAATGCGATCATTAGCAATGTAAGAACGGTCATTATGTTAACTTGAAATGAAGGTAAAATATAAGAATTATTTAAGAATAGTCATGATAAAATGGTATAAAAAGGTATTTAATTAAGGGGATGTATATGTCTTTTATTCTTAATAATTGTCTAGGCATTGGAGTAATTTTTAGTTTGATATTTTTCGCAAGTATAGTTATTGAAAAAAGAATAATTTCTCTTTTAGTTTCTTTAATTACTCTATTGTTTGGTTTATTTTTAACTTTTTATGCTGCTAATAAAATGAATGGATTTGAAGCTATAGACGTATATGTAAAAGGATTAATCTTCGTTGGAGAAGCCTTAATCTTATTAGTTGTTACAAGTATATTTATAGTGCTGAAAGAGCGAAAAAAGAAAGCACTCTAATAAGGGAAAAAATCTCTACCTTCTTTCCTCTACTTAGAGTGCTAAATCGTTCCTATAATAGTGATTATGTTAACTAACTTTATATACCGTATACAAGTTAAAAAACGAAAAACCTACTGAACAGGGATCAGTAGGTTTTTCTGCTATACGTATCACTACTTATCGATGCTCGGAAACATCTTGAGTAGTTTGCTCATAATCCATAAAAATATTCACATTAAAGATCGTGTAAATGAATTTGTATACTGAACAGCTTGATGTAAGCTAGAAAAACTTTTAACTTCCTCAACCTTTATTCCTAAGCTCACCATGGTTTGAGCGATTTCCGGACGTATTCCACTGATGACAACTTCAATTCCTATTAACTGTAGCCCAGCTATTACTTTAAACAGTTGATCTGCTACCATCGTATCAATAATAGGAACTGCTGATAAATCAATAATAAGCCATTTTAATTTATATTGGCTTCCTTTCTCTAAGGCACTCTCCATCAAATATTGTGCTCGTTTGGTATCTAAATCACCTACTAGAGGAAGGATACCTATTTCTTCTGTCATACGAACAACGGGAACAGATAATTCATCAATAGCATATTGAGCATAATTTATTTTTTCAGTGTAATCTTTTATATACGACTTACTTACGAATTGGATCGCGTTATCTACAATGCTATTAAAGTGAGAAATGTTTTGATAAAAAGCATCGAGGGAAAAATCATTATTCTTTGCTTCTTCTTTTATTATTTCCCCGATTACATCTCGATAATAGCTAATCTCCTCTAAAGCTAGGTTTAAGGGAAGTCCGTGATTGACTAATAAATTAGCCATATTGTTTCCCCATTGTTCCATGACTTCATTTGCTGCCTCTTTTTCCATCAAAAGAGAATCGGCATAAGTTGTAAGAATGTCCAAGCGAAAAGTAGTCAACTCTGTATAGATATTATGAGACTCCGCAAGATCTTCTCTTTTATTTTCAGCTAGCTCTTCTTTTCGTTGTAAAATCTTTTCTCTGATAGCATGTAATTTTTCTTGTTGTATATAGGGCAAAGATTTCCCTCCGAGTATCTAAAAAAGTAAAAGTCCTCTAATAGATGAGGATTAGAGGACTAAACATGTTGAAAAGTGTATTAAGATTAATGAAATGTTAAGTTACTTATATTCTTTATTTAGTTGTATAGTACACCTAAATTATATCATAAATTCCCTATAACGTCTTTATTTCCGATAATACGTTTTATGGTAAATAAAGAAATATACATTATTACAGTTGAAAAGCAAAAACCGCCTTCTCTCTAAGGCGGTTTTTGCTCTTACGTGACTTTATCCAATGACACCTTTTGGCATCTTGGTTAGTATGCTCCAATTACGATTCTTTCATTCACATAAAATTAAAAGAGACCTGCAGGCCCTCTTGTTACCTTTTTTCCTTTTCAATATAAAAATCAGGGTGTTGATAGTTCTTCTCTAAAAAGGTTTTCTGTTCTTTTTCAGCAAGTTTATTATTTTCAACTGTATTGATATAAGCATCATAAGCGGCGAACCCATAAAGAGAAGGGAAAAAAAGTAACCATTCTGGATTTAATACGTTGGTAGCTTTCTGGATTTCGCCTAAAAAGAGAAGAGAAATAGCTTCAAGAAGATGAGAATAGTAAAAGAAAACAACGGTCCAAGTAACAATAAAAAAAGCAACGATTATTCGATGAATATAAAGTTGACCTAAACCTGGCATAAATAAGGACCATATTATAGACATAATAGGATTTCTTTTATCCAAGTAGTTAATTTCCATAGCTCCCATACTAAAGGAATTAAAGGTGTGATTTTCTCTTTCAGCTAAGAGATATATTTTATTTAAATCAACCGTCGTTCGATAACTATCCCATATGGCAAAGATATAAACAGGAATATAAATGAGAAGCCACCTAGTGTTTAGTGACTCTTTCACCATGTCCATGTCCCCTTGAAAGGAATGGATCATAGCCACGTTTATATTTGACTGGAGATTAATAACAACTTCCCAAATAAATAAAACAAATCCTCGAAGATATTTAGATAAAAGTAAATGTCCGAAGCCAGGAAAGGCTGCTGACCACCAGGCTATGATGTAAGGATTTCTTAAGTGAATCTGAGTGGTTCCCAATGTACTAATGTGAGCTATATAGCGTCTTGCTGTGTTATCGTTTGTATAGTTTTTCATGTATGTTCTCCTATGGAATTATTAGGGGAGTGAAAAAAACGTTTTTTACATCTTTAATCCATAATTAACATACTTTGATATATTTATTCTGTGTTACACGTTTAGAATACCTGAAAATCCTTTATGAGATAAAAAGTGTTTTTAGATATTAGGTTCCTAGAAAATCCATTATATTAATTAGCAATATAACCAAGAAAAAATACTGACGTTATAGTATGTAGGAATGTACGGTATTCTTTACCTAATTGACTATGTTCATTTTTTAAAATAAAACATACAAAACAGATCATATGTGGTAGAATTTAATTATTCTGAAAATTAATTTTAACAACTGTTCAAAGGAGGCATGGTGGAACATGTTTCTTTGTCTATGGGCAGTTGGTTTTTTCTATTTACATTCTATTGAATTTTATTTATACTATCTTTACCTTACTGTAACGGAAATTATAGTGGGTGATTCTAACTACAAAAAGAGCCTTCTCATTCTTTGAGAAGGCTCTTTTTATTCTTAGAATATTAGCATAGCAACTAGAACTTCTGCTAAATTTGTATAAATAGCAAGTATGTAATCACTTACATAGAGATTAATTATATGTAAAAAATATTTGTTAATTCCACATTTTATCTAGTTTACAAAACAATAGTTTTAACATTATAATCTTTATAATCTAAAAATTTTTACAACGAGGAGAAAAACATGACAGAATTTATTGCAATGCTTAATGATTACTTATGGTCCAAACTAATTGTTATCTTTTTGGTCGCAATTGGGCTTTTCTTAACAATTAGGTTTGGCTTTTTACAAATAAAGTTCTTACCTGAAATGGTACGTCTATTAGGAGATGGACGTAAAAATAAAGATAAGAAGAGTGTGTCTTCTTTACAAGCATTCATGATTGGTATGGCTGCTCGTATTGGTACGGGTAATATCGCTGGAGTAGCAACAGCAGTTGCATTAGGAGGTCCCGGCGCAGTATTTTGGATGTGGGTTATCGCTTTAATTGGTTCAGCTTCAGCTTTTGTAGAAAGTACGTTAGCTCAAGTTTATAAAGTGAAAGACGGAGATGCTTGGCGAGGTGGACCTGCTTATTATATGGAAAAAGGGCTAGGGAAAAGAAAGCTAGGTATTGCTTTCAGTATCTTAATCACACTATCTTTTGGTCTTATCTTTAATGCTGTTCAAGCGAATACGATTGCTGCATCCATTAACAATGAGTTTGGAATAAATACGACAATGACTGGGATCATCCTTACCGTTATTACAGCTCTCATTATATTTGGTGGCGTACATTCAGTAGCTAAGTTTTCTACAATTTTAGTACCGATTAAAGCAGGCGCTTATATTTTGTTATCGCTATGGATTATGATTGCAAACTATCACGTGCTTCCTAGTGTGTTTAGTGCTATTTTTTCAGAAGGTCTATTCTCATTCAAACAATTGTTTAGTGGAGTAATGGGTGCGGCTGTACTTCAGGGTATCCGTCGAGGATTATTTTCTAATGAAGCAGGAATGGGTTCTGCACCGAATGCAGCAGCAGCAGCTGATGTTACTCATCCAGCAAAACAGGGCTTTATTCAAGCTTTAGGCGTTATCATCGATACATTTGTTATTTGTTCATCTACAGTAATGATTGTGTTAGTTTCTGGTGTATATAAAACTTCTGAGTTAACAGGTATTCCATTAACGCAAGAATCTTTACGTGTAGGACTTGGTGGATTTGCCGCAACGTTCGTATCTATATCTGTCTTCTTATTTGCATTGAGTACAATTATGGGGAACTATTACTACGGTGAGTCAAACATTAGTTTTATGAAACATAGCAAGAAAACAATCTTATTTTATCGTTTTGGAGTCATTTTAATGGTCCTATTTGGGGCATTATATAGCGCTGAGTTAGTTTGGTCTCTTGCAGATATCTTTATGGGACTAATGGTTCTCATTAATTTATATGCCATTACTCGTTTATCTAAAGTAGCTAAAGCAGTATTAAAAGATTATATAGCTCAAAAGAAACAAGGGAAAGATCCAGTGTTTCACGCAGATAGTCTCTCACACTTACCAGGCCGTGAAACGTTAGAAGCTTGGAATGAGGAAGAAAAATCTCCGAAACAAATCGTGAGTTAAATCACTAAGAATGCTATCAATAGTATATTCTTAACACACTAACTATCAATTAAAAAAGCTACTTCACATAGTAGCTTTTTTAAATTTAACTTCTTAAAGAGTTTGAAATTAAATTTTTATGATTGGGTAATCCATGATCAGCAGATCTTAAAGCAACTGTTATATGTCTTTTAAAACAACATAATTATTTCTTATAAGAGGTATTATATTAACTAACTTTGTATACTTTATACAGCCTAAAAACAGAAAAACTCCCCCAATGCGTTAAGGGAGTTTTTCTGTTTTTAGGAGTTAGCTAAGTGATGATTCATCCATCTTGAGTAGTTTGTTCAAGTTATCAATAACTTATGTATCCAAAAGAAAAAACCACCTGATGTGAATAGGATAAGTCATTAGTCTCGGATAGCATAAAAAAAAGCCAGTTTATTGCGCTAACTGTAACATATTGTCCTTTATTGGCTTAAAACTGTTGAGATAGATCTTTTCTTGAACATACTTAAAGTAATACCCAAGTTCATCTTGGTAGATTTTACGAGTGAAGAATCTTTCAAGTGTAGTGTTCTTAGCACAGCCAAAAAGGTATTCTTCTGTATCAGAATAAAAGATGTCAATAGCGTAAATAGAAAATTCATAAACATATGGAAAGGTGTACATAGCAAACTTACTAGTAATACCTTGCTCATATCTCTTGATGTGCTCTGTTTTTTTCATAATATTTTAACTCCCTTGACTAAGCATAATAGTACTCTGGAGAGTAATTCATTGTTTTTATATAAAATAAAATGAAGGACAACAAATAACCAAATCGTCCCTCCAAAGCAGAAAAAGAACCAAACAGGTTGCATATACAAGATTTGGTCATTAATCAATAGTATACGATGAGAACGATGTCCTACAACCTTTGATACCCATATATATAGAAAATGAAACATCTTATAGTACTACCGACACGTTGTTGATAAAAAAAGGCTTCGTCCCGTAATAAAAACACGAAATGATGCTTTTTTATTAACTATTTTCCAACTTATAACTTTTAAATTTATAACTACGAATGCTTGTCAAATCTACAAAACTCTTGTAGGAATACGTTATCGCAACAAGCGTCCACACTTGGACTTTATTCTAAAGTTTTTCAATATCTGCATTATGCATTCTCACGCATTCTTAACGCACATATTTTCTGGTGCTGCTCAGATAAATTTTCATAAGGTAAACATTAGAAAAAAAAAGTGAGCTTCAACATGTTTCTTTATCTTTTAATATAATATGAGCTAATGATCCTGTCTTTTATCGATATATAAAGTGCCATCACTTTGTATTTCGCCATAAAATACATCCTGTAAGCTTACTCCTGCCTGATGCAATTGCTTTTCTAACCAGTTTTGGTTTAAATCCAGTTCTTCTAAATTGCGGGTAACAACTTTACTATCAACAATAATTTCCGTAGGCACATACAAAGGTTTCACAGCTTCTACCTTTAAATTTTTTTTGGTAACATTCTGTTGATCCACTTTTTTTAAAACGGACAGCTGTCCATCTGGTTCTAATACAGCATAGTCTACCTCTTGAGTCGAAAAAATGTTTTTTTCTCGCAATAACATACTAAGATCATCCATGTTTAATCTTAATCCAGCCAATGTTTTCTCTAAGATTCTGCCATTTTTGATGACAATTGTAGGTTGGCCATCAAGTAATATACGAGCTTTTGGAGACTTTAAATTGATATAGCTTACTAGAACAGTGAGCAGCGACCAACAAACCATACTAACGAAACCATCGCTCATGTCAATACTTCTATCAATCGTAATGGAAGCAGCGACAGCACCAATTGTGATTCCTGTAATATAGTTAAAATAAGTTAACTGACTTACTTGTTTTTTCCCCATAATACGAGTCATCAATAGTAAAACACTAAAAGAAATGATTACCCTGCCTATAACTTCAATAAAATTCATTGAATATTGCCTCCAATCTGGTCGTAACAGGAATAAAATGTTCCCCTTTTGTATATTCAAATTTATTACTTAATTTAGTGATTTAATTAAAATATACTATTAAGTATTTAATGTGTTTTTAGTATGTGTTAATACAGATAAATTATATAAGACACCTAAGTATAAGCTATGTATAGAGGCGAATTTTATCCACTGTTATACATAACTACATGTTGTCTTACAATAACTTATGTATTATAAGAAAACCCCCCCTGATTTGTTGAGAGTTCTGCAATGGTTATGTGCATTGTTCAAAAGCTGGAAAGAGAAGGAGTAGTATACTATTGGTAACTGGTAATCGGTTATACTTACTTAGTAAGATATGTGAAAAGTATGAAGATCTTAGGAATTAAACCATCCTGTAGATAAAGAAAATGTGGTATAATTAAGTTCATAAATTTAGTTACATGTATTATGTTTTTCGCCCTCTACTGTCCTCATTGTAGAGGGTTTTTATATTTACTTATCTTGTGTATGACGAATGCAACATAGTTAGGAACCGCAGATATATATGGTAAAAAAGATGTATACGATATACAGCTTAAAAACAGAAAAAACAACTGGGTCCGGCCAGTTGTTTTTTTGCTTTTTAGGAATTAGCTATAGAGTGATGATTCATCAATCGTGAGTAGTTTGTTCAAGTTTTTATATGTTATTCGTATAAAGAATTCATCAATTCAAAAGAACAGGTAATAATATGTTTAACAATACAATTTAAGGAAGGTATTTTATGTATAAATACAATAAGAAAAAGACATTTTCTTTAGCTATGATAATAATTCCTTGGTTAACTGTTCCTTTTATGGGGAAGAAATCATTTCTTAGATTTTTACCTGTCGCAAGTTTTATTAATTTATTCTTAAGCGTATTTAGTCTTACAGCTAATAAGAAAAAATGGTGGATAAATAAAAATCCTCTTTCTCCTGGTTTTGTTGATTTCTCGTACATATTAGGGCCCTATTATGTAGCTACACTATGGATATTTAAACTAACATATGGAAATTTACCAAAATACTTGATTACCAATATGATGTTAGATTTAGTTAACGCTTTTCCTTTTGGCTCTATTTGGGAAAAGGTTGGAATATTTAAATTTCAAAAAATGAAACATGTCACATGGTATTTTATATGTGTAGGCCTTTCAGTTTTTATTTACGGGTTTCAATACCTAGTAGAACAGTCGATTATTAAGGAAACAAGTAGGTCTCAATGCAAGCAGTAAGGACTGTTCACTTAATTATTGGTCTTGTCCTATATTGAATTACACTATTTATTTACATTAAACTCATTGTATTATTAAGCTGATTGTTGTCTTACTTTAAATAAATAGTTAAGAGGATCTTTATTGAAGATCCTTTTTTCAGTACTTATAAAAAGTTTTATGTTAACTAAAATTGATCCTAGAAAGCCAACTTTATTAGAAATGAGGATAGTTTGGTTGTTCTTAGGTGCTAGAAGCTAAAATGTCTAATCCATAATATTAACTATATAGATTTTTCTTCATTAACAAAAATAGTTACCATGCATTAGTAAAACCACCTATAGCTATGGCAATCACTATTAGACCTATGGCCATGTAAAAAAAGGGTCCCCTTCCTTTCCACTCTAAATAGGTAGTGTAACTATTAAAAACGAGCGATGACCCTAACAAAACAAGGCCAAATGACTTCAAGTAAAGTGAATGTTGAAAGTAAGAAACGATAGCTAGAATCGCTCCCACTACAGCCAAAAGCACATAAAATAATTTCAATACTTTAAGATATGTCATGCATTTCCCCCTTTTGCATCAACCGTATCCTATCCTCTGTTACCCAGCATATGTTTGTCCCATATGAATTTAGGTCTAATTTCTAAAAATAATCAAATAAACATTTGAATATTTTTAGGGATTGGCGCCACCTCTAGTTCTAGGTGTGGCTATTAATATTTAATTTCACTATCTATAAGATACATTAGGCAAAATTACTCGTAATAAATTGTGCTTAATAAAAAAGAACCCCTTGCCCATGTAGACAAAGGGTTTTCAAATTTATTGGAATAGGGGGAATACATTATTAGTCTGGCCAGATTTGTAGATTCATATACATATATCGTTAAAAATAAATGTTGTCCTTAACTATATTTATAGCAAATAACCTAGTTTATGTTTTATTGCTTGTTAAGTAAATACTAAATTACTTTATTTATTATTAAAGTTTTATCTTTTAAACTAACTGATAACAAATAAGAAGTCATTCTCTCTCTATATATAAATTGTATAATCTTATAGAAAATAATACGAGGTTAAAAGGAACAAAAATTTTTAAGTAAGTTTAATTTAATGTTATTAATAAAAGTAATAGTTAACGTATGTTATTAAAAATAAAGTTAACTATTACATATTTTGTAGAAAAATGATCCATTTGTCGTCATTAACAGTAAAAGATAAAACTATTATTTTTATAAGTAAGTTTATTTATTTACTTCTTTATATAAAAGAAATTGATTTTTTATATTAAAATAAATTCACCTTATTAAAAACACATTAATTCTTAATGCTTATAAGTTTCATGTTGAAATAAAGTGAATAAAACAATTTCTTAAAAGAGAAGTAAAACATAAATTGGTATAGGATATGAAGGGGAAATTTTCATTTGTCGTCAAATATATTTAAGTAATCACACATTGACCTTCAAAAATTAGTTTTTTTCTTTTCCTAATAAACAAAAGAAACTAATTAATATCATTTCTCTTTGATCGATTAGTTATTAATGGTGGAGTGATATCTTTTTCTTATCTAATTGAAGACATATGAAAGAAATCTAAAAGGAAATAGGGCTTAATCATGCATATTATTCTATGTCTCAATTCATCTATCAACCTTGCATAAAAAGAGTGCAAAAGGGAATACTGTTTGCAAAAGAGAAAAAGATAAAGGAGTTGACGTTTTATGGAAAATAATACACTTAACGGAATGGATCGAGTTGATCCCAATTTACGTGATGAAATGTTGGCTGAATTGTTTCTGGATCAAATGATAAATAACTTCAAAAAAAGTAAGATTCTTGAGGGAATTGATCAGTCCTTAAAAAATAACGATAAAGAAGCTTTTTTCCGGTTAACAAAGGATCTTAAATCCGTGTCTTAATAAAAACAATGCACTATAGAAGTAACTCGTCAAAAGAAGGCTTTAACTTATTAAGAAAAGTCCTCTCGTGGCGAGTTTTCTTTTTCGAACCATTATCAAATTTCCCTTTGTGCATTTTACTAATACTCCCACTATACACGTTAGGTTTACATAAGGGATTTTATCGGTACCTATTAAATAAACGAATTAAGGTATGTTTCTTTATCACATATGAAAGCTTCAAGGTTTAGAGACTTAATTGTATCCTCAATATTTGTATCTTTAGCTAAAAGCAATGTTATAAACGAATCATAGATCCCCATAAATGCAAAATCTATATTTTCATCTGTGATAATTGACTCGTTAGGAGATAAGTTAGCTATTTCTAAAGGTGACATATCATTGACTTTAAATGAACCGTTTGTGTCGTGAATAGGTTCAGAAAAATATAAAGTATTTGCCCCTTTTGAACAGAGGATCTCTACTAAACTATTTAGTATAAACAACGATGTACGATCTTCTTCGGGGTAATAAAAATCTGGATTAGACTTAACATAAGGAGCTAATTTTTTATATTCATCACTAGGCACACCAGTAAGGTGTTGCAACGCTCTGAATAGTTCCTTGTAGGATTTTAAATTACATTTGGCCATTACTTCTTTCCATGATATTGGTTCTCCAAGTTTAAGCATTTCCTCATCACTAGGATATATATGCTGATAAGGATTTTCTCTCTTTGGTTTATCCCAACCAGAGGGCATTTGAATAAAAGGGTGGAATAGCATAGCAGCAGAATTAAAGTCATTAGATAATTGGGACAAAATAGGTAAATCTCCATCGATCCATATATAATCCAACAAAACGAGACATCTCCTTTGAATATACTTAGTTACGTACATTTTATATACAGAGAACAGTAATTTCTAGTCAACATAATCAACATTATCGGCAATCGTATACTTCTTAATAGCTTTTAGAATAGTTACAACCTCTTGGGAACATTAATTTTTATGGAGGAGATTGTAATGACTAACAACTAACAAACAAAACTTCAGCAGGAATAAATGTTGCAAAAATAAAACAACAAAATAGATATAACAACACTTTAAGAAAGGGACTACTTGTAGATATAGAGGTAGCGATTAAAGTAGCTTCACTTATCTTCTTGTTTTACTTTTCTATCCTAATTACGTCCTTATTTTAGAATATTAGTATCAGAGATTACTTGCCAGTATCTTAGGATTTTTGCAGTAGAATCCAAAAAAGTCTACTTTTCAAGTAGACTTTTTCATTTAAGTGGATAAAGGTTCCAGTTCAAAATCACAGTCAACTTTTATTTTTGCACTTTCCCAGAACTTTATCCAGTCTTCTTCTGACATGGGCTTTGAAGCGGGTGCCATCGTCTGTCCACCTATTTCAAGGGGATCCACTTTCAATTTCTGCAATTTTTTCAGCAGTGAAACGGTTCCCTCTTCCATATAGCCTTCGATCTCATCGACTAATTCGTAAATGCTGGCCTGCCTGTTCAGGTCTTTGGTGCCTCGGTATTCATCGATTCTGCCTCTATAATGAACCTTAAATGAAACGGTATGGTCATTTAGATTTACATGTGTCGTAACATGTGAACGGACTTCCCCCAGAGAGACGTCAAATGGTGTAATGATCATATTCTTAAGAAAATGATAGTTGTTAAGAAGCTGAAAAAATTGGTCTTGATACTTATCAGAACGACCTTTTAACTTTCCATTTCCGAAAAATCCAGTGCCCTCATAGCTAAAATTATCTTTATCCACCTTAAATACCGGAACGTACGGATCTGAATAAGGAGAATACATTTTTTCCATAAATTCATGAATATTTGTAACCGTAATTTCTCCCTGTTGCCCCTTTTCGTAATGCTTAAACATCCTGTATAGATAGTAATCCAGATCTTTTTGCTGCTGCATACGATTCTTGATAAATGCTTCGAAATCACCTTTAAATACTACGACATAAAGCCGCGGAGATACGTCTGGATCGGTTAATAACGTGTCAATCAATGATACAATTCCATTTCTGGCAACCTTTTCATCAATAAACAGCATACGGAGCTGCCCGAGCTTAATTTCCCGGTAATATTTCAAATTAAAGCTCCTTCTTCCCTGTTCTAACAGTGTGACATTGGTGGAAAAAAATTGTTTATCTTCCTTCATGACAGGAGGAACCAATGTAGAGACTTTTAATTTACCTTTTTCTCCTCTCGCTCCAATGGACAAAAAGGTCACAGGCGCAATTTCTTCAACTATATTGTTATTTGTAAAAGGAGAACAGCCAGTTAAAAGACATATACTACTTAATATAAGCATAAATGAAGTGAGTGCCCTCATAGATTGGAACGCCTCCCCTTTATCTTAGTGACAGCCAGGAGAAGAGATGGAATTAGTAAATAAGTAAAGGCACCAGACCATAATTGCACGTTTGTCCAGCGGTTTAGTTCTTTTCCTTCTCTCCAATAGAACAGCTGAATTAAAAACACACCTGCCAGGACAAGTAAGCACACAGCGTAAAAACCTTTACGTGTAGTTTCTTTATACTGAGTTCCTGCAGAAATGCGTATGGCACCATATAAACAAAGCAGCAAAACGGATATAAAGAAAACATAGTGAAACATTTGCAGGGAAATCATGATAATTTCCACTCTCTCAAAAACAGGAGACTGAAGGTACCTGATCATATTAACTACCGGAAAACCTATTTTCCCCAGGTAAGTGGTTCCGAAAAAGAACAGACATGCCAAGAAAAGCAGCAAATACTCTAAAATAGAAATCGCATTTGCCATCGATAAATATCTCAGCATGTTTTGCTTGGAATTTATCCAAGGTAGCACCAGAATTAAGTACTCCGGTCCTGATAAAGAGGACCAGACCATTAATATACCTTTCCAGGGTTTATGTGACCAATCTGTTGGGATTAAAGGATATAGATCATGCATCTCAGCTTCAGGAGGAAAGAAATACGGAATATAAAGCAGGATGATCCAAAAGGTACATAGGAAAGCAATCATGCCAAAGCGCAGTGTTTTTTCCATCCCCTGACTGGCAATATAGATGCTTATCAGCATAATAAACAAGATCATCCATGGCAGCTGCATAACAGGAAAAATAAATTGATGGACGATTTCAGCATACCCCAGAATAATCGTACTCATCTTTATAAAAATGACCGCAATCCCGGCAAAGACTATTATACGAAGTGTCCTCCGGCCTAAAAGATCAGCGAATCCATGGTACCCCTGCTGTGTATATTTAGAAGACAGGCACTTTGATAAAATAAACAAGTTAATCTGAGATAGGATTCCTACTACCAGTATCCCGAATAATAAATACGGCCTCTCTAAAAACTTTGGCAAAAATAATATAAAATAGAGCATTTGTGAACGGTTAGCGAATGCAATAATATATCCCTTTCCAAGCTGAGCAGTCTTATCAAATAATATAAAATCCCCCATCTAGTGATCATCTCCTCGGTTGTATCTCCATTTAAAGAGAGGATGTACATGTGCTGGACGTTTTTTCATCCATGGAATAGGAGCCCGAATGAAGAGATCCATCCAATCTCTCCAATAGAGGGGTGCAACCGGAGCAAAATATGGCTGCTTCAAGCTTGTAAGCCCATTAAGGTGTGCGAGCATATAGATCATTCCAAATACAATTCCCGGAATGCCCAGTAATGATGCTAAAATTAAAAATGCAAATTGAATGAGGGTGTTAGTCTTACTTAACAGATAATTTGGAACTAAAAAAGACGCAATCGCAGCTACACCCACTAAAACAATTAACACCTTGCTTACAAACCCTGCTTCCACTGCTGCCTGACCAATAACAATACCACCGATTGTACCCAGAGTTGCGCTTGTTTTTGTTGGCATCCTCAAACTGGCTTCTTTAATTATTTCCAGAACCAGAAGCATTGATAGCGCTTCCCAAAAGGGGCTAAATGGCAGTTTACTCCTGGATTCTAATAAAACAAACAGAATCTGCAGTGGAATGACCTGATAGTGATGGGTGGTTAATGCAACATACAGAGGGATTAATGTAATAGACGCTAAGTAGCTTACATACCGAAGGCATCGCAGGAAACTGGCAACCAGCCATCTGTGGATATAGTCCTCTGATGATTGAAAGAGATGAAAAAAGGTGATAGGAGCAACTAACGCAAACGGTGTATTTGCCACTAGAATGACGATTTTTCCAAGTCCAAGAGAATAGGCACATTGATCGGGCCGATCTGTCTGCTGAAACTGCGGAAAGACCGAATGGATGTGATCCTCCATAAACGCTGCCAGATTCGACTGTTCAATCACCATATCAAAATTTACTTTGGCAATTTTTTTGCGGGCGATATCTACAATATCTGGATTGGCGATTCCCTCTACATACAGTAATACAACCTTCGCTTTAGTTAGGTACCCAGTAGAAAACTTCTCCGTTTTAAGTTCAGTCACAGGAAGCCTTCTACGAAGCAAAGTGATATTTTGGTCAATCTGTTCGGTGAAGCTGTCCTTAGGACCGTATAAAATGGTTTCTGCTTCCGATTGTTCAATGCTTCTCCCTAAGGGATTTTCAAGTGGAACAGCCCACCAGCGTCCCTTGCCATCATCAAGGAGCACATGCCCCAACATCATCAGCTGCTGCGCTTCATCAAGGCTGGTCAGAGCAGCTGCTTTTGCTGAGATAATGCAGGTATGTATCATATCTTCAGAACAATTTTTTAACGGCTGAATGATGGATTCATTTAACCTTTCCACATCAATTAATGTTCGGATGAAAATAAGAGTTATATTCCGGTCTTTATTAACCCTGTAATCTATCGATTCTCCATCATCCATATTTGAAATTAAGCCCTTAACAGCAGCTATAGATAAATCATTATTTTTTTGAAAAAGCTGGTTGCCGTCGTTATTTTCATGACGGATTGGTTGGCTCTTCTTTTTCCAAAACATATATTTTCTCACCTCAAACCCTTAATAAGTTCTATAAAAATTTTCTTTTTCCTATTATGCTCATTCCGCCTTTTCTTATCCATTTCCACGTTGAAAAAGCGACCCCGTCAATGCGGAGGCGCCCAGTGGTATTTATGTTATTTTTAAAGAATAAAAAACTCATTTAAGAAAGAGAGTTAAAACTGAGTTTATGATCTTTAAGGGAAGCCACAACCTATATATAATAATTCAGTTTAGCGTTTCTTTACATAAAGGTCATATTTATATCTTTCTGTAACCTGTTAAATTAAAGGAATAAAAAACACGAAAAGAGGTGACCAAATGCAGGCATTAGTAAAAACTCCAGAACCGCCGTATTATGCGGTTATTTTTAACTCTCAGCGAACCCCCGAAGATAACGATTACACAAAAATGGCTGATAAAATGGTCGAGCTTGCTTCGCGGCAGCAAGGATTTATTGGGCGGGCAAAAAGGCTACATAAAAAGCCGATTCTTAGTTAACATAAAACATTTTATAGGTACTATATCTACAGTACAAAGACTATTAAAAGAAGTTAATTTACTTTATACACCATAAATGTAATGTTTTAATGATTGATATTCTTGAACTTATCTGACTATTATGAATTAAGATCGCCATCCTTATAAAATTAAGCTTTTTCATTTTAAAAATGGGGGACTATATTTATGCATGAGAAACAGAAAAGACATGCTCAATTTGTACGGCTTCCTGTTGATATTGTAAAAAAGATTGATGAGTATAAAGAATCTAAAACAATGTCTTCTAGAAATGAAGCTATTTTAGAATTAATTAAAAAAGGGTTAAATAAAGCTGATTGATTTCTAAAGAGTAAGATGCTGTTACTAATAAGATTTGCTTTTATGAGCAAACTACACAAGACGCCGGAAGGTATCAAAGAAAGTATGTATAGCACATATTGATAACCAGAAAAATCACTGACGGAAACAGTGATTTTTCGCTTTTTTAGGCTGTATACGGTATTCATTTGTAGTTAACATAATACGGCTTATCGGTAGTTACTTAATCCTGTGTTTGAGTATAGAGGCTATATATGTATAGATAGGTCTGCACAGTTTCTCCACATCTATTTGATATAAATAGTGGACAGCAGTACTTATTACAATGAAAGGGTGTATATATGAAAAAGTTACTATTTGTCGTGGTATCTCTCTTAACTATGATTGCTTTGGTAGCATGTAATAAGGATTCTGAACATAAGCAGATGAAACACGACATGGCAAACATGGACCATAACGATGCTTCAAAAGAAAAACAACAAGTTGCCGTACAAACCGATTGGAAGTTTGAACATTATCCTCAGACTAATACAACCAACCAGTTAACAATCACAATCAAAGATAATAAAGGGAAGCCTATTTCCGAATTTGAGGTAAATCACGAAAAGAAAATGCATCTGATTGTTGCAAGCAAAGACTTGTCAAAATATCAACACATCCATCCTACTTATAAGGGAAAAGGTGTGTTCACAGTACCTGTTACGTTTACTCAGGGAGGATCATTTCAGTTAATTGCTGACTTTGTACCGAAAGGACAATCGGATACGGTTCAAATGCATACGGTTTCTGTTAAGGGAAATACACCAGCTCCTGTTAGCCTTACACCTGATAAGAAATTAGTGAAAACTGTTAATGGGAATCAAGTGTCTCTTAAAATAGATAGCCAGCTAAAAGCGAATCAGGAAACTATGCTAAATTTTCATTTTGAAGACGCTCAAACCAAACAGCCTATTCAGGATTTACAACCATACCTTGGAGCTGTAGGACACGTTGTCATTCTAAATCAAGACGCAACAAAATATCTGCACGTACATCCGATGGATGAAAGGATAAAAGGATCTAATGCTATGTTCCATACAACATTTCCTTCACCTGGCGTCTATAAAATTTGGGGAGAGTTTCAGCGCAGTAACAAAGTCTTTGTAGTTCCATTCGTGGTGGAAGTTAGTAAATAGCTAAAAAAGAATCTGTCTCTGTGAGTTATTGGTCAATTATTCTTTCTGTATAAATTACTTCAGATAAATTAAATCATCCAAAATACATTTATATTACTGTAGGGAACTACCTTTGAGAGACAGTAGTTCCTTCTGTTTTTAGACTGTATAACCTATACATGTTCAGTTAACATAATGTTTTTACCGGAATAGTACATTAAAAATGAAAGCCTCTAGAACTAATTTTTAATTCTAGAGGCTTTTTTAGTTCTTAAGAGAAAAAATGACCTTAATTTCCGTTCCCACATGTTCTTTGCTTTGTATGTTAATTTCTCCTTTATGAAGGCTAACAATATTTTTAGCAATGGCTAATCCCAGTCCACTTCCTCCTGAATCCCGTTTACGTGCCTTGTCTACCCGGTAAAATCGTTCAAAAACATGCGATTGATCCTCTTCTGGTATCCCAATTCCGTAATCTTTTATTCGAAGAACTCCCTTATGTTGATCACTTTCTAAAAAGACTTCAATCGCATCTGTACTGTACTTTATAGCGTTGTCTAGAAAGATAATGATAACCTGTTTCAGCTTCAATTCATCTCCATTAATGAAGATTGACGGGGAATTCTTATGCAAAACAATGGAACGGTCATAAACTTGCTTAAACTGATTGATAAGGACCGTACAGAGAGAAACAAGATCAACTGGTTTCATATCAACAGATTCAGCATCCTCTAATTCAGCTAAACTTAACAAAGTTTTGGTTAAACTTTTCATTCTAGTTGTTTCTAAATAGATAGCCTCAGTTGCTTCTTTAGCTATTTTTTCATCTTGTGTTCCATGTCTTCTAAGAATCGTAATAAAGCTACTAATGATAGTTAGAGGTGTTTTTAATTCATGAGAAGCATCAGAAATAAATTGTCTTTGTTTATCTGAGTTTTCCTCCAGTTTACCAATCATGCGGTTAAATGTAGCTGCCATTTTATACACTTCGTCTTTTGTTTCAGTTTGTATGCTAATTCTCTTCAACGTTCCACTTTGCTCAATATCCTCCATTGTGGAGATCATTGATACAATAGGTTTCATAATGATAGCTGATAACCATCTGCCAGCTAGAAAAGAAAGCAGAACAGAAATAGCTGTAACAGTACCCATTATGGATAAAATAATATCTTTACGGCTTTCTAGTCCAGATAGTCGTTCACTTATTTCTAATGTCCCTACTACTTTTTGATTTTGATGAATAGGTACACGAACTACTAAGTTTTGATGTTCGTGGAAAGGTCTAAGTTCAAAGTCTTTTTCTGACGAAAAGGTGGGAGCTATTTTTTTAGCAAGGGTTTTATCATTACTGACCTGATCAATAGTCTTAGAGTCTGGCCCTATTATACGGATGAAAGAGTGAGTAGACATGTAAGAATTTAAAAGATTTTTGTCTAATGTTAAGGTTTCAGAAATAGGATATTTCTTCAACATTGCATTAGCGTTTTTCGAAACCAAATGTGCTTCCATGTTAACAGTCGTTTTCATGAATAAGAAAAATACAATAGCATTTACAATAAGTAAGCTAAGTAACAGAGAAACAGTAATGAACAGGTTAACTTTGGTGGTGATTTTCATGTTGATCCTTTCTTATCACATATCCTACTCCTCGGATGGTTTGGATTAAAGGGGATGTAGTATCTTCTTCTAGTTTCTTTCTTAAATGCCCGATGAACACATCTACCACATTCGTTTCCCCCTCATAATCATAGCCCCAGACGGTCAAGAGAATATTGTCCCTGCTTAGTACAATATTTTTATTTTTTAATAAATGAACAAGCAAATCATATTCTTTTGGTGTTAATATAATCTGTTTGTTTTGTCTAATTACATCTCTGGTTTCTAAATTCACAGATAAATCTTCTATTGATAAGTGAACATCTTTTTTTTCACTAACATCCTGAACGATAGCTCTATGACGAAGACTATTACGTACTCTAGCTAATACTTCCTCTATTTCAAATGGCTTGGTGATATAATCATTTGCCCCATGATCTAGCCCCATCACTTTATCTAACGTGGTGTCACGAGCTGTCAAAAGAATAATGGGCAAGTAGATGTCTTTTTTTCTAATTCTTCGAAGAACTTCAATTCCATTTAGACCTGGAAGCATAACGTCTAATAAAATCAAATCAATGCTACCATTTAAGGCAGCTTCAAGACCGGATTTTCCTTCGTGCTCAACAAGTACTTGGTATCCTTCATGCTCAAGTTCAATTTGAAGTGCTCGTGCAATCATTACTTCATCTTCAACAATTAAAATACATTTTTTCATTTATATTCTCCTCTTATATCTAATAAAATGAGATCTTTATATTCTAATTTATAATCGTTTATACGCTAATACCTTTCATTAGTCGAAAAATTTCAAGACATAAGACATTCAATCCTAGCCATACTCCACCAAATACATACCCAGCTGCTATATCACTTGGGTATTGTACGCCGAGAAATAAACGGCTAATTGCAATAAGCAACAAAATAAGAACGGCTACTAGTGGTGCTAATGTAGGAATCCATAACCTTCTAGAATGTCGTACCAACATAAACACAGCAAATCCATAAATAACAAAAGCCATTAATGATTGCTCACTTGGAAAGCTGTATGAAAGCTGTTCTATCAACGATTTTCTAACAAGCGAGAAATGATGGAAGATTCGTCTTAGACTTTCTTCATATAGTTCACCGCCACCTACAACCACTACTAGAGATAATAATTCAATTTTTTTATCTCTGCCTTTCCATAAGATCCATAAAAGTGGAAAGAAAATAAATGCAATAAGAACTTCCTTAGATCCTAGCATAAAAAATGTCCACATTGGTATATTCCAATCTTCGTTAAAAAGCGCTGTTATTAATAGACCGGTTATTTTATTAAAATCTCCGAACTCATTTCCGATAAAGTCTTGCGTCATTCCAATCATAAGCAGAATAAACCCTAATGTAACTAACCCTGTAAAGATAAAAACAAGGCCTGCTCGTTTTCGCGTATGAAATACACTTACTATCCACTGAAGAACATTAATTGCGATCCCTTTAATTTTTACTTTGTACTGTTTATAAATATAAATAGATGCAAACAGAATTACAGCCACAATCATTCCAATGATAAAGTACTTCTTAATAGAATTATGGAACTGTTCCCACTGAGGCCCTAATACTTTCCCTAGCATAATAAATGTTGTAACCCACAGAAACGATCCACTATAGGCGTACAGTGCGTACGTACGAAAGGAAAGACGAGTCATTCCTGAAAAATACCCGGTAATATGTCTAATAACCGGAAGAAAATACGCAATAATCAATAGCTTGTTTCCATGTCTACTAAACCACTTTGACATTCTTTCGATTCGTTCTGGTCCCATATGAAATGTTTTTCCGTATTTATTAAAAAAAGGAGTCCCTAACTTATGACCTACCCCATAGGCTATGGTCATGCCAACTACGCTCCCCATACCAGCCGCCAAGATACATCCTATCCAGCTTAAATGTCCTTGAAAAGCAAGAACCCCAGCGTAACCCATGAGGAGTTCGCCTGGTAAAGGAAGCGCAAGAAGTTCTAGCATTAATGCTAGAAACAACACGATATATCCGTACTGATTTATATAAGATGTAATAAAATCCATGGTCTGCCCTTCTTTCTTATTCTGTGTCTGTCTAAAACACAGTCGATAACGTGAATGTGCTTGAATTCGATTGAAATAAGAAGAGTTAAAAGGCTAATTTCACTCTTACTTTTCTTTTAATGTAGCACTATTTATTAAAAAACCTGTCATTTTCATCAATTTTTAATGTTATCTTTAATGATTTTTTAATAACAAACCTTAAACTTAAAACGTCCTATTTGAAAACGCTTCATGAGATTATTACTATTCGTTTTTCTAATCAATAGTTTAAGGAGTTGATAAAAAATCTATGTAACAGAAGGTAAAAATATGGATATGTATGAATCGGCTGAGGAGATTAGTACGATCTAGGATCTTTATAAGTTTGCATTTAGCCTTGTAGAGTATTCACATGATTGAGCAAGTGAGCAGAAAAATCAGATAAGACAGAATTCAGGTAATTTCCCGGTACAAGGATACTAAAGCAGGAGGAGTAAATATATGCTCAAAAAACTCGTAGAAGGAACCATGCAAAGAGCTATCTTAATGATCGTATGTGTCGTTATTATTTTAGCTTGGGGTGGTATTTCAGCTTTTCAAATGCAACGAGATTATCTTCCCGGCATCAATAATACAACACTTACTGTAAGCATGCGTCTACCTATGTATCAAGCTGAACAGGTAAAACAATTGGTTACAGACAAATTGGAAAGTGCTGCAAGAACGACGGATGGGTTACAGGATATTGAAACGAGCTCATACGATGGTGGCTTATTTATGAGTCTCTATTTTCCGATGAATACGGATATGAAGCAAGCAGAAAGCGACGTAAATAAAGCTTTGGCTAACGCCGATATACCACCAACTATTACATCAACGCCCCTTGTTACAAGGGTTACAACCAGTTCTTTTCCTATACTTACGTATAACCTAACAAGTGATAAGTTAGATGAAAACCAATTGAAATCAACCGTTCAACAAGATATCGTCCAACAATTAAAAACAGTTCCTGGAGTATCTGATGTCTCCACATTTGGTGGAGCCAAAGATGGATATGTTTTAACAGTAAGAATGAAAGATTTATCGAAAAACAATCTAACGATGGATGATTTAAATAAAGCACTATCTCTATCCGTTCCATCATTACCTAAAGGAATTGTACTTCAAAATCAGCTATCGATCCCTGTTACCTTTGAGGGATGGAAGCTCGATGAACAGCAAATGAACAACATTAAAATTAAAAATGCGGATGGTAATTCGATCCCTCTTTCAGCAGTTGGAAGCATTTCACATGCATTAAATGATGTGAAAACAGTTGCTAGAATAGATGGCAAACCAAGTGTTCAATTAAATGTCATTAAAACGCCATCTGCCAATATTACAGACGTAGCGCAACATGTAAAAGAAAGAGTACATGGACTGCAGCTTGTTAAAGATGGATCTGTTTCATTAACACCGCAACTAGATCGTGAAAAAGAATTAAACGATTCGTTAAATGGGTTAATTCGAGAAGGCTTACTCGGATGTTTATTCTCCATGGTTTGCGTATTTTTCTTTTTCCGAAATGTACGATCTACATTGCTTATAGCGATTTCGTTGCCAATTTCATTGTTAGCAACAGCTGCTATTTTAAAAACAATGGGCATTACACTTAATATCTTAACCGTTTCAGGACTAATTGTTGCCATGGGACGTATTGTAGATGATTCGATCGTTATTCTTGATAATATGTATCGTAGAAGAGAAAAGTCTCAAAACAAAGCACTACTGCCACTTTTAAGTGCTTCCGTTCATGAAATGATTCCGGCTATTCTTGGCTCAACCCTTACAACGATAGCTGTGTATATTCCCATAGCTTTTGTAGGAGGGATTGTAAGTGCCTCTTATAGTGGGTTTGCGTGGTCTGTTGTCATTGCATTAATCATTTCATTTTTTGTTGCCATGCTGGTCATTCCTACACTTGCTTTTATGGGATGGAAAGGCGCACCTTCTAAACAGAAGGCTGTTTCCCTTGAGCCTATGATGAAACCAGTTTTAACATCGGCACTAAAGCATAAGAAACTCGTGGTGCTCATTTCGGCTTTACTATTTATTTTTGCAGCTGCTTATTCAGCTTTCCTTCCTGTTTCATTCTTACCGAGTGCTAAAACAGGTCAGGTTGCAATTAAAGTAGAGTTGCCTCAAGGAAGTACTTTACAACAAGTAGATGCTGAGGTTCAAAAAGTTGAAAAGAATTTACAAAAGAATTCAAAAGTAGAGTCTTATTCATCAACGTTTGGTGCAGCCAGTACGCCACAAAGTGATGACGTGTTCGACCAAGGCGGTGGTTTTTTACAGAAACCAAATGTAGCCAATCTTTCGGTCGTATTAAAGAATGAGAAAGAAGCAGATGCGGTTATTGCGCAGTTAGGTTCTACTCTTCCAAAACTTTCGAAAAATGTAGCCTATACTGTAACGAGTCAGAACATTTCGGGTGATGATTCGCAAATGAAGATCATGTTTGCCGGTTCTGACCAGGCTACCTTGGACCAAACAGCTGAAAAAGCACGAAAAGAACTATCCACAATAGATGGATTAAGTGTGGACGGGAAAATTGACTTAACAAATGGCCAACCAAAATACAAAATTACGTTTAACCAGCAAGCTATCACTCAAAAAGGAGTTCAGCTTTCTGACATAATGAACGTGATTAATAGATATATGTCACAAACAAAAGACGCAACGCTGGTAGTAGACCATATGAGTCTTCCTGTTGATGTATATGCAGATCAAACATCTTCTGCTCAGCCTAATGTTCAAATGAATACTAGTCCAGAAGATGTGATGAAGTCTCTTGGTAATGAAACGTTCTCTGGTAAGGGTGGAAAAATCGTTAAACTTAATGAGCTAGCATCGATTGTAAAAGACCCAACGTCTTCTACTATTAGCGAACGAAATGGTCAACCGTTTTCTCTAGTAACAGCTCAAATCACATCCAACGATATCAGCAAAGTATCTAAAAAAGTTGATCAGAAACTTCAAGGTATGAATCTTTCAAATGGTGTAACCTATTCGATGGGAGGCATAACAGAACAAGTCAAAAGCATGATTTTTGATATGTCAGTTGCCGTTGCCTTTTCTATCTTATTCGTTTTATTAATTACATCTACACTATTTAAAGGCTGGAGAGCACCGTTATCTGTCTTGCTAAGTATTCCACTTGCATTAAGTGGCGTTGTTATAGCTCTTGTGATTTTTGGTGGAGAATGGAACTTGGCTGCTTTAATTGGAGTACTCATGCTTACAGGAATCGTTGTAACAAATGGAATTGTCTTGATTGATAAAATTGAACGTAACCGTAAAGACGGAATGGATATCCAACAAGCCGTTATTTCTGGTAGTCTCTCTCGAGTTCGTCCAATTTTAATCACAGCTGCTACAACAATCTTAACGTTGTTACCACTCGCTTTCTCGCATCAAGCAGATACGGTAATTTCTCAAACGTTAGGAATAGTAGTAATTGGAGGAATGATTACATCAACTTGTAATAGCTTCCTAGTGATTCCAATCATTTATCAATGGCTGCATAAGAAGCAGGCAAGTAAAGACGTTAATTCGAATAAACTTACTCAACAAATATAGAAACAAGCAAAGGAGCATACAGTAAATTTGTATGCTCCTTTGCTTGTTTTTCGAATATAAAAACTCAGTTAACATAAAACGCATTATAGGTAGTGAAAAATTAATGATAAATAAGGAGTAAAATACCTAAAAAGATTAGTCCTATTGGTAAAAGAACATTACCCATACCTAAAATTGAAGTAGTGAAATCTAAAAGAAAGAAAAATAGACCTCGCTTTTTACCCATCTTTTCGCTGTTCTCTTTATCATTTGTTAAAGAAATTAAAAAAATTATGATTACACTTCCTAAAATAATTAATGCTGCTGAAATAAGATATATCATTTGTCTTCCTTCATCCTGTTAAATTAATTAAAAACCTTATTAATAATATCAAATATTAAACGATTAGAGTCTTTTTTATCTATAACACATACAATCTTAGTTACCATAACCAGTATTATAAGAATCCAAAATAAAAATACACTAACTACCTTCCACATAGTTAGTGTGCCTTTCTTGTCCTTAAAAAGTGAATTCTAAAGACAAAACGCCTTACTTTTCCGTCCCTATATTTTATACATATTATTAATATAAAAGAATTAAATTAGGAATTTTTTTTTGATTTTTGAGCAAACTATTAAGGATGTTTAAAAGCATCAAAATATGCATAGCACATGTTATGAAAGAGAAAAATCACTGTCTCCGTCAATGATTTTTCTCTTTTTTAGGTATGTATTATATACAACTCCAGTTACCATAATGTACTTTATCGGAATTAATGACTTTTGTTACCTTTGGAATCATCCAATTATCTTGTATACTTAATTACGCACTCTTTTTTAAATGATAAAATAGTTAAAACAACTTTTTTAGAGAAGTTAAACCTGGAGGACAGACTACAATGGATAATCTACACTTTCTAGGAGAGAGAATTTTAGAAAAAAAATATGAAATTGCACAAATGGTGCACAGGCATAGAGTGGCTGACCTTAAAGAAGTAAAAGACATTAATCTTCCAGATGAAGAAATTATTGAGCTGAGAGCAAACTTCATCAGCTATTTTGGACGGGCTATCATGGAAAAGCTCGATCAAAAAACAATATTAGATCAAATAGTAAAATGGGGAAAGCAAACAGGAGAATTTGCATCAAATTTAGGGGTTTCTCTTAATGAGGCCTTAGAAGATACAACCTATTATCGAACATTCATATGGCAAATACTTAAAGAAGAAATAAAAAAGCAGAATATGTCTATAGATACAGTATTTGAATTAAGCTCAATTATTGATCCCTTATTAGATAAAGCTGTTTTTGCTTTTAGTTTAACTTATGTAAATATTCATCATGAAACATTAAAAAAAGCAAAGAGTGCTTTCCTTGAATTATCAGTGCCTGTGGTTCCAATCACCAAAGGTATTGCTATTCTACCTCTCATTGGGGAGGTAGATACGGGAAGAGCAACGCTTTTACTAGAAGAAACATTAAAGAAAGCAAATGAACTGAAATTATCAAACATGCTATTCGATCTCTCCGGTGTGATGATTATAGATACCATGGTTGCTCATCAAATTTTTAAAATTGTAGAGGCGTTAGGTCTTCTTGGGGTGAAAACGATATTGATTGGTATCCGTCCTGAAGTTGCTCAAACAATGATCCAACTTGGACTTGATTTTAGTAAAATAACTATAAAAGCAAATCTAGAACAAGCGCTTCTTGATTTAAATTTAACCATAGATTCCTTAGAATAAACGTTCTTATTCAGTCAGTTCGCAGATTTAAAATTCTAGGTATCAATCAAGAAACAACCATCTCTAATAGGTTCTTCTTTGTTAGATAAACAGAAACTACTTAACATAATGGATTTTTCCGGTATACATCATAAAAAAGAACCCCTATGGGAGTAGGGGTTCTAAAAGAGTCACTTTTATAGAATATGCAGCTCTTATACATATGCTTG
>NZ_JAIQVD010000020.1:0-32282 GCF_035064545.1 Bacillus sp. ILBB4 | reverse complement strand
AAGAGTTCAATCGCGGAGTCCCAAAATAATAAGGCAGAAGCCCCATCGAAGGTAAACAAACCTTCATTTTTATCCCATATAAATTCATTTGAATCTACTTGTAAACTTACTTTTGAATTTTTCATAATATATATAACCCCTTCTAAGGATACTGAATGGTACAACTTTTAAGCAGAAAATGATATATATTTTACCCAATTTTCATTGAATATGTAAATATAAATGTTTTAGCCTCGTTTATCTAAGTTTACATTATGTACTTTAAAGGAACCAAGCAGAAAAAAATCTTTTGTGCGTCTCAAGGGACTTTCAGGGGTCTCTATTGTGAAGTATGCAGCCTTTTATAAGCATACTTAAGGTTGTCCTATATTGCCTTATTTATAGATTTGTCGTACTTATTGGTATGTTGATGTCTATATATATGGTTTGTTCTATTATTAGAAAAGTATATAATTCTAAAAAAGCTATACAAACTCTCTTTACCTGTTAATTATAGAGAGTTTGTATAGCTTTTTTACTGATATTATTCGTTAGTAGTAAAATCATCTGTTTTTAATGCAAAAACTAGTATACGGCCCCAATTTAATTCTTTTAAATAGTGTTGAACTTCCTCATCTGATAATCCTAAAGAGTAAAGCTTAGAGTGTAGTTCATCTTTGTAAAAATGAAATGAATTTGCTATTGGATTGTTATCCCTTAATTCGGATACCCCAATATCGTTTGTATTTAACGCACTTATCAATTCTTCAGTACGATCTTTTTCATGGGCTAATAAGTAGATATTATCTTTTCTGAATCCTAGGCTTAAAAATTGTTCAATAGCCTCTTTTACTTCATAGCCGTCCTTTACCACTCTTATTTTCTTCATTAAAAAACCTCCTTAATCATAGGCTATTTAATGGAAGTTTATAATATGAATAACTTGCTACCTTCTTAGAACATCTTAACTACGCTTTAGATATTCTAGACTAAGGTATGAGGCCCATGAATATGTTTGTTGGCTCTGAAATAGTACATATGATTATGATGAAAGCAATATCTGTCCAAGATACAACTGAAGTGTTTTACAATTGTATTAACATCGTCAATAATATGAACTGATAATTCATTGTTTCTTTTCATTATAATATTGCACAGGGAACATAGATCCTTCTGAGACCATTTTATTATCTTCAATGTCCAGAGGGTCTGGATGACCTGCTTTGTG
Source organism: Bacillus sp. ILBB4 (assembly GCF_035064545.1). Taxonomy (NCBI): domain Bacteria; kingdom Bacillati; phylum Bacillota; class Bacilli; order Caryophanales; family Bacillaceae; genus Bacillus; species Bacillus sp. ILBB4. The sequence goes on along the minus strand of NZ_JAIQVD010000020.1, from coordinate 31,075 downwards.
TATGGGAAATGAGGCCAATTTTTTGGTCGATGATTCATATGAAATAGCTTTTTTTACACTTCGAACAAACCCTTTTACCTTATCTAAGTTTGATTTATCCTTCAATAAATAAGTTGTAATCCCTACGCTTACTGTTGAAATAGCAAGACCAGAAATAAGTGTTTTTTGTCGCATTCTACTTACCCCTCTCTATTTTTATTTTAATTTTGAAACCATTTTCCCTATGTGATAGCTTAATAAACTTGTATTTTTAGGTATCAGTTGTAAGCTTGAAGGCTATCTATTAAATTTAAAAAGCAGATCGTTCAATTTAACTTGTAGATTATCTCGTGATTATATCTAATTTAAACTCAAATGTTTTTTTGCAAAAACCAATTAATCATGGTGTTTTTTTCTTGTTTAAGGTCTCTTCTCTCATTTTATTTATCTTTATAATCGAATCAAAAATTCTATAAGTATAGGTTTGAGATCATCTTCGTTAGGATAAAAGTAAAGAAACTATTCCACCTATAGGAGGAGATGTATATGGATTTATATGGTCGGAACAGGGAGGTATTAAAATGACGGAGTCAAGAAAGAAATCCCCCCATCCTCAAGAGACCAAAAGAAGGGATCATGCTGAGCAATATCCTACGGAGAATAAAACTCTATTTGATCAATTCAAAACTGAAGAGATAGTTGATCCAATACCAACTGAAGAGTTAAAGATAGAAAAGCAAGATGAAAGAAATAAGAAGAAAACTAAAAATGAATCCTCCACTGAAAATAAATATAAGAGAAATTAATATTAAATCAATAGCATGAAAAAGTAGATATTCTAATTAATTATTACACTAAGTTATTAAAAAGTACTTGAAAGGAGTGGTAAGAATGGAAAAAACAGAACTTCAGCCGGTTTTTGTTTATTTACATCCAGATGTATTAGCGCAAGGTGGGATTTATTTTATCGGACTAAATAAACGAGACAGGGAGCTTCCTCCGGCGAGTATTGAACATTTACGTTTAGATATGGCTAAACAATATTTCCCTTGGGATCCTGAGGCTCATCTTGTTGTAGAAGAAGGAAGATTCCAATGGGATGCTGTAAAAAAAGACTATATAGAAATCGTCGCCTAATAAAAATCTCGACATGGTAAAATGTCGAGATTTTTCATTTAGATCGTGTATTGTAGATAATAGGGAGAAATATACGCGGGGCCTCATATAACGTTTAGAAACAAAATTAAATAGCCCATCCATAAACAATTGCAGAGATCACAATAAATCAAATCATTCTTTATAATAGAGGGATGAACAACACTCCTACAATAAAGACAAGTTGGTGTAGTTTCAATGAGTCCTTCCATACTATGCGGGTTAACGTAATGTGAATTTTCGGAAGTGACTTATGTATATAAATGTATAGATCCCTTTGAAAGCCTTCGTACTGGTATTCTCCACAAAAATGCACAACAAAAAGATATCCTATTTTTAAAAAGACGTAATTATAGTTTCTCTTTTTGTTTTGATGAAAACTTTATAATGGCGTAACTGATAGTTAACACAAGAATAGCGCAAGTGTGCAAAAGTGTATTAACTGGGTTATCATGCTCCACAATTACAGGTAAGATTAATTTTTTAATTTTAAACATGCGTACCCAACTCCCTACAGATAATATTTTCCAATTTAGATATTTCTATAATTAATTAAAAATACATCCTCTTTTAGAAAAAATTAACTTTTTATTTGTATATGATATACAACCCTAGTTGACATAAGCTCGATTCAGAAATTAAACAAAGGTTTCCACCCTTTTACCATAAAGAATAGCGTGACATCAAAAATTTACCTTTTGTACAAATTTTTATAAAATGTTGATTTACCAATATTTTGAGCCTTTTGTAAATACTCTGTACTTCATGAAATATTACATATTAAAGAGGTGACTTCCTATCTTAGGTTTAAAGCTAATACTTGGATAGACCTCATATAAGTCATAGCAATAATCGGGAAAAAGTATGATATTCCATTGGAAAAAGAACGTTTGTTCGTATATAATATACGGAACAAACGTTCTTTTATTTGAGGAGCATTTTCAATGGAGGATGAGCAGTTACCAAACCGAATCATTATATGTATCGACATGAAGGCGTTCTATGCGTCCGTTTCTTCTGTCATAAGAGGATTAAATCCGTTGAAAACAAAGCTGGCGGTGGTAGGAGATATCAAACGGTCGGGATCCGTTGTATTAGCTGCTACACCTTTATTAAAGAAAGAGGGGGTCAAAACAGGAAGTCGTCTTTTCGACATTCCTAAAAGGAAAGATATCCATGTGGTGAATCCATCCATGGAGAGATACATCAAGGCTTCGACCTATATTTCAGGCTTGGTGTTACAGTATGTGGCTCCTGAGGATTTTCATGCCTATAGTATTGATGAGCTGTTTATTGATGCGACAACTGCAATTCATCTTACTTCAAAAGTTCTGTAAAGGCTGGCGTATTCTTACGTGAATGTCGGGAATGCAGCATGAAGAAGAGTATCTAAGTATAGAGGATTATATAGTAAAAGGAGAAGGGTTTTTATCCTTCTCCTTTTTATCTAGATGTAGTTGTGTTTACTCATTTTTTAGAATCTGAAATATATGTACTACTACACTGCCAATGCTTCTTATTACAATCTACTTTATAAGTTAAGGCATCAACTGTTCACTTTTCTATTACCTTCTAATGATTACCTACTGCTGGCTGTTCTATAAGAGTGAAGGTACGAAGTCTCCGAGGAATAAAAACTCGTATCTCCTCCTCCTTATATCCAATTTGTAACATGTTCTCATCTTGTATAATGGGTCGTTTGAGTATAGTAGGATGGGTCCTTAACAATTTATATAGCTCCTGTAACGAGAGTGTATCTATCTCTATATTTAATTTTTGAAGTGTTTTTGACCTTGTAGAAATGATTTCATCTGTACCCTCTTCTGTCATGCTAAGAATGCTCTTGATTTCATCTTCCTCAAGGGGATCATGGGATATATTTCTCTCAATATAATCAATTTGATTTTCCTCAAACCAAGCCTTTGCTTTTCGGCAAGAAGTACAGCTTGTTGTCGTATATAGATTAATCATTTTTCACACCTCATCGATATTTCTTTTCTCTTCGAAATCTTTAATGAATGAATCGTGTTTAAACCAGAAAATCATGCCAGGTATTGTTACAAAAATCGAGTTTATTTGCTATTCCACTACATGCTACAAGGTTATCCAGTACTTCACCTTTGCATATTTTCCATTGCTTCGTTAAAGCTACGGGTTTGGCAACGAGTGATTGGTATATATGTTTTTACATTAACTAATCATAAACACATTTAACTTTAACGTCAACGTTAATTATATTCGATAATAGAGAGCTGAATAGTCATAAGTGATGTACGTATAGTTTAGAGGTTTATCTTTAGAAATATAATATATTAAATACGCTTCTATATTTTCACTCAACTTAGGAAAGGGGGACAGTATATCTAACATAGAAACAGGAAAGAACACTGCACTAATTTCAGTGAGTGTTTTTTCTGTTGTACATATTGGCCAAAAGTTGCTACCTAATGATAGGTTAAATTCATTTACTTAGTAACAGGTAGGACGGCGCCTTTATATTTATCTGTAATAAATTCTTGAATTTCTTTAGAATGTAATACACTCATTAACTTTTTAATCTTATTCGAATTCTCATCCCCTTTTCTAACAGCAACAATGTTAACATAAGGAGATTTAGATCCTTCTAAGATTAAAGCATCTTTATTAGGAGTTAAACCAGAATCTAAAGCATAATTAGTATTAATTGCAAAAAGATCAGCTTCGTTATTTTCATAAGCTTTAGGTAACAGCCCAGGGTCAATAGGAGATTTAAATGTAATATTTTTTGGGTTTTTATCAATGTCCTTGATAGACGCTGTAACTTTATTTACGCCCTTTTTAAAAGTAATTAAATTTTCTTTTTCTAATAGCATTAAGATTCTTCCCTGGTCTGCAGAATTACTGCTAATTTGAATAGTAGCATTTTTCTTGATATCTGAAACCTTTTTATAGTTTTTAGAATAAATTCCAAATGGTTCAATATGAACGGCACCTGCATTTACCAAGTCATATCCTTTTTCTTTATTCTCACTCTCAAGGTATGGTACGTGTTGAAAATAATTTGCATCGATTTCCTTATCCGCCAATGCTTTATTCGGCATCACGATATCCTGGAATACCTTGATTTTCAAATCGATTCCTTGTTTTTTTAATAATGGTTTTGCTTTTTCTAAAATTTCAGCATGTGGTACATTAGCAGCCCCAATTACAATTGTTTTATTGTCTTCTTCAGTTTTGTTTCCACAAGCAGCCAAAATTAATATGAATAATGCTGTTACAATTAAACTTATTTTTTTCATGGTTGTTAATTCTTCCTTTGTAGTTAGTATGTTTTTTAACCTTCTATAGGGTTTTCAGGTCCATTAAGTAATAACTGATAAAATGCTAAATCAAGCCATTGATTGAATTTGAATCCTGCTTTCTCTATTGTTCCTGAATGAGTGAAACCAAAATTCTTATGCATTATAATGCTTTTTTCATTTGTTGCTTCAATTCCACCAATTAACGTCATATACCCTTTTTCAGTTGCAATTGTAATCAATTCTTTTAGTAAAGAAGCTCCAATTCCTCTTCTTCTATATTTCCTATTTACATATATAGAGTGTTCTATTGAATATTTATAGGCAGGCCATGCCCTAAAAGGACCAAATGAAGCAAATCCAACTACTCTGTTGTCTTGTTCACATACTAATATTGGATAACCTTGATCTAGCTTTTGGTTATACCAAACAGCTCTGTCTTCAAGAGTTTCAGGTTTATAAGTATATACAACTGTAGTATTAAGAATTGCATCATTATATATATCTAGGATGTCCATTAAATCTTCTTTAGTTGCTTCCCTTATCATCTTTTCCTTCCTTTCAATACAAAGTTTATCTACATCTATTTTAAAGCGCGTCATTTAAAACGTAAAATTGAACTTTTTAACTACGTGCTATAGAATAAAGTTATAACAAAACATCTGTTCATTAAAAAAGGAAGGTATAGATATGACACTTCAACAATTCCGATATATAGTGGAGATTGCTAAGCACAATTCTATGAGTAAAGCTGCGTCTGCACTTTATGTGACTCAACCAAGTATTAGCAAGGCCGTGAGAGATCTGGAAAGAGAACTAGGAATTACTATTTTAGATAGAACAAATAAGGGTGTTGTCTTTACCAAAGATGGTACAGAATTATTGTTTTACGCTAAAATGTTTTTAGAACAAATGGAGTCCGTAATTTATCATTTTAATAAAGAAAAGAAAGCAGACTTAACAAAGTTCTCTATTTCTTCTCAACACTATGGTTTTGCTATAGAGGCTTTTGCGAACTTAATGGATTACTTTGCTGAACGGAAATATGAACTGACGATTCGAGAAGGAAAGACAACTGATGTAATTGACGATGTTTACAAAAGTAAAAGTATTCTTGGAATTTTATCTTTGACTGATCTAAATCGCTCTTTTTTTGAGCGCTATTTTGCATCGAAATCACTAACTTTTATTCCTCTTGCTACTTTAACTCAACACGTTTATCTCCGGAAGGAGCATCCTTTAGCTCATCTAAAATCCATTACCTTGGAGCAATTACACGACTATCCTTCTTTAACCTATCAAAAAGATGATTTAATGCTCTATTTTGCCGAAGAATCTATCGATATGTCAGGTATTGCAAAAGTAGTATACCTTAAGGATAGAGGAAGCATGATGAACTTACTATCGAATACAAATGGATATAATTTAGGAACAGGATGGGTTGGCTCTAATTATATCAGTTCGAATATTATTTCAATTCCCTTGAAGGAAGATAATTTAATTCAAGTAGGCTTGGTAAAACGTAATGATGTCTCCTTCCCAGAAGAGATTCTGGTATATATAGAATTTTTGAAAATAGCTTTAAAAGAATCTATATCTAAATAATATATAAAGATTTGACCATAATGACTTTAGCTCTATATCCTTCAACAGTACAGTATTAATCTAACGACCACATTTTACTTGTGGTCGAACAAGATAGCTCTCTATCAAATGGTTTGTACAAAACAGGCACTTAGGTACTCCCCAGTATATAGGAAAAGGGCGCATACTCCTGCACCATCTATTCATTACCTATTGCGGTATATTTTCTTTTTTATTTATAGGAGTGGACAGGCAAGCTTATCGCAGTAGCTACATAGTATCTAAAGAATCTTATCTTCATTATCTGCTTAGTAGTTAGTTCAGTATCGATACAGCGTTAATTTTGCTTGGTTCAAAGATAATTATCTATATGATAAGGGATGAAATTGAGAGGTGACTAAAAGCTGTTTATTTTCGTTATTACACTACTAGCAATCCTCCTCTTACTAACTTTGTTATGCGTATTCATTTCGAAAAAATTTCTTGAAAAATTAGCACATAAGAGAAAGCAATGGTGGCTTATTATACATGTTATTTCTGTGATCATTTATTTCAGTGGAATTTTTGGTCAGCTTTTAGTGACGATCTCAATGACCTTCTTTTCTGAACAATCACAGATATATGTAGGTATTTTATTTGTTAGTTATTTTGATCATTATCTAACGATACCTGGTGCATTAGCTTCTTTATTCACAGGGATATGGTTAGCTCTGCGTACTCACTGGGGCGGCCTAACAAAATATTATTGGATTCTTACAAAGTGGATAGGTAACATGTTTGCAATTATCCTGGGATCATCAATCACCGGGAACGTTGTATATAATTTATTCCCCCAGATTCTTTCTAGTAATTTGCACCCTTTACAAAATCCTCTTTATTTTCAAAGTCGGAAAATGCTGTTTTTGGGTATTTCAATAAGTTTCAGCCTTTTAACTTTTCTAGTCGTTATTTCTTATATAAAACCTTGGGGAAAGAGAAAAATTAGGTGAAGGTTCTCCAATGCAAACATGTGCAGTTATAAAGTGAAATATAGGAAGAGGAAATCTAGTCGTGATATACTAGTAACAAACATAAAAGAAAATGGAGGGCACTATGACAAAACGATTAGATTTACGTGTCGATTTTGCGTTTAAATCGTTATTTGGCACACATGGAAATGAATCCATTTTAGCTGCCTTTTTAAATGCAGCACTTCGCTTTCCAGATGAAAAGAAGATTCAAACGGTTCAGTTATTAGATCCTCATTTTAATAAAGAAAACCAAGAAGATAAACGCTCAATTTTAGATGTACACGCGCAATTAGAAGATGGAAGTCGCGTCAATATAGAAATCCAACTTAATAATAAACATGATATGGAAAAGCGAACACTCTACTATTGGTCCAAAATGTATAGCAGCCAAATGAAAGAAGGCATGGACTACGGAGAGCTTTGTAAAACCATTACCATCAATATTGTAAACTTCCGTTATTTATCTCATATTAATCATTATCACTCCACCTTTCAGTTATATGAACGTGAACAAAAATTACTCTTAACGGATATGATAGAAATTCATTTTATGGAGCTACCTAAATTATTAATTAAATGGCGTAACAGAGAGGTAGATCCACGAGAAGATCAGCTTGTACGATGGTTATTATTGCTTGAAGCATCGGAAGATGAAGAAATCACTCAAGTATTGGAGGAGATTGCAATGCAAGAAGATCACGTGCTAAAAAAAGCAATAGATGAGTGGGAACGCGTAAGCCAAGATCCAGAAGTATTATTAGCGTATGAAGCCCGAAGAAAAGCATTGTTAGATGAGAAGTCAGCTTTAAAAAGAGCTGAAAGAAAAGGGAAAGAAGAAGCTATAAAATTAATGGCCATTGGAATGATTCAAGAAGGTATAGCTAGCAACATAATAAGTAAATTAACAGGGCTTTCTATAGAAGAAATTGAAAAGCTTCGTCATCAATAAATATAAAAAAGAGCCGTATCTAAAAGATACGGCTCTTTTTCGCACATGGCAAATGTTTAATTTTCATGACAAGGAAATGAAACATCTAATCCCACTTTTTACAGTGTCATTTGTTTCTAAAAATTAGTATAGGGAGCAGGCACGGAAATGATACATCCATTATTTACCACGAATACACTTCTCCTACAATAGGAAACTTAAAAGAAACAAGGAGGTGACACAACATGGCAAACAACAAAAGTAGCAACAATAATGAATTATTAGTATACGGTGCTGAACAAGCAATCGATCAAATGAAATATGAAATCGCGAGCGAATTTGGTGTAAACCTTGGTGCTGACACAACTGCACGTGCAAACGGATCAGTAGGTGGCGAAATCACTAAGCGTCTTGTACAAATGGCTGAGCAACAACTTGGCGGCGGACGTTTCTAATACAATTTTATAATAATGGCTGAAGGAAGAATGGAGTCCATTCTTCCTTTTTCTATGAGAGATTTTTTGTACTATTTCATAGAAAGTGGCCCCTTGGTGTAACTATAAGTACAAGATTAAAAAATAAATCTTACTGTTCCTTTAAATTTTTCTTCACCTTTATGCTAATTTTAGTAAGGTATTCTTCTTCCTTATTAGTTTTCATTGAATCGTACAAATACTCTTCATACGCGTCACCTACAATAGAATAGCCTTCTGTCTTAATAAAATTAGTTACATGGAGGTAGGAAGACTCAATATTTTTATAAGGTCCTTCGTGATAATAAATGGCATAAAGACCTTCTGGCCTTGATTGTCCTGTGTCTAACTCACTATAAGAAAATAAATAATCAACCCTCTCAAACTTCTCTTGAATTAGGGTATCTTTTGTTAGTAAAGATCCAATAGGAACCGGAACTTGCAAACCTATCTGTTTTCCAAAATGATTATATTGCTCTGACCATTCTTCTACAGTATTCATGCCCTCATTTGAGGTTTTATTGCTTAGAAGGATGTACTTTTTCTCCGTTTTTCGAACATAAACTTTTCCAAATTCGACACCTTTTAGTTCCTCTTCCGTTGAAATAATCTGCTTAAAGAAACGTTGAATTTGAAGCAATTTTTCAATTTCTTTTTCTACTATAACGGTTTGCTGATTTGCCATTTGAATAAATTTATGAGTGTTTTGGGAACTAAGATATTCTTTTAGCTCCTCGATTGACACACCCAATTTTCGAAGAGACTGGAGTGTAGAGAATGATTTAATTTGATCATAGGTATAATAGCGATAACCATTTGAAAGTTTACCTGCAGGTTTGAAAAGATTAATTTTATCGTAATAAAACAATGTATCTTTCTTCACTCCCACGTAGCTAGCAAATTCTCCTGTAGTTAAAGTTTTAGTATTTTTTCTCTCCAAGTTGAAAACTCCTCTTGACTATAGACTAACTCCATACTTCATACTCTATCATAAGCAAACGCTATATCATATGACATGAAAGATACATCAAGCTATATAAGTTTTTGCATAGCAATCTATACAGACGGAGGTTTACATATGAGTAAGACAAAAAGAAGTACACTATACCTCTTACTTATAAACATATTTATTGTTTTTTTAGGAATTGGTTTAGTCATACCTGTATTACCGAGTATTATGAATGAATTGAACATTAGTGGTACAACTGTTGGTTATTTAACGGCAATATTTGCCTTAACACAATTAATTATTTCTCCATTTGCGGGGAAAGCAGCTGATAAATTTGGTCGTAAAATCATGATAGTAATAGGATTATTTATCTTCAGTATATCAGAATTATTATTTGGAATAGGGGAAACAATCGAGTTATTGTTCATATCACGTATTTTAGGCGGTGTTAGTGGTGCTTGTATTATGCCTGCTGTGACAGCTTTTATTGCAGATATAACAACATTAGAAACACGCCCAAAGATGCTAGGGTATATGTCGGCAGCCATTACCACTGGACTAATTATCGGGCCAGGTGTCGGTGGATTCTTAGCTGAGATTGGCACGCGTGTACCCTTTTACTCAGCTTCAATTCTTGGATTTATTGCTGCAATCTTATCTGTTATGCTGTTAAAAGAACCAGCGTCTCCTCAAGAGGAAATAGAAACTGAGGGACTAAGTGAGAAAAAGCGTGGCTTTAAGAAGATATTCATGCCTATGTTCTTTATTGCTTTTGTAGTCATTTTTGTATCGACATTTGGGTTAACAGCATTTGAGTCATTCTTCAGTTTATACGTTGACCATAAATTCGCGTTTAGTCCATTAGATATTGCCATTTCAATCACAGGCGGTGCCATTATAGGTGCAATATTTCAGATTGTACTATTCGAACCGTTAGTAAAGTACATGGGTGAAATTAATATGATTCGTTGGTCATTGGTATTATCTGCGATTTTAGTTTTTACAATGACATTAGTGAGCTCTTACTGGACAGTTATGATAGTCACATTTACCGTATTTATAGGTGCGGATCTCATTCGCCCAGCCGTAACAACGTACTTATCACGCATTGCCGGAAACGAACAAGGCTTTGTTGGAGGAATGAACTCTTTTTTCACTTCCCTGGCCAATGTATTTAGCCCCATCTTAGGTGGCATTTTATTTGATATTAATATTAATTACCCCTACTATTTCAGTACAGTTGTCATTATCATTGGTTTAGCCATCACTATACTATGGAAAAAACCTAAAACTGAAGAGTTAAACCTATCTAAAAAGAGTACCTTGTAAACCCTTATATTTAAATCTGATTTCTCATCTATTTCATGAAAAATGGGCTATTAAGACAACCACCAGCATATAAAAACCCATTACTTCTTACATAATTAGCTACCCCTTACTTACTGCGGTAAGAGTTCTTTTTTATTTTTCGATTGGACAGGCAAGCTTACTGCAGTAGCTACATAGTATCTAAAGGCTATCTACTTCGTTAGCGTTACTGCGTTAATACAAGCTTTATGTATGTATTGGAGCTAATTTCGAAAGGAGGTTATTGTTAATTTGTTTTTGATAATAGTTTTGATAACAAATCATCAAAGATTTTACGATCAAAAAATGAGAAAATAAAACTTATCAAATACATTCGTTTTTGAGATTGGTAACATAGAAAAATGTCATTCTTCAACTTACTTAAGGTGGCTTTTTATTTCGAGAACCCAATATTTAAGAAACTCGCTTAATTATTGAATATCATTGCAAAGCCTTATTGAACAAAGGCTTCCTCCACCTTCTAATAATTGAGCGATTAAAAAATTTTTAGCTTTTCTATACTAGGGGTCACGTCACCAGAAGTGAAAAATTGCACATTTAGACACATTTTAGCCGGTTACCCGTATATTAAGGAACCGGCTATTGTTATTTCCTCACTTTTTGAGCTGTATTTAGTCATTGAAAAATACAAAAAAAATTATTACTCTCATCTTCAAGCAATAATTTTATTTTTTATTTTTGTCTAATGACTTCAATGCGTTTCGATACTCATTATCATTCATTTCCTGTTTCTCTTTATTACTGCCTTTAGCTAAATTAGACACTGCTTGACGAAACATTCCATCTTTTTCTCCTACATGGTGACTTTCCCTTTGCTCGTGAGTAGGTGGTTCATGAGGAATTTCATTTCCCACTTCTACTTCAATTTTCTTTCCACTTTCATCAACAGCTGCTTCTTTATATTTTTTAGTAAGATTAATGAATACAATAAGAATCGCTAATGTCAAAACAAAATAGATGGAGAGTGCCAATAAGGCTGGTCCAAGTCCTGCCTCCAATCTTCCGTCATAATAAAGTAATGCTCTTATTCCGTCCACAATATATCTTGTAGGTAGAATATAACTGAACAGTCGATGGACGGTAGGTAATGTTGATAGAGGAAATGCTCCGCCACTAGAAAATATCCCCATAAAATTTACCGGGAACATTACTAACATTCCCCATCCACCTAAAAATACTGCTATCGTTTTAAATAACAAAAACATGGTCGTACAACTAAAGAAAGTAAACAGGAATATCGTCCAAATGTTTGAAGCATGTGCACTCCCAAAAATTCCAAATACCCCTAGTTGAATAAAAATTGAAACACAGAAAGTTAAAATGATACCAAAAATTATTTCTGATGTAAGGACTTCAGATTCACTTAATGCAGATCCCCTTGTCTTCAAAATACCATTACTTCGCAAAAGATATCCATGTATCATATTTGCACCCAACATTCCAGTAATAGATGATATAAGGGCCATGACAAACGGTGTCATTCCTTTATTAAGATTAACCGGCAGCCTCAGTACATTTTTGGAAACAACCTGTACGGGATTTTCTAATAATGAAGCATTCTCTGGTGCTACTCTCATCCCTTTTTGCAGTAATTCATTTTTTAGTTGACTACTAATTCCTTTAGAAGCAGTTAAAGCGACTGTCTGAAGGGTATTACTCGCAATCATGGATGCAGTTTGCCCAATCCCTTCGTTCAATAAAATTTCTAAGTCAGCAGGTTTATCATTTGTAAGACCGGAAATAAGCGTATCATGGACTCGACCAAGACTTTTTGAATAGTCTGAAGGGATAATTAACGCGCCATATGCCTTGTTATTTCTTATATCAGTGAATGCTTGTTTCCTACTTTTATCAACTTCCCATTTAAAGGAGTTCCCATTTTGCTTTTCGATAAGATTTAATAATATGGCATCGCCAACTTTTCCCTTATCTTCATTTACAACAATTAGAGGAACATCAGACATGTTTTGTTTTGCACCTTTAAATATAGGCAGATATACAAATACCATGACTAACATTAATAATGATATTAACCAAATTGGAAACCATGAGGAGCTTAATTTAAACAATTGCTTCACGATTCAATTCCCCTAACAATGGATATTTTTGTCCATTTTATTATGTCCAGTTTGGTATCGATTATTAGGTTATCAAAAAGACATCTTGCATAGTTATAGGAACGTTTCTTTTGTTGGGGAAAATTGATATTTCTTCAGTCTTTTATTTTCAAAAAGACTTTCTGAGTTGTCGCATTTTAAACATCGTAGAAGAACAGAGGAGAATACCAACAAGTTGTCCATATATGTGTGTTTTCGTTTACGCATGCATCAAGTAGTAGCTCAAACGATTCATTTGTTGATTGGCTACAGCAAACAAACAGGTGGAGGCTTCTCCAGACAAAAGAAAATGGGGAGAGCTTCGAACTTAAGCCAAGATATCTTTCCATATTGTTTAACCATTTTACATATATTTGATAGTGGTATGCCGATTCGCTCCATTGGCATTTCCTTATCAAACACTAGCTATTCAAGAAGAGGAGAAAATGAGCTTATTTGAGGATATCGATCAGCGTGAAAGAGCCTATGCTCTTGCTAAAACGATTGATGACATTCGGCTGCGTTATGGCAAGAATAGTGTACTACGTGCGTCTAGTCACCTTCCTCGCTCAACAGCTCGTTATCGAAATAGTCTTACAGATTAATTCCACCTTAATTGAAGCCTTACATACAAATAAATAAGTATACCTTACATATTATAAAAAAGGGCAGTACATAACAGAGACAAGGTTCATCCAGTTTGTCGATTCCCTTGGTAATTGATTTTTTTATTGATGACGTATTTGAGTTAAAGAATAAAATGAGATTAAACGAACTCATTGATGCTCGTTTTATGTAAGGATAAAATAAAAACGTATTTAAAATAAGCACTAACTAAAATAGGAAATAGTCAGTGCTTATTTAGATAAAGTATTAGTTATTTTTTTCTACTGTATGGCGTTATATTTATTATCGATTTCATAACTGTTTTCTTTTATATTATTACATTTTAAAATTTTTGAATGATAATAACTCCGACAATGATTAAAACTACTCCTATTACTCTAGGAATGCTTAAAGAGTGCACATGCACTCCTATTAATCCAAAATGGTCAATTAAAGTAGAAGCAACCATTTGACCTGCAAGAATATAAGCAACTGTAGCAGTAGCTCCTAGACGAGGTATAAGTACAATAGAAGCAACTACATAAAAAGCTCCTAAAAGGCCTCCGGTCCATACCCACCACGGTGCTGCGAACCATTCTTTGTTTACACTCATACCTTTTCCAAACAAAGATATAATAAGCAAAACAATTGCACCAACTATAAAAGAAATAGTCGAAGCAATGATAGGGGAATGTACGACAGATCTCAATTGAGCATTGACACTAAATTGAGTAGGTAAAGCCATGCCAGCTAATATTGCAAATATAATTAAAAAAATTATCATTATATTCCTCCCACACCTCTTTTATATTCAACAGAGCTGATTGCTACTGAGAATTGCTACTATTTATCCTATGTTTAATCTGTAAATAAACGTAAATTATTAATGTCTATTTCAGTATTTAAGACATCTCTTCATTAAGAATTTTATTTACTTCTTCAATAATTTTAAAATAGGATGGTTAGCTATACCTCATTACTTGTCTGGCAATGTTCATTTATTCAACAAATAAAGTATACGGTTACTATTTCAACAAACAAAAAGCGCATTCCTATGTTGATTTATAGAAATGCAGCTTTTTAAGTTGTTATTTTATGTTGTTATAATTAAACTTTTGAAATGTATCAATTGATGAAAGCAATTCTTTTAAATCATCAACTGCATGCTGATCAGTAAAATCCTGTCCCAAAAAAACAGCCTTTTTCCAAAACCCACGTTAAGACATTTTTAGAAACAAAACCTTGATTTATCTATGCTGAGTAGAAGAATTAGGGTTTTATTTTGCCTTCTTATTTTCAAACTTTCAGATCCTCAAATACTATCATCTTAAACTAAAGCACCCGTTTGGTTAAGTACATCTTTCTACATTCTTTATTTTGTTGACTATGTTAATCTTCCACTTTTACTTTTAGTATGTATGAAAGACGTATCCTTTTCCATCAACAACTAATGCTAAAGGTATTTACGAACTTTTTTACAGTACACTTCGTATTCTTCACCGTAAATCTTTTTCAAGGATTTTTCTTCAAGTTGAACCTGACGATTAAAAAGCCAAACTCCAGCAAATACGTACAATAATAATATCCAGTTTGGTAAAATCAAGAATGTCCCTATCAAAACAAATCCAAAAGCTGTATAAATGGGATTACGGCTAATTGCAAAAACACCTGTTGTTATAAGTTCACCTGGTTTTTCTTCATCAATTCCAACTCTAAAACTTTCCCCAAATGAAATTATGCTTAACGAGAATAATACTAAGCCCATCGTGCATAAAACTACCCCTATCCAACTAAAGATTTCATTGCTAAATAGTTTGGTACCTAGTTTTGGCAAATCAAAAACACTAGAGAAAATAAGATAAAAAAACAGTAATGTAAATGGGATAATAAAGAAATCTTTTTTATCTAGCTCACCAAATTTAAAAGCTTTAATTTCTTTTTTTTTCAACTGTTTAGCACGAATTATAACCATTATTATTATTAAAAGTAATGATATGACTGCAAAATATCCTTGCATAACTCTCCCCCATTATTATTTATCCTATATTCTCTTTAATATTTATTACCCATTTATTATATATAAGGATTTTAACCAATTCTAAATCAGGCGTATTAGTTTATTTACCATAGTATGCTAGTCATGACCTGTTTAAGAAGTAGATGAGGATTTGATTCTCCCTCTTTTGTACGCCACGCTACAAAACCGTCTGGTCTTATCAATACAGCTCCTTGAGAGGTAACATCGTACAATTCTTCCCAGCTATCCTCACACTCAACACAATCTCCTTGTGAACCGATGCCATAAACATTAATAGGGACACCTAAGTGAGAAGATACATTCCGGGCAGAAGTACGCCAAAGGCTACTATCTTCTCCCGTAAATAAGACGAAATTTTCACCTATTAAATCTAAGGTGGATATACACTTATCTTGATACTTCAACCACATATGTGGAGCACGTGTGCCTGGTCTTCCTTTTAGTTCTAATTGATCCATTCGATGTGTTGTATCAGAGTTTTCCTTGATAATGGCTGTTGAGTTATATTTATACCCTACGGTAACTGCAGTATGGTCCATATTATTGAGAGTGCTTACACCTTTATTTATAATACTAAATAACAAATTACTGGCATATTTCGTTGTTACTTCTACAGCATAGTGTCTTTCATCATGATAAGTTTGGAGCAATCGTGGATGAGCTTGTTTATGTATCACTGCAGCCAGCTTCCAAGCTAAATTATGAGCATCTTGAATACCTGTATTCGAACCAAATCCTCCGGTAGGTGGCATAAGATGAGCTGCGTCTCCAATTAGGAAGACTCGATTATCTTGAAAACGAGTGGCTGTCTGTTCTGCAGCTGCCCAAGGTAAAATACTGAAGATGAAAATATCAAGATTTGAAACTCCTATAGCTTTTTTTATAATCTCACAGCATCGCTCTTCAGAAAAATCTTCCGGACTTTCCCCGTGTGAGGGGTTATAAGCCACGTGGTAAATCCATTCATCACGATTATTAACAGTGATAAGCGCACCAAATACTTTCGGATTTAGGATTTGAATCCAACCAAACTGGCTGCCTTTCAGAAAATGACTTAGATCAGCCTGAAAATAGATGTTAATATAATGTCCACCGATGACGCCTCTTCCTGTAGTTGGAATTTTTGTGTGTTGACGAATTGTGCTTTTAGCGCCATCTGCCGCAATTAAATAATCACTTCGAATCGTTTCCCTCGTTCCTGTCGCTCGATTCATTATAGTGGCTGTTACCCCTAAATCGTCTTGTTGATACGATATAAGTTCAGTATTATAGCGTATATGGCCCTTTGCTTCTTTAGCAGCTTGAAGAAGGATAGGTTCTAGTTCCATTTGATAACAAGATGCTGGCTTTGAAGGGCTAACCTTTTCAAAACTTTCTATTCTCTCTTTGTCAATAGCCCTTTGGGAGTTCTCCGCAGTTTCTAATTTCTCGAGGTCCATGCTTTTGATTGTCTCTACAGCAATCCTTCCACGAATATTATCTAACGGTTCACTAGCAGTACGGATAGCTGCCTCTAGTCCAAGTTGTCGAAATATTTCCATAGTACGAAATGTAATCCCTCCGGCTTTTGGATGCATAGCTGTTCCAGCGTGTTTTTCAATGAGTAAATAATCAACGTTGTGACGTGCTAAAAAAAGAGCAGAGGTGAGTCCACTAAGACCTCCCCCCACTATTAAAACAGGAACATGTTTGTGTGTCATAGAAATTTTCCTTTCAATTTTATATTTACCCATGGGCATTACTGAATTCAGTAATCAAACTATAATATATAAAAAAATGAAATTGTAGACTTTTTTTAGGTTAAGTTTTATAATGATAATAGAGTACGCCCCAAATAAGGGGCGTTTTTTTTGCTATAACTTTTAAAAGAATACTTATCAATGTTAATGGAAACAACAGACACCTCCTGACTTTATACATGTATTCCATTCTGTATTATCTTACTGTCTGTATCCTTATATTTTATACATGTTAAGTTCTCATAATGGATTCTATCGGTATGAAATAGAAAAGACCCCTTTTAGTTTTAATATTAAGTAACCGTTTTCATTTTCTGCTTTCTCAAAATGATTTGATAGGTTATAATAAATATCTACAAAAATATTAAATGATATGTAAGTAACAAGCAATTACACCCTTAATATTTAGCTAAAAGAAAAGCCCACCTCTGACAAATCAGGTGGGTTTTTCTTTTTTAGATATATATGATACACATCCTTAGTTAACATAAAACCAGTTATCGTGTGTTAACCCCCACATGATGTCCGGATAAATTAACAATTTCTATTCATAGTTTTCTTACTAAGGCAGCTGAACAACTGTAAGGGAGAAAATTTCATAATGTACTTCCTTTGGCTGGACTTACTATCTGTTTCTTTTTAGCATTAGAAATATTCAAAAGGTCAACAAACATCATTCTCCCTTCTTTAATTGAATCTCTCTTACCTTTTGACGAAGATGTTCTGGCCACCATGCTCCACAATCATCCGATACAATGCAAGCAGCGCATGTTTTTAAATCATAAACCATCATTTCTTTAATAGGTGGAGAGTAGAGGTGAAGAGTGACGAGACTCGTACCTTCTGCACTATTCATCTTGTGAACGCCCTTCTTAGGAGCAAAAAAAATTCTTCCTTCCCCCTGATACTGGGAAAACAGCTCTTTAGGCATTTGGTTTTCTTTCACTTCGTAAACGGTATTTATAGCTGTGCCATTCACTACTTGGATCCATCCATATGAATGACCGTGATTGTGAGGAGCACACTCTATTCCGGACCAAATCATAACAAGTAATTCTATTTCGTCATTTTGGTAGAGAAGCTTTCTATAATATGGCTTATCTTCTGCCGACTGCAATAGAGGTTTTAACTCATCAAGATTTATATCTAAAGCCAAAAGGGCTTCTTTCAATTCCAATTTGGTAGGAGAATTTAATTTATCTAAAATAGGCTTTACTTGTTCACTTAAGCTCATACAAACATTACCTCCCCATGAGTAGATCAAATTTGGTGGTTTCAACATAGTTATAAATTCTTGTTTCTCCATGGTAAGTACCTTAAAAAGGTTAGTAGTCTTCCATTAACTAAAATAACTCCGATTATAATTATGATGCCTCCTAATATGCTTACGGGGATAATCTTTTCCTGTAGTAGTAGAATAGCTGTTACCAATGTTGCTACTGGTTCTAAATAAAGGAACATAGATACTTGGGACGCTTCTAAAATTTCTAATGCCTTTGCCCAGTACCAATAGGCAACACCTGAAACGAATACACCGAGAAATAATAAATGAGCCCACTCCACGTTTGTTAAAAAAGGCATCATCTCCCATCCTTTATTCCTTACGAGAAAGGGAGTCGTTAGAATAAATCCTATTAAACACATATAAAACGTAACAACAAGAGAGGGAAGTTGGATATGTAACCTTTTTAATAGGACAGAATAGATGGCCCAGTTTAACGTACTTAAAATCATTAATAGGTAACCAACATTGATTGAGAGCTGAAAGGACTGCTGATTGTTAGAAGTAGTCACCAGTAGAACTCCAATGATGGCTACAATCATCCCTGATGCTTTTAATACGGTCATCTTTTCATGCAAAAAGAATACTGAGAGAATGACTGTAAATACAGGAGAAAACGAAATAATCCACCCTGCTGCAGAAGCATTTATTGTGAGAAGTGCTGTTGCCTGAATCACTTGGTGAACAAACACCCCAAGGATACCTAACACAATCAGATGAGGAATATACTTAAGTGGAATGTTTAATGGATATCGCTTTAGCACTAATAATACCAATAAAAAAAGTGCCCCAATACCAAAACGAAGAACAAGGAGTGTATATGGATCAAGCTTATCTAAGACAGCTTTGGTAGAGACAAAAGAGATCCCCCAAAAACTAATAGACATTAGTGCATATAACGAGGCAGCAAATTTAATCTTTGACGCAATCATAGGCGGAATTTTCCTTTCAACAGTAAAGGTATCTTCTATTAACTAACATATGCCTTTCCTAAAAGAAAATGAAAAAATTCATTCCAATTTTAAAAAAATGTTGGAAACTCTAGCATTTCCCATAGTTATAATCTTCTTTTAACCTTCTTTATAGAAAAGATTGCAATTTTTCTACAAAATATATAATAAGTAACACTATTTTATATAACGTACTTATAGTTATTGCTTTATAATTAAGTCTATTTGAGGTTTAACATATTTCATATTACGTGAACAAAAAAAACTTTAAACAAAAGGTCTGGAGGATATTTTTATAGAAGTATAGTTAAGTTGACTACCGATACCTTGTGTAATATCAAGAATGAATAGGGAAATAGGGGGGATTTCAAATGTCACATTACTCATTAAAATTGTACGACTACCATGTATGGGCAAACCAAAAAATTTTCGACCGATTAAAAGAACTTTCTAAGGGTATTTACGAAAAGGAAATTCAGAGCGTTTTTCCTTCTATATCAAAGGTAATAGCGCACATTTATGTCTCTGACAACATATGGTTAGATTTTATTTCTGGTGAAAAATTTGATGAAGTATATGCGTCGGCTGATCAATTGAGAGAACAGATGGAAACGAAAAGAATCGAGGAAGTAGAAACGATGTTTTTCGATTTATCTGACCGGTACAAAGCGTTTCTCGATCGTCAAGAAGATATGGAAACGGCCTTAGTGCTTGAAACTTCATTTGCTGGACGACTCGAAACCCGTTTATCTGACTTAGTACAACATGTTGTCAATCATGGAACATATCATCGTGGCAATATCACAGCTATGCTACGGCAATTGGGCCATCCTGGTGTTATGACTGATTACGTTTTATATTTATATGAAAGGGATATGCAAGGGTAGTTTCTACTCTATCTAAAAGGGGTATTGTCAGGAAATGTGGATTTACAACGTTAAGGGAATTCTAATATTAAAAGGTCCAATTCCTAAGTATTAAACTAGAAAAATTGGGCTTTTTTTCGTTCCTCCATTTTTATATTTTTATAAGAAACGAGAAAGCACCTTTCGTGCAAATAAAAAGGTGCTTTCTCGCCACAATCATTTATAAATAAAAAACTAGTTAATCAAAGACTTTAACATGCAGAGAAACGCTCTCTGACGTAATTAACTTTTGTTTTGCATATAACTTCTCCATTCAATACAAATTTCAGTACCTATTTAGAGCAAGAAAAAACAGACCTTACTATACTGAAGGTCTGCTCTTACTTACTTCCTTATTAATTTTTTCCGTATGACGACAAGAAGGGAAAGAGGAACAGCCAAAAAAGCGAGTACCATTCCCATCTCGTACGACTAGATCTTGCCCACACTTTGGACATTTACGAGGTTTTGGTGTGATATTTCCAAATATTTACTATTCCTTAAAAACGGGATTTACCTCATTAATAAACTTTTGAAGATCCGCCCGATCCACTAAGGTCACATCACATGCAGCTGCAAGCTCTTTGGCTTGTTTCGTGAAATAACTATTGGTCACGACCCACGCTTGATTCGCTTTATAATAAGCTTTTGCTGCGTATACTTCTTGTACGGCTGAAAGACTAACCCTATTTTTAGCACTATACCTTTTAGCCTGAATGACAATTTTCTCTTTTCCTTTCATCACCAAGTCAGCCCCAAAGTCACCAGATGATGGTGTTACTTGTATCTTGTATCCTAACTGTTGGAAAAGAGCCTGCAAATAAAATTCAAACTGCCTCCCATCCATTTTATCAATATAGGGCATGCCTGTTTGGGCTAGCTCTTTCATATACCTCCGTTCGCGAATGACACGGTAAGCAAATTGAGATATCTTAAATAAAATGATAAGTAGAAAAAGATAAAATACAGGTTGAAACACTTTATCCATTCATTGAAAGCTCCTGTTCAGTTTGTTTATTCCGAAGACGTGATGCCACAGGTTGAATGGTTTTTCCATTCTTCTTCAATTCTTCGTTCCAGTCTTTCGCTCCCTTTGGAATATCTGTTCTTATTAAATCAGCATTAACGATTTGGTTTATTTTGTAAATAAATTCTTTTCCACCTTGGTCATTATCGACAGCTAACACCATTTCTTTGATGTTTAAGCCTTCTTTTCGAGCTTCGATATAAGACTGAGCAACGGTTTTAGGCTTTAACCCATTCATACTAATAAAGCGTGTGTTCTGCAATTTGGTTTCTTGTATACTCCAATAAGAAAGTAGATCAATTGGGCTTTCAAAGAAATGAATCTTGTTTGGGCGACCAACGTCAATTGAAAAGCCGGTATGAGGATTATCGTTAGGTAAGACTTGTTTAAAAGAACCTCGTTTATTTTTTATTGAAGCTGTTCCTTGCCGATTCGCCCCAATCACTTTTCCTTTACCTCCATATTCACGCCATTTAAACACCACATTGTTCCGTTTGTCCTGGGCAATTAAATCTTTTTGAAGAAGCCAGTCAACTAACCGAGAATCTATTTTACGTTCTTTTATGAGATAATCTTTTATTTTGCTTTGATCCTTTACTTCTAACTCTTTTGGGTAGCGAAAAGGCTCTTTTGATGGTGAAACTGACGGTTGCTCTTGTGACGGAGAAAGCTCTTTATAATCACCTTTGTTGATATCTAATACGGCTTGAGGAAACGACATCCCATAATACAGTCGAGCGAAACTGATTGCCCCATATCCTGTTTCATTCCGGCTGTTCCAAGCGTACATATTTCCTTTGATAAGTAAGCTATCATGTTCCGTATGACGATAATAGTTTCCTTCTTTTACAAAGGTTTCGCCTTTGGCTTCCAGATACGACAATAAATCAATATCTCTTGCTTTCATAACCTCCTCCTCCTTGACATGTTTTCGTTCTCCCATCTAATCCAATCCCTCCCTCACTTCACCCTATGCAAAAAGGGAGCTTTTCAGCCCCCTCATTCTTTTCCAATCTTTGGTCATTTTTAACGTTCTATTTCTTGTTGTTCTTGCCGTTTCTTTGAAGAAAATGCTCCATTATTCCGTGCAAAAAACTTTGTGAATCCATTTTGTGATTTCTCTTCTTTTTTCTGCTTGTCGTGATCCTTTTTCTCTGTGTCCAAAGCCTTTTCGAGCTTCGTTAACTTCTCAAGTTGAGAATCAGTCAAATTGAGCTCTTTTAATTCTTGCAGCACTTCTTTTTTCCATTTGTACACCTTATCAAAGGAATGCTTTTGTTCAAATTCCTTCATTTTGGCCACACGCTGTTCTTTCTCTTGCGGTGTTTCTTGCTTGAGTTGCTTTTCGACAGGAGCCTCTTCTGCTTCAGCTTCCTTTTTCGCTTCTTTAGAAGAATCTTTTTCATCTGATATGCCTAATTGAGCTAACAAGCTTTGCTTAAACAGCTGCTTACACTGTGTTTCTTTACTAGGCTTCTGCATAACTTCTAGTACCTCTTATTTGTAATCTTCTTGATATCGGTCCTTCTCTTGTGCCTGTTTTCGTGCTTGAAACTGATGAGAAAGCTCATTCTCCATGCCTTTCAATTAGTCAGGGGTGAATGTATTTTCCTTTAAAGCACTTAATTTCAACATGACATAACCGTTTTCTGCATTCACACGGGCTAACATACTATCAATATCTTGAGTTTTCTCTTTGTCATGAGCCTGTAAAAACGTCATATAGCTTGTTTTGAGCTGCGTTTCTCGATCTTTCTCTAAAATAGGATTCACGTCATGACTTCTCAAAAAATCAAGTGTTGCTTCACTTTCATAGGCTTGTTTTTCCCCTCTCTCATCGGTGGAAACAAGCAAAACCTGCGGCTTTTCTTCCCCTATAGCTGATTGTGTTAAGTAAACAGCATCAGAAGGTATGCCTTGCAGCTGTTCACCACTAATATTGGCCCAACCTGCCTCGATCTTTTCATTTTGTGGGTGTTTCATGAGCTTTTTGAGTTCTCGTTTATCGGAAATAAGCTTGTTAAATTCTTCAATTGAAAGAGATGTAATTTTTTTCATTGTTTATTCCTCCAATTAATTTGGTTTTAAATATGAAAGAAAGGATTATTTATAAAAGAAAAAGCAGAGGAAGTAACAGGCTCTGCTTTTTAAATTTAATTTTGTCAGGTTAAAATCACTTCATTTTTTCCAGTATAAAATTGATCTCTTTACAGAAAATATCCTTATCTACGAATTATGAACAAGGAGGGGGAAAACTTGGGTAATAAAAATAACCCGTTAGTTGGTATTGGAATTCTTTCGATACTATTAACAACACTTTATACAGCCGTACTTGCATCACAATTGATGGCCACTAAACACAAGGTTGATTACCTTTATTTTAAAAATAAGTTCTCTGGAAATAAAAACTAGTTCTATTGAGACGGTGATTGGCCATCGTCTTTTTACTATTCTTTGTTTACACAATATTTATCTGATGTGTCGTCAAATATTTTTTCTATAATTTACCTTTCGAGTTCCTGTTCTTCTTTTTTCTTTTTGAAGGTGCCTGTACGTTTCTGAAATTGCATGTGATTACCCACTTAAACACGCTCTTGAAAAGTAAGAGATTGTTCCTGAACTTGACCATTGATGACTCCCTTCTCGTTTTTAGTGATATTCGAATCGATCTGATGTTCAAGTTTCACGACTTCCTCCTTTGTCATCCATCTATTTTTGATCGCTTGGGTTTTGGTTGAATAATATTTTTCTTCAGCCGTGACACAATCTAAAATGCTATCTACATTTTGTGCCGATTCCTGTTGCTGTTTTTGTTTATAATCTTCATATCCTTCTTTCTTTCATTTTCTCTTGTACATTTTCAGAGGAAAGAGGATCTGCCTGCTTCTGCTTTTCATTGCTCTTTTCTGATAACTGATTTTCTTCTCGTTCTTTGACTAAGGTATCTTCGATTGTTTCAATAAAACCAACTGATGTTTCATGCACTTCTTTTAATAGCTTTGTTTTTGTCTTCGAAGCTCTTTCCTTTCGTCCAGTGCGACAGGTAATCCAACGAGTAAGAAGTAGTGTCGATCCCAAAATAAGAGGAAACCGTATAAGCTGTCATTTCTGCCTGAAACTCTTTTTCTGCAGCCGTATAGTTTAGATGTGTATCTTTATTATGAAGTTTAGCGTGCGCTAACTCATGTAACAATGTCTTCACATTTTGACGTTCAGAGTTGCGGGGATTTAGCGCAGCTTCTTTTGTTAACGTGTAAGATAGCCCTTTGCGTTTCCTAGTTCTTCTTTAGGTGCAATGATAGAAATACCGTTCTTTTCAGCAATAGCTTCCATTCCTTTATAAAGTGCCTTGTAATCCTCTATATGGCCTTCTAACCAACGATTCGGAAAGATCTTAGGTAAATCACTCGCTTTTGCGTTCGTCTGGGCCACGTCGAAAACATGGCCGACTGAAAAGTACAGTCGGCCTTGAGTGACTTCTTTTTTCCCCTCTTGAATTAACTTCTGTTCTTGAAGAGTGCCTTTATTAATGGTCTTTAATTTCCCATTTTCATCTTTAAATTTTGGAACGGTTTTATTTGGTACAAGAATTTTAATACCCTTCTCTCCTTTATTAACAGAGAAGCCCTTGTCTTTCCAAAACTTAAATGAACCAATAGCTTGAGCACCAAAAAACTGTTCTGGAATCAGCGCTGTATTTGACATGGAGTATTGATAAAACTTGCCCATAAAAGATAAATAGTCTTTTAATTCTTCGGCAGAATGAAAGTGCTGCTCGACCTTTTTCTCCATCCCTTTCGTTAACTCTTCAACCTCTTTACGCTTATCTTCGACGGATTTCTTGGCATAGGTTTTACTCTTCTTCCTCCTCTTCTTGATAGGAGATCCCCCTAAGCTCTTCTAATTCTTGTTCATACCAAGGTTCTTCTAAATCCACAAAAAGCTTCTGTGTTTTAATATTCATGGGTACCAACATATTCTCCTGATGCACCACATATTGATGAAACTCCTTCGCTTCTTCTGGACTTAAATTCACCTCTACCTCTTTGTCTTGATACTGTACAATGACATGATCCTCTCCTACAGCTTTAATTGAAGCTAACACTAAATCTTTGTTAAAAAACATATTCCATTCCTCCTCTACATTTTTAAAACTATCTTTATATAAATCCATCAATGAGATGGTTGTTTCCCTCTCGAGTCTTCTGCATCAACCTTCTTTTGACGTTGATGAGCAATACGATTTTCGACAACTTCTCTTGCAATTCGTGTACTATCCATTTCCCTCATACTTGTCGTCATAAGTCCTTTAAATCCATGATGAGCAAATAATCCATTCATATACTCAATTAAAATTTGTGTGTTTTTATCCGCACTGTTTGCGCCAAGACGAATCTTTTTTAGTTCTTCTTTAATGACATCATGTAGGCTATTGCTGACGACTTCAGAAATATATTTCAATGACCATTCTTGCTCTTGAATCTTTCTATATTTCTCACAAATATCAATAATCGCTTCTGAAGCAAAACGAAGTTTATGTTCCTTCATATACTCTTGAATGTATGCCTCTGTTTCTTCATCCACTGTCACCTTATGTCTGTATTTCTCCATTTTTAATAACCCCTTTCGACTTCACGATTTTGTTCAATATCTTTTTGCAAACGCTCATAATGTTCTTGGTTTTTCCAACTTTCATATTCTGATTTAAAAGCACGTTCCATTTTCTTTAGCGAAACGTGTACAGATAGATGGTTAGCCGAATAGGACTTTTTCTTCGCCCTAGAAGAAGCTAATACTTTTTTGATATATGTTTGTTTTCGATCATACTCACGCATTTCACTTAAAAAAGCATTGCCCACTCGCTTATATAATTCATCTGTTTTGTTTTGCTTATAATGTTCGTACCGTTTCTTATCAAATGTCCATTCACCGTATGCCTTCCTTAACGCCTCTACCTCCTGATCCAATTTCTTATTAAACTGTTCAAACTCTTTTCCATGATACTTTTGAATATATTTTTCACTTAATGTATCAATCGAGGATCTTAAAGGCTTCAACGTGTTATAACTGTATTGCCACTGTCTCTTATCTTCTGGAAGATGATTATAGATGTGCAAGAAGAGTGGTTTAAGCTCTCGATTTCTCCACTTAAAAGAGGAATCCTGTTTCTTGCTGCCTACCATGTTTTTACGGATTAAATCATTTATTTCTTTTTGCTCCTGCCCACGTTCAAGAATCTGACTCACCACTTTTGATTTCATGGCATCTAACGTTTTGGGTTTTCTTTTGCCTCGCTCACGTGTAGGTTGTGGTTCTACTGTCGCAACATGAATATGAATGTTCTCAGTATTGTAGTGAATGGCAGCAGACCCAACAGCCGACTCATTTAACCTTTCCCTTTTAAGATTTCCTTCATAGACTGATGAGTAATGTCCATTAATTTTTCCCCATCCACTGTATGAGTATGAGCATCGTATAAACCATTTTCTTGGAGCCAAGGATTATGAAATGTAATGACATCTTGCCACATGATACTGTTATTTTTTCGTGCTATTTTAAATAAACCTTTCAATTCTTTTTTCTCATATTCATTTAACTGATTTGAGTGCTCTGTAAATAAAGAGGACGTCTTATCAGGGTTATTCATATAGTCTTGATAAAGAGAAAATAGTTTTTCATGTACCTCTTGATCTTTCTTTGCATCGTCACGATCAACGTACTCCACGTACTCTTGAAATGCTTTCTTATCAGACGTAACAAATTTCGTTTTAAGTACGACTCCTGGTGTAACAGAGGACGGATTCATTTTTCATATCCCTCCAATAGAGAAGCGAAAAGCTCCCCCCGTTTTGCTATGCTATAATCCTCAACTTCTTTTAAACTGTTCCTTGTAGATCGTTCAATATTTTGCTCCATATATAGCAACTCTTTTTAATATGAAGTCGTTCCCTCTGAAAAAGATCCTCTATATTTTGAGTAACATTCTTTACGATCTTTTTTATCGAATCATCCTTTCTCTTTTGCGCTTCCTCATACTCCTGACAGATACGAGAAATCGCATCACCTGTAAATGACAAGTGATGCTCCTTCATATAAGATTGGATATATTTTTTCACTTCAGGTGGTAACGATAATTTCATACGCTCTTTCATCATAATGGTTCATCTCCTCCCATCATTTCATGCATAATGTCATTCATATTTTCCATTGTTGTTGAGCACTGCCCCATCATTTGAAGAACTTTCTCTAGCATGTTGTCAAGTTGTAATTCCCTGTTGGTTTGTTCATGAAAAAAAGCCAGCGTTTCAAGCTGACCTTTTAAAAATTCCTGACGAGAAATCTTTTTTTCTTTTGCCTTTTCATCAATCTTTTTTATTGCGGTTGAACTTACATTTCGTATGATTATATCCACTACATTCGTTCCTTTCCCGTAATTTGTGGTTCTCCACTGAAAAAGAGAGAAGAGCATAAGGGGTTTTTGCCCCCACCATAGGTGTGGGGCTAGGCAGAGCCTAGCGAAACCGTGGGTACAAGAAAACCTGTTGAATGTGAACCTACTGTTGACCTAAACCCTGCCAAGTGAACCTACTGTTAACATAAAAAATCAGTGATGTGAACCTACTGTGAACCTCAAAAAAACACATGTTGACCTACTGTTAACATGTATTTTTTCACTTCATGGCTAAATCTTGTTGCTTTTCATTCAATTTTTGAAGCTTTTCTTGTAAACTTTTTTGTTCATCTTTATAGAGCTGAATGCTTGCATCACTCGATTGAATGGCATCCTTTTTCATCGCAATTTTTGATTCTGTATCAGCTTTTTCCTCTTCTACTTGATACTTCATATCACGTTGTAGCTCATTCATTTCTTGTTGGGTTTGACGTTTATGTTTGGCTTCTACCGTGATTGCTTTTTCATAGTTTTTCATTTTCTTTTTGACAAACTGTTTCTCTAAATCATTGACCAAAAGTGCATATTCTTGTTTGCTTTTTGTTTCTTTTCCTTCTTCACTTTTCGTTTTTCGTTGGTCAGAATAGAGTGTCGTAATTAACGCATGAGCATCTATTTCTTCTGTTGAATCTGTTTCTGAATCACTTGTTACGTCATCTACGTTTACCGTTTCTTTTTCTTCATGTTCTTGATAAAGATCAAAAGCTAGTGCCTCCCAATTTGGAGATAAATCATTGATCCTTACCACGTAATAGCCATCATCTTCATACAACAATTGAACAGGTAATTTTACGCTTGGATTCGCTTTTTCTTGTGCAACAAAACTTACTTCCTCTTCATCGGTTTGATCCATTTTGATCACCATATCCAGTGAGCTATCAGCCGGATGATACACACGATTTTCAATGGTTACGGTTCCTGTTATGTTAGAAGAAACCGCCTCATAGGTTTTGGTATGGTACAACGGATCTTCTGTTTTTAAGTAGAATTTTGATGTCAGTAAGGATAAAAAACCGATAAAGAAAAAGATTAAAACGGCTGTATACTTCCATGATCGATTGCGATTTAAATTGAACCGATAGTCTTCCAGTTGCTTTTTAAATGCCACCTAATCCACCTCATTTCATGATTTCTGTTTTCAATTCTTCGATACTATAAACCATCCATTTATTCTCTTCTTTTCGTAGAAAAACTTTAATAATGTCATGCGTCTGATCGTCGACGTTTTCATCTTTTATAACAAGATGATTTGTAAATTCAGCAATGACTTCGACCTCTTCTTGCCCTTGCGTTTTGAGTGTATCGGTTGTTACGCCTGACATCGGACCAACAGTCACTCCTACCTGTTCGAATGCCCATCTGACAAAACTTGAACTGCTATTAATTCATTGTTGTGTTATTCTCCCTATTTCTATAAAACAGCGATTGGTGTCATCAAAAACCTCAAGTTAACCTTTAGTCGCACTTGATGATCACTCTCCCCACCCCTAAAACACAAGTTCAACTAAAAAACACATAAGTTCACCATACATTCACCACGAAACACACCGATATTCACCCTAGTAGAACTTAAGTTAAACTAGAGTCGCAACAGTTCATAAAATAAACCATATATACAAACTCAAAACAGGAATTGTTGATTTTTTGTCGAAATCATATAAAATTAAATGAATAGATGACTGTGAATCGGGTGAATATTCATAAACCCAGCAGGTAAATAACAGTGATTTGATTGAACATAAGCAAATACCTTGAATGAACGACTGTGAACCGAATGAATCTTTATAAAATTCATATGTGAATGACTGTGAACTGAGTGAATGTACATAAAACACTAATAAATGGTGGTGGATTAAATGAATAATTCTGAAAGCGCAAATTTCATTGGTGTACCAGAAGCATCTGAATATACCAATATTCCTCCTGAAACATTAAAAAGATATCTAATTAATCATGAACAGTTTTTGAATTTCAAAAAAGAAGGTAGACGCTATAAAATAAGTATTGAATCACTAGATCTATTAAAGAAAATCCGTGAACTTTATAGTGAGGGATTATTAAAAGAAGATGTAAACGATAACTTGGCAAGTGATGGGCTTCCTATAACTATTACAGTCAAAAATCAAGAAGAGAAAGGTTCTATCTCTATAAACGAGGAGCTGAGTGAAATAAGAAAAATGTTACAACAACAAGAACAACAGATGACACAGCAAATGCAATTTAATCAAAAGTTAGTAGAAGAGTTACAGAAAGTTAGTCAAACCAACCAAGAATTAAAGCAAATGATAAACAGAAAAGATGCTGAGTTGATTGGAGAATTAAGAAAAGGATTATCAGAAAGTAAAAGAATGATTGAAGAAGCTTCTGCTAGTGCAGAGTTAGAAAAGAAAAAAACATGGTGGGAAAAATTAATGGGTAAATAATAAAAAGCTTCTACTAGGGATAGTAGAAGCTTTTTATTATTATAGTGTTATAATCCGATTATAAAATTTATTAATTATAACATATTTTTAATATATGAGGAAGGGTATTTTTTTGACCCTCCTCAATATATTAAAATGAATTGTATAATAAAACAAATTTATTATTAAGGAAAAACAGTTCAAAAGAATTCTTTTGAGATATATTACTAATTTTTATTGAATTATGAGATTAATTAACGCTATAATAAAACTAACAAAAATGACCGGAATAGAAAAAAGACTTCAACTGTTTAAGTAGTGCGACCAACACACTTAAACCGTTCCCCCTAACGCACTAGGGAAAACACTTGTCGAAGTCTCTTGTTAATAGAGTTAATTTTTCTATAAAATAAAACTTATGGTTTTATTTTATATGAAATTGACATCTATTTCAAGGGCTTAGTTCATCAAAATCAAGGCATTGTTTTCCTTTCTTCAGGGAAACAGTGTCTTTTTTGTGTTCCTTAAAGGAGACGATGAACAAATGACAAAAATATTAACCTGTTATCTAAAAGATGTAGATACCTTCAATGGGCGGTTCAAATGGTTATGGACCCACAAGTCCACACTTCGGACA
This sequence comes from Bacillus sp. ILBB4, assembly GCF_035064545.1. Taxonomy (NCBI): domain Bacteria; kingdom Bacillati; phylum Bacillota; class Bacilli; order Caryophanales; family Bacillaceae; genus Bacillus; species Bacillus sp. ILBB4. The sequence goes on along the minus strand of NZ_JAIQVD010000020.1, from coordinate 218 downwards.
AAGAAAGAAGAGTTTTTAGAAAGTCTTCGTACCCACTTTAAACAACATCAATCAGCCATACATAAAGAATTTCCTAAAAAAAGAATGGAAATGCTTGATCACGTCATCTATAACCTAATGGCTACGGGCATTCAAGCGATACGTTCTGAAACACTTATGAAGAAATTTAATGTGTCCAAAAGCACGGTTTCTCGTTTTGTACGCTCGTTAAAGGCGAC
>NZ_JAIQVD010000019.1:0-48157 GCF_035064545.1 Bacillus sp. ILBB4 | reverse complement strand
CAAGCATATGTATAAGAGCTGCATATTCTATAAAAGTGACTCTTTTAGAACCCCTACTCCCATAGGGGTTCTTTTTTGTGATGTATACCGGAAAAATCCATTATGTTAACTAAAGATGTATACACACGCATGTAGCCAACCTTCATATTAATTCTCTCCTCTACCGAATATTGTTACAAATATTATTGTTGTTATAGCTACTATGCAAGTTTACTAAGTTAAAAGCATATCATTAATCACCCTAACAAAAACGCACATTTTTGTTAAGGCAGTTATAAAAAAGTCTACTTTATAAAAATTAGTGATTATTTATGGTGTCATTTGAATTAAAAATAAAGAAAGGGAGTGTAAACATATGCCAAATTATATTTGTACTACATGCGGTGTCCAATATCCTCAAAGACAAGAAGCTCCAGTAGATTGTCTGATTTGTAATGAGGAGAGACAATACGTAAATCCTTTAGGACAATCATGGACAACATTAGAAGCTATGCAACAAGGTAACTCTTTTAAAAATGAAATTCTTCAGGAAGAGGAAAATTTATATAGTATTACAACAAGTCCTGAATTTGCAATTGGTCAAACAGCTTTTCTCATCCAAAATCAAGGCTTTAATATGTTATGGGACTGTATTACATATTTAGATGAGAAAACTATCGAGAAAATTAATAATTTGGGTGGAATCCAAGCAATTGCTCTTTCTCATCCACATTATTACTCTACACAAGTTGAATGGGCAGAGACATTTAATTCCCCTATCTACATCCATGAGGATGATAAGGAGTGGATAGTGCGACAAAGTGATAAAATTAAATTTTGGTCAGGCGAATCCCTTGAATTAACAAATTGTATAATTCTATACCGACTGGGCGGTCATTTTAAAGGAGGAGCTGTCTTACATTGGAAAAATGGAGACAATAATAAAGGAATTTTATTTACTGGTGATATTATGCAAGTAGCTGCCGACCGTCAGTGGGTAAGCTTTATGTACAGTTACCCAAATTTCATTCCACTTCCAGCAAGCAAAGTAAGAGAGATGGCAGATAAAGTTAAAGATTTATCGTTTAACCGTATTTATAATGCATTTAATCGAGTAGTAATGGAAAATGCAGAACAAGCTGTTCAGAAATCAGCAGATCGGTATATCAAAGCAATAGAGGGGACACTGTTTAATACATGAGATATAAATGTTCTAGATTCTTTATCAGTAATTGGAGTTATTTACTTGATGATGATGAGTAGATCAGGGGCTGAAACAGCGAATTTAGTCGGTAGTGCATTTATTATCATATCTGCCATCACAAATGCTTTGTATAATGTTCTAGCAAGAAAGCTTACACAACGCTATTCCTTATTAACCATAACGTATATCATGACATTGTTTGGATTTATAGCGTTTAATGTTATAGCAATTGGAAACCATGTGATTGAAGGAACAACAGGAGAGTTTTTTCAACCATTTTCAAACATAAAATTTTTATTAGCTATTTTATATCTAGGGATATTGTCATCACTTGGGACCTCATACCTTTCAAACTATGCTTTGTCTAAAATAGCAGCAGCTCAAATGAGTGTTTTCAGTAACGTTGCTACGCTAATTATCATTATTGCCGGTGTTTTATTCTTAAACGAGGCGTTTCATTTTTATCACTTAATTGGCGGAATTATGATTATCATTGGTGTAATTGGGACAAACTTCGCCGGTAAAAAAAGTAAAAAGGATTCAAAAGAAGACCTATAAAAGTTGTACAAGTAATGATCGAAGAGATAAGCATCAATCATTTCAGTGGCGGTGAAACGCTACTTAACAACAAGTAAATTAATGCAAAAAAAGCAATCAAATTAGACTATAATTATTTGATTGCTTTTTTCTTTTTTTGTTATTAGTTAAATAAAACCAAAGATGTTGTTCTTTTATAAAATGTTCTTATACATAAAAAATTTAAAAATAAATATTGTAATTGATTCTACTCATAAAAAAATATAACTTACCCATAATTTCTATAATTTAATAGGTAAATGATAAAGTACTTTATATATTATTAAAGTTTTACTATTTATACTAAGTGACGACAAATAGATGCTTTTATTTCTTGTTAAATACTATCTTATCTTCTATCTTTCTTTTAATAAATTCATATATTAAAGGTAATTAAACAGTAATTGTATAATTACTTGATATTAATATGTTTTTAATAAGATAAATTTAATTAAAAATACAAAATCAATGTACTTTATATATTTACTCCAGTTAGCATAAAAGGTTGTATTATAATATACACAATAGAAAATCTCCATATTTGCCCATAAAAAAAGTAAAGGTTTAACCTTTACTTTTAACAAGATACTTTATCATTCACTTGTAATAGATGATATAGCAGCATGGATTTAGAAAGTATAAAAATAAATATGGCTCTGATGTGAAAAATTCAAAGTGCTTGAAAGTAAATTGAATTTTTTATACCAGAACCAGATAGACGATTAACTTCTTCATACTATTTGAGATTAGACATTTCCATTTTTTGTTTACTTCTAAATAGAAGTACTAAGTTCTCCTTTTCTATTTTTTTCATCCATTAAGGTTTTTGCAGCTCTTAACGCTAAAAGATAGCTGTCAAAGCCAAAACCGCAAATTTGTCCCTGGGCAATTTCCGCAAATACAGAATGATGTCTAAATTTATCTCGGGCATGAATATTAGACATATGAATCTCAATAAACGGGACTTCAAGAATGTCCAAAGCGTCTCTTAATCCATAACTATAGTGGGTCCATGCACCAGCATTAATGATTACTACATCCACTTTATCAAAATACCCTTGATGAATTCGATTAATCATTTCACCTTCTGAATTTGTTTGAAAAACCTCTAATTCAAGTCTCAACTCTTTAGCTAGTTGAAACATACTCTCATTAATTTCATCAAGAGTAATAGTTCCATAGATTTTAGGATTTCTTTTTCCAAACATATTATGGTTTATCCCATGCAACATCAGTACTTTTCCCATCATAATCACTCCAATGCTATTTAAAATAGTTAGTCTTCAATCCATGGATATACAGTTAATGCTTCTTCAACGGAACCTTCTTTTGCCTGAATCAGTTCCAGACTTAAACCATCCGGAAGCACCACCCAATTATGTCCTTTAGGTAATTCGGTAACATTCCATTTATAAACTTCTTCCATAGCAGCCTCTAAATCTTCCACCATGATTCCTAAATGCGCCAGTCTTCCTTCGACACCTGAGAAGTTAGGGTCTGCGATCAGTTGAACTCCACCAATAGTCCATACTTGTCTAGGGTTATCTTTTCCCCCATCTATTTTGCGAATCGGCATATTTAATGCCTCTTTAAAAAAACGAATGTGCCAATCAATATCCTTTACACGAATAGCTGAATGTTCAAGATATGCTTTTTTCTGATAGGCCAAATTTCAGTCATCCTTCCTTATCATGAATTTATGTATTTTTCCATCCAAGTCTCAATTCCTTTTACGTTCGCAACCAACGCTTTATTAACTGGTGTTGCGACATTACTTTTCTCTCCCCATCGGACAATTGCTCCATTGATATAATCGATTTCTGTTTTTTGGCCTTTTTCAAGACTTTGCAGCATGGATGTTTTAAATTCATATGGTAATCCTGCTGCTGCTTTCAACCAAATATCTTCGGGATCCTCTGTTGATAAAATAACGCCGTTTGCTTTAGCAACATTTATACCCTCTAAAATAGCTTCAAAAGCACAATTCCTAATTTCAGGAAGTTGGTATAAATCTCCATATGGTAATTTCGTAATACCACATAAAGCCCCCGTTGCCACATTAATTAAAAGTTTGTCCCAAATCATTCCTGTGATATTACCACTAACCTCTGTTAATAACCCGCATTTTGTCAATATATCTGCGACTCTCTGAATCCTTTTTGTTTTTTCGCCATTCATCTCACCAATAAAAGTAATCTTTCCCTTTGTTCCGGCAATCACATGTCCTGGTCCAAGTAATACGCCGCCAACATAAGTTTTTCCACCGATAACACGCTCGTTGCCAATAACCTCGGCAATGGTTTCCTCATTTCCAAGACCATTTTGCAATGACATGACCAATGTATCTTCCCCAATAATGGATGAAGCATTTTCAATCGCATTTCTTGTATGAAAAGACTTCACCAATACTATTACAAGATCTGCTACTCCAATTCCCTCACAGTTTGTTTGGGCATTTACCCTAACAGCCCTATCATTCGTTCCATCCCTAAGAATCAGCCCCTTTGTATTGATTGCATTCACATGATCGGCCCGTTGATTTATTAAATAAACGTCTTGCCCTGCCTCCGCCAGAGTGCCACCAATGGAACTTCCTAAAGCACCTGCGCCAAGTACACAGATTTTCATTTATCTCACTCCTTTGCATTGCTTAATTTTCAAAAAACTTTAATATATGCTGGGCCACCACGCACAATTCTTTATTTTGATTGTAAATTTCAACCTTGGCATATGACTTCAATGATTCTTGATCAACTTCAGTAATCGTATAAACAGCTGTAACTGTATCGCCAAAATATACTGGTCTTGTAAAACGTAAACGATCGTAGCCATAGGACACACTTGGCATTTCTGCTCTCGCCTGGGTTTGAATTAATGTTGATGCCGTACTTCCAAGTGCAAAAGTTAATACCCCATGTACAATCCGCGTTTTATATGGCGTTGTTTTCATAAATTCTTCATTCATATGCATTTGACTAAAATCGCCGGTAATCCCAGCAAACAAATAAACATCTGATTCACTAATTGTCTTGGTATAAGAAACCGTATCTCCTACTTCAAAAGGAACTTTCTTACTCATAATCTTCCTCCTAGCAATCATTTAATATAGTATGAACAAATCTCTTATACTTCCATTTGCTCCCAATCATTTTTAATTCCCATATCATCCGCAAAAAATAATCTGCTATGCATTTCTTTTAAATCAGCAGAAATTTGAGGTCTAAATGACATTTTCTCAATGATTTGAGTTTCTATATCAATTCCAGGTGCTACTTCACATAATTCCAGTCCGTCTATTGTTAAGCGGAAAACGGCTCTTTCCGTGATATAGAGAACTTCCTGCCCCCTTTTTAATGCATCCCTTCCATTAAAAGTAAGCTCTTCAAGTTGAGGAAGGAGTTTCTTAAATCGGCCTTCTTGTTCAATTTGCAGCTTACCTTTTTCAATCTTCGTTTTAAGGCCGCCGGCTGTCAGTGTTCCACAAAAAACAATCTTTTTTGTATTTTGACAAATATCTATAAACCCGCCTGTGCCCATGATTTTCCCATTAAATTTATGCACATTGACATTTCCTGCTTGGTCCAGTTCTGCAAAGCTTAAGAAGCAGACGTCAAGACCACCGCCATCATAAAAGTCAAACTGTGAAGGCATGTCTAACAATGCATGGGTATTGATACTTGCTCCAAAGAAAATGCCTTGTGCGGTGACACCGCCGATTGGTCCAGTTTCCACCGTTAAGGTAAATTGTTCATCAACACCTTCTTCACGAGCTACACTTCCAATTCCATCGGCAATTCCAACACCAACGTTTCCCACATTTCCTGGTTTAACTTCAAACAATGCACGCCGAGCGATCATTTTTCGATGATTAAGCGGAAGCCGGGTAACTTCACTTGTTTCCGCGATATAATCTCCCGACATAAAACGATTAACTCCACCCGTGTACAGCTGTGATTGTTCTTCATCAACAACGACAATATCGACGTTGTAGCCTGGAATTTTTATTGATTTTGGATGAAGAGTATTTGACTTTACTACTCTTTTTACTTGTGCAATGACAAGCCCTCCATTGTTATGAACAGCCTGGGCCATCGCTAAAGTATCCAGATACGCAATTTCATCTTCCATACTGATATATCCTTCACGATCTGCAGTTGTTCCGCGGATAATGGCAACATCAGGTCGAATCGCTGGATAGAACAGCCACTCTTCACCATTAATTTCCATTAATTTAATAAGATCTTCTTTGGTACAATCATTTAGTTTTCCACCCTTTTGCCGTGGGTCAATAAATGAACCTAAGCCAACATGGGTTAATATTCCAGGCTGTCCAGCTGCGGCAGCTCTAAATAATTGACAAAGTACACCTTGCGGGAAATTATATGCTTCGATTTCATTATTTTCAGCCATTTCACAGAGTCTTGGGGATTGTCCCCAATGTCCTCCAACTATTTTTCGTACTAGTCCTTTTTTGGCAAGTGGTGACATTCCTCTGTCCGCCCGGTCGCCTAATCCTGTTGTATGGATAAACGTTAAATCTTTTGGCAAATGTGTTTCTTCATATCTTTTTGACAATGCTTCTATAAGCTTAGTAGGCTCTAATAGACCCCCACCAGCTCCGCAGATAGCAACTATTGCTTCATTTGGAATATACTTTATAGCCTCTTCAGCACTAAGTACTGTCACTAAATTTCCCTTTTTCTTTGGCTTTTCCAAGATAGTCACTTCCTTTCTGTTTTTTAAAACATTTGTTCCTTTACATAATCAACGGGCATTTCTTGACATGTCCAAAGTTCGAATGCTTTAGCTCCCTGCCATAGCATCATGCCCAATCCATTGATTGCTTTACAGCCAACAGATTCAGCTATTTCAAGCAATTTCGTTTTTCGGGGATTATACACAACGTCTGAAACGATTAACTCTGGACGAAGCTATGATGAGTCTGGGATTATACTCTGTCCTTCAAGATGATTCATCCCAACCCCGGTTGCATTTGTTAAAATATCACTGCTTCCAATAAATGATTTAAGAAGTTCTGTATCTTCGATATGATGAACCGTTGCCTTACAATTACCATCGATTTCATTGTTAATAATGTCCGCATTTTTTAAAGCCCGTAGATATGATTCATCCTCCCGGTTGAAAATGTGAATTTCAGATGCACCGTCAATAGCACATTGAATCGCTACAGCGGAGCCAGCACCTCCCGCGCCTATAAGTGTCATTTTCTTTCCTTGAATGTCTACACCACTTTCCTTTAATCCACGTACATACCCTATACCATCTGTGTTATAGCCAATTAATTTCCCATTTTCATTCACGACGGTGTTTACCGCACCAACAAATCTTGCAGCTGGTGTGACCTCATCTAAGTAAGGTAAGATTTTCATTTTGTTAGGCATAGACACGTTAAAACCACGCATGTTTAGTTTAGTGCACGGAATCCTGCCAATACATCTTCTATTTGTTGATTCGCCACTTCAAAAGCCATATAAACGTAGTTAAGACCTAGTTTACGAAATGACGTATTATGCATCACCGGTGATAAAGAGTGTCCAATCGGGGTTGCAATTAATCCTATTAATTGAGTTCTTCCATCAATTCGTCATTGATCTGCCATAAAAAACTCCCTTATATTATCCTTATTTTTAATACCTAAGTTAGATTAATCTAACTTCTTTATAACCAATACCTATGGAAACGATTACAATTTAATCATTTAAAAAACTTAATTAAATATGAACTTACTGCCTTTTGAAATCATTTTATTATACGTTGCAATCAATAATCCAATTGGTAATTATTATTCACTTATAGGTTTTGCCTATAATTTATCAAAACAAAGTGTATTTATTATTAATGAAACAAAGAGAGCTAATTATAACAGTTTATCTTTGTTATAATTAGCTCTCTTTTAATTACTATTTCAATCAAATTTGCTGATTATTATTTTCTATGATAAAGTCTCGAAACCGTTGAACAATTGGAGGCAAATATCTATTTTTTCTAATTGCCATGTAAATAGACTGCTGATAAATAGGCTCTTTAGTAGGAAGGATTTTTATATCAAAATAGTTCAATGTGGAAACAAGCGGAAGAATCCCAATACCTTGATTTGCTTCGACTAAACCTATCAATGCATTATCTTCGGCTACCTCACAGGAAATTTCAGGGACAATCCCTGCTCCTGCAAACAATTTATCTAAAATCGGTCGCAGACCACTGTTTTTATTAAAGCAGACAAGCTTGTAACCTGCAATATCTTTTAATTCAACAAATTCGCGTTCTGTCAGTGGATGATTCTTATCAGTGATTAACACAATCTCTTGTTTGGCAAGCGGTAGCAATTCAATATCTGGTTCGTTTTCAATGTTAGTGCAAAACGCAATATCATAATTTTCTTCCTTGAGACCTTTAATGACCATTTGTGTTGTCCCCTGATAACAGGAAAAAGCAATTTCCGCATTAGAGTTTTCGTTTACAAACTGCTGAATCAATGACGGTACAAAATTGGTTCCCAGTGAATAAATAAAGGCAAGGTCGATTACACCAGAGGTTGTACTTATCAATTTTTGAAGGTTTTTCTCCCCCTTTTCAATTTCAGTTAGTCCTTTCTCAACATACGGTAAAAACGATTGTCCAAATTTGGTTAACTTTACATTACGCCCTTTTCTTTCAAAAAGCTTAACACCCAACTCTTTTTCAAGTTCTGAAATAGCTTGGCTAAGACTGGGCTGTGTAATAAATAGCTGCGAAGCTGTCCTTGTAAAATGTTCCGTTTTAGCTAATAATCGAAAATATTGTAATTGTTTAAGATTCAAACGTGCCCATCCCTTTCAAAAGGATTAATCTCACAAAGATATGTTATTAATCACTTTTTATTTTTCCTTTCTTCTCTTTTTATTATTTTACTATGATGTTTCAAATACAATAAATTTTTACTAGATTCATCTAAAGTGGTTCTTTATTAACATAAAAATCAAATCTAAATATGTAATTAAGTAGATTTGATGCTATCTGTAAGAACAAAAAACACAAACCACTATATATGGTTTGTGTTTTTTGGGCAAAGGAATAGCAATAAAAGAAAGATTATCTAATAACATGGTAACGTTTTAACGCTTTAAAGTAAAGATTATTTTTGATTTATAATAATCTACATAGATTAAGTAAATGGTAAATTTTTTTATAAACATTATTAATTTAACTATTATTTTTACAAGTAAGTTTATCTATTTACTTCTTTGTATAAAATAAATTAACTTTATATTTTTAAATTAATAAACTTTATTAAAAACATATTAATACTAAATGATTATAAAATTTATGTTGGAATAAAGTGAATGGAACAATTAATTAAAAGGGAAGGGGAACATAAATTGATATAGGATTTAAAGTAGGAATTGTCATTTGTCCTCAATGATGTTTAATTAATAAAGCATCGTTCTTCAAAATTTAGTTTTTTTCTTTTCTCTAATAAATAAAGTAAATGATTAGTCACTATCATCTCTCTGTGATCAATTAGTTATTAATTATGTAGTAATATCTTTTTTTATCTAATTGAAGACATATGAAAAATATTCTAAAGAAAATAGAAGCTTAATTATGCATATTATTCTATATCTCACTTCATCTATCAACCTTGCATAAAAAAAGTGCAAAAGGGAATACTGTTTGCAAAAGAGAAAAGATAAAGGGGTTGACGCTTTATGGAAAATAATGTACTTAACGGAATGGATCGAGTTGATCCAAATTTACGTGATGAAATGTTGGCTGAATTGTTTTTAAATCAAGTTATGAATGACTTCAAAAGAAATAAAATTCTAGAGAAAGTTGATCATTCCTTAAAGAATAAAGATAAAGAAGCTTTTTTACGTTTAACAGAGAAACTTAAATCTGTATCTTAATAAAAACAATATAATATAGAAGAAACTCATGAAAAAGAAGCCTTGTTGTATAAAGAACTAAGGCTTCTTTTTACTTTACATTTCAATATATCTCTTTATAACGAATTAAAATCCTAGAAGTTCTGATGAATATGTTCTTTCTCTAATGATACACCCTCTTAACTACGAGAAGCTTTTATTCCTTTATCATAATAGTCTTTTTTTATGTTATCAGGAACCATACTTCCACCTGTGCCCCATACAATGTGCGTACCTTTATTTATTTTTTCAGTAAGGTTGTGATTGTTTAAATAATCCATTCCTTGCTGATGCAATTTAACAGGTCCTATCATTCCTGCAAGTGCTGAAGGTTCCAATTGAGCATTCTCAGTGTCAACAAGTTGTTTTAATAACTTGTATAAATGCTCATCACTAACCGTGTAACTTCCACTTAAAAAAGGTTCTATGACTTTGCCAACAAAACGAGAGGCTTTACCTACTGCTAGGCCATCTGCATCTGTTTTATTATCAATTCCAATCTCTTGTACAGAAATTTGATCGTGGAGGCCAGTCATTAAGCCTAGTACCATACAAGGAGAATGAGTAGGCTCTGCAAAGAAACAATGAACATGATCTTGGAACATTAATTTTAGACCAAAGGCCACTCCTCCAGGACCCCCACCTACACCACAGGGTAAGTAAACAAATAAAGGATGGTCCTCATCTACAGTGATATTTAATTCCATCAGTTGTTTACTCAGCCGAGAAGCCGCCACCGAATATCCCAAAAATAAATCGTGTGAATTTTCATCATCTACAAAATGGTATGTAGGGTCAGCAGCTGCTTGTTTTCTTCCTTCTTCTACAGCTTTACTGTAATCGGCCTCATACTCAATAACGTTAACATTTTTACTTCTAAGTAAATCTTTTTTCCACTGTTTTGCATCTGCAGACATATGAACAGTCACCTGAAAGCCCAATTTTGCACTCATAATACCTATACTAAGTCCTAAGTTCCCAGTGGATCCTACAACAATTGAATATTTAGAGAAAAATTGTCGAAAGATATGACTGTCTAATATTGCGTAATCGTCATCGAGGCTTAACAAACCATGCTCAAATGCTAATTTTTCTGCATATTTTAGAACCTCATAAATACCTCCTCTTGCTTTAATTGAACCTGATATCGGAAGGTGACTATCACATTTCAGAAGAAGTTGACCTTGTATTGTTTGCTTGTAATCCTGTTCTAGTTGTTTTTTCATATTTGGGATTCTTATTAAAGGGGATTCGATAATCCCATTTGATTCCTTAGTTTCAGGAAAAACAGAAGCAATATAGGGAGCAAAGCGCTTTAACCTTTCTTCTGCATCTCTTACATCCTCTAATGTTACTGGGCTCTTTGTAATTCCCGAATCAAACTCTTCAAGATTAGGGTTTATCCAAAATAATTCTTCTAAAGAAATAAGATGGTTTAGCAATGGATAATTCACTTTTAAAGTTTCTACATCATAATTTTCCATTTATATTGTCCTCCTAAGATGCTTGTTATACGTTTTTATATGAATTATAATTAAATAAATTAAATACAATTTAATTTTTACTTTAGCATATCATTTTCAATTTGTTAAGTTATATTTAATTAATTAAATAAAGTTTAATTAGGTGGTTAATTTAATGGAAAATATAGATATCGGAAAGAAAATTGCAAAATATAGAAAGGCTAAAAAGTTAAGCAGCAAGGAGTTAGCTAACCTTGCTGAAATTACTCCTTCTATGTTAAGTCAGATTGAACGAGGATTTGCAAATCCTTCTATTCAAACGCTTAAAATACTAGCTAAAAAACTTGATATACCAACGTTTATGTTTTTTTTGGAGGAAACGAATACCTCTAACTTAGTAGTGAGAAAAGATCAGAGAAAGAAAATGATTGTTGATAACTTATCTTATGAATTGCTATCTCCAGATTTTAAAGGCAACCTTGCAACCGTTATTATGAACGTTTCTCCCAATACGACTTCTTCTGAAAAGCTTTTAGCTCATGAAGGGGAGGAAATTGCTTTAATTTTGGAGGGAAAGATTAAATTATATTTAAACGAAGAAGAATATGTCTTAGATAAAGGAGACAGTGTAAAAATACCAACCAACTTAAGGCACAAATGGGAGAACACTTTTGACCAGAATGCGGTTGTATTATTTTCAGTTACCCCTCCTATTTTTTAATAATTAGTACGTGTAGGAAGAAAGAAACTGAATACAGGATAATATGTAAATATGTAAATATATAGAAATTTATTAGTAACTGCACTTTAAATAGTAGCATCTTTAATTACAGAGAATCTGAGGAAGAGAGAGTCTCTTTCTTATGCTTCTAGATAATAGGCGTGTTATTTTGTATGCCATAATAAATAATGAAGACAAAGTGAGGTACCTTCTTTTATGAAAGATAAATTGAAAATTCATTATAAAAGGGGAACAGAGGAACTAAAAAGAGATAATATTCGTGCCCATAGATTAACTCAAGAATTTAATAATACAGATGTTGAAGAATTTGAAAGAAAAGAAGAGATTATTAGGACACTTTTTGGAAGTGTCGGAGATCACCCTAGCCTCGAACATAATTTCCATTGTGATTTAGGTTATAACATTCATGTTGGTGACAATATCTATGCGGGATATAATTGTACAATTTTAGACATGACTGAAGTGATTATTGGAGACAATTGCATGATTGGTCCAAATGTTGGTATTTATACAGCTAGTCATTCTATAGAACCTAAAGATAGAAATAAAAGTGGCTATGCAATACCTATCAAGATCGGTAATGATGTATGGATTGGTGGAAGTTGCACCATTTTACCAGGTGTTACAATTGGTGATAATTCAATTATTGCTGCTGGTTCAGTGGTAATAAAGGATGTTCCAAGTAATGTTATTATGGCAGGAAATCCAGCTAAAAAGTTAAAAGATATTTAATCTTTTTTAAAATCCATGATATCAAAAAAGAACTACTAATTTTAATGGGTTCTTTTTTATTTTTACTAGTAGATAAGCAAGCTTGCTGAAGTAGCTACATAGTAGTCAAAAGGTAGCTACTTCGATCAATAATCAGTATCTATTCCGTTAGTTTTAACATGGTATGCCCCCGTTCATCGAGGCCATTGACTTTTTTAATGTATCGTTGTTGTTGAAGTAAACGCTTCATACGCTTTTGTCGGATTGGCAAACCATTCAGCAATTTCATTTGCTGTTACTTGGTCCTGTGCACCCCGAAGTAACAATTGAACAACATGCTCAGGTAATGGTTTCGTCATGGCATTTGTCCATTCAGTTACCTCTTTTACATACTGTTTCGTTCGATTCCAATAAGACTCTCCTGTTTCTACATCCCACTTAGAATCTTTGTATTCGATAAGGGTTTCATACAATTGTTCAGCACAGTAAGAAGAGAGATTACAACCTTGGCCCGTAATAGGATCGTTTAGAAATACACTATCACCACAGCCGACTACCAGCTTATTTTTAAACATGAGATATGGCTTTCGGACAACAGGTGTTAACGCAGTTTGAAGAAAGCTATTTTTATCACGTAAAGCGAAATTTTTTCCATCAATTCGGTTATAAATTTCATGGAAAAACTGTTGAACTGTGTTTCTCATTTTAAGCGTAAACTCTTCTGCACTTTTTATTCCTTTAAATACGTCTAAATCACTATTTGGTATTGCCATAATGAACAGTATAGTAGCAGGTCCATGCTCTGTTACTGCAGGTATTTCAAACATTTCACCTAACTCTGGAAGAACCGTTACGCTCACTCCCAGAGGAGTGTTTGCTTTTATACCTGTAAAATAACCAACGATACATTTTCGCTGAGGAATTTTAAAAGGAGAAAGATCCTCTTCAATCGAAAACGGCAAAAGAGGTCCATTTTTCCCTGTACAATCAATAACTAGATCAAATTCATCTATTATTACTTCCACATTCTCTTTATCTACCTTTTCGAAACGGAAAAAAACTCCTTGTTCTACAAGATCTTTAATAGAACGCGAGTAATATAAACGTTGATCAACAGATAATGCAGGTTTTTGCAAATTTCCTACAAATAGTTTCTGATTTCCAATTGTAATATGAATACTCTCAATAAGGGATTGTTCTCCCCATGCTGGCATATTAAAGCGTGTTTCACGAGTCCGGGTTGGACCAAAATGTACCTGGGTGGACATGATTCTACCTCTTCTAATCTGAGCTGGTGATTGACGTTCGATGACCGTAATATCAAAATCATTCCTTAAAGAATAAGCTAAGTTCAGTCCGGCTACCCCACTACCAATAATACAGATTCTCTTTTTCAACAATCTCACTCCTTCATTAAAAAATTAGGCATTTAACAATAGGTTTACATGAATGCCCTAGTTACATAATATGTACTAGGCCTATGAAGTTTTTTTAACATATTCCTCTAAATATAACTAGCATTTATTTTATTGGAAGCCAACTTTTATGTAAATAATCCCTTAGGGATAGGGATTATAGACTATAAAGTGAATTTGGGTTAATGGTTCTAGTGCAAAAAATATTTTATAGAAATAAATTGTACGTATAATAGAACTAGTCTAATTACCAATATAAAAAAGAGCACATATTCTATGACCATCTAATCCTCCCTCCTGGAGTATCGTTTCTCTTTTATTTTTTGAGTGAACTAGCAAGTTTGCTGAAGCAGCTACATGTATCTAAGAAATAATCACTACATTTATTAATCAGTATTTATTTCGTTATTGTTACTATATTCCATACATCGTCGATCCTCATCTATTATGTTTTTTTGGCGTAACTTTATCAATTATCGGTGCAGGTTAGTTGATGAGATTATAAAATGAATATTTACATTTATAGAGCATTTCTTTGTCATGAGAAATGCTTTTTATATTCCTTATCAATAATAATATAATAAAAAACAACAATAATTTATTGTTAAACAATAAATTTTATGTTAAATTCGAACAGACAATAAATAAGTGAGGTGCTTTTTATGAAACAAGGAACAACACTTTTTTTAAAGATAGCTGTTATTCTTATTGGAATTCCGGTTCTTGCTTTGTGCATCTTCTTGGTGCCTAAGATTGGGAATTTTTCTGAAGAATTATATCCAGATATTGCTTATATAAAATCTCTCGTTTTAATCGATATGTACACGGCAGCAATACCTTTTTACTGTGCTCTGTATCAAGCTTTTAAACTTTTAAGCTATATTGATAAGAACCAAGCGTTTTCTGAATTATCCGTAAAGGCTTTAAAGAATATAAAATATTGTTCCATCACGATTAGTGCCTTGTACCTGCTAGGTATGCCACTCTACTACCTCATGGCGAAAAAAGTTGACCCTCCAAGTTTCATACCAATTGGATTGATCATTATTTTCGCCTCTATGGTGATCGCCGTCTTTGCTGCTGTCCTTCAAAAATTGCTGAAAGAAGCGATTGATATAAAATCAGAAAATGACTTAACAGTCTGAGGTGATTAACATGGCAATTATCATTAATATTGATGTGATGCTGGCTAAAAGGAAAATGAGTGTTACAGAACTTTCGGAGAGGATTGGAATAACAATGTCCAATCTTTCTATATTGAAAAATGGAAAGGCAAAGGCAATTCGGTTTTCAACTTTAGAAGCAATTTGCAAAGCTTTAGAATGCCAACCCGGGGATATTTTAGAATATCGGAGTGATGAAGAAACCTAAAATTAATAAAGTAGAACTATTTAATATGGAAAGGAAAATAACATTATTCGTTGGTGAACCTATGTACATAGCTCTAAAATTATTTAGTTACTATACCAAGCAGCCCTTACATATATCTAGAAAGAACCTTTGGAGGCACAAGTTATGAGAGCACTAAAACAACTGGTTCGTTTTGGTTGGGAGCAGGCCCTATCATGTTTGTTTCCTGTCGTTATTTTTGCCTCTTTGGCTTTTACGCAAGCCATGCCACTTCCCTTCCTATCAAGGTATGACTGGCTACTCCTTATCTGCCTTCTGATGCAGTGGTGGATGGTGCGTTCTGGACTTGAAACACGGGATGAACTAAAAGTTATCACAGTATTCCACCTTATTGGACTTGCCCTTGAACTTTTCAAGGTACATATGGGCTCTTGGTCTTATCCAGATAATGGATATTTTGAAATTTCCGGAGTGCCTTTGTATAGTGGATTTATGTATGCGAGTGTGGCGAGTTATCTTTGCCAGGCATGGAGAAGGTTTAAGGTTGAGCTGGTTAAGTGGCCACCGTTTTTGATAGTTGTACCTCTTGCAGCTGCGATTTATTTAAATTTTTTCATCCACCACTATTGGATTGACGTTCGGTGGTGGTTATCTGGACTCGTAGTTATCGTCTTTTGGCAATCGTGGGTCACATACGAAGTTAATGGAACTCGCTACCGTATGCCACTTGCACTTTCTTTTTTGCTCATCGGATTTTTTATATGGCTAGCCGAAAATATCGCAACGTTCTTTGGAGCTTGGGAATATCCATACCAAGCCGATGCATGGAGTCTCGTTCATCTAGGAAAGGTAAGTTCATGGCTTTTATTAGTAATTGTTAGCTTTCTTATAGTAGCGACGTTAAAACAGGTTAAGGGGAAAAATCCCACTAGGTTAGAGAATAGTCAATCTTCATAACTGCTAAGTGCCTTCTTACAAAAAAATAGAAACCTCGTTTAAGTAATATTTAGATGTAGGTATTGAGAAGTTTTTTACCATGAAAAATAGCCCCTTTAGAAGTCTATCTCTAGAAGGGGCTTGATTATAAGTCATATTTATTTAACGGCATCTTTTAATTCTTTTCCTGGTTTAAAAGCAGGAAAAGAATTAAAAGATGCCGGAATTGTCATTTGTTCACCTGTTTGAGGGTTACGACCTGTACGCTCTGCGCGTTCACGTATTTCAAATGTACCAAATCCAACTAATTGAATTTTTTCTTCTTTGGCAAGCGTATTAGAAATCGTTTCAAATAACGTATCTACAGCCTTTTTTGAATCCTGTTTCGTTAGTTCAGATTTTGTTGCAACCGCATCTACTAATTCAGCTTTATTCATATTCAAACACCTCATCTTCTTATTTTTAGATAATATGTAGAGATGCTAACATATCATAGCTTCTACACACTTGTCACTTAATAAGGTTGGGTAAAAGGAAGATGAATTTCGGTTTTTCCCTAGATATTTATACTGAAATTTGCTCTGTGATGAAATAAACTCTTTTAAAGCTGGATTATGAGTCATTCACTGTAAAATCGAGTACTATATTAGTTTAAAAGTAGATATGTATATTTTGAATTTGGCCCAAGCTAATAAGTACCTTCCAATTATCTGAGTTTATCTATAACTGATCACTTGATACAAATTTCAGCAGATTAGATCTCCACAAAAAATTTTCGTATCTTATGTAGTAATTGTCCCAGCATTATCATGGCTTAGTTTAAATTTGAGGATAAAGTTATCTATTTAATTATCCTTTAAAATTACTAAGGGCCTTTGTCAATAATGGTTGTAATTTGATTTCCATTATGACTAAAGAAAACATAACAAGGATTCCACCTAAAAGTAATTTGAATGTAAATGTTTCAAAGCCAAAAGCGATCGAGAAGACGCTTCCAAATAGCGCCTCAAGCATTAGGATTAATGCAGCAGAGGTTGCAGAAGTGTGCTTTTGAGCTAAAACTTGAATAGTTTGAGCAGCAAATGAACACATTATTCCCATATATAACAAAGGAACAATTGCTACAGACCAATCAATATAAACAAATTGCTCCCTCTCAATTAGTAGACAAAATATTAATCCACCAATTGCTTGTACCATTGCCATCATAAAGGATATGATACTTACATCCACAGCCTTGACTCCGTAACTTAAATACACAATACAACCGGCACAAAATAATGCACAAACAAGAGAGTAAATGTCACCTACATTTATCGTTAATTCCTTGTTTATTACCCCTGTAAGTATAGCCATGCCCAGTAAACAAAAAGCAATAGAAATCCAACTTTTTATCTCTATTTTCTTTCGATAAATCCCCCAGGCTATAATTGGAACTATAACTACATATGCTGCTGTAATAAAGGCACTATTTGAAGGAGTGGTGTACTTAACACCTACAGTCTGTGTAATATAACCTCCAAAATTAAGTAATCCTACAATTAATCCTGCTTTAAATTCTTTTAAATTCATTTTGCATATCTTCTTATAAAAAAGAAGAAATATAAAAAAAGCAAAGATTAGTCCTCGAAAAAAGTTAATAAACCCTGCAGATACATTGGCATCCAAAGCAACTTTTGTTGCTACAAAGCCAGATCCCCAAAGCACGGATACTACCAGCAATAAAGTATTTGCAATCAATTTTGTCATTTTCATATAATATAGTTCCCTTCTCCCTAGTAAAAACTGTCTTAGAGATAAAGCGAGTTTTTACCTTTATTAAACTAAACTGGTTATGTACTACTCTTAAGGCTTTCAAAAACCAGTAAGTAAGACAAAATGCTTTACGTAGAAAAATCAACAACTTTATGTACTAAGCTTTTTTCTTAAGAATCCATCTCTTTGTTCATCCTTAACTTTTAGTTAATAAAAGAATAAGTATAGCAAAAACACACCTACCTAGCATGCGTAAATTAAAGATCACCCTATCAAATAATAAGGTGATCTTTAGATGCAAATTAAAAGCTACTTCATTATATATTATTTAAATGTTTGTAGGTATTCAGATACTTTTTCAAGACCTTTTTGTAATGTTTCCGTTTTGCATGCATATCCAATTCGAACATGGCTTTCAATATCAAAACAAGATCCAGGTGTTAAAAAGGCACCGTTTGCTTTAAAAAGACCTATGCAAAACTCTTCCGAAGAGACAGGCAAATCATATTTAAGCATCGCAGTCGTTCCTGCACGTGGTTTAACATATGAAATTAACGGCTCCTTCTCTACCCACGCATCTAAAATAGATAAGTTCTCCTTAATTAATTTACGATTGCGATCTAAGATCTTGTCATAATTCTTTAATGCTTGAACAGCTAAAATATCGTCTAACATGCCGCAACTAATTGTTGTGTAGTCACGATGATGAAAACAATCGGTGATGACTTCCTTTGGAGCTGCAATCCACCCCAGACGCAGACCAGCTAATGAAAGTACTTTAGACATACTAGAGGTGCTGATTCCTTTTTCATAAAGATCTACAATGGATGGTACATTCAAGCCATCTTCTTGTAGTAGTCGACGATATACTTCGTCACAAAGAATATATGCGTCGCAAGAACGCGCAACTTCTATAATCTCTTCGAGCATTTCTTGTTCGATAATAGCACCAGAAGGATTATTCGGATTATTAAAGATAATCAGTTTTGTCTTTTCATTGACTAACAATTTTAACTCATTTAAATCAGGTAAATAGTTATTTTCTTCTCTTAAAGGTAATAAATCTACATTAGCACCAAATGAAGCAGGTACTTCGTATAACTGTTGATATGTTGGATGAACAGCAACCACATGATCGCCTGGTTGAATTAATGAATAGAGCACTAAAAAGTTTGCACCAATTCCTCCATTAGTAACTAATACATTTTCAGCATCAATGGAATCATATAATCCTGCCACTAATCTTCTGAAATCTGGAGATCCTTCAATGTGTCCATATGTTAATTGGTTTTTCCCTAATTCAATTAGAAATTTTTCTGGATCTGTACCGTCAAGTGAAATGAGTTCATTAACTGTCATTGACTCTACACATGTCTCTGCAATATTGTATACAGCTTCCATTTCATATAAGTTCATCCACTGTTCTACTGCAAATGTTTTAATATTCATAATAAAATCTCCTTTTTAATTTTAAAGTGTTGTTAAAAGCCCTACCTCTTTTTCAGCAGCTTTCTCTAGTAAGTAGTTTGCTGTTATTAAATCTTGTAAGGAAATTCCCGTACTATCAAAAATCGTTATATCTTCATTAGATACTCGTCCATTTTCTTTATTTAAAATAACGCTTCCTATTTCAGCTTTAATTTGATCTTCAGTAATGATGCCTTTTTTATAAGGAATTTCTGTCTCCCCTACACTAATGGCTTGATCTACATCGTCAACAAAGACTCGTGTATCTGCAAATAAGTTCTCATCAATTTCTTGTTTTCCTTCCATATCTGCTCCTACACAAGAAATATGTGTTCCTGGTTTTACCCACTCTTTCTTTATCATTGGTGCTCGAGATGGAGTAGCTGTGATAATGATGTCAGCTTGCTCTGTAGCTTGTTGAATATCTTTTGTCGCTTCAAACGTAATATCGATTCGATTCAGCATCTGGTTATAAAACTCTTGATCTACGGATTTGTATGGAGCAATTAGAGATAACAATTTATCTTTAATTGATGCACAAAAATCATTTGCATGTTCAAAGGAAAGAGCATTATAAACCGTTACTTTTTTAATATTTTCCATATTCATTAATGTAGCGATAATTTGGTAAGGTCCTAAATGTCCTGATCCAACCAATAAAAGATGTTCAGAATCTTTTCTTGCTAAATATTTTGCGCCAATGCTTCCCGCAGCTCCGGTACGCATCATCGTGATGTATTCTCCACTCATAATTCCAAGTGGTGCCCCCGTTCGGCTATCAAGTACTAAAACAGTTCCTACAACTGCAGGTAAACTTTTAGAAGGATTATCTCCAAACCAAGAAACTAATTTCAATCCAAAAATATTAGCTCCTGTTAATTCACCGGATTTAATATCCATATCTGCTTTTCCTGGCTCAAATTCATGAAACACCATTGGAAATAAAGAAGCATCTTCTTCCGCCTTTAGTTTATATGCTTTTTCTACGAGACCTATTGTTGTTCTCATATCTAATAGGCCTTGAATTTGTTCTTGATTTAAAATTCTAAATGGGAACAATTCGATTCCTCCTTTAACCTTTTATTTGTTTAAAACATTGTCTATTGAGCTCTTTTTAAATTTATCACAGCTTAAAAGATGGGAAAAATTAAGATATTCTATGGTATCCATAAGAAAAATTTAGTCATGTATTTTTAAAAAGAAGCTTAATAAAAAGGCTCGCGAACATTGATAAAATATTCGCGAGCCCTTTTAAGATTAAAAATTATCGTTGCTCTTTCAAATATAAATTTTTCCCCTTAATAGTATCGAAATGCAATCGTTGTAAATAAAATAAGCGCCACAATAGAAAAATAGCTGCACAAGCTAAGCCAGAGATTAATCCGATCCAATAACCAGAAGCTCCTGTAGATGTATAATTAGCTAATATATATCCTAATGGTAGACCAATACCCCAATAAGCTAACAACGTACTTATAAAGGAAATATTAACGTCTTTATATCCCCTTAAAGCCCCTTGAACAGGGGTCGCAATAGCATCAGACAACTGAAATAAAGCTGCAAAGAGTAGAAAACCTTCAGCCACTTTTTTGATATTCATGTCAGATGTATAAATGCTGACGATAGAGTGATTCCAAATGACTATAACTGTAATATAAAGAACCGCAAAGATAAGGGCAGCTCCTATCCCTATAAAGCTATACGTGCGTGCTTCTTTAAAGCGCTTTGCTCCAGTTTCAAATCCCACCGAAATAGTTAAAGCTAATGCAATACTGTAAGGAGTCATATAAAGTAAAGCTTGAAAATTATTTGCGATCTGATGAGCAGCAATTGTATTCGTATCAAATTGACTCATTAGAATAGTGACTGCTGAGAAAACACTTGATTCGAAAAAAATAGAAAAACCAATAGGTATACCTATTTTTAAGATCTGTTTCCATGTTCTAAAATGGAATGGCAAGAACTTTTTAAACACTTTATATACCGCAAATCGAGGAATTTTAGAAATAACCAAAATAGAAATAGCTAACATACACCAATAAGTTAAAGATGATGAAATAGCTGCACCATACCCTCCTAACTTTGGGAACCCTAGATTACCAAACATAAGGCAATAATTTAAAAATAAATTAATGGGGATAGAGCACAGGGTAATCATCATTGTTATCTTCGTCTGCCCTAAAGCATCCATAAAACATCTTAAAACCGTATAAATAAACAAGGGAATAACGCCTATGGAAATCATCACCAAAAATTTATAAGCCACATCATATACTTCTGCTTCTAGATTCATTGAACCTAAAATGAAAGGTATACTAATGGATCCTAATCCAATAATAATGAGTCCTAGTGTAATTGCTAAGTAAACTGATTGTACGATAAAAGGAGCTACATTACTGCGCTTTCGTGCTCCTACATATTGTGAGACAGTAGGTGTCACTGCCAATAGAATTCCTGCTAAACCTGTACTAATCGCGGTCCATATACTTGCTCCAATCGCAACTCCTGCTAAATCTTGTGAACTTACATGACCTGCCATTGTTGTATTAAAGAATTGCATAGCAAAAAGAGAGGTTTGAGTCACAAAGATGGGAATGAATAGTCCAAAAAACTGTTTTAATTTTTGACTAACCGTTTTTGTCTGCGGCATCTAAACACCCTCCTTTCACCCATAACCATAAGAATCCAATTAGTTCAATATAGTTAAAGATTGTTATATCAAAAATAAAATTCTAATCCCTTTGCTTTCATGTATATCTTTTGCTAATATAAATACCAGTTAACTTACGCCCTTATCAAATTTATCATAGGTTAAAATAACAAGAAAATTGAATAATTTAATGGTAACTATAAAAATTTTTTAGGCATACATTATATCTTTCAATGGACTTGTTATTTTCCTATGCGAAAGGAACAAGCATGGAACTTAGAAACTTAAAAACCTTTCAAGTTGTTGCTGAGCATTTAAATATGACGAAAGCAGCTAAGATTTTAGGGTATACACAACCAACTATCACGTTACAAATTAAAGTCCTAGAAGGAGAATTGGGGCATTCACTATTTACCCGTATTGGTAAAAAAACGTTTTTAACGCCAGCAGGTAAAAGACTGCAAATCCATACGGATAAGTTGTTTCGTGTCGTTGATGAACTAGAACGAGACCTAGAAGAGTTAAATGGTCCATCTGGAACTTTATCTATTGCTGCATCAGAATATTACTGTAGTCACTATTTATCAATTTTAGTAAATGCTTATATAAAGCTGCACCCTCAAGTCAAATTAAAGTTACTTCCAGCAAACAGTTTAGAGGTTATAAAAAAATTACTTAATAACGAAGCTGATATAGGAATCATTGCTTGTGAGTGTAATAATCTAGATATTGAGCAATATGTTCTTGGAAAAGAGAAAGCAGTACTTGTAGTATCAGCAGAAATCTTTAAACAACATACTAAAGAAGAGATTTTAAGGGATTATCCTTTTCTCTCTTACCATGGAAGTTGTAGTTTTGATACTGTCATTCAACAATGTTTTTCTGAGATGAACTATAGCCCAACAACAACAATAGAATTTGGTGGTAGTGATGAAACAATTAGACGTGCTGTGCTTAATCAAACAGGTGTTGCTTTGTTAGGAGAGAATGTCATAAAAGAAGAGCTAGTCAATGGTACCCTCGTTCCATTACATTATTGTACTCAAGAAATTGAGACTTCTTTAATTTATTTAAAGAATCGAGGAGAGGGTCCTACTATTCACTCTTTTAGTGACTTATTAAAAGATACGTGGCAAGCTACAATATAATTTAAGTTGAAATCGAATCTGTTAGCTAATAACTCTTTAATGATGTAATTTAAGGAATTATTAGCTAACAATTAAATACCAGTTTAAGCATAGAAAGATAAATAAGAAAGCTATTTAAATTACATGATTTTTATAATTAAGTGTAATTTTAATTAATACATTGATCGCTGTTTCTAATGCATCTTCATCTATATCGAACTTAGGATGGTGATGTGGGTAACTGCTTTTTTCTCCTCCAACTCCTACAAAAATAAAGGCTCCTTTTCTTTCAGCTAAATAATAAGAAAAGTCTTCAGAGGCCATGGTTGGTTTTAAGGAAACAAAAGTTTCGGATCCATATAATTTTTTAACTATATCTCCTACAAAGAGACTTAGCTTCTCATCATTTATTAAAGGAGGTACTCCTCCAAGTATATCTAAATAACCCTTAGCACCAAAGCTATTGCAAATCCCTTCAACGATATTCTCCATTTCTTTACATATCTTGTACCTTATATCATGAGATAAAGTTCGTATCGCTCCGTACATAGAAACATGAGCTGGAATGATATTATATGAATCACCAGCTTCAATTTTACCAATTGAGATAACTGCTGGCTCTAAAGTGTCAATCCGTCTACTAATGATAGATTGTATAGCGTTAACAATTAAGCTAGATATGTATACAGAGTCTATAGTTTCATGCGGCAGACCACCGTGTCCACCCTTACCTTCAATACGAATATGAAAGTCATCTACTGACGCCATCATTGGACCCGAGCATATACCCACTTTTCCTTTTTGAAGAGGTTGCCACAGATGAACTCCAAAAATAGCATTCACATCTTCTAATACTCCTTGCTTGATCAAAAATTCTGCCCCACTTGGCGAAATTTCTTCAGATGATTGAAAGATAAACACAATATTTTCCTCTACCTTATCTCTATTTTCTGATAACCATTTTGCAACTGCCAACAAAATAGCCATATGTCCATCGTGTCCACAGGCGTGAGAAATCCCATATTTCTTTGAGATATATTTCTTTTCACCTTCTTCTACAATAGGCAATGCATCCATATCAGCTCTGAGCGCAATGGTTGTTGAACCTTTAGTTCCATTTAAATAACCCACTACATTGGGAGCTTGAAAATCTAATAAGTCAATTTCCATTTCTCTTAACTGCTTTTTTATATATTCACATGTTTCAAACTCTTGACCAGATAATTCTGGATACTGATGTAAATGTCTCCTATGTTTAATAGCCCAATCTGACAATTTATTTAATGTGACGGTACCCATCTCCATTCCCCCTAACCAACTTTTGAGTGCTAATGAAAATATAAAAGTGTTATTTATTGTTAAATAGTATACTAATCATCCATTTACAACTAATTGAAAATTTTTATCATTAGTATTAATAATTTCTATGGTTTTTCCTTTTCCGAGCAAAACTATTAATTTTTCATATCGTAATCATAAAATTTTTTAATTAGTAAAGATGACTGAATAATCTTACTATTTAATTAAATAAAAAAAGACTTGAGAGTAATGTGATAAATAATATATGGGGGGAATATCGCTTGGTTCAATTACAAGAAGGTAAAAAAGAAACAAAATTGGAGGTACGTAAAAATAAGACAATTAACGTATTTGTTTTACTACTATGTGTTCTTTTGATAGCTACTTTACTAACGCATATCGTTCCATCAGGAGAATTTAACAGAGTTGAACAAAATGGTCGTGAAATTGTAGATGCTCATTCCTTTAAACTAGTGGATCAATCACCTGTTCAGTTTTTAGACTTCTTCAAAGCAATTCATACCGGGATGGTTGAAGCTGCTGATATTATTTTTTTTATTTTTATTATCGGAGGTACATTTGGAGTACTGACAGCTACTGGCACAATTGAAACTTTAATGATGGTCATGTCAAGAAAGCTTGCTAATAAAGAAAAACTGTTAATCCCTATTATGATGCTGTTTTTTGCACTGGGAGGATCACTTATGGGAATGGCCGAAGAAACACTTGCCTATATTCCTATCCTCATTCCTCTTGCTGTTTCTTTAGGATTCGATGTACTTACTGGCACAGCTATTGTTTTGATAGGGGCTTCAATTGGTTTTACAACAGCAATTATGAACCCCTTTACGGTAGGAATTGCTCAAGGCATTGCTGGTCTACCACTTTTCTCTGGTATAACTTACCGTATTTTATTATTTATTATCCTGTATATTGTCGGAGTTAGTTTTGTATATAGACATGCGATGAGAGTGAAAAATAATCCTCTGGTTGGTTACTTTGGGGATTATAAGGATAGTAACGTCCAAAATGTCTCCAACTCTAAGATTGCTTTGAACAGAAAACATAAGTGGATTCTATGTTGCTTTTTCTTAAATTTTATTTTTTTAGCATTTGGGGTAATTAAGTTTCACTGGTATATTAATGAAATTACTGCTCTCTTTATTTTATTAGCGATTGTTATGGGTATTATAGGAAGGCTTTCCGCAGATGAAATTGTTCAATCTTTCCTGAAAGGCTCTGCTGGTCTCATTGCCGGTGCACTAGTAATTGGGTTATCAAGAGCCACTTTAGTTGTATTAGAACAAGGGCACACGATTGATACAGTATTACATTACACTTCTGGTCTCCTTCAACATGTTCCCTCTGTATTTAGTGCTGGAGGCATGTTTGTTCTGCAGTCTCTTATTCATTTTATTGTTCCTTCTGGAAGTGGACAAGCTGCTTTAACCATTCCTATTATGGCTCCTTTGGCGGATTTAGTTGGTGTGACTCGACAGACGGCTGTTCTTTCTTTTTCAATGGCTGATGGAATTGGAAACATCATTTTTCCTACTTCAGGGTACTTTATGGCTGCTATTTCTTTGGCTGGCATCCCATGGATACGTTGGATAAAATGGATCTGGCCTTTAATTTTAATACAATATGGAATTGGAATTGTGGCTATAATTATCGCTCATCTGATTAAATATGGCCCCTTTTAGTAATTAACCGATACTTTTTATACAAGATATAATAATATAGAGTGCAAATAAGGTTAGCGAGCGTATCATGCAGAAACTTCTTGGTCTCCAACGGATTTATGCTCTTCTATTAGTTATACTTTTACCGGCGAGATATTCGTACCTATTACAAGATGTTAAATTAATTACTATCATTAACAAAAAGAAAGCTACCCCATCGTTGCAGGACGGATAGCTTTTAAGGGAATTCATAAACTTAATTTATAAAAAGTCTGAATAATTTTATAACAAATTTATAAATAAGGCAACATAGTACAACCTTAAGCATATATAAAAGCTGCATAAAACAGAAACAAGGACCTCATCAGAATCCTTTCCCCAATAGGAGTTCTCTTTTTGTACGTGTACCGGAAAGAGACATTATGTTAACTAACTTTGTATACGATATACAGGCTAAAAAACAGAAAACCCAACCTTTAAGGACTTAAAGGTTGGGTTTTCTCACGACTTTATCCAATGACACCTTATGGAATCTTGAGTAGTTTGCCCAAATTTCAAATATAAATCCTTTGTTTCATATATTAAATTTAAGAAGGGGGAGGGATTTGAAATTTTTTATTATGAAGTAATTTGTATAAGTTGCAGAAAAAAATTCAAAGTATATGAAGGCACATTGAAATATAAGCTAGTTAAAGAGAATATGAAAGGGAAATACACTTGTGAAGATTGTGGACATAGGATACGTCTAGAAGCTATAAAAAACTTTTTTAACAGGTAAATTTTCAAAGGCCTTTGTAAATTATAAAGGCCTTTTTATTTCCGATAATTGTGATTATGTTAACTAATTTTGCATGTGATATACATTTTTTATCTCATTATTTACTGTGTAATAATTCCCTTAGGATATTAACCTAGGACCCGTACCATTTCTGCTTGCATACCTCTTTGGCCATTCACTACTACAAAAGTAACCTTTTGCCCCTCTTTTAAGCTTTTAATAACAACACCTTCAGTCCCTTTAGTCCGTTCAATAGCTGTAAAATGGACAAAAAGATCAGGTCCACTTTCTGGTGTAATAAAGCCAAATCCTTTCTCATCATTGAACCACTTAACTGTTCCAACCTGTCTTTCTACCATATAAATCTTCCTCCTAAAGTATCAGTATTTTTTGTTTCGATAATGTGTTTTATGTTAACTACAATATATATGATATGCATCTTTAAATAGTCTTTTAAAGGGAAACTATCTATACTGAATGTTTTTATGTTAAAATTTGTATGTGGAATGTAAAAACACAATTCGGTTGGTAGTCCGGATGCATTAATATATATTAATGTCAGTGACCTTCCCCTCCTCGGGATGTCCATCATTTCATAGTATGTTTAGAGGAGGGAATCGTTATGTCACTAACGATTTACCATGATGGTCAGTTTTGGGTAGGAATTATCGAAGTTGTAGAAGACGGTA
Organism: Bacillus sp. ILBB4; assembly: GCF_035064545.1. Taxonomy (NCBI): domain Bacteria; kingdom Bacillati; phylum Bacillota; class Bacilli; order Caryophanales; family Bacillaceae; genus Bacillus; species Bacillus sp. ILBB4. The sequence goes on along the minus strand of NZ_JAIQVD010000019.1, from coordinate 20,409 downwards.
AATTAAGAGCATTTCGTTATGTATTTGGAGCAGAACCTAAAGATACAGAAATATTGGACTTTATTTATTACAGACTACTAAATATTATTAATCAATCGATTCATTCAGGTCTTGATGTAAAAGAAAAATTTGATAAAAAGATCAATCCTAAACGTTTACAGCGCCAAGTAGCAAAACAAATAGATAAAGTTGGTGTCTCCACTAAAGCTCAAGAAGCTATGAAGCAAGAATATGAAGAAAAGAAAAAAAGAGAAAAAAAGAGAGCTAAACAACATCGTGAAGAGCTGAAGGACAAAAAATACCTAATGAAAAAACAAAAAGCAAAGGCCAAGCACAAAGGTAAATAGAGGACGAATAAAGAGCCTTATTATTCAGGGCTCTTTATTTGTTATTTCCTAGAAGCTGTATTATGTTAACTGAAAATGTATGGAGTATACAACTTAAAAACAGAAAAAACTACCCTGGTGTGTGATAGGGTAGTTTTTTCTGTTTCATGAATGGTAATCAATTGTTAGCTGACGTTGCAGATCATCTTGGGTAGTTTGCTCTAAAAATCTAATTTTATTTATTAAAATTGGATTTTTATCTAATACGATTTATTTATAAAGTTTATATAATGTATTACAACCTTCTTATCTTCCCTAGATATGTCTTTCAGAATATAGATTTTTTATCTCTAATAATATGTTTTATGCTAACTTTATTTTTATATATTGACTAGAAAAAACTTAAATACTATCGCAAAAAAGCGCAGGAAAATAATTGTATTTTAATTCTTGACTATTCAGTCCAGAAAGGTTATTATTTTATCCAAGAGGTGGAAATAATTTGGGAAGAAATAAAGAATTTGATACAGTACTAGTCCTTCATAAAGCGATGGAGATCTTTGGAGAAAAAGGTTTTGAAGGTACATCTCTTCAAGACTTACTTAAACATTTAGGAATTGCACGCCAAAGTTTATATGATACCTATGGTACAAAGAAAGATCTTTTTTACTTGGCTGTTAAACATTATGTTGATGAAAAAAATGCGCTTGTGATTAAACACCTTGATAACTCTCCTTCTGTAAAGGAAGCCATCCATGAAATATTTCAAGAAGGTATAAATGCTCTTCAAGATCCTGAACGAGCAAAAATGTGTTATATCATTAACAGTGCAGTTGAACAGATGCCACATAACGAAGAGATTGCCCGGTATTTTCATCAGAAAAACCAGGAACTTGAAACAGCTTTTTATCAAGCGCTTGTGCGTGCTAAAAACCAAAATGAATTAAAAGACCATCACAAAGATCTTTTAAGCCTTGCTCGTTATTTAAATCAAGCGAGATTGTCTCTTACCTTTGTAGCTAAATTAACGCCAGATCTTAGATCGCTCCAAGATGTGGTTCGTATTAGTCTCTCAATTATTGATTAAGGATTAAGTAAGAAACTTTTTAAACTTAGTAAATTTTATAGGCAAGGAAATGATGGAACTTTGCCTATAAAAGAATATTTTTTTATACTTTCCGGACTGTTCAGTCCAAAAAAGCAGCAAATGTAGAACAAAGATTTCAAATAAAATAATAAACGAGGTGTCTACTATGACTAATAATTCAAATGTAACTAGTACCAATAAGAGAGATGCTGAACAAATTCTTGAGCAGTTTTTAACATTTATGTTGGAAAAAGATATGGATAAATGGATTTCTCTATGGGATGAACATGCTGTCTTTGAATTTCCTTTTGCCCTTCCAGACTTTCCAGAGAAAATAGAGGGTAAAGCAAATATCTATGAGTATATAAAAGATTTCCCTGAAAAAATTAATTTATTTAGGTTTACTACCCCTCAAATTCATCACATTTTAAACTCAAATATCTTAATTGCTGAGTTTAAATGTGAAGGCCAGGTTGTTCATACTGGATTGCCTTATAAACAAACTTATATTAGCGTAATTGAAATAAATAACGGAAAAATTAGTCACTACAAAGATTATTGGAATTCCTTAGTAGCAATAGAATCTTTCGGAGGAAATATGATCGATTTTCTGAACAATTCACATACTCTTAACCAGTGAAAAAATATTTGTAGCATAAGAGAAAAGGAGAGATTTACATGAACATACAAAACCAAATACTAATAACAGGTGGAACAGGTACAACTGGAAGTCGTATTGCAAAAAAACTAATAGAACGTGGTTATAAACCTCGGATAGCAAGTCGCAAGAATACTTTGGGAACTGAAGTAGACCACGTGTATTTTGATTGGTATGATGAGGGAACACATAACCTTGCACTAGAAAATATAAAGAAATTATACCTTGTAGCACCTGTAGGTGTAATGGATCCATCTCCTATCGTCTTACCTTTTATAGAACTAGCCTTAAAAAAGGGTGTAAAAAGGATTGTTTTTCTAAGCTCTTCGTTGATAAATGAAGGAGGTCCTGTATTTGGAAAGATCCATCAAGCTGTAAGAGAAAGAACTCCGGAGTGGGCTGTGTTACAACCATCCTACTTTATGCAAAATTTTATTGGTATTCAACACGGCTATACTATTAAAGAGAATAAAGAAATTGTTACAGCTACAGAAGATGGCAAAGTAGGTTTTATAGATGCAGATGATATTGCTGAAGTTGGAGTACATGCACTGATTGACGAGATTCCTCACAATACTAATCATCTTATTACAGGTCCAGAGGCATTAAGTTATACTGAAGCAGCAAGCATTATTGGTTCTGTAATAAGAGAATCGATCCATCATGTTCCTATTTCCACTTCTATTTTAAAAGATAGAATGGTCGAAGTTGGAATGACTAAAGAATATGCTGAATTTATGGTAGGGTTAGATAAAGCAATTCAAAAAGGTGCAGAGAATCGTACTGCTGACACTGTAGAGCGTATAACCGGTAGAAAGCCGCGTTCATTAATTGAATTTGCGACTATAAACGCTCATTTCTGGAAGCAGAGATAATGATTAAATGAATAAAGTTTAGTTTTCTAGACTGAATAGTCTTTCATATATATATCGGACTAATCAGTCTGGAAAATAAGTTATAAATGAAAATAAAACAATTAGAAAATCATTTAACACTAAGCTGTATCTTTTTGTTGATTGATAATATAAACTACCGATAATAAGTTTTATGGTAACTAGATGGGCAGAAAAAGACTGCTTCTTACCAGTCAAAAGAGGTAAGATTATTTTAACCTTACCTCCTGACACTTGCTTATGGTGCGATATCTTCTAATACTTTTTCACGTGTTTCAATCATTTTAAATGCCATAAATGCACCGACTGCAGCTACACAAGCGAATAAAACAAAAACCGAACTAATCCCCTTAGTTCCTAACACAAAGCCAAGTATCGTAGGAGCAATAGCCGAAGCCAATCGCAACCATGCTGTCGCAAATGCGATTCCAAGTACTCTCATACGTGTTGGGTAAATTTCTGGTGTATAGAGGTAGAGAAGAACTGTAATTGTTCCCATGACGCCGTATGCTGCTGAACCTAAATACATAACACTTTCAGCAGATTTTGCACCGTTAAACCAAAGCGTTGTTAAAAGTAACCCTACAACTAGGAAAGCAATAGTTGCCCACCTTTTACGCCCAACCCTATCAATCAGTAATGCACAAGCAAATACAGCTACTGTTTGAATCACATTTGTTAGTGACGCTGCATGTAGAGATTCCTCCAATGGAAGGTTATACACTGTTTTATATAAACTTGGAAGCCAGTTGTTAAGTCCATTAGCAACAAAATAAGACGAAAACCAAAGAGTCCAGACAATTAGTGTTCTACTGCGGTAAAATGGGGAAAATAATTCTTTCCAATCTCCTTTTACTACAGCTTGGGGTGCACTAATCTTTGCTTCTATACGTTTATCTGTACTCGATTCAATTTCTTTAATTACTCGTTCAGCTTCATCGAATCTACCCTTTGAAATTAACCAACGAGGAGATTCACGCAACTTAAAGAAAAATAAGAAAACAATCAACCCACCAATTCCACCGATTAAAAACATCCACTTCCATCCGAAACTAGGTACAACTAAAGCACCAATCTGCGCAGATATCATTAACCCAAGAGGAAAGATCATTTCATATAGCATAAAAAAACGTCCGCGACCTTGTGCAACTGAAAGTTCATTTATATAAGCTGCAGCAACAGGAACCTCACCACCTACTCCGATGCCTTGTACGAACCGCAACCACAATAGTGCGTGAAAATTACCTGCAAATGCGCAAGCGATACTCATCCCAGACATTAAAAAAATGGTCCATTTTGCGCTATAGACACGTCCAAATCGTTCTGCTAACCATCCAAAAAAGATGGCTCCAATCGCTTGTCCCAGATATCCAGAACCAATCAGAATCCCAATTTGACCAGGTGTTAGATTCCACAGTCCAATTAATACAGGCAAAACGAATGCTAGAGATAGGGCGTCGAAAGCATCAAAAAACGTAGCTGATCCCATAATGACACGTGGTTTAATATGCCAACGTGAAAAAGGAACGCTCTCTATACGTGTAAGCAGTTCAGTAGCACGTTTAGACAAACCAATTTCTTCGTGATCATAGTTGATAGTCTTAGTGGGTTCTGAAGAATTTCTGTTTAATTCTGTATTCATACATAAATCCTCCTTAGTAGCCATTCCCTCTAATCGCAATGACAATGATCCTAAGATGTATAAAACAATACTTAATTAAAGTGGAAATATAAGATTTTAATAAAATGAAAAGGTTTACAACAAAAGACAACAACTAGTAGACTCTAAAATCTTTTTAGAGCCTACGTATGAATGTTAGTTATGTTTTTTTGGCCTATCGGTTGTGGACCTATCGACATATTCCATCGTGAATACGACGTCTTTCTTTCGAATTTGTTTCCCTTCTAACATACTCGTCAGGATCGAGGTTGCTTTTTGTCCAATACCTAGTAAATCCACATGAACCGTAGATAACGCAGGAGTTATAAAGTCTGAAATCGGAACATCATCAGCTCCCACAACGGATAAGTCTTCAGGTACTGATAAGCCAATCATATCAGCTGCTTTAATAACGCCGATGGCTAAATAATCAGATGAGCAAACGATGCCTGTAATGTCTCTATGTTTTTTTAGAAACGTAGCTACTTCTGTTGTAGCTTTTAGAGCATCAAATTCAGCAATTTCAAAAACATTTTCAGAAGAATAATTTAAACCTAATTCATCCATTTTCTCTTTGTAGCCGTTCAAACACTTGACACTATGCATGGAACTCATCGGTCCATTCACAATCCCAATATTTCGGTGCCCTAGCTCATAGAGAGCATTCACTGCTTGTTTGATACCATCTTCATCATCCGGTCGCACACAAGGGAAAGGTGATCCTTCTAAATAGCTACCTACTACGACAATCGGTAATCGAATACTCTCTAACCATTCTAAGCTTAATTCCTCATTTCTAGGTGCAAAAAGGATAACACCATCTACGGCTTGAGTTTCAAGCAACCGTTTCTGTTGGGAAGAGGTAAACGACATCATCATATTATAGTCCGTCTCGTCAATTCCTTTTGCTATTCCTTCTAATACTGTTGAAAAGAACGGATTATTTAAAATAAATGATCCCCTTGGAACTACAACTGCAATATTTCCTGTATTTTGTTTAACAAGCCCTCTTGCTCCTAAATTAGGACGATAATCTAATTCTTCCATTACTTTGCGAATTCGTTCTGCCGTTTTCGCACCAACACCCGGTTTATTTGTCAATACTCGTGAGACAGAAGCTGTTGAAACACCAGCTTTAAGTGCCACGTCCTTGATACTTACACTCATAGTACATACCTCCGTGGGTCAAGTATATCTATCTATTATAAACGAGTCCCACCTAAATACTAAAGAGTAGTGGTTGCAAGATTGCCCCCACTACCTACAACATTTATTACGCTTTCACTTCATCTTTTAGTAATCCTACTTTTAGTAATCCTTGGCGAATCTCTTCTACCTCTTCTTCTTTTAAAGGTAATACTGGACGTCTTGCTAATGAACTACTAATTAATCCACGTTGATACATTGCTTCCTTCATACGTAAATGTGAGGTAGAAGAAGGCTCATCCATTTTATATACAGCTTGCTTTAATTCAAAGATACGGTCATACACAGCGTTCGCAGCCTTTAAGTCTTGATCTTTCACACATTTCACTAGTTCTGCGATTAAATCCGGTACAAAACAGCCAAATCCAACTAATGCACCGTCGATTCCTTGAACTAAAGTAGGTAACAAATATTCATCATGACATGTTAACAGTGAAACATCAGGCGCATTCTTTTTTAGTGCTCGAATATCTACTTCATATTGTGCAATATCTCGTTGTCCGACTTTAATAGACACAACGTTTGGAATAGCAGCCATTTCTAATAATTGGCTAGTTGTATACGATGTTTTTGTCCAAGTTGGATATTGGTGAACAACGATTGAGATGTTAATCGCTTCTGCCACGTCTTTAAAAAACTGTACTGGTGATTCTTCTTGCATTCCAAATCGGAGCCAAGAATGTGGAGGCATAAGGAGGATTCCACTTCCTCCAGCTTTTTCTACAGCTTGAGCATGTTGGATGGCCTCGATTGTTCCTTCTGCTGATACACCAGAGATAACAGGAATGCGACCTTTTAATTCGTCTGCTGCAATTCGTACGGCCTCTGCACGTTCTTCAGGCAATAAAGTCATAATTTCCCCTGTATGACCATTTACTACAATTCCATTAACTCCTTCATGATCTGCGACCCAGCGAACTAAAGAACGAAAGCCCTCCTCATCGATTGAATAATCGTCCTTAAACGGAATAAGAACTGCTGGAAATACGCCACTCCATTTTACTTTGTTTTTCATTAAAAGCATCCCCTTTGCCAATTTTTAATTTATAGTAATCGTTTACGTAAATAATCATAAAATGAAAACGCTTAATTGTCAATATTATTTTTATTTTCTGACAAAATAAATTAAAAAACGCTCTTTTTACACCTTTTATAGCAATTAAAACTAAGAAAAATACCGAATATACAAAGTAAACGTTTACTTATTTAGTGTCGCGACTTTAAGTTTTTATCTTTAATAACTAACTTTAAAATTGGCTTTTAAGGTTAATACCTTACTGTTAGTTTTGGAAAATATGCACTTTTAAAACTATTTACATAAAAAGAAACCTTTGCCATACAGGCAAAGGTTTTTCAAATTTATTGGAATAGGAGGAATACTTTATTAGTCTGTCCAGATTTGTAGATTCATATACACATAACTTTTAAAATAAATATTGTGATCGATTATTTTTGTTTCTTATTATTTGAAACCAACGATTACTTTCAGTAGAAACATTTAAAAGCGTTCCAGCGTTTACATACATATAAGCACTTACTTTATATCTAATGAATAATAAAATGACTTAATAAAAAAAGGACCCCCTTATTACAGGTGTCCTTTTTTCGTGCTTCTATAAATTTTTAAAGCTATTCTTTAAGCAGATACAGGTTCATCTGATATACTTTCTCGGAACTCTTTTGCTTCTGCAATTTTTGTGAACTGTACGACTTCATTGTGATTTCGGCGCACTTCATCTTCAATTTCTTGTAGTGTTACATGGAAAAACTCTTTGCGGTTATTGACTTTGTTAACGCGTCTATGATGAAACGCTTTATGTAGAGCATTCTCAAGGCTAGGTGCATCCTCTGAAAAAATTAACGCGTGCGTATCAAAGCGAAATGGTACGGATGCGTCTCCTAATTCTTTTACGCGGTCAGTCGGGTCTAATCGTCTCGTCATCCCAATTTTGTAAACATTTTCGCCAAATGAACCAAGATTTGAGATGACATATACATAACCAGCTCGCGTATTCTGTTCACGATGAAATACGTTTTCTTTATCTATACGAATAAGAGCTAGTTTCGCTTCTAATTGCTCAATTTTTCTAAGCAAGGAAGAGTTTTCTCGACTTGCTTCTTTCGTTAAACGTTTTTTTAAGCTATATATTTCATTTAAAAAGTGTCGTTCTTCTTTTTCGATTTTTAATTTAGCTACTTCAATTTCTCGTTGTGCTCGTTGTTCTTCTCTCATAAGGTCGCGAATGCGTCGCTGTTCTTCTTTTTCTTCTTCTACTTTTTGTGCATACTCATATGCTAGATACAGTTCCTCTATCTTTAAAGAAAGATAAGGGTCAGAAATACAGATTTTGTTGTGCTTATTAATTTTGTTTAATGTTAGATATGTTTTTCTAATACGGGATTCCATTGCATCAACATTTGTAAATTTAACTTTGTTAATGGCCATGTCGCATTCTTTGTTAAATGCGTTAATTGTTAATTTAATATTATTGTTATTCATTAGTTTTCCTTTAGATTTACTACCATCTAAAAGCCACTCATCTGAGTGATAGGTTGCTCTGTGATTTTTCACCAGTCGCTTCTGTTCATTACGAATGGTTACCAATCTAGCTTTATACTCATCGGAAGTCTCGAGTGCATATTTAGGATCGTAGAAGCCAACAGACTGCATTAATAGCTCATCGTCCAAGATAATTAGCTCTTGTTCTTTTCGTTGAAGCTGTTCTGAAAGACTTTCAACTTGCTGTACTAATCCTTCTTTTTTACGTTCGTATCCCTCTACTTCATTTTGCAAAACATTTTTGGTTTGCAGTAGAGATTCTACGTCTCCTAACCCCATCTCCTGCCAATGTTTCATTTGAGCATTTCGTTCCATGTAGTGCTTAACTAATAGCACGATACCAATAATGAATGGAACGATAAGAAATGAAAAAGCAAATAGGAGTGAAATAAACCATATTTGTAAATACCACTTTGATGCGTTCATTGATGTTCTCCTTCTTATTCTTTCAGCTTGCTTTAACTTCATACCACTCGTTTTCTATCAATTTGTATGAAAAGTAAGCAAACCATTTATAAGTATACACTATTCAGTGGGTCCTGTATTTTTTTAAAACCTGAAATTGTACTGAAAAGATCGTTCTAAAAAGAATAATATTGCATGTTATTCCAAAATACTAAGAGAATACATTGTTTTGTAACAAAGGCTACCCTTTTTAACCTTTCAGGAAGAGACGGAAGAAAATCACTCATTTGAACCTAGTTTAATTCAATAAAATGGATAAAAGTAATGATATTATCATATAAAACTGAAGAAATTGACGAATAAAGGGAAATTATAGCTAATACCCCAGATTATTGTTGAAATTGCCAGAAAGAGAGTTTACTATGAAATTGTTAGCAAATCTGACACACAAATATTGGGGGTAGGAGAAATGAAAAAAGTAACATTTGCTTTGGCAGCAGCGTTAACATTTGGGGGAATTGGTACCGTAGCAACTACAGCATCAGCAGAATCAAACGGTTTAGATAAAGACTGTTCTGATTTTAAAGGTAAGCCATACCAAGAAGTAGTAGACTACTGGAATTCAAAAGGTTACACAGCAACAAATGATCCTGAGAGATTAGATGGCTGGGGTAACAAAGTAGACGATGGTATTCCTTGTGAAGCTCCATCTGACTATGACACTTCTAAGATTAACGGTATTGGTAAGAAAGAAGAAGCTACTTCAGAAGAAACAACTAAAGAAGAGACTACTACAGAACAAACTACTGAGGAGCAACCTGCAAAAGAAGCAACTGCTACTAAAGAAGACAATTCTTCTTCAGAGCAAAAAGCTACTTCTGACAAAAAAGAAGGCGAAGAGCTTCCTGAAACAGCAAGTAATAATCCACTTGGTGTAGCAGCTGGTTTAGCTGTAGCAGCTGCTGGTGTGGTAGTATTTACTCGTCGTAAAAATTCAAAAGCATAATATAATGGATATATAAAATAAAAGGGGCGGGATTATTCCTGTCTCTTTTTTATAGAGGTGCAGTTGTATGAGAATATTAGGCATTTGTCTATTTGTGATAGGCATTTCCCTAGCTGGCTATTCATTCTTTGAGTGGAACTTAGGAAGATCATCTTCAGAGACTCTATCTCCGAAGGAAATAAACCATTATGAAGTCAAAGAAAAAGAAGATGTAGGCCAACAAAGTACTGAAGTAAAACAAAAAGATTCAACTACCGATGTGAATCTAGAAGAAGTCGATACCAAGTCTTCAGAGAAAATGGAAGATTATAATTACAACAAAGGTCAAAAAGTAGCGAATCTCGTTATTCCTAAACTCGAATTAAAATACTCAGTGTATTGGGGAACAGATGCTGATACCTTGAAAAGAGGCGTAGGGATGTTTGTTAGTGATTTAACTACTACTCCAATGGGAATGGGACACACAGTATTAAGTGGGCACCGCGACACCGTATTTACAAGGCTAGGTGAACTTAAAACGGATGACAATCTAATTGTAGAATTTGATAATAAGCTTTATGAATACCAAATTAAAAAGATTTGGATTACACATAAAGAAGATCGAACAGTAATTGTTCCTAAAGATAAGCCTACGCTTACACTAACAACTTGCTATCCATTTGATATGATTGGAAAAGCGCCTGATCGCTACATTATTCAAGCTGAAATGATAAATAACTAAAAGCGACTTACCATTAATAGGTATGTCGCTTTTTATTTTATTTATCTAGTTATTAACTTTGTTGAAGTTGAGTCCAATCAGTAATTAACTTGTCATCTATAACATTCTTGAAAGTAATAATTAATGTTTTAAACTTGTCTACTTTTTCAGCAAACCCCATTCCGTTGAGAAATAGCCACTTATGAATAGTATCTGGGTGTAATTTAGAATCCTGATTTAATACTGTTTCTATGTAGCTACTGCAGTAGGGGATGAGTAGAGTGTGGTGTATGAGGTAAAGGAAACAATTTTCATCTAAAAAAGGATGCCAATAGGCATCCCTTTTGGCTTTAGTTATAATGAAATGTTTGATTAAACAGATTCTATCACACAAAATTGTTTGTCCTAAGGCAGTTAATGAATAGAAGATTACATGTATTAAGATAGACGTTTTTAATTAACTTGAATATATTAATTAGATAAGTGCATGTAGAAGGCTTATAGAATCTCTCTCTTATCTATTTCTTTATCAGCTTTTAAATTTTTCTCCCTCTTTCCTAATTCACTATTTCTGTAACCAAATATAAAGTAAACAATAAGACCAATCACCAACCAAATTCCGAATCCAATCCAAGTGGTCATCGGTAAATTAAACATAAGGTAGCCACAAAATAACATAGAGATAATAGGAATAAACGGAACAAATGGGACTTTGAAAGCGCGTGGTAGTTCAGGTTGTGTTTTACGCAAAACCAATACGCCTACCGAAACAACCAAGTACGCAAAGAGTGTTCCGATATTAACTAGTTCAGCTAATCTATGTAAAGGAATGAATCCAACAAAAATCGCAACTAAGATTCCTGTAATCCACGTATTTATAATAGGGGCCTTCTTAACTGAATCGACTTTGGACATTGTTTTAGGCAATAAGCCATCCCGACTCATAGCAAAAAACAAACGCGTTTGTGCGTATAAAAGTACAAGTAACACTGTAGTCATTCCCGTTAAAGCTCCTACTGAAATAAAGCCTGCTACCCAGTCTTGGTGAATATAACTTAAAGCAAAAGCTACCGGGTTTTTCACATTTAATTCAGTAAAGGGAACAACGCCTGTTAGAATGAAGGAAACAATAATATATAAGATCGTACATATAGTAAGGGAAGAAATAATCCCGATAGGCATATTGCGCTGAGGATTTTTTACTTCCTCGGCTGCAGAAGCTATAGAATCAAAGCCAAGGTAAGCAAAAAAGACAGATGCAGCACCTGCTGTTACCCCAGAGAAACCAAATGGCATAAATGGTGTCCAGTTTCCTGGTTTTACATACCATATTCCGATGACGATGAATAAAAGAACAACAGCAATCTTAATCACAACCATGATATTATTTGCACGTGTAGATTCACGTAAACCACGAGAGAGCAGAAAGGTAATAACTAAAACAGCAGTAATAGCTGGAATGTCAATAAAGGTACCTTTTCCAGGATCGTAAGCACTTGTTATAGCAAGTGGTAATTTCAACCCGAACCCACTTAATAAGCCTTGAAAATAACCTGACCAGCCACTAGCAACTGCTGAAGCTGCAAGTCCATATTCCAACAGTAATGCCCAACCAAGAATCCAGGCCATCACTTCACCAAAAGTGACATAACTGTAGGTGTAAGCGCTACCAGAAATAGGGATAGAAGAAGCAAACTCCGAATAACATAGCGCAGCAAATATACAGGCAAGTCCTGAAAAGATAAACGAAAGCACAAGAGCCGGTCCTGCGTGTTCTGCGGCGGCTACTCCTGTCAAAACAAAAATTCCTGTGCCAATAATGCAGCCAATCCCCATCATTGTTAGATCTTTAGCTCCAAGTACTTTGTTCAGAGATTTATCCGTTTCTTGAACACTGGCCAACATATGAGAAATTGACTTTTTTCGAAATAAATCCATGTAGGTTCTCTCCTCAAAAATGGAATATTTGTTTTATAATTTGCACTTCTTCTAGAATAAGCGTATTAGTGGCCTTAATGATTAAATAAAAAGGGGCTGGGCGTTTAAATAACGCCCGGTACAAAAAGCATAAAGGCTATGATATCGGCCATAAAATTTAACTAAGTATATTTTTCTATTTATACCAGCTCTGCATGTAAGAAGAATCTTCGTAACGATGCGCTTGCTTAACGACATGAAGTGGTCGGAATGTATCAATCATAACAGCTAGTTCTCGCGTTTCTTTCTTTCCGATGCTTTCTTCCATTTTCCCTGGATGTGGACCGTGTGGCAGCCCACTTGGATGAAGAGTAATAGATCCCTCCTCAATTCCACGCCTACTCATAAACTCTCCATCCACATAGTATAGTACTTCATCACTTTCTACATTGCTGTGTACATAAGGAGCCGGAACGGCCTCTGGATGATAATCATATAACCTTGGCACAAATGAACAAATTACATAGTTATGAGCTTCAAATGTTTGGTGAACTGGAGGTGGCTGATGAATTCTACCTGTAATTGGTTCGAAATCATGAATACTAAAAGCATAAGGAAACAAATACCCATCCCAACCTACGGCGTCTAATGGATGAAAGTCAAATAAATAAGAAGTCAACATACCTTGAGCTCGTACACGAACCTCGAATTCTCCTCGTTCATCTTTTGGCTCTAGTTTTTCTGGTGTTCTTAAATCACGCTCACAATAGGGAGAGTGCTCTAGAAGTTGACCATGCTCATTGCGATAGCGTTTTGGAGGCATGATTGCTGAGTTTGATTCCACAATGAGAAATCGTGCCTGTTCTGTTTCTAGAACTACTCTATATGTAGTACCAATAGGAATAACTAGGTAATCACCTGGAAGAAAAGACAATTCACCAAAGATACTCTCTATTTTTCCTTTTCCTTCATGGACATACAGCATTTCATCGCCTTCCCCATTACGATAAAAATATGACATTTGTTGTGTTGGCCGGGCAACTCCAATGGCTACATCATCATTAACCATAAAGATTTTTCTTGCTTCAAGGAAATCCCCTCCTGCTTCGGTTTCCCAAGTGTGAAAGTGGCGATGTTTAAGTGCCTCTTTTTCTTCAATCTCATAATGGATTTCTGTGATTTTTTTAGCCTCTCTTACTTGTGTTGGGGGATTGATATGATAAATGAGTGATTGAATACCCGAAAAACCTTTCGTTCCCATAACTTGCTCATAGTGTAAGCTCCCGTCTTCTTTCCGGAATTGTGTATGGCGTTTAGCAGGAACCTTCCCCATCTTTACATAATGCGGCATAAACACTGCTCCTCTCTTATTGTATTATTTCGCGAAGTGCTTGGATAAACGCTTCATTTTCTTCTTTTGTTCCGATTGATACACGAATTGTGTTTGGGAGTCCCAATACCCCTCCGGAACGAACGATAATTCCTTTATGCAGTAACAATTGAAACACATTATCACCCGATGAATTTAGCCTTATCATTACAAAATTACCTTGGGATGGAAAATAGCTGAGACCCATTTTTTCAACCTCTGCTGAAATATATAACCTTCCTTTCTCGTTCTCTTTTTTACACTTGCTGACAAACTCTAAATCTCCCAATGAGGTAGTAGCTGCAACTTGTGCCATACGATTAGTGTTAAAGGGTTCCTTTACCTTAATAAGTTCCTTTACAAAATTTGAATGCATTACTCCATAACCAATACGTAGAGCAGCCAATCCATAAATTTTTGAAAAAGTACGTAAGACAATCAAGTTTGCATGAGCGTGAATAAGTGGCACCGTATCCAAGTGGTCTTCTGCTGTCACATATTCAAAATAAGCTTCATCAACAACAAGCAGTATATGATTAGGAACTTGATTAATAAATGATGTCAGTTCCCTCTTTCCAACAATCGTTCCAGTAGGGTTGTTTGGGTTACACACAAAAATCATGCGCGTTTTGTCCGTAATAGCAGCGAGCATACCACCAAGATCGTGCACCCCGTTCACAAGTGGTACTTTAATCGCCCTGCCCCCTTCGATGATGACATTCGTTTCATAACGAGGGAATGTGACGTCTGCCATGATAGCCTCGTCCCCAGAACGGATATAGCTGCGTGTGAGCAAACGAAGAATTTCATCGGACCCATTTCCCGTTATAACTTGCTCTTCCTTAACTTTTAATTGTTTCGCTATTTTTTTTACCAGAACAGGCGCCGTTCCTTCCGGGTAAAACATTAGATTTTCCATTTCTTTTATCATGGCCTCTTTTGCCATTAGTGAATAACCTAATGGATTTTCATTCGAAGCAAGTTTAATAATGCGATTAAGACCTAATTCTCGCTTCACTTCTTCAATAGGCTTACCTGGTTTATAAACATCAAGACCTTCTAATTCTTTCCGTGAGATGATTTTATGTTCAAGTATCTCCATGCTTTCACCCATCCTGTTCTATGTAATTTTGTTACAGACTGATACAGTGATCTCTCCAACCTTTTTCTCCACTTTAACCCATAAGTTCTACTTAGTTGTAAGGCCCATCAGTTGACTCTAATCCCATTCCCAAACACATCTGTCTTGGAATATATTGAACGAGCTTTACGAGTTAAATGTGAGATAAAGTATAAGATTGTTTAAGGGCTGGAAGAACTCGTCCTGTCACTTCCCCAAATCCAATTCTATATCCCTCTCCTTGACACCATCCTGTAATCGTTAGCTGATCTCCGTCTTCCAACCAAACCCTCTGTTCTCCATTTTCCATTTCTATCGGCTCAGTTCCACGCCATGTTAGCTCCAATAAACTTCCTCGCATCTCTTTTTTAGGCCCACTAATTGTTCCTGAAGCAAGCAAATCACCAGGACGTAAATTACATCCTCCTACTGTATGATGAGCAATCTGTTGAGCCATGGACCAGTAAAGGTAACGAAAATTACTTGTGGAGATGGTTTTGGGATTTTTCATTCCTTCACCCTTAAGATTCACCTCTAAATGAATATCAAATGAACCAGGTTTATTTGTACGTAAATAAGGTAACGGCTCTGGCTCCTGCTCTGGTCCAGCTACTCTAAAAGGCTCGAGAGCTTCAAGTGGCACCACCCAAGGAGAAATTGAAGTAGCAAAACTTTTAGATAAGAATGGTCCAAGTGGTTGATATTCCCAGGATTGGATATCTCGGGCGCTCCAGTCATTGACTAGTACAAGACCAAAGATTTGTTCCTCGGCATTTTCTAAGGCAATGTTTTTTCCTCTTTCATTACCTGGACCAATAAACCATCCCATCTCTAATTCCAAATCAAGTTGACAACTCGGGCCAAATAAAGGTGCATTTGAATTCGCTGGTTTCATTTGTCCTTGTGGACGTCTTACATCAGTCCCACTAAGAACTACTGAACTAGCTCGTCCATGATAACCAACTGGCAAGTGAGTCCAATTCGGCATTAAGGCATTTTCCTTTCCCCTAAACATAATGCCTACATTAGTTGCATGCTCTTTTGAAGCATAAAAATCTGTATAATCCCCAATTTGTGCAGGCAAAAGCATTTCGACATTTTTTTGAGGAATTAATGCAATATCGCGAAGGGCATAGTTATCCCTTAAAATTGACTCATCTTCATGTAGTAATTGTTGGATACGTTTTCTTACATCCCGCCATGCTTTAGTTCCAAGAGACATAAATTCATTAAGAGAAGATTGTTCAAAAACTCCTTTTCCCTCTACATCCGTACCATCAAAATATCCCTCAGCATCTAGCACGGAAAGATCCAACACATAATCACCAATCGCAACTCCAATACGGGGAACCCCCATCATAAGGGGGCGAAATACACCGTAAGGAAGGTTTTGAATGGGAAAATGTGATTTAGGATCTACCTCTATAAATGATTTCATCATCTCCACTCCTCTTCTATACTATAAATTCCTAATGCACGTAGGTCTTCACGGGGCTCATCGAAACTACAGCTGCCATATGAACAAAGTAATTTTTCTCGTAATCTTATAATTTCAGAAGTTGGGACGGTTAAATCGTGCCATTGTAATCCTTTATCAGTGAACTTGAAATTCTTTGATTTCTCATCATCAAGAATTTTTACTGTTGATACTATATTTAGTTTTTTGATATGAGCTAGCATCCCAGCTGTAAAAACATTGAGGAAACCATGCATTCGTGTATTCACTTCTTCACGATACATACGAATTGGATGATGTAGTCCGGCCGTGAACTTCACGGGAATATCTCGATCACGACATCCGACAAGTACGGTTGCTATTTGCTGAGAAGTTGGAAATGCTTTTGCTGTAACTCCACCAGTCCGTAATTTAAACCCTAGTAAGAGATCGCTTTCATTATTATGCGCAGCAATAATATCCAGAGTTTCAAGTATCTTAGATTCCCAGTCCCTATCTAAAGGTATTGTCGCTTCACAAAAGGTTTGTAGTCTCCTCCTGTCTGTCGCTTTTGTAATAGTTTGTAATAAAGCACGATCAGGTATATGAGGCGGGAGGGGAATCTCGCATATGTCAATTTTGATATTCCTCTTATATTCATTACGAAAAGATCTAACTATTTCAAGATCCGCATGTAAGCTATTTAGGAATTCAATCTTATTATTACTCCTAGATCCTAAAGCTGAGATGATTAATGGACGGTCTTTTGAAAACATCGATACATACGGAATAAGTTGATTTAGTTGTGAGATAGGAATAATAAACCGTCCGAGCATCCATGAATCTTTACAAATTTGAAATTCCTTGTAATTTTTTATTGAGGTTTCCAGAGATAGATTAGCTGGTGGAAACAACCCAGCATAATCAATTAGATCTGATAAAAAAGCATGGATACTAGTTTGCAATTTTGAGCTCTCGCTCATCTCAACACCACTTCCAGCTATACTCTTTATATTCATGTCGCATTCCTCCTTTCTTTTTCATATTTACCAAGCAAATATTAATTTAGCTTTAACTATAGCTTAAATATTCCCTCGACGTTCTTGTTCACGTTCAATGGATTCAAATAATGCTTTAAAATTTCCATCTCCAAATCCTAGAGCACCTTTACGTTGAATAATTTCAATAAACAAAGTCGGACGATCTACAATAGGTTTTGTGAAAATTTGAAGTAAATATCCTTCATCATCACGATCAACTAAAATACTAAGTTCTTGAAGCTTTTGTAGATCTTCATCAATTTTTCCTACCCGTTCACTTAGTTCTTCATAATAAGTAGCTGGTGTGTCAAGAAACTCTACACCATTGTCTTTCAATGCTTTAACTGTTTTAATAATATCGTTTGTAAGTAGTGCTAAATGCTGAACACCTGGGCCTTTATAAAAGTCTAGGTACTCTTGAATTTGTGATTTTCTTTTTCCTTCTGCCGGCTCGTTAATCGGAAACTTAATACGCCCTGTTCCATTCATCATGACTTTAGACATAAGAGCTGAATACTCTGTTGAGATGTTTTCATCATCAAAGTGTTTAAGTACATTGAAACCAAATACTTTTTCGTAATAAGTTGTCCACTCATCCATAATCTCTACGTTTCCTACGATATGGTCAATGCCAACAATTCCCGTAGAAGATGTACCAGTCTCTAATTCATAAGATTGATACCCTGGTAAAAAACTGCCTTTGTAATTCACTGTCTCTACTAATGTATGAACAGTGTCCCCATACGTACCAATAATCGCTTTCTTAACAATTCCATTCTCATCTTCTTCAGACCATGGCTCTCGAATGGCAATTGCTCCTCGCTCAATTGCTCCCTTATATGTCTTTTCAATATCAGAAACTTTTAATGCAATGTCTTTTGTTCCCTCACCATGTAGTTTTACAAATGCAGCAATATCTGTAGTCTCCTCAAGACTTCCTGTAACCACTAGACGAATTGCTCCTTGTTCAAGCACATAAGAAACACGATCACGACAACCTGTCTCTAATCCACGGTAAGCCTTAACTTTGAAACCAAAGGCATTTGAATAATAATAAGCAGCTTGCTTCGCATTCCCTACATATAGTTCTAAGTGGTGGATGCTTTGTACCGGAAAGATTTCCTCTTTTTTTGTTTTTTTCGTTTCTAATACTTTTTCAGACATTGAAACAACCTCCTATTTTTTAGTAGATGAATAGTTTTATTCCCAAATAAGGGGATAATATTTCCAACAATCTAAATATTATAACTAGTTTTCTCGTTAAGCAAGCGCTTACATTGAAGCGTTTATTCTGTGAAAGGTTTCCTCCTTAACGTGCTAAAGCAAGAATACGTTGCTGTATATTCTTGCATCTTTTTTTAAAATATTTGTAAAATCATTCTAAATCCTATCAACAAATTATTAGTCTAAAGGAGAGAACAAAATGGAATACACTATTAAATTTTGCCCTTGTAATTTTGAAGAAGAGCTCTATGATGCAAAAGAGAAATTGCAACAAATTTCAAATGTGGAAATTATAGAAGAAAAATGTTTACTTTATTGCGGCCAATGTTTAGTACAGCCATTTGCATTAGTTAACGGTAAAAACATTGTCAGTGATAGTGTTAATGATCTTCTTGCAGATATTTTACAGTATCTCGAAGGCACACAGATAAATTGCAGTAAAACAAAACTACAGGTGAATTGTGAAGAGTGTGGGAGTTGTAATTTCCATAAGGAACAAGTACTTCGTTGAACCTTTGATACTAATGTCGGACTTATAGCATAGTATCGTCTTGCGTTGAAGAATCTTCTGTTAAGGCTTTACAGATCATCTATTTAATTTTTCAACTTATTATCTTAAGTTGGATTTATTTCTAACCATCAAGATAAAAATGGATTTAACAATTGATTTATCAATATAATAATCATGTATAGCCAAGTAACCTTTTTAGATTCATGCTAATAGTGTCTTGATAAAGGAATATAAGAACAATTTTATTTGGAGATGAAGTGATGAAAATGGATTTGATTGATTGTAGCTTACTGCAATTTATACAAGAAGATAGTAGAATTACTGTCAATGAATTGTCTAAAAGATTACTTCTAAGTCAATTAAGTATAAGAAAAAGACTACAACGTTTAGAAGAAAATGGTGTAATACAAGGTTTTACGGTAATTATTTCACCTGACGCAATTGGAAAAAGTGTAAAAGCAATTATTCAAATAGCGAATTTAAAAATAAAAACTCAGCAATTTGAAGAAATTATCAAAGGAGAAAAAGATATTTTAGAGTGTCATCGGATAACCGGAATAAACAGTTATTTTATGAAGACGGCAGTTTCATCCATAAAACAGTTAGAAGACTTTTCAAACCGTTTGACCCATTATGGTAAAGTCAATACATCTTTGATTATTACTTCTCCCGTATCTCATCGAATTTTACTACCCAAAACTGAGTATCTTCAACCAATCAAGAATGAATAACGCGCAGTGATATCATCATAAAAGACTAGTATAAAACTGTAAGGAAGTAGTTACAGTTGTGAACTACTTCTCTCTTTAAGAGGCTTTTTTTATTAAACAAAGACTTCTTATTAACGAGTTTCTTTCTAAAAATATTACGAGGATAAATAGCATTGATTGAAGTTGAAAACTTTCACTTTGATCTCGATTGCTCACACGTATGTATCCAAATCTTTTGTTTTCTATTTTTATACCTCATTTGTGGTTCTCTTCCTCTTATTCTATTAAAAACGTTCGTAAAAGTGTATGCATTCTATAAGACGTTCGTAATTTATTTTCAAATTTAAACGAACGATAAAAATAATAGATTTCTTATATAAAAGAAAAGTCCGTAAACGTATACTTTTACGGACGAGATATCTAAATCTATTACAAGATATTAAAGTGATTATTATTGTTAACAAAATAAAAAGCCACCCAGTATTTGCAGAACAGGTGGCTTTTCACTATAAAATGCATGTGCAGACACATAGTAACATATTTTCCCTATAAATACTATATTTTAAAGGACAAGCATTTGTA
>NZ_JAIQVD010000018.1:0-49409 GCF_035064545.1 Bacillus sp. ILBB4 | reverse complement strand
TAAAAAATAAAAATTAACGTTGACGTTTGTCGCTTTGTTCAGTTTTCAAAGTTCAACCGCCGCTCTTGAGCGACTTTACTATCTTATCAAGTTATTAACGTAATGTCAACAACTTTTTTATTTCTTTTTGTTGTTTTCGCTTGTCTGCGTTAGCAACAGATATAAATATACCAAATCATTTTCATAAAAACAAGAGGTAAATTAAAAGTTTAAATTTTCTAATATTATCAACTAAAAAAAGATGGCCGTAGCCATCTCTTTTTTAGCGCTGACGCATGTGTGGGAATAATAGTACATCACGGATTGACGGTGCATTTGTTAGTAACATAACAAGGCGGTCAATACCGATTCCTAGACCACCTGTAGGTGGCATACCATATTCTAATGCCTCAATGAAGTCATCATCCATCTCATGCGCTTCATCATTTCCTTGTTCTTTCTCTTTCAACTGAGCTTCAAAGCGCTCACGTTGGTCAATTGGATCATTTAGCTCTGTAAATGCGTTCGCGTGTTCACGCGCAACGATAAACAGCTCAAAACGGTCAGTAAAACGCGGATCTTCCGCATTTTTCTTAGCCAATGGAGAGATTTCTACAGGATGTCCGTAAATGAACGTTGGTTGAATTAACTGCTCTTCTACTTTTTGTTCAAAGAATTCATTTACAATATGTCCATATTGCATGTGTTCAGTGATTTCTACCCCGTGTTCTTTCGCTAAAGCACGAGCTTCTTCAACAGATGTTTCTCCCCAGAAGTCTACGCCCGTATATTGTTTAATAGCATCGACCATATGAAGTCTTGTCCACTCTGGAGTTAAATCCACCTCTTGGTCGCCGTACTGAATCTTTGTTGTACCAAGCACTTCTTGCGCAATGTGTGCAATTAAGTTCTCTGTTAAAGCCATGATATCTTTGTAGTCCGCATACGCTTCGTACAATTCGATCATTGTAAATTCAGGGTTGTGACGTGTAGATACACCTTCATTACGGAATACACGGCCAATTTCATATACTTTTTCTAATCCACCTACGATTAAACGTTTTAAATGAAGTTCAATCGCAATACGCATATAAAGTTCCATATCAAGCGCATTGTGGTGTGTCACAAACGGACGAGCTGCTGCTCCACCTGCGATTGAATGCATCATCGGTGTTTCAACTTCTAAGTATCCATGATTATCTAAGTAACGGCGCATCGATTGAATAATGCGGCTTCTTGAGATAAATGTTTGTTTACTTTCTGGGTTTGTAATTAAATCTAAGTAACGTTGACGGTAGCGCTGTTCAATATCTTTTAAACCATGATATTTATCTGGAAGTGGACGAAGCGCTTTTGTTAGTAACGTAAAATCTTTTACTTTAATAGAAAGTTCGCCAACTTTTGTTTTGAATAAAACACCTTCAACCCCTACCAAGTCACCGATATCTACGCTGCTGAAGATTTCGTACTGTTCTTCGCCAATTGCATCTTTACGTACATAAAGCTGAATTTGTCCTGTTAAATCTTGAACGTGAGCGAAACCTGCTTTTCCTTTTCCACGCTTTGTCATAATACGACCAGCTAGTGACACAGGCACTTCATTTTCTTCTAACTGTTCTTTTGTTAACTCGTCATACTCACTAATTAATTGCTGTGATGTATGTGTACGTTCAAAACGTTGACCAAACGGATCAATACCCTGATCTCGTAGGTTGCTCATTTTTTCGCGACGAACGAGAAATTGATCATTTAATTCTTCATGACTCATCGTTTACTCATCTCCATCGTATAATTAAGTTTTCCGAAACAGAAAAAAGGCCAGCATGTTTACTGGCAACTACTACGTTTCTTTAAAATTATTATAGGTTCAGTCGTTTCTCTATGTCAAATCGCTTTATTCTTGCTTCGCTTCTCTTTTTCTTCGATTTCTCTAACAAGCTACCGAATAAACCAACAACCTGCGAACCCAAACCTTAAACTTTTTACTCTGAACTCTACTTTACGCCAATATAAAAATGAATCAACTAATAAGATTCGTTTTTACTTATGTAAATCATTACTATTATTTTCGAACATATCTATTATACCAGTTGTTTGCTCTCGAAATAATTTTACATCTTTTAAATCCGATAAACGTGTTGTGATGGTTTCAACTTTTTCTTCTGCTACAGGGAGAATAAGAGATGGAGCTAGCTCGTTTAGAGGAACCATCACAAACGCCCGTTCAAACATTCGGGGATGAGGGACGCTCAATCTATCCGTATGAATGATTTCATTACTATAAAGTAAGATATCTAAATCAAGGGTTCTAGGCCCCCATACAATCTCTCTTTTTCGACCTGCCGCTTGTTCAATGGCTTGCAAACAATCTAAAAGTTGCTCTGACGAATACGTTGTTTGTATTTTTACTACCATGTTTAAAAAGCTTGCTTGATTCGTATACCCGACCGGGGCCGTTTCATAAACAGATGAAACAGCCACTACCTTAACCTCAGAGTGTTTCATCAAGCCAGTAACTCCTGACTTCAAATGTTCCATTCGATTTTCAATATTTGATCCTAATGCAATATATGCTTCTGTTGTCATTCAACGGCTCCTTTTAATTTCAATTGCTACCGATTGATAATAACCGGGAATTGGCGGATCGGGCTTATATACCTTTACTGTACAAGCCTGCACGAGTTCGTAATTAGCAAGCAATTCAGATGCAATCGTTTCGGCCACCGTTTCAACTAACTTGAACGTGCGCTTCTCTACGACTTCCTGGCATGTTTGGTATAAATCTGCATAGCTCACCGAGTATTCTAAATTATCCGTAGTACCGGCTTGCTTTAAATCCAGTTCTACAGCTAAATCCACGTGAAAACGCTGCCCTAATTTATTTTCTTCTGGAAATACGCCATGATATCCATAGAAACGCATATCATTCACATAAATTTTATCCATCTTTAGCCTCTCCTTTCGCTTTTATACATGTAGCTCGTGTCGACTCATTAGCGACAGAGTGTAAGAGCGATACTCTTTTTGCAACTGAGCTGTCAGCGTATGGTCTCCTACTGAAAACTGCTTATCCTTTATACTTCGAAGAGGTACGATTTCTTGAATGGAATTTGTAACGAAAGCTTCATCACCCTCCAAGAGCTGTTCCACCGTAAATAAGCCTTCTACAACCTCTATGTTTTTCTTTTGTAAAAGCGTAAAGATAAACTGTCTCGTAATTCCATTTAAGATACCTGTTTCAAGAGACGGCGTATATACACAATCACCTTTTACAAAAAATAAATTTGACACAATACCTTCGGCTAAGAACCCTTCTTTTGTTAAAAAGATACCCTCTTTATTTAAGTCTGAACCAACTTCTCGCTTAGCTAGTACATTGTTTAAATAATGATGAGACTTTAATCTCATGGTTCCTTCGGGCGTATTTCGCTTCGTCTCAAGAATAAGCCCCTCTTTTACAAGGGGGCTCGATGGATGAGGCATTGATTTCATATATACGATTGTAGATGGCTTGTCGTATTCTTCCACCTGCAAGCCAATTCCGCCATTTCCTGCTGAGACATTTAATCGAACATACGCATTTCTCTCATTGTTTTTCATTAACAGACTATTAATGATTCCCAACACGTCCTGTGTAGAGTAGTCCCATACAATATTTAATTCACGTAAGCTGCTACACAGTCGATCCAGATGGTCTTCCACTAAAAATGGATGACCTTCATAAACTCGTAACGTTTCAAACAGCCCTAGGCCATACATATATCCGTGATCAAACGGAGAAATAGTGGCTTCAGACGCAGGCTTTACTTCGCCATTTACGTATATATACATATCATTACACTCGCTTTTTTTCGTAAGTTTCAATAAAATTCTTCAGCATTTCTTTACCGTAAGAAGTCATGATAGATTCAGGATGGAACTGTACTCCTTCAATAGGTAATGATTTATGGCGAATCGCCATAATTTCATCTTCTGCTGTCCACGCTGAAATCTCAAAGCAATCCGGCAGTGAACTTTTTTCTACAATCAAAGAATGATATCTCGTTGCCGTGAACGGATTATCAAGACCTTTAAAGATAGTACGGCCATCATGATGCATTTCAGATGTTTTACCGTGCATTAATTTATCCGCACGAATCACATTCCCTCCAAAAGCTTGCCCAATCGACTGATGCCCTAAGCATACGCCGAATATTGGAATCTTACCTGCAAAATACTCGATGGCTTCTAGACTGATTCCCGCTTCGTTAGGACTGCATGGTCCCGGGGAGATCATCAAGAAATCTGGATTTAGCACTTCAATTTCAGAAAGTGTAATTTCATCATTTCTTTTTACAAGAAGCTCATGCCCTAGCTCACCTAAATACTGTACTAAATTAAACGTAAAAGAATCATAATTATCAATCATTAATATCATCTTTACTCACCCTCACTCAGCTCATTTTCGCTCTGCTCTTTTGCTTTCCATAGTGCAATTGCTTTTTTCAGTGATTCTTTGTATTCGTGTTTCGGATTTGAATCAATCACAACACCCGCACCAGCCTGCACATAAGCTTGGCCGTCTTGAATAATCATAGTGCGAATCGCAATATTTAATTCCATATCTCCATTAAACCCAATCCAACCAATCGATCCTGTATAAATTCCTCGTCGAACTGGTTCAAGTTCTTCAATGATTTCCATTGTACGAACTTTAGGTGCTCCAGTAATCGTCCCTCCAGGAAAAACCGCATCTACGATATCTACAAAATCTTTGCTGCGCGCGAGCTTGCCTTTTACATTAGACACAATATGCATGACATGTGAATATTTTTCAATAACCATAAACTCGTCAACATGTACGGTACCATATTCGCTTACTCTACCAAGATCATTACGCTCCAGGTCAACAAGCATCACATGCTCTGCACGCTCTTTTTCGTTATGAATAAGCTCATCCGCTAACTGTTGGTCTTCTTGATCATCCTTACCGCGAGAGCGCGTTCCCGCAATCGGTCTCGTACTGATTTCATCACCGGCTTTTTTCACTAATAGTTCTGGTGAACAGCTCACAATGTAAAATTCTTCTGTCTGCATATAAGACATGTAAGGAGACGGGTTGATTTTTCGTACCTGTTCGTAGATATGCATAGGATGAGTTTGAAGCTGTTGAGACTGTCGAACAGATAAGTTCACTTGAAACACATCGCCTTGCCCAATGTACTCATGTACGCGAGTTGTGGCATCTGAAAAAGCAGCTTCAGACATCGAAACCTCACTCTTTTCGGCAACACGATGAATCCGCTCATATGAGAGTCCTTCAGCACTTGCCTCCATCCAGTCCTTTTTGTATTGATCAATACGCTTATGTGCCTGCTCTTTACAATCTGCTTCGTCATTAACGATAATCCAGAGCTTTTCCTTTTCTTGATCGTATACAAATACGTCATCGAAAATAAGGAAATAAACGTCCGGCGTTTTCAATGAATCTTCAGCAAGGTCAGGTATGGTTTCTACATAGCGGATATAATCATAGCTAATAAAGCCAATTGCTCCACCTTGAAAAGGAGGAAGATCTGGATTCACCTCTGATTCAAACTTCTTCATCCAGTCTCGCATAAGATGAAGCGGATTACCTTTTTGAACAGTAGCTTGGTCATCCGTTTTGATATGAAGCTCGTTTTGTTCGCCTCGCAAAATGGCTACAGATTTTAATCCCATCATTTGAAACTTTCCGCCTCGACCGCTTTCAAGCAGGATATGATTCGGTTCTTCTTTTGACAACTCTTGATATTTTTTGAACCATTGGTTTTTAGAGATAGAAATAGATTCGCCCCAAGTCATTCTTTGCTGCATTTGTTCACTCTCCTAAAAATAAATCACCTGCTTTCATTTTACATGATTCTTAGATGAAAAAAAACAGCTTCATATAGAAGCTGTTTTTTTATCGTTTTTATGCTTGTGTTTGTTCCTCGAATTGGAACAATGGAGTACTTAGGTAACGCTCACCGTTACTTGGAATAATCGCTAACACTTTTTTACCTTTTCCAAGCTGTTTTGCAGCTTTTAACGCAGCATAAATCGCAGCCCCAGAAGAGATACCTACTAGTACACCTTCTGTTTTTGCTACTTTACGGGCATATTCAAAAGCTTGTTCGTTTTGAACAGCGACAACTTCGTCATATACTTCCGTGTTAAGCGTATCCGGAACAAAGTTTGCACCAATTCCTTGAATTTTATGAGGTCCTGGTTGACCACCGCTTAAAATCGGAGAATCAGCTGGCTCTACCGCATAAATTTTGATATTTGGGTACTTTTCTTTTAACACTTCACCAGCACCTGTAATAGTACCGCCAGTACCGATACCTGCCACAAATCCATCTAGCTGATCGCCAAACTGCTCGATAATTTCTTTAGCCGTTGTTTGACGGTGCACTTCTGGGTTCGCCTCGTTTTGGAACTGCTGAGGAATAAAGTAGCCGTGCTCTTTTGCAAGCTCAGTTGCTTTATTAACCGCCCCTTTCATTCCTTCTGGACCTGGTGTTAACACTAACTCTGCACCGTACGCACGAAGCAGATTACGACGCTCAATACTCATCGTTTCAGGCATTGTTAAAATAGCACGGTATCCTTTTGCTGCAGCTACCATTGCTAAGCCAATTCCTGTGTTACCACTTGTTGGTTCAATGATTGTGTCGCCAGGTTTTAACACACCTTTTGCTTCCGCATCTTCGATCATCGCTAATGCTATACGATCTTTTACGCTGCTCCCCGGGTTCATAAATTCTAATTTTAAATATACATCCGCCATATCTTCTTCAACTAGACGGTTTAGTTTTACGATTGGTGTTTGACCAATTAACTCTGTAATTGAATTTGCAATACGTGCCATATGACCACTCCTAATACCAACTAATTTTATTGATTTTGTATACAATTTATCAGATGTTTTCTAAATTGTCAATCATTTTGTCTTTCTATTTACCTAATTTTGTTATATTTTTAGATCAATATATACAGAAATAGAACTTATTATCTATAAAAAAAGGCGCTCATTTATAAAATGACGCCTTTTAAGAATCTTTTATTTCATTTAAATTGCTTGTTCTTTCATTTCTTCAAGCTGCTTTTTATCAAAACGATAGGTCTCATTACAGAAATGACACTGGGCTTCAGCTTGGCCGTCTTCCTCAATCATCGATTGAATCTCTTCTTGTCCTAAGCTGATAATAGCATTGGCAATTCTTTCTTCTGAGCACTGACATTTGAACTCTACAGGCATTGTCTCCAGAAACTTTACATTTTCTTTTCCAAGAACTTCTTCTAAGATTTCTTCAGGAGAAAGACCTTTTTGAATCAGTTTTGAAATTGGTTCAATCGTCTGTAAGCGTTGTTCAATAGCTGTAATCGTTTTATCATCTGTTCCTGGCAGAAGCTGAATGATAAATCCGCCCGCAGCTAAGATCGTGTTATCAGGGTTAACAAGTACACCTACACCTACTGAAGATGGGACTTGTTCAGATGTCACAAAATAATACGTGAAATCCTCTCCTAATTCTCCCGATACAATAGGTACTTGTCCGTTAAATTGATCACGCATTCCGATATCTTTTACGACACTTAGCGTGCCATCTGTACCTACAGCACGTGCTACATCTAATTTTCCATGCTGATTTAAATCGAAGTGCGTTTGTGGATTCGTTACATATCCGCGCACTTCCCCTTTAGCATTGCTGTCTACTAAAATAACGCCAATTGGGCCGCGGCCTTCAATTTTAATTGTTAGCTTTTGCTCACCCTTTAGCATAGCCCCCATCATGACTCCCGCAGTCATTGAACGTCCCAATGCTGCAGAGGCTGTAGGCCATGTATAGTGACGGCGCTGCGCTTCTCCAACTGTATCCGTTGTTTTTACTGCATAAGCGCGAACTTGACTATTGTAGGCTAGTGCTTTTACTAAATAGTCACCCATAATATACACCTCTTACTCCATATTTTTTGTATAAATTATTTGCAATCCTTTTAAAGTCAAAAATGGATCCACAATATCAATAATATCCGACTCTTTAGCAATCAATGTTGCGAGTCCTCCAGTAGCAATAACTTTAGGATTTACTGTTGCTTGCTCTTTCATTCTTGCTACAATTCCTTCTACTTGTCCAACGTATCCATATAAAATACCTGCTTGCATCGCAGATACTGTATTTTTTCCCACAATGCTATTTGGTCGCGCAATTTCAATTCGCGGAAGCTTAGATGCTCTTGAATAAAGAGCTTCTGTCGAAATATTAATACCAGGGGCAATCGCACCACCCATATATTGCTTATTTTCATCAATATAGCAATACGTGGTTGCGGTACCAAAATCAACGATAATTAAAGGGCTTCCGTATAGCTGAATTCCAGCAACAGCATTTACAATACGGTCTGCTCCCACTTCACGCGGATTTTCATATTTAATATTTAAACCCGTCTTAATTCCAGGACCAACAACAAGCGGCTTTAAATGAAAATACTTTTGACACATTCTCTCCAATGCAAACATAATAGGAGGAACAACAGAGGAAATAATAATACCATGAATATCTTTAAAAGATAAACTAACGTGCTCAAGCAAGGCTTTGATTGTCATGCCATACTCGTCTTCTGTTTTATTACGGCTTGTTTCTACACGCCAATGATACTTTAATTCATCTCCATCGTATACACCTAATACCGTATTCGTATTTCCAACATCTAATACAAAAATCATTTCAATCACCACTTTATATAAATTCAGTATTCACACTGAAACCATCATACCATAACTGGTAAATAGACGTGTATATTCTAGATAAAATAGGAATATAATGACACGATTCTCTAGTGGATATCCTACTTATCCACCATATATACGAAAACCTTTTATCAAATCTAACTTTTGCTCATAAAAAAATCAGTGGAGAATATCTCCACTGATTTTTATTGTCTTATGCTTTTGGCTCTTCATCGTCTGTCTTTGTTTGGATGTTTACTTTAACATCTTCATCTGTTACGTGACTAGAACGGTCTGGAAGAGTTCCATGATCTACTAAGTGGTTGATTTGCTCAGCGTCTAACGTTTCTACTTCTAACAATGTTTGAGCTACAAGCTCTAACTTGTCACGGTTTTCCGTTAAGATCTGCTTCGCACGCTCATAGCTTTCTTTAATGAAACGTTGGATTTCATTATCAATTTCATGAGCAATCGCATCACTGTAGTTTTGTTCACTGTGTAAATCACGACCTAAGAATACTTGGCCTTGTTGTGATTGACCGAATTGCATTGGTCCTAACTTTTCACTCATACCGTATTCTGTTACCATTTTACGAGCGATGCTTGTTGCACGCTGGAAGTCATTGTGAGCACCTGTACTCACTTCGCCGAAAATAATTTCCTCAGCTACGCGACCACCAAGCAATCCAACAATTTTATCCAGCAGCTCTGGCTTCGTCATAAAGTAGCGATCTTCTTTTGGTAACATAACAGCATATCCACCAGCTTGCCCACGTGGAACAATGGTTACTTTATGTACCATATCAGCTTCGTCTAATACGACACCGATAATTGTATGTCCTGCTTCATGATAAGCAACAATATTGCGTTCTTTTTTAGAAATAACTCGACTTTTCTTAGCTGGACCTGCAATTACGCGGTCTGTTGCTTCGTCAATGTCAACCATTTCAATTTTCTTTTTGTCCTGTCTAGCAGCTACTAAGGCAGCTTCGTTTAACAAGTTTTCGAGATCTGCACCTGAGAAACCTGGCGTACGCATAGCAATTGCTTTTAAGTTTACTGATTCATCTAAAGGCTTATTGCGAGCATGTACTTTAAGCACTGCTTCACGGCCATTTACATCTGGACGATCTACCGTAATTTGACGGTCGAAGCGGCCTGGACGTAATAACGCTGGATCTAAGATATCCGGGCGGTTTGTTGCTGCAATGATAATGATACCTTCGTTAGCACCAAAACCATCCATCTCAACAAGCAATTGGTTCAATGTTTGTTCACGCTCATCGTGTCCGCCACCAAGACCTGCGCCACGTTGACGACCTACAGCATCGATTTCATCAATAAAGATAATACATGGAGCATTCTTCTTCGCATTTTCGAATAGATCACGAACACGAGAAGCACCGACCCCAACAAACATTTCAACAAAGTCTGAACCACTGATAGAGAAGAAAGGAACGCCTGCTTCACCAGCAACAGCTCTTGCTAATAATGTTTTACCAGTACCAGGAGGTCCCACAAGTAAGACACCCTTCGGAATTCTTGCACCTAGCTCTGCGAATTTACGAGGATCTTTTAAGAACTCAACAACTTCCACAAGTTCTTGCTTTTCTTCGTCTGCACCAGCTACGTCTTTAAATTTAACCTTTTTCTTTTCTTCACTGTAAAGCTTAGCCTTACTTTTACCGAAGTTCATAACGCGGCTTCCGCCACCTTGAGCTTGGTTCAGTAAGAAGAAGAATAGGATGAAAATAATAACAAACGGAATGATTGACGTAAAGAACGTTACCCAGCCGCTTGTTTCATCAGCAGGTTTAAAATCAACTTCTACTTGATTATTTTCTGAAGCAGCGTCAATACGATCAAGTGCTTTGTCACCATCTACGATGTAAGTTTGGAACGTTTGATCCTTTTTATAAGAATCTAACTTCCCTTGCACAACATACACGCCTCTTTCAGGCTTCATAGAGAGTGATTTTACATCACCTTTGTCTAAGTGTTGAACAAATGTATCGTATCTCATTGGTTCTGCTTTTTGATTAGAGCCACTAAAGAAGCTTACCACGCCAATAATGACTAAAAATATAAGTAAATAAAAGATGGTATTACGGAAGATCCGATTCATTTCTTACCTCCTCCCACGATAAACAAATACTGTATTCAATACTAACATAGAACATTTATCCTATCCAATAAATTGCACTTGGATATGTGCTTATTAATTGCTGTATACTTGCGGTTTAAGAACCCCAATATACGGCAGGTTACGATATTTTTCTTGATAATCTAACCCATACCCTACTACGAATGCATCAGGTACTTCAAATCCAACGTAATCTGCTTTAATAGATGCTTTACGACCTGTTGGTTTGTCTAAGAGTGTGACAATCTTAATTGACTTAGCTTTACGGTACTTGAATAACTCTACAAGATAGCTAAGCGTTAAGCCGCTGTCGATAATATCCTCTAAGATAAGAATGTCTCGACCTTCAACTGATGTATCTAAATCTTTTAGGATTTTTACTTCACCAGAAGAAACCATCGCATTGCCATAACTTGATACATCCATAAAATCCATTTCTAAATATGTATCAACACGCTTAATTAGATCAGACATAAAAGGCATAGCGCCTTTTAATACACCGATTACCAAGGGAAAACGGTCAGCGTATTCCTCAGATAATAGCTTACCCAATTCTTTTACTTTCTGTTGTATTTCTTCTTCTGAAATCAAAATTTCTTGAATATCCTGCTTCATTCCTTACTTGCCTCCTAGAAGTTTTCGCTACTTATAGTATAAAATAACATATCTGGACTTATGTGTATGCAGTTCATAAGCAGATTTTTTCAAACCAGGTAGCCACAAAATAGTTCCTTGGCTATCTTCCACTACCGGCCAATGATCTCTGAATTGTAAAGGGATTTTTTCATCGATAAAAATATCCTTTACTTTTTTATGTCCCTTCATGCCCTTTACTCGCATTTTATCGCCATTTTTTCGTGTCCTTACCTTTAATGATTGTAAATCGTGAGCTTCATCTAAAAGAAAAACATCGTTTCCTTTTATATCTTCGACTTTATTATGTATTTCACAAATAAGCTGGTGACCATTTGGAAGCTCGACGACCCCTGGAATCGGAACAATAAATTCATATGGCTCGATGTTCCCCTCATTAAAGGTGAAAAGACAGTCGTTGTAAGATCGGATAATGCGCAAACCATTTGGAAAGTCAAGCGTACCAGACGGTTTTTCACTTTCACAAAATCCTACTAACATGTCAATATGCGCTGAGGAAAGGGTTGGAGGAATTTCTTTATAGAGATAGTTTAATATTAGTTGAATACCACGCCTTTGTAAAGGCTTGCGTATCCTTAGAAAACAATCTCTATCAATGAGAATTTCATTTTGCAATTTCTTTCTCATTACTTTATTCATCACACCGGTCGTTAATTCCTCTAAGTATGCTTGATCTTCATGCAAGTTCTCGCTAAATTGTTGAAATTTTTCATGTACAGCTGCGTTTTCTTGCTTTAAAAATGGCAAAACGTAATGACGAAACCGATTTCTTGTGTACGAGTCTTTCTCATTACTCGGATCAATCCGAGGGGTAAGGCCATGTAGCTTACAGTAGCGATTGATTTCTTCTTTCGTTACGGCTAGGAACGGCCTAATAATAAATCCATCCGCATATGGCCGCTTGGGCTGCATCCCTGCGTATCCATTCATCGTACTGCCTCGGACCATTCGCATTAACATCGTTTCAATCTGATCATCTCCGTGATGTCCTAATGCAAGAAGATTTGCTTTGTGCTTCTTCATAACATGATTAAAGAATGTATAGCGGCATTCTCTGGCTGCTACTTGAGAAGATAACTTTCTTTCCTTCTGATAGGCAGTAACATCAATCTGCTTCGCCTCACATTTAATATTCAATTGTTTGCAGTAGTTCTGCACATATTCCATATCTTGCTTTGACTCTTTGCCCCGGAACATATGATCAACATGAGCAGCAATAATCGTGAGAGATTTTTGCTCTTTCAGACTCCATAAGAAATGCAGCAGTGCTAAAGAATCAGGACCACCAGAAATACCTACAACCACTGTAGAGCCTGCGGATAATAACTGATGTTTTGTCATAAAATTGTTCACTTGCTTTTCCATAGGAATGACTCATCCTTATAATGTACACGCAATAATGTATCATTAATTTACTTTATACGAATGACTATAAGGAAAGTTTCACAATTTCTCCAAACTTTATAGCACTTGAATAAATAGATACAAAATATAAATCAACATTACAGACGTACAAAGTAGTAGCGTCTCTAACACGTGAGAACGCTTCTTCTTTACTTTAACACGAGGGGCAGACGGTTGACGAACGTTTTGAGGCTTTGTTCCCTTACTTTTTGCCCCTCTTCTTTTTTCGACCGATAACACCTCTGTTTTCATTTCTTTAGCTGACTTATACTTTCCCGTAACCGCTTGATACAAAACGTCTCCGAAAGGTTCTAACTGCTTTGTTGTTAATATAAATTGTTTTAATTGTTCAGCTGGTTTGTCTGTTTTATTAATTCGCTTGCCATAAGCTGCGTGAATCAAAACCATAGATACAGCAAACAAATCATAGGTTGGTTCTGCTTTTCGGGAGCCAAGCCCCCAGTGCGCTCGATCATAAAAGTCGGTAAATTCTTTTATTGACCGCCCTTGTAGAGTTGTTCCCCCGACGTCAATCCACCGAACTTTTACGGGGTTAGATGTTACGACCAGGTTTTCTGGTTTTAAATCGCCAAATATCCACCCTTCTTCATGAAGGTTTTCTAAGTCTGTTAAGAGCTGACTTGCAAATACTTGCAGCCATTCTGTCCCTCTTGTTGAGATAAAGGAAAGGAGAGGCTGCCCTTTCACATATTCCATTACATAAAAAGAAAGAGCGTGAGAACCATAGCTCCAATCATCTACATCAAGTAAGCGCGGTCCTAGCACTTTGTCTTTGACTTGAGAGAGCTTTTTTAATACATTCACTTCTGCTGTAACGGACATGTTGGAAAAGCTTATTTTTAACGCCGCTAGCGTTCCGTTTACTAATTGAACTAAATAGACAACTCCAGTTGCCCCCACGCCTAATTTCTCAAGAATTTTATAATGGACGTGATGCCATTTTCCTTGAATTTCTGTTCCCGGAGATAGGTTACATACCTGATTCTTCAATGTATTGTTCATTATTTTTTAACAACCCTCTCAATGAGCGCTTTTTGGTGAAATAATGAGTAGCCTCTTTGATAGCCGGTCCAGTAGGCGTAATACCTCCTGCTGTTAGTTTCGGAAAAATCGTTGAAAGCGACTCTAACCTTGGATTCCAGTCCATTAGCTTCTCTACGTCTTTCTTTTTCCCAGGAAATAAAAAGATTGAAAATTGATTATGCCCCATGCGAGCATTCAAGCTTAACGATAAATCTAACAGCGACTCCTTTACAGTAGGAAGCTTATTTTTCATACTTCCGCTCATGTCAACTAAAATAAGAATCTCTAAGTCAACCGTTTCCCCAAGTTCATCAACAACTTCCATGATTTCTCCTCGCTTCTCAGGAGATAACTCTTCTAATCTTGAATTAGAGGAACCTAGAATTTGCTGAAGTTCTTTATTTACAACGCCTTGAAGTGTTTGCGTCATTGCCTGCCTTGTAACCATTTGAACAGTTTGAGACAGCTGTTTTACGTAAACAATTTGACTCACGCCACCGCCTGACATGGCAATGCCTTCTATTTCATTCGTGCTTTGCTCATCAATTGTGTCCTCTTCCATCACACCAATAACGTTTACACTAATCCCTTGTTCTTTAGCCAGTGCTGCCATTGCTACTGGATCTTCACCTGTATTCGAACCACCGTCCGTAATGACCAACATCTGTTTCAATGTACCTTTTTTCATAAAAAAATCCCCTCCTCATTATCAGTATTAACATGATAGACGAGGAGGAGATAAAATATACTTCTATCTAACTATTGTGCTTTTTTACGATAAGCGTAAGAAGGAATCGATGACCATTTCGGGGTATTGTGCTGAAGTTTTGCCACAACTACCGTCATATCATCTTCAATTAAACCTGATTTTGTTCGAATAACTTCTTCCATAATTAAGTCTGCAATTTCTTGTGGATCGTTTGTTTGAAGCTCGCCAATTTTTCGCTTCATCCACATTTCGTAGTTCTCAACGTGCTTCGGTCCTTCAAATACGCCGTCACTCATCATAATTAATAAA
The DNA here is from genome assembly GCF_035064545.1 of Bacillus sp. ILBB4. Classification (NCBI taxonomy): domain Bacteria; kingdom Bacillati; phylum Bacillota; class Bacilli; order Caryophanales; family Bacillaceae; genus Bacillus; species Bacillus sp. ILBB4. The sequence continues at coordinate 34,433 of NZ_JAIQVD010000018.1, read as the reverse complement.
TCTTCCGCCTTCATTTGTTCATTCACAACATCCACTTCAAATTCTTCAATAATGCCCATTGGCAAATTGCTTGCCTGTATTTTAATCACCTTATCTCCGCGTTTGATGAAGCTTGGCGTAGAACCGATTTTCAAGAAGTTTACATTGGCATCTTGTAAGTCGATCATCGCTAAATCTAACGTAGAAAAGATCTCATCGTTTGTACGCAGCGATAAAATAGAGTTAATCGATTTAATTGCAATTGTCTCTTCTATTCCTGTTTGTAAAATTTGTTTTAACAGCTGAAGCGTTTCGCTGCTTTCATAGTGGGCACGCTCTCCATTCCCCATACCATCGCTAATAGCTAGTGCATACTTACCGGCGTTTAGCTCAATCATGGAGTAGCTGTCACCGGATACAAACCCTCCGCCTTTAGCAGCATGTGCTACGCCTGTATCAACAACGTACGCTTTTGTACAGCCAAACGAAACGTGGCAATAGCCTTGAGGATATTTAGCACATTCTTCGTTCTTTACTACAATACTTTCACCTAAAATATCTGTAAGCATTGGCGCAATAATCTTCTCGCATTCTCCTCTTCCGTGACAATATGGCACCCACATTTCAATATCTACATTTCCAGGTTCTAAGCTATAAATTTCAATTTGATTGATTTCCATCCCAAAGTTACGAAGAGCTTCTAAAATCTGTTCTTCTTGTACATTTAAATTTTCGCGCTCCCGCTTAATTTCTTTTGCAAAATTCCCCATGACTTCAGAAACACCGTGAAGCTGTTCTGCTACAATCCTTCTACTTTCTTGAATTTGGGCTTTTAAGTGCTGATTGGCTTTAAAATACGTAAGTTCATGCTCAATCACATCGATGACTTTTTTCGATTTCACACAATGTTTGTCCATTTCTCGGATTAGTCTTGGATTTTGTTCAAGAGTGCCATTATCAACTTCAAGCATAATTTCCTTCATATATTCATAGGTTGTATCAAACTGCTGTGCCCAACATTGTTCTTTTTTAAAACAAAATTGGCACGTCCTTTCGGTAACGCTGCTTAAGAAATAATCGACTTCTTTATCCGCGCTTGGCTTTTCATCATAAAATCCATTTTGCGTGAAGCTTTTGGAAAGTGCTTGAAAAACATTTGAGAACTGTTCTACGCGATTCGCTGTTACATCTCGGATCTTGCGCACGTACTGCTGTTGTTCAAGCATGTTTTCAGATGTCCCTGGTACGAGTTTACTTAAGTTTTTCAAAACAAAAGATGGGGTTAATAAAAATAGGACAACGGCCGTCAGTGATTCATACAAATTAGTCGTCAATCCTTGATCTGCCTGAGCATATAGGCCAATTAGCAATGAACCAACAACCAGCCCAAGAGCTGCGCCTAGCTTTTTACCGTCTTTTAAAAGTCCTCCAAGCAAGCCTGAAAAAGCGAGTAAACTCATTTCGTACAAACTAGAAACATTCGCGAAACTTAAAATTAAACCGGTTACGACCCCTACCGTAGCTCCTATCGTGGGGCCAGATACAAACGCAAAAACTAATACTAAGTAACGAGATAATATATGTTCGGCAGAAAGCCCGTAAATCATCCACCCTATTGTCCCCGTCATAACAGATGCCAACAAAATAATTAGAGAAATCACTTCTTCTGTTTTTAATGATTGTTTTCGCTTTCGGTATGAAATTAAAGGCACGCTTTGTAAGAAAATCATTGTTAAGATAAAGCTCAACCCTGCTTCTACTGCCACAAATGTAAAATCATACATGGTGAATTCCTTGGTAAACACATAAAAAATAGTTAGTTTTGTAAGTAACATCGCGCTAAATACAGTGAACGGCAGCTTCTTTAACGGATCCATTGTCAGTATGCCGCTAAATCGATGAATTAGTAAGAAAACAAATAGTGTAGCAAATACGGTACCTCCATTTTGAATGGAAACACTAAATGCCCCTGCCAATACGGCTAAACTTGCTAGCGGTGCTTTTTCTTTCTTTATAGCCATTACAGCTGCAAAGAATGGCAAAGCAAATGGCATGATTTTCATTAAAATTAACGCTCGTCCTAATAAAAAACCTACGACTAGCAGCAACAATCCCCATTGAAATAACACCTTTTCCGTTTTCATACCCGCCTTTGTAAACACACGGGACATTTCTAATCTAGTTCGGTTAAATACCGCCTCTGTTGTTGGACTTGCAAAATCTCTTTCCGTCTTTTGCATTCTCCCACCACCCGCTAATTATACTTATTCATTATTATATCGCGGCGAAAGGTGAAATTTTGTCAAACGGACTAGCAAAATACCTATAATCGTTCGACTATTTTCTAGTATTATATTGAAAACTATACAAAAAGATGTACAATCTTACATGGCAATTTAAAAAATATCAGAGATACTGTTTGCCTCAGAGAAAGCCTATGCTCATCATTCTTTTTTAAAAGCAAATAAAAGTCTATAAAAATAACAAAAAAGTTATTGACAATAACCCTGCTTTTTTATATTATTATAAATGTCTTTTAGAGAACGTATAATGGCGGTGTAGCTCAGCTGGCTAGAGCGTACGGTTCATACCCGTGAGGTCGGGGGTTCGATCCCCTCCGCCGCTACTCGAATAACGGCCCGTTGGTCAAGCGGTTAAGACACCGCCCTTTCACGGCGGTAACACGGGTTCGAATCCCGTACGGGTCATCAAAAAGCATGTACAACAGTACATGCTTTTTTTCTACTCTTTTTTCCATATAAAAAAAGCACCTTTTAAATAAAAGGTACTTTCCAAAAACTCGCTATCTATTTGATATAAGCAGCAAGTTAACCGCGTTTTGCACCGCGTCCACCGCGTTTTGATTCGGTATGGCGTTTTAGGGAAGATAAACGTTCTTCACTGTCTTTTAAGAAACGATTCATTTTTTGTTCGAATGTTTCTTTTGTACGGAAATCATTACCGCCACCACGATTATTATTACGTTGTGGGCGTGAATCACGTGGACGGTCTGAGCGTGGCGCTCTTGCAGGACGCTCTGGTCTTTCTGGACGTTCTGGTTTGTCTACCGCTTTCTTAATTGAAAGACCAATTTTACCATCTTTCTCAACGTTAATTACTTTGACTTCAACTTCGTCGCCCACTTTTAAATGGTCGTTAATGTCCTTTACGTAATTATCAGCTACTTCACTGATATGAACCAAGCCTGTTGAACCTCCTGGTAACTCAACAAAAGCTCCAAAGTTCGTAATACCTGTTACCTTTCCCTGTAACTTGCTGCCTACTTCGATTGACATAAAAAAAATGCTCCTCCTTAAATGATAAAAGAAATCAATTTATTATATTATACAAAAAGCAAAAATACACTGTCAACGAACCATACGTTTAGTCTTTTTTTACATTAAAGATAATTTCCCCGTCTTCTGATAAAAAATAATCTCTGCGGGCAATCTTTTTAATATAATCATCGTCATTTAACTTGACGATTTCACCTTTTAACTGTTTTTGCTTGCTTTGTAATTTTGTCAGCTGCTGTTCTAATTTCACCTTCTCAGCTTTTTTGTTCTCAATAGCTGAGGTTTGCGTAATTAAAGCTGATACCATCAATCCACCAATGATTAAGGCCAACACTCCGAAAACAGTCAAACGCCTAATTAAACCGATACGCTTTCGATCTGTATTTTGTTTAATTTGCTCTTGTTTATGGCTATAATCAGTATTTAACTTCGCGACCTTTTTTTTTCGTACCGCACTCATTGAATTAGTCGTCCCCCTTGTTTTTTAAAGTGTTCACCCATGCAACGATTCTCATTATCATATTCTTTGCACGATTGTAAATTCCTTCTATATACCGAAAACCCATATGTAAAAATCGTTTTACAGGTTTAGGCATCATTCTCCAAAATACGAAAAGAACCCACCTGGTCGGTACGTAAATAAGCTTTAGACAGAATACGAGCAGCTTATGAACAGCTCGGTAGATCCCTAAAGCGACTACAACTAAAATATGAATAAAGAAGCGGATAGGCTTGACCAAAAAAATATTACTAAGCGTTAAAACACCTCGATATAAACTTAATACGCTCGAGACAGTAAATGTTAATACTTTTAAATACAGTGATTGAAATAAGCTTTGATACGCGGCAAAGCCGCAAAACAAAGCAAGAAATGCATACAAACGCAGTTCTCCTTCATTCACTAAAAACAACACATAAAAAATGAGAAGAGCTTGCACCATCCAAAACAATACGTCATTCACAAATACAAACCATGGGCGTGATTTAGAGCGATTAACAAAGTAACGATAAGTATCGAGAGAAGCACCTAAACCGCTTCCCATCGATACCATCGCAAGCATTGTATAGAGCTGAATGTTTAAACTCATCGAAACAACTTACTAAAGAATCCTTTAGCCTTCTCCGATTGGTTCTCATCTAAGTAAACTATATCAAAGATTTTTCCTTTTATCGATACAATTCCTTGATCAACGTCTAAATTTTTCATTTGCAGATTTTGCCCTCTAACTGACAAGAAACCCATCACTGTTTCAAGCAAAAATTCCTCATTGTCAAAGCTCTCTACCTGCTTCACACCCGTGATATCTAAGAGACGCCGACCCTTCATCACTAAATCATGATTTGGAGTATGGTCTTTGTTTGAATTGCTTGTTTCGTAAAATTGGCTCATATCTTCATCCCCACCTCATTCATTAAGAGCATTCGCTCTTGTTATCTGTTGTTTAAAACATATGAATGAGAAAGGTGATTTAGAACAAGCCTTCATCAGTTATACTTCAGATGAAATACGCTCTTCTTTGACAATTGAGTACAAATTAGCTGCTTCTTCTTTTTTAGCTGCTTCTTGAAGAACCTCTATTTTAACGGTAATTTTCTTCGTGCCAAATGTGATCGCTAATTCATCTCCTACTTTCACATTTGTGCTTGCTTTTGCAACGATTCCATTAATGGTAATACGGCCCTTGTCTGATACTTCTTTTGCTAATGTACGGCGCTTAATTAAACGTGATACTTTTAAAAATTTATCTAACCTCATAATTCCCTCACCTTTCTGTTTTACAAACCTGTTTTTTTTGCTTCTTCCCAAAATTCATCTAACTCTTCTAACGAAAAAGATTCAAATGGTTTTTCAGAAGCTCTCACTTTTTCTTCAATATATTGAAATCGATTTAAAAATTTTGTATTCGTTTTGGCTAATGCAGCTTCAGAGTCGATTTTATAGAATCTTGCAATATTCACTAAAGCAAATAAAATATCTCCAAATTCATCGCTCATTTTTTCTTTATCAGCATGCTGTACTTCCTCTTGGAATTCAGCAAGTTCTTCCTGTACTTTTTCCCACATTGGTCCAACTTCTGACCAATCGAAACCAACTTTTGCAGCTTGTTTTTGGTATCCATGCGCTTTCATTAAAGAAGGCATAGCCCCAGGTACAGAAGCTAACAGAGAAGAAGGTTCCTCTCCTTTTTCTTCTTTTTTGATTTCATCCCAATTTTTTAAGACCTCGTCTGCATCATTTACGCTTACTTCACCAAATACATGCGGATGGCGCCTTACCATTTTCTCTGCAACACTGCGAATGACATCATCAATTGAAAACATTCCTTCATCTTCACCGATTTGTGCATGAAGCAATACCTGTAGCAATACATCACCAAGCTCTTCAATCATATTATCGTCATCTTGACGGTCAATTGCATCTAATAACTCATAAGACTCTTCTAACAAATAGCGCTTGAGCGATTCATGCGTTTGTTTTTGATCCCAAGGACATCCGTTTGGTCCTCTGAGCGTGGCAATAATCCTTCTGAATGCGTCAAATTGATGGTATAAAATTGTTTCATCTGCTACTGGAGGGACATAAATAGTCGTTAAGTTATTGAGCGACATTTCTCTATCCAATTCATACAGCTTGACCGGCTGGATTTTTTCTTCGCTGCTTCCCGCTGCTGTTACAATGTAAACGAGGTAATCATCAGGAACATGTTCCATCAGCGTTAGCTTTACCTCTGAGGCAACGAACTGATCGTACACTTGAGCAATTAGAACATGACCGGTTAACTCTATTTCGCTTCGCTTTAAATCTGTTCCGTCTAGTAGCTGAAACCCTTCGATAGGATCGATCTTTAGCGCACCAAAAATTGGGTCTAAGAAGCTTTGTCCTCCTTTAATTTCAACAGGAATGCCTCGTTCTTTTCCTTTTTGTAAAAGTAATTGAACCGTACGTTCTGCCACTAAAGGGTGGCCGGGAACGGCATACACCACTTCTTCTATTGAAGCTTTATCGATTAAATCACTTGATATATGTTCATATACCTGTTCAAATGCATCATAAGATTCGTATACGTCATCATAGGATACATACGTCAAGCCTTCACTTTCTAATTCTTTGATTACAGGATGTTCTTTTGTGCGCATATAAATATGCTTTTCCTGCTGTAGCAAGCGATAAATGCCTACAGGTAGCTGTTCTAAATCGCCTGCTCCTAAACCAATAACTGTTACTTTACCTGTCATTGCTTCACCTTCTTAATTGATTTTTTAATACGTATTTAGCTAAAACACTTCCCATTGGAAGTAAACGTAATTCTTCTTCGGTAAAAATATGTTGTTTCATAATGATAAACAAATAAAACAAACCGCCTATTAAAACACCAGCTCCTGTTTCAACCACTTGTTTGCTTATATCTAAACCATTAGACCATGCAAAGTGATGTAAACAAAATAAATAGCTTTGCAAAAGAACGACCATTGCTATGCCCGTTATAAAAATACCTCCACTCGCCTTTTTCGGAACAAGAAGTACAGCTAGCTTTTTATACAGACAAAATAGATTGATTGCTGCAACGATAGCGAATCCAGTTGAGGAAGCAATGGCTGCTCCTATGGTTTGAAAATCTGGTATTAGCCAAAGATTCAATATCAGTTTGACTGCCATGCCAGCGATGACAGCTATTACAGGCGCGAAAACAGCGCCCATCCCCTGCAGCACAGCTCCAGCAGTTGCTGCTACTGTTGTAAATATAACTAACAAGCTCAAAATTTGTAAAACGTCCGTTCCGTGGGAGTCACCGTATAAAAGCATATTAATGGGTTTCATCAGCGCAATCAAGCCAAAAGCTGCTCCAACTCCGACTACAAGCGATAGACGGAGAGACAGCTGAACTTTTTCAACCACAAATGACAGGTTCTTTTTCGCAATGGCTGAAGAAATAACAGGTACAAGCGAAAGCGAAAAAGCTGTACCTACTACTGTACCTAATTGAATCAACGGAAGACCACGGTCGTAAATACCTTTTAAAATTTGTGCTGCTTCTTCAGCCATGCCGTGCGCCGTTAGACTAGAATATAAAGTAAAGGAGTCAATAAGCTGGATAAACAGCAGACCCATACCGCTAATACAAATTAATAAGCCTTGAATAACAAGGATTTTAAATATTCTCTTGATGTCTGCTTTTTTTATGCGTTGAAATACTCCCTTAGAATTTGTCTTTGTTCTAAAAACAAATAAAAATAAAATAACAAGGGATGTTATACCGCCTGTTATAGAACCAAAAATAGCTCCCGCCCCTGCAGTATATAAATCATAACCATGTTGGATCAAGAAAATAGACAGATACAAAATAGTCCCTACCCGTACAACTTGTTCTGCAATTTGAGACAACGCTGTAGGAAACATATTATGTAACCCTTGATAATAACCACGAATAACAGCAATAAACGGAATAAGTAAAAAGGAAAATGAAATAATTTGAATGAGAACTGTTAACTTACGATCTCCCATCCATTCGGCAATCGTTTCTGCGAAAATATATTCGAACGCAAATATCGTGCAGCCTACTACAAATAAAAAAGCAAACGAAACTTGAAGTATTCCTCGGATTTCCTTTCTCCGATTTGTTACTGCATACTCAGCTACTAACTTTGAAATAATTACAGGGAAACCATATGTACCTAGCTGTAGCGCAATTCCATATAGTGGATAAACTTGCTGATAGATATAAAACCCTATATCTCCCGCGATATGATGATATGGAATACGATAAGTGGCACTTAAGATTTTCGTAAATAAACCTGCGAGCGTTAAAATAACGGCGCCGTTAAAAATAGAATAGAGCTTTGATTGTTTCTGCATTCATACACCTTTCACCTGCAGCTTGTAATGATATGAACAACTCTTTTTACTAGCCTCTAACCGCAATAGAATAGAGCTTTGTTCTTATAAAACATCCTGCACTTTCCAATAAATAAAATACCGTACCATTATATCATGTTCTCTTTATTTCTAAGGTAAGACAGCATGAAAAAAGGCAGCAGAAACTGCTACCTTTTCAGTAAATAATGTAAAATAAAGATAATTACGCTTACTGCTCCATTTGACGAGATAAGAAGCTAGCTGCTGTTTCGGCTGCTTTATGCTCTACTTCACCAAGAGACTTATCTTTTGAGAAAATGACAACAGCTCCAATCGGATCTCCATTTGCAATAATCGGACCGATTGTGTAAGAAGAAATATTTTCTTCGTATCCATCGACAAATTCCAGGTTTTTCCCATCAGTTACTAAAGAAGAACTGCGGCTTTCCATAACAGATTCCACTAACGAACTAATGTTTTTATTTAAGTATTCTTTTTTAGAACTTCCTGCTACCGCAATAAATACATCGCGGTCACAAATAAGTACAGGATGACCTAAGCTATCGTATAGCGCTTCGCCATACTCTTTTGCAAAGTCTCCTAATTCACTAATTGGCGAATATTTCTTTAAAATAACTTCTCCATCGCGATCGACGAAAATCTCTAGCGGATCTCCCTCTCGGATACGAAGCGTTCTTCTAATTTCTTTTGGAATCACAACGCGACCCAAATCATCAATACGACGAACAATACCTGTTGCTTTCATTCATTGAAGCCTCTCTTTCATATGATGATTAAAATAGTTGGTGAATATCACTGATGGCTATATGATAAAAGGTTCACCTTTATTGAGGTTAGTATTCTTCACTCTACAACTTCTATTCACCAACCATCTCTTTTTTTGTTAAAAAGTGTGCTTTTATTAAAAAAATGTCCAAAAAATCGCCAAAACATGGGGATTTGGATATTTTTATTTGACTATACAAAAGAGGCTGAGACATAACTAAACCTATCTCGCCTAAAGACGAACAAATAGGAGAAATGAGGTGAACCGCTTGAGACACCAGCTAGAAGCAGCCACATACATGAAACCTGCGTTCACCTTATCAATAAAAAAATCCGAACGAGTTGGATTCTTTATCAAGAACCTCAATTCATCGTTCGGATTTTCCTTTAACTAAAATACTTTTGTCTTGCCTGTTTTAATTGGTAACTTGTTCTTTTTTAACAGTGGCTACTCCTTTTACTAACTGATACACAATATTGAGCCATTCTTTTTGAGCAAGTCCTTTTACATTAACCACTAATTTTACTTTCTTGCCTTCCATACCTAAGCTGACCATTCTGCCAAATTGATCACCTAGCATGAATAATTTTTGGCCGTCTACCGTTGAGCTCGCTTCTTCAGACAGCAGAATAGAAATTTCTTGTTTTGACTGAAGAATAGATTCTACTAAGTTCTGCGTTGCATATACTTTTGTTTCAGCTACTTTAAACAAATACTCAACCTCAGCCGGATACTCTCCAAAACGATCAATCATTTCATCCTGCAATTCTTGAATATCCTCTAGTCCTTCAATTCCTCTAAAGCGCTTATACATCTCAATTTTCAAGCGGCCGTCTGTAATGTACTGATCAGGAATATACGCGTCTAAATCTAGATTCATTTCCACATTAAATTTCACACTTTCTCCGTCAGACCCGCGTCTTTCCTCTATCGCTTCTTTAAGCATTTGTGAGTAGAGATCGAAACCGACAGAATCGATAAATCCATGCTGCTGAGCACCCAGTAAGTTTCCGGCACCACGTATTGAAAGATCACGCATAGCAATTTTAAAACCAGAACCTAATTCGGTGAATTCTTTAATAGCTTGCAGACGCTTTTCAGCTACTTCTGTCAGTACTTTGTCTTTGTGATACGTAAAGTACGCATATGCCACGCGATTTGAACGACCTACACGCCCTCTTAATTGATACAGTTGTGATAATCCCATCTTATCAGCATTATTAACAATAAGCGTATTTACATTGGGAATATCTACTCCTGTTTCGATAATGGTTGTACTCACAATCACGTCATATTCGCCTTCTAAAAAGCTTAAGATAACCGCTTCGAGTTCGGTTTCATTCATTTTTCCGTGGGCATACGTTACCCTAGCATCAGGCACGAGCATCGAAATTTCTTCTGCTTTTCGTTCAATATCTTCTACGCGATTATATAAAAAGTAAACTTGGCCATCACGCGCTAACTCACGCTCAATCGCTTCACGAACTAAAACCGGATTATACTCCACTACATATGTTTGAACCGGAAAACGATTTTCAGGCGGCGTTTCAATAACAGACAAATCCCTTACGCCCAACATAGACATATGTAATGTTCGTGGAATAGGTGTTGCTGTGAGTGTAAGGACATCAACGTTTGCTTTCATTTGTTTGATTTTTTCCTTGTGCGTTACACCAAAACGCTGCTCTTCATCGATAACTAACAATCCTAAATCTTTATAAATCACGTCTTTAGATAGTAAACGATGTGTACCAATCACTACATCTACGGTCCCGTTTTTTAGCCCTTTAATTGTTTCTTGCTGCTGTTTACGGCTGCGAAAGCGGCTCAATAGCCCAATGTTGATTGGATAGTCTTGAAAACGCTCACGGATGGTTTCATAGTGCTGCTGAGCTAAAATAGTGGTTGGCACTAAAATAGCCACTTGTTTTCCATCTGTCACAGCTTTAAACGCAGCACGAATGGCTACTTCTGTTTTTCCATATCCAACGTCTCCACAAAGCAGACGATCCATTGGTCTTTCATGTTCCATATCCTTTTTAATTTCTTGTACAGAACGAAGCTGATCTTCGGTTTCTTGATAAGGGAAAGCTGTTTCAAATTCTCTCTGTAAATCGCCATCTGGGGAAAATGCATAACCTTTACTTGCTTCACGCTCTGCATACAGTTTAATTAAGTCATCAGCGATGTCTTGAACAGAAGACTCAACTTTTCGTTTCACTTTCTTCCAATCATTTCCGCCAAGTTTATATACTTTTGGCTCTTTCCCTTCAGAGCCTACATATTTTTGTACTTGATCAATCTGTTCAACAGGAACGTACAGCTTGTCAGAGCCTTCATATTTGATATGGATATAATCTTTATGATTACCGTTAATCTCTAACGTTTCCATTCCTAAATAACGGCCAATACCGTGGTTCACGTGAACGACATAGTCACCTACGTTTAACTCTGAATAGCTTTTAATACGCTCTGCATTGGAAAGCTTTTGACGACGCTTTGATTTCTTTACCCGTTTTTTAAACAATTCTTCCTCGGTTAAAACAGCTAATTTTTGCATCGGCAGTTCAAAGCCCATTTGTAAATCGCCTTCAATAATTTGAACAAGACCTGGCACAAGCTGACCATTTCCATCTAAAATAGATGAATCAATATCATAATCTGCTAGCACACCTTCGAGTTTTTTCACGCGCTCTTTATCTGCTCCTAAGAGGACTACCGTATAATTAGCATTTTTCCAACGTTCAATTTCATTTTTTAATAAGTTCATTTGGCCGTAAAACTGCTGCATCTGCTTACATGAAATATTAATAATATTTTGCGGACTCGTATACGATACGTGCTTCAAAAATAACGATAAGTATAAAAACTGATGTTTTGCTCGCTGAATAAGAGATGGGAGCTTATGAGATAATTGAACGTCTCGAACAATTTGCCCCTGTCCTAATAATTCTGTTATCCATTCAGCTTCCTCTGTTTCAAGCTGATCAGACGTTTCTTGAATTCGAGTTGTCTCATCAAAGATGACAAGGCCGCCTTCTGGTAAATAATCTAGTAAACTAGCAGGCGATTCGTAGAAGAATGATAAATACTTGAACATATTTTCAAGAAGTTGACCTTGACGCAGCTGTTCAATTTCACCTTTAATATTTTCTGTTAAGGTAGCTTTTAGCGCTGCGTTTTTCACTTGTTGCAGCGTCGAAGCCAGCTGTGCTTCTAGTTCTTCAATTCCTTGGGCCACTTCATTTCGGTTCACAATGATTTCCGTAGCAGGGCCGATTGAAATTTCTTTTAACTGCTCTTGAGAGCGTTGATCCTCGATTGTAAAAGTACGAATGGAATCAATCTCCGTATCAAATAGTTCAATTCGGACAGGTAGCTCTTCTGTTAACGGATAAATGTCAATGATTCCTCCGCGCACACTAAACTCACCCGGAGCTGAAACCATCGATGCCCGCTCATAACCCAACTCAACTAACCTTTTTAAATAATGATCAACGTCGATGTCAATTCCCATTTGAAAAGGCAGCTGCGTTTGCTCCCATCTTGCTTTAGGAGGCAGCAGCTTTCGAATTCCTGCAAGCGGTGTTACAACTACTCCACCTGTATGTTGACTCCAATAATTGAGTACTTCAATTCGCTGAGCCTTTAATTCTGGACTTGCAATCCCCACTTCTGTAGCAACTAAATCGTTAACAGGGTATAAGAAAACGTCTTTTTCCGGTAAAAGATGCAAAAGGTCTTCATACACTTTTTGAGCTTGATATAAATTATGAGTCACTACTAATAAGGGGTATTTTTTATCCTCATTTAAGAGTGCCATTAATACAGATCGAGCTGAACCGGAAATTCCCGTTACTAACTGTTCTTTCAAACCTTCTTCTAAACTGCTGACAACAGCTCCAATTTCTTTATTTTCTTCAAATTGCTGTCTAATCCCTCGCAAAGGAATTCCCTCCTCCCATGATATGTCTAAACTAAACAGAAAAACGCTTTGGTTTGAGACCAAAGCTTTTTATTGTATAAATGTTTCGTACTGATGATAGTCTGGATTTCGTTCTAGCGCTTCTTGACAGTCTTCACAAATAATTTTAACCACGATATCTCCACTATTATGGTAGTGAATAAAGTCTTTTCGTTCATCTGCGGTTAGGTGATTAAAACCGAGTGCTTCTGTATTGTGAGCTGTCTTTTCTATCATACCGACTTTTGCGCCACAATGTCTACAGAAATAATGAATAGACATACAAATCCTCCCAAATCTTTTAGTGTTAGTATGGACGATTGAGAGAAATTTTATTCTACTTAATTATAGCGATTCATTACTTCTAAAAACGGTTTACCTAAAAAATCTTCACTCGCGTGTACAGACGTTTTCATCGCTTCTTCCATATGAACCATTTCATCTTCTGTAAAGCGCCCTAGTACGTAATCAACTACTTTCATACCGTTTTTCGGACGATCAATTCCAATACGAATTCGGTTAAACTCTTGGGTTTTTAAATGCTGAATAATTGATTTTATTCCGTTATGGCCGCCCGGACTTCCTTTTGTACGCAATCTTACTTTTCCGCACGGTAAATCTAAGTCATCGTAAATAACAAGCAAGTCTTCGACGTCTATATCAAAATAGTCCATTAACGGGCGAATACTTTCTCCTGATAAATTCATATATGTTAGAGGCTTTAATAATATGACTTTTTCTCCTTTTATTATACCTGTTCCATATATTCCGTTAAACTTTGTTTTATCTAATGAAATCATAAACTGTTCAGCAATTTTATCAATTGCCATAAATCCTATGTTATGACGGGTACGATCATATTCTTTTCCAGGATTCCCTAAACCAACGATTAATTTCAAAATAGATACTCCTTTCCACTCTATGTAAGTTGTACATAATAGGTAAATGTCTTTAATGTTTTACATTACTATATAGTATCACTTTTATTATAATCAATTCACACAAAAAGACGTAACCTTTTGGTTACGTCTTTTTATATTATTCTTCGTTATCTTTTTCTTTTGTTGCTTCAACATCGCCTTCAGCATCCTGAACTTCGCCGCTGTCCGGCTCTTCTTCCTGTCGAGGAGGTAGCACAGAAGCAACTGTATCTTCTGCATCATGCGTAATTTCTAGCTTTTTATCTACCTTAATATCCGCTACTGTGATTGTATCATTAATTCCTAAATCTGATACATCTACATCAATAGACGATGGGATATCCTGCGGCAAGCCTTTTAATGAAATTTCATATAGAGACTGCTGTAATACGCCGCCTTCTTTTGTTCCTTTTGCTTCTCCTACTAGAGATAAAGAAACTTCAGTATCAATTTCTTTCTTCATGTCGACCACTTGGAAATCGGCGTGGACAATTTCGTTTTTTAATGGATCAGTTTGAATATCATGTAACATTACGGAATATTTTTGCTTATCCACTTGTAATGTTAACACTCCATTGCGTCCTGCTTCACGAATAGTCTTAATAAAATCAGCACTGTTTAAGTAAATAGGTGTGGATTCTGTTTTATTTCCGTAAACAACCGCTAGGAAGTTTCCTTCGTCGCGAATCTTTCTATTTGTAGAATTTTTGAAATCCGTTCTTTTATTTGCTTGAATTGAAATACTCATTTTATTCACCTTCCAGTATGTTTTCTACTTAAAATGTACCCTTTTTAGAAGGTTGCTAAACATGAAACCCAGTTTGAACAGTAATATATCTTTGTTCATTCCGTCCAAAGCGCTTTAAAATCAAGGGTTAGCACATTTAAATTTTTTTCAAAAAACCTCTTTCCAAATGGAAAGAGGTTCTGTTTATCAATCAAATAATGTACTAACTGATTGCTCTTCGTGAACACGAATAATCGCTTCACCGATTAACGGAGCTACTGAAAGTTCTGTTACTTTATCAATTTTCTTATCTTCTGTTAAAGCAATAGAGTTTGTTACAGCTAGCTCTTTGATTGTAGAGTTTTGAATACGCTCAATCGCAGGGCCTGAAAGCACTGGGTGTGTACAACAAGCATATACTTCTTTTGCACCTGCTTCAATTAATGCACTTGCACCAATTGTAATTGTACCAGCTGTATCAATCATGTCATCAATCAAGATTGCTGTTTTTCCTTCCACTTGTCCAACAATGTTCATAACTTCTGCTACGTTTGGACGTGGGCGACGTTTGTCAATGATAGCGATCGGCGCTTTTAGACGTTCCGCTAAACGGCGAGCACGCGTTACGCCACCGTGGTCCGGAGATACAACAACAACGTCATCAAGGTTTTTACTCTTGAAGTATTCACCTAAAATTGGAACACCTACTAAATGGTCAATTGGAATATCGAAGAAACCTTGAATTTGAGGAGCATGTAAATCTAATGTGATAATACGAGTAGCTCCCGCTTTTTCAATGATATTTGCTGCTAATTTGGCAGTGATTGGTTCACGTGCACGAGCTTTACGATCCTGACGAGCATAGCCATAGTAAGGCATAACGATGTTAATTGTTTTAGCTGATGCACGTTTTAATGCATCAATCATAATTAATAATTCCATTAAGTGTTCATTAACTGGAGCACTTGTTGATTGAATGATAAATACATCACAACCACGGATACTTTCTTCAATGTTAATTTGAATTTCACCGTCACTGAAACGATCAACCGAACATTTACCTAATTCCACACCAATTACTTTTGCGATCTCTTCAGCTAAAGCCTTGTTTGAATTTAGCGTAAATAACTTTAAATTTTCATCAGCATATACATTTGACATTTTATTGTGAAACCTCCGTCAGGATTTTTTATTAATATCAAGCTTTTCAGCATAGTTTTCTTTATTTACTTGTTTCGCACGAGCAATTGATAATGCTTTTCCTGGCACATCATCCGTTACGGTTGAACCAGCTGCAACATAGGCGCCTTCACCAATTGTTACAGGTGCAATTAAGTTTGAGTTACATCCTACGAATGCCCCATCTTCAATCTTTGTTAAAAATTTATTTTTCCCATCGTAGTTAACTGTAATAGATCCGCACCCTAAGTTTACACCTTTTCCGACCTCTGCGTCTCCAATATAACTTAAATGAGAAGCTTTGCTACCTTTGCCAAAAGATGCTTTTTTAATTTCTACAAAGTTTCCTACGCGCACTTCATCTCCAATTAATGATTGAGGACGAATATGTGCAAATGGGCCAATTGTGACTTCGTGACCAATTTCACTATCGTGAGCAACAGAATGGCGAATAGAAGTATTATTACCTATTTTGCAGTCTTTAATTTCACTGTTAGGTCCTACTTCACAATTCTCTCCAATTACAACTGTTCCTTGAATAACCGTACCAGGATAAATAAACGTATCTCTGCCAATGACAGCATCTGCTGAAATGTACGTGTTAGAAGGATCCACAATCGTCACTCCATTTAACATATGCTGCTTGTTGATGCGCTTTTTCATTGTTTCTTCTGCTTGAGACAGAGCAAATCGATCATTAACGCCCAATGTTTCAGCAAAATCGGATGTTTGATATGCAGAAATAATTTGACCTTCATTTTTTAGAATTTCGATAACATCAGGTAAATAATACTCTCCCTGTACATTATCATTTGAAACTTTTGAAAGTGTCTCAAATAATTTCTCATTATCAAAACAATACGTACCAGTATTAATTTCCTGTACAAGACGTTCTTGTTCCGTGGCATCTTTATGCTCAACAATCTTTTCAACAGACCCTTGTTCATTTCGAATGATGCGTCCATATCCTGTTGGATCTTCTGCATGAGCTGTTAAAATAGTTGCCATTGCATTTGTTGCTTCATGATGCTTTAATAAAGATTCAATTGTTTCAGCTGTAATAAGCGGAGTATCTCCACATACAACAATTGTCGTACCTTTTTCATGTGCAAGTAAAGATTCTGCTTGCATTACTGCATGAGCTGTTCCTAACTGCTCTTCTTGTAAAGCAAATAAGCTTTTATCTCCAACATGTGATTTCACTTTTTCGGCACCGTGACCTACAACTGTAATTAAATTTGTTAAATCCAAACGTGATAACTGATCAATTACGTGTTGCACCATCGGTTTGCCACACACAGGGTGTAACACTTTATATAAAGATGACTTCATACGTGTACCCTGACCAGCTGCCAATATGACTGCATATCTTTTTGACATAACAGGCCTCCAATTTTACCTTTTTATCCATTAAGAATATTATATCAAAAATGACAGCATTTCAAGGAATCATTTATAAGTCATGAATTTTATTTTTTTGGTAATGCTAAAGTTTTACAAAGGTGTGAAATTATATAAGTGGTAATCAAAAAGAAAAGAGCCTACTTTTCAGTAGACTCTTAATGTATCATATGTTTACGAAGCACCCGCTTCTTCAAATTCAACTTCTACCTCACCTAAACGATGATATTCTGCTAAAACAGCATCTTGAATCTTTCCGCGAGTATTTGAATTGATTGGATGTGCAATATCACGGAACTCACCATCCGGTGTACGTTTACTTGGCATGGCTACAAATAAGCCATTATTACCATCAATCACACGAATATCATGAACAACAAATTCACCATCTAATGTGATTGAAGCAATCGCTCTCATACGTCCTTCAGTGTTCACGCGGCGTAATCTTACGTCAGTTACTTCCATCTTGTTCACCACCTTTTTCTATGCGAAGCTTTACATACTTAATTCCACAGAATTTTGTGTTTTCCTGCTATTCAGAAAAAATTTTTAGAAAATTTTCGCAAAAAAAGTGAACAATTGGAAGTTACTTGCTTTTTGTTAGAAATTTGTTAATTTAATTACCCTTTAACGAGCGCAATAACTTCGATTTCAACAAGTACATCTTTAGGTAGTCTCGCTACCTCTACACATGAACGTGCCGGCTTATGGTCGCCAAAGTAGTCGCCATAGACTTCATTTAACGCTGCGAAGTCGTTCATATCTTTAATGAACACGGTTGCCTTTACAACTGTATTTAGAGAAGCTCCAGCTTCTTCAAGAACTGCTTTTAGATTTTCAAATACTTGAGTAGCTTGTACTTGAACATCTCCTTCGACCAACGTACCATCTGGACGAAGTGGAATTTGACCTGAACTGTAAAACAAGTTATTCACAACAATTCCCTGTGAATATGGACCAATAGCTTGCGGTGCATTTTTTGTTTGAACCTGTAACATATGTTCCTCTCCCTTACTTGATCAAATATATTTTAAGTAATTGCCTTCTTGTACACGAATTTGTTTATCTTTGATATTTACATCTGTTAATTGTACAAGGGACACATACTCATCCACTAAACGTTCTTCAATATCTTCTGATTCTACTAAAACTCCAATACCAGCAACAGTTGCATCGAACTCTTCAAGCAAGCTAACCATTCCATTTACAGTACCGCCAGCTTTCATGAAATCATCAATGATGAGTACATTTGACCCCACCGCTAAACTTCTTTTAGCTAACAGCATCGTTTGAATGCGCTTAGATGAACCCGACACGTAGTTAATACTAACCGTCGATCCTTCAGTTACTTTACTGTCTCTGCGCACAATAACAACGGGCACGTCTAAATACTGAGCAACCGCATACGCAATAGGAATACCTTTTGTTGCTACAGTCATCACCACATCGATTTTGCGGTTAGCAAAAAGCGATGCATACAAGCGACCGATTTTATTCACAACGCGGGGGTTCCCTAAAATATCAGTTAAATATAAATATCCACCTGGCAGTAAACGCTCAGGTTTTTCAATCAACCCACATAATTCTTGAACAAGCTGACCGGCTTCTTCATTCGTCATCTTTGGAATGAATTTAACTCCGCCGGCAGCCCCTGGTAGCGTAACCAAAGTTCCGATACCCTGCTGTTCAAAAGTTTGTTTAATAATCGCCATATCTTCGCTAATAGATGATTTTGCGGAATCATATTTATCTGCAAAATACGTAAGAGGGATAAGGCGCTGAGGGTTTTGAATGAAATAGTTGGTCATATCAATTAATCGTCCACTACGTCGAAACTTCATAACATCCTCCTGAAAATCCGAATATTGTAATGTAAATATAACATTAACATACGGATTTATTCAAGCGTTATTCGTTCACCTAGTAGCCTAACTGCATAAACTTTATCACAAAAGCCACGTAATCCATTATAAATGCGATGCATACGTGAATCATGCTGTACAAGTCCAAATACAGTTGGCCCACTGCCGCTCATGAGCACAGCATCGGCGCCAAAACGCTTTATTTGTTCTTTAATGAGAGCTACTTCCGGATGCATTTTCAGCGTTACTGCTTCCAATACATTTCCTACAAGGCTACACATTTGATCATAATTTCCTGATTGTATGGCGTGAACCATCTCATCTACTTTAGGATGATCCATCTCTTCAATTTTTAAGTTTCGATATACATCTGCTGTAGAAACACCTATTTCAGGCTTAGCCAAAATCACCCAGCAGCTTGGAGGTGCCTCAATATGCTCTACAATCTCTCCGCGCCCTGTAGCAAGAGCTGTCCCTCCGTACACGCAAAAAGATACGTCAGAGCCAATCTCAGCCCCTATTTCTGCAAGTGTGTCTAATGATAACCCTAATTCCCATAACGTATTTAAACCGCGTAATGTAGCAGCCGCGTCACTGCTGCCTCCAGCTAATCCAGCAGCTACTGGAATATGTTTATCAATTAATATATTTACACCTTTTGAAATGTTATAACGTCGCTTCAAAATCTGCGCTGCCTGATAAGCGAGATTTCGCTGGTCATCTGGAACAAAGCGATTATGAGAATAGATAACAATTCGTCCATCTTCACGGTCAGAAAGTTCAATTCTGTCCGCTAAATCAATTGTTGTCATAATCATCTTAACTTCATGGTAACCATCTGGACGTTTATGTAACACATCAAGTGACAAATTTATTTTAGCCGGTGCTTTCACCATTAATTTCAACTTACTTCACCTACTTCATCTTATCGAGTTTAACGCTATTTTATCATAAAATGAACAAGATATAGCTGTTCATTTAAACATCTTTGTTTAATCCTCTGTTTTATCTTTCATTTTGGGACAAAAAAACCGAAGCGGTTATACACTTCGGTTTTCCTCATTTCACTTTAAATAGTCGTATAAGCATTGATTTTCACTATGCTATTGCTTTAGCTGCTGCTGTGCAAGCTCTACAGCTCGCTTCACCATATTGCCTGCGTCTTTTGCCCGAATAGCGCCCCAGCCTTCTGCTTGTACAGTATCGTAAAAACCAAGTTCTTTAGCCAGTTCTTCTTTCAGCTTCGATGACATAATTCCTCTACGCCTTGACATTGCACATGGCTCCTTTACGTATAAAATGAAATTTCAACCTGAATCTCCTCGCTCTTTTACATAAGAAACGCGAGGACGATATGTATAGTATGTATAAAAAATAATGCATATATAATTTGAAAAAAAGACCAATAAAAAAGCAGTAAACCAATGTCCACTGCTCATCACCACTTGCTATATTGCCTATGTCATTCTTAGAAAAATTTTAGTTGCACTGTTTCCGTTAACACATCTGCGTAACTATACGAAACGCGCTCCAAAGAGTTTTCCTCTTGATCTAATTCAACGATAAAAACAGATGGGTACGTTTCTGTTAATACACCTGAACGTTCTACTGTTTTTCTACGACCACCGTTTGCTTTTAAAGTTAATCGTTGGCCTAGGTGCAAATCCAGCGCTTGCTTAATATCAGACAAAGTTTTCGCCATATTGGTCCACCTCACTATGTATAGTGTAACACATGTTAGAAAAATAGTCAAAAACATAAAATTATAACAATCTATCTCTAATTGTGTCAATAAATAATTTTCAACATGAATCTACATTTCGCTGTTAGTATGCTCGTTTTTCAACGAAATATGTATATCTTTAGCAAATATTGAAAATGATTTTGTATAATTAAGCGTATACTTTGGCTTCATACGAAAAAACAACTGGTTGCACATCATGCGTGTACATGCTGTAACCAGTTGTTTTTATTTCTACTCATCGCTTTCATAAGGCATGCCCGTGCGAAGCAGCCCTTTTGTTTCTACTCCTCCTAAACCTTTAGCACCCGTTAATGTATTACGTAAGACGTCCCATACATTAATACGATCCGTGAAAGGAGTAAAACTTAGTTTTGCTACTACATACACAGGGTCAAGCGCATGAATATTTACACGTGAAGGTGAACTAGCAAAGTTTGCTCCAGCTTGAATCAATAATTCAAAATGCGATTGACAGGCACCTGCAAAAATCACCAGCTGATCTAAATTACCAACTCTTTTTCTTGCTTCTTGGACTGTTTGAATATAGTGCTTGGAATGTCTATAAGCAAGGAGATCATCTTTATTTCCTTTTCCTTTGGAATAGGCATCATGGCCTGTCAGCACCAGAATATCGGGTCTTACATCCTCAATTAGCTTTCCAACTTTCTCCGGCATTTCTGGCTCGACGCAATGAACACCATAAACAGGAACACCAATTTTTTCGTAAACCAACAAACATTTACGTAAATAATTAGGGTCTCCGTCTACGTGCAGGACCTTTCCTGGAATTTGAAATAAGCGATGTGAATGGCTGTATCCATTTGTCATGCTATATTCAGTTTTCTCTCGAACGAGCCGATAATCCTGTTGAATAAGCTCCAAAGATCTTTCTAAAAGTTCTTCTTCTTGTTTTTTTCTTTGATCCTGTTCTTTAGCATCCACAACCTCTAGATCTGTACAAGGAGCGTCGGCGATCAACCGAACGTCTTCCCCTATTAAAGTCGCATATTTCCCCGCTTCGCTGTCATTAATAGCTATAACACGAAAAAGCAAATCTCTTTGATAAGAAGGTCGTGTAACTATATCACCAATTTTGATGTTCATATGCTTCACTCCGTCTTTGCTACTTCAAAAATAAATTCTCTTCATAGCCTATGACTTCATGATAAAAATGTGATGATTTAGCGAAATGATTTTAAAAGTTGATCACTTAGTTTTCCAAATTCTTGAATAGATAAAGTTTCGCCTCTTCGTTTCGGATCAATTTCAGCAGTTGAAAGTGCTTGCTCAATGTCCGCTTTTTTCTGCTTACCATTTGGCAAGTTGTTCACTAGATTGTTTAAAATTGTTTTTCGACGCTGTCCAAAACTTGCTCGTACAACTTGGAAGAAGAATGCTTCATCCTGTACTTCTACCGCGGGCTTTGGTCTTCTCAACAATCGAATAACAGCTGAATCTACATTAGGCTGCGGATTAAACACTGTTTTAGGCACGATCATAACCGTCTCAGCCTCTGTATAGTATTGAATCGCAATAGAAAGTGAACCGTACTCTTTTGTTCCCGGTTTAGCTGCTATACGGTCGGCAACTTCTTTTTGAAGCATAACGACGATTCCACGTACCGGAATTTGCTCTTCTAATAATTTCATCAAAATGGGTGTCGTCACGTAATACGGTAAATTCGCAACGACCATTAAATCTTCTATGTTTTCAAATTCTTGTTCGAGCGTCCCTTTTAAATCCGCTTTTAACACATCTTGATGAATAACTTTTGCATTTGAGTAAGGAGAAAGAGTATCAGCTAAAATCGGAAGCAAACGCTGATCGATTTCAAATGCCAGCACTTTTTTTGCGCGCTTTGCTAGCTGTTCAGTTAAGGCACCGATACCAGGTCCAATTTCAATAGCTCCCGTTTCTTCTGTTATTTCCGCATGATCAACAATACGATGTAAAATGTTCGTATCAATTAAAAAATTTTGTCCCAAACTCTTTTTAAATGTAAAACCGTATTTCTTTAAAATTTCCTTGGTTCGATTAGGCGTTGCAATATCTTTTAACACGATCCCTTTTCCTCCTTATTTATCTGCTCAACAGCTCTGATAAAGTCCTCTTTTGAAATTTGGAACATCTGTAATCGTTTATGGAGCTGCTTTCCGTTGGCATAACCAATTTTTAATAACTTCCCTATTCTTTCACGTCGAGACTTGGCTTTACTATCTCCTATCAAACGAGCTACGATTAAATCCTCTTGAGAAATCTCCATAGCTGCCCCCATCCACTCTTGCTTCACATCTTCTAGTGCTTTTTGAATAGATGCAATAGAAGCATGTTCAACTCCAATACCTTTGCCATTTTTAGGGCGAGCCTCTTCTTTATCTAAGAATGCATGTTTACATCCGGGAACACGTTCTGAAACAATATTTCGAATTCGCTGTCCTGGATAATCTGGATCTGTAAAAATAATCACGCCTCTTGTTTTTTGAGCTAATTTTACTTTCTCAATGGTTTCTTCATTTACAGCTGATCCATTTGTCTCGATGGTATCCGCATCCACTGCACGTTTAATCGCTACAGTGTCATCTCGGCCTTCTACTACAATAATTTCTTTAATCTTCATTGCTTCCTCCAAAACATTCAGTTTTGTTCATTTGCTTTTCAGTAAAAATGAAATGCTCGTTACGCACATCATTTTTCTTCTATGAAATCAACGTTTTATCTTATTATCAACTAAATTAAAAAACATCTACCTGTTATTTTAACTGAAAAAGGCAGAGGATAACATTCTCCTCTGCGCCTATCTTTACTTTAACACGAAAATGATTGTTATATGAGAAAAAGTTTTAATCATTAATGCCAAATAGCTTTTTGGCGTTAGCTGTTGTAATAGCAGCTAATTCTTCATACGTTATACCTTTTAACTCTGCAATTTGCTCTGCTACGTATGAAACATAACCAGGTTCATTGCGCTTGCCGCGGAATGGATGAGGAGTTAGATAAGGACAGTCTGTTTCAATTAATAGTTTGTCTAAAGGAAGCTCTGTAGCAACTTCTTTTGGCTTTTTCGCATTTTTAAAAGTAACAGGTCCGCCAAAAGAAATATACATATTCATATCCATACACTGCTTCGCTACTTCAATACTGCCCGTGAAGCAATGCATAATCCCGCCTACTTCTTCTACGTGCTCTTCTTTTAAAATGGTTACCACGTCTTCCGTTGCATCACGATTATGAATAATGATAGGTAAATTCACTTTGCGAGCTAAGCGAATTTGACGGCGAAATACGTCTTTTTGAACTTCTTTAGGTGATTTATCCCAATGGTAGTCTAATCCCATTTCTCCTAAAGCAACAACTTTCGGATGCTGAGCTAACTCTTCAATCCAAGCTAAGTGCTCATCCGTCATATCAACTGCATCTACTGGATGCCATCCTACACTAGCATAGATAAAGTCATACGTTTCAGC
The DNA here is from genome assembly GCF_035064545.1 of Bacillus sp. ILBB4. Taxonomy (NCBI): domain Bacteria; kingdom Bacillati; phylum Bacillota; class Bacilli; order Caryophanales; family Bacillaceae; genus Bacillus; species Bacillus sp. ILBB4. Next base: position 10,255 of record NZ_JAIQVD010000018.1, on the reverse strand, counting down.
TATTTGAATAGCCTTTTTGATGGTAGGTTCATCGAATCCAACAACTACCATGTTTTGAACACCTTTTTCTAACGCACGATTAATTACTTCTTGCAAATCATCTTCATACTGTTCTGCGTTTAAATGAACATGTGTATCAAATAACATCTAATCGATCCTTTCCATGAATAAAAGGGGGTCCTCGCATGTTACACGTGAAACACCCCTTTTACCTATACTTATTTTATCTTCGTGCCGTTTGCTAAGTTTTGATCTACGCTTGCTAGTGAAAGACCATTCTCATCTTCCCCCGCTAAAATCATTCCTTGTGATAGTTCACCGCGCAGTTTCACAGGTTTTAAGTTGGTTACACAAATTACTTTTCGACCTACTAATTCTTCAGGCTTATAAAACTTGGCAATACCTGATACAACCTGGCGTTTTTCATAGCCAAGATCAAGCTGCAGCTTTAATAGTTTATCTGCCTTTTTAACTGGTTCTACTTCCGTAACTTGCGCTACACGAAGCTCTACTTTCATGAAATCATCAATCATAATCTCTTCAGAAGGCTCTTCCTTCACAACAGGTTTTTCTTCCTTTGGAGCACTCCCTTGCATCTGCTCTTTAATAAACGCTACCTCTTCTTCTCGATCTAGACGAGGGAACATTGGCTCACCTTTTTCTACTTTTGTGCCTTCTTTAAGCATATTAAAACGCGTCGTGCTTTCCCACGTTTTTAATACATCTTCTTTTACACCAATCTGAGCAAAAATTTTCTCAGGCGTACGCGTTAAGAATGGCTGCAGTAATACCGCAATGTGACGAATTGATTCAGCTAGATGTGTCATAACGGAAGCAAGTTCTGCACGCTTATTCTCATCTTTTGCTAACGCCCAAGGCTGCGTTTCATCAATGTATTTATTCGTGCGGCTTACATATTGCCAGATAGAAGCAAGAGCCACTGAAAACTCCATATCTTCCATCGCTTCTTCATATTTATTCACTGTATCTTTTTGAGCTTGGACGATAAGTGCATCAAACTCTGTTACATTGCCTTCATAAGTCGGAATAACACCATCAAAATACTTATTGATCATCGCCACTGTACGATTAACTAGGTTGCCAAGATCATTTGCTAAGTCAAAGTTAATACGTTCAACAAACGCTTCTGGTGTGAATACACCGTCTGAACCGAATGGAACTTCACGAAGTAAGTAGTAACGAAGGGCATCTAATCCATAGCGGTCAATCAATGTCACTGGGTCTACTACATTCCCTTTTGACTTCGACATTTTTCCATCTTTCATTAATAACCAGCCGTGAGCAAATACTTTCTTAGGAAGTGGCAAATCAAGTGCCATCAACATGATTGGCCAATAAATAGTATGGAAACGTACGATTTCTTTTCCTACTAAATGTACGTTAGCCGGCCAATATTTTCGATAGTTTTCATCGTTCTCTGTATCATACCCAAGAGAGGTGATATAGTTAGAAAGCGCATCAATCCATACGTAAATAACGTGTTTTGGGTTACCTGGAACTTTTACCCCCCAATCAAACGTCGTGCGAGAAACAGCTAAGTCTTCAAGGCCAGGCTTAATAAAATTATTGATCATTTCGTTTTTACGGGACTCTGGTTGAATAAATGAAGGGTTTTCTTCATAAAAAGCTAGTAAACGATCTACGTATTTCCCCATTTTAAAGAAATAGGACTCTTCTCGAACGAGCTCTACAGGGTGTCCGCTATCCGGGCTTTTTCCGCCTACAACTTTTCCATTTTCAACGATTGGATCTACTAGCTGATGCTCTGTATAGTACGTCTCATCGGGAACTGAATACCAGCCTTCATATTCATCAAGATAAATATCACCTTGTTCTAAAAGGCGTGCGAAAATCTTTTCCACGATTTCTTTATGTCTTGGTTCCGTTGTACGGATAAAATCATCATACGAAATATCCATCTTATCCCACAGCTCTTTGATTCCAGATACAATATCATCTACGTATTGCTGAGGTGTCACGTTTTTCTCTTCTGCTTTTCGCTGAATTTTTTGACCATGTTCATCTGTACCTGTTAAATAACGTACGTCAAACCCTCTCAAACGTTTATAACGAGCCATTGCATCTCCCGCTACCGTCGTGTATGCATGCCCTATATGTAATTTACCACTCGGATAATAAATCGGCGTAGTAATATAAAATGTATTATTTCCATCTGCCATGTTCATAACCTCCAACATTCCATTTCAACATTTTGATTTATATGTATGTAATCATATAAACCCTGTCTTCTTATTCTACTATCTATCATACTATTTTACATGATAATTTCAAAACATTCTCTTCCTATATACACGGGAATATGACTGATTCACTTCATTTTTAAATAATCGTTATTTTTCCAAAAAATAATCCTGTTAATTGTATCAGCTTCGCCCTATTTTTATATAAAATATACCCTCATTCAAAAAGTCACTTTGATGAAAACGACAAATAGGTCTAATTTTGTCGTTTTATGTCGAATTATATTTACCCTATCTTCAAAATAGTTAATATCAAGCTATTTAGACGATTAATCTTTTTTCCAATGAAACCCCTTGTCATTCCTTGACTGACGGTCACAATTAGCTTGTAAACAAGTCGAAAAAAATTTTTTTACCAGCTACATTTTTTTACATATAAAATGATTGACTAGTTTTGGAAACGCTGGTATTATGAAAGTACGTTGAAATTGTCGAATAATGACGAAAGTAATAACATAGAAAAATGATTACTGAGAGGAGAACGATGAACATGAAATCTACAGGTATTGTTCGTAAAGTTGATGAATTAGGACGCGTAGTAATTCCAATTGAATTACGTCGTACATTAGGAATTGCAGAGAAAGATGCTCTAGAAATCTATGTAGATGAAGAGCGCATCATCTTAAAAAAATACAAACCAAACATGACTTGCCAAGTAACAGGTGAAGTATCTGATGATAACATTCAACTTGCTAGCGGCAAATTAATTCTAAGCCGTGAAGGTGCAGAACAAATCATGAAAGAACTTCAAGATTCTTTACAAGCTTCTAAATAAAACGAAAAGCTGTCTATGATAGACAGCTTTTTTTAATGTACGTGATATTCACTATAAATGTCTCGCTTTGACACATCTCGGTCTTTTGCCACTTGCTTAATAGCTTCTTTGTTTGAAAGTCCTTCTTCTACATAGTGATCAACATGCTCGATAATGGTGAGCTGTTCCCACCATAGATTACTTTCATCTGGCGCTTCTTCATTTGTCCCTTCAAGAATTAAGCAGAATTCGCCTCTAATATCTGTGGCATTCGTCCATTCAATTGCTTCTAATACGCTTCCTCTTAAAAATTCTTCATAGCGTTTTGTTAACTCTCTACATAACACAATAGATCGGTTCCCTAAAATTTCTTCTATACTCTTTAGTGTTTCTTTTAATCGATGAGGGGCTTCATAAAATATCATGCTTTCCTTAATATACTGAAGCTCTTGAAGCTGTTCTTTACGCTGTTTTTTATTTCTGTTTAAAAATCCATAAAAATAAAACTGCCCTGTAGGTAGTCCCGAAGCAATTAAAGCTGTTAATGCTGCGTTAGGCCCCGGCAGCGGAACAACCGCATACCCTTTTTTAACGGCAGCTACCACTAACTCATAACCGGGATCTGAAATACAAGGCATGCCCGCGTCGCTTACTAAAGCAATATTTTTTTCACCGTCTAAGTCGCTTAACAGCTGTTCACTTTTTGTATGTTTATTATGTTCATGATAACTTGTAATAGGCGTATCGATCTCAAAGTGGTTACATAGTTTTTTCGTTTGTCTCGTATCTTCTGCGGCAATATAATCAACTTCTTTTAAAATTCGAATCGCACGAAATGTCATATCCTCTAAGTTTCCAATAGGAGTGGGAACTAAATATAAAACGCCTCGTTCATTTGATACATCATAGCTTTTTTGTGATTTCATTCTGCTTTTCTTGCTCCCTTCGAATGTAAGCCTGTTTTTGCACTCTGCTTAACTGTTTGAACCAATATTCTTTTTGCATAGCTTCTGTTTTAGAAGTAAACACCTCATGCCAAATTAGTGAAACAGGCCTTCTTGCTCTCGTATATTTTGCCCCTTTTCCTTCATTATGGACAGAAATACGTTTTTGCAAATTATTCGTGTAACCAGCGTAATACGTACAGTCCTTGCATTCAACTACATAAAAATAATGATTATTTTGTTCCATATAAAATCCTTTTTAATTCGTCCGTGTATTCATCATTATCTTGGTAGACCACAAGCGGAGGAAGAATCTTTAAATCTGGACTTCCATCCTTCGTACCTTCAATTAAAAGTGTATTTGCTTCTTTCCCATCTTTAGGATAGACAAACTGAAGTCTCTTTGGCTCTAAACGGTACTGCCTCATTAACGTAACGATATCTAATAGTCTTCCTGGACGGTGAACTAATGCCACTTTTCCGCCTTGCTTCACTAGTTGACTGCTGGCTCTAATCACATCTTCCAACGAACAATGAATTTCGTGGCGAGCGATTGCAAAGTGTTCGTTTTCATTTATCTCTTCTTTATTGGATGTGGTGAAATAAGGAGGATTACATGTTACAACATCATATTTTCCATAACCCAGTTCTTGAGGCGCATTTTTTAAATCGCCATGTATCATTTTAATCTGTCCGTCCAGCTGATTATACACAATACTTCTTTGCGCCATACTGTGTAGCCGCTCTTGAATTTCTACACCAATGATTTTTCCCTTTGTTCGTTTAGATAAAAACAGTGGGATTACACCGTTTCCTGAACATAAATCAACCAAGCTACCTTTACGAATTGGGACATAAGCAAAGTGAGATAAAAGCACAGCATCCAATGAAAAGGAAAAGACAGACGGACTTTGAATAATGCGCATCTCCTCATCGGCTAATAGATAATCTAAACGTTCATCTCCATATAACTCAACCATAGTCGTTCTTCTCCTTGTACATCTATTATTTATATCTTTCACTCATAAAAAGAACCTCTCCAAAAGGGAGAGGTGTTGTTACTTTTTATTTAAAAATGACAAGCAAAACAAACAGTCTCCATCTTTACGCACACTTCCATAATGAATGTTACAAATATGAAAACCCTCTTGGTAAAGGCGAGCCAAATTGTCATATCCTTCTCCGATATCAATTTGTTTTTGCTCTTTTGTTTGAGCGCTTGCTTTTGAATGTCTATTTTTCAGCTTCGTTTCGAAGTTTGTCTGGTCAAGGCGACGGCGCAAATGATCATTTTCTATTTGCAGGTGATGATTTTCTTCAATTAGCTCAGCAAGATGCTCTTTCAACTCACCTAACTGCTTATATAAATGACCAATTTGTTCCTCCATGTTTGTCACCGAATCAAAAATCTCTTTTTTATCCACCTTTGCCCACCTCGTTAATCTGTGGCTTGAAACGAAACAGCACCTTCATTATTGATCTCATCCAGAGTATACTCTAAAATTTGTTCGTGATCTGACAGTTCCACTTGAATAATTCTTTCCAAAATATTCAACCCCACTACACGTCCTGAACCATCTGAAGTTTTAATTGTTGAGCCTATATCAGGAAGCTGTTCTTTTGCCGTTTCATACTCATCATTTTCATATTTTAAACAACACATTAAACGTCCGCATAAACCAGAAATTTTCGTTGGATTAAGCGATAGGTTTTGGTCTTTGGCCATTTTAATAGAAACCGGCTCAAAATCACCTAAAAACGTTGAGCAACATAGCATACGTCCACAAGGACCTATCCCGCCCAACAGCTTTGCCTCGTCTCGTACACCGATTTGACGAAGCTCAATTCGCGTACGGAAAATAGCAGCTAAATCTTTAACTAACTCTCTAAAATCAATACGGCCGTCTGCTGTAAAATAAAAAATGACTTTATTACGATCAAACGTATATTCTACATCTACTAACTTCATATCTAAATCGTGTGATTGAATTTTTTGCACGCATACGTCATACGCTTCTCTAGCAGCTTGTTTATTTTCATCCACAATCAGCCTGTCTTTTTGTTCGGCAATGCGGATTACTTTTTTTAAAGGAAGTACGACATCATGTTCACTTACTTGCTTTTTATTAATAACCACTCTGCCAAATTCAACACCACGAACTGTTTCTACAATAACAAACTCACCATCTGGAATTGTAAGTTCTCCAGGGTCAAAATAATATATTTTTCCCGCTTTTTTAAAGCGAACGCCTACTACATCATACAAGCTTTTATCCCTCCTGCAAATCCAACACCAGCTGTTCCATTAATAACTGTAGATTCATATTTGAATTTAATTTATTTTTGGCCTTCAAGATAACCTCTAAGCGATAAATCGCTTTTTCCTGCGTTGTCTGAAGAGCTTGCTGTTTTAATTCTTCTATTTTATGACGATAGACGATTTTAGACTCTTGTCCAACTTGCAGCGTCAACAAATCACGATAAAGAAGCATCAATAAAGTTAAACCAATATGAGCTTGTTCTTTTTCTTTAAAATGTGTTACCCACTTTTCATGAATAAAAAGAAGAGTTTGTTGAGGTCTCGTTGTTAACACTTCATATAATTGTATCACTAACTTTATTGCAAGTCCAAACCATTCATCTTTACTTAATTCAATTGCTTCATCAATGCTGTTTGTTAAATTAGACAAGATGGACGCATCTACTGCCGAAAGGCCATTTTCTACTAGTTTTTCAGCTAACTGTTCTGGTGTAAGAGATCGAAATGATATTACTTGGCAACGTGAGATAATCGTATCTAATAAGCGCTGTATATTTTCTGTTAATAAAATTGCATAAGTTCCGTTGCCAGGCTCTTCTAAAAATTTCAGTAAACTATTTGCTGCGCTTACTGTCATTTTATCAACATGATTCACAATATATAACTTTTTATTAGATTCAACACCAGTTTTTGTGAATTCTGATTGCAAGAATTGAATTTGCTCTTTTTTAATCGATAGACCAGCTGGCTCAATCAAGTGAATATCTGGATGATTACCTGAATCAATTCGCCGGCAGTTACTGCACTCATGACATGGCCTATGATTAACTGGATTTTGGCAAAACAGCGCTTTAGCAAACAAAAAACTAATTTGTTTTTTACCTGTTCCTTTGCTTCCTTCAAATAAATAAGCATGAGCAACTCGCTCTTTAAGTAAGCTGTTTTGCAAAATCTTTAATACGTTCGGCTGAAGAGCTTCAAGCTGTTCCCATGTATTTCCCATTCAATCATCACTTTCTATTTAAAATCTTCTCTCTCAAAATTGATGAAATCGATCTACTGGTAGTACGAATACTGTAGCTCCGCCCACTTCAACTTCAACAGGATACGGAATGTATGAATCTGCATTACCGCCCATCGGTGCCACAGGAGAAATCATCTGTCTGCGGTTTTCACATTGGCCCTTAATAATATCAAGTACTTCATCTACTTTATGATCATCTGTACCAATCATAATTGTTGTATTCCCTGATTTTAAAAATCCGCCCGTACTTGATAATTTGGTTGAACGAAACCCTCTTTCTACAAGTGCATTTAAAAGCTTTGAGCTATCTGAATCTTGAATAACGGCCATTACTAATTTCATGAATAACACCTCATTTTACTTTTTTGTTAAGAATAGTATAGCAAGAATAACGATCATCTGTATTTATTTTAAAATCAATTTTATTTGTTTATAAGCTTCTTCACAGACTTTTTCAACGGATTGATTTGCATCAATTCGTCGAATACGCTCTGGAAATTCACTCAAAAGAGATAAATATCCATCTCGTACTTTGTAATGAAAGTCTAAGGATTCTAAATCTAATCGATTAATCTCATCTTTTCGACCATTATTAATTCTTTCTAACCCTACCTCAGGCTCAATATCAAAATATAAAGTGGCCTGTGGCATCGTTTGCTCAATAGCAAATTGATTGATAGCAAAAATATCTTCTACGCCTATACCCCGCGCATTTCCTTGATAAGCAAGTGAGCTATCAATAAAACGGTCACATAATACTATATTCCCTTTATTTAGCTCAGGAATCACTTTTTCCACAAGATGTTGTCTTCTAGCCGCAGCGTAAAGAAGTGCTTCGGTTCTGGCATCCATTTCCGTGTTAGATGGATTTAAGATGATTTCACGAATTTGTTCAGCAATTCGTATGCCTCCAGGCTCTCTTGTTAATACAATGGTATAGCCCTCTTGTATTAATTTTTGTTGAACCATATGGATGATGGTCGTCTTACCAGCACCCTCTGGCCCTTCGAATGTAATAAACGTTCCTGACATGTATAAATTCCTTTCTCTATTTAAATACTTCTATCTTTCCTTTTTCCATACAAGAGCCGCCTTGAATATGACCGTTTAACCTTTGAATATGCAAAATATAGTCAATATGATTGCTCGTAATCGTTTCTCCCTCCATTAAAATAGGAATTCCAGGAGGATATGGAATAACAGATTGTGCGCTTACACACCCAATCGCTTCTTCAAACGAACACATATGCTTTGATCTTAGTTTTCTTTCTTCCATAGACAGGAGAACGGTTGCTCTTGAAAAACGAAATGGTTTGATTAGTGGTTTTTCATATGACTTACGCTGTATATTCTCTACTGCTTGTCTAACCCGCTTAATTGTATCATTAAAATCCCAACTGCTGCTTAACGGTAGAACAAACAATACATAGTTAACGTCAGCTAGTTCTGTATAAATATTTTGCTTTTCCAGTTCCTTTTGCAAATGATATCCTGTTGCCGCCGAACAAGTCAACGTCATTTTCAAAAGGTCGGTAGCAGTTTGATCTGTTTCCACATCGATAGTTGAAAGTGTATCAATCTCATTAATTTTTTCAGCAAACGAATGAATATTGTCAGTCATTCTATCGATATCATGCTGTGTAAACTGCTGAAGATAATACCGTGCCAAATCGAGAGAAGCCATAATAGGGTATGAAGGACTGCTTGACTGCAGTACTTGTAGATAATGCCGCACGGCTTGCTTATTTACTAATGTTCCTTGCATATGTAAATAAGAACCCATTGTCATAGCTGGCAGCGTTTTATGTGCTGACTGAACGACAAGGTCGGCTCCATACGTAACAGCTGAAGAAGGAAAAGGATTGCCTAAAATAAAATGGGCTCCATGAGCTTCATCAATAATTATAGGAATATTGTAGCCATGAATAAAGTCAATGATCTCCTTTAAATCTCGCGCCACCCCGTAGTAAGTAGGATTTGTTAACACAAATGCTTTTATATCCTCAGAATGCTCTAAAGCCGCCTTAATTGTTTTAATGGATACACCTGTACTAAGATGTGTTTTTGAATCTATTTCAGGAGCTAAAAAAATAGGTGATGCCTTTGATAAAGCAATAGCATTAAAAATAGATTTATGAGAATCTCTTTGGACAGCAATTTTATCTCCTTCTTGACAAAGAGATAAAATTGCTGCGAGATTGCCTACAGTAGAACCATTAACTAAAAAAAAGCTTTCATCTACTCCATACAACTTTGCCGTTAACTCTTGTGCTTCTTTAATAACAGATTCTGCTTCATGTAAATCATCTAATCCGCTAATTTCTGTTAGATCGTATTGCAAAAAGTCTGCGTAAAAAGATTGAATATGTGAAGGTAGAATTTGACCATTTTTATGGCCGGGCACGTGATAAGAGAGTGACCTCTTTTCGCTGTGCCTTACTAAACAGTTATATAAAGGTAAATATGTATCCATACATCCATTCCTTACTTTTTGTAAATATAACATTGGTAACTTGATAAAAGAATATAATATGTAAGTATTTTTCCTATCAAAATTCATTTTTCTTTCATTATAACAAACTTAGATGATTTTTTTGAACCATATAAAGAAGCCCTTATAAAAAAGGGCTTTTAGTAAGAAAACGCTCCTGATATTCTCTTTAATTGATCTACTAACAATTGATAACGAAAATGCGATGAATCCACCTCTACAATCTCTACCTCGCAGTGTTGGCATATAAAGCTGGAAAACACCTCAATACCCTTTGTATGCTGTTCATGACAAACGGAACATGTTTTAATTTGTTTTTCCATTACTCTCCACCTCCACTAAATAAGTATCGACAAGATGCAACTTCTTTATGCAGTTCATTTAACCCATTTTATGTAGATAGCTTATACTCTGTGAATAATAAAAAAAGGACTAGCTAAAATAGCTAGTCCTTTTTCAGGTGCCTGGCAACGTCCTACTCTCACAGGGACAAAGTCCCA
>NZ_JAIQVD010000017.1:0-50206 GCF_035064545.1 Bacillus sp. ILBB4 | reverse complement strand
TTGCATGTATTAGGCACGCCGCCAGCGTTCATCCTGAGCCAGGATCAAACTCTCCGAAGAAATGTTTGACTTGCTCATTTTAAAAATAAAAATTAACGTTGACGTTTGTCGCTTTGTTCAGTTTTCAAAGTTCAACCGCCGCTCTTAAGCGACTTTAATATCTTATCAAGTTATCAACATAATGTCAACAACTTTTTTGAAAATCTTTTTTTTGCTTCGTTGTTACTGGTGTGTCTCAACGACGCTTTATAATAATAAAATATACTTACTAAAAAGTCAACATATTTTCTAAAAAATATTCTATTTATTTCATTATCCTTTTAGCATACATTTTATTAGTTGTTAATCAATAAAACTAATTTCTATATATAAGACTTCATTAGTTAAACTACCTTGTAAATAAAGCGTGCGTGTAACCCAAAAAATCCCTATTAGCTTACTGGATTATAAATAGGCTATTGAGACATTCTATATAAGGAAGAAGGAAAACAAGTAATTGATTAAACTAATCATTACAAAGCTTCTTACATTTGGGATGAGGTGTCTACAGCAGGCATATTTCAGAAAACCTTATTGTAAACCGATGTATGTTTGATTCATAAGGGGATGGTAGTCATGAACGTAGTAAGAATGTATATAATGGGTAGACAATAATGTTCATTTATTACTGTGCAAATGAGGTGTTTGTCGCAGACCAAGAACGACTTCGTTCACATTGTATATTTTTTAGTTCAATGCTTAAATGAGGTGTTTGTTAAAGAGAAGATACTTTTTCAAGTTACTGTTTCATTAGGCAATGGAATTACGTAAATGAAGTGTTCCTTAAAGATCGTTAACTGCATTAAAAGCTACTTTTTCCTTCTTCACATGACGGGATGTATAATCGTTTGCATCCCGTTTGTGTTACATAAGCTATCTCGACCAATCATTAAAAAGAGGAATCGTAGGAACAGCTTTTAGTTGCTCGCTGCTTCCTCCTTCTAGCTTTCAAATATAAAAAAGTAGACTTTTCATCCTTCACTTCGCCTTCAAACTTTTGCTTTTTTTAACGTTCCGTTTCTTGTGCTGTACTCCGTTCTTTTAAGATTATGCTCCACTATTCCGTGCAAAAAATTCCGTAAATCCATTCCATAATTTCTTTTTTTCACTTTATTACAATCCTTTATCCCTCTCAGTATCTCCCTCCCTTTTAAGCCGACTTTTTAAAAATTCTTGACCAGAAATCCTTTTCTCTTTTGCTAATTCATCTATTTTTTTAACGGCAACTGGATCAATATTTCGTAAAAACATATCCATGACATTCGTTCCTTTCCTTTATTTTATGGTTCTCTACTGAACAAGAGAGAAGAGCATAAGGGTTTTTTGCTATCACAGGGTGTGATAGGCTAGGCAGAGCCTAGCAAAACCGTGATATCACGAAAACCTCTAAAGTGTGAACCTGCTGTTGATCTAAACTCCCTCATGTGAACCTACTGCGAACATAAAAAACCAATGATGTGAACCTGCTGTGAACCTCAAAGAAACACATGTTGACCTACTGTTAACCTGTGTTTTTTCACTCCACTGCTAAAGCTTGTTGCTTTTTATTCAATTTTTTGAGCTTTTGTTGCAAGCTTTTTTGTTCACGTTTATAGAGTTGAATGCTTACATCACTTAATAGAATAGTATCCATTTTTATCATGATTTTAGATTCTTTATCGACTTTTCCTCGTTCACTTGGTACTTCATATCACGTCGTAATTCATTCATTTCCTATTGCGTTTGACGCTTATTTTCCGTTTCTACCGTAATCGTTTATAGGATAAAAAATGATTTATAAATGATAAAAAAGCACGCGTAAATCACTTTTATTGTAAGTGAAAATAAACCCCAGTTTTAACCATGAATGTACGAAAGAAAATAAAAAAAGATCGCTTGCTCCTGTACTGTTTTTCTAAAAAACACTTCAAAATGAAGTGACTCTTGAGGGGACATTTCCCAAATATGAAGGGTCGATGAAGGGGTTCTTGGCATAAATGTTGTGATTACTGAAGGGCCGGTGACGGGACTATCCTTTAATTTGAGGGTGCGCTGAGGGGGTTCCTTGAAGATTTTGCATGATATCACGGTTTTGCTAGGCTCTGCCTAGCCTATCACACCCTGTGATAGCAAAAAACCCTTATGCTCTTCTTTCTATTTTTTAAAGGGCACCACTATTTTGGGAATTTCAAATAAAATACAGAAAGTAAAATGAGAACTGTTAATCTTACTGCTGTTAAAAAAATTGATGAGGAAGCAAAGAAATTCGAACAATCATGACAGCAATTTTGAAACAACAGGTTCGTAAATGAGCTATTCTTAATTAAAAATACGACTGGGAAGGACACCTTTAAATCTTAATTAGGACCGGAACTAAAATGGTGGAGTGCTGTGAAATTTCTAGGACAATCTCTAACCTCATACTTCGACAAAAAAGCAGCTTCTACATGGAGTAGAAACTGCTCCTATCATATTTTCAACATGCTGCATAGGATGATTTTCTCTCACCCCTTTTACCAAAAAAGGACTACAAAAAATCACCCTACCCAGAATAGATATTTACCATTATCATTAAAGGTGAACGAATTACCAAATCATTAACATTCTCAAAAATATAGCATTATAACACACTTCTAACTATTTAGGGAGGGGTAAAAAAATACCCCTCCCCAGATTCCACAAATTCAGCTATGATGAAGTCGACTCCTAAAGAAATAACAAACGGATCGTAGCTAAAAATACTTGTTTTGATATATTTTGCTAATTTTTATTGAATTATGAGACTAGTTAACGCTATAATAAAACTAACAAAAACGTGCGGATAGAAAAAAGACTTCAACTGTTTAAGTAGTGCGCTAACACTCTTAAACCGTTCCCCCTAAATCCGGTAGGGAAAACACTTGTCGAAGTCTCTTGTTAATAGAGTTAGTTTTGTACAAAATAAAACTTATGGTTTTATTTTATACGAAATTGACATCTATTTCAAGGGCTTAGTTTATCTTAATTGAGGCATTGTTTTCCTTTTACAAGGGAGACAATGTCTTTTTTGTGTTCCTTAAAGGAGAAGATGAACAAATGACAAAGATATTAACTTGCTATTTACAAGATGTAAATACCTTCAATGGACGATTCAATTGGTTATGGAAAGAAAAACCGATCCTTCGCAAAAAGAAAGAAGCGTTTTTAGAAACACTTCGTACATACTTTAAACAACAACAAGTAGCCCTACATAAAGTATTCCCTAAAAAACGTATGGAAATGTTAGATTACGTGATTTATAACCTTGTTGCTACAGGCATTCAAGCGATCCAATCAAAAACACTTATGCAAAAATTTGATGTATCCCAAAGTACCGTTTCTCGCTTTGTAAAATCATTAAAGGAAACGCCATTTATGATCGTAGCACGTTATATCAAAGAAGATACAACAGGTGCTCATCCTGATAGCTATGTGTTTATCCTTAAAAGCCATACGAATTTTGATCAAATTTGTGATGAAATCTTTTTTGACCATGACACAACAGGTGTACAAACACTTCAACAAGAAGAAATGACAACTCCTGTGACAACTCCTGTGACAAGTCCAGAACGTGCTGAAAACGTTGATACACCAAGCTTTGAGGACGAAAAATCATCGTCCCCCTTTATTAACCTTGATTTACCTAAAAATCATTTAACTAATCATTTAATATCTGCTTCACAGTCATTTGCTTATATCAAAGGTGTGCCTAAAAAAGTAAATAATGTGTATGCAAGTAAATATGGTCATCAACTAAAAGACTTCTATGCTCGTATTCGAAATGCTGCAAAAGCAGTAAAACGAGATACAAAGATTGAGATTGTCAAAGAACAAGTACATGAAGTCGCGTATACAGCGATTGTAGGCTTAGATAAATATGTCCATGAAGCGAATCATAAGGGTACTCCCCTATCACTAGATGACATGTGCCGTCTTGTTTATCAAATTGCATTCAATCAATTTACAAATCTACTAAAAGGGAATACAAAAGAACAATCATCCGAGTCAGACATACATACTGAAGCTAAGACAGCTTTATTTAAGCCTAAACATATCATCCGTAAGGAATTGGTTCCTGCTTGGTTAAAAGCTGAACAGGAGCAAAAAGAGTCTACAAAAGAAACAGCTATCTCTCTGGATCAACAGCTTGAAATGATCCAATTAAAGCAAGATTTAGGGCAAGAACTAACATCAGAAGAAGAAACCTTGCTCCAGGAACACAGTACTACGTACAGTTCGTTAGAAATGGCGCAGCTTAAACAAGATCTAGGACAAGTCTTAACACCACAGGAACAAGCGTTATTACAGGAACATGCCCAATTACAGGACACTGTTTCGTAATCAAAAAGTGAAGAAATCCCTTAGAAGCTGATGTTTAGTAAGAGTATTATTATTTAGAACATACTTCTAAATAATCAATATATAAATCTATGTAGGAGGAGATCACGATGCCCCATAAAATGACCCTAACAGGTTCTGCGACAGGACCATTACGAGAATACGACCGTTACGTTGCCTTTGATATGCGAGAAAAAGGTTCACCTTCTGCGCCTAAAGGGTTAAAGAAGAGTACGTTTATTTCGTATACCGTGTTTGTTGCAAAGAAAGCCTTTAATAAAACCGGACTAACAAAAAAGAGTATTATGCATGAAAAAATCTTAATTCAAGGGGAACCAACGCTAGATATTCCCATTGACGAGTGCCCTGGCGAAATAGGTGTTATCTGCTTCCAGATTACCGTTCTCCCGAATAAAAACGACAAAGAAGTCAATGAGTCAAATGATAAAAAAGAAGCGAAACAAGAGGCTTCTAAGGCTCAGCAAGAGGTTGCGGCTACCAAGCAAGAAGAAAAACAAGAGCCTGTAGCAAAAGAAGCGAAAACGGTACAGCCAGAAGTGAACGAAACACCTGTTCAAGAGAAAAAGGCTGCGCCACAGAAGAAGCAGCAACCTATTCAGCCGAAAGGGACAAAGGATGTTGTGAGTTTTGATGACATTATCGTTCCTGAAGCCTTCTTAAAGACACGTCCAAACCCTGTGAAAACAGAAGAAGTCATTGAATTTGTGAAACGTACAGGACACCTTGACAAACCGTTAACGATTGAGAAAGAAACGAAGGTTTTAAAGGATGGCTATCGTCGTTATATTGTGGCCAAAACCATGAAAATGGACAACGTTCCGGTTGTCTATGAATATCAAAAATAACGTAATATCTAAGAAGGTAGCTATGAACACTAAGTATATGCCAGACTATGGGCTGCAAACATGGGCTTATCATCTAACCTTGTGTTTCCCTTATGATTTAGGTCATTTATCGCCAGATGATCGAAGATATAATATTTACATGGCTACACTCACCCCCAAAATTAAGTATAGATGAAGATTCTGTCCAACTCTTTGAAGATTATATACGTTTTGACGTAATTGTTGGAACAGGCGAACATACTACATGGGAGACGCTTGACGTTTCCGTCTTTCCAAGTGTTATCCCAGGATTTGATCACAGAAAATTTGAATTTGACTATGAGAAGCCACGTAAAGCAATGGTATTCACAGGTTGGGAGAAAGGTGTTATCGAGTTAAGTCTTCTTCAAGTCTATCGTGAGCATTCAAAGTATTACCTAGATACAGAGATCCTTTATATTGGGCAGGCATTTGGAGAGAATGGAGAACCCCTTCCTGCTGAAGGGTTAATGTCTGATCTTACGTTACAGAAGATAGAAGTTGATCTCTTACATGAATATCCTGAAAAAGATCTAGCCCTTCTACTATTGGAGTTCAAATCACAGTTATTAGAGGAAATAGACAGTGAGGACGAAGATCTAGTTCAACTACAAGAGATAACAAAGAATCCGCCTCTGGAATTAAATAATCAAATCTTAAATGCAACGGAAGCAGCTCTAATCAACCATTTTAATCCTGAGTACAATAAAAAATTCAACAATGGTTTTTCTCGCGTAGAAGATCACGGGCTACATTATCATTCCATCACTGTGCAGGTTCATCCTAATATTATGGGATTAAAGCTATTCTCAAAGGAAAAGACATACCTATCAAATGAGCGTATTATCTCTTCTCCTTTACTCTCAAAGAATTAAAAAAGAGTTATCCCCTTCAAATAGGTGATGAAAAGGCTATAAAAAAATAGGACAAAGTAAAAGACCCTCTTCTGCGAAGCAAGAGGGTCTTTTACTTTGTCTTACTTCTTATTAAATTTCACATGACGGATAAACCATATATTAATTAACACTTTCATCACTTTGAACATATTGAAGAACTTTCTTATCTATATATGATTCAATAAAATCCTGTCTTTCTCCTAATTTTTCAGTTTTCTGCAGACCTAGAAAACCACTTCGCATAAACCTTTCACTTTCCGGTTTTTGATTCCACAATTCAACAGCTTCTTCCCGTGCTTGAATCCTTATTTTCGCTTCAACCTCTCTCAACCTTTGCTGGTCTTGTTCAGACTTTTTAATGTCTGGCAAGGTTCGCATTAATTGCTGGAGAGATAATATTTCTTGAGTAGTATTTTCAGATATCTGTTTTATTTGCTTTTCAGTATGTTTAACAAATCCATCAAACAACTCAGCCATTGATTTTATTTTTTCTGTATTACCTTCTACTTGCTCTTGCAGTTCCTCTACTGATTCTTCTAAAAATGACTTAAGAGACTCATTTTTCTCAAGCATTTCATCAGTCAATTCTTTGTTGAAATGCGCTTGAATCATTTTTAAAGAGTAGTCATTTTCTTCTTTTAAACGTTTTGCTTCTAGCAGATCATTTAGATCCTGCTGACTAAAACGCCGATGACCGCCCTCAGTTCGACTACCCTGCAAATTCATATATTTCATATATTTTCGCACATTGGATTGAGACCACCCTAAAATCTCTGCAACATCTTTTATTTGATAAGATAATTCTTCTTGTGTTTGCGACATAAATCAATCACTCCTTACCTTGTTCTACACCAAGATTGCTATACTGGTTAACATTATATCAAATCTACTACTAAACTTTCTCGAAATTCTTCATAAAGTACTATCCAATTTCAAACAAACATAGTTTTGATTATATAATTCTACACAAAAGAAGATATAACCTTTTGGAATCTATAATTATTTTTGTACAATTCCGAGTATAAGTTTAACTTAAGTTTAACCACAAGGTGGATATTGCATTTAATTTTGCACATTCTTGTGTGTTAGTTCAACTCAAGTTTAACTATGATGATAATATTGCATTTTAATTTATACATTCTTAAGTATAAGTTTAACTTAAGTTGAACAAGTTGTACATAAACTTATATAAATGAAGTGTATAATGGTGAGTAGTAGTCTTCTTTATAGCGAAATTGCACTTATTTTTGTATTTAAAAAATGCAAAAACCTCGCAATACATGGCGTCCTGAGCGAAGCTGCATAAAATCCTTGTCAAACCAAGTGTAAAATCGCTCAGTTTTAGTAGATAAGGAGCTAGAGCGACTTTTTAAGACAGATTCTATAGCTGGTAAGTTAAATAATGACTGAAATAAAAAAGTGCGCTAAGGATTCCAAATAATTGATTCATAAATTGTTTAAATTAATTGCATAAGTTATTTATTTAGAGAAAAGTGACATTTTATGGTCTACTACGTATTCTTTGCACTGAAATCAAAAAAAGAGCCTTGCTTCTATTCTTAGAATCTAGGCTCTTTTCTATTTAGATACGAATATCCATAACAAAGACCGCCCATTATGTATCAGTGTATAAGGCGGTCTTAACTGTATTCATGCTATATGTCTATTACAAAAATATCGACATTATTCTATATCTAATTAAATATTAAAATCTGGGCCTCTGCATTACTTTCTAAAGTATATGATTAGTCCCTTGACTATTATGCGCCAAAGTGAGCCAAAGTGAGTATTTTTTTTTGAAATATGGAGAACATGTTAATAAAAGGAGTTGTTAATCATGTTCTGGTGGAAGAATCCAAAAAGATCTAAATTTGGAAGATGGCTAGACAATGAAGGTATTACACAAGTTGAATTTTCAGAAAAAAGTAAAGTGTCAAGAAGAACTCTTACAAGGCTTTGTAATGAAAAACAGTACATACCTAGTCCCCAGATTTTGAGAAAAATTATGAACGTTGTAAAGAAAGTAGACAGTAGTAAACAACCAAAAGATTTTTTTGATATATAAGAAGGACAACTACTGTCTCTTTATCTATTATCTTGCCCAATTACACACAATAACCCTCTATTTTCAACAAATAGAAGGTCATTAATTAGTGCCTGCCTGTCACTAGTCAACCTTCAGAAGGTGACATCTCTATTCTTAACCAAAATAACCAAATTCTAAACTGTTCATATAAAGATATATCTTCATTTCCAGTTAACATATAACGGATTTCTGGAACCAAGCAACCAAACATGCCTCTGTATAATAAGGTTTATGTAAGAGAAGCGTCCAACGTTGCATCTTTTAGCTGATTGTTTAATTAAAGAAATCTGTTAGAAAAGTGGGCTTCTACTAATACGTTAAATTACAAGAATCCTCTATTATTTTTTTAATAGCTTTATTGTGAAAGCAGTTCTTCCCGTTGTACTCATCACTTCAATTTGACCATTATGAAGGTCGACAATGCTTTTTACAATTGCCAGCCCTAACCCTGATCCTCCAGTAAATTGTGATCGAGATTTTTCAACCCGGTAAAATCGTTCGAAGATATGAGGAAGATCTAATTGTGAAATAGCTTGGCCGTAGTTGGCGATTTCAATTTCAACTGTTTTTTCTGTGTCGCTTAGCCCAACATCAATATATTTACCCTTACTACCATAGCGAATGGCATTTTGTATTAGATTCTCGAATACCCGTGCGAGCTTTCCACCATCTCCCACAACAATTGGATCTGTCGCAGTACAATATAAGCGATACTCCATTTTAGCTTCTTCTAACTGCATTCTTGATTGGACGGCCAACTGATTAAGCATTTCTTCAATATTAATAGATTCCTTTCGAAGTTTGACTTGCTGATTTTGCATATAAGTATATTCAAAAATATCATTAATCAAAGTATGCAAGCTAGATGTCTTATCATGAATTATTTGAATATAATGTCGAAGCTCCACCTCGTTACAATAGCGATCATTGTTAATAAGATCTAGATAACCAATAATTGACGTAAGTGGTGACCTAAGGTCGTGCGCCACACTAGTTACAAGCTCATTTTTTAATTGTTCTGCCTTTTTGACTTTATTGATTGCTTCTTCCGATGATGCAATAATCTTTTGGATTCCTTCAGCTAGTACTTGGAATTCGGGCTGAATTGAAATATCATCTGAATTTCTTTCTCCTTCTGCTAACATCTGAACATCCGCAGCTATTTTATTTAAATAAAAAGTAAGATATCGTTTCCGTTCAGATTGATAAAAGAGCAACAAGTATACCCCAGTGGTAAGAACATAAAAAACGAGAACTATCAATTCACGAAAATAGGATAATATGAAAAACAAGCTCTCAAAAAACCTTGAATTGTCCTCTAAATACCATATTGTTGGCAAAAGAATGACTCCAGTCACCACTGCCAGGAAAAGCGATATGAAAATGTACATCATTATTTTCCATTTCGGCAGAAATCTTAATAGATTCATTAAATTACTTTTCAATTTTATATCCCACTCCCCAGACCGTTTGAATGATTGTTTCACCCGGTACAGCCGCCTCAAGTTTATCTCGAAGATTACTAATATGAACCATCACGGTCTGATTTGACCCCTCACTAGGTTCATTCCACACCCTTTCAAAAATCTCCTCAGATGCAAACACACGTCCACGGTGCTTAGCAAGTAAATATAAAATCTCAAATTCCCGTGCTGTTAGCTTTATAACGTTATCCTCTGTCATAACTGTATGACTTTGTTTATCAATGATTAGAGAGCCGACATTTACCACATCAACACTCTTTTCACTCTGTATGTAATTAGCCCTGCGAAGTAATGCCTTTACTCTCGCTGTTAACTCTAAAGGATTAAACGGCTTAATCATATAATCGTCGGCGCCTGTGATTAAGCCAATGATTTTGTCCATATCCTCAACCTTTGCACTAACCATTAAGATGGGTACATGATTGTTTTTACGAACTTGTTTACAAAACTCAAGTCCATCCATGTTTGGCATCATAATATCTAGTATAATGAGGTCTGAAGGAGTGTGCTCCATAATTTGAAGAGCCTCCAAACCATCTCCAGCTTTATTGATTATGTATCCTTCATTCTTCAAATATATCTCAATTAACTCAGCAATCTGCTGATCATCATCTACAATTAAGATGCTAGTCATTTTGTTATTTCCCCCTTCATATCGGCTAGAGTTGAAACTGTTTAAGCATGTTTTTTAATGGAGAAATCTTACACACGGTCTTAACAATGAGAAAACCAATAATAGCACCAGCTGTATTTGCCAATAAGTCATTAATATCGGAACTTCTCCCACTTCCTAATGACACTCGAATGAGAAGCTGTAATAACTCAAAGGAGAGACTCAGCATAAAACCGAGTTTTGCTATCCTTTTAATAGAAGTGGTGGTCTGGTTTAGAAACGGGACGTACATTCCAAATGGTATAAGCATGAGTACGTTTAATAAAAACGTCGTTAGATCGATTGTCAAGGTTGGTATAAAGTTAATTGTCATATACCAGGGTGTCTGATTTGCATAGCGTCCTATATTCACATCAATTGGAAAAAACACAAGGTGAATAACGCAAAGTAAGTATATCCCAAAAGAGATCAGAACGGCAAACTGAGCTAGATTGATCTTTCTTTTTTGACGCTTTGCCCAACTAAATAACCAAATCAGTCCTAATATAGATACCGGTACTAACACATACCATGATTGTATAGCAAACATAATTGACATTGATTCTTCCACATAACTTCCTCCTCAAGTAATTTCCTAGTATTACAAAGTATAGATGGAAGTTTTAAAGTTTTTATTAAGAAAGACTAAAGAGTATCTAAAATATTTGAGGTGAACACTTTGGAGTTGCTACTTGAGAAGCAGCGAATAAACTAGGAGCAAATAAGGATTTTAAGTACGGAATGAACGTTTTAATTATTACCCAACGTTTCTTATTGTTTGTGAGCACATTAGGAATGATTATTAAATAAGAGGCGCTAATCGCTATCGGAAAATCTATTCCTTTAGTCATTTTGTTAATAGGCTAGTCGAACACCCATCGTACATAAACAAATTTAGTTCACATAATGTAAATTACTAGTAGTAAATAAAAAAGAGAGCCTTATAATAAAACAAGGCTTTCTTTTTATTTTGTAATCATTTTTTATTCTTCTAAAAAGTAGAATTGCTTGTCTCTTCAACTTGTTTTAGCATTTTTTTCAGCATGGAATCTTTAAGGTGTTCCGGGATATCTCATACCAACCTCAGGAATTTTGTTCTCTAAAGCTTGGACCATGATTACTGTTCTTTTGAAATGTTATTCTTTCTTTTCCTTTTTACCATGAGAACAATAGCAACAACAAAGGCGATTGCACTATATATCCAAGTAAACATAAAGGCAAGACCCAATCCGATATTAGCGTCCACATAGTGGCTGTTCATATGGTCTACGGCTAGATAGAGAAGTGGGGAGCCTCCAACAATAAGCAATGGTATCAAGAAAATGCTTTTTTTAGTCCTTCCGGTTGTTAAGAAGATGATCAGAAAGGATAACAAAAGAAATACTTCCGAAGCTATCGTTAAAATTACCAGCCTGTTCAAAATAAATTCTCTCCTTTATATAATTATTCATAATTTCGGAATTAGTTGTAATGTATTCAACAATATCTGTCCCATGAAAATTTTCATTTCGTGTCTAAATCCCTTCCAACATCTTTATATTAGTTTTCATAAGGTGTCGAACTCTTATTATTTATTTGTTTTTCTCTTTTTTTCGATTGGTTAATATAGCAAACCCAACTTTAGGATGGAAAAGGTGCAAAGGAGGGCGAATTAAATTCATCACTCTAACTAGCTTGGAATAAATCTCCGGATCAGAAGCTGAAAGCTGATAAACCTTCTTACTATACCATTGTTTAATCGGTTGTATGAGGGGTTTCTTTCCATTAATATCAGGGTGTCGAAATGCTTCCGTAATTGCCATATCCCATGGAGTTGCAATAAGAGTAGAAAATCTCTTGTGAAGTATTTTAGTAACCCTGTTCTTAGAATATGCAGAGTTTCGAAAATAGCGTTGCAATTCTAAGGCCTCCATAGCAGCAACAGATATTCCCTGTCCAAATACGGGATCAAAACGACAGTGAGCGTCTCCAACCACTAAGATACCTTCTGGAACATTGGCCAGGTCAAAGCGTCGACGTACTTGATAAGGAATTGTATGTATTTTTATTTCTGAAATTGGTTCTACTTGTTCTAGGAAATGAAGCACATCAGGTACAGGTAACTTTTGTGCATAAGAGAAAAACTCCTCAGTTGTTTTAGGCGCATTTTCGTTAGCGTAACCACTAAAGGTAATAGAAAAACGATCCCCTTCAATCCTTTGAATATATGCACCATAAGGGTTCTCAGGGAAACTAGGAGAGATTAGAAGATTACACCAGTCAGGTCGGTCTTGATTCTTCAGACGAAAGAATCTGGTCGCGTAAAAAAGCTTAATCCAAACCTTCTCTTCCTTAACCTCAATACCATATGATTTTAGCCACTCTACACTCTTTGAAGCAAACCCACTAGCATCAATAACAACATTTGCAAGAATTTCTTCCTCTTTTCCTGTCTTAAGGGAGCGTACTCGCACTCCGGATACTTTATCATGCTGATGATCCAATAATAGTTGCTCGACTTTAGTTTCATACTCGGTTTTAATATTAGAAATTTGATTAATACGGTGCTGTAAATGCCACTCTAACATTGGGCGACTTTGTTGAACCATTTCTAACTCTCCTGAAAATCGTTTTTTCCAGGAACCAAAATGGTGCCACTTTAAATCTCTTGTAAAGTTATTTATAATACTTCCATCTTCGATTAGTTGATTAAAGAAGTGGGGGAACAATTTCTCAATTGCTTCTTCTCCTCCTTTTAATAAAACATGGGGATGATAACTTTGAGGCACCCTCTTTCTAGGAGCTTCTCCTTCCCATTTTTCCCCAGCTTCTAGAATAATTACTTGTCGAAAGGTATGTGCTAGAGCTTTAGCAGCTAGTTTCCCAGCAATGCTTCCTCCAATGACTATTGCTTTCTCCAATATGATTCTCCCCTTAATCTATAATTAGCATGAATTACCATATAGAATTTATTATTATTATACTTTATAAAAATTTCCTTTTAAATAAACTTTAAAATTGAGTGAAGAATTTCTAAAACGTTGAAATTTGCATGGAGTGATATTTACCTATAAAAATTTAACTTCCTTAGAGAACCTTTCTCTGCATATTAGATACATATATAATGTCATTCTTCATAAAAATAGTGAGCTTTTTGAACAAATTATGCTTTTGAGAGGGCTAATTGTTCAAGTTCGTTAGGTGTTTTATTTCATGCATTGACGCACCTTATTAGAATAAAGAAGAGACCTTATAAATTAAGGTCTCTTCAAGTCACCAATTTTTCTATTAGTGATAAGTTTCATAGATTCCGAATGATTATTTAGAAAGAAATATATTTTAATTAAAAACCCTCTAATACAATCTTTCCAATCATTTTTCCTGACTCTACTTTAGCATGAACCTGTCTCAAGTTATTAGCATTAAGAGGAGACACAGTTTCTGTTAAAGTAGAACGAAGAATTCCTTCATCAAAGAGTTTACTTGTTTGATTTAATAATTCATGTTGTTTGATCATATCTTCTGTTTGATACATAGAACGAGTATACATAAACTCCCATACAAAAGTGACACTCTTGCTCTTTAAGAGATTTAAGTCTAGGTTTTCACTGTTTTCAACAATTGAACAGATTTTTCCTTGTGGTAAAATAGCTTCTGCCATGCTGTTCCAATGACCATCTGTATCATTTAAACAGAAAATATAATGGACCCCGTTGAAACCAATTTTCTGTAGTTGAGGCGTAAATTCTTGTCGATGATTAATGACATAGTCAGCTCCTAATTGTTTACACCAATCCTCTGTTTCTTCTCTTGAAGCTGTAGCAATAACCGTTAGACCCAACCATTTAGCTAATTGAATAGCAATAGAACCTACACCACCGGCACCACCGATAATAAGAATCGGTTTTCCCTTATCTTTTTCTTTTGAAATACCTAAACGCTCAAATAATCCTTCCCATGCTGTAATTGTAGTAAGTGGCATAGCTGCAGCCTCTGAAAATGAGAGGGTTGAAGGCTTTTTACCTACAATACGTTCATCTACAAGTTGATATTCACTATAAGAACCAGGCCTTGTAATATCACCTGCATAAAACACTTCATCTCCTGGTTTAAACAGTGTACAACTTTCTCCAACAGCTTCTACTACGCCACTGGCGTCCCACCCTAAAATTTTGGGACGATCCTCTACATGATCTTTGGGTTGACGTACCTTGGTATCTACAGGGTTCACTGAAATAGCTCTTATTTTAACTAATAAATCCCGACCTTTAGGAATCGGTTTTTCAACCGTAAGATCAAGCAGGCTCTCTTCATTTTCGATAGGTAAGTAACGGTATAGTCCTACTGCTTTCATAATAAACATCCTCCCGATAAAATTTAATCATCATTTCACATATATGATATGTAATTCATTATAAAGAGAAAGAGAAAGAGATAACAGTACGCACATTTAAGTGGTATAGTAACATTCTATATACTATGGAGGTTTATTATGAGAAATCGTAAAACAGGATATGGTGATTGCCCAACAGGTTGTCCAGTCGAAACAACATTAGATATTATTGGCGGTAAGTGGAAAGGGGTTATTTTATACCATCTCTTACAGGAAACAAAAAGATTTAATGAATTGCGTCGTTTAATCCCTAGCCTAACCCAAAGAATGCTGACTCTACAGCTCCGTGAACTTGAAAATGATGGTGTCGTTCATCGAGAGGTGTACCCGGTTGTTCCACCAAAAGTAGAATACTCTTTAACCAGGTTTGGTTACACATTGAAACCTATCATTCATCAAATGTATGAATGGGGAAAAGCATACGAATTAAACACAAAAGAGAAAGAAAGTAATTGATGAGTAGTAATCTTATCCAAATAACCGTTCTTATTGATGAAATCAATCTTATGAAAAAAACTACCTTTTTTCTCACTCAAGGGTGGTTTTTTTACTTTTTAGGCTATATAAATCCAATTAACATAATTCCTCTTCAAGGAAGCAGGAAAGCAAAAGAACCCTTACAGGAAAAAGGTTCTCTCGTGGGTGCCTTTAATCAGATATACAGTCTTTTATACATATGTCGATTCCTCTAAAAATAGCCATTGTGGCAAAAATATGCTATTGTCTACTTGCGGTTACATTTTGGTACTTTATAATTAGCGATTCTATAAAAAGCTATCTCGGTATTAGCAGACGAGATAGCTTTTTATATTCTTTATCCTTATGTGAGATTAATTTTAATCCCACCGGAAGAAGCTGATGTCCTTGGCTTTCCATCCCTTTGCTGTTTCGCAGAACTCTTGTATTTCTCCATAAGTTCATGAATACTTGCTACTTGTATAATGCGGATATGGTCGGAAGTAACAGCATAACGAACAGGTGTAATCAAAATGACAGAAGGGAAGATAGGGGACCGTTCTTCTGGTTGCCAGTGCAACGCTTTCCACTCATCTGAAAAGAGAAACTCCTCATAGAGATTGATCTTCGCCTGCATTTTCTGTGCTGAATACTGATTACGTTGTATTTCAATCCAAAACGGAGATCCTTTAAAAATACAAAACAGATCCGGTTCAATGCCTCCTTTTCGTCCAGTGGGCTTATCTTCGACAATGACCTGTTTAGGTGTGCTATACGTACACATTTGTTTATAGACATCCAAGATAGAAAGGAAATGTAATATTTTTTGAGAGTTCTTTTTAATTTTGGCATTTACAGGTAAGTAGACCGTAGGAGAATACTGCTGTGTGCGTTCAATGAGTTCTAATCGATATAAACGTACCATGACGCTATTGCATGCATTTACGGGCGATTTAAGCTGTTTAAAGAAGAGATCAACTAATGAGTCCCGATCCACAGCTCTAAATTGATTAATAAACGCTATGATGTCTTTATCACGTTGAGATAAACGGAAACTCATCGCTGCTCCTCCTTCTCTAATAACCCAAAGATGGACTGTGATACCACTTCTAGTTGTGGTTCAGGATCTTTCACACGTGTTTTATAAGGTGAGAGTATTTCCTTACAAGCTCCTTCATCTAAGAAGTAGGCTTGAAACTCTTTCACTTCATCAATTTTAATTTTCATACGCCCCCTGGCTGCGGCATCGATTTCTTCTGCACCAATTACTCCGGCTACTTTTGCATTTATCGCATCGGCCTGCCTTCCAGAGATCCGAACCCGTAAATTTGCTTTTAGTGCTGAATTTAATAAATCCGCATCTGGGCGCTGCATGGCAATAATCGTATGAACACCTAGTGCACGACCTTGGCTGGCAAACTGTTGAATCATCTCTACAAGATCCGTCTCTCTCTTCACGATGGACATTTCATCAATGACCACAACGATACGAGGCAGCTTAAAAGGTAGCCTCCTGATATGCGTCACACCATGCTCTAACAATAAATCGCCTCTTCGATACATTTCAGCTCGTAATAAAGCAAAAGGTTTTCTCATATCCTTAGCCTCGAAGCAAAGCGCATCCACATGCTCAATCCCATGAAATAACCCTAAATCAGCTCGTTTAAGATCAACTAATACTAACCGCAGATCTTCAGGAGAGGCATATTTTACCCATGTGGTGAGGATCACACGCATGAGGCTGCTTTTTCCGGCTCCAATTTCGCCAGAAATCAGTAACGTTTCTAAATCAACAAAATCCCATGAAACGGGACTTCCATAGATATCTTGACCAATGCATACGGGAAGCTCCATTTTCTTAATATGAGGGTAAATGACTTCATAATTATAATGGAGCATCTTAGGTAGGCTTTTGTGATGAACGGTAATACTAAAGTTCTTTAAGCTGCCGTTTATTTCAATATTGCTGCCTAATACTTGTCGTAATGCCCATCTTTTTTTATTTAAAAGTTCAGGATCAATGCCATTCAATAAGGAAAAAGCATACCGAGTGTAGGTGTGCTGATGATCGATTTGATGAATTTTTGGAAACAGATAAGAAGTACGGTCTCCACGTTTGACCACCCGGTAAATCTCTGCCGTACGAAATGCTTTAATTAATTGGCCACGTAATTTGAGCTTCTCAAACATCAACATTCCTCCTCAAAACATAAAGGTCGCAAAAAAGTAAATCAAGGCGCTATAGAAGGTAATAGGCAAGATAAAACGCATCACTTTTGCAAACTGATCCACAAGATCAATGACACCCCATCGCTCTAATACCCGTTCGATGATAGCAATTCCTAAGACAATGCCTCCTAGGGTCAGAATAGTGGGGTTAAGCATGGCAAGTGGACTAAAAGGAACAAACGAATAAGCGTTATAAGGACGAGGTTTTATTGAAGAGGTTAAAGAAGGTTTATGAAAGAAGTTTCGAAAGTTAAACCATTGTGTTTTTCTCATGTTGGTACCTACTTTCTTCTTTTTATTTTTTCGTCTTTCATGTCTTAGTTATTTCAGCTCAACACATCCGGTCGCCCCCTTCGCCTCTTCGGCTCAGCTCCCTTACAGGTTTCAACAAGGGCGTCACTAGGCGTATACAGCTTGTATTAACGCGGTAACGTTACCGAAATAGCTACTGATTAGGTGATGAGGTTAATATTCTTTAGATACTATGTAGCTACTGCAGGAAGCTTGCCTGTCCAGTCAAAAAATAAAAAAGAACCCTTACTCCAGTAGGGGATCAGTAGATGGTTGTGTAAGAGGTGCTTGGCTTATAGATACTAGGGTTTTACTATGGTTTACTCTTTTTATGAAATAGACGAGGCGCTAGAAGCTGTCCCAAAAGATAAATAGATTGCAAAAAAGATAAATAACCTTATGACATAAAGAGAAAAAACTTATCGAGGAAGAAATTAACAAGATTAACATGTTGTAGTTAGGGGTAAAGTCAACTAACTATTTCGACAGGAGGGAATAACCCATGGGAATTATATGGATGCTAATTGTCGGTGGAATTATTGGATGGCTTGCCGGTTTGCTTACAGGGCGTGACATTCCTGGAGGAATTATCGGTAATATTATTGCTGGTTTTATTGGTTCATGGTTAGGCGGTCTGATTTTAGGAAGTTGGGGACCTGTTATTGGTGGTTTTGCAATCATCCCAGCAATTATTGGATCGATCGTTTTAGTGCTAATTGTAAGTTTCATTTTACGAAAAATGGGTCAAAACAAGAATCATGGTCGTCATGCAAAATAAAGTGAAAAACATAAATTGGAGGGACTAAAGATGAGAGAGGAAAGTAGGTCTATGTTAGATAATTTTGTGGAAGATAATCAATTTGAATTAGATTCTTACCTTACTTATTTATTTGATCAAATTAATCATGAGAGCGAAATTCCGTTAGAAGCTTAATGAGAAGCCAACTATTTTGTTATAAAGAAAAAGACAAAAAAATAATAAATGAGAATATAGTATAAGCGACCTTAGTAACTTTGTTTACAGTGTGTAGGGTCGCTTATTATTATGTACAATGTTTAGAAATAAACTATAAACGCTTATTTTTTAATCCTCTTACCTTTGATAAAAGATTCTATAGATACGGAAATACTTATATACCATACATAATTTATCCTGGACTTGTATTAACTTACAAAGAAGAATGGGTAAGTCATTCTTCTTTTTTCATTTATCTCTATCATAAAAGACGAGTTTACCATACTAAAAGGAAGAAACAAATTACGCTGTAAAAAGTGGAATTACATGTTTCATTTCCTTGTTATAAAATCTATACACTTGCCATGTGTAGGAAAAGGGATGACAGTTATAGCTGTCATCCCTTTTCATGTTTAGAGTTCTATTTTTTTAGCCTTTCGCTAAATCTAATGCTTTATCTGCCTTTTTTAAGTCGTGATTTACTTGTTCTTCAACATCATAGGCATGATACATTTCATTCTCAATCATATATTGAGCAATCTTTTCATGAAGATCAATAGCTTCATCTAATTGCTTCTTCAATACTTTTCGTACTTCTGGTGTTGCTGTTTCTGTAAGCGCTACCGCATATGTTCGTACACCATTTTTCGCTGATAATAATAAGTCTGTAGCAATAGCAAGATCATCTAATGTTTTGTTAAGCGCACTTTTAGTAGCCATTCCTCGATCCCTCCTGTTATTGGGCTTTCTTTAATATTTTTTGTAATTCATCAATTGCTTTAGTAGACGTTTGCACGTCTTCTTCAAGAATTTTTTTTAATTTTTCATCTTTTACTAATTCTAACATTGCTGTGCCTTTCGTTACACACGATGTTTTAAGTGTTAAGATTTCATGAACTTCTAGCGTCTCGTGCATAGCTAATTTTTTTGTCATGTCTCAATTCCTCCGTGTTATTGTATTTTTTAAAAAACCTATGTGTATAAACCACTACCTAGCCAAGCTATTTTGTAGAGGTTTTAATTGTTAGAATTTTTATTGCTAGCTTTTCCACCCTTTTCTCCAATCTCTTGGAAAAACTCCTTATCATGATTTTTAGATGTAGTTTCTCCACCTTTTCGTCCAGCTTCTTCTCTACTCATTTTTTCATTTTCCTTATTCTTTGCCATGTTTGTTTCCTCCTTATGCTTTTTTCGACTTGTGAATTATATTCCCAGCTCATTTCCATTTAAACAATGATTGTCTAATTTTTTGAATGTTTTAGAAAAAGTGACTGGGGTATTACAGATAGCATAAATGAATCCATTTATATAAACTATTTTCTATACTAAGAGGAGGAACTACTCATGACTAAAAATGTAATAGGTACGTACGATAACGAAGAAGCAGTCGTAACAGCTATTCAAAATTTAAAAACCCAAGGATTTCAAGAGAAGGACCTCTCCCTGGTCACTAGCAAAGATATCGATAAAGAGGACTATTTAGAAATTGAAAGCAAAGAAGGAATTGACGTAAAGAAGATTGAAACTACAGAACAAACCCATGAAGATGAATCAATTATGGATAAAATTAAACATATGTTTTCACCAGATCACCATCAAGAGACTCATAAAGATAAAGCACGAGTAGAAAAGCGTTTAATTAACTTAGGTGTCCCTCTTACAGAAGCAGGGTCTTATGCAGATGATTTACAAAAAGGAAAAGTATTATTGTTAGTAAGAGCGAATAGAGGAACAAAAACACATCCGTTTTTAGGAAATAGAGAGGATTCTGCTTTTGCGAAAGGTGACTCTGTTTATGATCAATCATTATATGGAGAACATCGTGAGCATGAAAAGAATGTTCCTAACGATGCAGAAGAACATATTGAGCTAAAAGAAGAACAATTACATGTAGATAAAGAACGCGTCCAAACAGGAGAAATTCAAGTCGATAAGGACGTTCTTCAAAAAGAAGAAACCGTTAATATCCCTGTCGAGCATGATGAAGTATATGTAGAACGCCGTCCTGTATTTGATAAAAGAACCAATACGCAGATTAGAGAAGACGAAGAGACGGTTCGTATCCCTCTCGAAGAAGAAAAAGTGACCGTATCAAAGGAACCAGTCGTAACAGAAGAAGTAGTTGTAGGTAAACGACGAAAAGAGAAAAATGAAAAAGTATCGGAGACTTTAAAGAAAGAAGAAGTAAATATTAAAAATCAAGAGAGTCCTCTGACATCACATCATAACGAAAAGTTCAATAGATAGGATAATAAGAATAAAACTCAAGTTTTTGAGCATACTAAGATAATAGGAACCCCAATTCCTTATATTCCCTAAGTTTGTATTTTTAGAAAAGCTACTCATTTGAGTAGCTCTTTTTTTTACAAAACAAAAATGAAGATTAAGTAGCTTACTTAAACCCATTTTATTGTTTAACTCAAATGCTTCACCATACATTAAAGAGAACATCAGTGTGTTGACTAGTAGTTAGGTTTTTTATGTTCGTTAAAAGGGAAAGTTAAAGTTATCTATCATTAAAGGGGAACACACTATGGATAAAATGACTCAAGAATTACATGATTTTTTATTACAACATGTGAATGAAATGGCTCAAGAGTGGCTAGATTCTCGAGAGATAGAAGAGAATTCTGTTTACACAGCTGATGCTTCTTCAGAGGTAACTGAATACCTTCGAGAACAAAATCACTATTTTACTCGTACGATAGTTCATGTCCTAAAGGATGGATCATTTAAAAAGCTTAGTGGTTGGACTCAAGAAATTGCGACCAAACGGGCTCACTTAGGGAATCCTCTGTATCAGAGTATCCGCCATTTTAAAACGTTTCGTTTTATTTTTCTTAAAAGGGTTGAAGCATTTATAGATCTCCATCAGTCTACTATTAAACAAAGAGATATTCTTTTATGGACCAAAACTTTAAACGAAGCGTTTGATAAGATGATTGAACTCTTTACCATGTATTATGGGCAAGTGGCGGAGGCGCAAGTATATGCTCAAAAAATGATAATTTCAGAACTTAGTACCCCAGTTATCAGTATTTCAGATACAGTTGGCGTCCTTCCTCTAATTGGTCAGATTGATGATTATAAGAGCAATGACTTTGTAGAGAGAATTATGGTGCAGGCAAAAGACCTCGAACTGTCTTGCCTAGTCATTGATTTATCAGGCGTACCTTCCATTGATACAATGATGACCAATGAATTGTTTGAAGTGGTAAACATGTTAGACTTGCTAGGAATCGATACAACAATTACAGGTATCCGCCCAGAGATCGCTTTAACAGCCGTTCAATTGGGTATAGATTTCACTAAAATAAAAACATATGGAAAACTAAAAGACGCAGTAAGTGACCTTTTGTATGAAAGGTAAAAGAATGATAAATGCAGGAAGACTACCAATGGAAGGTAGTCTTCTTGTCGTAGGTAAGCTTGCGATTGAATGCAATGGAAAACAGTATCATTCCTTAAAAACAAAAAAAGCAACTAATTGAAAGAAAAGTGTTTTTTTGAGGAGAAAATAATACCAATTAATACGAATCAGTGGCAGCAGCATTGTAAATCTTACACCTTAAGTTCTAAAAAGAGTTAGAAAAACATTAAATAAAAAAAGAGAAGGTGAGAATATGTGTGGAAGATTTTCTTTAGCAACAGATATATATATGCTTCAAGAACAATTTAACTTTGAATGTAACGATGAAATGGGGACTAGTACCTTCTTGGTTTAAGGATAGTAAAGTTGGATATAAAATGATAAATGCACGCGCTGAAGGTATTGATCAAAAGCCAAGTTTTAAGACACCTTTTAAACGCAAGAGATGTTTAATTGTATGCGATGGATTTTATGAATGGAAAAAAGAAAGAACAAACAAGCAGCCTTTTCGATTTGTTATGGAAGATGGTCGGCCATTCGCATTCGCTGGACTCTGGGATGAATGGGATAAAAATGGTGAGCCTCTTTATTCGTGTACAATTATAACCACAACCCCAAATCAAATTACAAAAGAAATTCATAATAGAATGCCTGTAATTCTTGAAGAAGACGTATATGATTTATGGATGGACTCTAAAATGAATGATACAGAGTATCTTAAATCACTGCTCATTCCTTTTCCATCGAAAAAGATGAAATCATATCCTGTATCTACAATTGTTAATTCACCGAAAAATGATGTTGCGGATTGTCTATCTCCGGTTAACAGTCTATAAAGTAACATATTCCAATTCTCAATGTTAGTAATGTATAATTTCTGTACTTCTAAGGGTTGAATTATTATATAAAGCTATACGAATCATTGAGTATAATTGTATACCTTAAGTTTTAAGAATACACCTTTGCAATAAATATAATCTCTCAGCCTCTGCTAGTTGCAAACCTGGTGCTAATTCATTTATAGATTCACTAACATAAAACATGAATCTTTAAGGAGAGAGAAAATGGAAATATTATTTAATCAAACAACCCGAAAAGATTATTTTGATAATGATGCTGTTAAATTTCTTGATACAGTAAAAACTCTTGCAAGAGATCATGGCCTTACAGTTGAGGAGACCTGTCGTATTTTAGAACTATCTATGAAAATTGATGATTATGATCGCAAAGATGAACAATTAGCAGGATTGGGACGATTAATAAAGGATCTAATTAATGAAATTTCTATGTTAAGAGAAAAGTTATAACATGATAAAATAGAAAAAACACCTAGAAAATAAGGTGTTTTTTCTAATTAAGATGGTTAAAACACAGTTAAACTAAAAAAGATAAGGTTTTGATTTAAAGACCTTCTCTTCTATATAGTAAGAAAGCAGTCCTTGAATAGTTAAAGGACTGCTTTTTTACTTTATTCTATAACGAAGCTAACTTTTTCTTCTTCGTTCTCATACGAAAAATAATTTCAAATCTGTATAGCAGAAAGGAATTCATAGAAAAGTTGTTAGGATTTATTTCCTTTAAATATGATTTTTCTTTTCTCCTGTTTAATCCGTTTTAACCGTAGTTCTATCTTTTTATCTAACGCTCTATACAGTATTTCGCTAGTTGCGCATATTAAAAATAAGATTAGAGTAATAATTGCAGCCTGTGGTACATGAAAATAGAAACAAAGTACGACTACAAGTAGGGACATAGCGTAAATGGAGTTAGTTACCCATCTTCTACTTCTATGAGTTTCTAGGTTTCTCTCAAGTAATTCTTTTTGCCCTTCTTCTTTTTTTGTATCTTTTAAATGACGGTATGTAGAATTCATCGCTTTTTCTCCCCTGTGAAAGCTAATTGTAAATTATCTCTTTATTAAATATCCTATATGTTTCAATTAAGGAAAAATATGCGGTTTTTCCTCCCTCATATTATATAAGAACAAATGTTCTTTTTCAATAAAAATTCTAAAGTTTTCCCGATTATGGCCATTGCCTCTACTTCACCTTTCTACACTTTATGGTTTCATTTACATAGTCACACGTACCACGTTTCAAATAGAAAACTACTGGGTACATATTATACATAACAAAGGTGGAATTAAATGTAAAAACTAGTATAAGTTTAATTAAAATTTAAGGAGATGGAAGAATGGGAACACAAAAACGAGTTGCGGGAACTTTTCATTCGGAGCAAGAAGCGATACATGCAATTAAGGGGTTAAAACGTCAGGGGTATCGTGAAACAGATATATTGGTAGTAGCAAAGGATAGAAGTAACACACTACAGTTAGGAGCCGAAACAAATGTAATGATAGAAGCTGGAACGCCAGCTGTAAGTTCATTGGCAGGCGTGATGATGGATAGCTTTCTTACCATGATGACAGGTGGAATGGCTACTACTACACAAGCTGATGGTCTAACTTCAAAACTTGTTAGAATGGGTATTCAAAGTTTTACTGCAAAACAGTGTGAAATGGATGTAAAGGAAGGGAAAATCCTTGTCCTAATTGATGTGGATGAAACTCAAACAATTCCTTCATATACTACGGTTAGGGAGTCGCCATACGAGACAGAGGGGCATAAGTCAGTGCAACTTCGTGAAGAGCAACTCGATGTAAGGAAAGAACGTGTTCAAACTGGGGAAGTACAACTTCGTAAGGAAATTGTAGAAGAACTACGAACTATCCAGGTTCCGGTTACGCGTGAGGAAGTCTACGTAGAACGTCGCCCGATCACAGACGGTCAGTATGATGGTAGCCCATTCACAGAGAACGAGATCATTCGTATTCCTATTATGGAGGAGCGAATTGAAGTAACCAAGAGACCTGTGGTTGTGGAAGAAGTGATCATTGGTAAGCGTAAAATTCAAGAGATTAAAGAGATGAAGGATACTGTCCGAAAGGAAGAAGCTCAAATTGAGCAGTCAGAGCTTCCTGTGGTTCCTGAACTTGCTGACTCTGAAATCTATCAGAACATGGATAATCACGTAGATCAAAGTTATCAAGAAGTTGCTGCTGCAATTGCTTCTGATGCTCCAAAAGAGGAAAAAGTGAAACTTTCAACCAACAAGAAACAAGAAGCTCAACTTAAAGTGACAACTTCTCCTGTTATTAAAGAGATTGAAGAGGTTACAGCCTCAGTAAACAATCAGAAACCAGAAAGTCAAATTAAAGACACGGATATTACGACTTCTGAAAAAGAAAAAAACAATGAGAAATCAACAAACAAGCAAAAGAAATAAGTATATCTCCTCTATAGTTTATAGTAGAGGGAATAATTGAGAAGATTTAAGGAAAGCTGCCTAGCTTTATTGGCAGCTTTTTTTATTTCTCTTTAAATTAATATAAGTAATGTTTCTAAAATCAAAAAAGAATTAAAATAACTCATTAAAATGAGCATAAACAGGCAATGAAATAAAAGAAATGACTTTCATTACTGGGGGGCATTTCTCTTATTCCTAAAAATCCTAGAGATTATATCAAATTCCAACAGGCATTCTCACTAAATTCTAGAAATATTACTTATCAAAATGACGTATAAATATTTCCAATTATGATAAAAGCAGGTGATTAAATGGAACGAAAGAAGTTTATTGAATACATTGATAAGTTAATAGAACAATCTAATGCGTGGAGAAAGGACGCGGAGAAAAGAGAAGACTGGAACAGTGCATGTTTTTACCAAGGCGAGGTTAAAGCTTATGAGAGAGTAAAGAGATTGGTTAATCAGCAGTTACATGCATAAATAAAAATTACAACCCTAACTCAGAAATGATTAGGGTTGTAACTTTTATTTTTCTAGTTTCCATAAGTTTGATTTCAGGAACCAATTAAAATCTTTCCCATAAAAATAAATGTACTTATTCTAAGATTAATCCTCTCTAAAAAATTAGGACCTTTAAGGCGTAGCCATCATTCCTTATTTTTCATAACAATCATTTTATTAGAAGAATATTGAGGGTGAATGAATCTTTCTATAACCCTTATTCCAAATTACTTGATTAGAAAGTGAACTTATAGTGCGGTCATTTTTGGGGGAATTTAGAAACTACAAATAACTGTATACTTACATAATTGGATAAAATCACAAAATTAAAAACATATTTACAATAATGATGCTAGTGACTGTAGTGTCATCATTATTATGGTTTTAGCAACTGGACCTTACAAAAATCTTAAATCTCCGTAGTTTTTAATCCTGTGGAATCTTTCTCATCCTCTATCAGAGTTTTATCTACATTTCAAGATCATTTTCTACTGTAATCTCATTTATTAAGAGCTATGGGAACAAGGATATTACATAATTTTATTCATAGCTTCTTATTTGTAATCATATTTGAAAATAGTTTTGTAAAAGTTTCAAATGAGTATAAGGGTGAACTTTATCAAAATAAAGTTTTAATTTAATTAGACAGTATTTTTTAAAGTGATAGTCAATTAGGAAAGCTATTAGATCATTCTGGAGTACCTAAATATTAAATATAAAAAATATGTCAGATTATCTAACCATATATTTGCATAACACCTTAAAAGTAATATAATCATCTTATCGTATGAACAAAAGTGTTCAAAAATAAAAAAATGAACACTTTCGTAAAAAAATATGTACAAAACCCATCAAAGGTGTTTATAATACAGTCTTATAAAGAGTAAATGTTCTAAAAATTATAAATTTATTTTTTATTTTAAACTTTTAGAACTGATTATTTAACAAGTATTGATAATTTGAAGATAGTATTGGCCAGTACTACGAAACACATCGATTTTAAAATCAAAAATCTATTAAAACTTTTAAGGGAGAGAATAGTACAATGACAACAACTCTTACAGAAATCAAAGCATATAAACACGAGCCCTTTACAGACTTCACGCTTGAAGAAAATAAAAAAGAATTCAAAAAAGCTTTAGAAACTGTACAATCCCAACTAGGAAAAGATTATCCCCTAGTTATTGGTGACGAGTTAGTTACAACGGATGAAAAAATTGTATCGATTAACCCATCAAATAAAGTAGAAATTATTGGACGAGTGTCTAAAACGAATCAAGAATTAGCTGAAAAAGCTATGCAAACAGCTCTTTCTACATTCAATACATGGAAAAAAGAAAATCCAGAAGTACGCGCAAACATTTTATTCCGTGCAGCTGACATTATCCGTCGTCGTAAGCATGAATTCTCAAGCTATTTAGTTAAGGAAGCTGGTAAGCCTTGGAATGAGGCCGATGCAGATACAGCAGAAGCTATTGATTTTCTAGAATTTTATGCACGCCAAATGTTGAAATTAAAAGACGGAGTACCTGTACAAAGTCGTGAAGGAGAAGAAAATAAATTTAATTATATCCCACTTGGTGTAGGAATCATTATTTCTCCATTTAATTTTCCGTTAGCTATTATGGCAGGAACTGCAGCAGCAGCAATCGTTACAGGAAACACAATCTTATTAAAACCTGCTGATGCAACTCCTGTCGTAGCAGCGAAATTTGTAGAAGTAATGGAGGAAGCAGGGCTTCCAAAAGGAGTACTCAACTTTATTCCGGGAGTTACACCTGAGATTGGTGACTACTTAGTTCAACATCCTAAAACACGTTTCGTTTCATTCACAGGTTCTCGTGAAGTTGGTTGTCGTATTTATGAAAAAGCTTCAAAAGTACAACCAGGGCAAAAGTGGTTAAAACGTGTTATTGCTGAAATGGGTGGAAAAGATACAGTGGTTGTTGATAAAGATGCAGATTTAGATTTAGCAGCATCTTCTATCGTGTACTCTGCATTCGGCTTCTCAGGACAAAAATGTTCAGCTGGCTCTCGTGCGGTGGTTCATCAAGATGTGTATGACATTGTACTTGAAAAAGCAGTTGCGTTAACAAAAACATTAAAAGTAGGAAATCCAGAAGATGTATCTACTTATATGGGACCTGTTAGTCACGAGGCTTCTTACAACAAAGTATTATCTTATATTGCAATCGGTAAAGAAGAGGGGCGCTTGATGACAGGTGGAGAAGCAGATGACTCTAAGGGTTACTTCATCCAGCCAACAATCTTTGCAGATGTCGATGAAAAAGCACGCCTAATGCAGGAAGAGATTTTTGGTCCAGTAGTGGCTTTCTGTAAAGCACGCGATTTCGATCATATGATGGAGATTGCAAATAACACTGACTATGCTTTGACAGGTGCGTTACTTTCTAATACACCTAATCATATTGAAAGAGCAAAAGAAGAATTTCATGTAGGTAACCTTTATTTCAATCGTGGCTGTACAGGTGCAATTGTAGGGTATCATCCGTTTGGTGGATTTAACATGTCTGGAACTGATTCAAAAGCAGGAGGACCGGATTATTTAATCCTGCACATGCAAGCGAAAACAACAAGTACAGCACTTTAAAACAATGGGACAGCTTTTCGAGGCTGTCCCGGTTTTTAAAAAAGGTATACATATATTTAGGGGGGATTTTCATGTTAGCAGAGGTTTCAAAAAATGTTTTTCTTCATGCTTCTCAAAATAGAGTACTAAATAAGGCTGCAAAAAAATGGGGTCTCAAATTTGGAGCTTCTCAAGTTGTGGCTGGGGACACAATTGAAAGCGCTATTGTAAAAGTAAATCAATTAAATCAAAAGGGGTTAGTTTGCACGCTTGATCATTTGGGGGAATTTGTATCCAGCAGAGAAGAAGCTATAGAAGCAACACAATATAACGTACGTACATTAGAAGCTATGGGGCAATCAGGAGTAAATTGTAATCTATCCGTTAAAATGACTCAGCTTGGTTTGGATATAGATCCAAATTTCTGTATGGAGAATATGCGTAGAATTCTTGAAACAGCAAAAAAGCACAATAATTTTGTGCGAATTGATATGGAAGATTATGCACATTGTCAGATTACCTTGGACATTTTAAAAGAGTTACGTCAAAGGTATGGTTACGATAACGTAGGTACAGTTATTCAAGCATATTTGTTTCGAGCTGAGCAAGATGTAAAAGACTTAAAAGGCTTTTCTCTTAGGTTAGTTAAAGGGGCTTATCAAGAATCTCCTACAGTAGCTTATCAAGAAAAAAAGGAGATAGATAATAATTACATGAGAATTATTGAAGAACATTTATTAAGTGGAAGCTATACAGCTATTGCCTCTCATGATCATAATATTATCGAAAAAGTAAAAGAATTTGCTAAAAAACACAGCATTAATCGTAATCAATTCGAGTTTCAAATGCTATACGGATTTAGAACCGATATGCAGTTGAGTCTAGCTAAAGAAGGCTATAAAATGCGTGTGTATGTCCCTTTTGGAAATGACTGGTTTGGATATTTTATGCGTCGTATGGCAGAAAGACCACAAAATGTTGCATTTGCACTAAAAGGCTTTTTTTCTAAATAAATATCTAAAATTTCGTAATATTTAGATATTTATTTAGGTTCTGTCAAAAAAATTAAATAGCCTTTGTTATGTGAGCAAAGGCTTTTTCTGACGACTTTCTTCTCTACTCAACTATTAAATTTCCTTACTTTTTGGATAGGAATATTAATTTTTACAAAGGAGGTTATAAGATATGCATGATCAACAGCCTGAGCTCAAAAAAGAACTAAAAACGCGGCATATCACCATGATTTCTCTTGGTGGTGTCATTGGTGCTGGACTATTTATTGGAAGTGGAACATTAATTAATACTGCAGGACCTGGTTCGATTATCTCGTACGCATTTGCTGGTTTATTAGTTATTTTAGTAATGCGGATGCTAGGTGAAATGTCAACAGCCAATCCATCCAGTGGGTCGTTTGCTACTTACGCCAGAGAGGCACTTGGACCATGGGCTGGATATACTATTGGTTGGTTGTACTGGTTCTTTTGGGTTATTGTTATTGCAGTAGAAGCAATAGCTGGTGCAACAATTATTCAATATTGGTTTCCTTCTTTGCCATCCTGGTCCGTGAGCCTAATTCTTACCTTTCTGTTAACCTTAACTAACATATTTTCTGTTAAATCTTTTGGTGAATTTGAATATTGGTTTTCTTTAATTAAAGTGGTAAGTTTGGGTCTGTTTTTAATCCTTGGAGGAGCTATTATATGTGGTTTTATACCAGGAGTAGAATCACCAGGTACATCAAACCTTCTCGACAGAGGTGGATTCCTTCCCAATGGAATAAATTCGATCTTCTTAGGAGTAACTGTTGTAATGTTCTCATTTATGGGAACAGAGATTGTAGCCACAGCCGCAGGTGAATCACCTCATCCAGAAAAAGCAATTATATCCGCAACAAATACCGTCATCTATAGAATTTTACTTTTCTATCTTGGCTCTATCCTGATTCTTGTAACAGTTCTTCCTTGGGATTCTTCAAGTTTGATGAAAAGCCCTTTTGTATCGCTCTTAGAAATTGTCAATATTCCAGCAGCAGCTCAAGTAATGAATTTTATCTTGTTAACAGCTGTACTTTCTTGCTTAAATTCAGGTCTTTATACAAGTTCTCGTATGTTATTTTCTATGGCTCAGAAAGGAGATGCTCCTAAACTGTTTTTAAAGGTAAATAGAAAAGGAATTCCTTTTAATGCAATTATAGGCTGTACAATTATTTCTTATATCAGCGTAGGTTTTAATTATCTTTCTCCTGATAAGATTTTTTTGTTTTTAGTCAATGCTTCTGGGGGAGTCGCTCTTCTTGTATATTTGGTAATCGCTTTCTCTCAATTACGTATGCGTAAAAATTATGAAAAGGAGCAGCCTGAGAAACTCAAAATAAGAATGTGGCTGTTTCCTTACTTAACATACGGCACGATTGCTGGCATTACTAGTATTTTTATCGCAATGCCTTTTATTGATTCTTTACGTACACAGTTCTTTTTAACTTTACTAATAGCTTTATTCATTATAGGATCTTTCTTTCTTACAAAAAACAGAAGGAATATAACAAAAGTAGAAATAGAGAAAAATATTTCTTGAATTTAAAGTTAATATAAATAAAGGAGCTATTGTTATGTGGATAATCACTACTTATTCAAATCTAAACAATACTACAATGTTTGAATATGAAAACGAAATAGAAGCAAGAAAAGCATTTAAAGAAATCCAAGGCTGTAAAATCCTTTCAGAGGTTATTTATTTTAGTGATTCTAAATTAGCTTTGGATGTATACTAATCTCTTTTATTGCATAATTCATTATTAACATTTATAAGTTTTAAAAGTTAACATTTATTTCATAATTATTATAAAAAGCTCGTATAAAATAAGCTTATCCTAAGAATTAAGCAATTTTTAGACGAGTTTCTTCTTATTCTATGGTAGTTACATCAAGCGTATTTTCATGTTGCTTTACTAACTTATAAAACGTTGTCTTTTTTACATTTGCTCCCTTCATTGCTTGTACGGCTGTAATTTCTTTTTGCTTCCATCGATTATAAACTTCAATAAACTCCTTACTGACTTGAGCTTTAGGTCGCCCAAAAGATACTCCCTTATTCAGCGCAGCATCAATACCCTCACGTTGTCGCTTAAGAAT
Source organism: Bacillus sp. ILBB4 (assembly GCF_035064545.1). Lineage (NCBI taxonomy): Bacteria > Bacillati > Bacillota > Bacilli > Caryophanales > Bacillaceae > Bacillus > Bacillus sp. ILBB4. The sequence continues at coordinate 18,627 of NZ_JAIQVD010000017.1, read as the reverse complement.
TCGGTCCCGTTCTTCTTGAGCCATCCAAGACAAAATTTGAAGAACTAAATCGGCAATGAATGTTCCTAAACTGTCCTTATACTGAGTTGTATCAAGCAAAGGCATATCCAAGACGACAATGTCAGCTTCAATCTCTTTTATAATTGCATTCCACTCTTGTAAAATTTCTTCTTTATTACGACCGAAACGATTTAACGAATGAATATAAAGGATATCCCCTTTACGAATCATTGGTTTCAATAATTGATATTGTTCTCGATTGAAGTTTTTTCCACTTTGTTTATCAATGAAAATATCGCGAGGAGAAATACCCACTTCTTGCATGGATTGAAGTTGACGACCTTCATTTTGATTATTGTAGTGATTGTTTATCTAATAACTGCAAAACAGCTTTATAAAGTACAAATAAGACAACGGAATAACCCGTTGCCTTTGAAATAACAGATGATCTTAGGATTAGTCTAGGACCCGTACACGTACTGCTTCTAGCCCATTTTGACCTGTTTCTACGTCAAAAGAAACCTTTTGGCCTTCTCTCAGAACTGCATAACCATTTCCTTCAATAGAGCGATAAGAAACAAAAAGCTCAGTTTCATCCTCTGCTGTAATAAAACCATACCCTTTATTAAAATTGTACGACTTGATTGTTCCATTTTTTCTTCCCATATAATCTTCCCCCCTAAATTATTAGTCTTTTTATATTGTATAATATTTGTAATGCATCGAGGTAATTAATGGAAAAATAGACTTATGTCTTTGTTATTACGTATGATTTTCTAATCTATAAAATTAACATTAATTCACTCTTCTTAAATCATCATCCGTAAAAGCATACTTTTTCGGACGCGATATTAAAATCGATTACAAAGTGTTAAAGGAATTGAGCCTTTTATACATATTTCCCTTCCGAAAATGGTGATTATTTAAATGAAGAGTAAATAAAGAAAAGCCTTCTTTTAAACAAAGATGGCTTTTAAGTTTAATTTTTTGGAAATAAAAATGCTTGTTTAAACTTTCGTGCAGGATATTTCTTTCCATCCTTCATAACTCTAAAGGGTTCTTCTTTCCACGTTACAACTACTTCAATCTTTTTTGAGTCAACCGAAATAGGTTGATTTTGATGATGGAAGAAATTCTGTGAATCAGGTATTTTATATGTGATTAATTCAGCTTTAGTATTTGTATTTGGCTCATCCCTATAGATCTCTACTGTAGCATCATAAACCTGTCCACCTAAGTTTCTCACATCAATACTATAGGTATTAAACTCATCATTATCCTTCAAGTCGTTAGTATCGGGTTTGTCTATCTTTACTTTCCAATGGTCTGATGATTGAGACGTAGGAAGCCTTTCTGGTGTATAAGCGTAAGTATTAACAGAACCAAAAATGATGGAACATAAACAACTACCAACAAGTAAGATATGTGCTTTCTTCATTATAGATTCCTCCAAACCACAAGATAAGAGTATTATTCTTCCAATTAGAGCTTATATACGTGAATTTTATTGGCTTTTGAATTACCTGTAACAAATGTTAGTTAAAAAGGGTTTGTTTTATGAGTTATAGAAAGTCATATCAGGGAGGAATATTTATATGACAAACCATAAAGACGAAGAAATACTAACAGGAGGGAATGTCTCTAACGTTTATCGTTCGGGAGATACCGTCCAACGAGAATTAAAGCCAGAGAGCCACAAAATTCATGATTTATTAAAACATTTGGAAAGCAAAGGTTTTAGTTATGCACCAAAATTCTTAGGTATTGATGAGAAAGGAAGAGAGGTACTCTCATTTATTGATGGAGAAACTGGTAATTATCCTTTAAAAGAATACATATGGTCTGATGACACCTTAATAGAAATAGGAAAAATGCTCCGCCTTTATCATGACTCTGTTAGTGATCTTCCAATTAAAGAAGATTGGACAGCAATAGATAACACCCCAAAACCATTTGAAGTAATCTGCCATAATGATTTTGCCATATATAACGTTATTTTTAATCGTAAGATTCCAGTAGGTATTATTGATTTTGATGTGGCCGCACCTGGTCCAAGGCTGTGGGACATAGCTTATACACTTTACACTTGTGTCCCCTTAAGTAGGTTTTATCTTTCTGAAACGGGTGAAAAAGTTTATTATCATTCACTACAAAACGCTAACCTCGTAAAACAAAGAATTAAATTATTTTTTGGGGCTTATGGTAAGGAATTTGAAGAAGATTATTTAGAAATGGTATTGCTACGATTAGAAGGATTATGTAAAACAATTACAAGGAAAGCCAGTGAAGGTGACATTGCTTTTAAAAAGATGATAGATGAAGGGCATCTTGAACATTATCAAAAAGATATTAACTTCATTCGTGCAAATAGAAACAATTGGACTTGAGATTCGTTGCTATTTTTGTTCATTTTATTGTTTTATCATTTACACTAAGTGACGACAAATACAAGAAAAGCTCTCAAAATTAATTGAGGGCTTTTCTTACATGTGTGGTTGATCATAGCTGCATTTAATAGTTGATAAGAGTGAAATATATACATGTACATATATAAAATATAGTATTAGGTTATAATTTGTCCAGTCAAAAGGTAAGCAAAATAAAAAGCTACCTCGGCAGTGGACGCGAGGTAGCTCATAAATAGGGTTCACACGTATAAAGCGTATGATAAACGGATTCAAGCAGATTATAGCACATTTTTGCCATAAAGACTACATTTTACCCTACAAGCATATGTATAAAAGGTGCGCTTTTTATACATCCTGTCCGCAATCACCTGAAAGAAAATAGTTGTTATATCAACGATGTATAAAAAGCTGCATACTCCGGAAAAAGAACCCTCGGCGGAACCGTTCTGCGACAAGGGTTCTTTTTTGGGTTGTGTACCGGAAAGAGTGATTATGTTAACTACGGATGTATATGATATACAGCTTAAGAACCGAAAAAACTACCCTGGTGTGTGATGGGGTAGTTTTTTCGGTTACGTAATTGGGTTTCATGAGTGATGCCTTATTGCATCTTGGGTAGTTTGCTCTTGGTAAATAAATTTATTCATTCACAAAAAGTAGTTTTTGTTTGAGAAAAGTTAAGTATGTACTGCTTTGAATGAGTATCTTTTTATTTCTCATGGTTCAGATAGTCAAAAATCGTACGATTAGCAAAGTGAGCTTAACTAATCGTACGATTTTTAAGATTTATATTTGATGAACAGATTAGTTTTCTTTTTACAAAATACATTATAAAAAAGAAAAGTGAAAATATGATGAAAGTATAATGAGTTATATAGTTAATATAGCTTTAAATGGAGTATACAGTCTAAAAAAAGCGAAAAATCACTGTTTCCGTCAGTGATTTTTCTGGTTACCAGTATGCTATACATACTCTAATGTCTTTTAAGATCGTAAGTAGTTTACTTCAGTTATAAAAAAATATTCATAGTGGTTAAGTGTTAAGTTACATATACTTATTCTCTTATGATTTCTAAGAGAAACAATTATAATAATCTTTCTTCTTACTAAAGGGTGTTTAAGTTTTGTGAACTCATTAGTTTTACGACTGTTTCACCAATTTGTCTTCCCAATCTTAAACCTTCATCATTGTCTACTTTAAAATGTACCCCAGCATACAAACGAGATTGAGCACTTTCTTTCATCAAATTTTTTATTCTTGCTGACTCTGAGGGGAAGAAATAACTTAATAATATTTCTGAACATCCTGCAATAGTAGCATGGGCAGAAGGATAAGATGGAAAACGAGGAGTAATCAACACAGTAGATAAATTTCTCCCATATTGATTTGGTCGTGCTACATCCCATAGATATTTTAAAAACCATGTGATTACGAATGTATCGTTTATAGCAGCATTGGAATACCCTAGAGCTCTAGCAATATGAGGTGATCCTAGCCGATATTTTTCACCTAAATCAAAAATCATAGCAGTAATTTTTGCACTTAGTTCACCTGTACCCCAATATTGCGCAATTTGTCTTTGTTGAGGAGTTAGCGACTTTAATGTTTGATTTACTAGAAAAAGTTCTGTTTGCCAATCAATATCATCAGGATTTTTAATTCCCCAATTGATAGGTTGATGAAAGGGATTTAAGAAATTATTATCTCTACCTTTTGAAAAAAAGAACATTGGCCAATATCCTGCTTCTGAAGAGCCTTTAGGAGGTTTTTTTTCTCCATCATAAGGGTGTTCTTTCCATTTTCTATAACTTGCTCGCATCAGACCCACCCCCTTACAAAATTTATTCTTCTTGTTCTTTATGATTAAGAAGAATAAAATATGTCAATATCTTTTTTTAGAAATAACCCCCTAATATTATTTACTCAATTTATAGAGGAAAGAATGTAAATCATATGTAGCTTAAAAACAGAAAAAACTACTGCTCCTGTACAGTAGTTTTCCTAGTCGTTGAAATATAGATGTTATGTTGATAATGCTCTATTGCATCTTAAGTAGTTTGCTCAAAATATTAGGCGTCATCCATTTATAAGGAATTTTATTCTTTTGTTTTTTATAAAAGCCAGTTACCTAAATATAAAGATATGCGTAACATGTACTTTTTCGAACGGATTAGTTCATTAATGCTTGTAGTCTTTTGTAATTTTTTGATATGTTTTGTAGAAACCGTTTTCATTTTGTCTTATATTACTCATAATATATATATTGTTAGCTTTATCTTTTTATTATGGACCTACTAAATTTCGATGAGGTGAGAAGAAGCTATGTCAATGGTAGTCAATCCAGTAGGTCAAACCAAAGACTTACTAAAGTGTATTATAAAAAAAAGAAAAGAACTAATTGATCTGGGCAGTAATTATGGACTTTTAGATGATAAAACAATTAAGTGTAGTCAAGATTTGGACAGGCTTATAAATTTGCATATGAAATCTTATTCTGATTCAACTAACATGCTTTTAGATAACGAAAGGGATCTACCTAGAATGAGACATTCGTATGATAATTATAAAGTTAGTGATTTCAATTATAAGGCAAAAGCCGTTGAGCTTGCAAAAAGTAATATTCGTTTTTTCTCTTCCCAATTGATTGCTAATTCAAATCTAGCAACATTTGGAGTATGTACTGCTTTAGTTATAGTGAGAAATGGAACTAAAGCAGGTTTTGTTGCTTTTGAAAATTTACGACAGTTAACAACCCATTCGTGAAAATCTATCTTTTCTCACGCTTCAAACTAAATTTATGAGTACTTAAAAAACATCAGATTAGCATAAACTGATGTTTTTCTTAAGTACTTTAATTTCAGAAAGTGATACTAATTTTACTTTTCCTAATGAATCTTCTTCCTTAATTTCACAAGTGCCATTATTATATAACCACAAAACAGTATAATTTTTTTCTTTAAAAATGACATTGCAACCAATTTTCACCAATTATCCCTCCAAGCGCAAGGTCTTTTAGTTATATAACAAGTTAACGTAATATTAAAACTATTTAACGCTTTATATAATTGTAAACGTTTTCTTTTCGGTAGTAAATATATGTTTCATGTAACTCGGTTTATATAATAGAAATTAGAATACATGAAACAAACCAAAAAAAGCTTTAACAAAATGATCCTTTAGTATGTTATTTTCGATAGAGTCCATTATGTAAACTTTAAAAATGGATTATTACTCAGTGAATTCCTTTTCCACAGTGCTTATTATTCTATACAAAGCAATAGATGTAGTCTTCACATCCGGAAAATATTCAATATAACCTGTTTCAATATTTTTCACTTGAAAATTCTTTAGTTCTTTAGAATAACTGAGAGAAAAGGTATTATTTTCACTGCAAATGGTATGAGTGATTTCACTATCTTCATACTGTAATAAAGTTTCTAACGTTTCTTTGATTTTAATTAGTGTCATTTATCACCAAACCCTTTCTCACTATTTTTAAAAATTCGCGAATTAAAGTTTAATCTATTTTAACATAGGGTATATTTATAAGTTATTATCTTCAATAATTGAAATAAAGATTTTAAAAATGAAATAAATTTGTAAAAAACCAAGAAAATGTAATTTTATATTAGAATTAGTTGCTATATGACGAATGCAACATAGTTAGTAATTCTCAATATATATGGCTAAAAAGATGGGTAAAAAATACATGTTTTGAGAGTGAAAATATAATAAGTCTTATTTAAATTTGATATTTTGAGGAGGTATCTGAAATTGAGTAGTGCATCTAGATTCAAAATGCGAATTTACAGCCCTCAGTGGGGACTTAAGGACCTTTATCATTTTAAAAAAACAAAGGATGGTTGGACGTTTGAAAACTATAGATATAAAGGTTAAGTAGATAAAGGTGGGAATCCTTTATTTTATAAAGCCCTTATTACTGAATCCATTTCCTATCCTAATCTCCTAGACATATATATTTCTACTGCATGGGAGAATGTTAACACGTTAAATAAAGAACAAGTTCAGAACATTTTTGATGAACTATCTAAATGGATTTCATCCAGTGAAAATAACCTTCATTAATCCTTTATCAAGCTAAAAAAGTGGGCACTATCATGGGGATATTCAGGGTTAAAGGTTTATCATAAAAGTCTTATTGTTTTTTATCTAAAAACATATCTAGCGTGGTTAGTACAAAAATGCAGGACTTTTTTATATACAAAGAATGAAAATAGATAATACTTCACTTAGGGATATTAATTAATTAATTAAAGCTAACTAAAATCTGAAAACAAATAAGGGGCGTATTTAAAATGGAGATTATTTATAACCAGAGAGAAAAAATGACCGATTTTATCAGAGATAACAAACAGAATTTTCAGGACAAACTTTTGTCAGAGGCAGTTAATGTAGCCACTAAGATTAATGACATTTTAGAAACTGGCAATATAGATCTTTTAAAAAATGCTCAAAAGTTATCTCTATATGTCGTCGAGCAAAAAGAAGAACAGCTCATTGCTTTCGCTCAGCAAGAAGGGATAGCCTGGGCAGAGCACTCCTTAACTCTTGCCTTCAAACTAGAATGGGTACAGGCCATTAGGCGAACATTATGGCATTTTCTCTATCAATATGATCGAATAAATAACCAATTTAATGGCCGTGAAGAATTTTATGCCTTAGAGAAACGAATTAATGATATGATTGATCAATTTCTTAACACTTTTCTCATTAGTTATTCCAAGTATAAAGATGAATTAATTGCCTCCCAAAGGGACTTAGTTGAAAATTTGTCTGTGCCCATTATACCACTTAGCCAATCTGTAGCTGTACTACCATTAATCGGAATGATTGACATCAATCGTATCCAAACAATTGAGGAGAAAGTATTGATGGGCATCTCAGATTTAAAGATTCAAACATTAATTATAGACCTGTCTGGAATTGCTAACATGGAGATGTATGTTATTGACCATTTTCAGAAAGTGTTAACTGGAATTTCAATGATGGGAAGTAAAGCTATTCTTACAGGCTTACGTGCTGACTTGGTGCGAACAATGATTCACTCAGGAATCTCCTTTGAAGATAGGGCAGAAGCAAAAGGTACATTACAACAAACATTAAAAGAATATCTAGAACTCCACCAAATGTAGGAAAAATAATGAATTTATGAAATAAGAATCGTTTTTTAAAAAATAAATCAGTATTCAGAAAAGCCTTATATCTTAATATAAGGCTTTTGGTGCCTAGAAAATCCATTATGGTAACTAACTTTGTATATCATATACACCCTAAAAGTAGAAGAAACTACCTTGCTGCAAGGGGTAGTTTCTTCTGCTCTATTGCAGCATTACCCCGTACTCCTTTGTTTTACTATGGACAACACAAAAGAAAGGATTAATAGCCCTGCAAAGAAGGAAAAGGAAAAAACAAGATTTGAAGAAATCTCTAATAAACGACTGGATATGGAAGGACCAAAAGACATCCCTAAAAAGTTGAAGAGATTGTATACCCCTATCCCCATCGACATTTTCTCCTTCTCTATTGTATGAGGAATTTCAATATTAATAATTACAGTTAGAGCACTAAAGCTTATATAGATAAATAATACTCCTAGCGTGATCATAACCATAGAATGAAGACCAAGAAAGATTAGAATACCAAAACCTATTAATTGTACACCAATAGATATAACCATTAATTTCTTATTACTTATAAAATGAACAGCCTTCCTCACAAGTAGACCAATCAAAAAGCCTACTATTGAGATACTACATAAGATGAGACCGATTAGGATAACTGATACATGAAATGTTCGAATGGCCTGTAAAGGAAAAAGAAACAAAATAGCTACCATGGCAGCGTTATTAATAAAACTAATTAAGATTAATTTGTTAAAAGAATAAGATCGGAATACGGAAAAATCAATAAATAATAAGACTCCTTGTTTTTTACTATGCAAGCCCAATAAGAGGATAGAAAGGACGCTTAGAATAAGCAAATATCCATTTAATTTTACTCCTAAGATAAAAGAAATAACAAAGAGAAGTAAATAAAACAATCCGGAAAAATCAAAGGGTTTAGTTACTTTCTCGTTACCAGCATATCCAGAGGGGATAAAGTAGTATAGGCCAAAAACTGTGAGTAAAGTCAGGCTCATAAATAAGAATAAGGATGGCCACCCCCAGATATGGGTTAGTATTCCTCCTATCAAAAAACCAAATCCAGAACCTAGAGACAAACACCCTCCTATTAATGTAAGAGTGACATTTCGTTTAGCTAAAGGAAGATATTGATTTGCTGTGATCATGGATAAAGCAATAAAAGAACTGCCCCCCATAGCTTGAATAATACGGCCTATCAGAACTCCAATATATCCATTAGATAAATAGCCTATTACTGAACCTAAAGTGAATAAAAGGACACCAATCATTAATAATTTTTTAATCTGAATGTAGGAAGATAATTTGCTATATGTAATTGAGCCAAAAGTAATAACCAATGTATAAGAAATAACAATCCAACTGATTGCAGAGCTCGTAACACTCAAATCCTTTGTCATATCCTCAAGAGCCACGTTAAATAAAATAGCATTAATGACACCAGATAGAACAATGAAACATAACGTTACAATGAGATAATTCGTCCTGTTTTTCATAAATAACTCCTCTTTAATCAAATAGTCATAAAACTTTAAAACTAATTAGTAAAAAAAAAGCTACTTTATAATGTAGCCAAAAATCCAGGAAGGTATTGTTTAAACATTTCAGTATTCAAAGAAACGTATTTAGTTACACCTTCTCGTTTAATTGTTACCAGCTGTGCATCAGATAAAATTTTCAAATGATAAGACCCATTTGATTTACTAATCCCTAAACTCCTTCCAATATCTGTACATCGCGGGCAACTTTCTTCTTGAGATAAGATACGAATAATATTTATTCTCTTTTCATCTGCTAATGCATTAAATATTTTAACTCTTTGAAGATCATTTGTTTGTTCTAAAGTCATAGAACTATTATATAACAAACAACCAGATTGTCAAATATCGTCATTTCCCTTAACAATAACTGCTTCAATTTACTTTTTAGTACCTAGAATCGGTTTTATGTTAACTGAATTGAGTTTTTTTGAGAAAGTAATTGCCCAAAAAGCAGTTACTTTTTCTTTTTTATAGAAAAATATGAAATGATTGTATACTTTTTCACTACTCATACGTTATAAGACAGGAAGGAGGAAAAATACTTGAAAAATCGGTTATCAAACGATCAGCTAAAAATTGTCATGAATCAACTTTACTTATATTTAATTAAACAAGGTGCAAACCAAGAAACAGCTAAAGATATTGTTCAAGAAGCTGTTTGTAAACTACTTATTCATCTTGAATCGATTGATACCGATAAATATAAATCGTGGCTTTTTAAAGTAGCTATAAACTTATATTACGATTACTGTCGAAAAAACAAAAAATCTCATTACGTGGTAGTAGAAGATTACCTTATTACCAATGAGCGATTAATTGAAGAGATGATGATTGCAAAAGAAAATCAGCTTCTAGTAAGAAGAATACTTCAAAAGGTGTCTCCCACCTTTAAGCAACTACTTCTTTTAAAGTATGAGCTAGACTGGTCTTATAAACAAATTGCGGAATATGTAGATATGAAACCTGAAGCTGTCAAAACGTATTTAGCTCGTGCTAGGAAAACGTTTAAAGAAATGTATAGGAGAGAATGTAATGAAAAAAACGAATGATGAGTTAGATTCAATTTTTGATGAAAAGTCTTTACATAGAACACTGAAAAAAGCAAAATACATAGCATTTTTAAGAACAGTTTTTATATCAGCACTCGTAGTCTGTTTTGTTATTACTGTACTAATAAAAGGAAACAATTATTTTATAAATACACAAGGAAATAAACTCGCTGAACAGGTAATTAAGGAAAACCATGTGAGGATGTCTCCGAATACATTTACTAACACCGATACCATCTCAACAGGAATTTTAAAGGGGACTATTAAGAGTGAAGTATTTAAAGTGATTGAAGATAAAGTTATACCTTGGGGTACAGAAGAAATAAAGTATGATTTACTTGGAAACTTTAATGCATCATTCTCAACACACAGTACGATTGTTAATGACACTACGATGTATCATATTCCTAATGGACAACGTGAGATGCTATTCTATGTACCTAAGTATAAGTATAAGCTGTATGCTAATGACTTTGGTATGATTAAAGATTATCCAAATGACAAATACATGGAAATGGCCATATCTTTTGGTGAAAATTACACATTAAAAGAAGTACAAAAGATGCTTCCTACATCTGCTCACCAAACGTGGTATTGGGTAGATAACTATGCAAACTCTAATGGTTACAGAAATGAGCCAGAAACTGGACGATGGTTATTAGGTATTTCTAAACCATCCCCACAACTAGGAGCAAAACTAACGACCACTAAAGTTAAAACAGAAGCAGACTTTTTGAATGAGCTCAAAAAAACAGATCCAGGAGAAGCGAAAAACCTAAAAAATAGACAGGAAAATGGATTGATTATAGGCGTAGTTGTTACAGGAACAAAAGAAGAACTGCTTTCCTTGCGAAATAAACCATACGTTAAAGCAGCTAGTTTAGGAGCAGTCGTCGATAAATATTAAGTTTTAGGGACTTGAAACGAAGAAAATCGGTTGTGTATTGACTGATAGATAAACAAAAAGAATCCTTTGCCCTATATAGGCAAAGGATTTTCAAATTTATTGGAATAGGGGGAATACGTTATTAGTCTGGCCAGATTTGTAGATTCATATACATATATCTTTAAAAATAAATCTTGTAATCGACTGTAATTCCACTGAATAACTTTTATTATTTATTATAATTTTTTATGTAAACACTATAGTATTTCATATATTATTAAGGTTTTATCATTTACTCTACCTGACGACAAATAGCGTCTTTTTCTACAAAATAGATATTAAATGAAACTTATTCTTATAAAAATTTTGTAGATTTAACGGGTGTGTACGATTTTTTATAAGGATATAAGATTTGTGTTCCATTTTAATTTTAAAATTAAGTTTTACTACAATAAAGAAAGCCACTAGTGCATCTAGTGGCTTTCCGTTTAAAAATCGCTATATTCTTCTAAATCATCATCGTCTAATGAGCCAGATACTTGTTCTAAATCCGCAATCTTTCCTTCTTTAATTTGATGACCTTCTGAAGATTTTTCTTCTGTATCATCCGGTTTGTTATTGAAACCATTCGTTTGCGCTAATTGTTTGAGCTCACGTAATTCGCAATTAATTTGTTCCAGGAGCTCTTCTGTTTTGCGGCCCGTTTCTAACTGGTGGGACGATGAACGATGGAGATCACGAACAATTAAAGAAGAAATATAATCCCCTAATTTCCGAGACTTGGCGTATTTTGCGAGTACGTCATAGACTTCATTACTTAACTTATTAGTTTTAATGGTAAATGCGTTCTGACGCTCTGACATGGGTATCACCTACGCTGTTAGGATTTAACGGCTTTCTTCCCGGCTTGTTTCTTTTGAAGATAACCAATACTGCGAATCTCTAAGCCGAATAAATTTAAATGACGGCTATCCTCTGGCACTTTATGATATTTTTCTGTTCGCTCTTCGCCGATCTTCTCACCCATACTATTCATAATGGCTACTTCTAGTGTAGGAGCGACACCCCCACAATATACGTATTTACGTAATTTATTCGCTGGCGGCGGAGCCACATCATTCAACTTAGCCAGTAAAATCTCCACATATTCTTTTAAAGAAGACTTAATTTGAACAGTTAAATCAATTGATTCACCTGTGTTTTCATTTTTCAATTCAAACTTTTGTTTGCTGTAGTTATCTAAAATAAATTGATCAAAAGCACGTAAATCGGTAAACAACTCTGGGAATTTTTCTTTTCTTAACTTATCGATATGTGCTAAATATGGAATACCTTCAATACTCTGGAATGATTCCCGGCTGTTCGCAGCTTTTAACCCTTCAGGTAAGATTACGACATCAATTGATCCTCCACCGATATCGACCATCACGGTTTCACATTCTACATATTCATTGGCATCTTCACGGTCTTGAAGCGTTAAGTCTTTCTTTAACGCAAAGCGGGCGATTTCGCCTTCTTTTAAGCAAGAACTTTCTTCCACAGACACCTTTAATTCTCTTTCAAATCCTGGTGTATGGATGTGGAAAGTGTGATCACCTACAAAGCGATTGGCCATGGCTTTTTGCGCTTCTCCGAAAGTACTTTCTTTTTTTAGTAACCAGATTGGTAACATTGTAGAGAAATAGTCAATTTCAATACTAGTATCCTTTTGATCTTTTGCATGCAACGCGTTGTAGTAGGCAATTGCAGCTAAAAATGTCACGTAGGGAATATGGCTTGTTATTTTATTATGTAAACGATTGATGTGATTGTTAGCTAATTGTTGGCTTGCCGCAATGTCGCCGACTAAGAAATAACGTTCTTTTTCTTCGTCTCCAATAGTTGTAGAAAGCAAGATACGCTTTTTAAATTCTTCTGGTGCTGTTACAGCATCTGTAAAGAATGAATCCGCAGCCTCCTTTTGGAGTTCTACTACGTTGGTTGGAAAATCAAACAGGTACCCATCGATAATATTCATATCGACTGAGTTCCCACAGTCTTTATTAAAACGTGAAATTTTCATATCTATACACCTCATTTTTAAGTTGAACTTCTGTTGAACTAATTATACATAAAAAAAAGATGTTGTACAATCTTTTTAGGTGAACTTATTTATCATTAAAAACTTACATATATCAACAATCGTGTTTATTTAGTTTATCTTACCTTGAGGCGGAAATTAAATTAGGATAAATGGATGATGTTAATAAGACGGTACTAAGTCGCTTATAATGAGAAATGCTATGTGTTGACTACATAACCAGAACATCAAGTATTTTCATACATCTAAAAAGAAAAAAGGAACACAAAAAACCTGTCCTTATCTATAGAAATAAAAATTGCTACAATAGAAAAACTAACAACAAAAGGTTCTATTTAAAACTTCATATAGACCATTCAAGCACACTTGGGTAATTCCATACATACAGTAATTAGAAATCTTGTTCCTTCCACATTAGCCCAATTTCTTGTTCGCGCTGCAAAACCTTCTCCAGATAACGCTCTGTTGTCTTACGATCACTGTGACCTAGTTCCTTTTGAATTAAAAAGATATCTGCTCCCTGCTGCCTACTGTAAATGGCATAAAAGTGACGAAAATAATGGGGCGTAATCCTGTCAGCTCGTTCTTTCACAAAAGGTAACTCTGTTCGTTCAATGATACGCACAATATAATTACTTAAGTTTTTATAGTGATAATACCCTCCATCTTTGCTCGGAAATAATGGGCCTTGATCACTCGTATTTAAGGCTGTACTGACATGGCGTCTTGCTCTAAAGGCAAGAATTCGTTCATATAGGGATGGATGAAGTAACTTATCAAATTTCTTTCCACCCTTACCTACTCCTCTTAAGCGATAATGCCCACTTAAACTGTCTAGATATACATCTCCCCATGAAGCATTGGCTATTTCTTGTACACGTAATCCTGTCATAGCCAACATGGTTAACAATCCATGGTTAATGGAATGATCTTTATAATAGTCTAGGATCTGCTTAACTTCATGATAGTACAAATCTCGATTTGGAATTTCTTGTTCTGATAGTGATGTGCTCAAGATTTCTTTATGCAACGGATACTGAATATACTTCGTTTCATGTAACCATTTCATAAAACTTTTTAAAATCGTCATTTTAGCATCTAAAGTTGCGGGTGAATAAGGTTTACCGCCCTTACCTAACAATGCAGTACTTAAATACATTTGATAATTCCTTATGTGCCAAGGTCTTAGATTTTTAAAAATCGTTTCTTCTATATAATGGTCTACATCTTGTCGTAAGAATGACTCACTTTCTATTGCATACTGATAAAACTGCAATAAGATCCGTAAGTACTCTATTTTTGTGTTCTCTTTTCGTTCTCGATTCTTTCGGATATGCTTTCGTTGATGAACATAGTAGTACATCATGTCTTCATCTGTAAAATCGCTAAACATGCCTTCGTTTTTTCGCTGGTGATGCTCATTTCTTTCTTCTAAGGCATCATAGTATGTAGTATTCAGCATCAACGAAACAACTTTATGGAAATTCTCTTTTCTCTCACGTATCTCCGTTCCTATATTCATTAAAGATATATTTTGCATAAAACCTCTCCTTTCAACGATCCCGTTTTCTTATTCATATTTTTCTCTAGTGTTAAGGTAGTTTCTTCTCTATTTAAGATTATGTATCAATTTATATGTATGTAAAAAGCAAAGGACCTCTAACAGTGATGATAACGTTCATAACAAATTTAAAAGGGGAAAAATACCATTTTAATATTAATTATTACTACAGTTAAGTACGCATTGAAATGTATTTTTTAGAGATATTACTTCTTTATTTTATCTTATATAGAAGCAAAAGTGAAAACTTACTTTTTATAAAAATAGGATAAAATTTATATCATTTGTAGAAAAACAATATATTTGTCGTTATTTAGAGTTAATATTAAAACATTATTTTTTATAAGTTAGTTTTACCATTTACACTTATAATACAATAACTTTTAAACTTTAATCTTATTTAAATATGATATAATAGGTTATTAGTTAATAGAAAAATAGAAGGAGTGTGCTTTATGATTGATAACCCCAGTAAAATCATTACCATTGAAGACGTGATGGAGATGTTAGCTATTTCATCGAAGAAAACAATTTATACATATATCCAGCAAGGAAAGCTACATCCGATTAATAAAGATGACTGGCATATCGAAGGTCGTTATGAATTTGACCTAGAAGATGTGGTACGGTTAAAAGAAGAATTAAAAAAGCCAGGACTTACGACAAAAGAAGTAGCGCAGCAACTCGATATATCCGTTACAACGGTCAATAAGTATATTAAGCAAGAATTATTACCAGCGTTCCAAGAAGAATACCGAGGAATCAATTGCTATTTTGTCCATGAAGAAGAGTTAGAAGCATTTAAGCGCACGCATGAAATCGGACGTAAACCGAGTAAGCGTCATTTTTATCATGCCGAACAAAATATTGCTTTATTTCAGCTTTTTGTAAAGAAAGACGAGGAAAAAGAGCAACTTGCCCGTATCATCTCCGTAGAAGATCCGATTATGGCTGTTACAGAACAACATGAGGAGTTAACATTAGAGGAATTAATTGACCGAGGCTTTGAAGCAGCCTATACCATTGAGTCGAAAAAAATGATTACCAAAGAAGGCTATGCTACGTTTACCTTTAAACAAACAGCTTATGCAAAATCACATCTTTATAAGCTTATGGATTTATTTTATCAATACCTAAGCCCGACCAATATGAGGATTACGCCACAAGAAGAGAAAGAGCAATTTTTAATTGAAATCAAACCTATATTACTGACCGAATCCTCACACGAACTTATGGAGTTATTAGAGTCTGTTCTTGTCTCAGGTAAAATTAACAAGCGTAGCCGTGGCATTTATATTGATAGCGATTTGGAAGTGGTACGAGTCAAAGTAACAAGCGATTTGAAAGAAGAATTGCAGCAAAAAGCGAAAGAATTAGGCAAACGAAACATTGAGGAATTGTTACTATACGCTGTACAAAATTATAAAATGAACTAAGAAAAGTTCAACTTTAAGAAGGCAAGCCAATAAAAACGGGCTTGTCTTTATCTATACGATGAAATAAAAAAGTTTAATAAATTATCTTCTCATTATTGGGACTTTAGAAAGTAAATTAATCCTCCTGATAGATTAATTTACTTTCTATTTGATTTTATCTATATTTTAAATATTTTTTCATACCTTCTGGTTTATAATGGAACTTATTGTTCATTCAATGCAAGTTTCAGTACCTTAGAAACTTTTGTTTTATTGCTATGTAAAATCAGCTACTATAATAAGTGTTATAAGTAACAAAAGAGCATAAACCCGTTGGTTTCCAACAAGTATATGCTCTTTTTTAGTATGAATTTTAACGGTTATTTATTCTTTTAGTTCTGTCACAAATAATTCAAAATATACGATTCCGATGCAAAACTGGGAAATGTGTCATAAGAATTTTCTAATATACATATGGATAGTGATGTAGCGATGTTGTTACTCAGTGATACTTGATGCGCAATGAGAATCAGTAAGTTTATATAGATTTATATGAACTTTTATTGCATAGAAAAAACCATCGAAAGTATCTGAATGACAACAAAAAGCTAATAAAATACTTAAATATCTATGACGTACATTTTAGAGAAAGGAGTATCTATATGAGTGACTACTTTGAGGAGGTAATGAGGAAACTGACTATTGAGGATGTTAGCATTCTGGGATGGTTATTTCAGAATGAAGCAAACGCTGTGTTTAAAGCGATAAAGAAAAGTAGTATTGCAGATGAGTTTGAATATTCAACAGCTAACTTTCGTAAGACACTCAACAAGCTTGAAGCTATTCATTTCATAGGAACTGTTACTGGAGGAAAAGAACATAAATTGTATCTAACAGAATACGGTCAACAAGCTGTACAACAGGCCATACTTCAAGGAGAAGAAAATGAGGGGGTTAAGGAAATATGATAGGTATTGTAGGAATTGGTGCTGCAGGTGGGAATATAGCTGATTTAGCATTTGAAAATGGTATTAATGCTGTTGCATTGAACTTTTCAGAACGTGATTTGGAGTCATTAGATTTTGTAGAAGAGCGTCTAATGCTTATAGGTAGCGAAGGAGTAGGAAAAAATCGAGATGAAGCTATTAATCTTATGGTCGATAAAAACTGGGAAATGGCACTGAAGTTTATTAAAGAGAACTTTTCAACACCTAGTACTGAAATTATTATGGTTTGTTTTTCTGCAGGTGGTGGCTCTGGTGGCGGTATTGGACCGATGCTTGTGGATCTTCTTGCTCAGGAAATGCATGACAAAGCAATTGTAGCTGTTCCTATCTTACCCGATACTACAGAAGCATTGGTTCATCAAGTCAATGCACTGTATGTTACTGAAGAGCTTTCACGTCAGGACCTTTGTGTATTACCTATTGATAACGAGCAGGTGAAAAAGAAAAATCCGAATGCAGGAAAAGCTAGAATCTTTAAAGAAACAAACGAAACATTTGTGAACTTAATTAGTACTCTTCCTAAATATACGGATAGACACTCTAAGCATGGTGTTTTAGATAAGAAAGACTTACGTACAATTTTTTCAACAAAAGGAATTTCTGCCATTTCATCTGCAGAAATAACAAAATTAGATGAAGGGCAAGCAGATATTAGTAATGAGGGTATTACAGAAGTAATTAAGAAATCATGGGAAAACTCAATCTTTGCACCACTTGAAATGCAAACTATACCAAAAGCAGGAATTATATATGAAGGTCCACTAGACTTATTTACGATAGATTCAGCCCAACTATTTAGTTCCTTTAAGGGGGGCGAACCAACCCATCTATTTGAAGGAACCTATGAAGGTGATCATGCAAAGGTAACGACAATTTTATCAGGAATGCCTTATTATTCTACCCGATTAAATATTATTGAAGGAAAAATTGAAGCACAACAGAAGGTAACAGAGGAGTTAGCTACCATAGAAACAGGTTATGAATCCAAGTTGAAATTGCCTAAGGCTTCTCATAAGAAACCACTACCTAGAAATAAAAAGAAGGCAATCAGTTCAATTTTAGATAAGTATCAGAATCGTTGAGCATTTTTAGTATATCTATGAAGACAAGCATATATATATAAGATGCACTTTTTATACACTCTTTGTTTACACAGATCTGGAGAAATCACCTTTATGACTCACCTGAAACCCTTACTGCCGCAAGGGTTCTTTTTTGTAGAGTTTTCCAGAAAGGGTTGTTGTGTAAATAGAAATAAGTAGATAAACATTTGCTGTAGACGAATCTGAGTATAAGAACACACTTCGTATTTGTTACTCTGATATGAGAAAATTTTCTAATTAACATTTTTGCTATGAAGCGATATAAATTCTATATTAAAACCAATAATTTATCTACTATAAACAAAAAAGCAGTTTGCATATGCAAACTGCTTTTAAAATGACCCGTACGGGATTCGAACCCGTGTTACCGCCGTGAAAGGGCGGTGTCTTAACCGCTTGACCAACGGGCCAGTA
>NZ_JAIQVD010000016.1:0-52012 GCF_035064545.1 Bacillus sp. ILBB4 | reverse complement strand
TGGATCAACAGCTTGAAATGATTCAGTTGAAGCAAGATTTAGGACAAGAGCTAACACCAGAAGAAGGGGACTTGCTGGAGGAGCACAGCTCCACGTATAGCTTGTTGGAGATAGCTCAGGTGAAACATGACTTAGGACAAGTTTTAACCCTAGAGGAACAAGAATGTTTGCGTCAACAGAACCAGTTAAAAGACACAGCTTCCTAACTTTTGAATAGAAATCTCTTAGAAGCTGATGTTTTAATACATTCTGTTTATTTAGAACTGTGTTCTAAATAAACAATAACTAATCATCTACGTAGGAGGAGACTATTATGCCACATAAAATTACCTTAACTGGATCAGCTACAGGACCCTTACGAGAATATGATCGCTACGTTGCTTTTGATATGCGTGAAAAAGGGTCACCATCTGCGCCTAAGGGATTAAAGAAGAGTACCTTTATTTCGTATACAGTGTTTGTTGCGAAGAAAGCCTTTAATAAAACTGGACTCACGAAGAAAAGCATCATGCATGAAAAGATTTTAATTCAAGGGGAACCAACGCTGGATATTCCGATTGATGAATGTCCTGGTGAGGTAGGGGTGATTTGTTTTCAAATTACTGTTCTCCCGAACAAAAATGATAAAGAAAAGAATCAGTCAGATGCGAAAAAAGAACCTAAACAAGAGGCTTCTACGGCTTCTGAAGTGCCACAGAACACAGAATCTAAAAAACAGGAAGAAGAGCAAGTACCTGTTTCTCAACCTGTAACAAAGGAAGAGAAGAAAGAAATAAAGACTATTCAGCCAGAAGTACAACAAGCGCCTACAGAAGAGAAAAAGGCTGTGGAAAAAAAGACAACACTATCCAACCAACCGAAGGGAACTCAAGATCTATTGAACTTTGATGATATTATCGTTCCTGAAGAGTTCTTAAAGACACGCCCAAACCCTGAGAAAACGCAAAAGGTTATCGATTTTGTGAAGCGTACAGGGCGTTTAGATGAGCCGTTGACGATTGAAAAAGGATCGAAGATCTTAAAAGATGGATACCGTCGTTATGTGGTGGCTAAAACAGTCAAAATGGATCAAGTTCCTGTTGTCTATGAATATCAAAAGTAAATAAATTGAGAGTAGAATGGTGTAGAGGGAGAACATCTTGACTTAAGATGAAAAAGAGAGCCAAAATATCAAGACATGGACTTGAATTATCCCATGGCTATGAGAATATAGGGCTGTCAATTATTAACGGTAAAACATGAATTTAAAAAATGTGAACGAAGATGAAAAGTGGTTACGGAAAGAAGCTAATGCAGGAGAAACCATTGCAATGAGGAAGTGTGGCACTCGTTTTTTTCATGAATTAAATAGGTGAACGCACTATCTTATCTGCAGCTAAAACTGTTCCTTAGTGCATTAACGGCAAAAAGACAAAATATCAAATATGGTCCTCTTATTATTTGAAGGTTTTTATGTATATACCTAGAATAGTTCTCTTGATAAGAGGAGGTGATCATATGTTGAGAGTCATAACCGCAGAAGCAGCATATACCACCGAAGAATTAGCCGATATACTTGGTTTGCCCATATCAACTATCCGAAAGTACAACTTCCATTTTGCCAAAATTGGTGTGCAATTTACTAAAAAACAAGGCAGATTAGCTTATACAAATGATGACGTTACCATCTTTCATGAACTAAAAAGAATTTATGCCTATCCTGAAATGACCTTAGAAAAAGCCGTTATAACCGTTGCAAAAAAATTTAACCTATTACAAATACCAGACACTCCACCTAACATTTCAACTGAAAAGCAAACCCTCAGCCTAGAACCACGTGAGATGCAAATGAAAGAGATACAAAGCTATATCGATGCAAAATTTGAGGAACGCGAACGTCAATTAATTTCAATGGCTCGTGAAATTCGGGCGTTAAAAAAAGCACAACAACAAAAGAAGAGTTTTTATAAGTGGCTAAAAACCTTTTTTGAAAAATGATTTGCTAGAATGGTTGTATCTTGTTATCTAATATTTACACAAAAAAACCTTTTCCTCCGCCTAGAGGGAGAGGTTTTTTTTGTGCGAAGTTTAATTTTAAAGAATATCGATAACAAAGACCGCCCAGTATGTATCAGTGTATAAGGCGGTCTTAACTGTATTCATGCTATATGATTATGACAAAAATCTCGACAAGATACATGAAAAGCTTATATTTCTTCTATTCTATGTATAAATTGCCTCTTTATGCTCATTTTCTCTCCAAGTTTGATTAGATTTGATAAGAAATGGACAGGCTAATAAAAAAGGAGAGTGATAGCAGTGTTTTGGTGGAAGAATCCTAAAAGAAGTAAATTTGGACGCTGGCTAGATCAAGAGGGGATAACTCAGGTGGAATTTGCAGAGAGAAGTAAAGTGTCAAGTAATACAATTTGGAGAATTTGCAACAAAAAAGACTATATACCATCGCCTGCAGTTTTGAAGAAACTTATGGATGCAGTAAAGAAAATGGATAAAAATAAGCAAATTCAAGATTTCTTTGATTTATAAACCCCATGTAAATGTTAAATAACATGGGGTTTATTGTTATATGGAAATGTAAATTATGTTGCAATATTCCAATTAAGGATGTTTTCAATAGCTCGCCTTCTTTTCGACTAGAACTACTTAATAAAATTTAATTAAATTAATCTAGAGCTCCTTTTAGAAAGAACTTGTTTATAAATTCTTATCTTTCAAGTTAATGTCCCCATATAATTGTTTTAGAGAAGAAACCTCATTTTCTATCAAATTAACTATCTTCAAGCCGGTATTCCTCCTTCTCCATGCTCAAGGTAAATGCTTTTTCCATTATATATTACATTGGCCATGTCCAGTGAATCTGCAATTTCTTGTGCTCTTTGTGCATCCACCTTTATCTAGACTCCTTTTTATTTATAAAAATGATAATATTGGTTTTTGATTAATTTTTATACATTTAATCTTCTATTTCAAAAAAGAAGGATGATCAATCTCCAATAAATACCTTATATGCTAGGAGCTTAAGTATTATATATACTTATATAATAAAAGCAGGAATTATCCAGATTTAGTTTTTAAAATTTATCTTTCAAGTAAATAGCTAAGTCTAATTATTCCCTATTAAATTCTAGGAGGATAGAGCAATGCGAATAATAATTGCCGATAGAGACTCTACAGAAAGAGTAGGTATTAAATGGTTAATAAATTCTTATTCTATGAAATTTAATGAAGTATGTTTAGTTGAAGATGCAAGGGAGTTTATTAAAGAATTTGAGAAAAGTGAACCAGATATATTGATTTTAGAGTTAGAAATGTTTTCGACTAACAGTTGGGAGATTATCCTAAGAAAAGTGGAAAATTACCAAGGGATTATAATAGCTATCACTACTGAGGCGATTTTTGAACGTGCCTGGCAAGCAATTCAACTTCAAGCTGTTAATTTATTAGTAAAACCATTGTTACCTGAGAAACTAAAAGAATCATTAGAAAAGAGTATGAAAAAGCTATCAAATTTTAAAGGAAAGCCTATTGATTTAGAAAATAAAGATGAAAATTATAGATATTACCAATCATTGATGATAGAAACTGATGTAAAGTTTTCCAAAGATTATAAAGGAATAATGATAATAAAACCAGAATATCCAGACGATTTAAAAGAACTTTATAAGTATATTAATGAGTATATATTTATGGAAACACCCGTTGTTTTATTATTTAGTGATTACATAGTATGTCTTTTTTCTATTTTTGAAATGGACAAGTTGTACATAGATTCTACTAGATTCATAAGTCATTCAATCAAATTACTGAACGGGGGAGTTTTTATTAGCATTGACTCCATAAATAAAGTTGAAGATTCTTTACATGCCTGTTATATGAGATGTATCCAGACGTTAAAAATGGTATTTTACAAGGGATATACACAAGTTATGAAAGCTTCTGAATTCCCGAGCTTTGAAGAATTTGATCCTTTATTAAATTCTGAAGAACAACGAATATGGATTAAAATGTTAGAGGGAGAAAACCTAATACCTATAAAAAATTGGCTTTATGATAAATTCACTAATTTTCCAAACGGATACCCTGAACCTGAGTTAATCCGTATTAGCCTTACTAGTATTCTTGCACAGATACGGAGGCATATGAAATCCTATCGATTAGAAAAAAATCCAGCATTAGAGGAACAATATAGGAACATTTTTAACATTGTTCTTAATTCTCCAGTACTTTTTAAAGTTGTACAAGAATTATTACTTTTTATTGATAAAATTCTAGAACAAGTTAAAACTCAGCAAAAAAATACTCAAAATGACTTTATTGAACTTGGTTTGAGGTTTATTGATGAACACTTCAGTCGGACAGATTTAAACCTCATAGTAGTAGCTGATTATGTTAATAAAAGCCCAAGTTATTTTAGTTATGTATTATCTCAGAGAACATCACAAACGTTTCAGCAATACCTTACGAATGTTCGGATAAATAAAGCTAAACATCTATTATCTACAACATCACTGTCAATTCAGCAAATTTCCTTTTCTATAGGTTTTTCAGACCCAAATTATTTCAGTAGGGTATTTAAAAATCAGACCGGTGTATCACCTTCCAGCTGGAAAAATCAAATATTTATCTAGATATCTAGTTATTTTACTATAATTAATGAAGAATTTGGCAATATTAAAGATTTCTATAGTTTTAATATTACTTATATTCTGATTATTATCTTCTGTTTCTGTTAGTTTTTTTAAAATAAAATATTAATTAACAGAAAGGGGACTATATGATGAATACTCAATCAGTTAACTTGCGCAAATACTGCGCTCCTAAAGGAATTGAATTAAATACAAAAGGTTGGGTCCAAGAGGCTGTTCTTCGTATGTTAATGAATAACCTCGACCCACAAGTAGCCGAACACCCAGAGAAATTAGTAGTATATGGAGGAATAGGGAAAGCAGCACGAAATTGGGATGCCTTTGATCGTATTGTAGCGACTTTAAAAGATTTAGAAGAAGATGAAACACTATTAGTACAGTCTGGAAAACCAGTAGCTGTTTTCAAAACTCATAAAGATGCACCACGTGTGCTTTTAGCTAACTCCAATATTGTTCCAGCCTTTGCTAACTGGGAAAAATTCCATGAACTCGATAAAAAAGGATTGATGATGTATGGGCAAATGACAGCCGGTAGCTGGATTTATATCGGAAGTCAAGGAATTGTACAAGGTACATACGAAACATTTGCTGAATGTGCGAAACAACACTTTAATGGTAGCTTAGCAGGTACCATAACTGTAACGGCAGGATTAGGCGGGATGGGTGGAGCACAGCCATTAGCTGTTACAATGGCAGGTGGCGTAGTCATTGGCATTGATGTTGACCGAACACGCATCGAAAAACGAATTGAAACACGTTATTGTGACATTGTGGTAGAAAGTTTGGACGAGGCAATTAAAATAGCTAAAGAAGCAAAAAAAGAAAAGAAAGCGCTTTCTATTGGGTTGGTTGGAAATGCAGCTGAAGTGCTTCCTCAAATGATTAAACGCGGCTTTATTCCAGACATTGTAACGGATCAGACATCCGCGCATGATCCATTAAATGGATACCTTCCAGTAGGCTTTACCTTAGAGCAAGGGGAAATATTACGTACCGAAAATCCTGAAGAATATGTAAGGAAATCTAAGGCTAGTATGGCTGTTCATGTTCAGGCTATGTTAGATATGCAGAAAGAAGGAGCCATTGCTTTCGATTACGGAAATAATATTCGTCAAGTAGCATTAGATGAAGGCGTAAAAGACGCGTTCAACTTCCCAGGTTTTGTACCTGCTTATATCCGGCCTCAATTCTGTGAAGGAAAAGGACCTTTCCGTTGGGTAGCTTTATCAGGTGATCCAGAAGATATTTATAAAACAGACGAAGTTATTTTACGTGAATTCTCATATAATACTCATCTTTGTAACTGGATTAAAATGGCGAGAGAAAAGATTGAATTTCAAGGATTACCGGCACGTATTTGTTGGTTAGGATATGGAGAACGTGCACGATTTGGAAAAATTATCAATGAAATGGTTGCATCTGGAGAACTTTCAGCACCTATTGTTATTGGTAGAGATCATTTAGACGCGGGATCTGTTGCTTCGCCAAACCGCGAAACAGAAGCAATGAGAGATGGCAGTGATGCTGTAGCAGATTGGCCTATTTTAAATGCACTAGTTAATACAGCTGCAGGGGCAAGTTGGGTATCCGTTCACCATGGTGGTGGCGTAGGTATGGGATATTCTCTTCATGCAGGTATGGTTGTAGTAGCAGATGGCACGGAAGATGCGGCTAAACGTCTTGAACGCGTATTAACAACGGATCCTGGTATGGGGGTTGTTCGCCATTTAGATGCAGGCTATGAGTTAGCCATTCAAACAGCCAAGGAAAAAGGCATGAACATTCCAACATTAGACTAAAGGAAACGGAGTGAATAGTATGTCATCTATTACGTATATTAAACGTGCCTCACAACTGATTACAGTTAGAGGTGGAAGTAAAGAACCAAAACGTGCTCAAGATATGTCCGATATCGGTATTATCGAACACGGCAGTGTTGTAGTGGAAAATGGGCTGATTACATTTGTTGGATCAGATGTTGAAGCAGAACGCTATGTTCATAAGTTGAATGGACATGTCAATACGATTGATGCTTCAGGAAAAATTGTTACTCCAGGTCTAATCGATGCCCATACTCACATTGTGTTTGGGGGAAGTCGTGAAAAAGAGCTAGAGATGCGATTAAACGGAGCTAAATATATTGATATCCTAAAGGCAGGCGGAGGAATTCTCCAAACAACGACAAGTACAAGAGAAGCTACAGAAGAACAATTGATTCAAGAAACCTCCAAACGTCTGAATCGTTTTCTACAATATGGAGTTACAACGGTTGAAGCGAAAAGTGGATATGGTTTGACACTGGAGGATGAATTGAAACAGTTACGAGCAGCCAAAAGGCTGGACGAAAGACACCCTATTGATATAGTTTCTACCTTCATGGGAGCTCATGCTGTTCCAGTTGAATATAAAGAAAATCCAGACGAATTTGTTCGTTTAGTGATAGAGGAAATGATTCCAAGAGTTGCAAAAGAAAATTTGGCTGATTTTTGCGATGTTTTTTGTGAAGAAGGAGTTTTTACAATTGAACAGTCGGAGCAAATTCTTGAGGCAGGAAAAAGGTATGGTTTAAAACCAAAAATACATGCAGATGAAATTGTTCAATTTGGCGGTGCAGAGCTTGCAGCCAAGGTGGGAGCTGTTTCGGCCGATCATTTATTACAAGCATCGGATGAAGGTATTAAACAAATGGCTAAAAGTGGCGTTATTGCAGTCTTATTACCAGGTACAGCGTTCTTTTTAATGGAGAAGCCTGCGAATGCAAGGAAGATGATTGAAGCTGGGGTGCCGGTTGCTCTTTCTACAGATCGGAATCCAGGGTCATCACCTACTGAATCGTTACCTTTCATTATGAATCTAGCATGTCTTACGATGAAGATGACGCCAGCTGAAGTTCTGACAGCATGTACAATTAATGCAGCTCATGCCATTGGAAAAGCTGATGAAGTGGGAAGTATCGAAGTAGGAAAGAAGGGGGATCTTGTTTTATTTGATGCACCGAATTATCAAACGTTGCAGTATAACTATGCAGTGAACCTCGTAGATACTGTCATTAAAAAAGGACAAGTGATTGTGGAAGGTGGGGCTTTACGTGACGTACCCGTACCCACAACTTAATCGTCCCTCTTTTCATTGGGAAAGACAGCGTTCAACTGAACCTAAGGTAAGTGATTGGATCGAGACTTTTGAGGTTCAAGATGAAATAGATTTTCAAGCTGTAGATGTAACCATTTTGGGAGTCCCTCTTTCCAGATCTTCTATTAGTGCATCAGGAGCAAGTGAAACTCCCCTTGCTATGAGACAACTATGGAAATCGTTTAATCCGTATCATATCGAATATGATACGGATTTGACCCCCTTATCGGTTTTAGATTTAGGCGATGTCAAACAGCATGTAACAGATATTTCACTTTCTCATCAGTATATTAAAGAAGCAATGATTTCAATGCGGAAATATCACCCTCATACACTGCCTATCGTGTTAGGGGGAGATCATTCGATTACGGCTATGTTAGTAAAAGGCTGGAAAGAGTCGCATCCAGAACAACGTATAGGGATTCTTCAATTTGATACACATTTCGATTTACGCAGTTTAAAAGATAACGGACCATCAAATGGAACACCCATTCGAAACTTGATTGAGAGTGGTACGGTTGAAGGGAAAAACGTTTGGAATATTGGCCTGCATGGGTTTTATAACTCAAAATCGCTCAAAGAGTATGCAGATACCCACAATATTAATTACGTGACCTTACTTCAAGCTAGAAAAACAGGAATCTCTAATACAGTTGAAAAAGCATTAGACGATTTAGCTAAGAAAGTGGATGTCATCTATCTTACAGTAGATATGGATGTTCTTGATGTTGCTTATGCCCCTGGTGTACCAGCAGGGACTACAGGAGGAATGAGAACGGATGAATTGTTCGAGGCAATATACATTGCGGGCTCACATTCATTAGTCCAAGCGATGGATATTGTATGTTTAGATCCCTTACGCGATAAATCAGGAATCACTGTTAAAGCAGGAGTTCATGTATTCTTGAATTTTTTAACAGGCTTTGCAAATAGAAAATAAACTATTAATTTTCTTATCCTTTTGAAAGTGACAAATCTCTGGCGATTTGTTATGAAACTTTCTTTCCCAGGAAGAAAAGTGACAAATGAGAGAGGAGAGAAGTAATTGATGAAAAACAATTATCGCTACTTTATTATTTTTATGATTGTTATTATAACCATCATAAATTACATAGATAGAGGAGCACTTTCATACGCTCAGGCTGAAATTATTCAAGAATTCAACTTAAATCCGGTAAGCTGGGGAGCAATTTTGGGGTATTTTGGATATGGTTATATTTTCGGTGCACTATTCGGAGGAGCGTTGGCAGATAAGAAAGGTCCTAAGTTTATGTGGATTCTTGCTGGAACCACATGGTCTATATTTGAAATTGGGACAATATTTGCTGGTCACATAGGTGCAGCGTTCTTTGGGGGTTCTGCATTAGCCGGTTTTGCGGTATTTCGTGTGTTATTTGGGCTGGCAGAAGGGCCTACCTTATCTACAATGAACCGAACGATGGCAAATTGGGTGTCCCCAAAAGAAAAAGGTTTTTCTGTAGCACTTGGCTTAGTTGGAACGCCAATTGGAGCATTGGTCACCGCCCCCATCGTAGTGGGTCTTCTCACATTCACTAATTGGAAGGTAACATTTATTATTCTTGGCTTATTAGGTTTTATTTGGATATTAATATGGAGAAAAATATTTACAAATTTACCTGAAGATCATCCAAGAGTTTCACAAATTGAACTTCAAAAAATTCGAAGCACAGATAATTTAATAAAGGGTGAATTACAATTAGATAAAACAAATCCCCAAAATGTTCCTTGGTATTATTTTTTTAAAAACCCAACATTAGTAATGAATGCTATTGGGTACTTTGCATTTTTGTATGTCAATATCTTATTACTAACTTGGACTCCAAAATATCTGCAAGATGAATTTAATTATTCTTTAGCGTCTCTTTCTTATATAGGTATGATTCCATGGGTAGGTGCTATTGTGACAGGATTAGTAGGAGGGAAAATTTCGGATAAGTTACGTGAGAAAACTGGAAATTTACGTATAGCTAGATCCGGGTTCACAGTAGTCTGCTTATTTTTTACAGCTATTTGTTTTATGCTAATCCCCACGGTTGGAAGTGCGACCTCAGTACTTTTATTAATGTGTATAGGTAATGCCTTTAATTACCTACCCAATTCGATCTATTGGACAGTTGTTCTTGATACAGAGCCCAATAAAGCAGGAACTTTTGGGGGAGTAACTCATTTCATTGCGAACCTGGCTACTATTATTGCGCCTACACTAACAGGAAGCCTTGTTGCCACACATGGATATAATGCTATGTTTACTGCTGCTGCCATTGCCGTAATAATTGGAATGGTATCTATGATATTTGTAAAACCAGGACAACGAAGTCATATATCGGATATGCATAATGAGGAAAATATCATATTATAGTAACCATTATTCTTCTATAGGATAAAGAGCTTCTATCAAAAAGAGATACCTAATTTGAGGACGAAGGAATATAAAACCATGAAAATAAATAGCTGTCAACAAACATGCTTCTTAATAAAACAATAGTTTTGTTCTACCCTACTACTCAGGTATCGATCTACTTTATTGTATGCTTTTAAACATATATTTTCTTATATCAAATTATTACTATAGGATAGCCAAGCTTTTCATTTACCAATATAACAAAAATTTTTGAAACATAAGAAAAAGCCAAGGCTTTCTCAAAAAAGCGCTTGGCTACTTATTTATTCCTTCATTTATTTTGAACTTTGGTTAAAATCTTACTTAGTTAGATTTTCTGAGGATAAGTAAATGGAGAATACAATCAATACAAGCTCCTTTTCAAGGTATTACCAATAAAATTATTAGAATATTACTCCAGTTGAAGGAGAGGTAAATTTCTTATGGCGGAACACAAATTTAAAATGGATGATGCTCCACTTAATAAGTTTCATTTAAAGATTACTGCACTTACTTTTGGGTCTAATTTTACCGATGGTTATGCTCTTGGTATTATTGGTATAGCTCTTGCTCTAATTGGACCAGAAATGAAACTTAATTCCATGTGGGAAGGACTAATAGGCAGTTCAGCTTTAATTGGCCTCTTTTTAGGAAGTCTAGTGCTTGGAGGGTTATCCGATCGTGTAGGTAGACAGAAAATATATTTGTTTAATTTTCTAGTAGTTGCTATTGCCTCTGTTCTACAGTTATTCGTAAATGGTCCAGTAGAGCTATTTATTTTACGTCTAATAATAGGATTTGCTCTAGGAGGTGATTATGCCGTAGGCTCAACCTTACTTGCAGAATTTGCGCCTAGAAAATATCGGGGTATCTTACTAGCTTCTTTAAATGTGCTCTGGACAGTTGGGTATGTTGCTGCGACCATAGTCGGCCACTATTTAGGCTCAAATGACAACGAATCATGGCGATGGATGCTTGCTACATCGGCAATTCCTGCAGTTATCGTACTGCTATTAAGAATTGGTACACCTGAATCACCAAGATGGCTTATTAGTATGGGACGTAATGAAGAGGCACGCCAGATTGTTAAAAAATACATTGGGGTGAATGCGGAAATTGATGAAAAGGTAACAGAACATCAGCAAAACCAAGGATACCTATCACTTTTTAACAAAGAAATTTGGAAGCGCACTACTTTTGGTGGGATATTTTATGTTTGCATTGTTATTCCTTATTTCGCTATTTATACCTTTTTACCTTCAATATTAAAAAGCATGGGGTTATCTGAAAATTTTACAGTAGATCTTTGGCTAAATGTATTTCTAATTGTTGGATCGTTGGTTGGACTTTGGCTTATGGAAAAACTTTCTCGGAGAAGTTTCACCATTGCAACGTTTGCATTGATGACCATAAGTTTATTTATGTTGAGTATTTTACAACGGCCTGATATTTTACTTATCACTTTGTTTTTAATGTTTACTTTCATTATATCAGCAGCTTCGAATCTAACATTGACATATCCTGCGGAACTATTCCCAACTGAAATACGCGGGTCGGGAGTAGGTTTTTTGACAGCTTTCAGCCGGATTGGATCGGCTGTCGGAACATTTCTTTTGCCTTTGAGCTTAAATAATATGGGATTAGGTGCAACAATGATTGGAATGTCTGCGATTTTATTATTAGGTACTATTGTTTCAATTATGTGGGCGCCTGAAACAAAATCTCTTTCTCTAAGTGAAGCAAGTAACCCTTTAGAAGATAACCCTTTACATGTAGAAGATAAGACAACCCTAAACTCTATGAATCGTAAAGCTTAAACAAAATAAGGTCAGCTTTTGCTCTCTTATATAGACATTAGATTCTAAAAAGTTAGCACTGTAGAGAGGGAAAGCTGACTACAGAAATTTACTATTAAAAATTAATTTCAGATTAAATACCATCACATTGAGGAGGAGTAACCTTGATTGAAGTAAGAGAAAAGAAAGTAGTAATTGAAGACAACCTTACCATTAAGGATCTGGTAGCAGTAGCTAGGCATCATGCTTCTCTAGAACTCTCTGAGAAAAGGAAGAAGCGTATTATTCAAGCAAGGAAATTAGTGGAGAGATTTGTAGAAGAGAATCAAGTTATCTATGGAATTACGACAGGTGTAGGAGAAAATTCAAAAGTTAGAATTTCAACAACCGAGTCTAAAAAAATGCAAAAAAAATTAATCATGAGCCATGCTTGTGGGGTAGGCGAGCCTTTAAAAACAGAACAGGTCAGAGCTATTATGGTTATGATGATTCAAAACTTTTCACAAGGTTATTCAGGTATAAGACTAGAAACAGTGGAGGCTTTAATTAAACTATTAAATAAAGGAGTTACACCGATTGTTCCTAAAGAAGGATCTTTAGGTTATTTAAATCATCAGGCCCATATTAGTTTAGTTCTTCTTGGAATGGGTGAGGCGAAATACAAAGGGATAGTCATGAGTGGAAAAGAAGCTCTTCAGTCCATAGGTATTTCTGAACTTGAATTGCATGAAAAGGAGGGACTTTCTCTTATTAATGGAACGGTTGATATGACAGGGATTGGAGCCTTAGCAATTTACGATGCTATGAATTTGCTCAAATCTGCCGACATTATATCTATGATGAGTTTTGAGGCTTTGCGCGGAACTTACTATGCGTTCGATCCAAGAATTAGCCAAGTGAAGCTTCATCCAGGACAACAAAAAACAACTTCAAATATACATAAAATTATTAATGGAAGTAAAATTGCTGAGACATTTAAGGAGTATAGAACCCAAGATGCTTTAAGTATTCGATCAATTCCTCAAGTGCATGGAGCCTGTAAAGATGCTATGAATTATGCAAAGGAAGTGGTGGAAAGGGAAATGAATTCAGCAACTGATAATCCTCTGATTTTTCATGAAGGGGAAAAAGGGATTGCTATATCTTCTTCTAATTGTCATGGCGAAGCAGTAGCTTTAGCTATGGACTTTTTAACAATTGCTATCTCAGAGTTAGCAAATATTTCTGAAAGAAGAGTTTTTCGACTTTTATCCCCCCAGCTTAGTGAATTGCCTGCTTTCTTGGTTGAGAAGAGTGGGGTGAATTCAGGGTATATGATCTCACAATATGTGGCAGCAGCATTAGTCTCTGATAATAAGGTATATTCCCATCCATCTTCAGTCGATTCGATCCCTACAACAGCAGGACAGGAAGACCATGTAAGTATGGGAACATCTGCTGCTTTGAAAGCGTTGAAGGTTATTTCGAATACAGAGAAAGTCCTTGGAATTGAGTTGATGTGCAGTGCCCAAGGTTTAGATTTTCTAAAGCCTTTAGAATCAGGAATGGGTACAGAAGCTGCATATCAATTACTTCGACAACACGTTTCGCCACTAGAAGATGACCGAGTCATATCAGAAGATATAAACCAAGCGGAAAATTTAGTCCATACAGGAGCACTGGTTAAACAGGTAGAGATACAAATAGGAGAGTTGCAAGTCTAAAAAAGAATTGATATGAACTATTTCTCTACTTAATATAATATCTCTTAACTGAATCTATGTAATGAAGAATCCTTGGGGTAGTGAATTTCCACCAAGGGTTCTTTTTCCATGTATATGTTAGTTCCTATAAAAAAGTAGGATACTGTATCTTTTTTATCTATATACCCTATAAAAAACCCCTTTGTAAGGCTTCTTATATCTAGATAAAACAATCTTCCTAGAATTAAGATAATAATTCATAAAAACTAAGTTACTCTTCATAGTAGTATCCATGACAACTTTCATTAAATTAATACTTGTCTTAATCAATTATTAAACTTCCCCTCTATATATTTTTAAATTACAAAAAGTAAAAATATATTTATATATATGCTGTAACCTACCTGACATAGTATCGTTATAAAAAGAAACACTACTGCCCCTTTATTGTTATAAAGATATGGTATGATTCATTAGGTCGGTATGGCATGTTTCATCATGCATTTCAGCTCGTAAAAAGATTCTTCTTTCCCCGTCAGGAGTAGGGAGAAATCTTTTTGTATTTACCAATTTCACTCACTATCTATCCATACCGATCTATATGCAAAACATAACGTAGAGGTTTACTTTCATACATGTTAGAATCTATCTTTTGTTTGCGCATATTTTTATATGTGTCTTTTTCTTTCTCCTATCTGACTTCCTATTCCATTTGCTTAAAATTAGATAGGAGCTTTTTTTGTGAGCCACATTTTTAGCATTCTAGGTTAGGTTGATTCTAACCCCACCAGAAGAAGAGGACTGTGTTATTGTTTTTGCTTCCCTCTGTTGTTTAGTAGAACTTTTATATTTCTTCATAAGTTCATGAATACTCGCTACTTGAATAATCCGTATATGCTCTGAAGACACTGCATAACGAACAGGTGTAATCAAAATGACGGAAGGGAAGAGGGCTGGTCGATCTTCTGGCTGCCAATGCAAAGATCTCCACTCATCCGAAAAGAAAAACTCTTCATAGAAGTTAACCTTCGCTTGCATTTTCTGCTCAGTATACTGATTACGTTGAATTTCAATCCAAAAAGGAGATCCTTTAAAAATACAAAAGAGATCCGGTTCAATTCCTCCTTTTCTTCCTGTTGGTTTATCTTCCACAATGACGTGTTTAGGTACACTATACGTATACATTTGCTTATAGACATCCAAAATAGAAAGGAAATGTAATATTTTTTGAGAGTTCTTTTTGATCTTTGCATCTACAGGCAAATAGACGGTCGGAGAGTACTGCTGTGTACGTTCAATTAGCCCTAATCGATATAAACGCACCATCACACTATTACACGCATTTATGGGCGATTTCAGCTGTTTAAAGAATAGGTCAACTAATGAGTCTCGATCCACGGCTCTAAATTGATTGATAAACGCTATGATGGCTTTATCACGTTGAGATAAACGGAAGCTCATCGCTGCTCCTCCGTCTCTAATAACCCAAAGATGGATTGGGATGCCACTTCTAGTTCTGGTTCAGGATCTTTCACAAGCTTTTTATAAGGAGTAAGTATTTCCTTACAAGCTTCTTCATCTAAAAAATAGGCTTGAAACTCTTTTACCTCATCAATTTTAATCTTCATGCGTCCTCTGGCTGCAGCATCAATTTCTTCTGCACCGATGACTCCGGCTACTTTCGCATTTATCGCATCAGCCTGCCTTCCAGAGATCCGAACCCGTAAGTTTGCTTTTAGTGCTGAATTTAACAAATCGGCATCCGGACGCTGCATCGCAATAATCGTATGAACACCTAGTGCACGGCCTTGGCTGGCAAACTGTTGAATCATCTCTACAAGATCGGTTTCTCTCTTCACGATGGACATTTCATCAATGACCACAACAATACGAGGCAGCTTAAAAGGTAGTCTCCTGATATGCGTTACACCATGCTCTAACAACAAATCGCCTCTTCGATACATTTCAGCTCGTAATAAAGCAAAAGGTTTTCTCATATCCTTTGCCTCAAAACAAAGCGCATCCACATGCTCAATCCCATGAAATAACCCCAAATCAGCTCGTTTGAGGTCGACTAATACTAATCGCAGGTCATCAGGCAATGTATATTTCACCCATGTTGTGAGGATTACACGCATGAGACTGCTTTTTCCGGCTCCAATTTCGCCAGATATCAATAAGGTTTCTAAATCCGCAAAATCCCATGAAACGGGATTTCCATAGATATCTTGACCAATGCATACGGGAAGCTCCATTTTCTCAAGATGAGAATAAATGACTTCATAACTATAGTTGAGCATCTTAGGTAGGCTCTTATGATGAACAGTAATACTAAAGTTCTTTAAGCTGCCATTTATCTCGATATTGCTGCCTAATACTTGGCGTAATGCCCATCTTTTTTTATTTAAAAGTTCAGGATCAATGCCATTCAGTAAGGAAAAAGCATACCGAGTGTAGGTGTGCTGATGATCGATCCGATGGATCTTCGGAAATTGATAGGAGGTACGATCCCCACGCTTTATGACCCGATAAATCTCTGCCGTACGAAACGCTTTAATAAGCTTTCCACGCAATTTTAGTTTCTCAAACATCTAAAACCCTCCTCAAAACATAAAGGTCGCAAAAAAGTAAATCAACGCGCTATAGAAGGTGACAGGTAAGATAAACCGCATGACCTTTGCGAACTGATCCACAAGATCAATTACACCCCATCGCTCTAATACCCGTTCGATGATAGCAATTCCTAAGACAATGCCTCCTAGGGTCAGAATAGTGGGGTTAAGCATGGCAAGTGGACTAAAAGGAACAAACGAATAAGCGTTATAAGGACGAGGTTTTATTGAAGAGGTTAAAGAAGGTTTATGAAAGAAGTTTCGAAAGTTAAACCATTGTGTTTTTCTCATGCTGGTACCTACTTTCTTCTTTTTATTTTTTCGTCTTTCATGTCTCAGTTATTTCAGCTCAACACATCCGGTCGCCCCCTTCGCCTCTTCGGCTCAGCTCCCTTACAGATTCTGTGAAGGGCGTCATTATGCATATAAAGCTTGTATAACCGAGGTAACGATACTGAACTAGATACTAATTAGGGAATGGAGTTACAATTCTTTAGATACTATGTAGCGACTGCAGTAAGCTTGCCTGTCCACTCAAAAAATAACAAAGAATCCTTACCGCAGTAGGTAAGGGGTAGTTAATTATGTATGAAATTATGGGATTTTATATATTAGGAGTTGTCCTAATAGCTTATTCTTCTTATGAAATGGACGAGACATTTGAGGTCGTCCAAGAGAACAAAAATAGAGGGCAAGCAAAACTACATGATCTTATGACATAATCAATGGATTTTAGTTGGGGGTAAAGTCAACTAACTATTTTGAGAGGAGAGAATAATGTATGAGTGTTATATGGACACTAATTGTAGGTGGAATCATTGAATGGCTTGCTGGTTTACTTACAGGACGTGACGTTCCTGGAGGTATTATTGGTAATATTATCGCTGGTTTTATAGGTTCTTGGTTAGGTGGTCTGATCTAATGTAGTTAATTCAGCAATTAGTGTTGATATTGATAAATAATTGATATCAAAAAACCTTCTACTCCTGTCAGGTAGAAGGCTTTTTGTGTGATGGAAATGTCATTATATACCCTGCGAGAAAGGTAACACATTTATTCATTACCAATAAAATCATAATTTAAACAGATTACATAGGAAAACCTTCTATCCTATAGATAGAAGGCAAGATAGAAACATACTATAAGCAAAGGTAGATGACTTAGATAACTTTACCTTTATTTTTATACCCAGAAGGAAAGAACTTAAACAAATAAAAAACCCTTCTACTCATAGAGAGTAGAAGGTCACATGGATGACATCTTGCTAAAATCTAGGGTATTACAAATAGCATAAATGAATCCATTTATATAAACCATTTTATATACTAAAAGGAGGAACTACCCTTGACAAAAAATGTAATAGATACGTATGATAATGAGGAAGCAATTGTCAGAGCTATTCAAAACTTAAAAACACAAGGATTTCAGGCGAAGGACCTTTCCCTGGTCACTATCAAAATATTGATAAAGAGGACTATTTAGAAGTAGAAAAAGTGACCATATCAAAAGAACTGGTCGTAACAAAAGAAGTAGTTGTAGGTAAACGACGAAAAGTTCAATAAATAGGCTAAGAATAAAATTCAAGTTTGTGAGCATACTAAGAACATAGGAACCCCAATTCCTGATATTCCCTTAAGTATGTATTTTTAGAAAAGCTACTCATTTGAGTAGCTCTTTTTTAAAAAAGCCAAAGGGAACATGAATGAGCTTACTTAATCTCATTTTATTTTTTAACTCAAATAATCCATCGATAAAAATAAAGGGAAACCTAAAGGGGAACAAACTATGAATAAAATGACTCAAGAATTACATGCTTTTTTATTGCAGCATGTGAATGAAATGGCTCAAGAGTGGCTAGATTCTCGAGAGATAGAAGAGCATTCTGTTTACACAGCTGATGCTTCTTCAGAGGTAACGGAATATCTTCGAGAACAAAATCACTATTTTACCCGTGCGATAGTGCAGGCCCTAGAAGATGGATCTTTTAAAAATCTTAGTGGCTGGGTTCAAAAAATTACGACCAAACGAGCTTGCTTAGGGAATCCTCTGTATCTGAGTATCCGCCATTTTAAAATGTTTCGTTTCATTTTTCTTAACAAGGTTGAAGCATTTGTAAGTCTCCATCAATCTAGTATTATACAAAGAGATATTCTTTTATGGAACAGAACTTTAAACGAAGCCTTTGATCGGATGATTGAACTCTTTACCATGTATTATGGGCAAGTAGCAGAGGCGCAAGCATATGCTCAAAAAATGCTAATTTCAGAACTTAGTACACCGGTTATCAGTATTTCAGATACAGTTGGTGTCCTTCCTCTGATTGGTCAGATTGATGATTATAAGAGCAATGACTTTGTAGAGAGAATTATGGTGCAAGCAAAAGACCTTGAATTATCCTGCCTAATCATTGATTTATCAGGCGTACCTTCCATTGATACAATGATGACCAATGAATTGTTTCAAGTGGTAAATATATTAGAATTGCTAGGAATCGATACAACGATCACAGGTATCCGTCCAGAGATCGCTTTAACAGCCGTTCAATTGGGTATAGACTTTAGTAAAATAAGAACCTATGGAAAACTAAAGGAAGCAGTAAGTAACCTTTGCCATGTAAGGTAAAAGAATTATAGTCTTCTTGTTGTTGGATAGAAAACAGAATGTTTAACATATCACAGCTTAACTAACTTTTGAAAGACCTTCGTGTAAAGAATTGATTATAGATGGCTATTCTGTACGAACATAAATAAAATTTGATTCATAAAGACTTAGCCTTGCCGTGGGTAGGCTTGCGATTAAATACGATGGAAAACAGTATCATTCTCTAATAGCGAAAAAAGCACATGATTGAAAGAAAGGTGCTTTTTGGAGGAAACAATAATATAAATTAATGCGAATCAGTGGCAGCAGTATTATAAACCGTATACCTTAATTTCTAAAGAGAGTTAGAAAAATATTAAATAAAAAAGAGAAGGGGTAAAACCCTTCTCTTTTTACTCTATAACGACCTGGGCCTAGCATAGGGTGACGTCTGTCCAAAAAATTAAAAAATTCATCCATCAACTGTTTGGATTAGTTTCATAAGCTAGTAACTTAAAGGGAACAGGATCTCTATGTTTCTAGTGAATGTTTTTGCACCAGAACCTTACAAATTAACACTGCTCATATCCGGATAACGTTCTCCTGCTGCCACACCTTTTGGGGCTACTTCATTAATACGATAAAGTTCTTCTTTGGATAATTGAATTTTAAGGGCTCCAATATTTTCTTCTAGATATTGAATTCGTTTTGTTCCTGGAATCGGGACAATATCATCTCCTTGAGACAGAATCCAAGCAAGTGCCAGCTGTGAAGGCTGACAGTCTTTTTCTCTTGCAAATTCTCTAATTTGATTCACAAGATCTAAATTTTTTGTGAAGTTTTCTCCTTGAAAGCGAGGAGAAAAGCGACGATAATCATCTTCTGCCAAGTCTTCAAATGTTTGAATTTGCCCTGTTAAAAAGCCTCTTCCTAAAGGACTGTAGGCTACAAATCCAATTCCAAGCTCACGGATAACAGGTAAAATTTCGTCTTCGACATCTCGGCTCCATAGTGAATATTCCGTCTGAATAGCTGTTATTTCATGTACTGTATAAGCACGGCGGATCGTTTGAGGAGCTGCCTCAGACATGCCAAGGTAGCGTACTTTTCCCTCTTGAACTAATTCAGACATCGCACCAATTGTTTCTTCAATTGGAACATTAGGATCTACTCTATGCTGATAATAAAGATCAATATAATCTACTCCTAAGCGGGATAGACTTGCATCACAAGCTTGTTTTACATAGTCTGGATGGCCATTAACTCCTAAAAATGATCCATCTTCCCCTCTTACATTCCCAAACTTTGTAGCAATAATAACTTGATCACGTCGATCTTTAATAGCTTGACCAACTAATTTTTCATTTTGGCCAACGCCATACATATCTGCTGTATCAAGAAAATTGATACCCAGTTCGATGGCACGATGAATGGTTTTTACTGATTGGTCATCATTTCGTCCGCTGTAAAAATCAGACATGCCCATACAGCCTAAACCAAGAGATGAAACCTCTAAATCGGATTTTCCAAGTGTTCTTTTCTTCATATTAATCATCCTTCCTGCTTAAATTAAGGTTTATAATAGTTAAAATTATCTGAATATAACTGATTTTATTATAATCTAGGATTAAGAAATGAGTAAAGAATAAGGGTTTTGGCGCAAAGATAAGTGGTAACATTAAAGGAATAGATACTGATTCATGAATGGATTAGTGATTCCTTAGATACTATGTAGCTACTTCAATAAGCTTGTTTGTCTACTCTCAGAAATAAAAAAGAAACGATACCGCAGAAGGTGATCGTTAGATGGTAATGGAATATGTGCTCTTTTTTCATGCTTGGGATTGACCTAGTGGCTTATATTTTTCATGAAATGGACGAGAGATCTAAAGATGTCCCAAGGACTAAAGTTAAACGTAATAATAAAAAAGGAACTGACAATTGAATGTCAGTTCCTTTGTATTGTATAAATGTAGTCATTCTTCATCTTCATAAATAAATAAGCCATTTACGAATGTTTCGAAATCAGGAGCTAATTCCAAAATAAGTGTGTCTTCTCCCCATTCTAGATCCATATAAATTATAGGAGGAGTATCTTTTGTATGCCGATAATCAAATGCAATCCACCAATGTCCCTCTCCACATAGTAGAACAATATCTTTAGGTAAGTCCCATTCTTCTATATAATAATCACTGGATAAGATGCCTTCTTTTCCTATTCCATAAATTTCAGGAACGTTTACATGATCGTTTGCCCAATTTGTTGGAACAGAGGTAGGATAGTCACAATACTTTAAATTGCCCCCATTCTGTATTTTACATAACTCAATATAGGATTTTGGTAACTTCACACCCAACTTCTTTTCTGCTTCGTTGACCATTTCTTCTGTTAATTTTTTTGATTGACTGTATCCATCATCCCAAATATCTCTCATTTCCCCATCCCTTTCAACCCTTACCAACTAAATGCTTTTCTTCATGCCACATTCCCTGCATTCACGTAAGAAAACGCCACCTTTTACGGAACTTTTGAAGTAAGCTGAGTTGCAGTGATCGCATCTTCCACTAACTTTATCCGGAAATTCATCGTATTCATACACTTTATCAAGATCTATTTCTTGCCGCTCTTTCTCTTCCATGTTGATCACTCTTTTCTAATTGACTGTTATTAGATTACCACAAATAGTGAAGATGAAATTATTTTATGTAAAACGAACATCAATTAGCTCACTTAACTCCATTTTATTCTTCAATTCGAATACTTCATCTTTAAGAATAAATGAACCTCCAAGAGAATAAATAAACTGAACGAAACCCATTTCTGTCATGCACTGTCCTTGCTTATAGTATGTAAAATAGACTTTTAAGTTGAGATTTGCTTATTGACTTTATAAAAAGAATGGAATAAACTAACCTAGTACTCAAATTAAAGTACTTTAATTTAATTACTATGATAAAAGTATTTTAACTAAAAGATATTGCGTTTAAGAAAGGATGCAAACATATGAAATTTACTCAATTCTTAAAAACAAAAGGAGCAATTGGTGCAATTGTAATGGGGATTTTCTACGCGATTGCTATGTTAGGTATTTTCTTACCTGGTTATACAGCTATTCCAGGAAATGTTGATAAACTTCCTATTGCTATTGTTAACGATGATGCTGGTCAATACGGAGAAAAGATCTCCGGTCAATTAAAAGAAAATTTACCATTTAAAGATATCGAGACGGATTTAACTAATAAACAAGCCTTGAAAAATTTAGAAAAGAATGATTTAGCTCTAGTGGTCCATATCCCAGAAACATTCTCTGCGGATATGCAAAAAGGTGAAGTGTCATCAAGTATAGACTTTACAATTAACGAAGCAGGGGCCACGACTGTTTCTTCTACGATGAAATCGGTTGTTGCAGAAATTAACAACCAGTTAAGTGCACAATTCTCGCAGCAAACAGCTGAAGGTGTATTAATGAATTTTAATGTACCGAAAGAACAAGCTGCTGAACTAGCCAAAAAGATTGAAACAGCTTATACAGGAAATGTAGTGACAATTAACGAAATTCCAGACGGTATGAATCAACAAAATCTACCTATGTTCTTAACAATGGCTGGTTATGTTGGTGCTATGATCGGAGGAATGCAATTAGTAAGTGCATTTAAAGCTAGTCGCGGAAGAGCAAGTAAAACACGTTTATTCACTTATGTACAAGTAACTGCATTAATGATTGCCGTTGTTTCATCACTAGCTGCTACAGGGATCACTTACTTAGTGAATGAGCCAAGTGGTAATTTATTCTTGAGTATAGTAGGACAACAAATTTTAAACTATATGGTATGTTTCAACTTCACAGCAATTTTAATATTCCTAGTTGGTGAAGGCGGTATGATTTTAAACTTACCAATTTTATTAACACAAACATTAGCAAACGGTGCAATCATGACACGTGATATGATGCCATTACCATATGAATGGATGAGTCACATCTCACCAATGTATTATTCCGTACAAGCGTATTTTGCAAACCTATATGGCAACATAAGTCCAAGTCCATATATTTGGTCAATGGTTGCAGTTGGTGCTGGAGCGATGTTAATTAACATTGTCATCGTTGCGTTTTTCCACAAGCCAATGCCAGTAGAAGGATTAGACACTACTGAAACTACAAATGTAGAGAAAGCTGCTGAAGCCACAGCGTAGTTTTGCTAAAATAAGAAGATAATTCTTTTTGAAGGAGAATAAAGAATGTCTATTCAAATTTTTATATTAAGCAAACTGATGGAGGATAATACCTATCCTTATAAATTAAAAAAACAGCTTTCAGAACCCATTCCATTAGATCAATTAAGTGGGTTAACAGAAAGTAAACTGTATTACCACTTTGATTCGTTAG
Organism: Bacillus sp. ILBB4; assembly: GCF_035064545.1. Classification (NCBI taxonomy): domain Bacteria; kingdom Bacillati; phylum Bacillota; class Bacilli; order Caryophanales; family Bacillaceae; genus Bacillus; species Bacillus sp. ILBB4. The sequence goes on along the minus strand of NZ_JAIQVD010000016.1, from coordinate 28,775 downwards.
CAAAAAAAGGGTTAATCGAGACAGTCGAAATCATAAAAGAAGAACACCGACCTGATAAGCAAATGTTTAGGATTACAGATAAAGGTCGTGAAGAATTACCCAAAAAGATCTACAAGTTGTTTGAAAGTGCGGATGCTATTAGTGATATGGTAGTAGGTTTAGCAAACCTAAAATATGTAGATCGTAATAATGTAGTTGGAATTTTAGAAAAAAAATTAAAGGATTTTACGGATCGTTGGGATTATATTAAGGGTTATGAAAAGCATATTCAGAAAGACAAAGAGAAGGAGAAGTTTGTGGAATTTATGAATGGATATTTTTCAACGAGATCAGAGCATACCATTCATTGGCTTGAAGAGTTAATTAAGGGTATTAAGCAAGGAGAAATATAAGTACTATATACTCTCTAGAGTACATTAATTCTTCACCGTAGCAAAAAGCTCGTAATCGCAAGTAAGATTCTATTCAAGAAAACAAGGATATAACGTAATGAGAATCAATGACAGTAGCATTGAAAAACGTATGCCTAAAGTTCTGAAAAGAGTAAGGATACGGTTAAATTAAAAGAAGAGAAGGTGTAAAAAACCTTCTCTTTTTCTTATATAATCGTCTATACTTAAATACTCTTCTTCATACCACATTCTCTGCATTCACGTAAAAAAACGCCACCTTTTACGGAACTTTTGAAGTAAGATGAATTGCAGTTGTTATATCTGCCACTGACCTTATTATCAAGACCCAAATCGAAAAAAACATAGAAAATAAAGGTTGATACATATTGCACATGAATAATAGGTATTAACCTTTTAATCTTTGCTCAACAACCACGACCGATTGATGAACTTCCTTAAACATCTACGGGCCTAACATCTGAAAACAATATCTAAGCTATCGTTGTAATTATTGGTTGATCCCTTGTAATAATTATTGTGTGCTCATATTGTGCACAAAGACTATTATCGGGCACACATAAAGTCCACCCATCCGAACTTACAACTGTATACTCTGCTCCAGTTGATAAAAAAGGCTCGACAGTAATAACCATACCTTCTTTCAATACCCGTTTATCACCCTTGTCATAGATATGTAAAATATCTTCAGGGGCCTCATGTAAAGACCTTCCAATGCCGTGACTGCAAAGATCCGTAATTACCTTATAACCACCTTTTTGGGCCTCATTTTGAATAATTCTTCCGATTTCATTCAATCTCACCCCATGTTTAAGTGAAGAAATAACTTTCATCATGGTAGTGTGTGTGTATTGACAGAGACGTGTTACAGAAGGGTTATATAAAGGGATCTGAAAGGAATGACCTGCATCGGCAAAGTAACCATTTAACTCAGCAGAGACATCAATATTTATTAGGTCACCTTCTTGAATCTTCCGATTCCCCGGTATTCCGTGAGCAACCTCATGGTTAATGCTAATGCATGTGTTACCGGGAAAATTGTAGGTTATCTTTGGTGCAGAGACCGCACCATATTTTCTTAAAAAACGTCCCCCGATTTCATCCAATTCTTTGGTCGTCATTCCGGCACGTGTCTGATTTTTCATTTCACTTATTGTTAAAGCAACGATTTTGCCGATTTCCTTAAGCCCATCAATATCATCCTTACCTCCAACTGTCATGTATGAACCCTCCAATTTTTTTGATATTTTCATTTTATCCAAAGTAATGTTTCCGATTCTGCATAAACTGGTCCGATTGCTTAATATCACTTATTACAAAGTTACAAAACTCATACCACTCACCCCCTTAATCATGTTAACGCTCGATCTGAAGACCTCATCACGCCTCCATTTGCAACAAACTTAAGATCCTTTATAATCTATACATATTAAACTATATGTATAGTATCTAAATAACGAATCTAATACTTATAAGAAAAGAGGATATATGCTCTTATATTGAACATAATATCCTCTTATTAGTTTAGTCTATTTAATGTTTATCTGGATATTCGGCATAATCATATACTTTAGTGAGATCTATTTCTTGCTCTTTTATTTCTTCCAGGTTGATCACTCTTATCTATTTGGCTTTTATTGAACTAACACAATTACAGCCATATAAAAGGAGCTTGCTAAAACTACTCTGGTTTTTCCACTAGTTGCATCTGAAAAATCTGCGTTTCTTGAATACCTGCTCTTTGGAGTTCATCTTTAAATGATTCTCCTTCTTTTAGCTTAATAATCCTGTTTGAACCGTCACGTAGCGTGTATACTCTAAAATTGTACATGAATGTACCTCCACCCAAATAAATGATTCCTGTACACGATTTCTTCAGGAACTAAGCAAAGCGAACATCGATGAGCTCGCTTAACTTCATTTTATTCTTTAACTCAAATACGTCATCAATGAAAATAAATAAACCCCCAAGAGAATCAACAAACTGAATGAATCCTGTCTCTGTTATGCTTTGGCCTCTCTTATAATAGGCGAGGTACACTTGTTTATTTGTATGTAAGGCTTCAATTGTTGCTACTTTGGGAATATAGCTCTAATAATTCTTGATGGGGCAAATTATTCGTACTATTCGTTTTAGTAAAATATTCCAATTTCCATTTTTGTGTTTCAATAGCTTGTTTGCTAGTTGGTTTATCCCATATCGGATACAATCTAATTGCCATTTTACCTTTTGTGGTAGCCGTTTTAAGGATTTTTTGTTTTAAAAGAACTTCTTTTGGAAAAACGAATTGTCCAAATCCTTTTCTACTAGTGAAGATATTAATAACCAATAAATCGGTAGCTTTTTCATATGAAAAGGCTTGGTTTTTATGATTTTCCTCTTTTTCCCAAGGGGTACAAATTGTCCTACCTTATTAGGTGTAGTTTTCGCCACCCTAAATCGTACAGATTTTGAATTTAGCTGAAGCGCCATAATCTGAATTCTGAACTTCTTCTCGAATAGCTTTTATAACCAAGTGATTTGATTCATAAAAGTTCTCATTTACATATGTTAACGCTTTATAAAATTCATTCATTATTTTTACCCCTTATATTTACATTCCCAGACTTAATACTCTTTAATCCATAGTACATGGTTTGTATTGCTTTTTTCTAGATGGCATCTAAATATCTTAAATAGCTCAGTACTGGTGGTATAGCAAAGCTATCCATGTCTTATAACAGCTCTTTAACCCTTATACGTTGTTATCCTTTAAATATATTATTGAGGATGGTTTAGGATCTAGGTTTATAATCTCTGAAATAGTTAACATCATAGATAATATCACTTGCACTTTTTCCATAAAGATTCTGAAAAACTTGAACAGCGTAGGAGTCCATCATACCGGAGATATAGTCAGCAATCATTCTTTCTTTACTTTCTTTACTTTCCCCTGTTTCTCTAAACTCTACTGGTAACAGTAAATTATCTTTATTAAATGTATTATCAGAGAAGGCATCGAATAAACCTTTAATGATTTTCTCACCCTGTTTTTCATATATTTGTACAACATTTGATCTGTTTATACATTTAAAGGTAAATGCTTTAAGGCTATCTACAAAATTATCTAATGTTACAAAACCTAATTCCCTGTCGTTTTTTGTCCCTGTTTTTTCTATAAATTTTTTGTCAACTTCAACAACACCAATGTCGTTCACTAATCTATTTACCAAGTTAGATGTTAGTTCTTTTCTTAAAAGTAATCCGAATATTTCAGAAGAATGGTAATTAGAAGCTGATCGGGCATATTCCCTTGCAATTTCAACCAATCGCTGGAGAATCATGTAATTCTGACTATTCTTAGTGCTACCTTTAAATTCAAACATAAATTCATCAATATTAAATACTCCTAGACTCAATGCATCTTCTAAGTCATGAGCAGCATAAGCAATTTCATCTGCTAAGTCTACTATTTGAACATCAAGAGTACGAGGAAAAATATTATTTTCAGCTAATATAAAATGGAGTTGTTCAAAATCGTCTTTATATATAAATTTTTCTATATCCATGCTAAAAGGTTTATAATATTTTACAATACTCAGTAATGATCTTACTGTTAAATTTAAACCTCTTTTTTTAGGTAGCTTTTTTTCTAAATTATTTAGGACTCTCAGAGTCTGTGCATTTCCTTCAAATCCACCTTTATCTATCATCAATTTGTTTAGAACTCTTTCCCCATGATGGCCAAATGGTGGATTTCCTATATCATGAGCAAGAGCGCCTGTTTCCACAACATAGGTGTCATTTCTATAGATCTCTTTATTCCCAGACTGATTCCGTAGCCTTTCTACAATACCTCTAGCAATCTGAGCAACTTCTAAACTATGTGTTAATCTATTACGATAAAACTTATCGCTTTGTATCCCTAGAAGTTGCATTTTCCCCTGAAGTTTTCTAAAAGACGTGGAATACAATACCCTAGAATAATCCCTCTGATACTCGTTTCGGGCTCTTTCAGTAGGTTCTTCATTGTGTATTCGGTCACTTAATTGTTCAAGTGGGTAGTAAAATTCTTTTAAGAATTCTTTTAAATCTTTTCTTTTTTTGTTCATTAAAATCCCCCATATTAAAGGTATAGACATTGTATGGTATTTATCTAAAGAAATATAATTTTTAAAAAATTGGAAAGTAAAAAGAAAGCCTACAAAGACTCTATTACATACACAAAACTTGTATAAACCCGGTAACACTAACGAAATAGATAATGTGGGATGGATTCGTGATTCTTTAGATACTATGTAGCTATTGCAATGAACTTTCCTATTCACTCAAGCAATGAGAGAAAAAACCTATTGAAGTAATTGGTAAGTAGGTAGTGATGTTAGGTGTGCTTGGCTTTTATATGCGAGGGGGTAATTTAATAGCTTACCTCTTTCACTAAGTCGACGAGAGAACTTAAGATGTTCTAACGTTTAAATTAGAATGTAAAGGGAAACAGTGACAGAGTGATAAATCGTATACTTCAGATCTTGATAATAAGGAAAACGGGATGAGTTTTATTTTGCTCTTTCTATATTTCCTCAATTTGCTGTACAACAGAGATGCTAGGAAAGAGAGAATGGATGCGAAATTTGAATTGAATAAAATTCCAAGAGATTGATTTTAATTCATTAGTCTCTTTTTCCAAAACAAATAGTCCTTTACGGCCCAAGTAATTTGCGGCAACACTCCCATTTTTCTTTTGTAATTTTTCCATTCTTTTTCATAATCAATATCATAATCAAAAGGTAACAAGTAAATCCATTCATCTATATTAAAAATCCGCATAATCTCCTGTTTATGCTTTTGGGTAAATTGATAAGAATAAGTGTAGGCATCTTTCTCACACCAATGCAATTTATTATATTGATTATCTTTTAATAATTCAGAGTAACCAATAGAATAATCACTTAGCATGATATCAAGTCTTTTTCCAAAAAATAAAGCTTGTCTAAAATGCCTTAATTCATGTGATAACGTAAATGGTATATTGACATAGAACACCCTTGAATTTTCGGAAAAATTTAAAATCCTTTCTTCAATCATAAAAATTACATTCTCTGGATGCATGAATATTGCTGTGGCATTTTCACATGCTAAAAATTTGTTCACTTTGAACTGTAATTCCTTACTCATACTTATGTCTTTAAAATCTCTATCATTTTTCAATATATATATACTTACATTACTCTTTCTTATATCCTGAGAAAATAAATTCATAACTTCATTTATTTGCTTGTTTTTGACAAATTCACTCTTATTGATAATTTTCAACAGACTACCCCCGTTATAAAAGTTTTATGTCCGAATATTTTGATGGGTGGTGAAAGATTAAAACTTCTATTTGAAATAGCTTGCCTCTTTTACATTCTCTGTAGAAAAAGGTCTGTGATTACACTTAGGAAAATTGATGATTTTTACATTCAAAGCATATGTATCTATTTTTCTTTAAACTATATAGACATTACCATTTATAGTATATTCAATATTAAATATACAATTCATTTATTCTATTATTTATTGAATTGAAGTATACACTAATATAAAATTACATAAATTGAATTATTTTTATAAATAGTAGTTTTACCCTCTACTATTTATTAACGACAAATATGGGCTTTTTCTACAAGATAGGTAAATGATATAACTATTTTTAATAAAATATGTTAACTATTACTCTTATATATAAGATAAAATTAATCATTACTTAAAATGTAAAATTAATTCCATAATATTTTTTTACAAATAAGTATTTCTTATTTATTTATCATTTAATGTTTTTGTTTCAACGTTTGTTTGTATAAAAAGGTTAAATTATCCATTCATCTCTTATATACTAAAAATAGAAAGTTACTCAACGTATATAGGGGAGTGATCCAATATCAAGTGTAAAAGAAGCTGTATATATTCATTGTGGAACGAAAAGGGGTGTTTTTAAACCCGAAGAAATCACAAAATTCAGCCACATGCATTCCAGAGGATTTTTTGCTTGCCCAGGTTGTGGTGTAAAGGTCTTTCGTAAAAATCAAAGGGGACAACCAACATTTGTTGTTTCATCCACTAATACTTATGCATATAACTGTCTTTATAAAGAATGATAAAAATGACATATTCTATAGAAGAAGCTCGTCAAAAAAGTAGCCTTTGCTCAACGGGAGCAAAGGCCATTTAAAACTCAGAGAATTGGAAGATACTTTATTAGTTTGGGCCAAATTTACAATATACACACTTTTAAACTAATATAGAGCTCGATTTTACAGTGAATGACTCATAATCATAGAGTTTATTTCGTCACAGAGAAAATCTCAGTTATCTGAGGAAAAACCGAAATTCATCTTCCCTTTACCTAACCTTATTAAGTGACAAGTGTGTAGAAGCTATGATATGTTAGCACTTCTACATATTATTTAAAAATAAGAGGATGAGGTGTTTGAATATGAATAAAACTGAACTAGTAGATGCAGTTGCAACAAAATCTGAATTAACGAAACAGGATTCAAAAAAGGCTGTAGATGCGTTATTTGAAACGATTTCTAATACGCTTGCCCAAGAAGAAAAAATTCAATTAGTTGGATTTGGTACATTTGAAATACGTGAGCGCGCAGAGCGAACAGGTCGTAATCCTCAAACAGGTGAAGAAATGACCATTCCGGCTTCAAAGGCTCCTGCTTTTAAACCAGGAAAAGAATTAAAAGAAGCCGTTAAATAAAGATGCCTTATAAGCAAGCCCCCTCTAGCTTCTAGAGGGGGCTATTTTTTATAGTGAAAAATCCCTAAAGACCTACACCCAAATATTATCTAATCAAGGCTTCTATTTCTTGCGTCGTCTTAGAATTAGAGGTAGGCTCTTTGCCAAGTCTAGGTTTCCAATTACCTAACTTGTCTTTTAAGTAATCTTTTAAAAAATCACGTTTCTTTTTTCGTCTTTTATCCCTGTTTTTCATAAGGAATCACCACCTTTAGGTTACTTAATAGATTCAATTTATCCTTATTATAACTATGTTGAAAAACTCACTCTTTATGCTAAATCTATAAGTAATAAGTAGATCATCTTACTAGTCAAAGGTATACTTTTAGGTATTGTTTCAAAGTATTCCAGAAGACGCTTTCCATTGTAAGAGTAACAAAAGTAGAACGTGAAGAACGACCAGATGATCCTCATATGTATTGTCATAATCAATAATAAAGAAAGCAGGTTAATAAATATTAACCTGCTTTCTTTTCTAACGAGAACTTAAACGGTTTCTCGTTAGAAAGGATTTTATGGTTTCGTAGAAGAAGCATCCTCATTCTCAGAGGTAGAAACTTTCCCTTTGAAATTAGATGGATGTTTTCCATGCACATCATTGATGTTTGCTTTATCAGAAGTATATCCAGCAGTATTAAATCTGTCATCCCCTATTGCAGGCTGAGAATTCTTAGACTGATTTTTCATCGTGTACCTCCTAGTTTGGGTTGGGGTTGGATAGGTTCAGTATGCTCATATTCACCGTATTTTATGAGGATGCACTTAACGTTTTATCTCTATTCAGTCGAAAGAGTTGGATATTTAACCTAAAAATAAAGTTTAATCAAAAACGTTCAACGAACTCATATTCTACGGCACAAAAAGGAAAAAGGATATAAAGTCATACGAATCAGTGGCAGCAACTTTGTAAATTGGGTGCCTTAAATTTTAAAAAGAGTGAAAACACGATTAAACTAACACAAAGGCGTAAGCTCTTTGCTTATGAAATAAATAAAAAAGAACTGACAATTGAATGCCAGTTCTTTTTTATCGTATAAATATAGTCATTCTTCATCTTCATAAATAAATAAGCCATTTACAAATGTTTCGAAGTTAGGAGCTAATTCAAAAATAAGTGTGTCTGCTCCCCATTCTAGATCCATATAAATAATAGGAGGATTGTCTTTTGTATTCCGATAGTCGAATGCAACCCACCAATGTCCTTCTCCACACAATAGAAGAATATCTTTAGGTAAGTCCCATTCTTCTATATAATAATCACTAGATAAAATGCCTTCTTTCCCTATTCCATAAATTTCGGGAACATTTACATGATCGTTTGCCCAATTTGTTGGAACGGAGGTAGGGTAGTCACAATATTTTAAAGATCCTCCATTCTGCATTTTACATAACTCAATATAGGATTTTGGTAACTTCACACCCAACTTCTTTTCTGCATCGTTGACCATTTCTTCTGTTAATTTCTTTGATTGACTGTATCCATCATCCCAAATATCTCTCATTTCCCCCAACCCTTTCGATCAATACCAATTAAATACTTTTCTTCATGCCACATTCGCGGCATTCACGCAAGAAAACGCCACCTTTTACCGAACTTTTGAAGTAAGATGAGTTGCAGTTGTCGCATCTTCCACTAACCTTATCCGGAAATTCAGCATAGTCATACACTTTATCAAGATCGATTTCTTGCTGCTGTTTTTCTTCCATATTGATTACTCTTTTCTAATTGACTCTTATTAGATTACCATAAAATTGAAGGTGAAATTATTTTATGTAAAACGAACATCAATTAGCTCACTTAACCTCATTTGGTTAAACCTTTAATGATTTTCTCACTCTATTTTACATAAATTATCAAATTTAATTTTAGAAATTTATAATTTTTTTGTTGTTTTCTGTATGATTATGTAGTTCCTATTATAGATTAAAGCTATGTTCTTGTTAGAAGAAAATGAAAACGCTTAATTGTATCTATATTTTTATTAATTATACTTTGATGGAGGAATTTCTAATGGACAACTAACTATAGAGAAAAAATTGCTTCCATATTATTAGTATTATATTATTTACAAATTTTCTACATAAAGGAGACAGCTAACTATGAAACTAAAAAAAAACTTAGGAATAACTATTTTATCTGCTGCATTATTATTTTCAGGAATTGGCCTATCTGCTGATGCAACAACCAATAATGCCAAAACAGTCGTAAACCATTCGGAAAAAAAAGATTTACCTAATATAAAAATTTTAGCTACTGGTGGTACAATTGCAGGTTCCTCTGATAGTGATACAGCTACAACTGGATATAAGGCAGGAGCTCTTGGTGTTGAAACGTTAATAAAGGCTGTTCCTCAGATGAAAAAACTAGCAGATGTTAGTGGAGAACAGATTGCAAATATTGGAAGTGAAAATATGGATAATTCAACTTTATTAAAGTTAGCAAAACGAATTAATACTTTATTAGCATCTAAGGATGTTGATGGAATTGTAGTGACTCATGGAACAGACACTTTGGAAGAGACGGCCTACTTTCTAAATCTTGTAGTAAAAAGTGAAAAACCTGTTGTTATTGTTGGTTCAATGAGACCAGCTACGGCTATAAGCGCAGACGGTCCGTTAAACTTATACAACGCAGTGGAGATTGCTTCTAGTAAAGAAGCGAAAAATAAAGGGGTTTTAGTAACTCTGAATGACCGAATTGGTGCAGCTCGCTACATAACAAAAACAAATACAACAGCAACAGATACGTTTAAATCTCCTGAACAAGGATATGTTGGAGAAGTTGCTGGGGGTAAGGTATTGTTTTATAATGAACCTACTCGTAAACATACGACAAAATCAATTTTTAATGTGTCAAAACTTGATAAACTTCCTCAAGTAGACATTCTTTATACATACCAAAATGATAATAGATACCTTTATGATGCTGCTGTAAAAGCAGGGGCAAAAGGAATAGTAGTAGCAGGATCCGGAAATGGGTCAATGTCTGATGCAGCTTTATCAGGAGCTAAAGATGCTGTTAAAAAGGGGGTAATCATTACTAGATCTAGCCGTGCTGGTAATGGGACTGTGACTCATGAAGCTTCAGATGATAAAGATAAGTTTGTCACGTCTGATTCGTTGAATCCTCAGAAAGCGCGTATTCTCTTAATGCTTGCGCTAACTAAAACAAAAGATCCTAAAAAAATACAAGAATATTTTAATGAATATTAATAAGCAAAAAAGAATCCTTTGCTATAAGTAGCAAAGGATTTTCAAATTTATTGAAATAGGGGAACATGTTATTAGTTTAGTTAGTTTTATAGATTAATATACAGAAGGAGGTAAAAGATCTAACCTCTCACACATAAATACAATCATTTTCAAGTTGGCACTGTGTATAGAAAACCGATTCACTTCGTTTTTTGTAGTTTGCTTGTCCTAATAACCGTGATATGTCTAAGAGAGGGGGTAACATGCCCACTTATAAATGTCTCTTCCATTTTGGAACACCTTGCAACTATAACGTAAAAGTTGGCTATGCATAGTTCAATAAAATATTAAATCTTATAAATACTTTATTTACCTTTTGTGTGTTCCCGTAGATTTCTGTTGTATTTTGTAGACGATATTATAGACTAGGCTTAACCTTACATTACAACAAAAAATGAATATCTTGTTTTAATGTAATAGGAAATGAAAGGGGTTACAACATGAAAAAATTCGGATTAGCTACACAGATTTTTATTGGTCTTACGTTTGGGGTTGCGGTAGGTGCTGTTTTTTATGGAAATAGTACAGCGATGGCCATTCTTCAACCTTTAGGGGATATTTTTCTTCACCTAATTAAAATGATTGTCATTCCTATCGTTGTATCCGCACTCATCGTATCTATAGCTGGCGTAGGCGATATTAAAAAGCTCGGCAAGCTAGGTGGAAAAACGATTCTTTATTTTGAAATCGTTACCACAATTGCACTTGCTATTGGTTTATTAGCTGCAAATATATTTCATCCAGGTACTGGTATAGATATGGGGAACCTTGAGAAAGGTGATATATCCAAATATGAAGAAACATCTAAAACAACGGAGAGTACAGGAATAGGAGATCAAATCGTTCATATTATACCAACTAATATCTTTCAATCTCTAACTGAGGGGAATTTATTAGCGATCATCTTTTTCTCAGTCTTATTTGGTCTAGGAGTTGCAGCGATTGGAGAAAAAGGTAAACCTGTTTTGAATTTCTTTGAGGGTGTATTAGAATCCATGTTTTGGATGACAAATTTGGTAATGAAATTTGCTCCATTTGGCGTATTTGCATTAATCGGTGTCAATGTAGCCAAATTTGGAATTGGTTCATTAATCCCTTTAGGAAAGCTAGTACTCGTTATATATCTGACCATGATTTTCTTTGTTTTTGTAGTATTAGGTATTATTGCAAAAATGGCTGGAACTAATGTTTTAGTGCTTATAAAAATCTTAAAAGATGAGTTAATTTTAGCGTTTACAACCGCAAGCTCTGAAGCAGTATTGCCAAGGCTAATGACTAAAATGGAGAACTTCGGTTGTCCGAAAGCTGTCACATCATTTGTTATTCCGACAGGATATACCTTTAACCTTGATGGATCATCCATTTACCAAGCCATTGCTGCCCTTTTCATCGCACAAATGTATGGCATTCATTTATCTTTCATAGAACAAATTACACTTTTACTCGTGTTGATGTTGACTTCTAAGGGAATGGCAGGAGTTGCAGGAGCATCATTTGTTGTTGTATTAACAACACTGGGATCAATGGGATTACCTCTAGAAGGTATGGCATTTATTGCTGGTATTGATCGCATTTTAGATATGCTCCGTACATCTGTCAACGTAGTAGGTAACGCATTAGCTGCTATTGTGATGTCTAAGTGGGAAGGCGGATTCGATAAAGAAAAAGCAAAGCATTATACAGATTCTATTAGAAAATCGGACGTAGCATAAAAAAATTCTTTTTATGTAAAGAAGGAGACCAATGTTATGGTAAATATCGAAACGCCTGAAAAACAAAATGTAAGAATTGAAAAAGATTTCCTAGGAACAAAAGAAGTTCCTACTTATGCTTATTATGGGATTCAAACTTTACGTGCAGTTGAAAACTTCCCAATAACAGGATACCGAATTCACCCAGAACTTATTAAAGCATTAGGAATCGTTAAAAAGGCTGCTGCTCTTGCTAACATGGAAACAAAAAGGTTATATGATGGGTTGGGTAATGCAATTATTGAAGCAGCAGACGAGGTTATTCAAGGAAAAAGAAACGATCATTTTATTGTTGACCCAATACAGGGTGGTGCAGGGACCTCAATGAATATGAATGCAAATGAGGTTATCGCAAACAGGGCTTTAGAGTTACTTGGTCATAAAAAAGGTTCTTATTCCGATTTAAGCCCTAATAGTCATGTAAACATGTCACAGTCAACAAATGACGTATTCCCAACTGCTATCCATATTGCAACCCTTAATCTGTTAAATAAGTTACTAAAAACAATGCATTATATGCACAGTGTATTTCATAAAAAGGCAGAACAATTTGATTCTATTATAAAGATGGGACGTACTCACCTACAAGATGCGGTTCCAATCCGTCTTGGTCAAGAATTTGAATCATATAGTCGTGTTCTTGAGCGCGATATGAAACGTATTAAGCAATCCTATGGACATTTATATGAGGTTAACATGGGAGCAACTGCAGTTGGAACAGGTTTAAATGCAGATCCACGTTATATCGAGAATGTTGTAAGATATCTAGCAAATATTAGTGGTTTACCACTTAAGAATGCCGATCATCTTATAGACGCGACTCAAAATACAGATGCTTATACAGAAGTTTCTGCAGCATTAAAGATTTGTATGGTAAATATGTCGAAAATAGCGAATGACTTACGTCTAATGGCATCTGGGCCCCGTGCAGGACTAGCAGAAATCACTTTGCCAGCTCGTCAGCCAGGATCTTCTATTATGCCTGGAAAAGTTAATCCTGTCATGCCAGAGATGATTAATCAGGTTGCCTTTCAAGTTATCGGTAATGATCATACAATTTGCTTAGCTTCTGAAGCAGGTCAGCTTGAGCTTAATGTTATGGAACCTGTTCTTGTTTTTAATTTACTTCAATCAATTAGCATCATGAATAATGCTTTTCAAACATTTACGGATTATTGCCTGCAGGGGATTGAAGCGAATGAAGAACATTTAAAAGAATACGTAGAAAAAAGTGTAGGTATTATTACGGCTATTAATCCTCATATTGGATATGAAGTGGCTGCTAGAATTGCACGAGAAGCAATATTAAAAGGTGAATCTGTACGTGAATTATGCTTAAGGTATGATGTTTTAACAGAAGAAGAGCTTGATCTTATTTTAAACCCTTTTGAAATGACTAATCCAGGGATTGCTGGAAACTCCCTTTTTGATAGAGAATAAACAGGGTTTAATATGAAATGAAATTCACTACTATCATCTGTTTGATTCTTTAATTAAATAATATTAGTAAAATAACTGCTGATTCATTCGAACTGCCCTCTCATTGTTAGGCAAAAACTAATAATGAGAGGGCAGTTTTTATACTTTAATAATTAAATTGCTCTCTTCTTTTATATTTCAATCAACCTCAATAATGACCATTAAGTGCAAAATAATTTTTAAAGCCTTTGCTTATAATAGAAAGGCTTCTTTTTAACATTAAAATAAGCAAAGTTAAACTTGAAGGGATCACTTGTTAAATCCTGATGTTCCATAATCTTTAATCGTTAATTTCACATCATAGTTAATCGGTACCTCAATAAACGTTTGGTCCCGATTGTCTTTGACCCTCATCCATGCTCTAGGCTGCTTAATTCTCAATCGATTTCCGAATCCTACAACATCAACTTTATATTCTTTTTGCATTTTTTCTACTACGTTTCTCACCAAGTGCTTTACTTCTTTTTCTGAAGTTTTTTTGTGCCTGCTGTAAAAATTGATTTTTTAAAGGATTTCCTGAGACCACCCCATTCTCAGATAGTCTTCCCTCTGATTCAATGTCTACATTATTTTTAGATAGGGGTTTAATTATATACTAATGAATCGAGAACAAGTGATTGAGATGTATAGTGAAGCTTCAGAAGGTAATATAGGGTCTACTTTCTTATCAGATTATTTATATACCTAATTTTATATTTAATTATTAATTCATAAAAATTATAATTTTATGTCATTTTCTGTCGGATTACATAGTTCATAATATAAATTAAAGATAAGATCTTAATAAAAAAAATGAAAGCGCTTAATAAGGTTTTGTATTTTTGTTAATCATACTTCATTGGAGAGATTTCTAAACTAAATACAAAAAAAGTTGCTCTTATTTTATCAGTATTAATGACTTAGGAGCATTCTCACCTTTTCAAGTTACACTGACGTATCAACTTCTATTAAAGCTATGCAAACTGCAATATCTAATATAACCCCTTCGTTATAAGGAACCGGAATGGGAGGATATCGGTTTGGTAAAGATTTAAAAAACACTTCTAACAAAGCTAATTTACGAGATATTAAGAATAAAAGGATTCTGTAAATTGTTGATGTTCTTTTTATAACCACCAAATTTTTTCTAGTTTACAAAATAATATAAATCAACTTATAACCTTTATAGTCGAATTTTTTTACAATAAGGAGACAAAACCATGACAGAAATCGTTACACTTATTAATGATTATTTATGGGCTAAATTAATTGTTATAATCTTAGTTGCAATTGGACTATTTTTAACTATTAATTTTGGTTTTTTACAAATAAGGTTCCTTCCTGAAATGATTCGTTTATTGGGAGATGGACGTAAAAACAAAGATAAAAATAAAAAAAGTGTTTCTTCATTACAAGCATTTATGATTGGAATGGCTGCTCGTATCGGTACAGGTAATATTGCCGGTGTTGCTACAGCAGTAGCACTAGGAGGACCCGGTGCAGTATTTTGGATGTGGATTATAGCATTAATTGGATCTGCTTCAGCTTTTGTAGAAAGTACATTAGCCCAGGTTTATAAGGTTAAAGATGGAGATGCTTGGCGAGGTGGACCTGCTTACTATATGGAGAAAGGTTTAGGAAATAGAAAACTTGGTATTGCATTTAGCATATTAATTACTCTATCTTTTGGCCTTATTTTTAATGCTGTGCAAGCTAATACCATTGCTGCTTCGGTTGAAAATGAATTTGGAATAAACAATACCTTAACCGGTGTTATACTTACCATTATTACTGCTCTAATTATATTCGGTGGTGTTCATTCAGTAGCGAAATTTTCTACAATTTTAGTGCCTATTAAAGCCAGTGCTTATATCTTATTATCAGTGTGGATGATGATTGCAAATTATGAAGTATTACCAAATGTTTTCAGTGCAATCTTTTCAGAAGGTTTGTTTTCATTTAAACAACTATTTAGTGGTGTAATGGGTGCTGCTGTACTTCATGGTATTCGTCGTGGATTATTTTCTAACGAAGCCGGTATGGGTTCTGCTCCGAATGCAGCTGCAGCTGCAGACGTTACTCATCCCGCAAAACAAGGATTTATTCAAGCTTTAGGTGTTATTTTAGATACATTTATAATCTGTTCATCTACTGTAATGATTGTTTTAGTTTCAGGCGAATATCAAACATCAGATTTAACAGGTATTCCATTAACACAAGAATCTTTACGGACGGGAATTGGTAGCTTTGCAGCAACATTTGTATCTATTTCAGTATTTTTATTTGCGCTGAGTACGATAATGGGTAACTATTACTATGGTGAATCAAATATTAGTTTTATGAAGCATAGTAAGAAAACAGTCTTATTATACCGTGTTGCTGTTATCTTGATGGTGTTATTTGGAGCATTATATAGTGCAGAATTGGTATGGTCTCTTGCAGATATCTTTATGGGATTAATGGTTCTAATTAACCTATATGCAATTACTCGATTATCCAAAGTAGCTAAGGCTGTACTGAAAGATTATGTAGCTCAAAAAAAGCAAGGTCGAGACCCTGTGTTTCAGGCAGATAGTATTTCAAATTTACCTGGTCGCGAAAATTTAGAAGCATGGACTGAAGAACAAAAATCTAATAAACAAGTTGTATAAAAAATTACAAAAAAAAAGAAATGATTTCTTTGTCCATCTCCTTGTCTCCCAAGGGGGTGGCTTTTTTTGACCTAGAAAATCACATTATGTTAACTAAGGATGTATACCATATACAAGCTGAAAACAGAAAAAACTACCTCATGAGAGTTGAAATTTGTAGCTCATTAGAGAATTTGTCTTTGGATACAAATAATAGCATGTTTTATTCATATACTTCAAACGCTCTGCCCCACTAGTTTAAACACAAAAACTATCCCAGTCCAAACTACGGACCCATTAACAGGTCTAAAAAGGTACGCCTTTTTAGACAATAAAAAACTAATAAAAAAACGTCTATTTAGATACATCTTTTTAAACGCATAAAAAATAATCGGCCTTATTGTACGTTACGTCATATGCTTGAACTATCTAATAAAAACATAGATAAATAGGACCGCCTTATACACTATAGGTAATAATGCGGTAACATTGAACAAATAGATACTGGTTAATGAGTGAAGTAGTGATCCCTTAGATACTATGTAGCTACAGCAGCAAGGTTGCGTGTCCAATCGAAAAATAAAAAAGACCCCTTACCTCAGTAGGTAAGGGGTAGCTGATTATGTAAGAAGTAAGGGATTGTTATATGCTGTAGGTTGTCCCAGTTGGTTACCTTTTTCATAAAATAGACTAGAGGATCTAAGCTGTCTATACGTCTAAAGAGAACGTAAGAGGACAATTCCTTCATATACTCAATAAAAAATCTAAAGTTTTGCCGATTATTGCTATCACTTATATAGAGTTGATTGTTTGTTAATTACATGCTTTTGCATCTCAATCCCTGTGATTTTGTAGTCGTATCATCAAATGGTTTAACCTATCTGTATCTTTTTTAAAACACTTAAAAATACGAAGCGTTACATGATAGTTTTCTCCACCTCTAGAGGCTACCAGTTCATGTTCTTTCAATTCTTTCTCCACTTCATGTTCAAGCACTGTTACAACATCTAATTCATCTACTTCGTTTAATGCAACTCTGCAAGCAAGTAATGCGATGCAATAGTGATATCCAATGCTATCGTAGCCACGAAAGCAACTGTCCCCAAGCAACTTCAGCTCGTACGGTTGTATAGTATTAATCACAACTTCTGTTATCTCTTTAGAATCAGCAAATGGCGCCATACGTAAACAATGTTTGCGATTGAGTGGGGTAGTAGAAAATGATTTTATTTTTCGTATCAATTTCTTTAACAGTTCTTGATTTTCATCGCTTAGAGAGTTTTTTTTAGTTTCTAATATATCAACTATGTGTTCCATATTCATACTCCTTGTTATCAATGTATCTTTAGTTTACCACTAAATGCTAATGCGAAATTTCCGTTAAAATCAGGAGGAGCAATAATAACGTTTTTTAAGACATAGGTGTAAAATGAGTTCAGATACCGTTAAATAAAAAAGAGAAGGATAAAACCTTCTCTTTTTACTATATAGCTCTTTATGATTAGATACTTTTTTTCATGCCACGTTCTCTGCATTCACGTAAGAAAACGCCACCTTTTACGGAACTTTTGAAGTAAGCTGAATTGCAGTTATCGCAGCGACCACTAACTTTATCTGGAAATTCAGTATAGTCGTACACTTTATCAAGATCGATTTCTTCCTGCTGTTTCTCTTCCATGTTTTTCACTCACTTCTTATGTTATTATCTGAACTTGTCAAATTATATCTTTAAATTAATACAAAGTACAATATATACGTTATAACGACCAACAAGAGGTTAATATTTCGCATAACACAAGTACTGACCCTTTAACAAAACGAATATTTACAACGTTAAAATTTTTCCGATGTTAAAATGTATCCTTAATTAAATAAGAAACTTATTTTATAAGAATTGAGACTGCACTATACATTAATAATAAAGCCATAAGTATATTAAACTGGCTTTTATACTTTGAGAGAAACTTTTGAAAAACCGAACCAAATAAACTCCAACAGAAAGTACTTACAAAGCCCACAAAAGCTAGAAATAAAGAATACATTATTAAACTAAAATTCGAGTTGTGATATGGAAGAATAAAGGTTGCTATAGCCGTTATACCATACAGAATACCTTTTGGATTTATAAATTGTAAAAGCATTCCCATGAAAAAACTGTTATTCCTGTTTTCATCGTTATTTTTATCATCATCTTTACTCAAAATAATCTTTATAGCTAGATAGACCATATAGATTGCTCCTAAGACCGTCATGAAAAACTCAATTTTTGGGATGGAATTTTGGAGTAAAACATTAAAATAACTGCATAACAACATTACTATAAGAAAGCCTGCACCTACGCCTAAACAAAATTTTGTAGTCTTTCTCAAACCGTATTTGTTAGCAAATAACATGGCCATAATATTGTTAGGACCAGGGGTAAAACTGGTCACAAAAATATATAGCAAAAATGATAATAATGGCATATTTGTACCTCCTCTAATATGTATATTATAATGTTCAAAAAGGACGATATAACGTCGTACTTTTTATTTTACATTATGGTCGTTATATTGTACATATTGATAGGAGTGTATTTATGGAGGAAATAAATCTTATTATCGCCAAAAACCTAAAAAATTTTAGAGAAAGTAAGAAATTAAGTCTCGAAAAAGTTGCAGAATTAACTGGGGTAAGCAAGACAATGATAGGGCAAATCGAAAGAGGAGAATCAAGTCCTACAATTACAACTATTTGGAAAATAGCTAATGGATTAAAAATTTCTTTTACTTCATTAATAAATAATCCTCAGCCAGACACCAAAGTCATTTCAAAAACCGACATTCAAATATTATCTGAAGACAACGGAAAATATCAAGTCTACCCTTATTTTCCTTTCGAGGATGATAGGCGCTTTGAAGTTTATTCTGTAGAAATAGAAGAAGGTGGATCTCTAGACGCTGATTCGCATAGGGAAGGGACTGAAGAGTTCATAACTGTCTTTGAAGGCGAACTCACTATAAGTGTAAATAGCAATGAATATACGATAAAGAGTGGGAATGCTATTAGGTTCAAAGCTGATAGAGCTCATTCTTATTATAATCGCGGAAAAACATTAGCTAAATTAAGTATGATTATATATTATCCAGTTTAAATCTCGTTCTTCAAGAACGAGATTTTATTTCTGTGGCCTTACTGGAAACGAACATCAATTAGTTCACTTAACTTCATTTTGTTTTTTAATTCAAATACTTCATCGATAAAAATAAACAAATTCCCCAGGGAATCAACAGATTGGATGAATCCCTTTTCTGTAATACATTGTCCCTTTTTGTAGTATGTAAGGCTTCAATTAAGGTGAAATTGATTTGTTCCATTTGTTCTTCTGTTAAAACAGGTTGAGCTACTTCTAGTTGCTTGTTTATGACTTCCTTTATTTAAACGTAGTGTTCTCTCATTCGGTTTATATCTACTCTAGGTGAAAAGCCAAACATACGTGAATATTCTCGACTGAATTGCGATTGACTTTCGTATCCGACCCTGAATGCGACATCAGCTACATCTGTCGACTCAGCTAATAGCAAGCGCCTCGCTTCCTGTAATCTCAGTTGTTTTTGAAACTGGATGGGACTCATTGCCGTTACTTCTTTAAAATGTCGATGTAGCGATGAAACACTCATATTTGCTATTTCAGCAAGCTCTTCAATACGAAAAGACTCTTCATAATTATTGATGATATGATCTATAACCTCTCTTATTCTAGAAGCATTGCTACCTTCTAATGCCATTTGTTCAAGCGCTTCACCATGTGGACCTTGTAAAATCCAATAGAGAATTTCTTTTTTTAATAATGGAGCAAGAACTGGGATATGTTGTGGCGTTTCTAGCAAAGATGCTAACCTTAATACCGCGTCCAACAAAGATGGCTCTACCTTGCTAACATACATAGCTCGCTTTGCGTTCTTTCCCTGCCCAGTTTTAATATCTGTGCCATTTAAAACCTCTAAAACCTGGCTAGAGGTAAATTCAAGTTTGAAGGCTAAATATGGGGACTCGGTTGAGGCTTTGATGACTTGACCTGTAACTGGCAAGTCAACTGATGCCACAATATAATGACCAGGACCATATAAAAAGCGTTCCTCTCCCAATAAAACCTCCTTCTCTCCTTGGAGGATAATGCAAAAAGATGGCTCATTAACCCGAGAAATGGGTTCAGTAGTATTGGATTCACGGATGAGAAATAAAGATGGAATAGTGGTAGGGTGAACATCGTCCTGCTTTAAAAGGCGTTCAATGAGTTTAACAAGTTCATGTTGCTGTTTATAGGGGTTGTTAGACATAACTTATTCTCCTTTTCCTTATTTTCGGTTCATTATACCTAATAGTTATAGATTTAGTAAGGGGTTTTGAGAGGATTAGGCAAAAACTTGATAATAATAGGTTAAGGATTTTTTGATATTTATGACATAATTAAAAACGTTAAGAAAAAAACAATTTAAAAGAAGTTCACAATCAATCAATTGTAATAAAAGTACCTAATATAAATGTGGACTTATCCAAATTTTTCTGTCAGGAGGCTTGTTTATGAATCGTATCGAAAAGAGCAAAAAAAAATTCAAACAGCTATTTGGTGAAGGAGTACCTAGTACACATGCCACTGATCCTGATTTTCAGGACATTCTGAGCCATTTTATTTTTGGGGAAGTTTTTTATCAAGGTAATCTGGATGACAAACAGCGTGAGTTAATCACCCTGGTGGTTCTTGCTACTAACCAGACATTACCTCAATTAAGAGCACATGTTAGTGCAGCATTGAATGTTGGGCTAACACCTGTAGAAATCAAAGAGGCGGTTTACCAATGTGCTCCGTATATTGGATTCCCGAAAACGTTAAATACTATCAATGAAGTTAATGAGGTATTCAAAGCAAAGGATATCGCTTTACCGATTGAAAGCCAAAAGACGGTAGATGAAGATAATCGCTTTCAAAAGGGTCTTGCAACTCAAGTAGAGATTTTTGGAGATGTCATAAAAAAAATGCAGGAGAGTGCTCCCTCGAATCAAAAGCATATGCAGGAATATCTTTCTGCTTTTTGCTTCGGAGATTTCTATACTCGTGACGGACTCGATTTGAAAACACGAGAGCTATTAACGCTCTGTATTATAAGTGCGTTAGGCGGTGCTGAAGGTCAAGTGAAAGCACATGTGCAGGGTAACATAAATGTGGGCAATAATAAGGAAACATTAATCACTGCTATCACTCATTGCTTACCCTACATGGGCTTTCCGAGAACACTTAACACATTAGCATGTGTCAATGAAATTATTCCTGAAAATTAAGAGATCTTGCTGAAAAGAAAGTTGTACCATTGAGGTCTTTTTTTGAAAAAAGTGCATGACTCATTAGGAAAGTAGGAGGCAATTAAATGGAGTATGTAAAACTTGGTAATACAGGCTTAGATGTATCTCGACTTTGTCTTGGATGTATGGGTTTTGGGGACGCCAACAAATGGCTTCACCAATGGGTGATTAATGAAGAGGACTCTCGCCTTATTATAAAAAAAGCCCTCGACTTAGGGATTAACTTTTTTGATACAGCAAATGTATACTCACTGGGTACAAGCGAGGAATACCTTGGACGAGCTCTTAAAGATTATGCTAGTCGTGATGAAGTTGTCATAGCAACTAAAGTACACGGACAAATGCATAAAGGCCCAAATGGTTCTGGCCTTTCCCGAAAAGCTATTATGAGTGAAATCGATAAGAGTCTTAAAAGGTTGGAAACTGATTATGTAGATCTTTATATCATCCATCGTTGGGATTACAATACTCCTATTGAAGAAACGATGGAGGCATTACATGACGTGGTGAAGGCTGGTAAAGCAAGGTACATTGGTGCATCTGCCATGTACGCTTGGCAATTCCAAAAGGCGTTACATATAGCAGAAAAGAATGGTTGGACTAAGTTTGTGTCTATGCAGAACCATTTAAACCTCATATATCGTGAAGAGGAACGAGAAATGTTACCTCTTTGTAAAGAAGAGAAAATTGCTCTCACTCCATATAGCCCTCTTGCATCAGGGAGGTTAACGCGTGATTGGTCAGTAACAACCCATCGTTCTGAGACAGATCAAATTCAAAAATCTAAATACGATGTGACTGCGGATGCCGATCGGTTGGTTGTAGAGCGAGTGGCATCCATCGCAGAAAAACATGGTATTCCCCGTACACACATTGCACTTGCCTGGTTATTACAGAAAGAAACAGTAGCAGCTCCTATAATTGGTGCTACGAAAATAGCGCATCTTGAGGATGCCGTAGGCGCTTTATCAGTTAAGCTAACACCTGAGGAAATCAAGTTTCTTGAACAGCCATATGTACCACATTCAATAGTTGGCCATAATTAATAGTAGGAAAGCTTTTATAGAAAAAGTGCCTCCATCTCCTTATGCAGGAACTGAGAGCGTGATTTATAAGGTTTTAAGTACTGTCTGATAAAGTTTGCTCTTTTGCTTTAATGCTTGCTTGTCATTTCTCAACATTTCTTTTAGTATTTTAAAAATATAGTTTAGGGTGGCAGTTAGGATATAAAGGGACATTAATCTGGTTCTTCAGCGAGTATCCAAGGAACTGCTATCATTAATTAGGGTATGGTTTGCCAAATGTATTCGACTTTGGGTATCTTTAATCCAACTTAAATAGCAATTCGTAATTATATTTTATTTTGGCTTTAATTTTCATGAAGAAATACGAGTGAAAATATACTCACTCGTATTTCTTTAAAACAATAGCTGCATTATGGCCTCCAAACCCAAATGAATTAGATAAACCAGTATTTATTTTCACTTGGCGAGCAATAGCTGGTACATAATCCAAATCGCATAATGGATCGGGATTTTCTAAGTTAATTGTTGGAGGAACGATGCCTTCTTTAAGGCTCATTGCTAAAGCAATTGCTTCAACTCCACCAGCTGCTCCTAACATGTGACCAACCATAGATTTATTAGCCGTTATTGGAATCTGATACGCTTGTTGTCCAAACAGTTCCTTAATAGCCTTGGTTTCAGAGATGTCACCCACCTTTGTACTTGTGGCATGAGCACTAATAACATCAATCTCCTCAAGGGATATGTTTGCATTTTTTAAAGCTGCTTTCATCGCAAGATAAGCACCCTTACCCTCTGGATGTGTAGCAACCATATGGTGTGCGTCTGAGCTTGCACCATATCCAATGACTTCTGCATGAATGTTTGCTCCTCGACTTAAAGCATGGGATAGCGATTCTAAGATTAGAATTCCAGCTCCTTCTGACATGACAAATCCGTCACGGTCTTCATCAAAAGGACGGCTAGCTTGAGTGGGGTCGTCATTTCTTGTTGATAATGCGGTAGCATTGCCAAAACTGGCTACTGATAAGTCGGTTATAGCAGCTTCTGTTCCACCCGCGAACACAGCATCCACTTCTCCAGAACGAATGAGTCTAAAGGCTTCTCCAATAGCTGTGTTCCCGATGGCACAAGCAGAAACAGGCGACATAGAAGGACCCATTGCATTCCACTTGATGCTAATTTGTGCTGCAGCAGCATTAGAAATCATACCTGGCACGAGAGTTGGGCTGACTCTCCTTGGTCCTTTCTGTCTAAGTGCATCAATGTTTTCAATTAAAGTTTCAATTCCGCCTATACCTGAACCTACGTATACGCCTAATCTTTCTGGATCTATATGATTGAGATCTAACTTAGAATCTTCCCAGGCTTGTTCAGCTGCAGCTAAAGCAAATTGGGAAAAGCGATCTAAACGCCTTGCTTCTTTCTTTCCTAAAACTTTATCCGCATCAAAATCCCGAACAATTCCTGCAATTTTTGCTTTATGATCAGTAATGTCGAATGTATCTATAGAGGAGATACCGGACTCTCCCTTAATTAGGTTGTTCCAAAATGTTCTGATGTTATTTCCTATAGGAGAGACTACTCCCATACCTGTAATCACAACTCTTTCCACTTTTCATCACTCCAAATCAATAATATACTTGTATTTTACAGTCCTTTTATCCTATTACAAGGGATTGTTTATCCTGGTATAACTACTACTAGGGTAAATTGGTATGATGAGGAGTTTTAAAAATGAACGATAAAACTAGGCTTGAAGCCTTGTCTACATTCCTAAAAGCTAAGCGTGCTCAAATTAAACCAGAGTCTGTTGGGTTACCAGCTGGAACCCGGAGAAGGACACCGGGATTGCGACGAGAAGAGGTTGCACAATTAGCAGGAGTAAGTACCACGTGGTACACATGGTTAGAGCAAGGAAGAGATATAAAAGTTTCTTCTATTGTGCTCGACTGTATTTCTACAGCATTACAACTAAACAGCGATGAAAGGGACTATTTGTATGATCTGGCATTAGAAACAAAGTCAGAAATTATTCATCCCAAAAAAGATCAATCAGAGCTTAGCCCTTCTTTAAAGCGAATACTAGCTGAATTAACCTATTGTCCAACCATCGTTACAGATAGACATTGCCATATTGTGGGATGGAACTCCGCAGCTGCCCATGTTTTTCTAGATTTTGAACAAATCCCAAATGACCAAAGAAATCTCATTCAATTAGTGTTCGCCCGAAAAGAATTAAAAGCATTAGCTGTTAATTGGGAGCATTTCGCGAAAGGTTTTCTTGCTATTTTCCGTACCTATTATGGACACTATTTAGGTGATGAATGGTACAACCAGTTTATTAGTCAGATGAGTCATTTACATCCAGAATTCCAGGCCTTATGGAATGAAAGCCAAGTGAGTAAAGCTCCTGAAATGGTTATTGAATTTAGACATGCCAAAGCAGGAAAAATGTTATTTAATTTAACTTCTCTCCAAGTTCAAGGGGATATGGATTTGCGGTGTAGTATCTACACGCCAGTAGAGGAAACGGATACGGAAAATAAGTTAAAACGGCTAATGAAAAGAGTTTCTGTAGAGCCATTTTAAAGAAATTTTATTATATTAAGCAGATTAAGATGACAGTCTCTTACTTCGAGACTGCTTTTTCACTCAAAATAAAAGGATAAAATTAAACGTTTAAAGCAACCTAAGGGCTAGGAATCCCAATTACTACTATTCTTAACGTAGGATATTCTAAAGAAAAAGCTACTTCCATGGGTAAGGAAGTAGCTTTTTTCTTTAGAGATGGGCTTCTTCTTTTCGAGTTTAGTTACCATAAGTTTGATTATAGGAAGTAGACTTTTCAATCTATTACTTTGCTAAAAACGTTCGTAAAACTACTTGTATTTTAAAGAACGTTCGTAAATTATTTTTAAATTTAAACGAACGTCGAGAATGATAAATTTTTTATACAAACTCAAAGTCCGTAAAAGTATACTTTTATGAACGGTATATTTTACGTTATTGTTAAATTTATACAAATAATCCCATTTTAAATTTGGGTTTAAATATTATATCTATAATTGCATAAAAAAACCTATTCCCTGGTGCTGTGATGTGGGAATAGGCTCAATGAGTTAAGATGACATTTCGAAAAATCTCCAATTAACATGCCTTTTTTATTTTACAACAAATCAAAGTAGAAAACGATTACATTTTTGTTTTAACAAAAAAAATCGTAGCTTAGAAAGGATGGCGGACTTGTTAGAGTTTGGTTTGAAGAACCAATATGCACGCGTATATTATTTTTCCTTTATCAATTCCCCTATCTCTTTTTATTATGTATCTTATCAGATTCAGCTCCATCCGTATATAAATCCCATTATTATACATAATAATAAACAAATATACTTTCTCAAAAGGGGCTTTCAATAGTGAATAGAGAACAAGTCATCGATATTTATCAAGATGTTCTAGAAAAGAAAAGAAAACGTTTTCCTAACTATTTCTTTGTAGGTAATGAAGGAAAAAAATATATGCGCTATATGACATGCTATCTACTTGAGCAAAGATTATCGATTCCTATTCACGAGATTCCTCTACAGGTAACGGCAGGCACTTTATGGTCTAACCGTCTTAAACCACCTGCTATGCTTTATGAATGGAATTATTACGAAGTCATTGATAACGCTTATCCAGGAAGATTTAAAGCTTGGCAGTTTCAACAAGTTCCTGATAAATATTGGGATGGAGACGAAGGAAAAAAACGAGCTATTGAAGCAGTAAAGTACGTAATAGAGGAAAAACTAAAAATCCCTCTTAAAGAGATTCCTATTCAGGTTAATATTCACTTTTTTAGTCAACATAGCCTGAGAGGTGTCTTTTCCCTGTTCGGCCAATCCCCTTTTCAAGTAGTAGAGGCTGTTTATCCTGGAGTCTTTAAACCTTGGCAATTTGCTCATGTTCCCATGAATTGTTGGAAAAATGAAGAATACGTTCGGGAGGCAATGGTCGATTTTTTATTCAGACAGCTTCATTTCTCTTCTTATGAGGAGGCTTTTCTCAAATTAAAAGGAAGTCATTTCACCGATTTTCAGTTAACTGGTCTCTTTCAAATGGCGTTTGATTCCAGAATGAACAATGTGAAGGAGTGGATAAAAAACCAATTAATGAATATAGACAATGAATTATCTTATGTGAATCTTGATTAATAAAAGACCCAATTGAAACGAATAGCCTGAACTACATCTCTATTATTTCCATTTCCTTTTTTCAAAAAGCGATTTATAAGTATGCAGTTACTTGCTTTGATTCCTCTTCTTTATAAAAAGATACGCAGATTCAGCGAAAAAAAGAAAAAGAAGAAAAAAGAGCACAAATAATTCGGCAACTTCCATTACTCGAAAAGGACTCAAGGCGTTGTACAACGCCTGAGAAACATCGAATCCTTGAAGAATATCAATGCCTAAAGAAAATCCCATTAAGCATCCCATCATTAAAAGGCTAATACCTATGATTTTCATATCAATCACGCTCCATTTAATAGGTTTTTCTTTTTCTTCTATGATGATACATAAATATTTATTGTTAATTTTTACATAAAAAGTTTCTATATGGTTAAAGTAATAAAAACTTAAAGAAGGGTGCTTAAATCTATGCCTTCGTTTTTTAAAGATCGCAAACCAAAAAAGAAACGATCACAGGGTGAAGAAAATCAAACTCCTGATCATCAAATAGAACGGATACAAGTTTCATTATCAGACAACCTTAACATGATTAAGCAGAAAACCGGAAATAGTTCAGATGTCGTTATTCGTGAGATAAAAATGGGAGGGGATTCCGACATAAAAACAGCGATTGTCTATGTAGAAGGAATTGTAGACAATCAGTCGATTCAAGATTATCTACTGCAATCTATGATGAAGGACGATCATAAAGAAGAATTAAATCAGTACAATGCGATAGACCTGCTTTCTAAAGATATAATGACAATTGGAAACATATCTTCCGTCACTAACTTGGATGACCTTTTTGCATCCTTAATGGCAGGCGATACTCTTATATTAGTGGAAGGGGTAGATCAAGCACTGAGTGCTAGCACTAAAGGGGGAGAAAAACGTTCCATCGCGGAATCTACTACTCAAATGGTGGTGCGAGGACCAAAAGGGGCCTTTATCGAGTCTCTTGGGACCAATACAGCTATGGTACGCCGCATCATTAAAACCCCTGATTTATGGATGGAGTCTTTAAAAGTGGGACGCGTAACAAAGACAGATGTGACATTTATGTACATACATGGCATTGCCAATGATAAAGTTGTTAAAGAAATTCGTCAGCGATTGAAGCGAATTGATATCGATAGCATTTTGGAATCAGGTTATATTGAACAACTAATAGAGGATCAAACATTCACCCCTTTTCCCACTATGTACAACACGGAAAGACCTGACGTTGTAGCAGGAAACCTACTAGAAGGGCGGATTGCTATATTTGTGGATGGAACCCCCTTTGTACTGATTGCGCCTGCTTTGTTCATGCAATTCTTCCAATCGGCTGAAGATTATTATGCGCGTTTTGACATTGCAACCTCAATTCGTCTTTTACGTATTTTTATGTTTATGATTTCGCTTATCGCGCCTGCTACCTATGTCGCGGTAACAACCTTCCATCAGGAAATGGTACCAACCACGCTCATTGTAGCCATTGCGGCACAAAGGGAAGCTGTTCCCTTTCCGGCATTTGTGGAAGCCCTTCTTATGGAGCTAACCTTTGAAATCTTACGAGAAGCAGGGATACGTTTACCTAAAGCTATTGGTTCAGCCGTATCCATTGTCGGGGCCCTTGTAATTGGTCAAGCAGCCGTTCAAGCAAGTATTGTGTCACCAGCAATGGTTATCATTGTATCAATCACAGCTATTGCCAGTTTTGCTACACCTTCTTTCGATATGGCAATTTCAGCTCGCTTAATTCGTTTTTTATTTATGATTGGTGCAGCAACATTTGGTTTCTACGGCATCATTCTGTGCCTTTTAATGATGGTTGTCCATCTATGCAGTTTACGTTCCTTTGGGGTACCCTACATGGCTCCATTTGCTCCCTTCATCCCTGTAAACAATGGAGATACCATTATAAGATTACCGTGGTGGACACTGAGACA
>NZ_JAIQVD010000015.1:0-59096 GCF_035064545.1 Bacillus sp. ILBB4 | reverse complement strand
TCCTGAGCCAGGATCAAACTCTCCGAAGAAATGTTTGACTTGCTCAATTTAAAAAATAAAAATTAACGTTGACGTTTGTCGCTTTGTTCAGTTTTCAAAGTTCAACCGCCGCTCTTGAGCGACTTTTTTATATTAACAAGTTGTCTTTCATTTGTCAACAACTTTTTTAATATTTTATTTCTGATGAATTGCGATTGTTTTCCAATCACTCATCAGCGACATTTAATAATTTAACATCTATACTATATAAAGTCAACACTTTTTGAAAAGTTTTTTTCATTGCATCAAAAAACCTTATTTACTTCCCTGCTTTCACCGAACCTTAGCAAGATCTTTGAAAGGATTTGATACTTCTCTTGAATGTTTCGTTCAAGAACTACATGATTCAAACTTTGTTGAAAAGCAACGTTTGTTCTCTTCATTTCTTCTCTAAGTAGTGCTTCTAACTCTAAACACTCCACCTGATTAAATAAACAAATTTTCATTGATTCACCTGCTTTTTGCGACATTGATTCTCAAACATCAAAATAAAATCACTTCTTCTTTTCCTTACCTGTTATTAATTGTAGACAAAACGCATACAAATTAGACAAGTACTACTTATTAAATGAGGTGACAAAATGAATATGTTTTATACTATTCGAGCCAAAAGAATCAAACAAACAATGCTTATCGTAGTTGCTGCGTTTTTTACAAGCTTTTTTCTCTATGCTCAGCAGACGTTTCACTTTCCCGTGTTTTCAACAGATAACGGTCCAAGAGCTGTTTATAAGGCGGATGACAAAAATCCGGAAGTTGCTCTTACATTTAACATCAGCTGGGGAGATGAAAGAGCTATTCCCATTCTGAATGAACTAAAAAGACAGCATATTGAACATGCTACTTTCTTTTTATCTGCTTCATGGGCTGAGCGTCATCCAGATATTGTAGAGCGCATTAAGAAAGAAGGTCACGAAATTGGCACAATGGGCTATGACTATACTTCTTATACAAGCCTAGAACCTAATGAGATTAGACAGGATCTTGCAAAATCAAAGAAAGTCTTTGATTCACTAGGCCTTAAAGATATTCACCTTCTTCGTCCTCCTAACGGGCAATTTAATAAAGACATCTTAAAATTAACGGCAGATATAGGATATACTACTGTTCACTGGAGCATTGATTCTAAAGACTGGACAAATCCAGGGGTTGAAAAAATTGTCTCGAATGTTACAAAGCCTTTAGACGGGGGAGATATTATATTGCTGCACGCGTCTGACTCCGCTCAACAAACAGCAAAGGCTATTCCATATATCAAGAATTCATTACAAAATAAAAAAGTCTCAAACGTAAGTGTTTCAACATTAATTTCAAATTCAAAAACCCAAGTAAAAGATATCCGCTAAGATCTATTTCCACTGCATCTGGAAAGCAAAAGCAGACAAATATGCTATTTGTCTGCTTTTGCTATTCTTGCGTGCGTAAGAAGTTTGGGCAAAATAAGAAGTTGATACATATTACAAATTAGAAGTGGAAACAACATAAGGTAAAGCCAGCTTTCTTCGTTCGTTCGCAGCGCTGGGAACCATTCAATTGTCGTTACAACAATCATAAAAAACAGCGCTGGTACAAAAGCCTCTTTATTCGTCTGCTTTTTCTTTGCATACGCCACTAATAACCCCACCGCTAACAAGAAAACGCTTAACAAAATATACTTGCCTATGCCTTCTCCCGATTGTTGAAAGAACTTGTATCGAAAATAAGCAACGTCAAATAATACAAATAAAACAAATACAATTTGAACCGATTTCCAAAGTGATGGAGATTTAAAAATTCCCAACCCAAATCGGTGAATAGTTAAATATGCAAAAAAACCCATTTGGCTAATTAAACTAAAAATAAACCCTACGCCTACAAGCCATGTTAAAACAGCAACAATTTCTCCTATCTTTCCTTGTTGAAATAAGTGACCGTATTCCCCCCAGCGCACCGCAAACCCAACAACAGCTGTACTTATACCCCCGACAGCTAACGTGGTTAGAAATAGACGAACCCAATTTCGACTATTCACTTCCATCTCCCCCATAAGTTACAAAATTGTACCTTTTCATAAATTGTACCAATCACGTTTTGAAAAATCTAGAGCTCTTTTATGAATAAAAAACCTTGATTATCTCATATTAAGCGTAAGCATATTAGGAAAGGAGCTCATTACTATGAAAAAGCGACTCATGCTCCTCATTTATATAGGAATGTGTATGCTTTTAGCTACAGCCTGTGCACCGCAAGATGAAGAGAACAATGGTATGGATTATGATCAAACAAAGAAAATGGTTGTTGATATTTTAAAAACAGATGAAGGAAAAAAAGCAGTCGAGGCAATTATGAAAGACCCTTCTGTTAGACAAGATATTTTAATGGATCAAAACGCGATAAAAGATACAATTTCTCAAACCCTAGTATCAGATAAAGGCGTGGAATTTTGGAAAAAAGCCATGGATGATCCGAAGTTTGCTGAAAGCTTTGCTAAAAGTTTGGAAAAAGAAAATAAGACGGTCATCAAACAACTGATGAAAGATCCTGAATATCAAGGAATGCTTCAAGATGTTTTAAAGGATCCGGCTATGGAAAAAGAAGTACTGACTGTTTTAAAGAGTAAAGAATATCGCACTTATTTACAAAAGATTATGACCGAAACGTTTGATAGCCCTCTTTATCAATCTAAAATTCAAGACATTCTTTTGAAAGCTGCTGAAGAAACACAAGGTGGACAAAAACAAAGCAGCGACGACGGTGGTTCTTCTTCCTCTGGATCTGATTCAGGCGGAGAACAGCAACAGCAGTGATTAAATACGCATCTCATATGAGGTGCGTATTTAATTATGTCATTTATTTTTATTAAAAAACCTAAATGACTTCTTTATATTTTTTAATACTTAGTATTTTTATTGGAATTGTAAACTTTAATTCTTAGCTTTATGGTAAAATATTAGAAATTAACACAATCGTTTTATAGCAAAAGGAGGGAATTTGATGGAATTTCGCGTTATTAAAACGTTTCAAACCATTGTTCGTTTAGGAAGCTTTCAATTAGCCGCTGAATATTTAAAGTACTCTCAGCCTACCATGACACTGCACATTCAAAAGTTAGAATCCGAACTAGGATTTAAGCTTTTAGAACGAGGAAAAAGCATTAAACTTACTGAAGCAGGTAAAATCTTTTACGAGCGGGCAAATATTTTACTAAAGGAATATGAATATCTAAATAACACCTTAAAGGATTATTCAACAGGCGAAGCTGGCACGATCCGTATAGGTGCTGCGGAACCTACAGCAAGCAGTCGACTGCCTTCCATTCTCTCATTATTTAAAAAAAGATATCCCAACACAGAAATTAGCTTACTCGTTGCAGACGAAAAGCACCTTCATCAACATATACGCAATCAAGAAATTGATTTCGCGATTGGCACTGTCTCAGAATCGTTCAGAGATATAGAATTTGAGGCATTACTAACGGAAAAACTTGTGCTGCTACTACCATTCAATCATGCTCTAACAAAAAGAAAAACAATCTTTGCAAAAGATTTAATACACGAAACGCTGATTACAGCTGGGCAATCTTCCGTTCAAAAGAAAATTGAGCAGCTAATCTTTGAGCGAACAGGCCAGCTGCCTGCTAAAGTCCAGTTAGGCACTATTAGCACACTTCAGCATTTTGTAAAAGAAAACTTAGGAATAGCCGTTGTTCCACAAATAAGCGCAACTCTTCCGCCAGATCAAGTGGTGGTTAAAACGATTCATGACTTGCATGACGGGCCTGCAATCGGCATTTTAAAGCACCAGTCTCACACCGTAAGTACAGCTGGAAAAACATTTTTAGCTCTCTTAAAACAAAACCTTGCATTTGATTTAAAAAAGGCGCAGATTGAACTCTCTGTATAATAACAAAAAGCACGCGCTCGAACAGCGCGTGCTTTTTGTTATTTTCCTGTTGTTGCTTTTTCATTTTCGCAAATAAATGCAATCTTGCTTGCAATCTCTCCGTATATTTGACCTAAACGATGCGATTCATCGTAAATGGAAGGTGCAAAATCTTCTTCATTCCAGTCGGGCTGACTTAACGGAAGCTGTCCTAACAGCTCTGTCTGAAGTTCCTCAGCAAGTTTTGGACCTCCGCCTTTACCAAATACATACTCTTTTTCCCCTGTTAGCTGGCTTTCAAAGTAGGCCATATTTTCTACGACTCCAATTACCTCATGATCAGTTTTCAAAGCCATAGCACCCGCTCTAGCTGCAACAAATGCCGCTGTAGGATGTGGTGTCGTAATAATCACTTCTTTACAAGCAGGAAGCATGGAGTGAACGTCTAATGCGACATCACCTGTTCCGGGAGGTAAGTCTAGTAATAGATAATCTAATTCTCCCCATTCAACTTCTGTAAAAAAGCTCGTCAACATTTTTCCAAGCATAGGTCCTCGCCAAATAACGGGTGAATTATCTTCTACAAAGAAGCCCATGGAAATAACTTTTACTCCGAAACGGTCAACTGGAATAATCTTTTCACCTTCTACTACAGGACGCTGTGTGATTCCCATCATATCTGGGACGCTGAATCCATAAATGTCAGCATCAATTAAACCAACTTTCTTTCCTAAACGAGCTAGAGAAACGGCCAAGTTAACAGAGACTGTTGATTTACCAACGCCTCCTTTACCGCTGGCAATAGCAATAAATTCAGGTGCATTCGGACTAGTTAGTAAGTTGCCAGTATTCGGTTGCTCAGCGCGGTACTGCTGAAGTTCTTCAGGCGTAAACTCAACAAATCGCAGTCCAACCGACTGTACACCTGCTTTTTTTAATTCTTCTACAATCGTGCCTTGAAGGCTCAGCTGTTCACTAGTACCTGTTTTTGCAACAGCAATCTTCAGGCTTATATGCTGTTTTTCAGCTTTGATTGTTATTTCTTTAATCGCATCTGTTTCTGATAGTTTTTTATTTAAAAATGGATCCGTAATTTCCCCTACTACTTCTTTTACTTGCTTTTCCGTTAGCATACTCCCACCACCATGTTAAAATCTATTTATTTATACTATCAAGTATATCATACATATTAGATTTTTCTGAATAGAAGGATGCTATGCTTTTTATTTGGGCTTTTCTCCAGTAAAATACCGGCTGACTCCTTCATAAATGGATTCAGCTAACTTTTTTTGATAGCGTTTCGATTGAAGCATTTTACGTTCTGTAGGATTTGATAAGAATCCTACTTCAACCAAAGCACCTGGTGGCTTGGAATGCTTAAGAAGGTAAAGCGTTTGAATAGCTTTTGCTTCACGACTCGTATTATCCAGATTATTTCTTAGCTCTTGTTGAATGAGTTTGGCCACTTGCTCGTTTTCTTTTAGGGACCCGTAATAGAAAGTTTGAGCCCCTCTCCACGCAGAGGATGGAATAGCATTCAAGTGAATACTTAAGTACAAATCAGCATTGGATTTATTAATCATCGTTAAGCGATTTTTTAAGTCTTCTACTTTTCTGCGACTGTATCCTCTTGTTTCTTTGGCCGCTAGGTCTTCGTCTTTTTCTCTTGTCATAATAACAAGTGCCCCTTGCTCTTGCAGATAGTCCCGAAGCATTAACGAAATTTTAAGAGTTATTTCTTTTTCAAGCACTTCATCCCCTCCTACGGCTCCTCCATCAACACCGCCGTGTCCAGGATCTAGTACAATAACTTTCCCGCTAAGAGGAAGTGAAAGCGAACCGGATGATGTTCTATGATCTATCTGATATTGTACAATGACAAAAAGAACGAGAAGCGCTATAATTGTGCTCATTATTTTTACTTTAGACATTTTATCCCTTCCCTTCTTGCCTCACCTATTTATTTCTATATGGGACAAGAACGGGAATTATGAGTACTTTTTAATGCAAACGTAACCGACGTCTTTTTTCTGCGGTTCGATAACCTTCTTTCCACCAGTCTTGCACATATCCTTGACACAAATAATACAGACCATCTTGATAAAGATCTGTTACAGACATGCTGACGGCTCCGTACAATGTATCAATTAAAAGAGACTCTTCTTGCTTACTGTGCTTCTGAAAGTCTTCGTAGCCTTTACCACGTTTACTCACCCGGGCACCTAATAAAAATGATTCGATGGCAATATCAAGACAGTACTCCTCCACATGTTCGTCTCCTAGCATATTCCACTGAAACATTGGATGAAAATAACGGCGCAGCCTCTCTTGAAGCAAATCAAACGACAGTTCCCTTAGGACTTTGCGTTCATATTTCATTTCTTTTTCATAACGTTTTTCTTTTAAATATGTAACCTCATTCACGATAACGCCTCCCTTTTTTACATATTGTCTGCACAAGCCTTCGTCTCATACGCAAACAACAAATAAAAAAAGCCCTGGTCCAAAGACCAAGGCTTGAAACGTAATATAAAATTAACGTTTTGAGAATTGTGGTGCACGACGAGCGCCTTTAAGACCGTATTTTTTACGTTCTTTCGCACGAGCGTCACGAGTTAATAGACCAGCACGTTTTAATGTTCCACGGTATTCAGGGTCTGCTTCTAATAAAGCACGAGAGATTCCGTGACGAATAGCGCCAGCTTGACCTGCATAACCTCCACCATTAACGTTTACAAATACGTCATAGTTACCTACAGTTTCAGTTAAAGCAAGTGGTTGTTTTACTACTTCACGTAGTGCAGCAAATGGAATGTATTCTTCGATTTCACGACCGTTGATTGTTACGCGACCGTTACCTGGTACTAAACGTACACGAGCAACAGAGCTTTTACGACGACCAGTTCCGTAATATTGTACCTGTGCCAAGATAATAACCTCCTCTTATTAATTATCCGCGAAGTTCGTAAACTTCTGGTTTTTGTGCTTCATGTGGATGTGTTTCACCAGCATACACATGTAATTTTTTGAACATTTGACGGCCTAGGCTACCTTTTGGAAGCATGCCTTTGATTCCTAATTCAAGCATTTTCTCAGAGTAGTTAGTACGCATTTCTAATGCTGTACGTTGTTTCAAACCACCTGGGTGCATGCTGTGACGGTAATAAATTTTATCAGTTAATTTTTTACCTGTTAGTTCGATTTTTGACGCATTGATAAGGATCACGTGATCACCAGTATCAACATGTGGTGTAAAAGTTGGTTTATGTTTACCGCGTAAGATTGATGCTACTTCACTTGCTAAACGACCTAAAGTTTTACCTTCAGCATCGACAACATACCATTTACGCTCTACTTCGTTTGCTTTCGCCATGAAAGTTGTACGCATGAGTTTCCCTCCTAATTTTCATCATCAATTATAAAATTATTTCAACCTTCTATTTCAACACGATTAATTTCCGGGGCTAACCGTGGGGTTAAAATACATACCATATGATATATTATATCTTTAAGCTACTAATGTCAAGAAAATGTTACACCAGGTTTAGTTGTCATAGAAAACGCGCCATAAATATAGTCCTTGCGAAGGCGCAGTTTTCCCTGCACGAGGACGTGATTTGCTTTCTAGAATATCTTTTATAGCATCTGGTTCAATACGGCCTTGTCCTACTTCTAAAAGCGTTCCAACAAGAATACGAACCATATTATACAGAAAGCCACTTCCAACGAATCTAAACACAAGCAGACTATTCTCTTCATACATATCAATCTTGTAAATCGTACGAATCTTATCTTCCACTTCTGTTCTCGCTGAACAAAAGCTTGTAAAGTCGTGTGTACCGAGTAAATATGTGATGGCTTTTTTCATTTTTGAGTAGTCTAATGGATAAGGGTAATGGTATGCATAAGAACGAGTGAAAGGATTTCGATCTTCGCCGCGCAAAATATGATAGCGATACTCTTTTGAAGTAACGTCATACCGGGCGTGAAAATGTGCATCAACTTCACATACATTCTTCATTACAATATCATCTGGTAGCATTGAATTCAATGCTTTTTTCCACTTATCACATGGAATATTTAGGTTTGTATCAAAATGAATGACTTGCCCCTGTGCATGAACATTTGTGTCCGTTCGTCCAGAGGCGTAAATCGGCACTTTTTTGTTATGCATTTTCTCTAAAACGGCTTCAATCTCCAGTTGAACAGTTCGCTTATTGGGCTGAACTTGATAACCTGAAAAGTGTGTGCCGTCGTATGCAACTATACATTTTAAACGTTTCATCTTTTCACCAAACAATCTTTACGTTCTAATCAGCACTAAAACAACTGCTACTGCCAGCAGAAGTAAAAGCATAATTGTATCTATGCTTCCCCATTTCAATTGACGATACTTTGTACGCCCTTCTCCGCCTTTATAACCCCTTGCTTCCATGGCAATAGCTAGCTCTTCAGCACGCTTAAATGAACCTATAAATAGAGGAACAAGCAAAGGAACGACAGCTTTCAAACGATCCGTAACGGGGCCGCTGCTAAAGTCCACTCCTCGTGCTGTCTGCGCTTTAATAATTTTATCTGTCTCTTCCATCAATGTAGGAATAAAGCGAAGAGAAATGGACATCATTAAAGCTAATTCGTGTACGGGAAGCTTGAGCTTTTTAAATGGATTCAGCAAGCTTTCCATTCCATCTGTTACTTCAATAGGCGTAGTCGTTAAAGTTAGCATCGTCGTAATTAAAATTAAGAACAAGAAGCGCAAGGAAATTAAAACACCTTGAATAAGGCCGCCTTTATAGACAGAAAACCATCCCCATTCAAATAAAAGAGGACCTTCCTTTGTCATAAAAATGTGCAAAAGAAACGTGATGATAATAATAAACATAACGGGCTTTAACCCTCTTAAAATAAACGAAAGGGGCACTTTACTCATGGCCACTATCATAAGGGTATACACACCTAAAAAAGCATAGCCGATAGGGTTATTTGCTAAAAACACAATTAATACATACGCAAACACAAGAAGCAGCTTGGCCCGAGGATCCATTCGATGGACAACGGATTGACCCGGCACATACTTACCAATAATGATTGAGTTCATCATAATCGTTCACCTTGCTGCATAAGGTGCTGCACTTTCTCTACCACTTCAGAAAAGGTAATTACCGTATCCGATGCTTCAAGCTGAAATTTCTCTTGCAGCTTCAGCATAAAGCGAAGCGATTCTGGAACATCCAATCCATATTCTTTTAGCTGCGTATGCTGACCAAACACTTCTCTAGGTGACCCTTTCATCGCAACCGTTCCCTTATTCATCACAATTAGCTCATCAGCGTACATATCTGCATCTTCCATGCTGTGAGTCACGAGAATCGTCGTCAAGCCTTTTTCTTTATGAAGACGATAAATCATATTCATAATTTCTTGACGCCCTCTAGGGTCCAATCCAGCAGTTGGTTCATCTAAAATTAGCACATTAGGATTCATCGCTAAAATACCTGCTATCGCTACACGACGCATTTGTCCACCGCTCAACTCAAAAGGAGATCTGGTGAGAATGTCTTCTGGCAACCCTACTAACTTGATAAGCTCTCTTGCTTTTTGCTTTGCTTCTTCTTCCGAAACGCCATAATTCATTGGTCCAAAAGCTATATCTTTTTCCACCGTTTCTTCAAAAAGCTGATGTTCTGGAAATTGAAACACCACGCCTACTTGCTGACGAATAGCTTTTAAATTCTTTTCTTTTCGATTGGCTTTAATGGTGCGCTCACCGATTTGAATTTCACCAGCAGTTGGCTTCAATAAGGCATTCAGATGCTGTATGATTGTTGATTTCCCAGAACCAGTATGGCCAATAACAGCCAAAAATGTACCTGATTGAATGTTTAAATTTAAGTCATGTAGAGCAATTCGTTCAAATGGTGTATTAACTTGATAACGATGCTCTACTTCTTTGAATATAATGTCCATAGTTCGTCCACCAAGTCCTCATCTGTTAAATGAATTTTTGATAAAGGAATTCCTACGGAAGCAAAACGATGGCTTAGTTTAACGGAAAACGGCAAGTCTAGTCCAATATCCGTTAACTTGGAACCTAATGCAAATACTTCGCGTGGAGTACCTGTTGCATATATCTTCCCTTTGTTCATCACAACGACTCTGTCAGCCATTGCTACTTCATCTAAATCGTGAGTAATTGAAATAACCGTCAGTTGTTTTTCTTCTTTTAATTTTCTAACAGTTTCAAGCACTTCAGTTCGCCCAATAGGATCTAACATAGATGTTGCTTCATCTAGAATGATGACAGATGGCTGTACGGCAATTATACCCGCAATGGCCACACGCTGTTTTTGTCCACCTGATAGCTGATGAGGCTCTTGATCCAGAAAAGCACTCATATTGACCATTTCGATTGCTTCAGGTATACGTTTTTCCATAATTTCAAATGGAATCCCGTTGTTTTCAAGCCCAAACGCAATATCGTCTTGAACGGTTGAGCCAACAAATTGATTATCTGGATTTTGAAACACCATTCCAATCTGCTTGCGCACATCCCATATTGTTTCTTCAGATAAAAGAGTATCGCCCACTCGAACCGTTCCTTTTTCAGGTAGCAAAAGGCCGTTTAGAATTCGTGCCAGCGTCGACTTACCAGATCCATTATGTCCAGCTATCGCTAACCATTCACCTTTATAAGCAGAGAGAGAAAGGTGATCTAATGTTAGGTCTGCTTCAGGATCGTATCGAAAGCATAAATCTTTTACCTCTAAAGACATTTCTTTCAACGCTATCTTCCTCTCAGCTTTTTCTATTGCAGCATTGCCTACATTGATTTTTTACACTATTTACCCGGTTTTAGGTATAAAAAAAGGGCAACGACTAGTTACACACTGTCTCGCCCTTTTCTATCTGTATTAAAAATATTAAACTAATTCAATGATAACCATTGGAGCACCGTCACCACGGCGAGGTCCAACTTTTAAGATACGAGTGTAACCGCCTTGGCGATCTTCGTAGCGAGTAGCGATATCGCTGAATAGTTTTTGTAAAGCGCTTTGACCAGCTTCTTCGTTAGCTACTTCATTACGGATGTAAGATGCAGCTTGACGACGAGCGTGTAGATCTCCACGTTTACCTAAAGTAATCATTTTTTCAACAGTTGAACGTAATTCTTTTGCACGAGCTTCAGTTGTCTCAATGCGTTCACTGATGATTAAATCAGTTGTTAAATCACGAAGAAGCGCCTTGCGTTGTGCGCTTGTACGACCTAATTTACGGTAAGACATGTGAGGTCCCCTCCTTTGTTAAGTAGTTAAACAGGTAGATATAATCAGTCGTCCTTACGTAGACCCAAACCTAATTCTTCAAGTTTAGCTTTAACTTCTTCTAAAGATTTACGGCCTAAGTTACGAACTTTCATCATATCTTCTTCTGTTTTATTAGCAAGCTCTTGTACAGTATTAATGCCTGCTCGTTTTAAGCAGTTGTAAGAACGAACAGATAAATCTAGTTCCTCGATCGTCATCTCTAGAACTTTTTCTTTCTGGTCTTCTTCTTTTTCTACCATAATCTCTGCTTTTTGAGCTTCATCTGTTAAGTTAACGAAGATATTTAAGTGTTCCGTTAGAATCTTTGCACCTAAAGCAACAGCTTTTTCTGGCTCGATGCTACCGTCAGTCCAAACATCCAACGTTAACTTATCGTAATTTGTCATTTGACCAACACGAGTATTCTCTACATAATACGATACGCGAGTAACAGGCGTATAGATTGAATCAATTGGAAGTACACCAATTGGTTGGTCTTCACGCTTGTTAGCATCGGCAGGATTATAACCTCGACCTGTGCGAGCAGTAAGTCTCATACGGAAATGAGCATCTGACTCAAGTGTTGCAATATGAAGATCCGGATTTAGAACTTCGATATCGCTGTCTGCTTGAATGTCAGCAGCCGTTACTGTACCAGGACCTTTAACATCGATCTCAAGTGTTTTCTCTTCATCAGAGTAAATCTTTAACGCTAACTTTTTAACGTTTAAAATGATGTTTGTTACATCTTCAACAACTCCAGGAACTGTTGAAAATTCATGTAATACACCTTCAATTTGAATAGATGTTACAGCTGCACCAGGGAGTGAGGATAATAGGATACGACGTAAGGAGTTACCCAAAGTAGTACCATATCCACGCTCAAGTGGTTCGACGACGAATTTACCGTACTTTCTATCATCGCTGATTTCTACCGTTTCGATTTTTGGCTTTTCAATCTCTATCAATATAAACCCTCCTTCAAAACGTCGAAACCTCGGCTAGACGGCTGATTTCTCAAATGCCTAACCGAAATTCCCTATTAGACAGTTCCCGAATGTGCACAACAAATGGAAAACATTTCGTTGCATGAATAAATTCTACACCATCATCATTATAGACAACGAAATAGAATCTATACATATTAATTATACACGACGACGTTTTGGTGGGCGGCATCCGTTGTGAGGTACAGGAGTAACATCTTTAATAGCTGTTACTTCTAAACCTGCAGCTTGAAGAGCACGGATAGCTGCTTCACGACCAGCACCAGGGCCTTTAACTGTAACTTCAAGAGTTTTCATTCCGTTATCCATAGAAACTTTAGCAGCAGTTTCAGCAGCCATTTGCGCAGCAAATGGAGTAGATTTACGAGAACCTCTGAAGCCAAGTGCGCCTGCACTAGACCAAGCAATCGCATTACCGTGAACATCTGTAATTGTTACAATAGTGTTGTTAAACGTTGAGCGAATATGAGCTACACCAGCTTCAATATTCTTTTTCACGCGACGTTTACGTGTATTAGTTTTACGTGCCATCTGTTAATGACCTCCCTTACTAATTATTTCTTCTTGTTCGCTACAGTACGGCGTGGGCCTTTACGTGTACGAGCATTGTTTTTACTGTTTTGACCACGAACTGGTAAACTACGACGGTGGCGGATACCACGGTATGAACCAATCTCAATTAAACGTTTGATGTTTAAAGAAACTTCACGACGAAGATCGCCTTCTACTTTATAGCTATCTAAAATATCACGAATTTTACCTAATTCTTCTTCTGTTAAGTCACGAACGCGAGTATCTTCAGAAACTCCAGCTTCAGCTAGAACTTTTTCAGCAGTTGGACGACCAATACCGAAAATGTATGTTAATGAAATTACTACACGCTTGTCACGAGGAATATCAACACCAGCAATACGTGCCATATGAATAGTGCACCTCCTTATTGATTAACCTTGTTTTTGTTTATGCTTAGGGTTTTCACAAATTACCATTACTTTACCTTTTCTACGGATAACTTTACATTTTTCGCAGATTGGTTTAACTGATGGTCTGACTTTCATGTTTCATACCTCCTTGATAGTACGGAGTGCATAGGTTTTATTTGAAACGGTACGTAATTCTACCGCGAGTTAAATCGTATGGTGACAATTCTACAGTTACTTTATCACCAGGTAAGATTCGAATGAAATGCATGCGAATTTTTCCTGATACGTGAGCAAGTACTGTATGACCATTTTCTAATTCTACCTTGAACATAGCGTTAGGTAAAGTCTCAGCAACTGTACCTTCAACTTCAATTACATCGTCTTTTGCCATTAAAGTGCTCTCCTTTCTTTGAAACAGTAACAAGCTATCATTAAACGACTTAAAAAGAACCTGTTCTGAACATCCGGAGATCGTAATCATTAAATTCAAGATGATTGACGCTAATATACATCTTTACCATTTTAACAGCAATTCAGACGAAAAACGATCATCGTGAATTTAGATAATTACTGTTTACTGTCCAGTGCATCTAGCGAGGAATGGATAGAGATAACATCCTTTAACATTACAATGCTGTCAGAATTTCATATCCCGTCTCAGTAATTGCAATAGTATGTTCGAAGTGCGCACACATTTTACCATCTACTGTGACAACTGTCCAGTTATCAGGTAATGTTTTTACATATCGCATACCAGCATTCACCATTGGCTCAACTGCCAATACCATGCCTGGACGTAGACGCGGTCCTTTATTCGGTGGACCATAATGAGGTACTTGCGGATCTTCATGTAAGTCTTTGCCGACCCCATGGCCAACATATTCTCTTACAATCGAAAAGTTACGTGATTCTGCGTACTGTTGAATAGCATGTGAAATATTCGACAAACGCTCACCCGGCTTAGCTTCTGCTAATCCCTTGTAGAGAGATTGCTCAGTCACATCAAGCAGCTCTTGATTTTCTAATGAAATCTTTCCTACTCCATATGTCCAAGCTGAATCACCGTGATAGCCACCGAATTTAGCTCCGATGTCTAAACTGATGATATCTCCTTCATTAAGCTTGCGTTCACCCGGAATACCATGAACTAATTCTTCATTCACAGAAGCACATACACTGCCGCGAAAACCATTATACCCTTTAAAAGACGGAATTGCATCATGTTGACGAATAAAATTTTCAGCAATTGCATCCAATTCTATAGTCGTAATACCTGGAGCGATATGCTTTTTTAACTCTTGATGAGTTAAAGCCACGATTCGTCCAGCTTCACGCATGACCTCAATTTCCTCTGGTGTCTTGCAAATGATCATTGCTTAACCCCAGCAAGTAATTGACGAACATCCTCAAACACAATGTTAATATCTTGATTACCATTAATATTGCGTAGATAACCTTTTTCTTGATAGAAATCAAGTAGAGGTTGAGATTGTTTAACATTAACTGAAAGTCTAGTTGAAACCGTCTCAGCATTGTCATCTGCACGTTGGTAAAGCTCTCCGCCACATTTGTCACAAACTCCTTCTTTCGCAGGAGGATTGAATACTAAGTGGTAAGTAGCTCCGCAATCTTTA
Source organism: Bacillus sp. ILBB4 (assembly GCF_035064545.1). Classification (NCBI taxonomy): domain Bacteria; kingdom Bacillati; phylum Bacillota; class Bacilli; order Caryophanales; family Bacillaceae; genus Bacillus; species Bacillus sp. ILBB4. The sequence goes on along the minus strand of NZ_JAIQVD010000015.1, from coordinate 44,328 downwards.
CAAATGCGGCGTCCAGTAAGACGCTCCATTAAAATGCTTTGATCTACATCAATATTAATCACATAATCAATTTGCTTGTTTAGTTCTTTTGTAATTGTTTCAAGAGCTTCTGCTTGGGCTACTGTTCTTGGGAAGCCATCAAGTAAAAAGCCGTTTTCACAATCTTGTTTGTTTAAACGCTCGCGCACAATTCCAATTGTTACTTCATCAGGAACAAGGTTACCTTGGTCCATAAATGATTTAGCTTTTAAACCTAGTTGCGTTCCTTCTTTAATTGCAGCTCGGAACATATCTCCTGTTGAGATATGAGGGATATCGTAATGCTCAACGATTTTTTCTGCTTGAGTACCTTTCCCAGCACCAGGAAGGCCCATTAACACTAAATTCATTTCTTGCTTCCCCCTCAGTATCTTATCCGTTTAATGGGAAAGCAGCTTGCTTCCCACTAAACAGCTTTACTTAATAAATCCCTTATAATGGCGTTTCACTAATTGACTCTCAAGCTGTTTCATTGTCTCAAGAGCTACACCGACAACAATTAACAAACTAGTACCGCCGATCTGAGCAGAGGATGGTAAGTTTGCAATTTTGATGAACAGAACCGGCAACACAGCAATTAACGCAAGGAATATCGAACCGATTAATGTCAGACGATATAACACTTTCGTTAAATAAGCTTGTGTGCTTTTACCAGGACGGATGCCTGGGATGTAGCCACCTTGCTTTTTCAGGTTCTCTGCTACTTGTTCAGGGTTAACTTGAACAAATGTATAGAAGTAACAAAAAGCAATGATTAACGCTACATACACTATCATACCAATTGGCTTAGTATAGTCAAATGTATTCTGAATCCACGTTGTTACATCATTTGGACCGAAAAATGATGCAATTGTTGGTGGTGTGATAATAAATGAAACTGCAAAGATAACAGGAATAACCCCAGCAGCATTTACTTTTAACGGTAAATGAGTGGATTGACCTCCAACAGGATTACGACCAGCTGAACCCTTTGCATATTGAATAGGAATTTTTCGTAGCGCTTGTTGGAAGTAAATAACCCCAACAATAATAGCTAAAACTGCAATCGCAATTAAAACTACCATTACGATACGAATGAATAATTGATCCCCAACGTCTTCAAATTGCTGTGCATAAATTTGATTTAATGTTGTCGGAATACCAGCTGCAATCCCAGCAAAGATAATGATAGAAATACCATTACCTACGCCTTTTGCAGTAATCTGCTCTCCTAACCACATTAAGAAGGCAGTACCTGCCGTTAACACTGTAGCAATTAGAAGATACGTAGAAATTCCTGGATTAGCGATCAATTGTCCGCCCGAAATATTGTTGAATCCTATAGACATACCTAAAGCCTGGATAAATCCAAGCACAATTGTTCCATAACGAGTTACTTGAGCTAATTTACGGCGCCCAACATCTCCCTGCTTTGACCATTCTGTAAACTTAGGTACAACATCCATCTGCAATAATTGGACGATGATGGATGCTGTAATATAAGGCATAATGCCCATAGCAAGAATGGAGAAGTTTTTTAACGCGCCGCCGCCAAATGTATTCAGAACTCCGAATACATTTAACCCATCTTGCAATTTTAGTACATCCGTATTAACACTAGGTACAGGAATAAATGTACCAATTCGGAAGACAATTAACATTAACAAAGTGAAAAAGATTTTTTGTCTTATTTCACGCACGCGCATTAAATTGGAGATTGTTTGAAACATTAGATCACCTCAACTGTACCGCCAGCAGCTTCGATAGCTTCTTTAGCAGTTGAAGAGAATTTAGCAGCTTTAACAGTTAGCTTAGAGTTTAATGTACCGTTTCCTAGTACTTTAACGCCAGCTTTTGCTTTGCTTACTAAACCAGTTTCGATTAATAATTCTGGTGTTACTTCAGTTCCATCTTCAAAACGGTTAAGAGCTTCTAAATTAACGATCGCGTATTCTTTGCGATTGATATTAGTGAACCCACGTTTTGGAAGACGACGGAATAAAGGAGTTTGACCACCTTCGAAGCCAGGTCTTACGCCACCGCCAGAGCGAGCGTTTTGCCCTTTGTGACCTTTACCTGAAGTCTTTCCGTTACCTGAACCAGTACCACGACCTAAACGGTTACGTACTTTACGTGAACCTTCAGCTGGTTTCAATTCATGAAGTTTCATTCCGGAGCACCTCCTTAGAGTGACAATTTATACTTATTGCTCTTTTACTGTAACAAGGTGAGCTACTTTGTTAATCATTCCGCGAATTGCAGGATTATCGTCTTGAACGACAGTTTGATTTAACTTACGTAGGCCAAGTGTACGAACAGTTACACGTTGATCTTCTGGACGACCAATTACGCTACGAGTAAGGGTAATTGCTAGTTTGTTTGCCATTCTATATCCCTCCCTTATCCTAACAGTTCTTCTACAGTCTTGCCACGTAGTTTTGCAACATCTTCAGCACGTTTTAGGTTAGCTAAACCGTTAAGAGTTGCACGTACCATGTTGATTGGAGTGTTTGAACCTAAAGATTTAGATAGAATATCACTTACTCCACCCAATTCTAGTACCGCACGAACTGGGCCACCAGCGATAACTCCTGTACCTTCAGAAGCAGGTTTTAAGAAAATTTGACCTGCACCAAATTGTCCAAGGATTTCGTGTGGAATAGTTGTACCAACCATAGGTACAGTAATTAAGTTTTTCTTCGCATCTTCAATAGCTTTACGGATTGCATCTGGTACCTCTTGTGCTTTACCAGTACCGAATCCAACGTGACCGTTTTTGTCACCAACTACAACTAATGCAGCGAAGCGGAAACGACGTCCACCTTTCACAACTTTAGCTACGCGGTTAACGGTAACAACACGTTCTTCAAGCTCTAATTTATTTGGATCAATACGACGCATGATTTTCCCTCCTTTTACAATTAGAATTGTAATCCAGCTTCACGAGCAGCGTCAGCTAATGCTTTAACACGGCCATGATATAAATAACCGCCACGGTCGAATACTACTTCGTTTACACCTTTTTCTACTGCGCGTTTAGCGACTAATTCGCCAACTTTGATAGCAGCTTCAGTGTTACCAGTGCTTTCTAAAGTCAGGTCTTTATCTAACGTTGAAGCACTTGCGATTGTTACTGAATTTAAATCGTCGATAACTTGTGCGTAAATATGTTGATTAGAACGGAACACGTTTAAACGCGGACGAGTTGCAGTTCCAGATAACTTCGCACGAACACGAGCATGTCTTTTTTTACGAACTTTGTTTTTATCAAGCTTCGTGATCATTTCGGGCACTCCTTTCTTTTACCTAACCGGCATTACTTCTTAGCAGTTTTACCTTCTTTACGACGTACATATTCGCCTTCGTAACGAATACCTTTACCTTTGTAAGGCTCTGGTGGACGAACGTCACGAATATTTGCAGCTAATGCACCTACGCGTTCTTTATCAATACCTTTAATAACGATCTTAGTTTGAGAAGGAACTTCGATTTCGATTCCTGTTTCAGGAGTAATCTCAACTGGGTGAGAGTATCCAACGCTCAATACTAATTTGCTACCAGATTTTTGTGCACGGTAACCTACACCGACTAATTCTAAACCACGTTCGAATCCTTTAGTAACACCTTCAACCATGTTACCTAAAAGGCTACGAGTAGTTCCGTGAAGAGCGCGGTGCTCTTTATTGTCGCTAGGACGATTAACAACTAGTACGTTGTCTTCAACTTTAATTTCGATTTCAGGGTGGAATGTACGAGTTAATTCACCCTTTGGTCCTTTTACAGTTACAGTGTTGCTCTCGTTCGTAACTGTAACACCTGCTGGAAGTTCTAAAGGCTTTTTACCAACACGTGACATAGTTACACCTCCATTCACATTTAAAACTTATTACCAAACGTACGCTAATACTTCTCCACCAGTTTGCTTTTGACGAGCTTCTTTGTCAGTTAAAACACCTTGAGAAGTAGAAACGATTGCGATACCTAAACCGTTAAGTACACGTGGTACTTCGTTAGTTTTTGCATAAACACGTAGACCAGGTTTACTGATACGTTTTAAGCCTGTAATTACACGTTCGTTATTTGAACCGTATTTTAAGAAGATACGGATAATACCTTGTTTGTTATCTTCGATGTATTCTACATCACGTACGAAACCCTCACGCTTAAGGATTTCTGCAATTTGCTTCTTAATGTTAGAAGCAGGAACTTCAATTTTCTCATGACGAACCATGTTCGCATTGCGGATACGAGTTAGTAAATCTGCAATAGGATCAGTCATTACCATATTAATTTACCTCCTTCCCAAACTTGGGTTTTACCAACTAGCTTTTTTAACACCAGGAATTTGACCTTTATAAGCAAGCTCACGGAAACAAATACGGCAAAGCTTGAATTTACGTAGTACTGAGTGTGGACGTCCACAACGTTCGCAACGTGTATACTCTTGTACTTGGAATTTTTGCTGGCGTTTTTGCTTCGCAATCATTGATTTTTTAGCCACATTTTCGCCTCCTCTGCTTAACGTTGGCAGTTATTACTTCTGGAATGGCATACCGAACTGAGTTAAAAGCTCACGAGCTTCTTCATCAGTGTTTGCTGTTGTAACAATAACGATATCCATACCACGAACTTTAGTTACTTTATCATAATCGATCTCTGGGAAGATCAATTGTTCTTTAACACCTAACGTGTAGTTTCCACGACCATCAAATGCTTTTTTAGATACACCACGGAAATCACGCACACGTGGAAGTGATACTGATACTAGTTTATCGAAGAATTCGTACATACGCTCGCCGCGTAAAGTAACTTTCGCACCGATTGGCATACCTTCACGAAGACGGAAACCAGCGATAGATTTTTTCGCACGAGTTACAACAGGTTTTTGACCAGTGATTTCAGCTAGTTCTTCAACAGCGTTATCTAAAGCTTTTGAGTTAGAAACAGCATCACCGATACCCATGTTGATTACGATCTTGTCGATTTTTGGCACTTGCATTACAGATTCATAATTAAACTTGCTAACTAGAGCAGGAGTAATCTCTTTTGTAAATTTCTCTTTAAGACGGTTCATGTGAACTAAACCTCCCTTCACATTTCATTAATTATTTATCTAAAGTTTCACCAGATTTTTTTGCTACACGTACCTTTTTGCCATCGATAACTTGGTACCCAACACGAGTTGGCTCACCAGATTTAGGATCCAACGGCATTACGTTTGATACGTGGATAGGTGCCTCTTGGCTAACGATTCCACCTTGTGGATTTACTTGAGAAGGTTTAGAGTGTTTTTTAACAACGTTCACGCCTTCAACAAGTACACGGTCTTTCTTTGGGAAAGCTGCAAGTACTTCACCTTGCTTACCTTTGTCTTTACCAGAGATAACCACTACTTTGTCGCCCTTTTTAACATGCATCCTATTCGCACCTCCTTAAAAGGCATTTTGTATTTGTTCTATATATCAATTAGATAACTTCTGGAGCTAATGATACGATCTTCATGAAGTTGTTATCACGTAATTCACGAGCAACTGGTCCGAAGATACGAGTACCACGTGGTCCTTTGTCGTCACGGATGATTACGCAAGCATTTTCGTCGAAACGGATGTAAGAACCGTCAGTACGGCGAACACCACTTTTTGTACGTACAACAACAGCTTTAACAACGTCACCTTTTTTAACAACGCCTCCTGGTGTTGCTTGTTTCACCGTACAAACGATAACATCACCAATGTTTGCTGTCTTGCGACCTGAACCACCAAGTACTTTAATAGTAAGTACCTCACGTGCACCAGAGTTGTCTGCAACTTTTAAACGAGATTCTTGTTGAATCATGTACGAAACCTCCCTTCGGATGAATCATTCTTATCCGATCTATCTTAACTATTAGATGATAACAGCTTTTTCTACAACTTCTACTAGACGGAAACGTTTAGTAGCTGATAACGGACGAGTTTCCATGATCTTCACGATATCGCCTAGTTGAGCTGTATTGTTTTCATCGTGAGCTTTGAATTTCTTTGAGTATTTTACACGCTTGCCATAAAGCGAATGCTTTTTGTAAGTTTCAACAAGAACAGTAACAGTCTTATCCATTTTGTCAGAAACTACGCGGCCAGTGTAAACTTTACGTTGGTTGCGTTCACTCATTCTGAAAGCCTCCTCTCAGACTTAATTATTTATTAGCAGCAATCTCTCTTTCACGAACTACAGTTTTCATACGAGCGATCGATTTGCGCACTTCGCGAATACGAGTAGTATTCTCTAATTGTCCAGTCGCTAATTGGAAACGAAGGTTAAACAACTCTTCTTTTAAAGCCTTAACTTTTTGTTCAATTTCAGCAGTGGTAAGGTCACGAATTTCATTAGCTTTCATTAGAATCACCACCAATTTCTTCACGTTTTACAAACTTACATTTTACAGGTAGCTTGTGTGCAGCTAAACGTAAAGCTTCACGTGCAACCTCTTCAGGTACACCTGAAATTTCAAACATTACTTTTCCAGGTTTAACAACTGCTACCCAACCTTCAGGAGCACCTTTACCAGAACCCATTCGGACTTCTAGAGGCTTAGCAGTATAAGGTTTAGAAGGGAAAATTTTAATCCATACTTTACCGCCACGTTTCATGTAACGAGTCATTGCGATACGAGCAGCTTCGATTTGACGGTTTGTAATCCAAGAAGCTTCAGTAGCTTGTAAACCGAATTCACCGAAATGTACTTCCGTACCACCTTTAGCGCGTCCACGCATTTTTCCGCGGTGTTCGCGACGATATTTAACGCGTTTTGGTAATAACATAATTATTTTCCTCCTTCCTCAGTTTTCTTTTTAGTAGGAAGAACCTCTCCACGATAGATCCATACTTTCACACCAAGTTTACCATAAGTAGTATCTGCTTCAGCGTGAGCATAGTCAATATCAGCGCGAAGTGTATGAAGTGGAACTGTACCTTCACTGTAATATTCAGAACGAGCAATATCAGCTCCGCCTAAACGACCAGATACCATTGTTTTGATACCTTGTGCGCCAGCACGCATGCTACGTTGGATAGCTTGCTTTTGAGCACGACGGAATGATACACGGTTCTCAAGTTGGCGAGCGATGTTTTCAGCTACTAGTTTAGCATCTAAATCTGCTCGTTTAATTTCAAGGATGTTAATGTGTACACGCTTGCCTGTTAATTGGTTAAGAGCTTTACGAAGTGATTCTACTTCAGTACCACCTTTACCAATTACCATACCAGGTTTTGCAGTGTGGATCGTTACGTTTAAGCGGTTAGCAGCGCGTTCGATTTCAACTTTAGAAACAGCTGCATCGTTTAAACGTTTAGCGATATATTCACGTACTTTTAAGTCTTCATGTAATAAGTCAGCGTAGTCTTTGCCAGCGAACCATCTTGATTCCCAATCACGGATGACACCGACGCGAAGACCGACCGGATTTACCTTTTGACCCATGAATTATCCCTCCTTCTTTTCTGATACCACGATTGTGATGTGGCTTGTGCGCTTGTTAATTTGGCTTGCACGTCCCATAGCGCGTGGACGGAAACGTTTTAAAGTTGGACCTTCGTTAACAAAAGCGTCAGTAATAACTAAATTGTTAGCGTCCATTTCATAATTGTGTTCTGCATTGGCAATAGCAGATTTTAATACTTTCTCAACGACTGGAGAAGCAGCCTTTGGCGTGTGAAGTAGCACTGCTAGCGCTTCACCCACTTGCTTACCTCGAATTAAATCTACAACTAAACGAACTTTACGAGGAGCAATACGTACTGTTCTCGCGACAGCTTTAGCTTGCATTTAAAAGCCTCCTCTCATATTAGCGTCTTGTTTTCTTATCATCACTTGCGTGACCTTTGTAAGTACGAGATGGTGCGAATTCACCAAGTTTGTGACCTACCATGTCTTCAGTAACATAAACTGGTACATGTTTACGACCGTCATATACAGCAATTGTATGACCAATGAACTGAGGGAAGATAGTTGAACGACGAGACCAAGTTTTTACTACTTGCTTGCTGTCAGTTTCGTTTAACTTCTCAATTTTGTTGATTAAATGGTCATCTACAAAAGGTCCTTTCTTTAAGCTGCGACCCATAAATGAACCTCCCTTCGTGATTGTCCTACGGTTCGTTTGAACCGTAGCTCAATCCCGTTATTTTTTACGACGACGAACGATAAATTTATCGGATTTGTTTTTCTTCTTACGAGTTTTGTAACCAAGTGTTGGTTTACCCCATGGACTCATTGGAGACTTACGTCCGATTGGAGCACGTCCTTCACCACCACCGTGTGGGTGATCGTTAGGGTTCATTACAGAACCACGTACAGTTGGACGGATACCTAACCAACGAGAACGACCGGCTTTACCGATGTTGATTAACTCGTGTTGTTCGTTACCAACTTGACCTACAGTTGCACGACAAGTTGCAAGAATCATGCGTACTTCACCAGAAGTTAAACGTACTAATACGTATTTACCTTCTTTACCAAGTACTTGAGCAGATGTACCTGCAGAACGAACTAATTGTCCACCTTTACCAGGTTTCAATTCGATGTTGTGTACTACTGTACCAACAGGAATGTTAGCTAAAGGAAGCGCGTTACCTACTTTAATGTCAGCTTCAGGACCTGACATAACTTCTAAACCTACTTTTAGGTTTTTAGGAGCAAGGATGTAACGTTTTTCACCATCAGCATAATGAATTAATGCGATGTTAGCTGAACGGTTTGGATCATATTCGATTGTAGCAACGCGTCCAGGTATTCCATCTTTATCGCGTTTAAAATCGATGATACGGTATTGACGCTTGTGCCCACCACCTTGGTGACGAACAGTCAATTTACCTTGGTTGTTACGACCACCTTTTCTCTTGACAGGTGCAAGTAACGATTTTTCTGGTTTGTCAGTAGTAATTTCAGCGAAATCAGAAACTGACATGCCACGACGACCATTTGAGGTTGGTTTATACTTTTTAATCGCCATCTCAATTTCCCTCCTTCTCTAGTAATCTTAAGCTTCGAAGAATTCGATTTCGTTGCTTTCTTGAGTTAGTGTTACTACCGCTTTACGACGACGGTTAGTAAGACCACTGTAGCGACCTACACGCTTGAATTTACCTTTGTAGTTCATGATGTTTACTTTTTCAACTTTTACGTCAAAGATTTTTTCGATAGCATCTTTAACCTCAGTTTTATTAGCTCTTACATCAACATCAAACGTATATTTTTTCTCAGCCATTAAGTCTGTTGAACGTTCTGTAATTACGGGGCGCTTAATAATATCACGAGGATCTTTCATTATGCAAGCACCTCCTCTACTTTTTCAACTGCGTCTTTAGTGATTACAAGCTTATCATGGTTCATAACGTCTAATACGCTTAAACCATTAGCTGCAACAACTGTTACACCAGGAATATTACGTGCTGAAAGTGCAACGTTTTCGTTAAGATCAGCAGTTACTACTAATGCTTTGCGTTCTACTGTTAGGTTTTTAAGAACTGCTACCATTTCTTTTGTTTTTGGAGCATCAAAAGAAAGAGCTTCAAGAACAACGATGCTGTTATCTTGAACTTTAGTTGATAATGCAGACTTAATTGCTAAACGACGAACTTTTTTAGGTAATTTGTAGCTATAGCTTCTTGGAACTGGACCAAATACTACGCCACCACCACGCCATTGTGGAGAACGGATAGATCCTTGACGAGCACGACCAGTACCTTTTTGACGCCATGGCTTACGGCCACCGCCTCTTACTTCAGAACGATTTTTAACTTTAGAAGTACCTTGACGTTGAGATGCGCGTTGCATTACGATCGCGTCGAAAAGTACTTTGTTGTTTGGTTCGATACCGAAAACGGCATCTTGAAGTTCGATTTCTCCAACGTTTTCACCGTTTTGGTTAAACAATGCTACTTTTGGCATTGGTTATTCCTCCTTTCTCGAAGAATTATTATTTAGATTTAACTGCAGATTTAACAGTAACTAGAGATTTTCTAGCTCCTGGCACGTTACCTTTTACTAATAAAAGATTGCGTTCTGCGTCAACTTTAACGATTGATAAGTTTTGCACAGTGATGCGCTCTCCACCCATGCGTCCTGGTAATAATTTACCTTTGAATACGCGGTTTGGAGCTACAGGGCCCATTGAACCTGGGCGACGGTGGTAGCGAGAACCATGAGACATAGGTCCGCGAGATTGTCCGTGGCGTTTAATAGCACCTTGGAAACCTTTACCTTTTGAGATTCCTGTTACATCAATTACATCGCCTTCTGCGAAAATATCAACCTTGACTTCTTGACCAACTTCATATGCTGAAGCGTCCACACCGCGTAACTCACGGATGAAGCGCTTAGGAGCAGTATTAGCTTTAGTAGCATGTCCTTTTGCAGGTTTGTTAGATAGTTTTTCACGGATATCTTCGAAACCTAATTGGATTGCTTCGTAACCGTCTGTCTCAGCGTTTTTAACTTGAAGAACTACGTTAGCAGAAGCTTCAATTACTGTTACTGGGATCAAGTCACCATTTTCAGCAAATACTTGAGTCATACCGATCTTTCTTCCTAAGATTCCTTTGGCCATTAGTCACACCTCCTAAGTATCTTTTCATTCTTTATTTTAAATTAAAGTTTAATTTCGATATCTACACCAGATGGTAAGTCTAAACGCATTAATGAATCAACAGTTTGTGGTGTTGGATTCACGATATCAATTAAGCGTTTATGCGTGCGCATTTCGAACTGCTCACGAGAATCTTTATATTTGTGTACTGCACGTAGAATTGTATAAATTGATTTTTCAGTCGGTAATGGAATCGGACCAGATACAGCCGCACCAGAACGTTTTGCAGTTTCTACGATTTTCTCAGCAGATTGATCAAGAATTCTGTGATCATATGCTTTTAAACGAATGCGAATTTTTTCTTTTGCCATTATTTTCCCTCCTTTTTCGCCTATTTTACAATAGACATTCTCCGCGGAAATTTCCCCACACTCGCCATGGCAAAGCGGCCGGGTGTGTCGGCAACCTTCCGCATCATCGCAGTCAAAGACCAACATTTTTATTATACTAAAAATGGGTTCATATTGCAACAATAAAGTTAAAAAACTTTTTTATGTGTCGCACACTTTTTTCATTATATATAAAAGGAGATCATTTTGCAAGTGTAATAGTAAAAACTATCTTTACCTTTTATCACCAAATAAAAAAGGAGTAGGTTACCCTACTCCCTTTACTGAAACGAGAAATTACTCGCTAATTTTAGCTACAACGCCAGCGCCTACTGTACGTCCACCTTCACGGATTGAGAATTTAGTACCTTCTTCAATCGCGATTGGAGCGATAAGTTCAACAGTCATTTCGATGTTGTCGCCAGGCATTACCATTTCTACGCCTTCAGGTAAGTTACAAATACCAGTTACATCAGTTGTACGGAAGTAGAACTGTGGACGGTAGTTTGTGAAGAATGGAGTGTGACGTCCACCTTCGTCTTTAGAAAGAACGTATACTTCAGCAGTAAATTTAGTGTGTGGAGTGATTGAGCCTGGTTTAGCTAATACTTGTCCACGTTGGATTTCTTCACGTGCTACACCACGAAGTAAAGCACCAATGTTGTCGCCAGCTTCAGCATAGTCAAGAAGCTTACGGAACATTTCTACACCTGTTACAGTAGTAGATTTTGGCTCTTCAGTTAAACCGATGATGTCGATAACGTCACCAACTTTAACTTGTCCACGCTCTACACGACCTGTAGCAACTGTACCACGACCAGTGATTGAGAATACGTCCTCAACTGGCATCATGAATGGTTTTTCAGTGTCACGTTCTGGAGTTGGGATGTACTCATCAACAGCGTCCATAAGCTCGATGATTTTAGCTTCCCAATCAGCTTCGCCTTCAAGAGCTTTAAGAGCAGAACCTTTGATTACTGGTACATCGTCACCAGGGAAGTCGTATTCAGAAAGAAGGTCACGTACTTCCATTTCTACTAATTCAAGTAGCTCTTCGTCGTCTACCATGTCACATTTGTTTAAGAATACAACTAGGTAAGGTACACCTACTTGACGAGAAAGAAGGATGTGCTCACGAGTTTGTGGCATTGGACCATCAGCAGCAGATACTACTAAGATACCGCCATCCATTTGAGCAGCACCAGTGATCATGTTTTTAACATAGTCAGCATGTCCTGGGCAGTCAACGTGTGCATAGTGACGAGTGTCAGTTTCGTACTCAACGTGTGCAGTTGAGATTGTGATTCCACGCTCGCGCTCTTCTGGAGCAGCGTCGATCATGTCGTAAGCCATTGCTGCACCTTTACCACTTTTCTTAGCAAGAACAGTAGTGATAGCAGCTGTTAAAGTTGTTTTACCATGGTCAACGTGACCAATTGTACCGATATTGGCATGTGTTTTTGAACGGTCGAATTTTTCCTTAGCCATTCGAAAATCCTCCTTAAAATTCATGTAGTTTATGTTTTATGAGGCCGTGAAAGGGAATGAGCTCCACTTTCACAGCGTACATAAGTAGTTATACTTCAATAAAGAGTGAAAATCAATTATTCACCTTTATTTTTTTTAATAATTTCTTCTGAAATTGATTTAGGAACTTCTTCGTAGTGATCGAAGTGCATAGAATATGTTCCGCGACCTTGAGTGTTTGAACGTAATGCAGTTGCATAACCAAACATTTCAGAAAGTGGAACGAATGCACGTACAACTTGAGCGTTACCGCGTGCTTCCATACCTTCTACACGTCCACGACGAGACGTAATGTCACCCATGATATCTCCTAAGTATTCGTCAGGGATAACAACTTCAACCTTCATCATTGGTTCAAGGATAGCTGGGCTACATTTTGATACTGCGTTTTTAAGAGCCATAGAAGCGGCAATTTTAAACGCCATCTCACTTGAGTCAACGTCATGGTAAGATCCATCAACTAAAGCAGCTTTGATATCGATTAATGGATAACCAGCAACAACACCGTTTTGTAATGCATCTTCAAGACCAGCTTGAACTGCAGGGATGTATTCACGTGGAACTACACCACCAACGATTTTGTTCTCAAATTCAAAGCCTTTTCCTTCTTCGTTAGGTTCGAACTCAATCCAAACGTGACCGAATTGTCCACGACCACCAGATTGACGAGCGAATTTACCTTCAACTTTCGCACCAGCGCGGAAAGTTTCACGGTAAGCTACCTGAGGAGCACCAACGTTTGCTTCTACTTTGAATTCGCGACGCATACGGTCAACGATGATGTCAAGGTGAAGCTCACCCATACCAGAGATGATGATTTGACCAGTCTCTGTATTAGTTTCCGCACGGAAAGTTGGATCTTCTTCTTGTAACTTTTGAAGAGCTGTAGTCATTTTATCTTGGTCAGCTTTTGATTTTGGCTCAACAGATAAAGAGATAACTGGCTCTGGGAATTCCATAGACTCAAGAATTACAAGACTCTTTTCGTCACATAGAGTATCACCAGTAGAAGTATCTTTTAATCCTACAGCTGCCGCGATATCTCCAGCGTATACTTCAGAAATCTCTTCACGAGAGTTAGCATGCATTTGTAGGATACGACCTACACGCTCACGCTTACCTTTTGTAGAGTTTTTGATGTATGAACCAGAGCTTAGTACACCAGAGTACACACGGAAGAACGTTAATTTACCAACATAAGGGTCCGTCATAACTTTGAACGCTAATGCTGAGAAAGGAGCGTTGTCGCTAGACTCACGCGTAACTTCTTCTTCTGTGTCAGGTACGATACCTTGGATTGATGGTACATCTACTGGAGATGGTAGGTAGTCAATTACTGCATCTAGCATTAATTGTACACCTTTGTTTTTGAATGCTGAACCACAGATAACTGGGTAGAATTCAACGTCACAAGTACCTTTACGGATACCAGCTTTTAGTTCTTCAACTGTAAGCTCGCCTTCGTCTAAGTACTTCATCATTAATTCTTCATCAAGTTCTGCAACAGCTTCTACTAAGCTTGCACGGTATTCTTCAGCTTGCTCTTTGTATTCCTCAGGAATTTCACGAGACTCTGAACGAGTACCTAAGTCATCTTCGTAGAAGTATGCTTTCATTTCCACTAGGTCAATGATTGCTTCGAACTCATCTTCAGCACCAATTGGCAACTGAATTGGGTGAGCATTTGCACCTAAACGATCGTGGATCGTTTTTACAGAGTACAAGAAGTCAGCACCAATTTTGTCCATTTTGTTAACGAATACGACACGGGGAACACCGTACGTAGTCGCTTGACGCCATACTGTTTCTGTTTGAGGCTCAACACCAGATTGAGCATCAAGAACTGCCACAGCGCCATCAAGTACACGTAATGAACGCTCAACTTCAACAGTGAAGTCTACGTGTCCAGGAGTATCGATGATGTTAACGCGGTGACCTTTCCAAGAAGCAGTTGTCGCAGCAGACGTGATAGTGATACCACGTTCTTGCTCTTGCTCCATCCAGTCCATTTGTGAAGCTCCTTCATGAGTTTCACCAATTTTATGGATACGGCCAGTATAATAAAGAACACGCTCAGTTGTTGTTGTTTTACCAGCATCAATGTGAGCCATGATCCCAATATTACGAGTGTTTTCTAAGGAGAACTCTCTTGCCATCTTAGGTATTTCTCCTTCCATATTATGATTTGTTTTTTAAAAAGTTTCGTTAAAAGATTACCAACGGTAATGAGCAAATGCTTTGTTAGCTTCTGCCATTTTGTGAGTATCTTCACGTTTCTTAACTGCAGCACCAGTGTTGTTAGCTGCATCAAGGATTTCGTTAGCTAAACGCTCTTCCATCGTTTTTTCTCCACGAAGACGAGCATAGTTTACTAACCAACGAAGACCTAAAGTAGTACGACGCTCTGGACGTACTTCTACAGGAACTTGGTAGTTAGAACCCCCTACACGGCGTGCTCTAACTTCTAGTACAGGCATGATGTTTTTAAGAGCTTGGTCGAATACTTCCATAGCTTCTTTACCACTGCGCTCTTGTACTAAATCGAATGCTCTATAAAGAATAGCTTGTGACTTACCGCGCTTTCCATCAAGCATCATTTTGTTGATTAAGCGAGATACAAGCTTAGAATTGTAAATCGGATCTGGTAATACGTCTCTTTTTGCAACAGGTCCCTTACGTGGCATTCTACTTCCTCCTTTCACTTTTAAAAGTTTATCTATTAATTGTTAAGCTATTATTTTTTAGCTGCTTTTGGTCGCTTAGTACCATATTTAGAACGACCTTGCATACGGCCATCCACACCAGCAGTATCAAGTGCACCACGTACGATATGGTAACGTACCCCTGGTAAATCTTTTACACGTCCACCGCGGATAAGTACCACGCTGTGTTCTTGTAAGTTGTGACCAATACCTGGGATATAAGCTGTTACCTCGATACCGTTTGTTAAACGTACACGAGCATATTTACGAAGAGCCGAGTTCGGTTTCTTCGGTGTCATAGTACCCACACGTGTACATACACCACGTTTTTGTGGAGAAGATTGGTTAGTTTGAGCTTTTTTGAAGCTGTTGTAACCTCTGTTTAAAGCAGGTGAGTCAGATTTTTTACCTTTACTCACACGACCATTACGGATTAATTGGTTAATAGTAGGCATTTAAATTTTCCTCCTTTCGCCTTTTGTAAGACCACACATCCAGGTGGTTCATTTTTTAGCAAAAAACAAAGTCTTTGAAACTAAAAGTTCAAAAACGTGTTAACTAATAATTGCAACAGTTGCAGCGTTAACTTCTATCCTACAAGCTTGACCAAGCTTTCGCATAGAAGGGACATACGTATACGGAACGTTTTCTTGCTGTGCCGTTTTTGCCACAATGGATGTGACATAAAAATCAGCGTCTTCAGCAATGATGACTTCCTTTACTGTACCTTTTTTTAATGCTTTCACCGTCTGCTTTGTTCCTACAATAATATGATCAGCCTGTAATACTTTTTCATAAGACATTATCATATCCTCCAAAGTAACAGGTAGTTTATAGGAGCACCTTTGATATAGTATCATTCCCTAGAATGGATGTCAACTAACGTTTTGTAGTTTTTTAAAAAAACATCCATTCTAGAGTAATGATTTTATAATTAGTCGATTGTTACCGTTTCTTCAGCTTGGTTTTTGATCGGTTCAGCATTACGATATCTCGTCATACCTGTACCAGCCGGAACTAGCTTACCAATGATAACATTCTCTTTAAGTCCAAGCAACTCATCACGTTTTCCTTTGATTGCAGCATCAGTAAGAACACGCGTTGTTTCTTGGAATGATGCAGCAGATAAGAAGGAATCAGTTTCAAGAGATGCTTTTGTAATACCAAGTAATACAGGACGACCCGTCGCTGGACGATTGCCTTCAAGTAATACTTTTTCATTTGCATCAGTGAATTGGTGAATATCAAGTAATGAACCTGGTAATACATCTGTATCTCCTGAATCCATTACGCGCACTTTACGAAGCATTTGGCGAACCATTACCTCTACGTGTTTATCTCCAATTTCTACCCCTTGCATACGGTATACTTTTTGCACCTCACGAAGCAAGTACTCTTGTACAGCCGTGATGTCTTTTACTTTTAGTAATTCTTTAGGATCAATTGAACCTTCTGTTAATTCTTGACCACGTGCAATGCGCTGTCCTTCAATAACTTTCAGACGGGCACTGTACGGAGCTGTGTAAGAACGAGTTTCAATCTCTCCTTGAACAGTAATTTCATGTTGACGATCGCGTCCTTCAGAAATGCCGGCAATTGTACCTTCAATTTCAGAAATAACGGCTTGACCTTTAGGGTTACGCGCTTCGAAGATCTCTTGGATACGCGGTAAACCTTGAGTGATATCGTCTCCAGCAACCCCACCTGTATGGAATGTACGCATCGTTAATTGTGTACCTGGCTCACCGATAGATTGAGCAGCGATGATACCAACTGCTTCACCCACTTCAACTTCTGAACCAGTTGCAAGGTTACGACCGTAACATTTTTTACATACACCGTGGCGAGTGTTACAAGTGAATGCAGAACGAATCCATACTTCTTCAACACCAGCATCCACAATTGTTTCAGCTAGATCTTCTGTAATTAGTTCGTTTTCTTTCACTAACACTTCGTTTGTTCCTGGGTGAAGTAGTGTTTTTCTTGCATAACGTCCAATTAGACGCTCATCAAGTTTCTCAATTTCTTCTGTTCCTTCTTTGATTGCAACAGCCAGAATACCGCGGTCTGTACCACAGTCGTCATCACGTACGATAACGTCTTGTGCCACGTCAACCAGACGACGAGTAAGGTAACCTGAGTCAGCTGTTTTAAGAGCCGTATCGGCAAGACCTTTACGTGCACCATGGGTAGAGATAAAGTACTCTAATACTGTTAAACCTTCACGGAAACTAGATTTGATTGGTAACTCAATGATACGACCAGACGGGTTGGCCATTAGTCCACGCATACCTGCAAGCTGAGTGAAGTTAGATGCGTTACCACGGGCACCAGAGTCACTCATCATGAAGATTGGGTTGCGTTTGTCTAATGACGCCATTAATTTACCTTGGATAACGTCTTTCGCGCTACTCCATACAGAGATAACACGCTCATAACGCTCATCTTCAGTAATTAAACCGCGACGGAATTGTTTTAGTACGTTATCTACTTTAGCTTGCGCTTCTGTTAGGATAACTTCTTTTTCTCCTAAAACCACGATATCAGCTACACCAACTGTAATACCAGCTTTAGTAGAATATTTGAAACCTAGGTCTTTCATACGGTCAAGCATTTTAGAAGTCTCAGTAATTTTGAAACGTTTAAATACTTCAGCGATAATATTACCTAAGATTTTTTTCTTAAACGGTGCGATAGCCGGTTGATTCTTGATGAATTCCTTCACATCTGCACCTTTTTCAACAAAGTACTTCTCAGGAGTTTTCACTTCTAAGTTTTCTCTTGTTGGTTCGTTAATGTATGGGAACGATTTTGGTAAAATTTCGTTGAAAACTAATTTACCAACCGTTGTAACAAGCAACTGTTGATTTTGTGCTTCTGTAAACGTTTCGTTGTTTAAAGAACCTGCATACACACCTACACGTGTATGAAGATGCACATAACCGTTTTGGTACGCTAATAGTGCTTCATTTGTATCCTTGAACACCATACCTTCTCCAACTGCCTCTTCACGCTCAAGCGTTAAGTAGTAGTTACCTAATACCATATCCTGTGAAGGTGTAACAACTGGTTTACCATCTTTAGGGTTCAAGATATTTTGAGCAGCAAGCATTAAGATACGTGCTTCTGCTTGTGCTTCTGCAGATAATGGAACGTGAACCGCCATTTGGTCACCGTCAAAGTCAGCGTTATATGCTGTACATACAAGCGGGTGAAGACGGATAGCGCGACCTTCTACAAGCGTAGGTTCAAATGCTTGAATACCTAATCTGTGTAGAGTTGGTGCACGGTTTAAAAGAACTGGATGCTCTTTAATAACCGATTCTAATACGTCCCATACTTCAGGTTGCACGCGTTCAATTTTACGTTTTGCACTCTTGATGTTATGAGCTAAACCGCGTTCAACAAGCTCTTTCATTACGAAAGGTTTGAAAAGCTCTAACGCCATTTCTTTTGGAAGACCACATTGATACATCTTTAAGTTCGGACCTACAACGATTACCGAACGGCCAGAGTAGTCAACACGTTTACCTAATAAGTTTTGACGGAAGCGACCTTGCTTACCTTTTAACATGTGAGAAAGAGATTTTAATGGACGGTTACCTGGTCCTGTTACCGGACGTCCGCGACGACCATTATCGATTAATGCATCTACAGCTTCTTGAAGCATACGCTTTTCGTTTTGAACGATAATGCTAGGAGCTCCAAGGTCTAATAAACGCTTTAAGCGGTTGTTACGGTTAATTACACGGCGATATAAATCATTTAGATCAGACGTAGCAAAGCGTCCACCATCTAATTGAACCATTGGACGAAGTTCTGGCGGAATAACCGGTAGAACGTCTAAAATCATCCAAGAAGGTTCGTTACCAGAATGACGAAAAGCCTCTAGTACTTCTAAACGTTTAATAGCACGTGTACGACGTTGACCTTGAGCAGTTTTCAATTCTTCTTTCAAAGCATCTACTTCTTTATCAAGATCGATGTCATGCAATAATTTCTTAACAGCTTCAGCACCCATTGCTGCATGGAAAGTTTGTCCGTACTTCTCACGATACGCACGGTATTCTTTCTCTGATAAAAGCTGTTTCTTTTCAAGTGGTGTATCACCAGCATCTGTTACTACATAAGAAGCAAAATAAATGATTTCCTCTAGCGCACGAGGGGACATGTCTAAGACAAGTCCCATGCGGCTAGGAATACCTTTAAAGTACCAAATATGAGAAACAGGTGCAGCTAGTTCGATGTGACCCATGCGTTCACGACGAACTTTTGCGCGCGTAACTTCTACGCCGCAACGATCACATACAACACCTTTATAACGAACGCGCTTATATTTTCCGCAGTGACATTCCCAGTCCTTTTGTGGACCAAAAATACGCTCACAGAATAAGCCGTCTTTTTCAGGTTTTAACGTACGATAGTTGATCGTTTCAGGTTTTTTTACCTCACCGTACGACCAAGAACGAATTTTATCTGGCGAAGCTAGACCGATTTTCATATACTCAAAGTTATTTACATCTAGCAAGGAGCCTACCTCCCTTTTAATCTACAGGTTTTTTCCCTTAACGTTTATATGAAAGTAATTCCTTACTCTTTTGTGACAGGATCTTTTTGTCCTTCAGAAAGGCTTTCTTCGTTATCTGCAATAATTGATTCTGTTGGTTGCTCATGGTCCTCTTCTGAGTCCATGATATCAATTTCTTGCTCGTCAGCAGAAAGCATCTTCACATCCATACCTAAACTTTGTAGTTCTTTAATTAATACTTTGAACGATTCAGGTATGCCAGGTTCTGGAATGTTTTCACCTTTAACAATTGCTTCGTATGTTTTCACACGACCTACTACGTCATCTGATTTCACTGTTAAGATCTCTTGTAATGTGTAAGCAGCACCGTATGCTTCAAGTGCCCATACCTCCATCTCACCAAAACGCTGTCCACCGAACTGCGCTTTACCACCAAGTGGTTGTTGTGTAACAAGTGAGTATGGTCCAGTAGAACGAGCGTGAAGTTTATCGTCTACCATGTGAGCAAGTTTGATCATGTACATGATTCCTACTGATACACGGTTATCGAATGGTTCACCTGTTCGACCATCATATAGAACTGTTTTAGCATCACGAGACATGCCAGCTTCTTCGATTGTTGCCCAAACATCTTCCTCACGCGCACCATCAAATACTGGAGACGCAACGTGAATGCCAAGCTTACGAGCAGCCATACCTAAATGAAGCTCTAGCACCTGACCGATGTTCATACGAGATGGTACCCCTAATGGGTTTAACATGATGTCAATTGGCGTACCGTCTGGTAGGTAAGGCATATCTTCTTCAGGTAAAATACGTGAAATTACACCTTTGTTACCGTGACGACCGGCCATTTTGTCACCTTCAGAAATTTTACGTTTCTGAACAATATATACACGGACTAATTGGTTTACACCTGGTGGTAATTCGTCGCCATCTTCACGGTTGAAGACTTTAACATCAAGAATGATTCCACCGCCGCCGTGCGGTACACGAAGAGAAGTATCACGAACTTCACGCGCTTTTTCACCGAAGATAGCGTGTAGAAGACGTTCTTCAGCTGTTAGTTCTGTTACACCTTTTGGCGTTACTTTACCAACTAAAAGATCTCCGTCTTTTACTTCTGCACCAATGCGGATGATTCCACGCTCATCTAAGTTGCGAAGCGCATCTTCACCTACGTTTGGAATGTCACGCGTAATTTCTTCAGGTCCAAGCTTCGTATCACGAGACTCAGATTCATATTCTTCAATATGAACAGACGTATATACATCGTCTTTCACAAGGCGTTCACTCATGATGATGGCATCCTCATAGTTGTAACCATCCCATGTCATGAAACCAACCATTACGTTTCGTCCTAAAGCAAGCTCACCTTTTTCCATTGAAGGGCCGTCGGCTAAGATCTCACCTTTTACTACTTCGTCGCCAACTGAAACAATTGGACGCTGGTTGTAACAAGTACCTTGGTTAGAACGAACAAATTTTAATAATTTGTATTGATCTAAGTTACCTTTAACTTTTTGTCCGTCTACTTCTTCATAGCGGCGAACAAAAATTTGTTTTGCTTCTACGCGCTCTACAACGCCAGGATATTTACAAATCACGGCTGCACCAGAGTCTTTACCAGATACGTATTCCATACCTGTACCTACGATTGGTGCTTCAGGATTTAATAAAGGTACTGCTTGACGTTGCATGTTCGCACCCATTAATGCACGGTTAGAGTCATCGTTCTCTAAGAATGGGATACATGCTGTAGCGGCAGATACAACTTGTTTTGGTGATACATCCATATAATCTAAACGATCGCGACGGATAACCGTGTTTTCTCCACGGAAACGTGCAACGACATTTTCATCTAAGAATGAACCATCATCACCTAGACGAGCGTTCGCTTGGGCTACAACATAGTTATCTTCTTCATCAGCTGTTAAGTAGTCAATTCGCTCTGTCACTTTACCTGTTTCAGGATCGATACGACGATAAGGTGTTTCGATGAAACCGAATTTGTTTACTTTTGCATAAGAAGATAGTGAGTTGATTAACCCGATATTCGGACCCTCTGGCGTTTCAATCGGACACATACGGCCATAGTGGGAGTAGTGAACGTCACGCACTTCGAAACCAGCGCGCTCACGAGTTAAACCACCAGGTCCTAGAGCTGAAAGACGACGTTTGTGCGTCAATTCGCCTAATGGATTCGTTTGATCCATGAACTGTGATAATTGAGAACTTCCAAAGAACTCTTTAATCGCCGCAATAACTGGGCGAATATTAATTAATTGTTGAGGTGTGATTGTATTCGTGTCTTGAATTGACATTCTTTCACGAACAACACGTTCCATACGAGATAAACCGATACGGAATTGGTTTTGTAACAATTCACCTACAGAACGCAGACGACGGTTACCTAAGTGGTCGATATCATCTGTGTCTCCTACTTGATGAAGCAAGTTAAAGAAGTAACTGATTGATGCTAAAATATCAGCAGGTGTGATATTTTTAACTTCTTCTGTTACATATGCGTTACCTGATACAGTGATGATTTTTTCACCTTCTGGATCATTTGGCGCATAAATCTTAATAGATTGTAATGTAACATCGTCTTCTACTACTCCACCAACCGGACTATAAGTTTTGAAGTTTACTCCACCTTCAAGCATCGGAATCAAGCGATCTAGCAGACGGCGGTCAATCATTGCGCCTTTTTCTGCAATAATTTCACCTGTTTCAGGATCAACTAATGTTTCAGCTAGCTTTTGATTAAATAAGCGATGTTTGATATGAAGCTTTTTATTAATTTTATAGCGACCTACGTTCGCTAAGTCATATCGTTTTGGATCAAAGAAGCGAGATACTAATAGAGACTTCGCATTCTCAACTGTCGGTGGTTCACCCGGACGTAAACGCTCATAGATTTCTAATAGCGCTTTTTCCGTTGTTTCCGTATTATCTTTTTCAAGCGTATTACGGATGTATTCATTATCACCGATTAAATCGATAATCTCTTGGTCAGAACCGAAACCTAGCGCGCGTAACAGTACTGTTACTGGCAGTTTACGAGTACGATCAATACGCACGTATACTACATCTTTTGCATCAGTTTCATATTCTAGCCATGCACCACGGTTAGGGATAACAGTTGCTGTATATCCTTTTTTACCGTTTTTATCAAGTTTTCCACTATAGTAAACACTTGGTGAACGAACCAACTGTGATACGATAACACGCTCAGCACCGTTAATTACAAAGGTACCTGTTTCGGTCATCAATGGGAAATCTCCCATGAACACATCTTGGTCTTTTACTTCACCTGTTTCTTTATTAATTAACCGCACCTTAACACGAAGAGGTGCTGCATAAGTTACATCACGTTCTTTAGACTCTCCTACTGAATACTTTGGCTCACCTAAGCTGTAATCAATAAATTCTAGTGATAAGTTACCTGTAAAATCATCAATTGGAGAAATATCTTGGAACATTTCTCGTAAACCTTCATCTAAAAACCATTGGTATGAAGCCGTTTGAATCTCGATTAAGTTCGGTAACTCTAAAACTTCACTAATACGAGCATAACTTCTGCGTTGGCGGTGGCGTCCATACTGAACTAGTTGACCTGTCAACTGATTCACCCCTCAAATCAAGCGTTATTATTCAAAATATATAATAAACCATATGTTTATTATTGAACAAAAGAAAAATGGTCTCTTTAAATAGAAAACCACAATTTCATAAAAACGTACTATTGATTTTATTAGTTTTTCCCATATAATTCAAAATTATACCTTTTATTTTATGTATAACCCGAGCTTATATGGAATATTTATATATTGGCATTTTATAATGCTAACATACTAAAAAATATTAGTCAACATTTTTTAGCACATATGATATAATACCCTTTTTTCTTTTCTACTACTTCTACTTCATTAAATAGAGATTCTAATTTCGCAAGAGCAGATGGCGCTCCTTGCTTTTTCTGAATCACAATCCAAAGCTCTCCTTGGTCAGCAAGGTGATCTAATGATTTTTCTAGAATTTCATGAACAACTTTTTTACCCGCACGGATCGGCGGATTACTAAGAATAGCTGCAAAATTCGTTTCCTTCACATTTTCATAGCAAGAGCTTTGATAGATTGAAACATTTGATACTGAATTAACTTCAGCATTTTTTTGAGCTAGTGCTAATGCACGTTCATTAACATCAACCATATGAACGTTTCTTTGGCTGTCCTCTTTTGCAAGTGCCAACCCAATTGGACCATATCCGCATCCAACATCCAGAAGCGGGCCGGGACTCTCGGGCATTTGAAACGTTTCAATTAACAGGCGCGATCCAAAATCGACCTCTTTTTTTGAAAAAACACCGCGGTCACTCGTAAATGAAAAAGAGGTTCCTCTCAATTCAAACGAAAAGCGCTCTTCATTACTTGCAGACGATGGTGTATTAGAAAAATAATGTTCTGTCAAAATAGAACCTCCTAATCAATATGTTCTTCTTTACTATAAATGAAAAGGATGACAGAAGCAAAAAAGCTCGCTTGTACAAGCGAGCTTTTTTATATCAGTTGTTAAGCAATAATTACTTAACTTCTACAGAAGCGCCAACTTCTTCAAGTTTAGCTTTTGCTTCTTCAGCTTCTTCTTTAGAAATACCTTCTTTAAGAGCTTTTGGAGCGTTATCAACGATTTCTTTAGCTTCTTTTAAGCCAAGACCAGTGATTTCACGTACTACTTTGATAACTTTGATTTTTTGTCCGCCAGCACTTTCAAGTACTAGGTCAAATTCAGTTTTCTCAGCAGCAGCTTCACCAGCAGCACCGCCAGCTACAGCTACAGGAGCAGCAGCAGTTACGCCAAATTCTTCTTCGATTGCTTTTACTAAATCGTTAAGTTCTAAAACAGTCATATTTTTAACTGCTTCAATGATTTGTTCTTGAGTCATTGTTAATTTCCTCCTTGTGATTGTGTTATATATAACAGACTAGATTATGCACCTTGTTCTTCTTTTTGATCTGCCACAGCTTTTGTAGCAAGAGCAAGGTTGCGAATTGGAGCTTGAAGCACGCTAAGCAACATAGAAAGTAAGCCTTCGCGAGATGGTAGTTCTGCAAGTGCTTTAATTTCTTCAACAGATGCAACATTACCTTCAATTACACCAGCTTTGATTTCTAACGCTTCGTGTTCTTTCGCGAAGTTGTTTAGAATTTTAGCTGGAGCAACAACATCTTCTCCACCAAATGCGATTGCATTTGGACCTACTAACGCATCATTAAGATCTGTTAGTTCAAGTTTTTCTACAGCACGGCGAGTTAAAGTGTTTTTGTAAACTTTGAACTCAATGCCTGCTTCACGTAATTGCTTACGAAGTTCAGTAACTTCAGCAACATTCAAACCACGGTAGTCAACGACAACTATTGAGTTACTCGCTTGAAGTTTTTCAGCAATTTCGTCTACGACTTGTTTCTTTTGTTCAATTACGTTGCTCATCTTTACACCTCCTGTAGATTTCCTTCCGTACACTCAGACAAGGTGCAATAAAAAACCTCCATGACAATAAAGACATGGAGGTGTAGTAAGCGAACCATAACGTTTCACTAATTTATCTCACACACCTCGGTAGGAAATTAAGCTTTGCAGCACCTACTGTCTACGGTACAAATGTTATTCTTTTTAACAACATTATCTATTATAATCAGGGACTTTCAAAAAGTCAACACCAATTTATTTCCAAATTTATTAAGCAGAGAATGAAGCAGTATCAACTTTGATACCAGGGCCCATTGTTGAAGTAACAGCTACGTTCTTCATGTATGTGCCTTTTGCTGCTGCCGGCTTAGCTTTTACCATAGTTTCGAAGATTGTAGTGAAGTTTTCAACTAACTTGCTCTCTTCGAAAGATACTTTACCAATTGGTACGTGGATGTTACCCGCTTTATCAACGCGGTATTCTACTTTACCAGCTTTGATTTCGTTAACTGCTTTTTGAACATCAAATGTTACTGTACCAGTTTTAGGGTTTGGCATTAAACCTTTAGGTCCTAATACACGACCAAGTTTACCAACTTCACCCATCATGTCTGGAGTAGCTACGATTACATCGAACTCGAACCAACCTTGTTGGATTTTGTTGATGTAGTCAGCATCGCCAACGTAGTCAGCGCCTGCAGCTTCAGCTTCTTTAGCTTTTTCGCCTTTAGCGAATACTAATACACGTTGAGTTTTACCTGTACCGTTTGGTAGTACTACTGCACCACGAATTTGTTGGTCAGCTTTCTTAGGGTCAACTCCTAAACGGAATGCTACTTCTACAGTTGCATCAAATTTAGTTGTGTTTGTTTTCTTTACTAATTCAATCGCTTCTTGTACTGAATAAGTTTGTGTACGATCTACAAGCTTAGCAGCTTCAACGTACTTTTTACCTTTTTTAGCCATTTTTGTTTCCTCCTTATGTGGTTTTAACGGAATAACCTCCCACTAATAAAGGTTGCGAGCATAGGAAAACTTCCATTTCTCGCAACCTTCTAACACCCAATCAAATGGAATTAGTCTTCAACTACGATTCCCATACTGCGCGCTGTACCTTCTACCATGCGCATTGCAGATTCAACGCTAGCAGCGTTTAAGTCAGGCATTTTAGTTTCAGCAATCTCACGCACTTTGTCACGCTTGACTGTTGCAACTTTATTACGGTTTGGTTCACCAGAACCAGACTCAATACCAGCCGCTTTCTTAAGTAGTACAGCAGCAGGTGGAGTTTTCGTAATAAATGTAAATGAACGGTCTTCAAATACCGTGATTTCAACAGGAATGATAAGACCAGCTTGATCAGCTGTGCGAGCGTTAAACTCCTTACAGAAACCCATGATATTAACACCGGCTTGACCTAATGCAGGACCAACTGGTGGCGCTGGATTTGCTTTACCTGCAGGAATTTGTAACTTAACAAGTTTAATTACTTTTTTAGCCACGAGACACACCTCCTTAAGTCCGTGATGTGGTAATAGGGCGATGCCCTCCCACTCAATGTTCTTTATATATAAAATAAAGAAATAGTTGTTTTAGTCTCTAGTTTTGAGACATACTGACTTATGAAATATTAACATTAAACTTCATGAATTGCAAGGTCTTACAGATTATATTTTTTCAATTTGTGTAAAGTCTAGCTCTACTGGCGTTTGTCTTCCGAACATATCCACATGAACCTTAACTTTACGTTTATCTGTATCGATTTCTTCAATGGTACCTTCGAAGTTTGCAAACGGACCTTCTTGAACTAATACTGTTTCTTTTAGTTCAAAGTCAAAGTCAGCATGCTTCTCGTCCATGCCCATTTGTTTTAAGATCATTTCTACTTCTTCTGGTAGAAGAGCAGTTGGCTTTGATCCAGAACCTGCTGAACCTACAAAGCCCGTAACGCCAGGTGTATTACGAACTACATACCATGAATCATCCGTCATGATGATTTCAACTAACACGTACCCTGGAAATACTTTTTTCTTTGTAATCTTTTCTTTGTTGTTCTTAATTTCTCTTTCTTCTTCTTCAGGAACAACAACGCGGAAAATTTTATCTTGCATACCCATTGTTTCTACGCGCTTTTCTAAATTTGTTTTTACTTTATTTTCATATCCAGAATAAGTATGGACTACATACCAATTTTTCTCCATTTCTGAGGACTATACGTCCTTCCCTCCCAGCTCACTATAAAATAAGATGTCCTAATCTATTGCACAGACAACGCACTAGGAAAATAGTTGACTCCTAGCACAATCATTCTTAAAGCAAATTAAAAAACCCGTCTCCGGGCTTTTCTGAAAAAAACATAATTTAGCTTTATTATACCATGATTTAAGTCAATTTATTCAAGGGATTAAACGAATAAGTGACGAAATTCCGTAATCAACTACTACAAAAAAGAGTGTCATAAATACAACTGTAGAAATAACAGTAATTGTATAACGAGTTAGCTCATTTTTTTTAGGCCAACTTACTTTCTTCATCTCACGCCCAACATCACGCAAGAAATTTCCTACACGGTTCATGTTTGTAACCTCCAATAAATTAAAAGGGGTATTAGTCTGTGCAGATTATTGATCTACTTTGTTTCACGATGAATCGTATGTGCGTTACACGTTTTGCAAAACTTCTTCATTTCTAAACGATCTTCGTTTTGCTGTGTGTTTTTCATAGTCGTATAGTTACGACTAGCGCATTGCACACACGCAAGTACAACTTTTTTACGCATAATGTCAACCACCTATAGAGTGATAATGTCTATAAAAAAGTATCACAGACTTTCTTAGCATGTCAATATGAGGATAGAAGGCTACATTGTGATTTCACGAATCTCGAGGTAGCGCTCTAATTTCCTCTTCACACGCTGAAGTGCATTATCGATGGATTTGACGTGGCGGTTTAACTCTTCTGAAATCTCTTGATAAGATTGACCATCTAAATAAAGAACGAGAACTTTTCGCTCAAGATCACTTAACAGTTCAGCCATCTTTAATTCAATATCATCAAACTTCTCTCGATTAATGAGCAACTCTTCTGGATTTGCTACTTTTGTCCCCGAAATAACATCCATTAAGGTTCGGTCGGACTCTTCATCATATATTGGCTTGTCCAATGATACATAAGAGTTTAATGGAATATGTTTTTGCCTTGTTGCGGTTTTAATAGCGGTAATAATTTGCCTCGTAATGCAAAGTTCAGCAAAAGCTTTAAACGAAGTTAGCTTATCTTCTCTAAAATCTCTAATTGCCTTATATAACCCTATCATACCTTCTTGTACAATATCTTCACGGTCTGCCCCAATTAAAAAATATGACCGCGCCTTTGCTCGCACAAAGTTTTTGTATTTATGAATCAAATACTCTAATGCGTCAATATCGCCTTTATGCACAAGATCGACAACTGTTTCATCCTCTTGTTGTTCGAAATGAGCATGCAGTTTTCTCCCATAATTATCGCCCATATCGATCCCCCCGACCGCACAGTAGATAGAAATATTATACAGTAGCTAATTCCGTACCGTCAATAACCTCACCGCTGTCCCCGGCGCCATTTTTCGAAAATTTCGGCTACTTGATTGGAAAGTTGAATGCGTGCCGCTGGCTTTTGATTTTGAATAGACTTCACATCAAGATTAATATGTTTCTCAATTTGTTCAATTTCGTTGTACAATTCTCGAGCAGAAATTCTAAGCGCACCTTGTCCAAAGATTGCCCACTGCTCCGTAAAATCAGATGTAGCAACATGAATCTGTGTCTTTACATTGTTTAGCTCTTGAGCCAGCTTTTCAATGTACTCATCCGCTGTTTCATTTTCTCTTGTAAATACAACGTCAACCTTATGATTTTTTGCCTTCTTTTCAATTCCTTCGACCATATGAGCATCGAAGACAATAATGACACGATAACCCATATATGCTTGATACTCTGCCATCTTTTCGATTAACAGGTCTCGAGCACCGGCTAAATCATTATCTCTAAGCTTTCTTAGGTCGGGCCACGCACCTATCATGTTATAACCATCCACCAGTAGAATATCCATTCTTATTCACCTAGAGGATGGCGTTTTCGGTAAACCTCATACATGAGAAGACTAGCTGCTACAGATGCATTTAACGATGTAACATGCCCAACCATCGGAAGCTGTACAAGGAAGTCGCATTTTTCACGAATCAAACGACTCATGCCTTTTCCTTCGCTTCCAATCACTAACGTAAGCGGCATACCTCCATCTAAGTTGCGGTAATCATCGCTTTCTTTCGCATCTGTTCCAACAATCCATACGCCTCGATCTTTTAATTCATCAATCGTCCTTGATAGGTTTGTTACCCTTGCTACGGGAACATGTTCAATTGCTCCTGTAGAGGCCTTAGCTACAGTGGCGGTTAATCCAACTGAACGGCGCTTTGGAATAATAATACCGTGTGCGCCAACGGCATCAGCTGTTCGCATAATAGAACCTAAATTATGGGGATCTTCAAGCTCATCTAACAGAAGAAAAAACGGACTTTCATTACGTTTTTCCGCTAAGTTAAATAAATCATCTAACTCTGCATACTGATAAGCAGCAACTTGTGCAGCTACTCCTTGATGAATACCGTCTACCATTTGCTCAATTTTCTTTTTCGGTACAAACTGCACCAATACACCATTACGTTTTGCTAACTGCGTGATTTGCCCCATAGAACCGCCTTGCGATCCTTCGGCAATCCATAGTTTGTTAATGTCGCGCCCAGACTTTAGGGCTTCTAGGACCGGATTACGTCCAATGATAAATTCATGTTCCATGATTCATTCCTCCCTCTCCTTCATCGACGAAAGAGATAGCTTTAGTAATAAGTTCCATCATTCTTTCTTCTTCACCTAAAAGATACAAATAGCCTACGACCGCTTCAAATGCCGTACTGTAGCGATACGTTTGCACATCTGTGTTTTTAGGGACTGTACCGGACTTTGCATTGCGTCCTCGGCGCAGTACACCTTCTTCTTCTTCAGTAAAAAAGTTTTCATTTTTAAAATAATATACGATTTGCGCTTGTGCTTTTGCTGATACATATTTTTTAGCTTTATTATGAAGCTGGTTAGGGCGCACTGTCCCTAACACCAGCAGGTGGCGGCGAACATGTAAATCAAACACCGCATCACCCATATAAGCAAGAGCTAAGCTATTTAGCTGTTTTACATCTAATTTACTGCTGCTCATAACACTATTATCCTCTTTTCCATCTTGTTCCTTGCGCCGTATCTTCTAAAATAATATTTTTAGCCTTTAATTCATCTCGAATTTGATCTGCTAATTGGAAATTACGATCTTTACGAGCCTGAATACGACCTTGGATCAATTGATCAATTTCTTCGTCTAGAAGTTCAGCTTCTCCAAACGTAATGCCTATTGCAGCACCTAATTCTTTAAACTCTTTAATAAAGGCTTCAATTACATCTGTAGACGTTGTTTGTTCTAACAAATACAAGTTAGCTTGCTTTGCTAGCTCGAACAGAACAGAAATGGCATTTGCCGTATTAAAATCATCATCCATCTCTTCAACAAACGTTTTGCGAAGCTCTTTTAGCTTTTCGAACCATTCTGAAGCATCTTCTTGAAGATTTGTTGCTGCCTCTAGACGGTGAGTTAAGTTGCCGTAAGCTGTTTGCAGACGCTCAAACCCTTTGCGCGTATTCTCTAAAATTTCTTCGTTATAGTTAATTGGGTGACGATAGTGAACAGATAAAATAAAGAATCGAAGTAGGGAAGGATCATGCTTTTTAATAATGTCATGAACTAACACGAAGTTCCCTAGTGATTTAGACATCTTTTCATTATCAATATTGATATATCCGTTATGAAGCCAGTATTTCGCAAACGATTTCCCAGTGAGCGCTTCTGATTGGGCAATTTCATTTTCGTGATGAGGGAAAGCTAAATCCTGGCCGCCTGCGTGGATATCAATTGTATCACCTAAATACTTGCGTGCCATCGCAGAGCACTCGATATGCCAGCCTGGTCTTCCTTGACCCCAAGGGCTATCCCATGCGATCTCTCCATCTTTGGTTGCTTTCCAAAGAGTAAAGTCTAATGGATCTTCTTTCTTTTCTCCAACTTCGATACGAGCACCGGATTGCAATTCATCAATAGACTGATGTGATAATTTTCCGTATCCTTCAAACTTACGTGTACGATAGTATACATCACCCTCTGACTCATATGCATATCCTTTTTTCACCAGTTCATCGATGAACTCAATAATGATATCCATATTTTCAGTTACGCGTGGATGCACATCGGCATGCTTGCATCCAAGAGCTGACGTATCTTCAAAGTAGGCATCGATAAAGCGGTTTGCGATCGTTGGAACATCTTCTCCTAACTCTTTTGCTGCCTTAATTAATTTATCATCCACATCTGTGAAGTTTGAGACATACTCTACATCGTAGCCTCTAAATTCTAAATAGCGGCGCACCGTATCAAATACGATCGCAGGACGCGCATTTCCAATATGAATATAGTTATACACGGTCGGTCCGCACACGTACATTTTGACTTTGTTTTCTTCTAGCGGTACAAACGTCTCTTTTTGACGTGTTAACGTGTTATATAGCTTAATTGCCATGGTGAATCTTCCCTTCTTTTAATTCCTTTAATTGATTTTGCAGGTGTAAAATTTCTTTCTCTAGCTGTTTGAAACGCTCTGCATCTGGATCTGGTAAATCTTGATGATTCAAATCTTTTGGAATCCGGACGCCATTTTGAATGACGACTCGGCCAGGGATACCAACAACCGTTGAGTTTTCTGGGACGTCATTTAACACAACTGAGCCCGCTCCAATTTTGGAGTGCGCATGAATCGTAATCGACCCTAGTACTTTAGCACCTGTTGCAATTAAGACATTGTCTTCGATCGTCGGGTGACGCTTTCCTTTTTCTTTCCCTGTTCCTCCGAGTGTTACTCCTTGATATACTGTTACATTATCTCCAATTTCGCACGTTTCCCCAATAACAATTCCCATTCCGTGGTCAATAAAAAATCGGCGGCCAATTTTCGCACCCGGATGAATTTCAATCCCTGTGAAGAATCGGCTAATTTGTGAGATTACACGTGCCAGAAAAAACCACTTTCTTTTAAAAAGCCCGTGAGCTAATCTATGTGCCCAAATAGCATGCAACCCCGAATAGGTTAATATCACTTCAATATAACTTCTTGCTGCAGGATCTTGTTCAAATATGGCCTCAATGTCTTCCTTTAACAACTTTAGCATCATCTCACCCCAATTCCGCTATTCCTCTATCTACTCATTGATTGTATAAAAAAACGCCCCTATGTCAAATGACACAGAGACGTATATACGCGGTTCCACTCTGTTTGGATCAACAAACGATCCCAACTCTTCTCTCATAACGTGAAAGTACCCGCTTTTGCCTACTTACTTAGTAGCATTCAACAAAAGACTCAAAGGCGCACTTCAACAAGTTTTGTCATAGGTTACTTTCAGCCGGTGATAACCCTCTCTGATATGCAATGAACTTGCCTACTCTTCCTTCTCAACGATATCCATATTTGATTATTTTATCATATGGGCAAAATAGAAATTTGTTAACTATAAATGCTTTCTAAACGAGCTAAAACTGTTTCTTTCCCTAAAAGAGAAATAGCTTTTGGAAGCTCAGGACCGTGTGTTTCGCCTGTTGTTGCTACACGAATTGGCATAAATAGTTTTTTACCTTTTTGACCTGTTGCTTTTTGTACAGCCTTTGTTGCTGCCTTAATTTCATCAGCGCTGAATTCTTCTAAGGAAGAAATCTCTTCAGCAAATGCTTTTAACACTTCCGGTACTTGCTCTTCAGCAAGCACTGCTTTTGCTTCTTCACTGTAATCAATTTCTTTCTTAAAGAACATTTCAGTAAGTTCAACAATCTCGGCGCCAAAGCTCATTTGTTCTTGGTATAGAGCGACTAGGTCACGTACCCATTGTTCTGTTTCTGCATCGCGCATTTCTTCAACTTTTCCAGCTTTCACTAAGTGAGGAACTGATAAAGCTACTACCTCTTCTAAATCCAATTGTTTCATGTATTGGTTGTTCATCCAACGTAATTTGCTTGTATCAAATAGTGCTGGAGATTTTGATAAACGAGCTGGGTCAAAAATTTCAATGAACTGTTCTTTAGAGAAGATTTCTTCTTCTCCCACAGGTGACCAGCCAAGCATTGTAATAAAATTAAACAGTGCTTCCGGCAAGTAGCCTAATTCTTTATATTGCTCAATAAACTGAATGATTGACTCATCACGTTTACTTAGCTTACGGCGATTTTCATTTACGATCAATGTCATATGACCAAATACAGGAGGCGTCCAGCCTAAAGCTTCATACACAAGAATTTGCTTCGGTGTATTAGAAATATGGTCATCTCCGCGTAGAACATGTGTCATCTTCATTAGATAATCATCAATGGCTACAGCGTAATTATATGTTGGTGTACCGTCTTTTTTCACAATAACGAAGTCACCAATGCCTTCAGACTCAAATGATACTTCATCTTTGACAATATCATTCCATTTAATTTCTTTGTTACTAGGAACACGGAAGCGAATGCTTGGCTCACGGCCTTCTGCTTCTAGTTCAGCACGCTGTTCAGCTGTTAAGTTACGGCACTTCCCTGAATAGCGCGGCATTTGACTGTTTGCCTGCTGTTCTTCACGCTCTTTTTCAAGCTCTTCTGACGTACAGTAACAGTGATAAGCTAATCCTTTTTCAAGAAGTTCTTCCGTATATTTTTGATAGATTTCCGTACGTTCAGACTGGCGGTAAGGACCGTACTCGCCGCCTACGTCGATACTCTCATCCCATTCAATACCTAACCATTTTAAATAGCGCAGCTGACTTTCTTCTCCGCCTTCGATATTACGCTTTTGATCTGTATCTTCAATACGGATAATAAATTTACCGTTTTGATTTCGTGCAAATAAATAATTAAATAGTGCTGTTCTTGCATTCCCTATATGAAGATGTCCAGTTGGACTCGGGGCATAACGAACTCTTACTTCGCTTGACATAACTAAGATGACCTCCAATTTAATATTACTTATAGTATGTATTTAGATATTTTAGACATGTTCTAATTTTATCACCAAATAGGTATCTGTCAAAGTCAACTGTTTTTATTTTTGATAAACTAAAACGGCTGCTTGGGCGGCAATTCCTTCTTCACGTCCCGTAAAACCTAATTTTTCTGTTGTTGTTGCCTTGACGTTAATTTGAGAAATGCTTGCTTCTAACAGCTGCGCAATACGCTCTCTCATTAGTTCAATGTAAGGAGCCATTTTAGGTTTTTGCGCGATAATTGTGCAATCTACATTGCTTAATTCATAGCCTTCATCTTTTAGTAGTTTCCATACGTGTTGAAGAAGCTTTGCTGAATCAGCATCTTTAAATTCAGGGTCTGTATCCGGAAAATGCTTTCCGATATCTCCTTTAGCCGCCGCTCCTAATAAGGCATCTGCGATTGTATGCAACAGCACATCTGCATCTGAATGGCCTAATAGTCCTTTTTCATACGGAATTTCTAAACCGCCGATGATTAAAGGTCTTCCTTCTGCAAATTCATGTACGTCGAAACCTTGTCCTACTCGAATGTTCATTTTTCCACTCCTTCAGTCCTGTTTAGCTTTGTTAATATAGCTTCTGCATATAACAAATCTTCTGGTGTTGTTAGTTTTATATTATCGTAATTTCCCTCTACAATCGATACTTTTTGCCCCGCTCTTTCTACTAAGCTTGCATCATCGGTACCTAAGTATTCATTTGTTTTTGCTTTTTCGTGTGCATTCATTACTACATCAAAAAGAAAAGCCTGCGGCGTTTGAATAGCCCACAAGCTAGAGCGCTCAACTGTTTCAATGACAGTACCCTGTTCCACACGCTTAATTGTGTCTTTTACTGGAACAGCCAGCACAGCAGCCTTATCACTAGCAGCTTTTTCTACTAACTCATGGATTGTGTTTTGTTGAACAAATGGACGAGCGCCATCATGAATTAATACCATCTGAGCCTGCTTTAAACTTTTAAGACCGTTATAAACGCTATGTTGACGTTCATCGCCCCCAACTGTCAATGATTGAACCTTTTGAATTGGATATTCGATTAATAACTCTTCAAAAATCTCCACTTCTTTTTCGTTTACGACTAGTACAATTCCACTGCACCAAGGATCTTGTTCGAATTTTTGCAGCGTATGAATGATAAGCGGAACGTTTTGAATAGTTAAAAATTGTTTGTTCCGCCCCGCTTTCATTCGCTTCCCCTGACCTGCAGCTAACACGATAATTTCATACTTCATAGGTATACTCCCTTTACCTGTTACGTCACAGTGCTTTTTCTAATAACTTGGGTTTCGCAAAAATCATACGGCCTGCTGAGGTTTGGAGTACGCTCGTCACCAGTACATCAATTTGCTTTCCAATATAATTTCTTCCTTCTTCTACCACGATCATTGTACCGTCATCAAGATAGGCAATACCTTGATTGTGCTCTTTACCGTCTTTTATAACCAATACGTTCATTTCTTCTCCTGGAAGTACAATTGGCTTGACGGCATTTGCTAAGTCATTGATATTTAAAACGCCAACATTTTGAAGTTCACATACTTTATTTAAATTAAAATCGTTTGTCACGACCAAACCGGAAGTCAGCTTTGCCAATTTAACCAGCTTGCTGTCTACTTCTTGAATGTCTTCGAAATCGCCTTCATAAATTTCTACCTTCATTGCCAGTTCTTTTTGAATACGGTTTAGAATATCTAGACCTCGTCTACCTCTGTTTCGTTTTAGAACATCCGACGAATCAGCAATATGCTGAAGTTCCTCAAGCACAAAGCGCGGAATAACAATCGTTCCGTCTAAAAATCCTGTTTGACAAATATCTGCGATACGACCGTCAATAATAACGCTTGTATCTAAAATCTTAAGAGACTTTAATGATTCTTCGTTATCTGTTTCTTCTTCTTGTCCTTTTTTCTTCCCAATTCGAGCCGGCATCGAAAACACGCTTACAAGTTCATCACGTTTTTTAAACCCGACTTGAAACCCTAAGTAACCTAAAAGAATACTTAGAAAGATTGGTAAAATGGTACTTACTACTTGAAGTTGAATTCTACCTAAAAAAGCTCCGACCAAGTAGGCCACAATAAGCCCTAAAATCAATCCTAAGCTCCCGAAAAGCACATCCGTTACAGGCGCCTTCAGTAACGCCTCTTCCACTCGGCGAATTAATTCAACTATATAATCAACAATCCAAAACGTGACAAGGAAAAACAAAATCGCTCCCAGTATTGCATCGACGTAAGGCTTTTCTAGAAATGCTACATCTTGCAGATTTAATAATTGAATAAGTTCAGGTATAAAAAAGACGCCCAATGTACCACCTGTAATAATAAAAAATAACTGTACAAAACGTTTTAACACGCCTTCACCTCCCTTTATCATTATAAACAGTTTACAATGATTGAAACCTGTTATTTAACCAAAAAACAGAATTTGTAAACAAACTGTCACTTTTTTTGTATTTTCACAATATCTTAATGAATCAAACATTTAATGTCAATTAATATCCTATAGCTGACGGTTTGTAAGATGCTGCTCTTTTAGTCTTTTTAGGCCTTCTCTGATTTTCCTTGCTCGAATTTCACCGATGCCTTCTACCTCATCCAATTCTTCTACCGACGCATCTGCTATCGTTTTTAAATCCCCTAATTCATCAATGAGATTTTCAATAATAATCGATGGAAGTCTTGGAATTTTATGAAGCATTCGATACCCTCTAGGAATAACGCTGTCTTCAAAGCTTGTATACATAGGATATCCCATTAAGCGAAGGAGCGTTTGGTCATCGAGAAGAACATTATTTGACGGCTGCTGCATGCGTTCAATTACTCGGTAAGGGTCAAAGCTGAGATCATACATATAATCTTTGATTAATAAAGTTGCTTCTTCCTCTAAGTGGGAAAGTAGTTCATTCATTTGGAGACGGATTAGTCTTCCTTCTGTTCCTAATTCGCTAATATAGCTCAAAATTTCATTTTTAATACGCAGAACCATTTCTGTACGATGAAGCGACTGCAGCACATCTGTATGAGTTACTTGCTCTTCAAACTCTAATGCACTGAGACTTGTAATCGATTCGTCTAATACCGCCTTGTACTTTTCAAGTGTCCCAAGCGCTTGATTCGCTTTTGCTAAAATAACACTAATGTCTTTCAATACATACTGCAGAGACCCTTTGTAAAGCGTAATCACATTTCGTCTTTGTGAAATGGCTATCACCAATACACCTGACTGCTTAGCTACGCGCTCTGCTGTACGGTGACGCATTCCTGTCTGTGAAGAAGGAGTAGAGGGATCTGGCATGAGCTGAGCATTAGCAAATAATATCTTGCTTCCGCTGTCGTTTAAAATAAGCGCTCCATCCATTTTGGCTAACTCGTATAAATGCGCAGGTGTAAATGCACAATTAATCGAAAATCCTCCATCTACCATCTTTTTGACTTGTTCATTGTAGCCCATAACAATTAAGCCGCCCGTCTTTGCCCGCAAGACGTTATCGATACCGTCACGAATAGGGGTTCCTGGTGCTACAAACTGCAGAATTTCTGATATTTGTTTTTGACTAACTGTTGTTTTTTCTCCTTCCACTGCTTATCCTCCTAATGTATATTGCAGAGCCTCCGCTACTGTTGATACCCCAATCACATCAATACCATCTGGGACTTTCCATCCTCCTAAATTTTTCTCCGGGATAATAATTCGTTGGAACCCTAATTTTACCGCTTCTTGAACGCGCTGTTCAATTCTAGACACTCGGCGTACTTCACCTGTTAATCCTACCTCTCCTACAATAACATCTGTAGCGCTAGAAGCAGCATCTCTGAAGCTTGAAGCAATGCTAACGGCTACAGCTAAATCGATTGCTGGTTCATCTAATTTCACTCCACCTGCTACTTTTAAATAAGCATCTTGATTCTGCAGCAGCATTCCTACACGCTTTTCTAAGACAGCCATGATAAGCGAAACGCGATTATGATCTACTCCCGTCGCCATTCTTCTAGGGTTTCCAAAGCTCGTTGGACTGATTAGCGCCTGCAGCTCTACTAATACGGGTCTTGTCCCTTCCATTGAAGCGACAACAACCGATCCTGCTGCTCCCTGAGATCGTTCTTCTAGAAAGATTTCAGATGGATTCAATACTTCTTCTAGCCCACTTTCTTTCATTTCAAAAATGCCCATTTCATTTGTAGATCCAAACCGGTTCTTAACCGCTCTTAATATACGATACGTATGATGGCGCTCTCCTTCAAAATAAAGAACCGTATCCACCATATGTTCAAGAAGTCTTGGACCTGCAATGGCCCCTTCTTTCGTTACATGACCCACAATAAAGATGGCAATTCCATTCGTTTTAGCAACACGCATTAGTTCAGCCGTACACTCTCGCACCTGTGAGACGCTTCCTGGCGCTGATGTCACATCAGCATGGTAAATGGTTTGAATTGAATCAATCACCACAAAATCAGGCTGCATACTTGAGATGGCCTCTAGTATTAATTCTAAGTTTGTTTCTGCGTGAACATAAAGCTCTTCAGCTTTTACACCTAGCCTGTCCGCTCTTAACTTCGTTTGTTTGGTTGATTCCTCTCCCGAAATATATAGTACTTTATTTTGTTTCATTGCTAACTGCGCAGAGGTTTGCAAAAGTAAGGTAGACTTTCCGATACCCGGATCTCCCCCTATTAAAACGAGTGACCCTCTGACAATGCCTCCTCCTAATACACGATTTAACTCTGCAGAAGGTGTAAAAATTCGTGGTTCTGTTGTAGATTCAATCGCTGTAATTGACTGAGGTTTTTGAACTTTAGAAGCAGTAGCTCCGGAAAAAGCTCCTCGGCGTGATGATTTCGTTTCTTCCATTTCTTCTACCATAGAATTCCAGCTTCCGCATCCGGGACATTTCCCCATCCATTTTGCTGATTCATATCCGCAATGCTGACATGCAAATTTTGTTTTTCGTTTCGCCATTATGTTATCAATCTCTCCGTTCATTCAATCGATTTCTATCTCTATTGTACACTATTTCCTAAGCTAAAATAAAAAGGGAGGCATACGTGTTTTTTCGTATGCCTCGTCTTGGTTTGAGTAAATTTAGCTGATGCTGCTTGGAGCGGAGGATTTAACAACAAATTCTCCTTTGTCTACATCTAGCGTCACTTTCTGACCTTTTTGAACAACCCCTTTTAGCAGCTCTTCAGATAAACGGTCTTCAATATGTTTTTGAATTGCTCTACGAAGTGGACGAGCACCGTATTCTGGATCAAAACCTTCCTCTGCAATCTTATCGATTGCCTCTTTTGTTAATTCAAGATCAATTTCTTGCTCTTTTAAGCGTTTTGTTAACTGATCCGCCATTAATTTAACGATTTCAGCTAAGTGAGGTTTCTCTAATGAATGGAAGACGATAATTTCATCGATACGGTTTAAGAACTCCGGACGGAACGCGCGCTTCATTTCCGCCATTACTTTTCCTTTCATATCTTTGTAGTCTTGCCCTTCTGCTTCTACTGTGAACCCTAAGTGCTTGCTTCGTTTTAATGTATCAGCACCTACGTTTGATGTCATAATTAAAATCGTATTACGGAAATCAACTGTACGGCCTTTTGAATCTGTTAAGCGTCCATCTTCTAACACTTGTAATAAAATGTTAAATACATCCGGATGCGCTTTTTCAATTTCGTCTAAAAGAACAACTGAGTAAGGTTTTCTTCTTACTTTTTCCGTTAACTGGCCGCCTTCTTCGTATCCAACATACCCTGGAGGTGAACCTACTAAGCGTGAAGTAGAATGTTTCTCCATGTACTCAGACATATCGATACGAATCATTGCATCTTCATCGCCGAAGATTGACTCCGCTAATGCACGTGCAAGCTCTGTTTTACCAACCCCTGTTGGTCCTAAGAAAATGAATGAACCAATTGGACGTTTTGGATCTTTCAAGCCTGCTCTAGCACGGCGCACAGCTTTTGCAACTGCTTTTACCGCTTCTTCTTGCCCAATTACACGAGAGTGAAGAATCTCTTCCATGTTCAGCAGTCTTTCTGTCTCTTCCTGTGCCAGTTTAGAGACCGGTACACCCGTCCAGCTAGATACCACCATCGCAATATCTTCTACGGTTACAGCTGAGTTTTCTTTACCTTGCTGCTCTTTCCAAATTTTCTTTGTGTCTTCTAATTCTTCGCGTAGGCGTTGCTCTGTATCGCGTAAAGATGCTGCTTTTTCAAATTCTTGACTTTGAACAGACGCATCTTTTTCATTGCGTACTGATTCTAATTTTTGCTCTAATTCCTTTAAATTTGGCGGCGTTGTAAATGAACGTAAACGCACTTTTGAACCAGCTTCATCAATTAAATCGATTGCTTTATCCGGTAAGAAACGATCGGAAATGTAGCGATCTGATAGTTTCACCGCTTGCTCGATTGCCTCATCAGAAATAGATACTCGGTGATGCGCTTCATAACGGTCACGAAGCCCTTTTAAGATTTGAATAGACTCTTCCAACGTTGGTTCATCCACTTGAATTGGCTGGAAGCGACGCTCTAACGCTGCATCTTTTTCAATGTACTTTCTGTATTCATCTAAAGTGGTGGCACCGATACACTGAAGTTCTCCACGAGCAAGAGACGGTTTTAAAATATTAGAAGCATCGATAGCTCCTTCTGCGCCACCAGCGCCAATTAATGTGTGTAACTCATCGATAAAGAGAATGATATTACCTGCTTGACGAATTTCATCCATTACTTTCTTCAGGCGATCTTCAAATTCTCCGCGGTATTTTGTACCAGCAACGACCGTTCCCATATCCAAAGTCATAACGCGTTTGTCACGTAAAATTTCTGGAACTTCATTGTTGACGATTTGCTGAGCCAAACCTTCAGCAATTGCCGTTTTACCGACACCTGGCTCCCCAATTAATACAGGATTGTTTTTTGTACGTCGGCTTAACACTTCAATAACACGCTGAATTTCTTTCCCACGTCCGATAACAGGGTCTAAGCTTCCTTCGCGCGCTACAACTGTTAAATCGCGTGCTAAGCTGTCTAGCGTAGGTGTATTGGCATTTGAAGAGCCTCCGCCTTGATGGCTTGAAGCAGCTTCATTGCTACCTAATAAATGAAGCACTTGCTGACGAGCTTTATTTAGGCTGACACCTAAATTATTTAAAACGCGTGCTGCAACGCCTTCACCTTCGCGAATTAAGCCTAGTAAGATATGTTCTGTTCCTACATAAGAATGACCAAGCTTTCGGGCTTCGTCCATTGAAAGTTCAATGACTTTTTTCGCTCGAGGTGTATAATGAATGGTCTGCGTTAATTCTTGGCCTCTGCCAATTAATGCTTCCACTTCTTTTTGAATTTTTTCAGTGCTTAGGCCTAGAGCAGAAAGAGCTTTTGCTGCAATTCCTTCACCTTCACGAACGATACCTAATAAAATATGCTCTGTTCCAATGTTGTTGTGACCTAGGCGTAGTGCTTCTTCCTGTGCTAAAGCTAATACTTTTTGTGCGCGCTCTGTAAATCTACCAAACATCATATAATCGTCACCCTCCACGTTTAATTTGTGTTTTTATTTATAGTGAGACGTTCTCGAATTAAGGTGGCTCTTTTAATGTCACGTTCTTGAGGCTTTAGGGGACCTCCCGAATACTTCTGTAAAAAGCCTGGCTGCGTCATAATGATAAGTTCATTCAATATATTTTGACTCAGTCCTTTTATATACCCTAAATCGATTCCTAATCGAACATCTGATAAACATTGTGAAGCTTCTTTTGACTCAATAATACGGCTATTGGCCAATACTCCATATGAACGATACACTCGATCTTCTAACTCTACATGAGATGTTTTAAACAGCGCGTCTCGTGCAGAGTGTTCTTGTGTAATTAACTGCTGTACGACACTATTTAAATCTGCCACAATATCTTCTTCAGATTTCCCTAAGGTTATCTGATTAGAAATTTGAAAGATA
Source organism: Bacillus sp. ILBB4 (assembly GCF_035064545.1). Taxonomy (NCBI): domain Bacteria; kingdom Bacillati; phylum Bacillota; class Bacilli; order Caryophanales; family Bacillaceae; genus Bacillus; species Bacillus sp. ILBB4. Next base: position 2,019 of record NZ_JAIQVD010000015.1, on the reverse strand, counting down.
TTCCCTAAAGCTTCGCTACCTTCTCCATAAATTCCTCTCACCACTAAGCCGAGCTGGTTAATAGCGGGAATAATACGATGAATTTGACGGGTCATCACTAAAGCCGGCAGATGCATCATCACAGATGCACGTAGCCCAGTACCCACATTTGTGGGACAGCTGGTTAAATACCCTCTATTTTCATCAAACGCATAATCTACGTATTTCTCAATCCAATTATCTACTTTATTCGCTGTGCTTAAAGCTTCAGATAATTGAAGGCCTGGAAATAAACATTGTATGCGTAAATGATCTTCTTCATTAACCATAATACTCAAATCTTCTTTTTCTGATAAAAAACAAGCTCCGTTGTTATCTCCTTCAGCCAAGTTAGGACTGATAAGATGCTTTTCAACCAACACTTGCTTTTGAAGAGGCTGTAATTCGTTCATCTTTAGTAAATGCAAATTCCACTGATTGGTGTTCTCACTTTTTTGAAAAACTTGCTCGAATACTCGAACCACTTCAACTGCTTGTTCTTTAGAAAAGAGAGTTGGAAAAAGATAATGAGTTAAATTTCGAGCCAGCCTGATTCGACTGCTTAGAACAATATCTGAATTCGAAGCTTCTTGACGCATCCAAGAGCTAACAGGCTGGGAAAAGAACAAATCCTGGGACATGAATTACGCTTCCTCCTCTCTCGATTCGTTCATCTTCTTTTCTAGTAATCGAATGTGATCTCGGAGTTCGGCTGCTTTCTCAAACTCCTCTTTTTCGATATACTCTTTTAAGTTCAATCTTAATGCCTGTAATTCCTTTTTTAAATGAAGATTACTTGCAATTCTTGCTGGTATTTTTCCATGATGCAGATAATTACCTCCATGCAACCTCTTCAAGAAAGGAATAAGAGGTCGCTCAAATGTTTTGTAGCAATCTGCACATCCAAACCTGCCGATTTTAGCAAATTTTTGATATGTCATGCCACAAGTAGGACAAGAAAGAACCTCCTGACTTTGTTGCTTATAATTTTCAGTTACTGCTGGATCTAGGTTAAGTAGGCCAGCTAGTAAGTTATTGATTGAAAAACCTTGCTGATTTGAAAAAGAAAATGTATCTCCATTTTCTGAAGCGCATTGTTCACATACATGCATCTCCGTCTTTTCACCATTAATAATTTTTGTGAAGTGAAGAGTTGCAGGTCTCGTTTCACATTGCTGACAAATCATCCTGTCATCACTCCCTGTTCTAAATAAAATAGATCATGAGTTTATCGGTAGCGTAATGAATTAAGCATTGCTTTTAAAAGATTAGCCCTTAGCTCATCACGATAAGGAAGTTCAATATTAATAACTGAACGATTGATAACACTCAACATGATTTTTGCTTCTCGTTCTGTGATGACTTTTTCTTCAACTAACCTAATAATGACGTTTTCAGCACTTACTTGTGAAATTTCATTTTGAATCATCTCAATTACTTGCTGAAACAAATCCGCTGCATCATGCATTTTTACTTTTGCAATACGAATAAAGCCGCCGCCGCCTCGCTTACTTTCTACAAGATAACCTCTCTCAACTGTAAAACGGGTATTGATAACGTAATTAATTTGCGACGGAACGCATTGAAATTTATCGGCAATCTCACTGCGCCTTATTTCAACAATTTCTCTTTCACTTAATTCAAGTACTTGTTTTAAATACTGTTCGATAATGTCAGAGATATTTGGCACGCTGCCCCCTCCTTCTGACTTTGACTATATTTGACCTTAATTTAAATATAAAAGGAAACGAAAAAATTTTCAACTATGTACTATTAAAGTTTATTCTTTACTTTTATCGTTGCCACTAAAATTTATTTCAAAACCTGCAAATCGTGAATTTTATTGTTCTTACTATACTTTTTCATAAAACAAATAAATTGTAAACAAAAAAGGACTAGCTAAAATAGCTAGTCCTTTTTCAGGTGCCTGGCAACGTCCTACTCTCACAGGGACAAAGTCCCAACTACCATTGGCGCTAAAGAGCTTAACTTCCGTGTTCG
>NZ_JAIQVD010000014.1:0-77078 GCF_035064545.1 Bacillus sp. ILBB4 | reverse complement strand
AGTACTGATGTTAAAGCTACGGATGTTACCAATGCCGATGAAATTACATATTTACCTATATTACTACCTGATTTGAACATTAAAAATCCTCCTACTTTATAATCAAACGCACTCAAATATAATTTCTCTAGTCGCTTTTCGTATAATTATGTATTACGATATGCTACTGTAATTATTAATTATTTTGATGCATCAATTTAACACTACACATTGTAGTGTTAAATTGATGCATCAGTCAATAAATATTGAAAAAATGATATAAAAGAACTAAAAATAGGATTCTTCGAGATTATCTAAGTAATATAAAAAGAGTGATTATATTCGATAAGCACTCTCTAGAAATATACATAAATATATTTTTTAAAACTATTAAGAAGGTAAATCTCTCTCTTCCGGAGAATTAGGGTTCTGGTGCAAAGATTGCATTTATATACCTCTTTCAAATAAATGCAATCTTTGCACCAGAACCGTATTTCTTGCTTTAGTAATGACAGTGGTAAGTTTTAGTTTACCTTTCGCAGAAATATATGACAGTGACTTTTTCGATGTTATGACTTTTTGGGTGGTTGTACTGGCTTTATTCATAAAAGAGATTAATATATAAATAGCCTTCTTTTATGCATTCATTTGTCCTTTTAATAAGTTAAAAAGCCTGTTAAATCACCGGTGTATAAAACACTGTATAAAAAAGAAAAACAAAAAGTGAACGATCCCTTGATACTCAAGGAATCGTTTTTTTCGTGTGTACCGGAAAGAGGTATTATGTAAAGTAGAAATAGAGCTCACTTTTCTTCCTTATAAAAACGTTCTCCCGTATGATGATTGTAGTATACGCGCAATTTTTTATTTGTTGTTGGGTCAAGCGTAACTTCATCTGTGCGAATAAATCCATTCGGTATATCCTGTCCATGTCGGTTTCGAAAGCGTTTATCCCAAATGAGCCATGATAGTAGGGCTAAAATCAAGATACCAACACTTATCAATACATAATAAATAATGATTATATTCACCATTATTACATCTCTTCTACAATAACTGCGGTCCCGTATGCCACAATTTCACTCATGTTGTTTCCAATTTCACCAGAATCAAAGCGCATCATAATTATTGCATTGGCACCCATCACTTGGGCATTTTTCACCATACGGTCTAACGCATGCTTCCTTGCGTCCTCAAGCATTTCTGTATATTGACTAATTTCGCCACCAATGAGTCCCTTTAACCCAGCAAGAATATCATTTCCAATCCCTCTTGCTCGTACAGTTAATCCAAACACAGGACCCTTTACTTCTACTGTTTTATAGTTTGGCACATTTTCTGTTGTAACAATAATCATTAACCATTTCTCCTTTTATTTATGATATTAACAAGATATTTAAAATGAATGAGTTACATAGCAACCCTCAATTATTGTTTATTTGTATGTGTTTTTCACTCCCCCTCTATTGTACAGTTTTTTATATATTGCCGATTCACATGTGCTTTCAAGGTGTGTAGATTTCATCTCTTTGCACAAAATTGGCCTTCTTATACAAGGTCTAACTTATTTATTCTACTTCTAAATTAAAGACATTCACTAACTGAAACATTTACTAACCTAATTTTTTTGTGTTAAAATAGATTTATGCAAAAGTCCAACGTTGCATAACACATAAGAATATACATCTTAACCTTTTTCTAAGAAAAGTCCTATTGTCAGTGTTCAAAACTGCTTTGGGGCTTTTCTTTTCTATAAAATCATTAGTCTTCATTTGTTTTTTATGCTTTTTAAAAATTTCAGTATTAAAACCAAACAAAATTTGACAAAATAAAAACCTTAATCCTATTCTATACTTAATAATAAACTCAAGGAGTTATAACATAAATGGATACCATGCAACGTTTTGTAGAGTTAGTTTTAAAGTTTGAACAATCCTTAAATAGAAAGCTAACTAATCAAGAAAAGGAATTTCTAATGTGGGTTGTAAAAAAGGAAAAACAGATAGAAGCGTAATCTGAATTAATTACTCCTATCTGTTTTAGGAACGAAGGGTAGACCCCTTCTTTTCAATTCTTCTTCCAGAATAAGAATGAAATCTTTATCTAGCTTTAATTCAATTGCTTTAAAGTACGATGCTAACAATGTTTGATCATTTAATTTCTCCATACTTCTCCTCACTTGTTTTTTTAAGCAACATCTTTAAATATATAACAAGTTGAATTTGATGTTAAGTATTTAAAAAATATCTATATCTTGTTTTTGGCTTATATAGTTTGCAGAACCCTAGCAAAAACGAGCTCTTATCTTCAAGAGCTCACTCACCTTTACGCAGTTATCGTTTATGCACCATCTTCCCTTTTGATAACTCAACACTTTAGTTAGAATTATAAGTGAGTAAATATAATGAACTTTTAGCTCTTCTCAACTTACTGTTATAGAAACTGATATCTCTATAGAGTTCTCACTTAATATATTGTTTATTTTATCTAGAAAAGAAAAAACACTGTCCCTATAACCTGTTTAACAATTTGTTGCTCTTCCATTGCCATCATATTCTGTTAGATTAATCAATATTATCTTTATGATAAATCAAAAGAACCCATAAAAAAAGAAACACCTATGTACTAGATGTTTTCCACCTTTAAACATCATTGCTTACAGTAACTTTCTTCTTTTATTCCGTGTTTGTCAGGATGATTCCTGTAAATAAAGGTATTTCATTCGATGCCTCATCTTTTTCTTAATTCGGCAAAGTGCATTATCTACTGTTTTGTGGGAAAGATCTAGTTTTTTAGAGATTTGCATATATGTTTGTCCATTCATGTATAGGGCAAATACGTTTTGTTCGGTGACTGATAATATTTCTTGCAAGATTTGTTCTCTCTCTCTTTTATTCTCACTTTCTACAGCCGCCTTTTCCGGACATACTGTTTGTGGATGAGGAAGTATCTCCATAAGGGTTATGTCATCTTCTGCTCGTTTTGAATTTCTAGATATGTTTAAAGAAAGAGCATTATTTAAAGGTGAGTGTTTTTGACGATTCCCTGCCTTTATAGCTGTAATAAGTTGACGTGTTATGCATAGCTCCGCAAAGCCTCTAAATGAACTTTTCCCTTCTATTCTAAAATCTCGCGCTGCTTTATATAATCCTAACTTTGCCTCCTGTAAGAGATCTTCTCGATCTCCTCCTAATAAGAAGTATACTTTTACCTTCGAACAGACTAAATACTCATATTTCTTTACTAATAGGTTGAAAGCAACCTCGTCGCCCAGTTGAAACGCTTGAACACTCTCTTCATCACTTAAAATTGTCTTTTCTTCTCTTGGTTTTACGTTGGCTAATATGTTCATTTGCGTTCCTCCTCTTGTCTTATGCTTTCTATGCACTTTATATTATAAAAAAGAGAAGGTATAAAAAATGTCGAAAAAGCAAAGAGTAAAAAGAATATTCAGATAGAAAGAAAAGAGAGACTATACAAAACCTCATATGTGTCTTTATTTTATATATACACTAATAGATGCCAAATTAGTTAACAGAATCAATGTGGTTTATGTTATTTACAAGCTTTGTTTACTCTACTGATCCGAGTTCCAATTACAACTGTAGCATCTAGTTCGACACAATGTGTTACTTTGGGAATTAGTCCATTTTGAGCAAGTATCTCAGCCGTTTGAAAGGCCTGTTTCTGGCTAGTCTCGACAAGTAAATAACCACGGGGCGCCAGCCATATTAGTGCTTCAGAAGCTACCCGTTTCTGGACATCTAGACCTTCCATCCCTCCATCGAGTGCTACCCTTTTCTCATATTTACGTGCCTCCTGAGGTAACAACTCAATTGAATCCGTAGGCACGTAGGGGGCGTTTGCAACCAAGACATCGACACGGTTATGTAATGCAGATGGAAGGGGATGGTAGAGGTCACCTTCATACACATTCCCCCCAAAGAAAGTAGTATTTTGACGTGCACACTTTACTGAAGTTGGGTCGATGTCGGTTGCATACAGCTCAATGGGGCCTATGACTTTGGCCAGCGCGGCTCCAACTGCACCCGTACCACAACACAAGTCAACTATGATGGATCCTGGAGTAGCAAGAAAAGCTGCCTGTTTAACAAGAAACTCGGTGCGCGGGCGTGGTATAAAGACTCCCTGTTCCACTTCTATTCGAATACCGCAGAAATCTGCCCAACCAATAATATGTTCGAGGGGAAGACCAGTTACTCGCTGTTCCACCATGTCGGTGAGTTTGTCCAATGTCTGAGCCTCTGAAATAAGTAACCGGGCCTCATTCTCTGCAAAAACACAACCGGCAGTTCTAAGCTTCTTTATTATAATTTCCTCTGTTTTCTTGTCTATATAATTATGAATTTGTTTCTCCATTCATTTCACCATTCCAAATATCTTATTGAAGTTATATTCATTGATAACTAGTTCCTTGAAATTTAGAGGAGTCCTTCTTCAAGTGTCCTTTAATTGCATAAGCAAGGTGTATATCATATAGTTAGTGAGGGTATTCTTAAGAGTACCTTCCTACCGTAACTAGTAAAGAGTATCGCGTATAATGGAAGCTGCCGAAACTTAAAAGCCCATATTCTCTTAACTATAAGCCATGAAATCTAGCAATAAAGTTCATTAAATTAAGTTTTTGGCAATGTATGACTAAGCTCTTTACCAATAAGATTGGCTGAAACCGGTTTTTTTCCTATTTCCCTAGCCCATACTGATAATTGTCCAATATGGTGTATCTCGTGAGCAATCATATGACGCATAACTTCTCCCCAAGTATCAGTTACTATACTTCCATCTGGTTGTGGATCATAAAGAATATTATTTTCTTTTTCTACATTCCAAGATCTAACAAATTCTCTTACCTCAAGCTGAAAGTTTGTATCTAGCTGCCGAACTTTTTCTAAGCTTTGATATTCCTCAAAAATCTCTTGGAAATCATCTTTTCCCTGAAGAATACGAACCCAACTCCACTCTACATCAACAATGTGAAAGAGAGTATGTAGTATTCCTCCTACCCCTCCTGTTCGCTCCCTAAGTAATTCCTCTAGTGGAATATTTTCACACCATTGATACCACTCTTCTCTAACCAACCAGTTATAATGGAACATAGTTTGCAAATTAATTCCTCCCTTTATTGTATTTTTTACTTTGACTCTTTTTTAATGAGGTATTAATTAGTTCGACAAATATTTATAGATACCTATTTCATAGGAGTAAGAAAAAGTAATAAGTAAAGTCGTATAGGCTGTTTTGTTCCTAACTGTATTATGTTAACTAAAGATGTATAAGATATGCAGCTTAAAAACAGAAAAACCACTGGCTTATATCAGTGGTTTTCTGCGATGCATGTTGTCAACTCTATAAACCATGAGGATTTCCAAATGGATGCTTCACAGCGTCTTGAGTAGTTTGCTTAAGGTGCATAATAGTATGTATTTTTAATTATAATTATTGAACTTTTTAGTTATTCGTCTTTCTAGATCTTCTAAAGTGTTTCGTAACCAAAGAGTTTGGGCAAATGCTGCTATCATAGATATAAAACCCATAATTAAAATAAAGCTTAGCTTATTATTTATTTTTCGATACATATTAGGTTGAAGCCACCTTTACTGTTTTACATAGTATTCTCCTCCAAATCTTTTTTATTATAAAGATTCCTCGAAAATCTATTATGGTAACTAAACATATATATCATATTCATTAAAAAAATAAATGGTCCACTAATGAATTTATGGGCTATTTACATATGTATTATCTTCTTCAACAAACCGAACAGATTAGTTTAAAAAGCATTTGGTATTAACTAACCATAAATGCATATTTTCTTTCAAAAAAAGAAATTCTAAATAAAAAGAAATAAAAGGAAGTTTAAATATGTCAATGAAAAATAAGTGGTTATTTAATATTGCCATGGTATTATTCTCTTGGGTATCAATATCTTTTTTGGACCGGCGTAGTATAAAAAGATTTTTCCCGGCTTTTATTTTTGTGTTTTTAATAAATTGTATTGATGTTCCTGTTGGAAAGAAACTTAGATGGTGGTCTTTTTATAACAAACCACATTCCTTTATTTATAATGAATTTCCTTTTTTAATAGGTCCAATGCTGGCGGTGGCTTTATGGTCATTAAAATGGACATACGGAAATTTTAAAAAGTTTATTACTCTAAATGCTCTTTTTCAATTATTTTTTGCATTTTTAGCTAAAACTTTATTTGTAAAAATAAAATTATTTAAATTAGTTCGATTTAATGCATTTCAATTCTTTCTTTACTTCTTTTACAAGGCCTTTCTCCTGTATGGATTTCAATACATTTTTGAAAGTAAAAGAAGATGAACATAATTCACTAAAGGTTAGAAATATATATTTATTCTAGTCAAAAAGGGACGAAAAAATTTAGATTCAAAATTAGTTGTAGGACATAAACTATCATATGAATATCAAAAATCTTGTTGAACTAACAAAGGTATTAGTTCAACAAGAATCGCCTATTTAATTTCAGATAACTGTGATTATGTTAACTATCTTTGTATATCATGTGTAATAGATTACCTAGAATATATAAGCTTAAATCATGTAAATTTGTAACTTTCATGGGATTTATTCGTATATATTATGGGAGGCGGTATTGTGAGCGTAACAAGTATTAACTGGGGAGATATTGCTTGGCAGATTTTTAACCTGGTAGTTTTATTTGGAATTGGAGTTTTTATTTTTAATTTTATAAAGAAATTAAAGAAGAATTAACAACAGAACCTTCTAGAAATGGTCTAGAAGGTTCTGTTAGTTCCTAGAAGGTACATTATGGTAACTAACTATAGCATACATCCTGAACTGATACATAATCTCTGATAAAATGTAATTATAAGGAAAATAACGAGAGTGGAGTTAACGAAAATGAAAAAAAGACTTAAAAGGGCGGAAACTAAGTGAAAGAGATTGTTCGGTTTTTGACAAGTTATTTAGGTCAATTTATTTGTTTTTTTCTAATAACTGCTTTTCTTTTATACGGAGCTATTACTTACTTTCCAAACAGCCTAATGAGTATTTATTGGATAGCCTTATCTTTATTAGTTTTGTTGCTAGTTTACAGTGTATATTTATTTAAAAGAAGTATTTGATAATAAAACCGACTTCTCCCTTAAATAGAAAAGCCGGCTTTATATATAGACTATTATGAGGAGAGCCCTGATTGTTAGATAAAATTTATATTCACCTCAGTCTATTAGGACAGTCTTTTTTACACCGATGTAGCTCCTTGTCCACCATCAATACGATAATAAGAACCTGATATGAATGATGCCTTTTCAGAAGCTAAAAATGTGATTAAGTTGGCGATTTCAGTAGCCTCAGCATAACGATTCATTGGTACTGACGCTTCAAAAACAGATTTGGCTTCTTCCTCTTTACCTGGCATTGCATTTTTTTCAATAGAACGCATCATCCGAGTATCTACACCCGAAGGACAAACTGCAACAGAACGTATGCCATATTCTGCACCTTCAAGTGCTGCTGTTTTATTAAGAGCGATCACTCCGTGCTTAGATGCTACATATGAACTCATTCCAGGTGCACCTAGCAATCCACCATTAGATGCCATATTTACAATTGAACCTTCTTTTTGATTCATCATTACTTTCATGACATATTTTAAACCTAAGAATACTCCAATGACATTAATATTTAATACATTTTTAAAGTTTTCAACGGTTTGATCCACAATATTTGCAAAATCCCCATTAATCCCTGCATTGTTTACAAATGCATCAATTCTTCCATATCTTTCAACAGTATCATCAACATATTTTTTTACTTCTTCTTCATTTGTTACGTCTGCAGTCAATAATAAAGCATCGTTAATCCCTGCTTCTTTAACTGCCTTTTCTAAGCTTCCCTTTTTTAAATCAACTAATGCTAGCTTTGCGCCTTCCTTAGCAAAAGCTTTTGCCGTAGCGATACCAATACCCCCAGCAGCACCCGTAATTAAAACAACTTTATTTGAGAAATCTCCCATGATGTATCATTCCTTCTATTAATTATTTATACGTGGTTTATGTGTTCTATGATAATTCACTCTATTATTACCTTATTTATAAATGAAATTATGATCGTGCAGTAACTTTAGTTTTCGCAAAAATCTTCAATATTTATAAGATTGACCACCATCGATTGGAATAACAGTTGCATTTATAAAGTTTGCTTGATCAGACAATAAGAATGCGACTAAATAAGCCACTTCTTCTGGTTTGCCAAATCGTTTCATCGGGTTTGTCTCAACAAATTGTTTTCCTGCTTCTTCCCATTTTTCTGAATCAATTTGTCTTAATGAACCTTCGACCATTGGTGTCATGATTGCACCGGGTGCAATGGCTTTGATACTGATTCCGTATTGACCATATTCAATTCCCGAGTTTCTTGTTAATCCAACTACACCGTGTTTACTAGCTGCGTAACCAGATTGGTTTCCTAAACCACGAATACCACCAACTGAAGCAGTATTAACAATAGAGCCAAAACCTTGCTCTCTCATGACTTTCAATACGCTTTTTAGGCCGTAAAACACACCATTTAAGTTAACATTAACTACTTTTTGGAATTCATCAATATCAAAATCTTCTGTGAGACTTTGTTTTCCTTCGATTCCCGCGTTGTTGAAGAAACCATCGATTTTCTTAAATTTCTTAACTGTTTTATTTATATAGTTTTCTACTTCTTTTTCATCTGACACATTTGCAGTGATAAGTAACACTTCTGCGTTCGGTACAACTTCTAACACTTTATTTTTTGTTTCTTGTAATGAAGAAGCGTTTAGATCAACGAGTGAAAGTTTTGCTCCTTCTTTTGCTACTTGTAAGGCAGAAGCTTGACCCAAACCGGATCCTGCACCGGTAATTAATATTACTTTCCCATCAAAACGATTAACCATGGAAAATTCCTCCTTTATTATTCTCATAGAAAATGGCAAATAAATTATGATAGATATTCTATTATGTTTCCTTTAATTAAAATATCTTGAAATAAAGATACATAATCATGTAAGTCATCTACTAGTACCCAAGTGGTACATTTAATCCGGCAAAGCTAACTATTTCCTGTTTAAAACTCAAAAAGCAAGAGGGTTCACCTTCTAAATTTATTATTGAGCTGTATATCCACCGTCAAGGGTTAAACTATTACCAGTCATATATGAAGAGTCATCAGAGGCCATGAATAATACTGCTTTTGCCATTTCTTCTGTTTTACCCAAACGTTTTAATGGTGTAATTGCAGCTAAAGCTTGTTTGTCTTCTTCTGGTATAATTGGTGTATCAATAAAACCTGGGCATAATGCGTTGATACGGATATTTTGTTCTGCATATTCAAGTGCAAGTGAACGAGTTAAGTTGATCACGCCGCCTTTTGCAGCGTTATAGGCAGCTGAACCGGGTGATCCAACCCAACCGTACATAGACGCTGTATTAACAATGGTACCACCATCTGTTTTTAACATTTCACGAATGGACTCACGTGCTACCAAGAAGACTCCATTCAGGTCCACGTTGACAGTTTTGCGCCATTCTGAGTACTCTAAATCGTGTGATGGATGAACCCGACCGATACCAGCATTATTGAAAACAACATCCACTTTACCAAACGTTTCAACAGTTTGTTTGAAAATATTTTTGACTTCTTCTTCACTCGTAATATTTGCCTTTATAAAAAGAACTTCTTGGCTAAGCTCTTTTAACTCTTTCTCAAAAGCTTTTCCTTTTTCCTCATTTAAATCTACAAGAACTACTTTGGCTCCTTCTGAAACAAATAAACGTGCCGTTGCTGCCCCAATACCGGATGCTCCACCAGTGATAACAGCTACTTTATCTTGTAATTTTCCCATTCTAAATCCTCCTAGTTATTGAAAATCATCTACCATATTTAGAGTAAAAATGCTAGATATATTTTATATCTGTGCTTTTTTGTTCATAATTTAATTGTACTACTCTGTTCATATTTAACAATCATTAAGATATCAGTAAGTGTCCACTAACTAGACACTTACGATAAATCTGTCTACTTTAAAGGAGGTTTTTTCATGCATAATGAACAAAATACACCATCTCAACGTCAAAATCGTACAAAAGAACATTTAAAACAGGCATTGATTGAACTCATAAAAGAGAAGGGCTACCATACCGTAACTGTAAAAAATATTGTTGATTATGCTTCTTATAATCGCAGTACCTTTTATATTCATTACCCTGACAAAATTGAACTTGCTAAAGATTTGCTTGCTTCCATGCTTCAAGGGTTAGAATCTTCAGTAGGCAGTCCATATGTACCTGGTCGTAAAGTGTATACAACTAAGCTAAATGCACCGTATTTAAACATCGTTTTCTACATTTATAAAAACCGAAATTTTTTTGAACTCATTAATTACGATGACACCTTACCGGGGTTACATATACAGTTTCCTCAAATGATCTTAAAGATCTATAAGGAACAATTTATTTTTGAAACCATCAACAATATAGCAGTTAATATGGAGTATTTTAAACGTTATACAGCCTATGGATTTTATGGCCTTCTTCAGAATTGGATTCGGAATGGATTTAAGCAAAATCCAGACGAATTTATTCACGAAGTCATTGATCTAGCGAAAACACATATATACTCAATCGAGTATATTGGAAATGAAAGGTAAATAAACTAATAATTTTAGCATCTTGATTGGTTTGCTCATTTATATAAAAAATAAAAAAGAGGAGTTCAGAAGCATGATCTTCTCTTTTTGTTTATAGGTTCCGGTAACATTGATTATGGTAACTAGCTTTTTATGGAGTATACATAAGGTAATTGAAGAGTATTAAAGTATATGGGAAAATAATTGAGGAATTTTTGTTTTTTTAATACTGTGCAAAAGGATCTATTTAAATAGATAGTTTCAACCAAGGAGGAAACAAATGCGAGATTGTCCCGAAGAATTAGACTTTATTTCATTATTTGAATGTATTCCACTTAAAAAGGACAAAAATGAGAGCTTTTTGTACGATGAGTCCACTTTTATCTTTACGAACGAAATAAACAGGTTCGAAGTGAAAATCTCACCATTCTATAATTCTTTCTCGCTTTCAGTAACGGATTTAGAAGATGATGAAATCTTTTACTACAGACTCGAATCAGTTACAAAGATTGAGATCATGAATAACAATAAAGAAAGCAAAGTAATTCGATTATTTATAGATCAAGGAATTGACCGTTTTATAATGATTATGGATTTAGTATTTAGACCCAAATTTAAAGTTGTGCTAAAAGAGGTTTTAGATTCCTAGAACGCATATCATGGTAATTGTAAATGTATGCACTCATACATGAAATAATAAGGATAAAAACTTTAAAAGGAGAAACGACTTTGAAGATAGAGAATCTGAGATTAGCAGAAAAAGCTTTACAGTATTTACTTGTGGGTAGTCAAATGGATGGAATAGAGTTCACGTGTGAGGTTTCCGCCATTTCCCTGACCTTTACTCACTACGATCGAAAGGAAGATGATGCATTCGTTTTAACGATTGAAACAGAGTGGACGGTATATGATGACGTTCCACTTGTCTACCCATCCTCAGAGAAAGAAGTCCCCCCACATACCGAAGAACAGCATTTTAAGCATATTTGGGATGTTAAGAGACAAAAAGTAGTCAATGTTCAATTAGGTCATCGGTCGCCCCATCTCATTATTTCATTTGAATCAGGCAGCATCTTGTTTGTAAACGGTCACGACCCGAATTATGAGTGCTGGCAACTAGGTGATCATTTTGCAGGTGGTAGTTGTGATTGGCTTTTAGTAGCAACTCCAGGCGATGATATAGCAGTTTGGTCTCCTGAAAGCTTTGAATAAACTTCTAGAATGCTGATTATGGTAACTTTAATAAATACTTAGGAAAGGTGAAATTAATGTTTGAAAGTCAGCCAACTAAAAAAGACTTGATAAATAAATTAGAGAACGTTCTTAAAGGAAAGATGTCTAGAGAACAATTTAATCAACGGTCCTATAAATGGGTTCAAAACCTAGAGAGTAGAAATGTGCTCTCTTCTGATGAAGATCAACTACATGAATACCTTATTTTTTTATTATGTATAGATTTAGAGATTGAACCAAATATATATTTTCATGAAGATATAGAACTAAAAAAATGGATTAAAAAAATAACGCTAGGTATTTTATTAACTTAATATAGGTATTTCAATAATTGCCGATAATACGTTTTATGTTAACTACAAACGTATACTTCTACGGCAGGTAGGTTTGATTCTGTTTCAAAACGCTAAAGGAATAAAGTCAAGGTTTTTCTTTGAATTATTGAAATTGTCTTATTAAAAATGATCAAAAATAGGTTGTAAATGAGCTTCAAGTTCAGACATAACACAAAAGCCTTTGCTTAACCTATTAAAGCAAAGGCTTTTTATTTAATCGGATTTCCTCTTATAAAGAAAAAGCTCCCATTGCAATAGATACAAGAATCATTATAACCGATGTTCTAATAGCCCATGGTAAAGTGAATTTTTGGAATTCCCCAAAATCAACTTTCGCCATCCCTACTAATAGATAGGTTGAGGCAACGAGTGGACTTAATAGATGAACGCCAGGTCCCATAAGAGCAGCTCGAGCAATCTCCCCAGAATCCACTCCATAATTACTAGCAGCTTCTGCAATTATTGGTAGAATTCCAAAGTAATATGCATCATTAGACATAAAGGAAGTAAATAGAATAATATGCATGATTAAGCCCTATTTCCTTTTAGATATTTTTCATATGCCTTCAATTAGATAAGAAAAAGATATCACTCCATCATTAATAACTAATCGATTAAAGAGAAATGATATTAATTAGTTTCTTTTATTTATTAAGAAAAGAAAAAAACTAATTTTTGAAGGTCAATGTGTTATTGCTTAAAGATATTTGACGACAAATGAAAATTCCCCCTTCATATCTTATACCAATTTATGTTTTACTTCTCTTTTAAGAATTTGTTTTATTCACTTTATTTCATCATAAAATTTATAAGCACTAAAAGTTGGTTTTTTCAACTACATTAAATACCTTATTGAACTAAAAAGGTATCAGTTTAGTAAGATCCATCTAAGTATAATTAAATTTTATTTTAAAGTATCATGGATCCCCTTCTTTTTCGTACATACTCGTACGGAGATGGTGTTTATGGTTAATCAGTTAGAAGTTCTTACCCAGCATGTCAATGATAAACAATACTATTACTGGCTTCATTACGATTTACTTAGTGCTCAATGATGGCTAATTGTAATTTTAATTGTGCTCTTTCTATTTATTCTTTATCTGCTCGTTGACGGACAACAAATGGTATTTATTCTCTTAGTCTTTTTCATTAGCTTCGTTGTAGTATGTATAAATTAAAAAATATATTAACTATTCTAATGAATTATTAATTTATTTTTCATAGATACTTAAGAGTATTGCCATACAATTATCTTAACGTTAAAAACATATTGGATATGAGGTGTTTTTTGACAAAAATTACTTTCAACAAAAACAAATAATAGTAAATAATTCATGGAGTAAATTGATATAAATTGCACTCATTTTTTGAATTCTAAAATGTATGGCAATGCTAAAGAACAATCAGCTTGTTCTTTAAAAAAAGTTGTGGGAAACCACTGTAAAGAAGGGGAATGTGTATGCAAGAGAACCAAAATAAATTGGGTATTTCACTTAATAAAGTGCCAGAAGTCACAATTTTCTTCTGGATAATCAAAGTTTTATGCACAACTGTAGGTGAAACATTTGCTGATTTTCTAAATTTCAACCTTGGATTTGGGTTAACTCTCACTACTATAATTATGGGAATAGCATTTTTTATTTTATTGTATCTTCAATTTAAAGCAACTAAATATGTCCCAGAGATTTATTGGACAACGGTTGTGCTTATAAGTGTATTTGGAACACTAGTAACTGATAATTTGACAGATGCAATGGGAGTACCTCTTGAAGTTAGTACAATTGTCTTTTCCGTTCTACTTGGATTAACTTTTCTTTTTTGGTACCTGAGTGAAAAAACACTCTCTATACATTCAATTTATACAAGAAAAAGAGAAGTTTTCTATTGGCTTACTATTCTATTCACATTTGCACTTGGAACAGCAGTAGGTGATTTATATTCTGAACAACTAGGTTTTGGATATCTTAAAACGGGAGTAACAGTCATCATTATCATAGGCTGTATCTTTTTGGCATACAAATCGAAACTTAATGGAATTTTAGCATTTTGGATTGCCTATATTCTTACTCGTCCACTGGGAGCATCATTAGGAGATTACCTATCACAAACAAAAGTTAATGGTGGATTAGGTTTGGGAACAACTGTTACTAGTGTTATTTTTCTTTTAGCTATTTTAGCAATAATCGTTTTTCTTGCTATTACAAAAATTGATATAACTTCAAAAAGTGAAATAGTGGATACACGCCAAACACGTGCAAGTAAGAAAAAGATTTTGACACAAACCATTGTAGTGCTTTGCCTTTTCTTAGTTCTAAGTATAGGTGGTTATATCTGGCGCAGTAATGATATAGCATCACAATCCACTGCTTCACAAGCTACATTATCTGGGCAATTAAAGGATTTTATTAAAATTGAAAATGACATGCTCAAGGATGTGAATTCAAAAAACTTTACTTCAACGAAAAAAGGAGCAGACGATTTAGAACATCAATGGGACTCGTCGGAAGCTAAACTTAGAAAAGTAGATGGTTCTAAATGGACTAAAATTGATGGAACTATTGATGTGGTATTAGCAGCAGCTCGTTCATCTAATCCTGATGATAATAAGTGCAAATCAGCTCTTAATAATTCACTGATTGCACTAAACGCAGCTAATAAATAAAAAAGGAATCGCGATTTGCGATTCCTTTTTTATTTCAAAGACAGGTTTTTATTATCATATTTAAATACAAGAGCCGATGTAAATTGGAATTTCATCTAAAATTAACACCTTTTATTTTCATAACATATGACTAAAACACTAATTCTACAGCAAAAGTCAGATAGTTAACTCTTAGAGAGAGACTGACTATTATGTATTTCTTATTCCTATGATAAAACTTCCTATTTTCTAAAAGGAAGATAATCGCAGACGAATTAAATAGAAAGGTTATGACCTGCGTAAATATTAGTGCGTACTTTCAAATGTTTTTAATAGCTCAGAAATTGTAACACATTCGTACCCTTTTTCTTTTAGGGCGGGCAAAATACGTTTGAGAGCCAAAATAGTCTGACTTTTCCCATTCACATGGTCATGCAAAAGAATAATGTCTCCATTTTCTATATCATTTAATACATGTTGAACGATATACTCTACCCCAGGTCGATCCCAATCACGCGTATCATGCTTTTGAGACCACAACACGACCTGCAAGTTAGAGTGTTCTACCACGTCCACGAGTTTTTGGTTGTAAAATCCTTGAACGGGTCTAAATAATGAAGGCTGATACCCACTTATATTAGAAATAGCTTTCTGTGTTAATTCAATTTCCTTAATTAATTGTTTCTCGGAAACATTACGATTCCAAATCAAATGATGAAATGTATGGTTGCCAACTTCATGACCTTCTCGTATTTCTCTTTCAACAATAGATGCATAACGTTCTACACGAGACCCTACGACGAAGAAAGTCGCTTTTGCATCGTATTCTTTCAAAAGGTCTAAGATTTGTACCGTTTCATCTGATGTTGGTCCATCATCAAACGTAAGAGCTATTCTCTTCTTTTGGGTAGGAACAGAATGAATGACATGCTCTTGAGGTAGAGGGATAGAAAATAATGGACTCATCAATGAATAGGCATTAACTTTTTCTTCACTCATTATAAACGTGGTAAATAAAGATACCCCAAGCAACAAAACCATTCTTCTCATAAGCATTCCCTTCTTTAGAAAGTTATGTGTTAAGATAACCTATTGAGTATTTTTTTATGTATAAGTCCTCTACCGTGGACTATAAGTTTGTCGCAGAATAACACTAACCTTTCCTGGCTTACTGTAAGAAGATAACCCTTTACGTATATACACTTACATATAGAGAGAGGTTAACGTATAGAGGCTAGCGAGAAGATAATTAACTTTCAGAGAATCTTACTTCAAAGCACAGGCATAAATAGAACGAGGCAATTTTTAGAGAATACTTCGTAATTTGGAACAAACTAAGAAAAATGGAATCATAATAGTACTCGAATGCCTTCTGCACCTTTCTCTGAAAAGGATCCCTTTGTTGTATGTCGAGCAGCTTCTTTCTGATATAATACTCGAGCCGTCTGATAGTGTCCTGCTCCATAGCTACCTGTTAATATCAGTACTTTTGATTTTTGATGATTCATTCTCTCCACCCACTTAATTATTACTATCCTTGTCACCTAATGTTGTGCTTTCATGTCTTTATATAAGTGTATTCACTCTCTACTTTGCTTAGTTTTTTTTGTTCAAAACGTTTTTCTAGGTAACGTTGATAAAACCAAATGGCGATAGCAAGCCAGCAACCACTAGCAAAATACCCTCCAATAACGTCGCTAGGATAATGCACACCTAAATAAATACGACTAATACCTATTGTCAGAATCATTATAATGCTAGTAACGATTAAAAGTGTACGTCCCCAGCGAGTAGGAATATGACGCCAGAGCAAGAATGAAAGAACGCCGTAAACAGCAAAGGCACTCATAGCATGTCCACTTGGAAAACTATAACCATTTATTTTGATTAATCGATGAAAGTCAGGACGTGCACGATGAAAAAGCAGTTTTAGCAATTCATTAAGAATTGGAGAGCCTACAATAATGGCTATAAATAAAATAAGCTCCGTTCGATGTTTTAATACTTTATAAAGAAAAAATAAACTAAAGAGAGAAATCACTGCAACGGATGGTGTAGAGCCAATGAAAGTAAAACACTTCATAATAGCCGTTAACCCAGGAGATTCGAATCCTTGAATAAACGATATAATAGAATGATCGGATGCCTCAATTTTTGATCCACTAATTAAAATAGCCATCCCACTAAAACAAAGAAGGGATAATATGCTTAACATAAAAGCCAGTGTAAATTGGAATTTCAACTTCATACTACACCTCTAATTTCTGTCCTTTATCAAGCTACTTTTGATGGAATGTGATAAGGTCTTTTTATTTTTACATTTTAATGTTTCTTTGTTTTTGCAGTTAGGAGTATTAAAAATAAAGAGCTTGTTTTATATGCACATTTATAAAGAGTTATTAAACAGAGGCAATACAATCGTTACATTTGTTCCTTCCCCTTCTTTACTTTCAATGTTAATAATGCCGTGGTACTGTTCAACCCAGCGTTTGGCTATAGCCAGCCCTAAGCCCAACCCTCCCTGTTTTCTGCTCCTTGCCTTATCCACTCGATAAAATCTATTTAAAATATAGGGTATATCTTCTTCTGGAATTCCAATTCCTTTATCCATTACTTTAAGGGATACCTTTTCATTGATTAGAGAACAGTCTATAACTACCTCTTTCTCTTCCTTCTTAGAATACTTGACTGCATTATCTAACAAAATGATCAATATTTGTTCTAGATGTCGAGAAGAAATATTCACATAAAGATTTTTATGTGAATGTTTTATTTTAAACTCATAGTTGCTATACAGTACTTCAAAATTCCTTACAACATGTTGGACAGTCGTCCATACATTGATAGATTCAACATCTACAGGATTTATCAGACTATTTTCAGCTCGGGATAACTCTAATAATTCTTGCACCAGATTCGTTAAACGCTCTACTTCTTTCAGACTGGATTTCAAGGATTTATCTAGTATTGCAGCATCATTTTTGCCCCAGCGATTTAACAACATCAAATGTCCTTGAATAATGGCTAACGGAGTCCTTAATTCATGTGAAGCATCCTCTACAAACTGTTTTTGCTGTAAAAAGGAGTCTTCGAGGCTATCCATCAACTCATTAAATAAACTACCTAATTGAGCAAATTCATCGTTTTTTCCATTAATTGGAACACGTTCTTCAAGACCATTCGTTTTTATTTTTTTCATCGTCAATGTTAACGCTTGAATGTTAGATAGTATTTTCTTTGCTAGAATTGTTCCACCTAAAATACTAAAGATAAGCGATCCTACTCCTGCAGCAATCATTAATAAGAAAATCTTATCCATAAAGGCATCGGACATCTCCATATTTCTAATAATTTCAACCGTTCCAGAGAAGTTGTCGGTGACGATAGGAGAACGAAGAACGAGTAGACGTTCGTCGTTCTTTCGAATCACTTTATACTCTTGATGCTTCACTGTTTTCGGTTGCTGCCAGTTTGGTGAAACATTATTTGAGGTACTAGTTATAACGTTTCCTTTCGTATCAAGAATCCGAATCAGCTGATTCTTCTCATTAATTTTTGATAAGTATCCTTCACTGTTTTCAATTTGGTTTAAAGATAAAGGTTCATCATCAGATTGAATAAAAGCCAGAACTTCTTTTAATTGATGAATACCATTTTGCTTCTCATAATTTAAAATACCGTTATCAATCACAATATATTGAAAGAGGTTATAAGAGAGAAAAAGAAAAAATAAAAACATGGAAGACCATAAAGTTATCTTCCATCTTATAGGTAAATCTTTTATATATGTTATCTCTTTTCTCATTCACGCATCACGTACCCAACTCCTTTAATAGTTTGAATATATAACTCTTTGTCCTCTGCACTTAATTTATTTCTTAAATATCTGACATATACATCTACAACATTCGTTTCAACAACTGAATCGTACCCCCACACTTGTTCTAACAGTATATCTCTCGTCAATACTTTATTAATGTTACGCATAAAAATGGCTAGAAGTTCAAATTCTTTGTTCGTGAGTTCAATAGGCTTTTTTTCTTTTATCATTGTTCTTGATTCCAAATCAAGTTCAATATCTTTAAATGTTAATAGTAGCTTCTGATTCAACATCTTGTTGTTTTCTTGGCGTCTAAAAATGACTCGCATCCTTGCAAATAACTCTTCAATTGCAAATGGTTTCGATAAATAATCATCGGCCCCATTATCAAGCCCCATTACACTATCCTTAGCTGTGAGCATAATAACAGGAGTATCCTTAGTTGTTCTGAGTCTTCTACATACTTCAATTCCATTTAATCCAGGCATCATTAAATCAAGTAATATAATATCGTAATTCTGCTTGGTTGCTTTATCTAAACCAGCGCGCCCATCATAAGCTACGTCAACCAAATATCCTTCATATTTTAGTTCTAGTTCTAAAAATTCTACTAATCCTTCTTCATCCTCTATAATTAGTACCTTTTGCATATAAGATACTCTCCTTTGTCTAAAAATAAAAAAACATAGAAACTTTTTCTATCATTAATGAATGCTGATGCTATGTACCCTGATTTTAAAAGATAATAATAAAAAAGATGAACTGAGTTTTTCTATAATTCCTCTTCTTCCTTCAAACCTTTTCTTCAATTTATCAAGTGAAAATTAGATTTCAATAAAAAAGAGATTAAGAATAAATGAAATTATTTCTTAATCTTCTTTAATCAATCATATAAAGCTACTCTCGAGATTCCCCTTAGAACCTTCGATGTCAAACGTCATGGTGAACTGTGCATATTCTTACTATTAAAATTTAACTTTCTTTAATGGTGTATCCTATACCTCGAACAGTCTCAATGAGTGAGGTACTAAATCCTTCTTCAACTTTCTTTCTCAAATAACTTATATAAACATCAAGTACATTTGTGTCGCCATCGTATTCATATCCCCATACATTCAGTAAGATACCTTCACGCGTAACCGTTTTATTTTTATGAAGGACCAAATAAACCAATAAATTATACTCCTTAGGTGTTAAGCAGATTTTTTGCCCAGCTCTAATTACTTCTCTTGATTCGGTATTTATAACTACATCTTTAATTAATAATAATGAGTCATTTTCTGTCTTATCTCTAATAACAAGATGCTTATAACTTAGTAAAGAACGTATCCTAGCTAGCAATTCTTCAGTTTTAAATGGCTTAGTTATATAATCATTTGCTCCATGATCTAATCCCATTACCTTGTCTAGAGTTGAATTACGGGCTGTTAAAAGAATAATAGGCACGTAATTTTCTCTCTTTCTTAATTTACGCAAGACCTCTATACCACTCATTTTCGGCAGCATAATGTCAAGTAGAATTAAATCAAACAAATCTGATAAGGCTGTTTCGAGACCATCTCTTCCATTGTTTTTTATTTTCACTTGGTAACCTTCATGTTCAAGTTCCATTTTTAATATGTTTCCTATTTCTACTTCATCTTCCACAATTAGAATGCTTTCTTTCATCGAACCCCTCTTTTCAAACTCTGGATTTTTACATATCGTTGTTCCCATAACGAAGAGAAGTGTATAGCTACCACAAACCAACACCTCGTTGAAAGATAGGGAATTTTAAGTGCTGAACATAAAAACATAAGATAAAAGACTGCTATTAAGATGTGATATCAAATTCCCTACCCATTGTTCTTTGCTTTAATAACAATTACTTCACTAATATCATTAAAGTTGGATGAGGGTTTTACAATGGCCAATTGTGTTAGTCCATATTCATCGGGTTTTACTTTAATTACTTTTCCTAAAGCTAATTTCCCTTGAAAAATTGAACTGATAGGAGAGGTTTGAACTTTATCTCCTACATTGACCTCAGCCTCACTAGGAATTTTTCTAATAATTAAATTACCCTTTTTATCATCATAGCCTTCTAATGTTCCATTTACGTTTTTCTTATCCTTTAACATTACCGCCATGCGATTTGTCCTAAGGTTTGAGCTAATTAGTTCTACTATAGAGGTTGACGAGAAAACTTTAGATACCTTCCCAATGACTCCATTTGTACCTAGCACATTCATATCTATTTTTAACCCCTGATTCTTTCCCTTATCAATTGTTATTTCATTGTTCCAATTGTTCGTTGAGCGACCAATTACGGTAGCTGTTACAGGATTATAGGCTTTCACCTTAGCTTCTGTTTTTAGAATTTTTTTAAATGCTTTATTTTCATATTCCAACTTATAAACATTTGCTTCATCCTGATTTTCAGTGGCTAGTTTATTCTTTAAGGTAACGTTTTCCCGGTAAGTGGAAAATAATTGACTCACTTGTTGAGGTTCACTCCAAGAAACCTTGTCTAGAAAAGGTAAGCTATCTTTGTACAAGCTCCCAACAACAATGAATCCTCCTATAGCAAGAATCCCTCCTATCAAAATATATCTATGTCTTCTCTTCTTTCTTTGAAAACGTATCAAAATGGCACCTTCCTACCAATAGTCATGCTATTTATAATATTATTAGCTGTTTCTTAAAAACTTCTTAAGTATTATCATCTTTGAACTCTTAATAGCTGTTTGACATTCTCCTTCTTTCAATGAATTGTACTTATTTTCTTGTTTCAGAAGCTGAAGGCATAACGTTAAGTTTAAAAAAATTGGCTCATATGATTTAAATTTAATACTGTGTAATGAAATTTAAATGAAATTTAAATGAAATTTAAATGAGAATTCAATGAAAAGTTTTTTATAGAAATCTCATTAAATTCTTATTTACTTTTCATTTTCATTTTATAAAAAGACTGTACAGTTTGAATTGCAATGATAAGGCTTTTAAAGAATTTTTTAGAAAAACTTTAGGTATGTGTGCCGTTTATTTAAGAGAATAAACAGTTAGCACAAGAAGGAGAGAAAATTTAAAAATGCAAGCATCTTCGCCAATGAATAAAATTGCACAAATTACCCTTGTTTTTTGGATTATGAAGATTTCTGCTACGACACTAGGTGAAACCGCAGGTGACTTATTAGCACAAACACTGGGAGTTGGATACGCAGTTAGTACGCTAATCTTTTTTAGCATATTTTTAATTACACTTGTAGCTCAACTGAGCTCTAGGAGATATATTCCGGCCCTTTATTGGACTGTTATTCTGTCAACTAGCGTAGCTGGCACAACAATGTCTGATTTTATGGACCGTACACTGGCATTAGGTTACGCAAAAGGCTCGATGATATTAATCACTATATTGTTGTCGATATTTGCATATTGGTATTTTAGCGAGCGTTCATTAAATATCAATTATATTAGAAATCGCAAGGCTGAAGTACTTTATTGGATTGCCATTCTTTTCTCAAACACATTAGGTACAGCTTTAGGGGATTTTTTGTCTGATACGTCTGGCCTTGGGTACATAGGTGGAGCTATTTTAATCGGCAGCTTACTAGCATTCATCGTTATATGTACCTTCTATACAAAGATTTCTCGTGTATTTTTATTCTGGGTAGCATTTGTTTTAACTCGCCCTTTCGGAGCAACATTTGGAGATCTTTTGACAAAGCCACATGAAAAAGGTGGTTTGGACTTAGGTACGACAGGATCTTCTCTAGTCCTAGCCTCCATTCTTATTGCCTTTATGATTTATACAACATTTAAACAAAATAACGTAAGTTCAGAACAAGCGCTGTAGATTTTCTTTTTTATTTAATACATTATAAAATTCATAAAAAGGAAAAATCTAATGAAGTGACTGATTGCATGAACACCCCCTTTTTCGCACATACTCGTACGGAGGTGGTGTTTATGGTTAATCAGTTAGAAGTTCTTACCCAGCATGTCAATGATAAACAATACTATTACTGGCTTCATCACGATTTATTTAGTGCCCAATGGTGGCTAATTGTGATTTTAAGTGCGCTCTTTCTATTCATTTTTTATCTGCTAGTTGACCGACAACGAATGGTATTTATTCTCTTAGTATTTTTCATTAGCTTTGTATTAGTAGGTATTGTGGATGAACTGGGAAAGTTCTTTGATGTATGGAGCTACCCTCATCAATTCCTAGTGTTTACCCATCGGTTTAATTCCGTTGATTTTGCGGTTATCCCAGTTATACTTACGTTGGTGTACCAATTCTTTAGCAAATGGAAGTTCTATTGGATTGCACTATTATCAAATTTGTAGTCCCACTTATAAGCCCCTACTTTGGATGCTGGCTCATACTTAGCTAAAAACCATTTGTTATTTACATTCATCTTTATATTTTCCTTTATAACCTTTATATTTTGCCATCTAAATAGACTAAATCACAGGTTTATTCTATTTTAATTATATATCAAAATTGAGTTGGGAAACTTGAATATCATATACAAAGTTAGTTAACATAATCACTCTTTCCAGAAAATATGTGAAAAACGATCCCTTGATAATCAAGGGATCGTTCACTTTTTGTTTTTCTTTTTTATCTTTGAAATACCATTGGTTATTGTACATTTTTACCACTTATAGCTTAAACGAGATTGTAAGAGATTGTCCTTAGTGACCCATAAAAAATTCCCCTCCACGTATAGTGTAACCCTCACTCTCAAAGAGTAGTTTTTTCACACTATATTTAGAGGGGATAATACCAAATTTTACTTATTTTCTCGCATTACTTGAGCTACTTCAGTAAAAATTACGCCTAAGCCATGTGCACCTGCGTCCGGATAACCAAGACTTCTTTCTCCAACCGTACCAGCACGTCCCATACGTGCAACAATCTGTTCGGTTGATTTTGCTCCTTCAACAGCAGCTTCTGCTGCTTTGACAAGAGCATGTTTCAAGCTTTCACCTTCAGCAGCACTTGATGTTAACGTATCTGCATAAGGTACTAAGGCATCGATTAAAGTTTTATCTCCCACAACAGCTCCACGTCCAAAAGAACGTTCTCCTGTTGCTTGAATTCCTTTTACAGACGCTTGGACCATTTTAGCAAATTCTGCTAAAGTGAGTTCGGTTTTAGATTCGGTGTTCTTTCCAGCCGCACGAAACGCTGATCCCCAAATAGGTCCTGATGCTCCACCACAGTGCTCCATGATAACGATAGAACACGCCTCTAAAAAGTTGCCAATATCATTTGATTTATTTTCTAGAATTTCGTGCCATTCAGATTTCAACTGTTTGAATCCTTTAGCAACACTCATTCCAAAGTCCCCATCACCAGCATGGGAATCTAATTCACAGAATGGTATTTCATTTCTAATAATACATTCACTCATTTGGTCAACCATAAAAATAATATTATTCAACGTTAATCGATTTTCCGTTACTACGGAATATTCTTTGTTGGTTTGCACCTCATAGGACACTTTCGGGGCCTCCACGGTACCGATGATTTCATCATAAGTGACAGCTGGTACTTCACCTTTGATTCTTAGCGCAGGAGTATCGCACTCTTCAGATAAGAGACTCTTTAAGTTTTCATCTAATTTCATAATTGAAATAGAAGCACCGGCCATATCAATGGCTGTCATATAGTTTCCGACAAACGTTCTTGCAATCGTTACTTTTCTACGTGACAATTCACGAATGACAGAATGATTTAATAAATATAATTCTTGAAGAGGTGTGCTTCCAAATCCATTAATTAGGACAGCCACTTCTCCTTTTCCATCTTCTATACCTATTTCTTTTAATAATGCCGTTACCATGCGCTCTGCAAGTTCGTCTGCTGAAATGATTTTTTCACGACGGATACCAGGTTCTCCATGAATGCCAACCCCAAATTCCATCTCATCTTCTGCAAGCTCAAACGTAGGAGTTCCTTTAGCAGGAACTGTACAAGAAGTTAGCCCAATACCAATGCTTTTAACATTCGCAATAGCGTTTTCTGCTGCCTCTTTCACTTTTGGTAGATCATATCCGCGTTCTGCTGCAGCACCTGCTATTTTATGGACAAGAACAGTACCAGCTACTCCACGTCTTCCAACTGTATATAAACTGTCCTGTACAGCAATATCATCATCTACTTTTACATAATCCACTTGAATTCCATCTTCTTCTGCCAGATAAGCAGCATTCTTGAAATTCATCATGTCACCACTGTAGTTCTTAATAACTAGTAAAGCTCCCTTATCGCTTGCTGTTTCTTTAATGGCTTGATAAATCTGTATTTGAGAAGGTGAGGCAAATACATCACCACAAACTGCTGCATCTAACATGCCCTTCCCAACATATCCAGCGTGAGCAGGTTCATGTCCACTACCGCCCCCACTAATTATACTTACTTTGTTTTTATTAATTTGCTCTTTTTTAATGACTTTATATTTTTCAATTAAATTCAGTTCAGTATGTGCTAGAACCATTCCTTTACACATTTCAAGTACGACATCTTCTGGTTTATTAATAATTTTTTTCATCTTATATTAACCTCTTCTTATAATCATTTCCAATTTGATCTGCTGCGATGATAGCTGCAGCTACTGACTCTGGAGTAATAGGGAATGGCATAGAATAAATAGATTCCTCTGGAATACAAGCTTTATTAGCTACTTCCATTAACTCTTCTTGTGTGATTTGTTCTACTCCAATATCAGCAAGACAAACTGGAAGTCCTACTGCTAAACAGAAATCTAACACTTCTTCTATTTCCTCAGTTGGGGCATTTTCCAATACCAATTGTGCTAATGTACCAAAAGCTACTTTTTCACCGTGGAAGTAGTGGTGCGCACTTTCTAAAAGAGTAAGTCCATCATGAATTGCATGTGCGCCAGCTAATCCACCACTTTCAAACCCTAATCCTGATAATAAGATATTGGCTTCAATAATGTTTTCTAAGGCTGGAGTAACAACATTATGATCGCTTGCAGCTTTTGCTTTAACCCCGTCCTCTAATAGAGTGTTGTAGCAATGTTTTGCTAAAACTAACGCTGCATTTGTACCTTTTGCTGGTGCACATAAGTCCTCACGCACTCCACAAGGTAATCCAGCATTTACATTAGAGAAAGCACGTGCTGTTGCTCTTGCTTCGAAATAAGTGGATAATGCATCTCCCATACCAGATACTAAGAATCGAGTAGGTGCATTAGCAATCACTGTTGTATCAATCAATACAACACTTGGGCTTTGCTTAAAGTATGCGTAATTATCGAAAGCACCCTCTGGTGTATATATAACTGCGGAATGACTTGTAGGTGCATCTGTAGCAGCGATTGTTGGGACGATAATTAATCCCTCTCCCTCTGCCACACATTTTGCTGTATCAATTGCCTTACCGCCACCTAAACCAATTGTACAATCACAGTTGTTTTCTTTTGCTATTTCCTGCAATCTAGAAATTTCTGGTCTTGAACATTCGCCATTGAATCCGCCTTCAAAAAATGTAATACCATATTTTTCTGCTGTTGCATCTAATTTGTCTTGTACACGTTTAATATCTTCAGGATGTGCTATTAAAAGTGCAGAAGTACCAAATGTTTTCACGAAATAACCTAGGTTTAAAATTTCATTTTCACCTTGAATGTATTTTGAAGGACTAATAAATGCTTTCCTCATAAGTAAAACCTCCTAATTGACTTTGTAATCCCTTACAATTGGAATTTTACTATCTTTTGTCCAAGATTACATTAGTCTTAAATGACGAGTTTTTACAACCTTTTATCGTATTTTTTTGCTCTCTTCATTTAATATGGTATTATTATGACATTATTTCAGGTAAAAATATTACCAAGTTCATGTTGAGCAGAGATGACCTTTATCGCTAAGAACTCTTTTATTTCATGAACTAAAGAATAAAGAAAAAGTATTCTCAAATAGTTGATTTAAACTACCACAAGGTAAGTAAGGGAGATAAAAACATCATTGAAAACTACTTACATGAATTTAGATAAAATACTAGATTTAAAAAAGTGGCGAAATCTTCAAGATTCGCTTGCTCTTGTTACAAAATTAGCGATTGTCACGGTTAACTATAAAGGAGTGCCCATTTCTCAACACAGTAGCGTACGTCCATTTTGTGAGACTATGCGTAAAAATCCTAATACAGCAAAACTTTGTGAAAAGTGCGATGCGCGGGGAGGACTAGAGGCAGTCAGAACCAATGCTCCTTATATCTATTTATGCCACTGGAATATTGTCGATATTGCCATTCCCATTATAATTGATGATAAATATGTAGGTGCCATCATGGCGGGAGAAGTGAAAATTAAGGATGGTGACAAACATCCTCCCTTGGAGCAAATGCTTACTGTTCCATCAAAGAGATTTGAACAGAATTTAAATAATAATGAGGAAATACAGAGTCTATATGATTCTATTCCTACTCTATCCTATACAGAAATTAACGACGCTGCTCAAATGTTATATGGGCTTTGTAACTACATTGTAGAGGAAGCTATGAATAAAAACTTAATTTTAGAAGTATATGAAAAGATGGCTCCAGTAAAAGAGGACCTTTCTACTGAAGACATTTCTTACGGTTATTCTCTAGATAATATTCAAAATATAAAAAAGGAATTAGCCAACACAGTTACTAATGCTTACGTAAAAACGTCTATTAACGATCACTTAGTTTGTAAAAACAAAGTATTACAGCCAGCCTTTGACTACATTTATAAACATAAAAGAGAAAAAATATCTCAACAAAAGATGGCCGATTTATGTCACATTAGTACAGGTTATTTCAGCCGTATATTTACCAAAGAAACGGGTATGAATTTTTCTGTTTTTATTTCTCTCAAAAAAATAGAGTGGTCCAAACAATTATTAGAAAAAACGGATTTGTCTATTGCACAGATTAGCGATGAATTAGGTTTTAACGACCCCGGGTATTACATCAAGACATTTAAAAAATATGAAAATATAACTCCTAACGTCTATCGGAAATATTATCAAGAAAAGCTGTAGAATTTTCAGTCCTGATGTAAGAAATATATATAACTTTTCCATACTGATACTATTACTCTAAAAAGGGATACTCTCAGTATGTAAAAGCAAAATCTCTTTAAGTGGAAACACGATTGATTTTTATCTGAGTAAAATAAGAAATAAACAAGCAGCATATTAAATAAACAAATTTTTTATTTACTCCATCCACTTCATTGGGAGTATATCACACATGAATGAACCCATATAAAAAGACACCTTGATTGCCAATATCGAGGTGTCTTATACTTTTTTCATAAAAAATAAGAACTAATCAGCCGTAGAGGCCTCTTTTAATTGGTTTAGCAATTGATCAATGGATTGGCTAATTACAATGGTATTTTCACTGGTGAATCCTTCCTCTAAAACAACTTGAATCATAAGTTCTCTTCCTACCTCTATATCTACAAGTAAAGCTTTTATTAAAAATTGTTCTTTATATATACTTGCACTTACCTAATCACCTATTGTTCTAAGTTGCTACTTTTTTATTTAACACTAACTATATTTTGGCTTTTCAACAATTTTTTTCCTGTAAAATCCAATTAAAAGCTCGGAATCCCCTTTTTAGGATTTGAATAGCTCATTTTTTATAATTAACATAGAGATATTCAATTTTTAAATTAGAAATTGAATATTTACCCTACCACCAGAATGACAAAAAGGACAAACATGATGACTTGTTTGTCCTTTTTACATAGATGATATGTAAGATTTAATTTGCTATCAATCACTTATTTGTTTTAAACGTACTAAAGTTAAACAGTATAACAGCAATAATAAGCTCTATGATAGCGCCTATTTTTCTTTTAAATCAGAGGTAGGCATGAAGAAAGAGACATTTTACAATAAGGTAAAAGTATAGGGGGCAAGGAAGTAAAGTCTTCTTCGTTTCCTAATTTTATTAGATGTCCTAACAAAATAAGTGACTCAACAGTTTGTTAATAATCAAGCTTATAGCTTTAATAAAATCACAGTTTTTTTAAAAATACGTTGATTTAAAAAAACACCCTGAATTAGGTATTCTTCATTTAGATATTCATACTTCCAATTTGGATCATGTTCAACTACTGTAATGTTCATTTTTCTCCCCCTTAATCATTTATTACATGGACAATATAATAAATGATTAAATTAATTCAAAAATCTTAGTATCTCCTAAATTATAATATGTGCCTTCCTATAAAGTACCCTTATTCTCCAATGCATTAACGATGAGGGTGCTTTTTTCTATGTGAAAAATTCATGAGTGCTTGCCAACTGTATGATACAAGTATGGTTTGATAAAAATACATAGCGAACAGGTGTAATTAACATGACAGAAAGGAAGAGGGCTGCTCAGTCTTCTGGCTGCAACTCCAATCAAAATATCAAATAAAAAAGAGCTTATTTCTTTTGCAAGTTTACATAAGATAAATTATAAGAAGTAACAAACCTTTAAAATCCCTATTATTAAAGGTTTTTGTATAGTTGTAATTCAAATGTCGTAAAAGAAAAGTTCCTAAAAGGATAATAACTCTTGCCTTGTTATATTCTTTAGGATAAAATACAATACTGAGATATATTCTCACCATTTTTATTCTGATTTGAAAACCTACTGTACTCTTGTTTGCACAGTAGGTTTTCTATTATAGAAAAGCGTACAATTCAATCACAGTACAAATGATTGGAAAAGGAATGATTAACTACTAAATAGTGATAATTGTTATCTTTATGTAAAATCTAATAACTCTTCTTATAGCTGTAAGTAGATAAAAAACATATTGACATTTAATTTCAAACTAACTAATATGATATACATTACATACACTTTAATTTAATAAACAAAAGCTAAGATAGGATCTTAAGTAATCCTAATCTCCCTGTTATAGAGAGCTGATAATTGGTGGAAGTCAGTACAAAGATTAGAGATGAAATTCACTCCTAGAGCTTCCTCTTCTAATGGTGTTTTAGAGAGGACGGGTAAAACCGTTATGCTAATTAAGAGGTAAGATGTTTTTACAATATAGGGTGGTACCGCGAAATTTTCGTCCCTGCTGAATAATTCAGCAGGGACTTTTTTATGTTAAAAGGAGGGCATCATGAAAGAAAATACTGCATCAAAGAATACGTTAAAAAAGCAATTATTACCGCGACACATTCGAATGATTGCTATTGGAGGAATGATTGGGACAGGGATTTTCAAAGGGAGTGCTGATACAATTGGATTAGCAGGACCTTCGGTTATCTTTTCGTATCTATTTGCTGGACTATTGCTTCTTATTGTAATGGGAGCTTTGGCTGAAATGGCTATTGTATACCCATCCCACAATATGAAAGATCTAATTCAAAAAGCTTTTGGAAGACGTTTTTCTTTTGTAACGGGAGCTACTTATTGCTTTATGTGGCTTACTGTATGCGTTATTGAAGTCATCGCTGCAGGTAGTTTTCTGCAATATTGGTTTTCTTCTATCCCCTTATGGATTCTTTGTCTTATTTGTTCAATTGTACTTATTTTAATTAATGCTACAAGCGTAAAGTCTTTTGGAGAAATTGAGTTTTGGTTTGCTGGTATTAAAATCTTTGTTATTATTGCTTTTATTTTATTAGGTATAGCGATACTATTTGGAATTATGCCAAGCAATAATTCATCTTCTCATTATCTTCATAATTATAGTGATTTTATGCCAAATGGCTGGAAAGCCGTTTTCTCTACATTACTTGTAGTCATTTTCTCGTATGGAGGATCAGAACTCATTGGTTTAACTATTACAGAGACGAAAGATGCTGAAAAGGTATTGCCAGGGGTAGTTAAAGGCGTTATGTGGAGAGTAGTTCTGTTTTATACTTTGCCTATTTTTATTATCTGTGGCTTGATACCATGGGATAAAATTGATGCAAATGCTAGCCCTTTTGTCCAAGTATTTGAAACAGCCGGGCTTCAAGGGGGTTCTCATGTTATGAACTTTATTTTATTAACAGCTGTCCTTTCAGCAGCCAATTCAGGTATTTATGGCTGTACAAGGATGCTTCATTCTTTATCTCAGTCGGGAGATGCTCCTAAAAGTTTGTCCTATGTAAATAAACAAGGCGTACCTGTTTACAGTTTAGCTTTCAGTGTCCTATTTTTATTATTGGGAACGTACCTCGTATACTTATATCCTGAAAAAGCTTTTTCTTATTTATTAGCTATTCCTGGATTTACAGTTTCTCTTATATGGATTAGTATTTGCTTAGCTCAGCTAAAGCTACGTCCTCAATATAAAGAAAAACCATATTTTAAACTTTGGGGCTTCCCTTATTTAACGCTTTTTGCCGCATGTACATTAATTATTAGCTTCATAGTCTTTCTCATAGACAGTGCGAATAGGTTAAGCTCTATAGTTTGTGTAGCATTCGTTCTTGTAATGGTAATTCTTTCATTTTTCAAAAGGAACACCAAACCTACTTCTCTTGAAGTACCGAATGATACCAATTAGATTTTACATTCTTCAAAAACTTAAATCAAAAAAAGATACTTTATAAAGTATCTTTTTTTGATTTATAGAATCACTTGCTTCATCTGAGAGCATTTTTAGTGATTTAACGATTTGTTTTTGGGATTTTTGCTCTTCATTCCAAGCCTCTAAGGTTTCAAGACCTGTTAAGTGCAAGATACTCTTTGCATCTCCTTATAGTTGTTTTCGCTGTGAGTGTAGTTTATTCCTTTAGCGTAATATGCCATGTTCATTTTGAACAATTCTTTCATTTTCTGCATAGCTTGTAGATTAAAATAAGCAACATCGATTTCCATTAAGTGCCCAAAATGGTGATGTACGATTGTGTTTGACATACCTTTGTTATCCACACTGTAAATTCGTTAATCATGTTAATTAACTCACGAATGTACTTGTTTTTGTGATGATCAAACTGTTTGTACGTTTCCTCTACTTTGCTAAAATCAATCCATTTCTTTAGTTTAATCATAGGCGGATTAGTGCTCAAAAAATACGCGAGTTCTTGCAGCTGATTACTGATCCTCAGCCATGTTTCTGCTTTGATTTCTGTCACTTGGGTAGGTTGATACTGTGGCACATACTTGCAAATCGTGGTGTAGAAATAAGCAAAAGCTTCATCAGCAAAATAGACCGATTCTTTATTCCAATACTTTGCATTGTACTCACCTGGTTTCACTTCTATATAATAAGCATTTTCGACCTTGTCCACATTGGTTATCATTTCAAAAGGAGATTCCATAGTAACACCTCTTTTTTAGATAACGTTAGTATGTCCTTTTTTATTAGTGATTTACCTAAAAATTACTCCTAAGTTAATATCATGTACTTTTATTTTTTTAACCATTTATAAAACATAGGTATGATTGCCTTTCCTTTGAATAGGTTAGTTGTAAAAAACCATATAGCCGAAAGGAAGTAGCAATTATGCATATAGAAATGAATATCTTATTTACTTTAGGTTCTTTACTGGGTTTATTAGTAGGAGGAGGAATTCTCAAATTAGTAAACCATCTGGCAAGGGGAAGAATCCAATTTATGTATGCTATATGCGGTGGAATCTTATTGGGCTTATTGTTCTTTGATATCCTTCCGTCTACTTGGCATCTATATGATTTAAGAGGCGTTTTATTAGGAATTGTAGTCGGATATATCATCATGCTATGCATTGATCTCTTTTTGCATAAACAAAACAGCGAAATTTCACCCTTACAGGCACTTATCTTATTAACGGTTGCTATCTTTTTTCATAATGTCATCACAGGTATTACCTTTGGAATAACAGATATGCACCAATCAGCTTCTGTATTCGCAGCTACCCTTTTACATCAGGTCCCAGAGGGGATGGCAATTATGACAGTCCTCTCTATAGCAAAAATACCGAACACCTTCTTTTTACTAATTATAGCCCTTCTATCGCTGTCCTTAGGAGGCAGTTTATTTATTGGTGAAAGTGTACAAGTTTCCTCACTTAAACTACAAGCTTTATCGACTGGTGCAGCAATCGGTACACTGTCTTTTGTTATCTTTCATGAAATAATTGGAAATACCATCAAGCACTTCAGGAAATTGCATGTATGGCTACTAATTTCGCTAGGATTCGTAATTATTTATGTTTATCAATATTCCCTTTCATTATTTCATGGCCATTAGAATGATTAAGTTTAAGTGTCAAAAAGACAACTACAAATGTATGAAGCTATACCTCATTCTGATCATTTGTAAAAGAAGAACATTTCATACAATGTTCTTCTTTTACATTACTCCCTAAGCATGGTGCAGGAAAGCAGTGCTATGCCCTTTCTTTTAATGGAGATATTGATGGGAAGAACTACCTTTACTTACTGCTTTAAAACATGCAGTAGGCTATGGGTTTCCTTCTCTTATTGTATGTATTCCAAACAAACTTGCCTATTTTGAAGCTGAGTAAGTTTATGGCCCTCCACCACGTTACATTTTAAAGCGATAAATTAAAAATAAATACAATCTCCAGGTTTACATAATGCGTGTTCTTAGTAATAACGTATAAAAGCCCTTTAAAAGGGCTTTTATACGCGATCCATTTATCTATTTATTTTTATTAGTAGCTTCTTCCCATGATAATTGCTCAGTAGGTTTTCTCAACTGCTCCCCTACCTCTGGATATTCTTTGATAACAACGGTATGTAGTTCCTTTAAAAATAACTGCTTAGAATCCATATTTCATTCTCCTATATGTAAGCATCTGTATGTTACCACTCTCTCCACTCTTCTGTGATATCCTCTTCAGTCTCTAAGCCAGCTGCATTTGCGACTTTAATGATAAACTCGCAAAGTTCTTCTCTTTCTAACGTTTCAATGAAATAGTCAAATTGTTCATTTAACTCATTTAATCCTATAACTATCTCTTGTACATATTCTAAGATATCTTGTTCTGACATTTTATCTACAGAACCTTCAAGTTTATTCATATAAATATCAAGGATTTCATCGGTGGCTTTAATATTCTCTACAGTGAAAATCTCATCATCTTCCATTCTTTGTTGCCAAGCTGTTGTCGGTTTATTATTTTTTAGTTCTTCCATCATTGTATTATCACCTTAATCTTATTTGGATTTCCATTTAGCCATAAGCTTAATGCTTATATGATTATATACCAAACTTAACCTAGAAGGTTGTAGATACCTTTTTTATTTTTAGTTACTGTGAGACAGGTGATTATGGATATAAAAAATGTGCTAATTAGTGGATGAACCCTACTTTTCACCTAAATAAAAAGTCAATTTCTTCTTGATTATAATCCAAAATCCAATTATTATATTCTTCATAAAGAAAGCGTATAGATTCTTTACTGGAGGCTAAGACATCACATCCACGATCATCATACAAATGAAGAATCATTTTTTTAGAGAGGTTAATAAAGTAAATATCATAACCACTTTGGGGATTACTCTTCAGAATAGTAGATGGATGAGCAAAATCTTCATAATTAATAGCCTTTAAAAGTTGCGCATACCTTAATTCTGTTTTCTTACAAGAAAGTACAAAGCGATGAGTCAAAGATTGATCATCGTCTTCGTCTTCATCCTGAAATACACTCGGCAAACAGTGATGGTTTAATTGATATAGCCGCTGTTTATCTTTTATGTATTTTAAATAAACGTTTAAAGGTCTTTTTTGAAGGAAACGATCTTTGTTCGTAGTATGCACATCCGTAACAAAAAGAATCTCATCTCCCTCTTCAAATACCCTTTGAAATAATGTGATTGATCGATGAAAAGCTTGATTCAAACAATCTTTTTCGTGAGATGAAATTAATGGATCTGATATTTCAAAGCGAATGCTATATTTCCACGAATAAAACAGAGCTGGGCTTAAAGTTAACCCTTCAAAGTTTTTTTCTAAAAATGAAGGTAGAGTATTAGTGCTCATGTATTTCCCTCCATATTTCTTAGTTTTTATAGTTTATAAGTAACTTTCTTTCAGTTAAAAATCTAAACATCAAGTAATTGTTTTAATTCTTTTTTAAGCTTTTATAGTGCCAATTAATATGGTCAAGTTCTAACTCTATTTCAATTAATTGTTCTATAACTTTCTCTTTATCTAGTGAAGAGCTAAGAAGAGCTTTAATTAACCGCTCAATTTTATTACTACTCTCAGATATGTCATTTAAATCTAAATCAGTCTATTTATTAAAATAAAAAGCACCTCAATTAATAGATGCCTAGTTTTTATTATTATTTTTCTTCTGTAATCATAAACTGTACCACGTTATTTAAATTGATGTGCACTAGCTCTTTTTCATTCGAAATGAATCTTTCATATTTTGTTATATGACTAATGACTTCTTTCTTTGATGTGGCTTCGAATTTTAATTCCTTTGTCCTGCCATTTATAAATTCGAAAATAACTTTAAATTTAAGCATAGGTGTATCTCCTCATTATCTACTTATTATTTTTGTTTCATTAATTCTTCTTCAAAGAAAAAAACACTTGAATATTTAGTAACCGTATAAGAGTATCTTTTTATGTTTTTTACATAATGACTTTTTAAGATTGTTACTAATTCATTCGATACTCTTATAGTTACTGTTTTTCCATTACTAAATATTTTCACGCTTATATCCTTCATCTTCTCTCCTATTAAAAATAATAAGATTATCGTATTATTCTTATAATAGAGCTGAGAAAAGCTTACATCAACCCGTATAGATTTTCCTCATTCTGGTATATGGGCTCAAAAAGTATATAGTTATAAAATAGTAAAGGATTATTTTCTATAGATTTTTTTATGACCTACTGTCGCATTTCTACCTCTCCTACGTTCTGCTCTTGCCTTTTTATTAGCGAACAGAGCCAAGGAATGCTCGCTATTAATGATGGGTGGGAAAAATGTGTCAGCCTCTAGTCATTCCTACTATCTTTGGGCGAACATTTACATACGCATTAATGCACCATTAGGCTTTGGTAACTCTTCAGCTGTTATCAGATTCATTTTACAAAAATGTTCAAAAAATTGTTGTGCCAGCTCTCTTTCCTTTGGGTCACTTTTCAACTCAGCTATATCAAGCAAAATTTGAGCCATCCATAAATTATCAAAATAACGGTATTTACCTGTATTCCATGTCATTTTTTGGGATGACCTTTCATTTACATAATATTTCCAGAAAGGCATCTGATCCGATTCCTGTTCTGTAAGTTGGAGTCTGTATTTTGAATGAGCAGGAATATATCCATCTTCACAAAGCTTACCAATAAAATCTTCATTCACCATATAGACGCCTAAGATACGTCTGTCTTTTTCAGGCATACTGGAATCTATTGCTGTTAACAAGACAGCACTATTTTGGTGCAAACGGATGGGTTTGGTTGGCTTCCCCTTGTTATTACCGCTTTTTATTACGCCTGAAAAAACCTTCCACTCTAAAAGAGAACTATTCTGTTCTTCTGTGTCACACCAAAAAACCATTTGTGATTCAGAATGAAGTTTATGATTTTTCATAAGTTTTTCAAGTCCCCAGCGAAGTTCTTGGTTTTTTCGTTGCAGTTTTTTTTCCTCTTCCTTCTTCCGTTCTTCCTCGTTGTGTTCCATTTTCTTTTTTTCTATAATTTTTTCGAGTGAATGAGCAACACTTTTATCATGCAGTTTTAGATGCTTTCCAAATACATCGGGGAAAACAAACTTTTTATTTTCCGATGCGAAATGTATTTCAATACTAGAATCATTATATTTAACTATACTACCTATCCCAAAAAGCTTGTGTGTAACTTTCTTATTGATTAGATTCATTATTCTAGACCTCCTTGTAGAATAAAAACTCGGTTACTATTAGATAGTAAATTAATAATTTTATTCAACTAACTTACCTTTAAAGCTCACACAACTGTTTGAGTTTTTTTAGTTTAAAAAAGTATTGAAAAAATGTACCCATAATTCTATCTGAAAAAAACACAGCGGAATTTGGAATACGATCGAAAAAACAATTGTAAAACTATTATAACATTTTTTGAAAATATTACAAATTTTTCATTGACAATATATTTTAATTTGAGGTAAAATGGAGTTTTGTTATTTATAATAACTCGAAATAAAAGTCTCCAACAAGTCACGAAACTTCTGGAAAGTCCCTATAAATAACAACTTGATTACCGGTGATAAGCGAAATGATTCCACCATTAAACTAATCATTAAACTAACCCTCATTACGTTGGAGGCTTAGTTTAGGGATGTACTACTACAGTAAGTAGTGTTACAAGTAAAAAGCAAAAGAAGAAGATATGAATATTATTACCAAGTGTTTAAAAATTCTCATATCACAAATTCCGTGCATTATTCAATGAAAATAAAGTGGTAAAAAAACACCAATTCATATAAATGATTATTACTCCTTTATAAGCTATAATATAATATGAGGAGTAGTGATGTTAGTATGTATTATTACGGCAAAAGAAATCAAGAACCTTTAGCTCAAGAACAAACAGAGGTTTGGGAATGTATAGTAGAAGATTGTAAGGGCTGGATGAGAAAAGATTTCTCTTACGACAACCACCAAAAATGCCCTTTGTGTGGAAATCACATGGAAGCTGGAGAACGGCTTATTAATAAAATCCCCCTTAATCCCCATCGAAGATAATTTGTACCAAATTATTTAATTTAATTGAAAATATAGTTAATTCATTTGCATTTGCTTTCTATTTCTATTGTATGTTATAACTAGTTATACCTTGTATCGATCGTCTTGTCTAAAACCCAGGCTTTTTTTAAAGCCTGGGTTTTCTATTGAACTAATAGTAGATAAATCATGGTTTTCTAATTATAAGACCATAAAAAAGGACTCCTTCATAAGGAGTCCTTTTTGTTATCACTTTTAATTATGCTTTGTGAACGTTAGCAGCTTGTGCTCCACGTTGACCTTGCTCGATATCAAAAGTAACTTTTTGACCTTCTTCTAATGATTTGAAACCTTCACCTTGAATAGCACTGAAATGAACGAATACATCGTCTCCGCCTTCGATTTCAATGAAACCGAAACCTTTGTCTGCATTAAACCATTTTACTGTACCTTGTGTCATAATATTGCCTCCTGCTGTGGAATACTCCACAAATGTATTACCTCTCTTGCCCAATCATACTATTTCAAGATAAAAACTTCTGTTTAAGGTTTTTCTTCTCTCAATCTTATACCGAACAAAAATAAGTTAAGTATAGTCTAACACATAGAGATATTCATAGCAAATAATTGCTTTTTTCCATTCCTTCACAAAAAACAGTATTATGAGAAACGCTCAGAATTGCAACGAGTGGACAATGACCCGCGAAATAAAGAATATCTTCTTCTGGTAGCTTATCAGTACAACATTTCAACACTTATGCACCAGAATCCCCTTAACTATGTATAGTTAATTTATGGTTAAGGTTGTCCAATATAGATAGTCTCAAAAAGTACACTTTTTGGGATTGTGAAAAAATGACTTAAAAAACAGCTATCCCATCCGAAAAAGTATACTTTTTCGGACTCCTAATTCTATACTTTATTCAAACACTAAAGGAATAAAGTTAAAAAATTTATTGGAATTAATAAAATTGCTTTAACGAAACTCAAATAAAAGGTTAATTAATACTTTTTTATGAATTAATTTACTTTTAATTTATTTTTAACCATATTTTAATGATTCAATATAATCATTGGATTATAATGGAATTACCAAAGTGATTATCCTTCTTTCAACTTGCTTTCTATCTAAAGCAAGTCTTTTTATTTATCGGAATGAAAATGACTAGAATGATATAGGTTGCACCGTATCCACATATTTCATTAGTAATCAAATTAAAATATATTTCAAATATACAGAGAAATGCTCTCTGAGGGAATGAACTTTGGTTTTACATATAATAAATGGTTCGACATAAATTTGAGCAATTTAGAAGCTCTTATTTTCTTCTTATTATTGATTTTGAAACACTTGCTTTTTGAAATTAGTTAACCTAATGTCACTCTCAAGAACTACAAACGCCTTTCATCAAGAAGTATTTATAACGTGCTATATTTAATAAACTTCATTTCTATATACAATCCAAAAGTTAATAACATATATACTGATAAAGCATGGAAATAGGAGAGGATATTCTTGACTAAAAATCATCCATATTTAGATGAGAAAGTTATGACTATAAAAATCGTTACTGAAATGACAGGTTTATCAGAAAGGCAAGTTCGTTATTATGAAGAGCGAGAGCTTATTTTCCCGAAACGAAACTCTTCAGGTACCCGAATGTATTCCTTTTCCGACATTGAAAGGTTAATGGACATCGCAGAAAAAATTGAAGATGGGGTTCGAACACGAGAATTGCGTAAGGATTTATTTTAAAATAGGTAAATTTGATTTGTTCTTTCAGTCTTTGTTCATGTTTACTCAATCCGTATCTTCAATATTTAATGGATTATTTTCATTTTAATTTTTATAAGTGTATATAAAACAAGATTTTTATGCATCCCATTACCATTTAGCCTAGAGAGAAACATTGATACATAAAGAATGTATAAAAATTTGCATATTCTATAAAAATGACTCTGTTAGAACCCTTACTCCCATAAGGGTTCCTTTTTAAGTTGTGTACCGTAAAGAGGTATTATGTTAACTGAACATTCATAGGTTATAGAGTCAAAAAATAGAAGGAACTACTGTCCCTCAACAGTAATTCCTTGCTGTAATATAAATGTATTTTGGATGATCTAATTTATCTGAAGTGGTTTATACAGAAAGAATGATTGACGAATAACTCACAGAGATAGATTCTTTTTTAGTTATTTACTAACTTCCACTACGAATGGAACTATAAAGACTTTGTTACTGCGCTGAAACTCTCCCTAAATTTTATAGATGCCAGGTGAAGGAAATGTTGTATGGAACATAGCATTAGATCCTTTTACCCTTTCATCCATCGGGTGTACGTGCAGATATTTTGTTGCGTCTTGATTTAGAATGACAACGTGTCCTACAGCTCCAAGGTATGGTTGTAAATCCTGAATAGGCTGTTTGGTTTGAGCGTCTTCAAAATGAAAATTTAGCATAGTTTCCTGATTCGCTTTTAGCTGGCTATCTATTTTAAGAGACACTTGATTCCCATTAACAGCTTTTACTAATTTCTTATCAGGTGTAAGGCTAACAGGAGCTGGTGTATTTCCCTTAACAGAAACCGTATGCATTTGAACTGTATCCGATTGTCCTTTCGGTACAAAGTCAGCAATTAACTGAAATGATCCTCCCTGAGTAAACGTAACAGGTACTGTGAACACACCTTTTCCCTTATAAGTAGGATGGATGTGTTGATATTTTGACAAGTCTTTGCTTGCAACAATCAGATGCATTTTCTTTTCGTGATTTACCTCAAATTCGGAAATAGGCTTCCCTTTATTATCTTTGATTGTGATTGTTAACTGGTTGGTTGTATTAGTCTGAGGATAATGGTCAAACTTCCAATCGGTTTGTACGGCAACTTGTTGTTTTTCTTTTGAAGCATCGTTATGGTCCATGTTTGCCATGTCGTGTTTCATCTGCTTATGTTCAGAATCCTTATTACATGCTACCAAAGCAATCATAGTTAAGAGAGATACCACGATAAATAGTAACTTTTTCATATCTACACCCTTTCATTTGAATCAATACATTCAAGGGTTATCTACTAATTCAATTTATAAGCACGTTGAGGTCTTTATAAATCATATGCCTGTTTTTAAAGTGCTATGACTTTTTGTCCTTTAAAAAACAAACTACCTAAAAATAGAAAAAACTACTGGGACAGCAGTAGTTTTTTCTATTACAAACTAGGTTTTTATTGATGACTTTAATCATCATGAATAGTGTGGTTACACTAATGAATTTTATTCCTAGATAATCGATAAGAAAGAAAGCTGCCAGGGAGGGCAGCTTTCTTTCTTACAAGGTTGCAGTGGAAGACGCCGTTCAGACATCTTGAGTAGTTTGCTCAAATGATAAAAAAGTATTCAATTTAGGCAAGTTGCCTGATAAAGAATGAAAACATATAGTGTAGTCAGAATGCTTTCGGCTCTGAATCCGTATTTTTTATAACTTCCCTGATCTATAAAATTTAAAAGCGCTTTTCCGATAAAAACATTCATGACAGCTAGCTAAAGCTTATACATATAGTAAGAGATAAATTGACTGAAAAGGTGATTATTATTCAGAAAATACTGGTTGTTCTAGTCGGAAGCTTATTGTTAAGTATAGGAATTAATGGATTTTTAGTTCCTCATTA
The DNA here is from genome assembly GCF_035064545.1 of Bacillus sp. ILBB4. Lineage (NCBI taxonomy): Bacteria > Bacillati > Bacillota > Bacilli > Caryophanales > Bacillaceae > Bacillus > Bacillus sp. ILBB4. The sequence continues at coordinate 36,129 of NZ_JAIQVD010000014.1, read as the reverse complement.
TTTGTTAGATGGGGGAACAATTGGGATTGCTCTCATCCTTCACTATTATTTTGAATTTCCTACAGGTGTGATGATTATTATTTTGGGTTTTCCATTATGCTGGTTTGCCTGGGTTTATGAAAGAAATTATTTTTATAATAGTTTTTATGGTTTAGTTATTTCTTCTTTATTGATTGATTGGCTAGAACCTATTAAAGACCAGTTTCAACTTCCTGTTTTTCCTAGTGTAATTCTTGGAGGAGTGTGTATTGGGACGGGGATTGGTCTTATGCTTCGATATGAGACAAGCACAGGAGGAACAGATTTACTAGCACAACTTATATCAAAAGCTTTTTCTTTAAACATAGGGATGGTTATTTTAATTATAGATGGTTTTATCATAACAGCAGGTCTTCCTTTATTAGGACCTAAAACGTTTCTTTTTTCATGTTCGACAATTTTCATAGGTGGAATGACGACTTCGTTAATTACTAAAAAAGAATAATCTGGATTATAAAATTAGTATCTTCTATCCTCCATTTTTTGCACTTTCTTGATTTTTATAAATTCAAAAGGCCCTTATAATAATTCTGAGATTGACTAAAGGGTTCTCTTTTATGGTTCGTTCCTAGAGAATCCATTATGGTAACTAAAAGGCGAAAAAGCTACCTTTGGGGAAGATGGCTTTTTCTACTGATAAATAAATTAGGTTGTAAGTGGAGTCCTAAAAGACTTCTTAAGTAGTTTGCTCATTATATAAGTTTTTATCAAAGTTATTTTATTACTCAATTGGACCGAGCATCTGTTGGGCCATATCTTTATACTCTTGCATCCCAGAGCTTTTAGCAAACTCAGCAACAGTAATTGCCTGTGTTGTTGCTAACTCTATGATATGCTCTTTCATAAGTGGCCACGCTTTTCCCCCTGCTTTCTCATATGCAGTAATAGCTTTTTCCAATCCACCTTCTCCAGTAAATAAATAGTGAGCAAGAAAATCACGAGATACATCTGTAACGGCTACTTCGGTCCAATCTATTAAGCCAGTGACCTCTGATTGGTGATTAATTAAAATATGCCCCGGATGAATGTCACCATGGCTAAGGCCGGTATAGTTTGGCCACATACCATCATTAGCTACCCAGGCTTCCCAACGATTCAACAAATTATTACGCACCTCATATTCATCTTTTACTTTTTGCATTTTTTCTTTCATTAACTCTCTTGCTTCCGTTGCCGTATAAACCTTAAAACCAGCCTTCTTTACTACGTTTGTTGGCAGTTGATGTAACTCTGCTAACATGCGTCCGAATGATTCGTAATAGGTGGTTGGAATATTTTCTATATCTAAAACCCACTCGTAATTTTGAATTTTAGGATTAATGGTACCCACAGGCACTCCGTCTAATAATCTATAAGCAATGAGTTCATCGGTGGAAATTTCCCAATTGGGTGCTTGAATGGCTGTATATCGATTTACAGCATCTAAAACCATCTTTTCTTGATTAGCTTTTGCCATATAGTCTAGTCTGCGCGGGATTCGTAAAATCCATTTTTGTCCCTGCTCATCCTCTGCATGGGCAACTTGAAAATCTAAGCCTGATTCATTCAATTTCATTGTTTTTTCGATTACATTTAGGCCTTTTCTTTTTGCTAATTCTTTAATTTCTAGTTTATTCATCTTAATTATCCTCCCATAAATATTCAATTTTTTCACTTTGTTCGTTGCCCTTTTTATTCTCTACAGCTCTTCTTCTCACAACTAATGTTATCAATTAATAGCTATTTATCAGTATAAATCAACAGTTAGAAACACAAAAAAACTGCAGAAATCTCTGTCTGCAGCTTAAAGTAACCAAGTATCAACCTCCATGTACTCAGTAATACCTCGAAGAAACCATAACAGTAGATTGTTCAAGGTAAATGAGTGCATTTTTAGGTTAGGTATAACAAAAGAAAGATAGATGAACCCACCTTTCCTCATGTCACACATTGCTATGTCCGTTGAAGATTATTAAAAATGGACAGACTGATCCTGTTTACTCTGCAAGTATTAAACAGAGCCTTTGAACATATTAAATTACTTGTTCAAAGTACGGATACGCAATCTGATTGAAGCAGTCATTTTTAATAATCTTCCTTATTGTAGAATGCTTTCATTTTATAACATAAAATTATTATTTTCAATCCCCCGATAAAAGTCTATTTTACTTATCTAAAAGGTCTATTGCTAGGAGTAATGTTTGCACGAGAATTAACATATTAGGTAATACTTATCAAAAAATTCACTCTATAAAGATTTATACTAATACTCTTCCGGTAATGATCATGTTAACTAGATATGTATGCGGTATTGATGTTATTAAATAAGCTTATAAGGATTACCATGCTTGGGATACAAACGAACAGATCAGTTTGGATTTAAATAATATCAATACAGCATTGAATTTACCGATATTATGAAAAATTTCCTGGAACAGTTTAACACTAACCAAATAAACTGTTTCTATTAAACCATTTTGATTTTATTTGGCAGAAGTAAATAAATTTAATACTTCTTGCTTACTCGTGTTTGTTTTACACTATATAATGAAAACAATTAATTGACTATTTTTATTATGAAAAGGTTGGAGCAGGAAATTCATCAATTTTGATACGAAGTAAACTATAAGGTTTCTCTCGTAAGTCTTTTCCATAATGAAATCTAGGCTGTCGATGTAATTGGTTTACAATGACATACAAATATTGATCCGGGCCAATTGAAAAAGTATCCGGCCACAAAATTTTCGGATCATGTGCGATAGTTTCCATTATGCCATTTGGCAATATCTTACGAATGCTGTTGTTTTCGTAATCTCCAGCATAAACAGTTCCCTTTGCATCGGTGATCATTCCATCAGAAGCACCTTTTTCTCCCCAATACTCCACATGATAAATTAAATCTTTATCTGGTATAGTTCGGTCCCTTAGAACTTCTGTTGAAATCGAGAAAAGATGACGACTGGTTAGTGGACAAAAAAATAAAACTTTGCCATCGGGAGAAATTGCTATTCCATCAGAAGCCAACCTAAATGGGGAAGTTGAGCCATCTATGTTTCTATTCATCAAAATTTCACCTTCTACCTTCGGTAAAAAATAGGGATCGGGTGAAGTTGATTTTTCTCCATTTAATCGTCTAAACGCGTTTCCATTTGATAAATCTACGACAATAATAGCTCCTGGTCCTCTTGAAGAAGAATCCGTTATATAGGCATAACCTGCTTTTCCAACACGAAAATCAAAACGTACATCATTCAGATAAGTTGTAGGTAGAACAACATCTTCTGTAAAGGTATATACTTTTCTTATTGTATTGGTTTCTAAATCAACAGCGACTAATTTTGCTCCCCCTTTAATAGGTACAGAAAAATTGGGTGCACCTGTATCTAATATCCAAAGCGTTCCCCTTCCATCAGCAACTACACTTTGGACACTGATGAAAGTCATTGTGATATTTTCGGAGTTAACCAAATTGGTTTCTAAATTAGGATAAGACTGCAATTTATCCTGAACAATTTCCGCCACTGTAAATTTAACATCGTCTCCCCATTTCGGAAAGCAAATGAAAATACGACCGGTTTCTGAAACAGTAACACCTGTAGGCATAGCCCCATAAAATACATAAACTAGTTCTAAATTACCGAAATATTTTTCACTAGGTAACATAGGTTTCATAATATCCTCCTCAAAATATCCTCCTCAAACATTCAAACGGGATATCTCATATATATGATTTATATTTTTTCTAATGCATGTTTCTTAATAAGGTTTTCTATACGAAAAGATGATTGAATTGATTGTTTTCGAAATTTAATAAGTCTGTCAGAAGAAAGGAAACATTTTAATTTAAAGGTCTCCAGATGAAGTAGAATTCAATTAGTAGGTCCTGAAGTTCAATATTCCCGTATCAACGGTAAGCTGTTATAAATAAGAAATTAGGAAAATTTTCTTTTTTAACTTTATGAAGAGATGTATTTAAGCTAAACTGCCTCTTTAGCACAATAAGTACTTCAATCTTTAGCAATTTAAGTCCACTACTCTTTTATCATAGCTTTGCTTTTTAAAGAAATTTCGTATAAAGTGATGATTACATAGAATACTGTATCAGTCAGTGGTTTAATAACATTTTGGAGGGAAAATGCCAATGAATACAAAAGAGTTAAGAAATATCCATGCCCTCGTAACAGGTGCTTCAAGCGGCCTAGGATTTTCCATGGCGGAGGCTTTGCTTCAAGCTGGAGCCACGGTGGCGTTAGCTTCTAGAGGTGGAACTAAATTGGATCAAGCAGTAGAGAAATTAAAGCGCGAGGGTTATCCTGCTGTTGGAATTCCTTTAGATGTTCGATCAGAACAATCCGTCAATAACGCGGTCGAATGGGTGAAAAGAGAATGGGGGAAACTCGATGTTCTCGTCAATAATGCGGGAATTGGGATGAGGACAGTAAACCCGCGTTTTTTAGTCGAGCCTCAGCCGTTTTTCAAAGTAACACCAGAGGGGTTTCGAGATTTAATTGATATCAATCTCACAGGATATTTTTTAGTAGCTCGAGGGTTTGCTCCTTTAATGATGGAACAAGGTCATGGGCGAATGATTAATATTTCTATGAACCATGAGACTATGAAAAGAAAGGGTTTTGTACCTTATGGACCATCGAGGGCAGCTACTGAATCACTCTCATATATAATGGCCGAAGATTTAAAGGAATATGGAATTATGGTGAATATGCTTTTACCGGGTGGTGCCACTACTACCGGGATGATTCCGGACGAAGTTCGAAAAGAGATTGAATCAAAATTCCAGCTATTAGATCCAAGGGTTATGGCCGAGCCGATTGTTTTTTTAGCCTCAGCTGTTGCAGAGGGAATCACAGGTGAAAGAATAATTGCCACCGATTTTCAAGACTGGCTTCTTAAAAGAAAATAAGTTTTTAATCACAGGGACGGATCCTTTCCTCTTTGAAAAAGTAGAGCTGTCCCTATGATTATTCTTTTATATTTTATAGAATGTCCAGCTCCAGCACGGGTATAAGCCAATCCGTCAAGAAGACTAAAGAGCAAACCTTCTCGCTAGCTTGTCTAGAGTCACGCCTCTCATCTACACGCTTCCGCTTTTGTTCCTTCGGGTTCTGCATAGTTTTATAACATCTGTTATCCATAGTCAAGGAAAGAAATCCTTCTTCAACTAACTTGCCCCATTACTTTAAGTACCTTCCTCCACCATCAAAGAAAGCGTCGCCCATGACAACATCATCAATGATGTCAAAATTGGGCTTACTGCCGTTCAATTTCCCCGACTCATCCCCATTCATATAGAATCGATATCTCATAGATCGCAAACCCCTACCATTAATTTTATTTTTAATTTTACTTTTAAGTACTTCTCGTTCACATCGCTTATAATACAGGCATTTCCGTACAATGGTATAGTCGTTTTCTGTAATTAATTTAGTGAAAAAAAGAACCCAAATTGAGTTCTTTTTCACGGTGGCCGTTTCTATTTTAAATAAGTGAAGAAGCGATTTTACGTATTAAACATTTGCTACCCGTTAGTTTAAGTGAAAATGTTCATAACCAGGAAACAATTTTATATCAAAATAGAACCTTGCTTATTCACTGTTTACTGATCTAATTTTGGAATTTCCTTAGTATAACCTCCTACATCAAAGATAAACTATCTTTGTGGAGGTGCTAAAATTGGATCGAAAATTTGAAATAAACCTTGTAAAATTCCTTTATTTCTTTGGTATTAGTTCTTTTATATATTTAATAAAAAAACCACTTGCAAAGGAATGGCTCCTTGTTTTCTTTATAAAAAGTTACTATGCATCATTGGTCGATAATCTGGTTGTAAAAAGAGGCTATGTTCAATATCCCACCCGATTTCCAAAACAAGTTAAAACAAGCGTGTTGTTTGATTACATACTTTTCCCAATTACTTGTGTCTTTTATAATCAACTAACTAAGGATTCCCGCATCATTCAGTGCCTTTTAAAAGTTCTGTATTTCAGTATACCTATGACTATTGCTGAGCTATGGCTAGAAAAAAATACACGCCTTATTAAATATAAAAATGGATGGAATTGGACAACTACTTTTTATTCTCTCTCTTTTTCCTTATTATTGGTTAGATTTACAATGTCTGTTATAAGACGTATTTTTAATAATAAGTACGATTTATCTTAGATGGTGCTTATTAACCAACAATAAGAGGCAAAAAATATAGGAACATTTGAAGAATGATTAAATCTGCCTATTTGTTTCAATTATTCACAATTTCTTCTCTACATTAACTTAAATATCCTACTGATTTTTTGTTAATAAGCACCGAAAATGGTCAGCTATATGGAGAACTTTTTTAAAATGCATTAAAGGTATCAATAGTTTCTTTAGTCACTTCGATAATTTTGTATGTAGTTACAATTCGATTGTTTCTTTTATCAGTTGATACAGCAAGTACTTTTGGTATTATAATTAAGGTTACTGTGCCTATTCTAGCTTTAGCTACAATCCTAGAGTTTATTTATTCTTTCTTTATCATCAATAGAAGAAACACGTCAAAAAAATGGGCTTTACTCTACAAGAGCAAATAGGTATTTGCTGTATTAAATGTGGAGGAAATCGCTGACTAAGAATTAGAGCAGAAGGGCTAAGAAAAAAGAGTTATTTATTAATTTTGCATTTGAACGACCTTAATACGATGGATACTTTATTTCTGTAATTATCTCATTCGATTCATACACTTTAGGCAGAGATTCTTTAAATGGGAGTATAAAATACCTCATGCATTGCTAACATCTCTAAAGAATTTACCTGTTAACTTGTCCATTAGGAAAATAAAAAAATCCATGAAATTATTTGAATTTCAAGGACTTTTTTATTATGTTTGTTATATGATATCTACTCACTTTAGTACTTCGTTAAAACAGTATAAAAGCCTGTCTGCCATATTGATTATCCTTACTTTCAACCCACTTGTTTCTCAGGTGAATAACTGCTCTTGTTTTGTTTTTCTTCACCTGGTAATTTCATAAATATCATCAAAATAGCACTAACAAAATACAAACCAGCAAATATCCACATGACTCCGTGTACACCTATGCTACCAATGAATGTTCCTACAATTGCAGGTGCAATAAAGTAAGACATTCCAGCCCCAAAACTTACAATAGCCATAGCTGAGCCTTTCTTTTCCGGTGCTAATGAACTTACTAGAGCAGAGAGTGGTACATAACCACATAGAACGATTCCAAAAAATATGCCTACCACAGTTAATGCCCAGAAATTATGCCCGAACATTTGAGGAGTATAAAGCATAACCAGAGTCATTACACCGCAACCGACACTGCCAATCCACATAATTGTCTTTCGCCAACCTAACCATTTGTCACTGATATAGGGAATGACTAAGTTAAAAGAGATATTGGCCACCCACATAGTTCCCCATACTTGTAACCATTCTTCTGTACTGTATCCATATTCAGAGGACAAGTATAGAGGGAAAAAGATTGGAAGAGCACCTACGCCGGTGGAGTTTATTATACGAACAACTCCTCCTATTGCGATTTTTGGCTTTTCAATACAAATAGTTAGTCCACTAAGTAAACTTTTCAATTTTTCCTTGCCGTTACCCTCACGTTCATGTACTTGGCCTTTTACAACAACAACTCCAATTAATCCACCGATTAACACCCATACGACTGCACTCCACATTAATCCGATATATCCGATTTTCGGAATCATATAAGCTGGAAAATAACTTCCAACAACATAAAGACCGCCACTCCATGCTGCCCAAAATAGCCCTATTGCCGTAGCTAAAATACGGTCAGGACTGCGATACGTAACCCAAACTAAAAACGAATAGCAAAATAAAGGATAACCAAATCCTCGAATAGCATAAGTCGGTAACATAACTGCATAATTATGCGGTTTTAGACCATATTCAATAAAAAGAATTTGACCTACTAACCAGATAACCAAGCCTGCTATCATAACCTTTCTTGGTCCCCATACTTCTGTAAGGACACCCGAAAAGTAGGAGGCGATTGCTAATATAGCTCCGTATGCTGCAAAGAGAGTAGAAGATTGTTGAACGGTTAAGCCATGTTCAATAAGATACGGTGAAAGCCAACCATGTTCGAGACCATCTCCTACCATAAAAATTAGAGTTGCGATATAGCCCCAAATCATAGCTGATGGAAGACCTTTGGTGTTTTGCTCTCTTTTTGAAATCGCATTCATTTTAATCACCTCAAAATTATATATTTAACAATGCTGATAGTCACATTTACTCATTAGATGGTTCTCTTCAATGGTTAATGATAAATACCCAGTCAGATATTTATCATTAACTATATAGGAAATATACTGTTACGCCCACCACATTTCAGTTAATTGTTCTTTAAATTGTGCGCCTTTTAATAAAGAGATGGCCTTACTTAATCCTTCATCTAACGAAGCTAGCATATCTTCATGTTCAATGGATATTACATAGTCATATCCTACCGCACGAAGCGTACTCACCATATCTTTCCATACTTTTTCGTTTTGCCCATATCCTACGGATCTAAATGTCCACGAACGATTCAAAGTATCACTGTAATGTTTTGTATCTAATACTCCATTAACACTGATATTTGCCTGATCCAAATACGTATCTTTTGCATGAAAATGAAAAATAGCCTCTTCTCGACCAAGTTTTTTAATGGCTTCTACTGGATTAATCCCTTGCCAAACCAAATGGCTTGGATCAAAATTAGCTCCAATACTTGGCCCAGCATGCTCTCTTAATTTCAAGAGAGTTTCAGGGTTATACACAACAAACCCCGGGTGCATTTCAAGCGCAATTTGATGGATACCGTGTGACTCTGCAAATTTCACTTCCTCTTTCCAGTAAGGAATGACTACTTCATTCCATTGCCAATCTAGGATTTCCGTATATTCCGGCGGCCAAGAGCAGGTTACCCAGTTCGGATTTTTTGCACCTGGGTGGTCACCTGGGCACCCAGAAAATCCATTAATCACCGGCACTTCTAAACGTTCAGCTAATAAGACTGTTTTTCTCCACACGTCATGAGCCTTTTTGGCAACCATCTTATTTGGATGCAGTAAATTGCCATGACAACTTAGACCACTTATTGTAAGTCCTCTACTTGTAAGGGCAGCTTGAAATGTTTTTAATTTCTCTGGGTTCTCTAGTAATTCATCCGGATTACAATGACTGTTTCCTGGATAATTGCCTGTGCCCAATTCAACGGCCTCTACACCCATTTCACATAGTTTGTCCAGCATCTCTTCAAAAGGTAAGTTTTGATAAAGAACTGTAAACACCCCTAATTTCATGCACGTACCTCCTGCTTTACCTTCACCTTCATCCATTTTTGTTGTTCATGACTTGCTAAAATGGCGTCGGTAATGCACATGGACATATGTCCATCTTCAAATGTCGCGAAATTGGCTTTATCACTTAAAGGATTTTTACCTTCTCGAATAAAGGTATAGAAATTCAACAATCCATTTTTTAATGCATCTGGCCAGCCTTCATTATGGCCCCCCGGATGATGAATGGACGATTTTGCTTCAGGATTAAATAAAGTAGGATCTGCAAGAAGAGTTTGATTTGGTTGATCTCGATAGCCAATCCACAGCTTTTCTGGTTCTTCTTGATTCCAAAAAGCAGAATTTTGACTGCAAGCGATTTCGAAGCTCAGTCTATTTTTTCGCCCTGCACTTACTTGAGACACAGTAAATAAGCCTTTTACCCCGTCTTCAAAACGTACAAGAACAGATGCATAGTCTTCTGTGTTAATCGGAACATCTTCATATGCTTCTTCTTGTCCTTTTTGTCCCCCAAAAGTAGATCCTTGAGAAGTAGATTTTTTTCTTACTGGTATAACAGTTGCTAGATCAGCAAAAACTTCGACGATTTTTTTACCTGTTACATATTGAACTGTATCACACCAATGAGAACCGATATCCGCTACCGCTCGTGATTTCCCTCCGACTTCAGGGGCTAAACGCCAATTAAAGTCTGTTTCGAACAATAACCAGTCTTGTAAATAACTTCCGTGCACTAAGTTGACTTTCCCTAACTCACCGTTTCTGATCATCGTTTCTAATTGTTTCACAATCGGAAATTGGCGGTAATTAAAGTTTACGCCATGTACGACCTGGTGCTCTTTAGCTAATTTCAATAGCTCGGCTGATTCTTCACTAGACATAGCTAATGGTTTCTCCGATAACACATGTTTGCCTGCTTGAATAATTTCTTTATTAATTTGAAAGTGAAGGTGATTAGGTGTACAGTTATGAACAACTTGAATCCCACTGTCTTTTAACATGTCACGATAATCCCCATAAGCTTTCGGAATTCCAAGTTCAACCGCTTTTTGTTCTGCTACTTCCTGGCCATGTTCTGCTAATCCAACTACTTCTACAAAACCGAGTCTTCTGATAGCCTCAATATGAGTAGGTCCAATAAACCCTGTCCCAATAACTCCAACTTTTATTTTTTCCATTTCTTTCTCCACCTTAATAAACTGTATTTTCCATGATTTCTTTTACTTACGTAGTAGCTAAAAAGAGAATTAAAACCTTTATAGCCGCTTGTTGACTTGCCTCTATTGATCCGAATCACAAATCAACAACTCTATTTCTAATAAAGGCTAGTCTACTAGGACTAGCCACTACTAAACTATTATTTAAGCTTTCACTAAATTTTCTGTAAGATTAACCCATACACCTTTTTCAGCTGATTCAAGGATAGCATCTGAAATAACGGCGATTTGATAACCGTCTTCAAAATCTGGTGATACGCTTGTATCTTCAGCGATTGATTTGAGGAAATCATATGTTTCAATAATTTTTGTTTCCCCGTACCCAATTCCTAATGCTGGGATTGGCCATAGACCTTCTCCATATGGATGTGCAGGTCCTGTATAAACCGTTCTGAATCCGCGGCTATCACTTGGATCATCGGAGAAACATACTTGAAGCTCATCACGGCGTTCATAGTTAAAGTATAATGAACCTTTCTCTCCATGAATTTCAAATGTTAAGAAGTTGTTGCGGCCCCAGGCATTACGAGTCGCTTCAATACTTCCAACTGCGCCGTTATCAAATTTAATTAAAGTTGAAAACTCATCGTCTACATCAACTTTACCCTTTGGTACATCAGCTTCTGCTTTTACAGTTCCTAGTTTATCTACAGCACCACTTTGAATCGGTCTTTCACCAATCCATGTCTTTGCAATAGCCATTACCTCTGAAATGTCACCCACAAGATATCTTGCATAGTCAATCACATGTGTTCCGATATCACCTAATGCACCTGAACCGGCTCGTTCTTTTTGGAAGCGCCATGATAAAGGCGAGTTAGGATCCGCAGACCAGTCTTGCAGGTATGTGCCTCGGAAGTTTAAAATCTTTCCGATTCTTCCTTCCTCAATATATTTTTTTGCTAGAGCAACGGCTGGTGTTCTGCGATAGTTAAATGCGACCATATGTTTAACACCTGCTTCTTTTACTGCGTCAAGCATTGTTTTTGCTTCTGCTGCAGTTCGTGCTAACGGTTTTTCTGAAATGATATGTTTACCTGCTTTGGCAGCTGCAATAGCAATCTCTGCATGAGAGTCATTTGGTGTTACAATATCAATAATATCAATTTCAGGATCTTCTACTACCTTTCTCCAATCAGATGAATAGTTTTCAAATCCTAAACGTTCTGCTGCATCTTTTGCTAACTCTTCGGTCACATCAACGACTGTGTGTCGTTGAGGAATTGCTGGTGCCGGCCAAAAAAACATTGGCATACCTGCATAAGCAAGTGCATGCGCTTTCCCCATAAATCCTCCGCCAATCATACCTACGTTTAACTTTTTCATTTTTATTCTCCTCCTATAAAAGTAGTCTATTTATTCGGAACTACTATCTTTTAAATAACATCTGCTATATCGTTATGGTAAATTAGGCTTCAAGTTCCTAATATATTATCTCTGCTACTTTCTTCTTGACCTTAAGACTTATTTGCCGTTTCAAAACTTAATAAGAAGTTAAAACTGATTTCTGCTCCTTTTTTCGGATCATTATAGCTGTCTAATTCTACTGTAAGCCATTCGCTATATCCAATATCATCCAGCACTTGGATCATCTGGTCAAACTTTTGATGACCTTCTCCTAAAGGAAGAAATTCTCCATTATAATAATCTTTGAAATGAATATATTTAATGCGATCTACATATTTTTTAATTACTTCTACCGGATTCCCTCCACCTGCTTCGATATGCGCTGTATCCGGACATAAATTAATCGTTGTTAGTGCCATTAATTTGTCCAGCTGGTCTGGGGCCTCTACGTTTGTTCCTAAATGCGGGTGATAGCTTGGAATAAGATTATATTTCTCTGCAATTACTACTACTCGATTAAGCGCATTGCCTAAATCAGCGTAATCGCTTTCTAAAATACCATTCGTACGGATAGCTCCTCCGCCAATTACTAGATGCTGCGCTCCTAGTTCAGAAGCAAGAGCTGCAACCTCTTCAATTTTTAATAATTCCTCTTCCAAAATATCCGGGAAAATAAAATTCCCTCCAGTGTAAACTCCAATAAAGTCTAAAGAGTAACGGTTCAGCAATGCTCTAAATTCTTCTTTTCTATCTTTAAATTCCATTAGATTTCCGTCAAACATTTCAAATCCTTTATATCCAACTTCTGCAATATCTTTTAAAGCTTCTTCTGTTGATCCATTTGCAAGGTAATAAAGGTCTTTTATCGAAGTGACTCCGGCAGGGTGCCCTACTACCCCGCCCCACGTATTTGTCTGATATCCTAGTTTCATGGTTTCTCCCCTATCTTTAAAGATTCCTTATGAGTGCATGGTGTATTAATACTGGGATTTCATCACCTCCCTAAATTAATTTAGATAAGAAATAATTGAACCAAAATACATGTAATCGATTACAAAGTATTCTAGACAAAGACTGTATTTTTTAATTCATTATAAGAAGAAGTTGTTTTTACTACCTATACTTGTACTTGATTGTACTTATCAGAAATCTAAACTAAAAATCCCTTTTTAATTGGATATTAAATAATTCTTTTTCCAACCATTTGTAATCGATTACATCTTAATTTTTAAAAAACAAGAAGATTTAAATCATCAGATATATTTTCAAAAGAACTCTTATTCCCTTATGAAATATGTGTTGAGCATGAATCACGTATGATAAGCTGATCTTCCATTAGGTATTGATGTCTTTCAATTTCTTCCTTATTCATCAACTTTATAAGTAATTTCATTGCCATCGTGCCCATCTCAAAAGCTGGCTGTGAGATGGTTGTAAGAGCCGGTTTGAAAATAGATGAAAATTTTATATCATCAAATCCTACTACGGAAATATCATGTGGAACACTTAATCCTTTTGAAGAAATAGCATTTATAGCTCCAAATGCCATCTCATCATTGGCTGCGAACACGGCTGTTGGAGGATGATTAAGATCCAAAAATTGATTCATTATATTAAAACCGCTTTCATAAGAAAAATTACCCTCCTGCACTAGAACGGACTCAATTGTAAGGTTGTATCGTGCCATTGTCTGATAAAATCCTTTTAATCGATCCTGGCCTATCACTCCATCTAGAGGACCTGATATAAATCCTATTCTTTTATGTCCCAGCTTAACCAAATATTCTGTTGCTTTTTGAGCCCCACTGATATTATTAATAGAAACGGTGGGGATGGCTGAACCTTCTATATATTCACATGCCAAAACTACAGGATATTTGAGAGCCATTTCCTCAATGTTCTTCGATTTCATTCTCGCCGTTAGTAAAACCATTCCATCAGCTTTTTTTTGGAGAAGTATGTTTAAGTACCCATTTTCTCTTTCCAAATCATTGCCCGTATCCCCAAGCAGAACTTGATATCCGTTTATGACGGCTACAGACTCAATTCCTCTTAATACTTTAGAAAAAAAAGGATTTGTTATATCAGGTACAATGACTAGAATCGTTTTGGTTTCTAATGTTCTTAACTGGCGAGCTAATGCATTTGGCTGATAGTTTAATTCTTTAATTACTTGTAATACTTTCTCAGTCGTTTCTTCCGTTACAGTGTTAGGTTTACTTAGTACTCTTGACACTGTAGCAGTTGAAACATTTGCTTTTTTTGCTACATCTATTATTCGCACCATTTTACGACTCTCTTTTCTTGTTCTTCTCTATAACAGAATTGTAATCGCATACAAAAATATTGTCTAATTGGATTCAGACAACATTTTCTGAGATTCAAACTCTTTAAAATTCCTTATAAGCGTCGTTTTTATCCATATAAACAAAAAAACAACAAATTAAAAAAACTCAGCACTTATTGCTGAGCTCCATGTTTTATAATAATTTGTACCTTTGCAGATTGTCTACTTTATGCTTGGAAATCCTTGCGGTTTCCTTATAATCTTTAAAATAGGCTTTATACATTTGACCCGTTGCTTCGATTCTTGTTAAAAGTTCCACATTTATAATATAAGATCTATGAGATATCATAAACCTAGAATCAACGGCACCTTCCAAGCTAGTTAAAGCTTCATTTGTCTCGAATTTACCATTCTTAGTATGAATGACAGATTTCCGATCAAGTCTTTCAATAAAGATAATTTCTTCTAATGGAATAAAAATTATATTTTTCTGCTGTTTAATCATTAAATCCTTTTTAAATGAATGTTCTTTATCGACTAGTGAAATAGACGCTTGGGAGGCTCTCTCTAAAGCACCATATAAACGATTTCTATCAATTGGCTTTAAAATATAGTCCACTGCCTTTACGTTAAATGCCTCAAGTGCATAATCATCATGGCCAGTAATAAAAATAACTTGTAAAGTCGGGAAAAGTTCTTTACATGCTTTAACCGCTTCCATCCCATTCAATAAGGGCATTCCAATATCTACTAAAGCAAGATCCGGTTTTTCTTTTGTAACATAGTGTATCAATTCTTCACCGTTGGCGGCCTCTCCGACAATTTTATATTTGGATAAACTCCCAATAAAGTACCTTAACAATTTTCTTGAGGTAACATCATCGTCTGCGATCAATACTTTCATCTTGTTGTTCCCCCCTTTTCCCTAGCGCTTCTTGATTTCGCAACACTTTGAATAATATCTGGAGCGTCTTCATGATAAACGAGCTGCCAAGCATCAATTACATTTTCTTTCATTACTTTTAGAGACGGAACGGCTACATAAGGGGGCGCTTGTTTTCCAAGTAGGCCGTACCCTGCTAGAATCGCTTCGGCGACTCCTTGCTGGTATGGTAGCTGGGCACCTAGTCCTTTAATAGGTCCATCCTGTGCAATTTCCAAGGCGACATTCATACCCAAATCCATTGTCGTAATGACTAAATTGCTTTTTTTTGCAGTACGAGTTGCCCTCAAAGCTCCTTCAGCCGGTACATCCCATACAACAAAAATACCATTTAAATCCTGATGTTCAGCAATCATAGCGGATGCCACTTTTTCTCCATCATTCGAATCAGTAATGCCCCTGCGATCCACAATTTGAATGTCAGGGTACTTTTCCTTTATAGTTTTTTCAAATGCTTCCGTTCTTTGTTTGGTTGCAAAAAAATCAGCATCATGATAGATAATCCCAACCTTACCTTTTCTATCTAATTTCTCAGCCATGATATTGGCCGATTCAATGCCATTTCCATAATTGTCCGCTGAAACAATACTTACATAATCCTTTCCATGCTGCAAACCATTCGGTGTATTGTCCATAAACACCAGCTTCACACCCGCTTGGGCCGCTTTTTGATATACGCTTGCAGTCAATTCTGGATCAACTGGAATGCTCACCAGGATATCCGGGTTTTTGGCTAAAATGCTTTCAATGTCGGCTACTTGCTTTTTCCATTTAAATTCTGCATTTGTCACGGCTACTACTTCAATGCCCATTTTCTCAAAAGTAGTTTGCATTCCTTCCAATTGAGACCTTGACCAATCATTTCCAGTATAATGCATAGCAATAGCAGCCTTATATTTCTTTTTCTTAATTTTTTTTAGCTCTTTCAAAGATAACCGCAGTGTTTTTGCTGAGACAGCTTCCTCGCCATGTGGTCCTGTACTTAAAATTTTATGATCTGGAATATTTTGATTAATTGTATTGTTTAGCGTTTCACTTAGGATTGTCAAAAACTCTTGTACATGAATGGGCTTTGTTAAATAGTTATCAAATCCTTTATCCAATGTATATTGAATATCCTTTGGCATTGCATTTGCACTTACAGCGATGACAGCAATATCTTTCGTTTCTTTGCCTGCTTTTAAAATTTCAAATACTTCATATCCGTTAATATCTGGGAGGTTAATATCAAGAAGAACCAAATCTATTTTTTCGTTTGCTACAATTTCTATTCCTTCTTTTCCTGTACAAGCTGATAAAAGCGTATAGGAAGGCTGTGATTTAATGATGTTACTTACTAAGTGCAAGTTGGATTCGTTATCTTCAATATATAGCAAACGATAGTTATCTTCCTTCCTATTATTTGTTGGAGGAAATTCAGTTTGTTCACCCCATTGTATGACAGTCTTTAAATCATTTGGAAGAGGAAGACTAAAGCAAAACTCACTTCCTGTTCCTTTATTGCTTGTTACATTAATCTCCCCTCCCATTAGATGCACCAGCTGTTTAACTAAAGATAACCCAATGCCTGTACCTTCTTCTTTTGTACTTTCAATTCGATAAAATGGAACAAACACTTTAGTATATTCCTCTACAGAAAAACCCACACCTGTATCTACGATATGAATGTACTGCTTATTCTCTTGTAAACGACAGAAAACGATGACTTTTCCATTTTCTTGATTGTATTTAATAGCATTATCAAGTAGGTTCAGCAATATTTGTTTAAGACGTATAGGATCAGCAAGAACGATCATATCTTCCCATTGATCCAGTTGGCTATAAATACTGATATTCTTCTTCTTAGCCAGTGGTTGTACAATATTGATACATTCCTTGATGACAGTTAGAAGATGAACTTCCTCTACAGAAATTTTTAAATTTCCTGTTTCTATTCTTGACACGTCTAAAATATCATTAATTAAACTTAATAAATGGCTTCCTCCACTTAAAATCTCCTGTACAAAATCACGCTGTTGTTCATTTAAAGATTCATCCATCTCCAATAACTGAGCAAAACCCAGAATTCCATTCAGCGGCGTACGCAGTTCATGACTCATCTTAGACAAAAAACTTGATTTGGCCATGTTCACTTTTTCAGCTTCTTCTTTTGCCTGAATAATAACTCTTTCCATGTTTTTTTGTTCTGTGATATCCTCAAACTCCCATAAGTAGCCTACAAAATCATTTTCCTCATTTAAAGGAAAACAATTGTAGCGTAGTGTCATACCTGTATCCATTTTAATCTCTTTTGTAATTCTCGTTCGTTTTTCTGTATTTTCGAGCTTAATTTTATTAATTTCTTTATCAAAAAGGGAATGTAAATCCGAAGCGTGCATCCCAATATGGCAATCAATTTCCCCCTTCAACTGGAAAAGCTCATAAAATTTCCTATTTAAGATCCTTATTTTTTTATTGCAATCTGTTACTGCAATCCCACTATCTAACCGATCAATCAAACTACGCTGGAATGCATAGGAATTCATTAATTTTCGTTCTTGTTCTTTTAGAAGAATATCCTCTTCCATAATCTTTTTGTTAGTAATGTCCACACAAGTTCCCACTACTTCAGCTACTTTATCCTTATGAAATAAAGGTCTTAAATAAATTACATAATAAATACCTCTAAATTTACCTTCATATTCAATATACTGTCCTCCCCATGCTTTTTTGTAATATCCGTTTAATAAATTGGCAGTGTCAATATCATCCCAATAAAAATCATGAAGCGTCTTTCCGACGATGTCCTCTCGATTAAACCCCAATCTATACAGTAATTCCCCTTCGGCAAAAGTATGAATAAACTCGTTACTTCTTTGTACAAACTTAAAAATCATCCCGGTATCAGTAAAGCCTGGTTGTGAAATATATCTGGAATCCTTCATTTATTTCGCCCCTAGTTAGTTAAAAAAATATAATAGGGATTCTATATGATGAATCCCTTACTTTACGTTCTTTACAGTGCTTAAAGATTAATTTGAAACCAATTATTCATTTGTAATGATTATTGTAATCGCTTTACAAATTATACTTTTCTTATTATAAGCTTCACTATATTGATTAGTCTAACAATACTTACCCATAGGGCTGCCACACCTTTATTAAAGAAGGAAAGGATCAAAACAAGGAGTCGTCTTTTTGACATTACTAAAAGGAAAGATATTTATGTCGCTGATCCTTCTATGGAGCTTTATATAAAGACTTCGAATTATGAATGCATTTTTCTTCATCTTTTCCTTCTGCTTTTGACGGGTCATCAAAGCCCCAGTGAACTCGTTTCACATGTAGAAAAATTACAGATCAATGCTCTACTACGTGTTCGCATAGTGTCACAACTAAAGCAGATTATTAAGAATTTCAGGATTGATTACATCAGATGTTTGGTTTGAGATATTGCTTCCTACTTCTTGCATTGTTTTTACGGCATTAGGATTTAAAGTCTGAGCTTCAAGGCCAGCACCTTTTACCTCCCGCTATTTCCCTTGATACTTTTTAGCCTAGCCTTCTGCCATGCCATATTCAAATCAAAAAGCTTGATGTAGTTAAAAGAGTTCTTGTTCAACTAACATAACGTTAGCTAACAAGAAAAAAGACCACCGAAGCGTTCAGCCTCAGATATTATCAATTAATTTTCCGAATTATATGTATATTATAACTACTTAATTTAATTTACCTTTAGAAATATTATAGAATGTTTTCTCTTATATTCGGAACAATAACATTGTATTCACGTAAAAAGGAGGGTAATCAGAAATGGATATTCAAAAATTAGCCGATCATGAGTCATTGGATCTACATGAAGTTATTAATTTTAAAACCCTTTGCTTAGCGAAATCAAAACTAATGCAAGGACTGGTATTTGATGATGATTTGAGAGAATTGATGAAAAAAGATGTTGAACAATCGATACAAGCGTTGGGGGAATTACAGGCAGTTTATCAACGTGCCCCTTTTGAAGCCCCTGTTCCTCAAAACCGGCCAACACCAATAATAAATTGAAAAGGAGGTAAATTCATTGAATCATGACTATTTAGATCCTATAAACTCGCTACACGTACCAGAGCTCGCAGATACCACATTTGCGATGGACTTTCTTCTTCGTGCCAAGGAAGGTGTTCGCAATATCGCAGTCGCATTAACGGAGTCCGCATCACCTGATGTTAGAACTCTCTTACGAAAACAGTTAATGCAAGGAATTGCCATGCACCAAGAAATTACAGAACTAATGATTAGTAAAAAATGGTTCCATCCATACGAATTAAGTGAACAATATCAATTAGACCAACTCTCTGCCAACAATACATTGATGATTGGCAAAATGAATCTATTTCCTGTTGAGACCAATAGAAAAGGTCTGTTTGACCGGACACCTGATGAACACTAACACTGGAGGATATCTATCATGAAGGCAGTAACGTATCAAGGTATTAAAAATGTTGTAGTCAAAGAAGTTCCAGATCCAAAGATTGAAAAACGAGATGACATGATTATTAAAGTAACCAGTACAGCTATATGTGGGTCTGATTTACATTTAATTCATGGCATGATTCCTAACCTGCAAGAAAACTATGTGATTGGCCATGAACCAATGGGAATCGTCGAAGAAGTTGGTCCAGATGTGACGAAGGTAAAAAAGGGAGATCGTGTCATTATTCCTTTTAATATAGCATGCGGTGAATGCCTTTACTGTAAAAACCATTTGGAAAGCCAATGTGATAATTCTAATGATAATGGTGATATGGGTGCCTATTTCGGATATTCTGGTACGACGGGTGGCTATCCAGGTGGGCAAGCTGAATATTTAAGAGTACCGTTTGCCAACTTTACTCATTTCAAAATTCCAGAGACTTGTGAAGAACCAGATGAAAAGTTAGCAGTTATTGCTGATGCGATGACTACTGGTTATTGGAGTGTTGACAATGCAGGCGTAAAGGGTGGAGATACAGTTATTGTTCTTGGCTGTGGTCCGGTTGGTCTTTTTGCTCAAAAATTCTGTTGGCTAAAAGGAGCAAAGCGTGTCATTGCCGTAGATTATGTAGATTATCGTTTGCAACACGCCAAACGTACCAACAAAGTTGAAATTGTAAATTTCGCACATTTTGAAAATGCAGGAATGCATTTGAAAGAAATGACGAAGGGCGGCGCTGATGTTGTCATTGATGCAGTTGGTATGGACGGCAAAATGACTGATATGGAGTTCCTTGCGAGTGGAATGAAACTGCAGGGCGGAGCATTTGGTGCGTTTATCATGGCTTCACAAGCAGTACGTAAAGGCGGGACAATCCAAGTTACAGGCGTTTACGGTGGCAAATATAATGGATTCCCAATGGGAGATATTATGAACCGAAACGTCAATATTCGCTCTGGACAAGCACCTGTGATCCACTATATGCCATATATGTTTGAATTAGTTTCGACCGGAAAAATTGATCCAGGAGATGTCGTGAGTCATGTACTTCCACTTAGTGAAGCAAAGCGTGGCTATGAGATTTTTGACACTAAAATGGATAATTGTATAAAAGTCTTGTTAAAACCTTGAGGAAGGAGGTAGAAAAAATGAATTACGCCTTACATGAAGTTCTTGAGGTCCATGAAATGGCTGCATTTAAGACCAATTGCTTGACTAAGTCCAAAACGATGAGAGGGTTAGTTACAGATCAGCAATTAAAAGATATTATGCAGCAAGACATAGATGTATCTACGAGACAATTACAAGAATATACTTCTATCCTTTCTAACGCTAAGCAGTAAAATAGGAGATGAATGAACATGAATCCAATTATTGAAAATTTAACTGGCATGAATGCACTATCCGATCAAGTGGTTGCAATGGATTTATTGATTGCAGCTAAAAGTGGAGTTAGAAATTACGCCATGGCAGTTACGGAGGCAGGAACACCGGAAATTAAAGAAATCCTCACTCGCCATTTAGTGGAAGCTCTTGATATGCATGAACAAATTTCTGCATATGTGGTAGAAAAAGGATGGTACCACGCTTGGGATACAAACGAACAAATCACTTTAGATTTAAATAATATCAATACAGCATTGAACTTACCCACTCTATAAAAATAAAATAGGAACAGTTTAACATTACCAACCTAAACTGTTCCTAATAAAACATTTATATTTAAATGATGGAAATATACGATTGCAATCGTCATTTTCTTTTACAATTACAAATTGGATGTCTTTTCTTTTAGGATTAGAGCTAAATGAAGCCAATTGCGACCTGTTGGCTCCATGCTTACCCGTTCAAAGATTAAAAAATGAACCAATTATTCTTTATACCAAATAGTAGTATAAGGAAATTAATCGATTTGCGTATGAAGTAAACTATAAGGTTTCTGTCCTAAATCTTTTCTAGAATGAAATCTAGCCTGCAGATGTAATTGAGTCAAAATGACATACAAATATTAATCCGGACCAATTGAAAAAGTATCCCGCCACAAAATTCTCGAATCATATGCGATTGTTTCCATTATGCCATTCGGCAACATCTTACGGATACTGTTGTTTTCATAGTCTCCAGCATAAACGGTTCCTTTTGCACCTGTGATCATCCCATTAGACGCACCTTTTTCTCCCCAATACTCCACATGATATAATCCATGTCCGGTATCGTTCTGTCTCTTAGGGATTCTGTTAAGGTTGAGAACAGATGACAACTGGTAAGTGGATAAAAAAATAAAATCTTTCCATCGGGAGAAATCGCTATACCATCAGACGCCAATCTAAAGGGAGAAGCACCGCTATCTGGATTTCGATTCATCAAAATTTCACCTTCTACTTTCGGTAAAAAATAAGAATCCGGTGAAGATGAATTTGCTCACCTTAGTGGAAAAAGGGTTCAATTAGCTTTCTCTACTGATGTACCTATTACATCCACTATCCAATAATTGGTAAATTAACCTCTCTTAAAGGCTGCCAAAAATAGTGATCGATACCTTATAGAAGTAGCAAATGAAGAATTATTGAAAGGACTTGTTCCTAATTTAAACCTCCTTGCTACTCTGCCTATTACGGATTTAGTCGTAACCAGTCCTGCAACTAAGTATGATTTTATTCCTCGTTATTTTGCTCCTAGAATTGGAATAGAAGAAAATTTTGTAACGGGTTCAGCCCATTGTGGTCTAGCTCCTTATTCGAGTCAAAGATTAAGTAAAAAACAGTTATATGCTTTCCAATCCTCTGAAAAAGCTGGAGAGTTATTCAGTTATTACCAAGATGATTTAGCTTATATAACTGGTAAGGCCATTACTATTTATAAAAGTCATTTCAATGAATTGTTACTCTAAGGAAAAAACATTCAACAACAGAAAAAAGGGTTCTGGTGCAATAATTTCATTTTTTTCTAAAAGGTATAACTGTCCTGTTGGTGTTCAATCTTATAAAGTTATTCCAAATAGTTGATGAATGAATCTGACTGGATTTTCGACAGACTTCACCTCCTGATAAACCTGTTTCTTTTTCATCATATGCATGACCTCTATTCCAGAAATAATGGCTTTTGCTGTACGAAAGAGTGATGATGTTAACTAAACATGTATACGATATACAGCTTAAGGACAGAAAAAACGCTGGGCCTATTCAGTGGTTTTTTTTGTTTATTGAAAGGTAGTCGTAAAGTGATGATTCAATCCGTCTTAAGTAGTTTATTTAAAGAAATAAACTTTATGAAAAAAGATAGAAAAAGCTAATGAAGCCTTGAGGATTGAACCTTGTTCTTATACAAATAACAAAGGTTATAATTTACTTAATAGGCTTGGATAAAGTAGCAATATAATGTTTAAAGACTACAAAGAATAAAAATGATATAAAAGGCAACTCTAAGAAAAAATAAGCTTAGGAGATTATACATGAGAACAATTAAACCAACTAAAATAGGCTCAAAAAAGTCAAATTTCAATGGAAAATTGACAGCACCAGAAATGGGAAAACTTTGGGCAACCTATATGGGTAACAGCATGTCTAATTGTATTTTAAATTATTTTCTACAACATGTTGAAGATCAAGACATAAAAAAACTAGTAGAACATGCGAAAAGATTAACTGAAGAATTTCAAAGGAGTGTAAAGGAAATCTTTATCAAAGAAAACATACCTCTTCCACATGGTTTTACGGAGGATGACGTTAATCTAAGTGCTCCAAGATTATTTGCAGACGAGTTCTATGTACATTACTTAAAATATGCAGCAAAAGCAGGACTTAGCATTTATAGCATTGCTATACCTTTGATGTATAGAGAAGATGTACGCAATTTCTTAACTTATTGTATGAACTCGACAATGGAACTAGTGGAAGAAATTAAAACAATTTTAATGGATAAAAGCCTTATTATTGAACCACCTATTATTCCAGCTCCAGAACAAGTAAGAATTGCCGACACTGATTATTTGAGTGGTTTTGTTGGAGACGTTCGTCCCCTACACGCATTAGAAATAGCTCATTTATACGATAATATTGAAAATAACGTAACAAGCAAAGCCTTAATCATGGCCTTTAGTCAAGTTGCCAAAAGGGAAAAGGTTAGAGACATATTTATAAAAGGGAAAGACATTACAAATAAAGCAGTTGAACGTTACATGGAAAAACTTCACTATGAGAGCTTACCAGCTCCAGGATTTATTGATCATTTAGTCACCACTTCAACTTTTGCACCTTTTTCTGATAAATTAATGCTGTTTCATAAGGTCGATATGTTTTCCATGAAAATACGAGCATTTGGGAATTCACTAGCTGTAAATGGAAGACATGATTTAGCGTTACTATATGGAAAGTCATTAATGAATATAGCAAATTTTGTTAAGGACGCATCAAATATTCTGATAGAGAATGAATGGATGGAAATCCCACCCGAAGCTGTAGATAGAGAAAATCTAGCTTCAAAATAGTATCTTTGATAAAAGTGAGAAAACAACAACAAAGCCTTAATAAAAGGGATTTTTTGCATGTGATTTCTGATAAAATCCATTATGGTGCCTAAAGAAGATACGACATCAAATGGACCTGCAATGGGAGGCTTGAGCCGATGCGTGTTGAAAGGGACTCGCACGGTTCTTAGGGGAGGCAGGGGCGTGATGCCCCTAACTTACCCGACTTAACTAAACATGTATATCATATAAAGCTTAAAAACAGAAAAACCACTGCTCCCGTACGTTAGTTTTTCTGTTACACATATTTTATGTTTAAGTACTGATGCCTCATGACGTCTTAATTAGTTTTACGTATATTTAACACTTTATTCGTATTATCCTAACGTTCTAAGATCTTTTGCCAGATAAAGTGTTATCTTTTACATACATTTCATAGTGTCCATTTATGTAACTAGATACCTTTAAATTAAGTAAAAGAGCTTTTAGGTTAACTATTTTTTCAGTATCTAACCCACACTCTTTTGCTATATCTTCAATTCCTTTTTTACTGATTTGTATGTTATCTTCCAAATCGTTTACTGTTTCTTTACTGTACTGGAAAGGAACTTCATCTATAACTTCTGTAATTAATTGATCCTGCCCTTCATACTCTAGTCTCCCTTTGACTGCAGCATGTTTTCCAATTAATACAGCCTGCTCTTTTATATCCGATAGAAGAATCATTAATCTAATTCGTTGATTCATTAGAATATAGTGATTATCAAAAATAGAGATAATTTTGGTTTGATAATCATCCATGGTTGTATGAAGTTGATGTTTTGCTTCTCTTATTACTTCTTCGCTGTTTTTAATAAGTATCATACTCAAGTTCTCTGCACTCCCCGTATCATATATACTTTCATTATAACAAACTATAAAAAGGGAACGTCATTTTTCACTACTTATCACGATAAATAATGTATATAAACAAATATTATCATGGATTCATTAATCATTTACATTGATTGTAGGGAAGTATACCGACTCATAGTTTTTAAAGATTTACACCAATAATAAGCGACCTCATTAATTTCAATTAGAATTATAAGGTCGCTTATAAGATATTCTGATTCAATTTTTGTATTTTTTCCGTTCTTTTATTGCAAAGCAATTGTTTTATCATTAAACTCTCGTCTCATTTTTAACATGTTTATCAATTGTACTAAGCAAATAAATAAGGTAAGAATTTAGTTTGAATTGCTTCTCTTCAATAAAGTCAGATAACATTAGACTGGTATTATTAGTCACTCCAATTTATATTTTATCTCTTTCTTATGCATGGTGACCATGATTATTCTTTTGACCCATTTTTCGTAAAATAAAGCTTACAATTAACACTAAAATAATTGATCCAATAATTGCGGGGATGATTGCAAATCCACCTACGACTGGTCCCCAATTACCTAAGATAAGTCCACCTAACCAGGCACCAATAAAACCAGCAATAATATTCCCAATAATACCTCCAGGAACACCACGTCCTGTAATTAAACCAGCGAGCCAGCCGATAATTCCACCGACAATTAGCATCCATAGTATTTCCATTAAGAATCGTCTCCTTATTAAAAGATTTAGTTGACTTTACCCTTAATTGAGACGAATAAAACTGGTATTTTTTTCTGTTTAGAGGCTTTCCTCTCAGTTAAGTAGAAAATTTCACATAGATTTCTTTAAATAGTTACTAAGCGCTATTCCTATTCAC
The DNA here is from genome assembly GCF_035064545.1 of Bacillus sp. ILBB4. NCBI lineage: Bacteria > Bacillati > Bacillota > Bacilli > Caryophanales > Bacillaceae > Bacillus > Bacillus sp. ILBB4. Next base: position 10,325 of record NZ_JAIQVD010000014.1, on the reverse strand, counting down.
CATATGAATTTCCTAAATAAAAATACGCCATATATCATAAATTTATTTGCTTCTATGGGTCGTGTAATTCGGTTTATGTTAACTAGAGATCACTAAGAGATCATCGCTACTATGCATATGAGCAATGATCTGTCATTGTCTCCTTTTTATTTCATTCAAGTGATAAGAACCTATTCTTTTATATAAAAAAGAGAAAAACAATCCGATTTAAAGATCAATTGTTTTTCTTGACAAATATATAACTTCTACTATCTAGATATTCTTTTTTCATATCCATATTTAAGTACTTTTTTTTAAAATACTATCTGATTGTATAACTCGTTCTTAGTAGGTAGATGCCTACACTTATCATAATCCGCAATTAAACATTTAATTTCCCTATACAATAGGAAACGTTCATAGTTATCGAGCATCTCCTCCCCTTCTGATGTTATATCTTTTACATTACCCCTTCGACACATATTGACACATGATCTCTGATAATTTACATTATGGTAACTAATCTCTTATATGATATATATCTTAAATCAAATTAACTCAAGAAAGCTAGGAACTTTAATCCCCTAGCTTTTTTGAGTTTCTATCGCTTGTTTAACCGTTGCATAGGTTTTAATAGATGAGAAATCGATTCCATTTCTAACAATAGTTTGGGCAAGTTCAGGCCGTATACCAGTCATCATCACCTCAATACCTTGTAAGCGAAGAACACTGTAAATATCAAAGAGGTAACGTTCAGCTATAGCGTCTATAGTTAAGATACCTGAGAAATCAACAATTAGATACTCTACCTTCATTTCAAGAATTTTCAAGATAACATTCTCCAAGATATATTCAGCTCTTTCTGAATCAATAGAGCCAATTAGTGGGAGAACGGCGGTTTTATCTTGAATGGGGACCACAGGAACAGATAATTTCAATACTTCTTGTTGCGCCTTTTGAATAATTTTATCTTTCACTTGTTCAAATACTACAATCGTTTCATTAATACTTATATCGAGCAAATAGTTAAATCGCTTATTAATAAATACAACTTCTTCTGAAGAGAGTCCATGCTCTATACTTATTTTAGTAAGGTAATCGATGAAGACTAGGCGCGTAGGAGGATAGCGTGTAATAATAATAGAGACTCTCTCCCCTTGAGATGCTGTACGCTTACCATTGGTCTTACTCCATTCAACAAGCCCTTCAGGTACGTTGTTTTCACTACTAAAGAGACTCTTTCCTAAAAACTTAATAAATTCAGTATAGACGATAATTGCTTGTTCAAGTTCCTCCTGTAAAGCCCCAAAATTGGGGTTCTGAGAAATTTCTTGCACAATTTCATTTGCTAACATTTCTGCGTTATCATCTAAGTACTTAGCAACGCCTATAATCCCTTTCAATGATTATCACTCCCTCATCTTCTTATTCATGAATGCATTTAGGTAGTCATTTTATCTCTTGCTTTCCTATTTATTGTTTTAAACACCAATAAGTAGATCTTCTATCGCCTTTTGTACACTTGATTTTATAGTCAAATTACTGAAATCAATACCAATACTTACAACAGTCTGTGCAACTTCCGGCCGAATTCCTGTTAAGACTGTTTCTACACCTAGAAGCTTTAACGAGTCTATCACTTTGAAAATCCGATCTGCTACCATGGTATCTATAATATAAACACCCGATAAATCTACTATTAAACGTTGAAGCTGTAGTCTGTTCGCTGATTTCAACGCTTCCTCCATTAGATAATTGGCTCTTTCCGTATCTATATTTCCAATGAGAGGCAAAATAGCCATCCCTTTAGCTAAAGGGACAACGGGGACCGATAATTCAAGAAAGGCACTTTGCGCACGTTCAAGAGTTAATTGATAGAAATGTACATAACTTAAACTAAAGGAATAAGCTGCATGATCGAGAAGAGGATCAATAATTCCGCCTACTTCAAATACAGTATCTATTGATAGATTATTTTCCTTTATTACTTCCTTCAATGTCTTCCATAAGAAAGTGCGATAATATTTTGTATCTTTTAATGCTTCATCCAATGGCACCTTCAAATTGCAAAACATTTCCCCTGTTTCTTTTCCCCATTGTGTAAATTTTTGGAGTGCTCTTTCTTCATTTAAATGATCCCTAAGAACTTCACCAAATAGACTTATAAAGTGAGCTCGGATATTAATAAGTTCCACTTCAAAAGGAGCCAATTGTTTCTTTTCTTCTTCTGTAATATCAACTATTCTATTTTCATGTACTTCATTAGCGATTTTAAATCTATATTCTAAGATTTTATCCCCTAAAAACCCTATTTCATCTTCCATGTTTTCCTCCGAAAAGCCTGTTGAGGCTATTATTTAGTTTTTATATTAATTATACCACCACGTGTCAAAATACTTATTTTTTTGTTAATTTCTTAGTATAAAATTCTCTACTCTAACCTTCATGATTTATTAAACAATTTGTTACAAATGGTAAAAAAAATCAAAGCCGAATTCGCCTTCTATGATATGATTAATCCAATAAATAGAAATCTTGTATGTTATACACATCATAAAACAGAAAAACTACTAATCCATTAGTTTTTCTGTATATTAAAATATAGACATTAAGCTGATGCTTTATGGCAACTTGAATAGTTTACTCAATATATTAAAGGACATTTAACGTCGGAATATGTAAAATTAACACAAATAAGAATACCTTATTACTCTATAGGCTTTTTAAATTTTTTTGCCAAAACCACTCTGAGGTGAACTATGAAAACAATTAATTCCATATCTAGTTCTAAAAAATTTGATAAAGGTCATGTCTTTTACCGTTTTGAAGATAAACAATTTTACATAAATAATTTAATGAGTTTTATTAAGAATGGATTAGAGAGTAAACAACGTATATTGATAATTGAGAATATGAGGGCGCTTCCCCTAATAAAAGCTACTATTGATAAAAAGTTTATTCATAAACAAAAAGAATCTATTCGTTTAGTTAATAATTTTGATTATTACTTGGCAAATGGTGATTTTCACACAAAAACTATTCTTACTCATTTTCAAGAAGATTTGTCTATGTTGAAAATAAAAAATACGATGATAAGAACATGGGCTCACGTAGAATGGGCTTCAGAGAAACCAGATGTTCTTTTACTAGAAGAATTTGAATCAACTGCCGATAATTTTGTTGAGGAGGAAGGTATGGTTTCAGTTTGTGCATATGCTGCTGATTCTTTATCTTCTACTTTGGATACTACTCTGCAGCAATTACATCAATACATTATGACACATCATAACTTTTTTATTTCCCCCTTTTACAATGGGTGAAGTTATTAAACGTATGGCCAACATACGAATTTTTCTATAAGATATGTAATAATTAACGTTAATTTTAATAAAATACGTTAGGTATTACTCTTATTAATAACTTTAAATTACATTTATATAAAATAATATTATATCTTTTGTTTTTTATTATATGTTATAGAACTTTATCTTTTATATTTGTAAATAGAAAAACTAATATAATACATAAAATAAGTTAATATTTACTTATTAAAGTATTGTGTTTTATAAACTTATTTTATGATTTAGATATGAAATAATTATTCTTGTTTATAAAGATATTGCACTAAGAGGACAAGTGAAAAAGAAGAAGAATTTATTCCTTTAGAAAGAGAAAAAGACAATCTGTTAATAACAGTATAAATGACAAGAATAGATAAGTTATGTTAACTGGGTACGAATATTTTGAAGCACTAGAGGTAACTAAGTTATATTCTTCTCTCCCTATAGGTGGTATAATATGGATGATTGTATCAGTGAAAGGGGAGAAAGAGATGAACAAACTTGTATTCAAGCAATTTGAAATTGGAAGAGAGTACTTCCTCAAAATTATAGGGGCTGTGTCTGAGGACCAAACTGATGTGCAGCCAGATGGTTTTAACAACACAATTCATTGGCATACAGGTCACGTTTTGACAGTTACTGAACAAACTATGTTTGGTTTTCCTCATGCAACAACCCATCTTCCAGCAAACTATATGGAATTGTTCGGAAATGGTACGAAACCAGCCGATTGGAAGGGAGATGTGCCTACTATGGATGAGCTTATGATACAGCTAAAAGACCAATTGGCTCGTATTCAGCAAGTTCCTGCTGAACAGTTAAACAATACCTTAGAAAAGCCATTTCTAGGATGTAAAACCTTTGGAGAGCTTGCGGGTGTTACACTGATGCATGAAGCCACTCATATGGGACAGATTCAGGCAATGAAGCGAATAATTGAACATGTGGGCGTAAAAAATTGAATTTGACAAAATGATATAACAAAGTTATCGGAAAGTATAGCCATTTTCTCCTTTTCTTTATATTAAAAAGAGAGAGTGGGGTTCACGTTATTACCTTGTATTAGACAGGCTTTATAAGATGTCTTCTTTAACTATTGGCTAGTCCCAGTAGTTTTTTCTCTTTTTAAGATGAATATAATATACAAAGTTAACATAATGTTGCTTATCTGTACAAAAACAAGACAAAACCTTTTTACAAAGGGTTTTGTCTTGTTAAATATATACTAAAGGTTTTCAAGTTTACTAATAGCTTCTTTTAATTCTTCATATCTGCTTACATAGAGATGATTTTTGTTGCAACTGTTTGTTGAAATGCTTGATCATGCTCAACGATAACCATTGTGGGACTAAAGCTTTGAATGAGCTCCTCAATCTGCATACGCGAATAAATATCAATAAAATTTAATGGTTCATCCCAAATATATAAATGAGCTTTTTCACATAAACTTTTGGCTATAAGCAGCTTTTTCTTTTGTCCACCAGAATAGGAAGATATATCTTTCTCAAATTGAATTCGGTCAAAATCCATCTTACGTAGGATGGATTTAAATAACGTTTCATTAATCTCATATTCTTCAATAAAGTCCGATAATCGTCCTTTCAAATGAGAGGTATCTTGTTGGACATAAGAAATAATGAGGCCTGAACTTAAATTCATTGAGCCCGTATACTGTATTGGTTTTCCTAGAATTAGTTTTAGAATACTACTTTTTCCACTTCCATTCTTTCCATCAAGTACAATACGGTCACCTTGTTCAACTTTAAAGCTAATTGGCTTGTTTACTATTTGGTCATTATACTCAACAGATACATCAGTCAAATTAATCAATTCGTTTGATTGACATTCTAATGGTTCTAATTTTAACGACTCGGTTTTTTCCACATTTTTCAACAGCTTTGACTTTTCTTCAATAGCTTTTTGTTGCCTTGATTCAAGGTTCTTTGCTCTCTTCATCATCTTTGCTGCTTTATGTCCTACAAAACCTTTATCCAACTTAGAACCAGAATTTGTTGTTCCATTTTTTGAAGATTCCACTTGATTAGACCAACCTGTTGCACGCTTTGAAGATTGTTTTAATCTTCCAATGTCTTTTTGTAGACGATGATTTTTTGCCTCTTCGTGCTCCTGCTGTCTATCAAAGTTTAATTTCCACGAAGAATAGTTCCCATTTTGAACTTCAATGTTTGCTCTATTGATAGATAAGATATGATCCACGCATCCATCTAAAAACATTCTGTCATGTGAGATTAAAATAAACCCTTTTTTCTTTCTTAGATAATCAGAGACTATCTTTCGTGCATCAGTATCTAGGTGATTGGTTGGTTCATCAATCAATAAAAACTGACCCTCATTCAAAAAAAGTCCTGCAAGCAACACCTTTGTTTGTTCCCCATTTGATAATGTTTTAAATGGTCGGTACATGACCTCCGCATCAACATTTAAATAGGATATTTCACGAAGAAATTCCCAATCTTCTACTTGGGGGCAGATTTCTTCTAAGATTTCATGAGTATACTTGTTTTTATCTGAAACTGGATAAGGGAAATAATTAAATTCTACCGAGGAAATGATTTTCCCACTATACTCATAATTCTCTAATAATAAATTAAAGAATGTTGTTTTACCTCGTCCATTTCTACCGATAAATCCAAGTTTCCAATCCGTATCTATTTGAAAGTTTACATCTTCAAAAATATTGTCAAAGCTACTTGGATAAGAAAAAGTTAAATTTTGAACTTGTATCATTGACATAATAATTCCTCCTTTGTATATCAACACTTTTTACTTTTTATACAAAGTCGGCACATCCATCTATTCTAAATTACTCTGTATAAGTTTGATGGATATTAACGACTTATACAGAGTATTACATGCGTAACAATAGTGTCTAAATTGCTCATTTCTCTCTCTCCTCTATTCATCAGATTAAGTTGCAGAATTAAAAAATATTAAGCTTACCTATGAGAGCATAAAAAATCCTCCCAATTTGTAATTGGAAGGATTAGTCTTTCACTTATGTTAAATAAGTGCTTATTTGCCATCGGAATAATGACAAATGAAGTATAAACTGATTTATAAAAATGGATAGACTAACCCTATATTTTGTAGTTTGAAGTTATTCATTTCAAATAAAAATATAGATTAGTTAATCATTGTCCATTCATCAGTCCTCTCATAATTGTATCTTTATATTAACAATTTTTTTTATGGAATACAATGTCGCAATGTATTCCATATCGTTTACGATTTCCATCTGTAATAAAAACCAAATTAGAAGTAAGCTTTTATTTATAAATTTAATGTTAAGTAGTCTTTCTAGTTAACATTAAACATTTTATCGGTAGAAGTAAAACAGCCCTTTTAAGGGCTTTTATGGCTAACGTAGTTGTTATGTACCTTGTACCTCTGTTTTGAGCGTTAAACATTCCTTACAAAAATAAAAATATATAATCATTTCTCCCAGAAAGAGGTCCACCACTGATATAAGATCTGCATTAAAATCCTGAGTAACACTGGAAACATATTTCATGTCGTGATTGCAAATTGGACAGCTTATATCGTTTGGCTTCTCGACATATAGAGGCGCTCCTAACACTCTACATATATACTCCTGACCAAATAAGTCAAATGCATCATAATAGGCATCTTCATTGACGGGTATATCTTCTCCTGACATATTGATAAGTTTGAGTTTCGTATAAGGAAGTGGAACTGGTATTTTATCTTCTTCATCTTGAATCCATTCTTCTTTATCATTTTGAATTAAAATAGTAACATTTTTTGTGGTAGGATTTAATTGAAATAGTTGAGGCTCCCATAAAGTAGAACAATTTAAGCATGATATTAAAGGTAATTCTTCAAGTTTAGAAGTTCTTAGTTCACTTAATCTATCATCCTTTAGATCAAAACATAAAACTTGATGTAAATCTTCGCCACATAACTGACATTTTGGTACATTCCATTCTTGTCCTCCGAAACGATGATTATAAACATCATTGCCTTCAATGGCTCTAAAGCCTTTATGACCCTTCCAATGCTGTCCATAAGGTTCATTTATCATTATAAGTCCTCACTTTTATATAATTGTTAGCTTTATTATAATCCAACATAAATTACATTTAAGAATTTGTATACTCCATTCATTATTAGTTTACATAATCACAGTTACAGGAACCAAAAGGAGCACATTAAGTGCTCCTCTTCTCATTACCTTATAGTATTTCTTAAAGAATTTTATTATTGCTCTATTTGTCTTTATTATTTAAGTCGTGCCAATCCCAATATGAACTATACAGTTCATCATGTAAAAATTCTTCATCTTCATCTTGTTTTTCTTCTAACTTTAAACCAACCCATATATCTTCTTCGTTCTCTAATACAGGACATCTAGTAAACAAAAAGCACTATGAAAAGCACCCATAATGTTAACTCTTACGATTTTTTCTATTGCAATAATACTTTCGTCAGTAAAATTTTGAGAATTTAAAGCACTTATTTCATCTTCAGTTAGATCAAATTCCTCCCAGGATAATTGTTTATCTGGTTGTTTCAATTGGCCCCCGACTTCTGCATATTCCTTAATTATACTATGTAGTTCTCTTAAAAATAACTGTTTAGAATCCATATTTAATTCTCCCATGTATGTTATAAGTTCTATTTATTATATCAGTTTCACTTTGATACTCAGTGTATAAAGTATACAAATTCAGTTTATATAATACCAATTATAGGAAGAAATCTAATAACGAACGATTACGAGTTTAATTAGAATAATGTATTAGTGATATACCAACAGATATAATATAATGAAATAAAAAGGGAGAAATATCCAAAATAAAAAAACGCTTGTTGAATTGGAGCATTATCATTGGAATTACTACTATTTTGGCTATTGGTATACCACGAACAATAAGTAATGAAGCAGAGGGTTTGAGTTCGCCAGAAGAAGAAAAAAAGGTAGAACAACTTGAAGGAGATTTCCGAAAATGGTCACTTAGACCACTGGACAAATTTATGGTGCAAAGTTACCAAGCTAAATCGAATGGACATCAGTGGAACACCGTAGAGCAAAAATCAATTGAAAATTATCGCGTCACATATTACACCTTTTTTGGCATACGTTACATGGAAGTAGAAGTTAGTTAAATCTAATAAATATATATAAACATAAAGATAAGAAACCGTGGGAACAAGGAGTCCTTACGGCTTCTTATCTTTATGTTGCCCCCAAAACTGCAACTATTGTGATTGATAAAACAGTGCTTAATAACAAAGAGATGATCCAGTCTTTTTTATCTGTCATTTTCAAAAGTATATTTAAGGTTGAACTAATCGCAAGCAGAAAAAGAAAAACGAATAAAGTCATAATAAATTCCATTTCCTCATCTCCTTTTTTCCTTATAATTACATTTTATCACATTAGAAAGATAGAAAAGTGAATGAATACAATATTCAAAGCTAGTTTACATAAACATTCTTCAAGGAAGCAAGAAAGCAAAAGAACCCTTACAAGAAAAGGGTCCTCTCATGGATGCCTTTAATCGGATATGCAGCCTTTTATACACCATTGATATGATGGTGATCTCTCCAGGTATGTTTGAAGAAAAGGCGTATAAAAAGACTACCCTTTATACATATGTCGATTCATCCAAAAATAGCCATTGTGGCAAGAATGTGCTATTGTTTACTTGCGGTTATATTTTGGTACTTTATAATTAGCAATCCTATAAAAAGCTATCTCATTCTAGGAGATAGCTTTTTACTTTTATCTTTTACAGCATGCTTTCAGGTAATAAATCCAAAGAAAAAATTAGAATCATGAGAGCTAAAAGAAAAGAATGTTGATGTGTATTGTATAATAGTGTAACTTTGCTGTTTTATCACACATTTTCACTTATACCTATGTAAAAGTTTATAAAAACGAGTTATAGATAAAGGAAAGAATTGAGTGGAGGAAAATTACAACATGAATCAATGGACGCATAATAGTTATTCAAAAAAGAAAGTAAGGGGATTAGGGAGAAGATATCGTGCTTTTTCAAAGTATATTGATGAACAGCTAGATTCTCTTCCGACTCCGGATAATATCGATCCTTACTATACAGGTTATACATCTCTTCACCTTTCTTTTGCTATGTTTTTTACGGATTCAAAGAAAGTTCCAAGTAACGCAAAAAAGTTCTTTGTCCAGAAAATTATTAATAGAGTCCAATACCTTCTTGATCTAAGAACAAAGGAACAAAAGGAATATCGTATCTTTTGTATCTTTAATTCATCTGATCTAGAAGGTTCTAGTATTCTAATTTTATTTACTAAAAAAGGAATGGAAAGTTTTTATCAGGGTTTTTTTAGCACAGAGATAGAAGAGGCACCTTATATTCACTTACATCACACTCAAAATCTTGAAGCAGAATGGGGAATAAATATATCTGAAGGATCGAGTGTTAAAGGATACAAACCATGCAATACTGACTATGAAGATGAGGTCCAGGATGAGATATGGTTTATCGGAAGATTAGATTGAGTTAAACATTATTGTGTAAATAAAACAAGCTACCTCGGGGTATTAAAGGGAGGCAGCTTATAAGGAACGCTTAAAATGTAATCTGTTTCTAATAAATTATGGCGTAATTTTAAAAAAGACTATTTTTATAGGAACTAGCATATTTATAAAAGCTGCATGAAGTATAAAATTCACTCATCGAGAACCCTTACTGCCACAAGGGGTTCTCTTAGTGGTGTGTTCCTAAAAGAGTGTTTATGTAAACTAGCAATGTATATGGTATACAGTCCAAAAACAGAAAAAACTCCCCCAGAGCGTTAAGGGAGTTTTCCTGCTACATTTATTTATCCAAAGGGTTGAAACCTTATCAGTTTCTTGAGTAGTTTGCTCACTATATAAGAATTTACTCATTTTTCTTTTGCAATTTCTTTTCTGTTAGGAGCAAGTGGTGGTTGTTCTAACCATTTATTTTTCACCATAATGTTAAACCATTTTTTTGT
>NZ_JAIQVD010000013.1:0-86673 GCF_035064545.1 Bacillus sp. ILBB4 | reverse complement strand
AGTTTTCAAAGTTCAACCGCCGCTCTTAAGCGACTTTATCATCTTATCAAGTTATCAACGTAATGTCAACAACTTTTTAAAATTCTTTTTTCAGCTTCGTTGTTACGAGTATGTCTCAACGACGCTTTATAATAATATAACGCTTTGCATATAAAGTCAATATGTTTCAAGAAGAAAAATGATTTTTTTCTCTTATTTAACTTCTTCCCTTACTGAGAAGTAATTAAACGTAAATAAACTAAATTTTCTAATTTTTTAGCTATACTCTATATTAAAAAAGAAGCCCTTCACAAAAAGAGCTTCTTGCTTATCTTACTGATTAAGGTAAATAACGACGTGCACCTGCATACTCTTCAATATATCCCTTCGTGTTTAAAGGAATAATCTCTACTGTCCGCTCGGAGTTCGGCGAATGAATCATCATGCCATCTCCCGCATACATTGCTACATGGTGGACGCTTCCTTTTCCTTGGTTATAGGCAAAGAACAATAAGTCTCCAGGTTGAAGGTTGTTCATATCTACTGGTTTCCCTGCTCGAGACTGTGGCCCTGAGTCACGTGGAATCGTAATACCATGGGATTGGTACATCGTAAACGTAAATCCAGAGCAGTCAAATCCAAAACCACTCATGCCAGCCCATAAATATGGAAGATTTAAAAATGCCTTTCCACTTTCAACAAGCTCCGTGCCAGTTGGTACAGGAATATCTTTTTGAGACGCGTAGATTTTTCCTGCTTTTGTAGAAATCCATGCTGTCTTTCCATTTGGTTTTAATATTTTATATGCACTCTTTGATTTTGCCAAAAGAGGTAAGCGCGTATTATAGCTAACTTCAATACCTTTCTTTTTTAAAGAAGGCGAATGATATAAATAAGTAGTCGGAGCCGTCACCATTACAAAAGGCTTCTTTGCATACTGTTCGTACCTTTTGCTATAGGTTAATTGTTTGGTAGGCATCCATCCGGGATATCCTAATTCATTTCGAGAAGTAGGCTGTCCGTCTACAGCTACTTTGACCCAGTCTCCTTGTTCGTCTAAAACCGTTACTTCGTTTCCATATAACGCTTGTGTCTCAAGCATCCCATCGCTAGATAACTGCTGCTTCTGTTTCAAATTCATCGATGTGGTCCACTTTTTCATATCTACAGGATTAGTAGCTGACGGAGCGTCCACTTCACGCAAGATGTTTGGTGCTGTCCACAGAGTAGCTGCTGCGACATCTATATAAGCAGTTTCTTTTTCTTCAGAAGCATGAACAGCAGGAACTGCACTGACCCCAAATGTAGCTAAAATAACTGTTGTTGCCGTCAAAAGCCAACGTTTTATATTCATCGTCTCTCTCCTTCTACTATATTACTATCCTTTTATTTTGAGATAGGAACGGTGATTTCTCCTATTCCAGGAAGATCTGATAAGAAAACCTCTTGACCGCTGTACTTTAACACATCCAGTTCAGTTGAAAGCCAAAGAGGAGCATCTAAGTCAAAATACGTGATATTCGGATGAGCGGCTGCCAGATGAGCAGCTGCTCCCACGGAAAGTGAGGGTTCCATCATGCTTCCAATCATACATGCAACACCGTTCGCCTCAGCAATACTTGCGATTTTTCTTGCTTCATTAATTCCTCCGCACTTCATTAACTTAATATTCAAAAGATCCACGTACCGCCCGCTTACAAGCCTTAATGCATCTTTGGCAGAAAATAGACTCTCATCTGCCATAATGGGTACGTTTACTCGTTCAGTCACAAACTTTAACCCTTCCCAATCATGAGCAGGGACAGGTTGTTCTACCAATTCAATACCAAAGTTGAGAGTTTCCATTTCATTAATTAATTGCACTGCTTGTTTTGGAGTCCATCCTTGATTTGCATCCAAACGAAGTTTTACATGATCCGGAATGACAGATCGAATATGTTTAATACGCTCAAGGTCTAGCTCAGGAATTGAACCTACCTTTACTTTTAAAATGTCAAATCCGTCCGCTGCACTTTTTTGTGCGTCTTCAGCCATTTTCTCAGGTGTATCAACACTTATCGTCATACACGTAGAGATAGGCTGCTTATCGCCCAAGAAAGCATATAAAGGAATGTTGAGAAACTTTGTATAAGCATCATGCAAAGCGATATCAGCAGCCGCTTTAGCACTTGAATTGTGAATACAGCAGCTTTGAATTTTTTTTAAGAGTTTTTGAAACTGACGTATATCCTCCCCTATTAGCGCTAGTTTAATAGGTCCTTGAAGTGCAGCTTGAATGCCTTCTAAAGAATCGCCTGTAATAACATATGTTGGCGAAGCCGCTCCTTTTCCTTTTATTCCGTTTTCTAACTGAATCTCTACACTTATACTGTCTATCTCTGTTGCTGTTCGAAGCGCTGTTTTAAACGGAACGAGCAGTGGAACGGTTTGATGCTTTACAGTTATGTCTTTAATTATCATTTCAATCGCTTCCTTTCGATTCAGCACAAATATTCTTTCATACGTATTTTTGGTTTATTCTTAAATCGCCCCTAAAATTTTGGCGATCATCATACCAAAATAAGTACCTAAGAAGGAACCCATCAGAGCCATAATGACTCCTACCGGAATCAGTGCACGGTTATAAGCAGCTGCAAGCATTGGAGCAGACGCCATTCCACCAATATTAGCTAAACTTGCTACTCCGAGCGTAAATAAATCATATTTAAATAGTTTAGCTAGCAACAGCATGATCACTAAGTGCACGAACATAATGAGAAAACCAGATACTAAGTAAATAGGAGCCTGAGCTAAATTTGAAAAATCTGATTGAGAAGCAATTAACGCTACAACGATGTATAACATAACATTTGATACATCGAGCGTACCTGGAATTTTTGCCGCTGGGGTTAAAGCAAGCACTAGACCAACGACAGAAGCAATCATAATCGTCCAGCTCGTTGCATTAATAACCGCTCCCACTTCAGGCAAACGCCCTCCGATAAATGTAGAAAATGCCGAAACGAACAAACCTAGACCAAGTAAATAAAGAAGATGCTGAAACTGAGGGCCTTCTTTTTCGCTTTCAGAAGTTGCTGCGACTTCATCTATACTATTCTCAATAAAGCTGACGTCTGCTTTTGTCCATTTATTAAATTTAGATGCAAATGGTACAAGCCAAAACATAAACATAACCCATACGGCATAGTTAATCGTATCCATCATAAGAGCGTAGCCAAATATATTTTCTGGAACATCCAAAATCCCTTGGAGAGCAACCATGTTAGCTGATCCTCCGGTCCAACTTCCTGATAAAGCACCAAAAGCTTTCCACGTATCCTCTACATAGAAATTCTTAAAGATGGCATAGACGAGGATAAAACCTACCATTATGCTAAAAACCGCGACGATGAATCCTCCCAGCATTCTTGGACCAAGTTTAATTACACTTCGAACATCACACTTTAACAGCATAAGCATCAGCATGGCCGGAAGCAGTGCATTTTTAACACCCGTATACATGGCGACATTTGATTCGCTATCCCCAAATAACCCTGCCGTTTGCATAAGAGCAGCTCCTATATAAATAAGTACAATACCCGGGATAAATTTGAAAAATCGATTGGCTTTAAATCTTTTTTCAATCCCTACCATGAGCGCAGCAAAGGCAGTTAACACACTCACATACATAAATCCATCTTGAATCATTTATTCTTCCCCCTTCATCTCCACGAAAATATTTTTATACAAAACAAAATCCAGCCCAACGTTTGAAAACGTCAGGCTGGATTTCGTCTAGGTCTATGTAGACAAAGCAGCTGTTATTTGCTGATATTTTTTCTGTGCATCATGAAACGCTACCACCAGCGCTTTTTGGGAAGACCCGAAGTAGCGGCTGTTAATTTCGTCTGTAAGGGTGGGATCACTTATGTGACGTCCAATAAAAATCGATTGAACAAATCGAACGGTCAACTCAATCGTCGCTGAGCATTCCACATCAACAATTTTCCCATTTGTTTTATCAACTACCAACCCTAAAAAATACTGATTGAACTTTTTAGTAATCGGATTGCTTTGAGGAGCTTTGGCATCTCCAATAATGTAGATAGTATCTTGATCATACATGAGTTTTTATTCCTCCTAAAAGAGATAACAGACGATGCTAGGGACCGGCAAATGAACGTTTGCGGAGCTACGCAACATGTATTCGCTTTCATAAGGAACATTATAATCTATTCTCAATATATCATCTATAAAACAATTTCACAATATAAATTTTATACTATTCAGAATAGAATAAAATTCTTTACAAAAAAAGATTAAGACATAACGAACTTAATCCAACCTAAAGACGAACAAATGGGATACATGAGCTGAACCGCTTGTTACACCGCAGTTGATTTCCATGCAAGACCTCGCTTTCCGCGGGCGGTCGCTGAGACTCCTCGTCGCTTCCGCTCCTGCGGAGTCTCACCTGTTCCGCTTTTTCCGCAGAAATTTTCGTCTTGCCCTCCAATCAACTGCTAGTTCGTTTTTCACTGTGGGTCAAGTACTTTTGTCCCGGCTTCTTTCTACGTCATCCTTTGAACATTGTAGAGGAAAAACGGTTAGGGTAATCTGTCATCACTACTTTTACTGAAGCCTGCTGGAGCTTCAAAAAGTCATTCATTTCATTAATTGTATATACCCGTAAGTCTAATCCCTCTTGCTTTGCTTTTTTCCCGTATGAAGAAAGAGCAAACGACATATCACAGTGTAGGTGCGCTCCTATCGATTTTGCTTTTTCAATCGCATCTTCGCTCACCCCTTCAAATAAAAAACCTGTTGGTATATATGAATGGAGAGATCTCACTTTAGCCAAGCTATCATAGTTAAAAGATGACAAAATAACTTGATCTTCTAAATTAAACTCATCAATTAGACGAAGAACCTTTTCTTCAAGTTTTGGATAGTAAATTTGGTCATTTTTTAATTCAATATTCAGGGTCAATTTTGCCTTTTTGTCCATCATCCACTCAAACACTTCTATTAAAGCAGGAATTGATTGGTTAGAAAAACGAGAATCATACCAGCTTCCAGCATCGAATAAACGAAGCTGTTTATATGAAAACTCTTGAACATACCCCATTCCGTTCGTTGTTCTATCAATTCGCTCATCGTGAATAACTACTATTTCCCCGTCTTTTGTTAATTGTACATCCAATTCAATACCTGCAACCCGCATTTTTCTAGCTTCTTCAAATGCAATCATTGTATTTTCAGGGTACCGTCCACTAAAGCCGCGATGCGCATAAAGATTAATTGAAGTGTTCATTGTCTTCCATCTCCCCTAACTAGTTATTCACTAAATAAAAAGCTCGTCCTCAAAATAACTTGAAAGACGAGCTTCGTAATCATAGGTTATTTTTGATTCCCTACTTCTAATGCTCTATTTGTTTCTTTTGCAGCTTGATCAAGTGCTTCTTTCGGCTTTACTCCCTGGTACAGGCTTTCCATTCCTGTTACTACCTTTTGACGTGATTCCGGAAATACCGAAATTAAAGCGCCTTGTGTTGCGGGAGTTGATTTAGTTTTATGCAGCTGATCAACCGTCACTTTTAGTTGAGGATATTTTTTCCATTCTTTCTTTACAATTTCTTGATCATATGCTTTAGGATTAACCGCAAAATAGCCACTTTCCACGTGCCATTTTGCCTGAACTTCTGGTGTTGCTAAATATTTCATAAAGTCCCACGCCGCTTTGGATGTTTCATCACTAATTCCTTTAGACATCCATAAAGATGCTCCCCCGATAGCTACTCCTTGGCGATCCTCTTCCTTTGGCACAGGAAGATCTGATACGCCTACTTCAAATGGAGCATTGTCTACTAATGTTTTAATACCTGCTGATGAGTCCAGGAACATTGCAATTTTTTTAGATTGAAATGCTGCGCGCATATCATCCCAGTTTTGTCCTACATTGTAGAATGTACCTTCTTTATACATATCATTGATTAAATTAAATGCGTTTTGTCCTTCTTTTCCATTAAATACTGCCTTCTCAGCATCACCTTTACGGCCGTTTTCGTGATCTACATACAGGCCGCCTTGAGAAGCAACTAGCTCTTCAAAAAACCATCCGTAATTTAGAATTGAAAAACCGTATTGCGATGTTTTATTTCCTTGTTTTTCTGTTAACTTCTTTGCAGCTGCCTTTAATTCATCATACGTTTTTGGAGGATTTTCAGGATCTAACCCTGCTTTTTTAAAAGCATCTTTATTGTAAACAAGAACAGGTGTTGAAGAGTTAAATGGCATTGAATATTGCTTTCCATCTACTTGGTAATAGCTTGAAATGTTCTTCTCCCACTGTGAAGTATCATAGTGGTCTTGATCGATAAAATTTTGAACAGGCTGAATCTTACCGCTGTCTATCATGAATTTCGTTCCTACTTCGAACGTTTGCATAATAGCGGGTGCATCCTTTGTTCCTGCTACTGTGTTAAATTTTGTTTGTGCTTCCTCATACGTTCCTTGGAAAACAGGTTTTACTTCGACTTTGTCCTGAGATTTATTGTACTCATCGACAATTTTATTGAGTGATTTTTCAAGGTCACCGCTCATAGCGTGCCAAAATACGACTTCTGTTTTACCTGATGCTGTTTTTTTTGTTTCTTGCGCTTCCGAAGAACCAGTTGAATTTGAGCAAGCACCTAGAATAACTAGCAAGCATGCCGTTACGATAGCCAATATCTTTTTCATCACATTCACTCTCCTATTTAATTGCACCTTGGGTTAATCCTTTTTGAAGACGTTTTTGACCTAGGAATAATAGTAATAATGTCGGTAAGATAACAACAACGACAGCGGCCATAACCACTCCCCAATCAGTTGAAATCTCTTGTGTTTGCATTTGTTTTAAACCAATCTGAACGGTACGAACATCCTCTGTATTTGTCACTAATAGTGGCCATAAATACATATTCCATGTTGTTAAAAAGCTATATACGCCAAGCGTAACTAAGCTTGTTTTAGACACAGGAAGCACCACGTTCCAAAAGAAACGGAAGCGACTGATCCCTGCGACTTGAGAAGCTTCATATAACTCATTCGGAATGGTTTTAAACTGTTGGCGCAATAAAAAGGTTCCAAATGCTAAGGCGAAAAAAGGAATTGTTAATCCTAAATAGTTATTAATCCACCCTAGCTTTTGCGCTGTTAAAAAGTTAGGAACCATCGTTGCTTCCCATGGAATCATCATCGTAGAAATAAAGAGAAAGAAAATAGCATCTCTTCCTTTAAATTTAATAAATACAAATGCAAAAGCTGCCAAACTTGAAACTAACAGCTGCCCAGCCATGACGAAGATAGATACAGCAAAACTGTTAATTAAATAATGAAGCAGCGGAACTTTTTCAAAAGCATCCCGATAATTTTCAAGTGAAAAAGATGACGGCCAAATCTTTCCTTCCAACACTTCCGCTCCACTCATAAAACTAATGGAAAAAGCGTATAGGATAGGAAACATCAATACTAAAGTAGCTGCAATGAGCAGCAAGTAAGTTGTCCATTTTCTCGTGATGCTCATTGATAATGTACCTTCCTTTCTCCAAGCTTAAATTGAAGAGCCGTAACCAGTAGAATACAGAAAAACAAGATTGTAGCTTGAGCGCTTGCAGAACCAACATTATAGTTCACAAATGCATCTTTGTAGATTGAATAAACAATGACATTCGTAGAATCTGTAGGTCCGCCTTTTGTTAAAATGTCAATTTGTCCAAACGTTTGAAACGCGTTAATAAAAGAAACGGTAATGATAAAAAACAGCGTTGGCGAAAGCATAGGAAGCGTAATTTTACGGAGCTGATACCAATAGCTAACTCCAGCAATACGCGCGTTTTCATACAGCTTTTCATCAATATTTTGCAAACCGCCAAGTAAGATTAAAAAAGTAAATCCAATATTCATCCAAATCGTAGAGATAGACACAGCAATCAGCGCATACTTAGGATCTAATAACCACTGCACATCATGAATGCCTACAAGATTTAATACTTTATTGATAACACCGATTGTTGGGTTATACATAAACATCCAAATTACAGAAGAAGCCGCTACGCTCATTCCCATCGTAGATGAAAAAATTGTTCTGAAAAAACCAATTCCTTTTAGCTTTTCATTTGCGATTAGCGCTAGGAATAAGGCAATAATTAAACCTATAGGCACCGTGTAGAGTACAAATAAAAAAGTGGCTTTCATACTTTGTAAAAAGTTTGGATCTGTAAATAGATATGAGAAATTTTGTAATCCTACAAATTTCAAGGGATTTCCCTGTGTGTCTGTAATAAAAAGACTTAAATATAAGGTCTTAATCATTGGGTAGAAAAGAAATACACCAAATAACAATAATGATGGCAGCAAGTAAGATAATCCTACCAATAGGTTAGGCATTGACTTCTTTTCTTTTGGATTTGATGAAACAGAAACAGGCGAGTTTGCTGTTTTGGTAACAGCACTCATACAAATGCCCCCTTTACAGTTAAATCTTCCGTTGATGGTTCATAGTGCAAGCATGAATCTGTATCGTTATCAAATAAAAACAGATGTTTTGGATCGATAAAAATAGGGACGCGCTCTCCCACTTTTATATTCCATTGACCGTTCCACTTAGCCATCCACTGCTTGTCTCCCATATGAAATGTAAGCAGTGTTTCCGTGCCTAGAATTTCTACATTATCTACTTCCACAATAAAACTCGTATTATCGTTTGTCGCAAGCTGTATATGCTCAGGTCTCACTCCAACCACAACTTCTTTTTTACCGTTAAGGTTACTGTGTGGTGTACTCATAGAAATAGCTCTTCTATCTTCAAAAACTAGTAAGTTATTTTCTATAGAAACGTTTGATAAATTCATAGGGGGAGAACCTATAAAAGATGCTACAAACGTGTTCTTTGGTGCATTGTAAATATCAAGCGGACGTCCAATTTGTTGAATATTTCCTCCATTTAAAATCATCATTCGATCTGCCATCGTCATCGCCTCTGTTTGATCGTGCGTGACATAAATCATCGTAATACCTAACTTACGCTGAATCTGGCGAATTTCTGACCTCATCTTCGCGCGCAGCTTCGCATCTAAGTTTGATAACGGCTCATCCATCAAGCAAATAGGCGAATGAGTAACAATAGCACGCGCAAGCGCTACACGCTGACGCTGTCCTCCCGAAAGCTGTCTAGGCTTTCTCTTTAGATATTCACTTAAACCAAGCATCTCTGCTGCTTCCCTGCAGCGCTTTTGCTGTTCTTGCTTTGAAATCTTCTTTGTATGCAGGCCAAAAAGAATATTTTGTTCTACTGTCAAATGCGGATATAAAGCATAGTTTTGAAACACCATGGACAGATCGCGCTGACTTGGAAGCAGTTTATTTGCTTTTACATCTCCAATTAGCAGTTCTCCCTGCGTGACTTCTTCTAATCCCGCAATCATTCGCAGCATTGTACTTTTTCCACATCCTGAAGGACCTACTAATACGAAGAATTCTCCAGGTTCAATTGTGACGTTAATATCTTGAATGACATTTGTTTTTTGATCGTATGACTTTCCAATGTTAACCAGCTCTACTTTTTTCATTAAAAACGCTCCTTTCTCTCTCATTCTTATTTTTTCCACAGCCATGATTTCCCTGTAGAAACTGCCGTAGCCCCAGCTTTTAAAGCAGCTTGGATATGGCTTTCATTTTGAAGGAGTCCACCTGTAATAATAGGGATACTTGTTTTTTTAACGATTTTCTCTATCATCTCCGGAATTAATCCTGGCATTAGTTCTAATGCATCCGGTTTAATATCTTGAACGGTTTTTAACCCTTGTGCTACTGCGTCTGTATCCACTAAAAACAGCCGCTGAATAGCAACCAGACCTTCCTGCTTTGCGTAATTAATGAGTGAACTTTTAGTGGTTACGATACCTGTAGGCTTTACAAACTTAGCAAGAAATTTAAGCCCTTCCCGGTCATAGCTAATTCCCGGAATTTTTTCAATGTGTAAGAAAACCATTCGATTATGCTGTTTGAGTAAATCTACGTAGCGTTTAATTACACTAATGTTGCCCGTTAATAAAAAAGCGGCCTGGATCTCTGTTTCTAAAAATCGCTCTAAATTTTTCGGACTTTTAATGGATGCAATTAAACGGTCTTGCCCAAGCTGTTGTAAGAAATCGGCTTCCTTATTCAAAACGATGCATTCCTTTCATTTATAAAAAAACCACAAAAAACGCATAGGATGTTGATATAGACCTATTGTTTTTTGTGGTTTCTCAATTTCATAACCTTAGTCACTATTCACTTATCGTTCACATGTTTTATAATAATGGTTATTTATGAAGGAAATATAAAGAAGCTGTTGAGTTTTGTTAAAAAACCGTTTAGTTCCTGTAAATTGCCTAAAAATCAAAAAACCGTTGATTTCTCAACGGCTTTACAGTGCACATTCTTCAATTTCAAATCCTAAATCTTCAATTAAACCCCAGTCAGCTGTAGGTTCTTGACCTTGAGTCGTTAAATAATCACCTACAAAAATTGAGTTTGCAGCAAACAAACCAAGCGGCTGAAGTGATCTGAGGTTGACTTCTCTGCCTCCTGAAATTCGAATTTCCTTGGTTGGATTTACAAAACGCATCATCGCTAACAGCTTTAAGCATTGCATTGGCTTTAACGCCTTTTTGTCTTCTAGAGGCGTTCCTGGAACGGCAACAAGAAAGTTGCATGGAATAGAATCTGCATCTAACTTTTTAATTTGAAAAGCTAATTCAACGGCTTGTTCATTTGTCTCGCCCATTCCAAAAATCGCACCGGAACAAGGTGACAAACCTGCTTTTTTAGATGTAGTAACCGTATCAACTCGATCTTCATAGCCATGCGTAGAACAAATATTGTCATAGTTATCAGCGTGAGTATTTAAATTATGATTATAGCGATGAACACCCGCCTCGACTAGTTCGTGTGCTTGATCATCTGTTAAAAATCCTAGACAGGCACAGATTTTCAAGTCTGTCTTTTGACGGATTTCTTTTACCGCTCCCACTACGTGCGCTACTTCTTTATCAGTAGGGCGGCGGCCTGACGCCACGATACAATATGTACCTGCTTTTCTTTTTTGAGCTTCAAAAGCACCTTCTACAATTTTCTCTTTTGTTAACCACGCATACTTATCAATCGGCGCTTCTGATACAATCGACTGCGAACAATATCCACAGTCTTCTGGACATAAACCTGATTTAGTATTAATAATCATATTAAGCTTTACTTTTTTTCCATAATGATGATGACGAATTAAGTACGCGGCATTCATGACCTCTAACACTTCTTCATCCGGTACATGAAGAAGTTGAAGCGCTTCGTTATATGTAATTTCTTTCCCTTTAATAATAGACTGAGCAAGTGCTTTCCAATCTCTTAAACTTGTGGTTTCCATCGATTCCCCTCCACTTTAGTAAACTAAAAAAATATAAAGTTAACAATTATAACTAAAAGTTACCATTACTTCTCCTTTTATGTCAACACTGTATAAATAATAGTTAACTCAAAAAGCCACTTCTATGATATAGAAGTGGCTTTTTGCTTATTGCGCTTGCAGTGTGTAAATAACCGATACGAAGTCTCCAGATTTTTCATCGTATGCTTCAACACCCGAATACTCATGAGTTAGAGCAATACCTGCGTACATGAGCTCATCTCCATAAGCTGTTTGATCTGTTTCCATCACTGTATATTCATAATCAGGTTGAAGCCCTTTTAGCTCAATGCGTTCGTAAGAAGGATTTGGTCTAGCTAATACTTGATAATAACCGATGATTGCCTGTTTTTGATCGGATGAAACAACCATCCAGCTCGTCACATTTCCATCTTGTTCAAACGGACTTTTTAAACGATAGAATATGCCATTTTGAATAAGAGATCGGTGTTTTTTATAATACTGAATTTGTTGTTTTACGGTTTCTTTTTCATCTTCTGTCATCAGCGTAACATCTAACTCATAACCAAATGCGCCAAAATACGCAACGTCTCCTCTTGTTTCTAGACTTGTTACTCTGCGTACTTGATGATTTGGTACGGCTGATACGTGTGCTCCCATTGAACTGATTGGATAGGCAAAAGACGTGCCGTACTGAATTTTTAGACGTTCAATCGCATCCGTGTTATCGCTCGTCCAAGCTTGAGGAGCATAATAAAGCATCCCCGGATCAAATCTAGCGCCCCCGCTTGCACATGATTCAAATAAAATATCCGGAAACTTCCTTGTTAGTCGCTCATACAAATCATACACACCTAAAATATAGCGATGTACTACTTCAAACTGACGGTTCGCGGGCAGCCCAACAGATCCAACCTCCGTTATATTTCGATTCATATCCCATTTTATATAAGAGATAGGCGCTTCACTTAAAATAACTTCCATTCGTTCATAGATATAATTCACTACTTCTTCTCGTGAAAAATCAAGCACATATTGATTTCGTCCATGAGACTGATGACGATTTGGCACATGAATCAACCAATCTGGATGCTTTTCATACAAGTTGCTTTGCTTTGAAATCATTTCAGGTTCAAACCATAACCCAAAGTCCATACCTAAATCCGTTACTTTTTGAGCCAATGACTTCATACCGCCCGGAAGCTTATTTTCATCTACAAACCAATCTCCAAGAGAAGTTGTATCATCGTTACGTTTACCGAACCAGCCGTCATCCAATACAAAAAGTTCAACGCCTAGCTTTTGCGCTTCTTTGGCAATATGTACAATTTTCTCTTCGTTAAAATCAAAATACGTCGCTTCCCAGTTATTAATTAAAACTGGCCGCTCCAAATCCCGCCATTTTCCTCTAGCAAGACGCTTGCGATAAAGCTCGTGATACTCTTGGCTAAGGCCGTTTAGCCCGCTATTTGAATAAGCCAGTACTAGTTCTGGTGATTGAAAAGTTTGTCCACTTTCTAGTCGCCACTGAAAATCAAAAGGATGAATGCCCATCGTTATTCTTGATACATTGTAATGATCTACTTCCACTTGTCCAAGAAAGTTTCCGCTGTATACAAGACTAAAACCATACGCTTCTCCACTGTGTTCAGTTGCATCTGGGTTCTTTAAAATTAAAAATGGGTTTTGCTGACTGCTGCTTGTACCTCTCGCACTAGAAATACTTTGAATACCAGGCTGAAGCATTCGTGTTTTCACGTGTCTTTCTCGAATCCACGCACCGGAAAGCTGAACCATCTCATAATTTGATGTAGGCAAATCAATGCTGCCGCTCATGATACGCAAAATATCGACTGCTTCTCCCCCTCTATGCTCAAATCGTGCGTGACGCGTAATACTATTTCGGTCTTCGTAAACGGTATACGTTAAAATAAGTGATGCATTGAGCAATTTATCAATCAGTTCAACTTCTACACTTGTGGCTTCACTCTCTTCTTCTACATATGTAGCAGGTAAGCCGTTTAATGGCTTCTTGCCTTTGTAAATTTTATGGTTATCGTATTCAAAATTTGTGATTCGGCTTCCGTTTTGCTGAAGAAGTTGATAGGCTGGCTCTCTGAAGTCTGTTGTTCCATAAGAAGGATACTCTTGTTTGATTGTTTCAAGAGAAAATGCTAGTTCTCCTTCATATACCGAAGCGCTAGCTCCTCTTGTTTCTACACGTAAAAAATGCTGAAAAGATGAACGGTGCTTAAGCTTTTTTCCATAGTACAAGTGACCGAGCTGCCCGTTTCTCAACACTGAAAAGATATAACTTACATCGCGTCCCTGCAGGTGAAATTCCTTTGTACGTTCATTAAATAAGACTCCCACTTTATCCCTCTCCTTACCATCAAATATCTAACGAGACATTTCCTTTTTCATCTATTGCCGTTGCATGCTCAAAAGCAGATGCTAGATTAATCTCTTTTCTCTCATACCATTTCGCTAAATCTTTGAATAACTCTTCTGTTTCAACCATTCTTGTGTCTACTCGCAGTTCAGTTTCATAGCTATGAAGAGACCAAGTGCTTTCACTAAATAAAGTCATTTCTACATCTAGACACATTTCTTTCCAATTGGGGGCACACAGAATAGGATGACGTATGTCTGAACATGCAATGGTGTAGCGGTTAGAACCATTCTTATTCATAAAACAATGAACAAAAGAGGCACTCACATCGCCCTTACTAGTTTGTAAAGATTTATATAGTTGGATATCTAACAACGGAACGCTCCATTTTAATTTCATTTTTGGAAGAATTCTTTTTTTAACCGACTTGACCGTTAATTTAATAAAATAAACACCAGCTTTTTTTGTTTCATCCAATACGACATGCACACCTGGTTCCTTGTTTATCTCCAAGTTTATATAGGGTGTAGCAATCACTTCCTTCATCTCCTTTACCATCATTCTTAACTTTGTATACCGACAAAGATGTAACCGCATTCAAAAATTTGTTTTTGTATCTATTACAAGTAGATCACCCTAAACGAAGCTTTTTTACTTTCTTTCATTTTATGTAAAATACTTTCTAGACTCAATGGTAAAAATCAAAGTGAAAAAAAGCATTTTTTTGCTTTATCTAGCAATCAATTAAACGCTCTTTATCTCTTAGCGCGCAATTTTCTCTTCTTTTTTAAAAAAAGATGACAAACCTAATAATATAGTATAATAATAAGTAATGCAGAATGATTATACATAGAAAGGATGAAAAATATGAATCATGAACCTTCTCTTCTTAAACAACTAAAATTATGGCATATCGTCGTGATAGGCTTAGGCTACATGGCACCTATGGCCGTTTTTGATACATTTGGCATTGTAACTGAATCAACAGGTGGACATGTTTCAGGCGCTTATGCATTCACGTTGATTGCTATTTTATTTACAGCCATTAGTTACGGAAAAATGGTAAAAGCTTTTCCCGGAGCTGGTTCCTCTTATACATATGCACAGCAAGTAATGAATCCAAGCATTGGTTTTTTGGTAGGATGGACGGCTCTTCTTGATTATCTATTTCTGCCAATGATCAATGCACTTTTGACAAATATTTACCTAAGCTCTCTGTTTCCAGGTGTTCCAAAGGCCGTATGGATTATCAGCTTTGTTGTCATCATGACCATAATGAATATTTTTAGCGTTCATTTAACCGTTTCTTTTGGTACGCTATTAGTTGCTTTTCAAATTTTAGTCGCTATTATCTTTATTATTTTAAGTGCTACAACTCAAGGCCAAGAGCTATCATTTAAACCGTTTATAAGTGAATCGGCCTCTATATCTCTGTTATTAAACGGAGCAGCTATTTTATGCTTTTCTTTTTTAGGATTTGATGCTGTAACTACCATGGCCGAAGAAACACTTAAGCCTGAGAAAACCATTCCTAAAGGTATTCTCATTATTGCATGTACGGGAGGCGCCTTATTTATCACAGTTTCTTACTTTGCTCAGCTTCTTTTCCCTTCAGCCTCTTTGTTTCATGATTTAGAAGGTGCATCAGCGGAAATTGCTTATAAAATTGGCGGCCAGCTTTTTCAATCTATTTTTGTAGCAGCGGCCTTGACTTCAACTATTGCTTCTGGACTTGTCTCGCATATGAGTGCATCAAGACTTCTCTATGCAATTGGGAAAGATGGTTATCTGCCTCGGAGAATTTTTGGCTATATTCACCCTAAAACAAAGACACCTGTTTGGAACGTGGTGATTATTGGTGGCCTCTCCTTAATTTCACTAGGTCTGTCTCTTGAAAAAGCTACCTCTTTAATTAATTTTGGTGCTTTAATTGCGTTCAGTTCAGTGAACATAGCGGTTTTTATCCATTATTTTATTCATCAAAACAAACGATCTCTCAGTGGATATATTTCATATGTACTTATGCCTTTACTCGGCAGTTTATTTTTATTTTTTATGTGGCTTAACTTAGAAAAAACATCCTTACTTATCGGTATTGTATGGAGTGTAATCGGAATTATTTATTTACTGATTGCCAGACGAAAAAATACTATTACCATTCCTACTTTTCATTTTGATTAAGGAACTAGACTTAACACATGAAAGCTACATTTACTATACCAATGAAAAAATCCGAACGAGTTTGATTCTCAACCAAGAATCAAACTCGTTCGGATCTTTCTTAAACTAAAATACTTTTGTACCAGTCTCTTTTTATTTTTAAGATTGTGAGACCTTCTCCAAAATGCGTCTTTTACGGTAAAGCATCATTCCAACTTCCCCTATATCATTAATCGCTTGTTTGTTAATATACGCTCCAAATACCATTCCTGCTATAGGAATCATTTGAAACAGCTTTTTCCATCCCAAGTTGTCTCTATAGGTTAGAAACACTTCTCTCCACCCTTGCAGCTGCTGCAAGCTCTGCGTTCGATTGCCGCTTGCTAATTCTTCTAAAATCGCACGCTTTCCTACAATATCAGAGGATGAAAACTGCATGCATTTGACCATGAAAATGCGTTCCTCTTGCTCAGTGGGATCGTAACCATAAGAAACAGCCACTTCTTGCAGTGTCTTAAGTGTAAGTCCCAATACAAAAGGAATATCAATCGCCAGTGTAAAAATCCCGCCTACCCCGGTTGTAGCTCCTTGCAGCTGTGCATTCTTTTTTCGGACTTCAATAAAATACTCCGCCAATCCATCCATTTCTAGCAGAGATAAATGCTGAATATCCTCTATTGAAAGCTGCTTCTTTTCTTGTAATTGAGCTGATGCTTTCTCTAGCGTGGCAGACGTATTAGCTAAATACTGGCCTCCATTATCAACATACTTAGCAATTTCATCTAATAATTTTTCTATTTTTTGATGAATGAACTTTGGCGTTACTTTATCTAAAGCTGAAAAAGGCAAGCGAGCCAGCCGCTCCCAGAAAAAAAGTCCTTTTTGGTCTTTCTCCCACTTTTCAATTTTTCGTAACTCTACTCTTAACTGCTCATGCTCTGACATATCCTCACTCTTTTCCTCGATTTATCAGCTCTGCCCTACTTGTTTATTCCGCACATATTTAATGATAAAAAACAATGCAATTAAAACAACAATTCCGATTCCAATAGGCTGCATATATTGAGACACAATCGGCCCCACCTCTTTCCACTTAGGTCCTAACTTATATCCTAAATATACGTAAATAGCCGTTACTGGAAGCATCGCAACAAATGTGTAAATAGAAAACAGCCATACATTCATTTTTGCCATCCCGCACGGAAAAGAGATAGCCGTGCGCACTCCTGGAATAAAGCGTCCAAAAAAAGCAACCCCGCTGCCGTACTTATTAAAAAAGCGATCAGCGGCGTCAATTTCTTTTTCTTTCACCAAAAAGTATTTTCCATATTTTAAAACCAGCGGTCGTCCACCGTAACGTCCCATTGCATAAAGAGTCAACGGTCCACAAACACCGCCTACTGTACCTGCAAGGATAGCCAGATACAAGTTCATATCACCTTGGTACACCCAATACCCTACTAAAGGTAAAACAAGCTCTGCCGGGACAAATTCAAACGTTAATGCTAAAATTACGCCAAAATAAGAGAGCTGTTTTAGCGCTTCAATTAAAGAAAGTAAAACCGACTCTAACAAAAATTCTCCTCCTCATGTCATTAAATCTAAGACTGCAAAACTATAATTTAGCCGATTGATAGATAAAAACCAACGCGGCATAGTTTTTTCCTTTCCCTCTTTACGTATTACGTACTACAAAAGTTTCAATAAAAAAAAGCGCTAGTTTTATCCAGCGCTTTTATAGTTTAAAGTTAATTTGAATAATACCTACTTTACGAAGAGCATCGTATAAAATAACTAAAGCCGGTCCTAAAAATAATCCGACAAAGCCTAAAAGTTTAAATCCAATGTACAAACTAACTAGTGCAGCCAAAGGTGAAATACCCATATTTGTAGAAAATACTTTTGGTTCTACTACACGTCTTACTACCGTAATGACTCCAAATAGAATAAATAAGCCGATTGCTAATGAGTCATGCCCTTGCGTAAGAGCAAAAATCCCCCATGGAACGAGCACCGATCCTGTCCCAAGGATTGGTAAGATATCGACAATTACAATTAATAAACTAAGAAGCGCGGTATACGGAACACCTAATAGCCAAAGCCCTACATAAGCCATTACAAACGTCATGACACTTAAGATAATTTGCGCCTTGATAAAACCAACCCCCGCTTGGATAAGCTGAGTGATGACAACTTGTAGCTTATATTTCGTTTCTTCTGTTAAAAATGACTTAATTTTATTTTTAATAGCAGGCAGCTCAAGGCTGATAAATACAAGCGCTACTAAATAAATAAGAAACTCTAATAGAAACCCAGGAACAGTAGCGGCAAAGCTAATGATGATTTCTACGGTACTTTTTAATAGAGAATCTAATGAATTTACGGTCTTTTCAAGCGTGCGCTCGATAGAAGAAATCACTTCTGTAGGAAGAGCGTTTGAATAGTATTTCCACTTAATAATAGTTGGATAAATCGCGGTTTCATAGATTTCTTTTACAAAGGAAGGCGCTATTTTTGAAAGAGCAACCACTTGCGTAACGATTGTCCGAACAATAAAAAATCCAATAAGTATGAGCGAAACAACATATAAAATGAAGGTCATAAGCACTGCATAGACTCTCTTCATTTTAAAAGATTGATGCAATTTCTGAACAATACCCTCAAGTGCTAATGCTGTTAATAAAGCAAACACAATTGGTAAACTGTAAGGGATTAACAAACATACGATTATTATTGAGGCGATGACCCATATTCGCTTTTTCCACATACTCTACTATCCCCCTACTAGCTAAGCTATCTCTATATTTACTGATAAAGAAAGGAACCAGTGACTGCTTTATGTAAGAATAAAATTTGGATATTTTTATACCTGATGTTACATATTATAGGGTCAATTTCCATAATAATAAAGGAATTATTATAAAAAAAGCTACTTATTCTAATTTTTTGAATAGAATAAGTAGCTTTTTAATTTATAAATTAGCCCGCTCTCATGACCTCTGTACCTTTTTTAGGGTCAAATTTGCCTTCAGATTTAGACATCACAATTGCTGCTAGTGTGTTTCCTACTAAGTTAACAACCGTACGTGCCATATCCATGATTCTGTCTACCCCAGCAATGAAGGCTAATCCTTCTGCCGGAACGCCGATTGTCCCAAGAGTAGCCAGTAATACAACAAATGATGTTCCTGGCACGGCAGCCATTCCTTTAGATGTAACCATCAATACAAGAATGAGCGTCAGCTGTTGAACGATCGTTAAATCAATACCGTACACCTGCGCTAAGAATAACGCTGCAATCGCTTGATAAAGAACGGAACCATCTAGGTTAAATGTATAACCAATTGGTACAACAAACGATACGATAGCTTTTGGACAGCCCATCTTTTCAAGTTTTTCCATGATACGCGGAAGAACTGTCTCAGAACTAGATGTACTGTATGCTAACAACAGTTCATCTTTCATATAGCGGAATAAGTGGAAGATGTTAATTCCTGCCCATTTCGCAATTCCTCCCAATACAACAAGTAGGAAGAAAATTAACGCTAAGTAAACTAAGATAACAAGCTTTCCTAATGAAAGGAGTGAATCTAAGCCGAATTTTGAAACTGTTACACCAATTAAAGCAAATACACCAATTGGAGCCACTTTCATTACAAGATTTACCACGTGAAACATTGCGTGAGAAACGCCGTCGAAGAATTGTACAACCGGCTTTCCTCTTTCCCCAATTGCCGCTACTCCAAGTGCAAATAACACTGTAAAGAAGATAATTGCTAGCATGTCTCCTTCAACAATTGACTGGAAAAAGTTTGTTGGAACAATGTGTAAGAAAGTTTCAGCCACTGACTTTCCTTCTTGCTGTTTGGATGTTTCAACATATTGTGAAATATCACCCTTCTGTGCTGAATGAATGTCTACACCTTGCCCAGGATGAAAAATATTAGCAACCAATACACCGATTATAATTGCAAAAGTCGTAATAATTTCAAAATAGAGAATGGTTTTAACGCCGAGCTTTCCGACCTGTTTACCGCTCCCTGCTCCTGCAACTCCAACGACTAAGCTTGAGATAACAATTGGAATAACAATCATCTTAATTAATCTTAAAAATAGGTCTCCTAGCGGCTGTAGGTATGTTACTACACGCGGATCGTTAAACCAAATTACCCCTACAAGAACACCGAGTATTAATCCGGTAAAAATCTGCGTAGCCAAACCAAAACGAATTTTTTTCATAGATGTACCTCCCCAAAGATGTATGACATTTGTATATATTTTTCTGAAAAAACAAAAAAAGACTATTCTTAAGAAAGAACAGCCTTTTACTTACGCTATTTTGGGCTCTTTCTCTCAATAAAGCAAACGGGGTTAACTGTCGGATTCGGAATTGAGAGTTTCCTACCTTTTGTAAGGATTCACCCCAAGGCAGCTTTACTGCCGATAATGATTCCCCCGCTCTATACGATTAAGCTTATTATTCAGTTTTTATAAAATTAAAACGATCTATACGTTGTCATACGTTTTTTACAGTCAATAAAACTAAACAGAAGTCTTACTTTTACTTAACTTTATACTGCACAAATATTAATTTACTATTTTTCGACACGTTTTGTCAATACCTATGTTTATAAAACGCTTTCAAAAGGCGATAATATATATTTATGCAAAAAAGCTATTGCAACATTGCAATAGCTTTTTCTTGCTCTTTGAGTCTCTATTAGAAGTTTAAGGGACTAAAGAACACGCGTGTTTATTTTATAAAAATACAAAATATAGAATAGCTGCTAAAACTATTCGATATAGTGCAAATGGTACTAATTTGATACGGTTAATTAATTTCAGGAAAAAGCGAATAGATACCAGCGCAAAAATAAAGGCGCTGATAAAACCAGCAATAAAAAACGGTAGTGCATCTGATGTGAAATACTGCCAGTTTTTAACCAATGAAAGTCCACTTGCTCCTGCCATGATTGGCACTGCCATAATAAATGTAAAATCTGCGGCTGCCTTATGGCTCATTCCAAGAAGAACTCCTCCTGAAATCGTTGAGCCTGAACGAGAAAAACCTGGCCAAAGAGCAATACATTGAAACAGTCCTATACCCAGTGCTTGTCCATAAGACATTTGGTCCACCGTCTCTACGCGCGGACGTTTAGGTCCAAACAAATCTGCTAGAATCATTAATACAGCTCCGACTACTAAGCCAATTAGCACCGTATTTAAAGAAAACAAATGTTCATCAATGTAATCATCAAACAAAAGTCCTAACACTCCTGCAGGTAGCAGACCAACAATTACCTGCATTAAATTCAAGCGATTTGTCGGTCCAATTGGAGCAGCTGGTTTTTTTCCTAATCCTAATAAATTAATAAAACGATCTTTAAAAATAACAACTACTGCTAAGATCGACCCTAGCTGAATAACAATTTTAAATGTATTAGCTACTGGAGATGAAAATAATTCTTTTGAATTTAACCACAGGTCATCCACAATAATCATATGCCCAGTTGACGAAACAGGAGCGAACTCTGTTAAACCTTCTACAATCCCTAAAATGATTGCTACAATAATTTCCCACATAAAGCTATGTACCTTGCCTTTCTTTCAAATTAATAAGCTTATCGCTTCGTTTTACATGCTCAACTATTTCCCTATTTTGACACTTGCTTTTTTATCATAATTGTTAAAACTATGAAATACAATGTGTATTTGCAAAAAGATAAGAATCTTTAATAATTTGTAATAAAAACCTTACATGCTATAACCAAAAAACACGATATCAGCTTTTATTTATTTTAGAAATTAGTCACTATGTTCGGTATAAATTCCGGGCCCTTAGCTAAAAATGAATCATCTAGACTATTTTTCTTTAGTGTGAAAAAATGACTAAATCATTATGTTTTTTCCATCCCCTTTACTGTCATCTATCATTTTAATCAACTAGTGCTTGCTTATACGACATACCCCCTAAGCAATTTGAAACTTTTTTCTCTCTTTTCTCGTATATAGTAGTATCTTTTTTAGGAGGCTTTTTACTATGAATGGAAATGTACGTACAATGAAATGGGTCACTGCTGGGTATGAAGCCTTGCTGGGAATCCCTTTAATTGGCGCGGGGATTGTTATGGGCTTTAGTTATACTCCTCTTTTTATTGGATTTATTCTTCATGCTATCACGCTCATTTTAGCTAATAGACGAGGGTTATCTGCTTATGGAAACATACTAGGGATTGTTACCTCACTGGTTGCTTGGATTCCATTTTTAGGGTTTATTATGCATATTATTACAGCTATTGTGATTGCAATCGATGCTGCTAGACAACGTTAATTGTCTAGCTTTTTTTATTTAAGGGTTGATTTTTTACCGAATGATGGTAAACTTAAGCCGTAAATTGAATAATTTGAATGTTATTTCTACTAGGGGTGTCTGATAGCTCAGACTGAGAGAAGAGTGCAATAAAACTCTTTAACCCTTTGAACCTGATTTGGGTTATACCAGCGGAGGGAAGTAGTCTTGAAAAGAATAGTATATGTTTATTCTTTTTTTGCCTATTCCATCGGGTTCTGTCTATCACAGAACCCGATTTTTTTATGGTTCGGTATAGCTACACTTTATGCGAAACCGGAGGAATATGTAATGTCAAAACAAAATGTATCAGTTTCTATGAAAAAGCCTTTTCCAAACAGTCACAAAGTATATGTCCAAGGATCCAGAGAAGACCTTAAAGTGCCTATGCGTGAAATTCATCAGTCCCCTACTACAGGATCTTTTGGTGAAGAAGAAAATAGTCCCGTACGTGTATACGACACGAGCGGTGTTTATACAGATCCCTGTTATGAAATTAATTTACAAAAAGGATTACCGGCTCTGCGCGAAAAGTGGATTGCAGAACGAAATGATGTAGAAACATATCAAGGCCGTACGGTTCAGCCACAGGATAACGGGTATTATGATGGTGATCCAAGAGATCAGTACGAGCGCTTTATCACTAATCGTTTACCGTTGCGCGCGAAAAAAAATCAAAATGTAACGCAAATGCACTATGCGAAAAAAGGAATCATCACACCCGAAATGGAATTTATCGCTATTCGTGAACAGATGGATCCTGAAGTCGTGCGTGAAGAAGTAGCAAGAGGGCGTGCCATTATCCCTAATAATATCAATCACCCTGAGAGCGAACCGATGATTATCGGCCGCAAATTCCACGTGAAAATTAATGCTAATATCGGAAATTCAGCTATTCGTTCAGCTATTGAAGATGAAGTAGAAAAAATGACATGGGCAACGCGTTGGGGAGCCGATACAATTATGGATTTATCAACAGGAAAGGATATCCACACAACGCGCGAATGGATTATCCGCAACTCGCCTGTTCCTGTAGGGACCGTTCCTATTTACCAAGCGCTTGAAAAAGTAAAAGGCGTAGCAGAAGATCTAACGTGGGAAGCATATCGCGATACATTAATTGAACAAGCAGAACAAGGTGTTGATTACTTTACTATTCACGCAGGTGTTCTTTTACGCTATATTCCTCTGACAGCCAAACGTACGACAGGTATTGTTTCACGCGGAGGATCCATCTTGGCGCAGTGGTGTTTAGCTCATCATGAAGAGAACTTTTTATATACTCGCTTTGAAGAAATCTGTGAAATCTGTAAAGCATACGATATTTCTATTTCGCTTGGCGATGGGCTACGTCCTGGTTCCATTGCAGATGCTAATGATGAGGCACAGTTCGGTGAATTAGAAACGCTTGGTGAATTAACTAAAATTGCTTGGAAACACGATGTTCAAGTTATGATTGAAGGCCCTGGACATGTTCCTATGCACCTCATCAAAGAAAACGTAGATAAACAAATGGAAATATGCCAGGAAGCTCCCTTCTATACTCTTGGACCGCTTACAACCGACATCGCTCCAGGCTATGACCATATTACATCAGGTATTGGGGCTGCAATGATTGGCTGGTTTGGGACAGCTATGCTTTGCTACGTAACGCCAAAAGAACATTTAGGACTTCCGAATAAAGAAGACGTTCGAGAAGGCGTTATCACCTATAAAATTGCTGCGCATGCCGCTGACCTAGCAAAAGGCCATCCAGGAGCACAAAAACGCGATAACGCGCTGTCTAAAGCAAGATTTGAGTTTAGATGGAATGATCAATTTAACCTGTCACTAGATCCAGAGCGCGCAAAAGAATATCACGATGAAACACTTCCCGCTGAAGGTGCTAAAACAGCCCATTTCTGTTCAATGTGTGGACCTAAATTCTGTTCGATGCGTATTTCTCAAGATATTCGTAACATGGCTCAAGAAAATGAAAAAGATATACACGAAGTAAGAAAAGAAGGAATGAAAGAAAAAGCTAAAGAGTTTGTTAACAGTGGTTCAAATATCTATCAATAATGAAGTAGAACAGCTTAAAGAACAAATTAAGCAGCTTGAAAGAAAGTTATTATTTGTTCAGCAAAATTGTCAGCACATTATCGTTGAATCCTCACATTCTTCCGTAAGACGCTGCATTAAGTGTTTCTATCAACAACAAGCAGAGGCTGAGCCAAAAGTATTTTAGTTGAAGAAAAATCCGAACGAGTTGAATTCTTGATTAAGAATCCAGCTCGCTCGGATTTTTTCATTGGTAGGGTGAACGTAGATTTCATGCATGTAGTTATTTCTAGCGGTTGATTGGAAGGCAAGGTGAAGACTCCTGAGGGAAAAGCAGAATAAGTGAGACCTCGCAGGAGCGTAAGCGACGAGGAGACTCACCGCCCGCGGAAAGCGAAGTCTTGTACGGAAATCAACCGCGATGTAACAAGCTATCCATACTAGCTCCTTAATCCCATTTGTTCGTCTTTAGATTGGATTAATTTCGTTACGTCTCTCAATTTCATCTTTTTTTGAAACGTGCTTTCAGCATGTTCTTAATCCAATATAGTATTTTAATAATAACCCAGCCTATAAATGTACCTAGCGTATTCAAAAAGATATCATCAATATCAAATACTCGTTCCGTTAGCTTGTACTGTAAAATTTCAATCAGAAAACTGATTAAGAAACCTGTCGTAAACACTTGAATAAAACCGTCAAACCACTTCATAAACAAAGGGATAAACATTCCAAGCGGCGCAAACATCACGATATTCCCCAGTATATTTGTCAGAGTGAGCATTATATTCCCGCTGTCCCACATCAGACGGATCGTGCTAAATAAATCCAAGTTCATTGCTTTTCCGTAAACATGTTCGTTTTCCCGTATGAGAGTAGCATAAATGACCACTGCCGTATACGCAATAAATAGAATGAACATGACTTTTTTAACGATTGACCTGATGCTTACATTCACTTCAACATCACCTTCTTTGACTCCCAAAACCATTTATTATTATCTATATGTACCCGTCTACTGCTTTCATTCGTAGTGAATGCATTTACATGCTTTTTTATCCTATCACATCAATAAATAAATACAATTCCCTTTATACAATTTTATTAAACTTGATTCTTTATAAATAAAAATCCTCATCATTTTATTCTACTCATTTCATTAATTTCTACATCTATAAATAATAAGAAGCAGCGAGATAACACTTCGCTGCTTCTTATTTAATCTGGATAATAAGGATTCAAATGGATTAATACTTCCTGAATATTATCATGCTTTTTCATAAGTGTTGCTTTGATTTTTCGTCCTAGATCATGACCTTCCTTAATTGTTTTAAAGTGATCAATCGAAATACGTATATCAACTAATATGTAATGGCCATGCTCTCTTGCTCGAACTCGATCAATCCGCTTCACATCTTCAAATTCATAAATGCTTTCTTCAAGTTCTTTCAGTAGCTCTTCGTCAATATTGCCTTCCATTAAGATTTGAAAAGACTCTCCCATCATTTGTCTGGCAATGTTAAAAATTAAATAAGCAACAAAGATACTTGCTATTTTATCTCCGTATAACAGCAGTTGAACATCCATTTTATCACCAATAATCGATAATAAAACACCAATTGCCGCTGCAATAGAAGCAACAATATCTGCTTTATGATCAAATGCAATTGCCTCAATTGCCTTACTGTGGTGCTGCTTCGCTACGTTCAAAGAATAACGGTACAACAATACCTTTGCTATGTATGAAATAACAGCAATCCACATAGCTAAAATATTTGGAGATTCAACCGGATGGAATAAACCAACGACTCCTTCAAATACCACATAAAATGATACAAGCAATAAAATAATTCCTACGATTCCTGAGACAATCACTTCTGCTTTTCCATGTCCATATGGATGGTCATCATCTGCTGGTTTATTTGCTACTCGTATAACCAACAAGACAATAATAGAGGCAAATACGTCCGCTGCAGAGTGAATACCATCAGCAAATACAGCATCACTATTTCCAATCCATCCTACTATTACTTTTCCTAGCGTAAGGGCAATATTGCTCCATACGCTAATCCATGCTACTTTTTTAGCAATGGACTCCCTTATACTGTTGTTCATTTGCACACCTCGACTTACTTCTTGAAAAATCAGCTTTTTTATCTTATCACTGCTCATTCAAGTGGGTCTAGAGCAATCTATTTTCGCTTAGCTATATATGTTTCAGTACCGCAAAATTAATGATAATCTACAACATACTCCTTATTATTTCTCCGCCAACTTCTTACGGTCTGTTGCCATTGGAGGTTCTTCCATCCAACCTTGCTCAATCATAATCCGAATTCCATCTTTTCCATACTTCCCTATACGCCCGATTAGCTGAGAAAATTCTACTGCGACATCCGAACGGAACGACATAGATAAGCCAGCGCCGCAGTTATCAATAGCAATTGTCACCGCTGTGGAAGTATGATACATCATCAGTTTATCTGAAAACGGTGAAATCGTTGAGTTGGTTACATATGCATCAAGCAGACGCGGACTTGGTAGGTCAGCTTCAGACAATAACTCAGTGAATTGCTTGATTTGCTTACTCGCAAGTTTAACTCCATCAAAAAAATAAGAGCGTAATTTTTGTGTGGTAGCTACTTGACTAAATGCCAGCATCAGCGTTTTACCTAATACATTTGTATTAACAATTTCTTGAATAGCCGTGACCTCCAAAGAAGTTAGAGGATGCATTTGAGAGAAAAATAGTGATGTAAACGTTTTCCGGTCCACAAAATTCACTTTTACCGGATAAGGAATAACCGGGGGTCTCATCAGCATGCTTTTTCTTAAAATAACGTGGTTAGAATCCTCTAAAAGACTGTCGCTTTCTTTTACACATCGAGACAGGTGATCATAAATATCTTGCCTTCTCACTGCGCTTAGTGCTCTGGCATATTTCTTCATACCTCCAATTGCCATTTCATTTACATAAATAGCCGTAAAAATATCATCAAATAAAGCAGGAACGCCTTTGTTCACATCTTGTTCTCCAAAACCTACTGGTATTGGAATTTTTTCCAAAACGAATAATTCCGTCAATTCGTCTACATGAATTTGTGAAATCTGATGGGCTTTTTTTAAGAGCTCCTTAATCTCGGCATCTTTTACAACAGATAGAAAATACCCAAGAACACATACATACAGCGTATCACCTAAATATTGCGCCCATAAGTAACCTAACTCAGCTGCGTTCAACCGCTGATTTTTTTGATGTTTTTGCATTTCGCTCTTTATATTTTCGTTCATTCACTTATTCTCCTTTTGGATAAAGTCGTACTTTTACTATCTCCAAAGAAGCGCTGAATAAACCGCATAAAAAAGACCTAGATAACAAGTCTAGGCCTTTTAGGTTATGCATATTTCTGGTCTTCTGTTTCTTTTCTAAAAAAGCTTTTCATCGCGTGAAAAACGTCTGATTTTTGTTTTAAAATAAAGTGTCTAAAACTCTCGTCTTGAATATTTTTGTAAGCAGACATTAAAGTGGAATGTCGATTGTACTGATTCACTTCCCCATATCCAAACATATTTGACACTTTCATTAATTCATTTACTAACTTTACACACCTTGCGTTATCTGAAGTTAAGTTATCGCCATCTGAAAAATGAAA
This sequence comes from Bacillus sp. ILBB4, assembly GCF_035064545.1. Lineage (NCBI taxonomy): Bacteria > Bacillati > Bacillota > Bacilli > Caryophanales > Bacillaceae > Bacillus > Bacillus sp. ILBB4. Next base: position 58,672 of record NZ_JAIQVD010000013.1, on the reverse strand, counting down.
CGGGTAAATATTATAGCGGCTTGGATCATACTTTTGGTTAATTAATTCAAGCGCTTTTCGGTAAGCAGATGAACAGATGGTTCCTCCGCTTTCTCCTTTGGAGAAAAAGTCTTCTTCTGATACTACTTTTGCCTCTGTATGATGCGCAATAAATTCAATTTCCACTGTTTCATATTTCGTACGTAAAAAGCGTGTCATCCAAAAGAAAAAGCTTCTTGCCATATACTTTTCCCATATGCCCATCGAACCGCTCGTATCCATCATAGCTAAGACGACTGCTTTCGATTCTGGCTTTATAACTTCATTCCACGTTTTGAATTTTAAATCCTCCGGATAAATAGGATGAAAAGCAGCCTTTCCTGTCATTGCATTTCGCTTATAAGCGCTCATCATCGTTCGTTTTTTATCAATATTCCCCATCAAACCTGTACGTCGTATATCATTAAATTCAATGTGTTCCACAACAATTTGATCAGATTCTTTTCGCTGAAGATTAGGCAGTTCTAATTGAGCAAATAAAGCCTCTTGAAGCTCCATAAGAGACACTTCTGCTTCAAAGTAGTCTTCTCCAGCCTGGTCACCTGCTCCTTGACCTTTCCCTGCTCCTTTTTGACCATCTCCAGCAGATCCATCACGTGCTACTACATCCCCAACTTTACTGTCTCCATCACCTTGACCCACATGTTTGTTTTTATCATAATTGTACCGAATTCGATATTCATCCAATGATTTGATCGGAATTTTAACAACTTCTCTTCCATTGGACATCACGATATTTTCTTCTGTAATTAAATCCGGTAAATTATTTTTAATTGCTTCTTTAATTTTTTCTTGATGTCTTTTTTGATCATCGTGGCCTTTACGATGGAGGGACCAGTCTTCTTTTGAGACAGCAAAACTTTTATCTACTTCTTTTCCCACGCTATTCCCCTCCTTATTTAAAAAACACTTGCACGTTTTTACTCGGCATGCATAAGCTATACCGAAAGTTTCTGACAAATACCTTTAGTTCAAAGGTTGGTTACTCTTATCCTATGCGCAAGAATGGTATACTTGCTAACTAATTCTTTCACTATTAACTATTCATTTTATAGTGTCTAGTGTCATGTATATGTTTATGACTTATCATATGATGGTTAAGTGCAATGCGTACTACACATTAGCCTAATTATGCAGAATTTATTTTAAGAGATAAGAAAAACATGGCACAGATCGGAAGTGCCATGTTTTCTTGTTAGTACTGAGTTATCGATTTAACAAACTTCCTACATAGCGCAGCAGTTCATTAGCAGATACTGAATTGTATCCATGCTCATCAATCAATCGAGCCACTACTTCATTTACTTTCTTCAGCTGCTGCTCATCTGGTGTTTTAGTGGACGTTGTAATTTTCACTACGTCTTTTAAATCCGCAAACAATTTTTTCTGAATCGCTTCGCGTAAGCGCTCATGGGAATTATAATCAAATCGTTTTCCTTTACGTGCATAAGCCGAAATACGAATTAAGATTTCTTCGCGGAATGCTTTTTTTGCATTTTCTGAAATACCAATTTGTTCTTCAATTGAACGCATTAATTTATCATCTGGATTTAACTCTTCTCCTGTTAGCGGATCACGAAGCTTATTTTTGTTGCAGTATGCTTCGACATTATCTAAATAATTATCCATTAATGTTTTAGCAGACTCTTCATACGAATAAACGAACGCTTTTTGCACTTCTTTTTTAGCAATTTCATCATATTCTTTACGCGCCAGAGAAATATAATTCAGGTAACGCTCTCGATCCTCAGCAGAAATAGACGCATGCTGTGCTAACCCTTCTTTCAATGAACGCAGTACATCTAATGCATTGATTGATTTAATATCTTTTCGAATGATGGTAGATGAAATGCGATTAATGACATAACGAGGATCAATACCACTCATTCCTTCATCCGTATACTCTTTTTGTAACTCTTCTACGTCTGCATCGTTATAGCCTTCTACAGATTGACCGTCGTATAGGCGCATTTTCTTTAATAAATCGATATCGCCTTTTTTAGGCTCTTTTAATCTCGTTAATGTAGTAAAGATAGACGCAATACGTAACGTATGAGGGGCAATATGAACATCTGATACGTCACTTTCACGAATCATTTTGTCATAAATTTTTTCCTCATCACTCACTTTTAAGTTATATGGAACAGGCATTACAATAATTCGTGAATGCAAAGCTTCATTTTTCTTATTGGAAATAAACGAGCGATACTCTGTTTCATTTGTATGCGCTACGATTAATTCATCTGCACTAATTAAAGCAAATCTTCCTGCTTTAAAGTTTCCTTCTTGGGTTAAAGAGAGTAAATGCCATAAAAATTTCTCATCACATTTTAACATCTCCTGGAACTCCATCATTCCCCGGTTTGCTTTATTAAGCTCTCCGTCAAAGCGGTAAGCACGCGGATCTGACTCAGATCCATACTCTGCAATTGTTGAAAAGTCAATGCTTCCTGTTAGGTCGGCAATGTCTTGAGATTTCGGATCAGAAGGACTGAACGTTCCAATTCCAGTTCGTTTGTCCTCTGAGAAGAAAATGCGTTCGATAATGACGTCTTCAATTCTGCCGCCATACTCTTCCTCTAATCGCATTGTATTTAAAGGAGATAAGTTTCCTTCGATTCGGATACCATACTCTTCAAAGAAGTCTTTACGTAAATGATGTGGAATTAAATGCAGCGGATCTTCATGCATTGGGCATCCTTTAATAGCGTAAACAGCTCCTCGATCAGTAAGCGAATAAGCTTCAAGCCCTCTTTTTAACATGGTCACTAGCGTCGATTTACCACCACTTACTGGACCCATTAAAAGTAAAATACGTTTACGAACATCTAAACGCTTTGCAGCGGGATGAAAATATTCTTCCACCAAGCGTTCTAGCGAATCTTCAAGTCCAAACATTTGTCCACTGAAAAATTTATAATGTCTTTTACCATTTACCTCTTCAATTCCTGCATCCTTTATCATGTTGTATACTCTAGAGTGTGCAGGCTGAGCAATTAAAGGCTCATCTTTAATCAGCTTTAGGTACTCTTCAAATGTCCCTTCCCACTTAAGACGATTCTCTTCTTCGCGGTATCTTTCAACTTTCTTTAATATATCCATTAAAGGACCTCCCCTACTAGTTATGGTGCTAGTGAACAAGATTAATACAATCTATGCAGCAAAATGTTTGAACATGCTTTTTAAATTGTAAAATTCAGAAATTTGTCCTTGCTAGGCATTCACAGTGAAGTATTTATTAGCTATAATAAAAGAGTAAGAAGGAACGGTTAAACTTTGTTAGAGAACTTATGTCTCTAGAAGAGTTATTTTGTCATTATTATCATCATGGGATATGGGAAGTCGGTTTTAACTGCAGTAGCTGTATAATCCTTTTAATTACATTGAGGAGGAAAATCAATGCGCTTACTTTTAGTATTAGGAGTAACAATTGCTTTTTTAGCATCCATCTTCAGAGCGGGATACAATGATAAACCGGGCGTTAAAAAATAACCACTACATATCATCGTCGACATAAATAAAAAAGCGAGGTTCAATAAAATTTGAACCTCGCTTTTTACTTAAGATAAACCAGCATAATTTTGTTGACGCAGCGCTTCATAGATTAAAATAGCTGCTGTATTAGATAAATTTAAAGAACGAACATTTTCTGTCATCGGTAAACGAAGACATCTTTCCATGTTCTCTTCAATAATGTGCTTTGGCAGACCCTTTGTTTCTCTTCCAAATACGAAGAAATGATCCTGCTCTAAGTCACTATAATCAAATGTTGTATGTGGCTGCTGACCAAATTTTGTGATGAAGTAGAAACCTGCTTCAGGATACTTTTCGAATACTTCTTCTAATGAATCATGATACACCACATTTACAAATTCCCAGTAATCCAATCCAGCTCGCTTTAACATTTTATCATCTGTTGAAAAGCCTAACGGCCGAACTAAATGCAGCGTCGTATTTGTTGCTGCACATGTTCGCGCAATATTTCCTGTATTTGCTGGAATTTCTGGTTGAAATAACACTACGTGTACTCCCACAAATTTTCACCTCTGCTAACAAATCTATTCATCATTATACCACTAACTTGCTAAAACGAAAGACTTACCGATCAACGATATGGAAAAAATCATACTTAATCTTTGGCGTGTAAGCCGTTGAATCTTCATAGGCCCAATATCTCATTCGACTATTATACGTGTTCGCATTCACAAGAGGCATACCGTGACCGTCTTTTGCTACAACAATCGTCGTATGATTCCATCTTCCATCTCCTTCAAAATCGTAGCAGATAACGTCTCCCGGGACAAGTTCTCTTGCTGAAGATTTCCTCACAGCCCGAAGTCCTGATTTAGAGTTACTTAAATAGCTGTGCATGGAATGAGCAACTGCCCAGCTATAGCTCCAGGCGTTCCCTCTCATCCACCATCCGTTTGCTTTTTTAGGATATCCCCGCATCGGCGCCTTTCCTGCATGCAAACACTGTGAGATATAGTTGGTGCAGTTTACCTCAAACTGCTTATAACTTTCATTAGGTTTATCCCAATATTTTTCTGCATACTGAACAGCCGCAAGACGATCATAATAAGAGGCTCTTTCTTCGTCTTCCTCTACTTCTTCCACATCCATTTCAACCTTATCTTCAAAAAAGTCCTTTACCAGCAGCTCATCTTGAATAAGCGTATCTTTATAAAAAAGAGCTAAACGATCTTCAATTTCTTCTTCTATATAGAAAAAATCGTTTTGTTTTAAAAATGCCTGAATGTGCACCCTATATAATACTCTAGTTTCTTCCTGATCCGTATGAGCAGATTGAATAGAACCTTTCATATTACATTTTAAAACATCAACTTCTCTTTTTTTTATAAGAGACCGCTTTAGCTCACACTGCTGTTCAATGAAAGGCTTGAAGTCTTCATGCAGCTCACCTTTTACATAGCTGTCCGCACGTGCTTTAATTAAAGTATATAATACATTCCTTTTTGTTAGCATAATGTCACCACTTTTCTAAGCGTTTATTATACGCTATGACTCATTAGCTAACTTTATCAATAAAAACACGGTTTAGATCTCTTGAAGCATCTCTATACCTTTTGACATTTCTTCAATTACTTCTTGGTCCTTTTCTTTTTCTCTTAAGTTCATAAGTGTATCTAACGCTTCTTTATCGCCAATTTTGCCTAACGCCCATGCCGCTGTTCCGCGAATGACAGGGCGAACGTCATTTTTAATTAACTCAATTAAATCTGGAACGGCGGTTTGATCTTTAAAATGGGCCAGTGCAATAATGGCATTACGCTGAATTGGCTTTTTCCCTCTCCAAGAACCTGAAACATGTCCAAATTTCTCTTTGAACTCACGATTACTCATCGTTAAGAGCGGTTTTAATTTAGGCTTCGCAAGTTCTGGGTCAGGCTCCATCTCAGGATGAAAATGAAAGTCTTTTCCTTTATTTTCAGGACACACAGTTTGACATGTATCACAGCCATATAAACGATTGCCTAATTTACTTCGAAATTCTTCAGCCAGAAACCCTTTTGTTTGGGTTAAAAAGGCAATGCATCGCTGCGAATTCAGCTGACCGCCTGTTACAAGCGCACCCGTAGGACACGCATCAACGCACTTATTACAAGTACCACAACCGTCCTCTATCGGTTTATCAGGAGGAAACGGGATATCTGTTATCATTTCTCCTAAATACACGTAGGAACCGAATTCAGGTGTAATAATGGCACAGTTCTTACCGCTCCAGCCAATACCGGCTCTTTCTGCTACAGCTCGGTCCGACAGCTCGCCTGTGTCTACCATCGATTGAAGGATAGCTGCAGGTACTTTTTCTTTTATGAAGGTTTCAAGCTTTTGAAGCCTATCACGTAGAACCGTATGATAATCTTGCCCCCAAGAAGCACGGCAAAAGATTCCTCGGCGATCTTCCTTTGTGCTCTTTGGTGCATCCTTTAATTTAGAAGGATACGCAAGTGCAATTGAAATAATAGATCTAGCTTTTGGAACAACTAATGTGGGATCTACTCTCTTTTCAATATCAGGTTCTTCAAACCCTGAAGCATAACCTAACTCTTGCTGTGCTAACAATCGATTCTTTAACTCATCAAACATAGAAGCACTCGCAAATCCAATCTTATCGATTCCAATCTCTTTGCTGTATGAAATAATTTCTTCCTTCAACTGATACGCATTCATAGTGAGTAATGGCCTCCTTTCTAAGAAATTCTATATATTCATGCATTGAACTGTTTTCTCGCTCAATGAAATGATAGGATGGTATCTATAAACGAACAAATACTAATTATAATAGAAAGGATCAAAAAAATGAACTTTACATTATCGCCCGCTATTAAACAGCTTTGCCCTTCTTTTAAAATGGGAATCATTCAGTATAAAAATATTGAAGTTGGTGATTCTCCTCAAATGCTAAAAGGACGTCTGCGCCTCTTTCAAGAATCCATTTATTTCGACCTTGAGTCAAAAAAAGTAACAGAATTCGAAGGTGTTAGCGAGTGGAGAAAGCTTTTCAAAATATTTGGAACTGATCCAAGTAAATACCGTCCTTCTATAGAAGCTTTAATTAGAAGAATAGGAAAACAAACGTATTTGCCTTCTATCAATTCTGCTGTGGACATTAATAACTTTTTTTCATTGCAATATGAAGTCCCAATTGGAATTTATGATTCCTCTAATTTAGAAGGCCCCATCGAATTTACTATCGGTAAAAAAGAAGAGTCTTATGAAGCTCTAAATGAACGTAATATTTCTTTAGAAAATAAAATCATTTCAAAAGATGCCCTAGGAGCTTTCGGAAGCCCTTATGTCGATTCTAACCGAGCGTACGTAACTGAAAAGACAACACAAGCTGTACAGTTCATTTATTTAAAGCCTTCACTTTCAGAAGAACAGGCTTATAAACTAACTAAATCCCTAAGTGACATGTTCATTCAAATTCACGGGGGCGAAGCAACCTATCAAGTCATTAACTGATGTACGTAAATATAGCGTCTATCTTTTCAAGATAGACGCTATATTTACGCTAAAAATAAAAAACGCAACATCTCAGCTTTGAAAGCGAGACACTGCGTTGTGATAACAATATGTATGGAGCGGGTGATGAGAATCGAACTCACGACATCAGCTTGGAAGGCTGAGGTTTTACCACTAAACTACACCCGCAAATATTATCAAAATTTGTCGACCGATAAGTAAAAATAAAAACAGGAATCATCCTGTCAAATAAAGCTAAAGTACCGATGGTCGGGGTCGAACCGACACTCCCGAAGGAACACGATTTTGAGTCGTGCGCGTCTGCCAATTCCGCCACATCGGCAAAATAAAAAAGGCAAGTTAAAATTATAAATGGTGCCGAGGGCCGGACTTGAACCGGCACGGTAGTCACCTACCGCAGGATTTTAAGTCCTGTGTGTCTGCCAATTCCACCACCCCGGCAGCTTGTAAATAAATGGAGGCGGCAACCGGATTTGAACCGGTGATAAAGGTTTTGCAGACCTCTGCCTTACCACTTGGCTATGCCGCCATTTACTCAAGACTAAATAACTTTATTAAAATTGGAGCGGAAGACGAGGTTCGAACTCGCGACCCCCACCTTGGCAAGGTGGTGTTCTACCACTGAACTACTTCCGCATATATGGCTGGGCTAGCTGGATTCGAACCAACGCATGACGGAATCAAAATCCGTTGCCTTACCGCTTGGCGATAGCCCAATATTGAAATATGCATATCGTTTATAAATGGGGCGACTGATGGGAATCGAACCCACGAATGCCGGAACCACAATCCGGTGCGTTAACCACTTCGCCACAATCGCCACGTATATATGCAATGTTATTTTTATAATTGGCAGGGGCAGTAGGAATCGAACCCACACTGACGGTTTTGGAGACCGTAGTTCTACCTTTAAACTATGCCCCTGTAAATGGTGGAGGGGGGCAGATTCGAACTGCCGAACCCGAAGGAGCGGATTTACAGTCCGCCGCGTTTAGCCACTTCGCTACCCCTCCACAATAACTGTGGTGCCGGCAAGAGGACTTGAACCCCCAACCTACTGATTACAAGTCAGTTGCTCTACCAGTTGAGCTACACCGGCATTTTAAAAACAAATGTTTTTAAAATGGTGGCTCGGGACGGAATCGAACCGCCGACACAAGGATTTTCAGTCCTTTGCTCTACCAACTGAGCTACCGAGCCTTATTAAATTTAAAATGGCGGTCCCGACGGGAATCGAACCCGCGATCTCCTGCGTGACAGGCAGGCATGTTAACCGCTACACCACGGGACCACTTGGTTGCGGGGACAGGATTTGAACCTGCGACCTTCGGGTTATGAGCCCGACGAGCTACCGAACTGCTCCACCCCGCGATGATAATATATGGTGGAGGATGACGGGATCGAACCGCCGACCCCCTGCTTGTAAGGCAGGTGCTCTCCCAGCTGAGCTAATCCTCCACTATTATGTAGATAAAAATAAATGGTGACCCGTACGGGATTCGAACCCGTGTTACCGCCGTGAAAGGGCGGTGTCTTAACCGCTTGACCAACGGGCCATTATAAAATGGCGGAGAAGGAGGGATTTGAACCCTCGCGCCGCTTACACGACCTACACCCTTAGCAGGGGCGCCTCTTCAGCCACTTGAGTACTTCTCCATATGGCTCCACAGGTAGGACTCGAACCTACGACCGATCGGTTAACAGCCGATAGCTCTACCACTGAGCTACTGTGGAATAATATTCATCAGACTTCTTACATTGTAATCGACATTATATGTAATGTCAATAAGTTTTTGTAATTTCTTTGCCGTTTATTTGAGACGGCTTTATTAATTTATCATAATCAATCTATTTTAGTCAAGCATCTTCTACATTTTTTTTAATTCACCTTTACACTTTCCACAAACATATTTAACCGTGTTCACTTTTCTTTTTCGAACATATTTTTGATCACACTGCATACATACATATATGTGCTCTTTTTTCTTTCCATCACTTTCTTTTTTCAATGCCTGACAAAAGCGGGGGGCGCCTACTTCTTTCATTAGCCTTTTAAAGTCTTGATCTCCATGCTTATACCCTTTCCCCTCAATATGCAAATGATAGTGACAGAGCTCATGTTTAATAATTTCTACTATTTCTTGTCTGCCATATTGTTCAAAGTATTTGTAGTTTACTTCTATATTAGATGTACGTAATAAATACCTTCCACCTGTCGTACGTAAACGAGAATTAAAAGTGGCTTCATGACGAAATGGTTTGTGAAACAGCTTCAATGAAATTTCTTCTACAAGTATTTGTAAATCCTTATCATTCATCTTATATACTCCTCTACTGTATGAAATCACCTGACTAGCTCTTTGGGCATACACTTCATTACATACTCACTATTCACCTTATCATAAATGAAAAGGAGTGATTGTCCTTATGCCAATGTGGCTACAAAAACAAATGAGGCGCGCTTATTCTGAAAAAGACCGTGCACAAATAAAATTGCTCAATCAATGTTGGTTTTTTTATCAAAAAAATAATTCCGCTTCTTAAATCACTTCTTTTTACAAATAAAATTGCCTTTTCAGATTTTCTGAAAAGGCAATTTTATCATTGATGAGGCGGAATCATCGTCAGTGCGACTCTTCCTTTTTTCATATCTACGTCTTCTACCCACACATTCACCAAATCTCCTACTGAAACGACATCGAGGGGGTGCTTAACGTACCGATTCGTTAATTTAGAAATATGGACTAGACCATCTTGCTTAACTCCTATATCGATGAACGCTCCGAAGTCTACGACGTTTCGCACCGTACCTTCAAGCTGAATACCTTTGGCAAGATCCTCTAACTTCAAAATATCCTGACGGAGCAAAGGTTTTGGCAGTTCATCACGAGGATCTCTTTCCGGTCTTACGAGCGCTTCTATAATGTCTTTTAAAGTAAGCTCCCCTATACTTAGTTCTTCTGATATTTCAGGTAAAGAAATATGTTTTAATGCTTCTTTTACTTTCTCCGTTCCAAGCTCAGTCTCTTTCACTTCCGCCTTCTTTAAAAGCTTTTTAACGTCTCCATACGTTTCAGGATGGATACCCGTTCTGTCTAAAGGTTCTTCACCTTCTATAATACGTAAAAACCCAATACACTGCTCATACGTTTTAGCGCCTAGACGCGGAATTTTCTTCAACTGTTTTCGGTTAGAGAATTTTCCGTTTTCATCCCGATATTTTACAATGTTTTGAGCAACTGTCTTATTTAGACCAGCAACGTATTGTAGAAGCGAAGCAGAAGCCGTGTTTGCATTTACTCCTACCTGATTTACTACTGTCTCTACAATAAAAGTCAGTGAATCATTTAATTGCTTTTGAGACACATCATGCTGATACTGCCCTACTCCTACCGACTTAGGATCGATTTTCACAAGTTCAGCCAGCGGATCTTGCAGCCTTCTGGCAATCGATACAGCGCTTCGCTCTTCTACTTGAAAATCAGGAAATTCCTCTCTAGCAACATCAGAAGCCGAATATACGCTTGCTCCCGCTTCATTCACAATCAAATAATAAACTGGGTTTTCAATTTCTTTAAGAACATCCGCTACAAATTGCTCCGTTTCGCGAGATGCCGTTCCGTTTCCAATGGCTACTACTTCAATAGGGTATTCAGCGAACATTTTCTTTAATTTATTTTGCGCTTCAGCTGCTTTTCTCACAGGAGGATGTGGATAAATAACATCAATTTTTAATACCTTGCCTGTTTCATCTACTACAGCTAATTTGCAGCCTGTTCGAAAAGCTGGATCTACTCCTAATACCACTTTCCCTTTCAATGGAGGCTGGAGAAGAAGTTTTCGTAAGTTTTCAGAAAAGATGTGAATGGCTCTTTCTTCCGCTTTTTCTGATAGCTCTTTACGGATTTCGCGTTCAATAGATGGTTCTATTAAGCGTTTATAAGCATCTTCTATAGCTGAGATGATATAACTTTCAGCTGAAGAATCCCTTTTTTTGATTACTTGTTTATGTAAATATGAAAGGATACGATCTGTAGGAGCATCAATACTCACTTTTAAAATACCGTCTTTTTCTCCTCTATTCATAGCTAAGATACGATGAGGAACGATTCGCTTTACCGCTTCTGTATATTCGTAGTACATTTCATAGATATTTTTTTCATCTTTTTCCGGATCTTTGACTGAAGTAACAATTATGCCATCTTTTACAGTGGTCGTACGAATCCATTGACGGTAAGATGCTTCGTCAGAAATTTGTTCCGCTACAATGTCTAGGGCTCCCTGAATAGCTTCGTCAGAAGATTGAACTCCCGCTTCTTCATTTATGTATGTTTGCGCTTCATTCTTCACGTCAGAACGTGGAAAACTTAGTAGCCACTCTGCTAATGGTTCAAGACCTTTTTCTTTTGCTACAGTTGCTTTTGTACGTCGTTTTTGCTTAAAAGGGCGGTATAAATCTTCTACTTGCTGCAATTTCTTCGCTTGATGAATTTGAGCAGCCAGTTCCTCAGTTAATTTCCCTTGCTCTTCAATTAATCGAAGAACTTCCTCTTTACGCTCCTCTAAATTCATTAAGTAGTTCCAGGAATCTAAAATATTCCGGATCTGGACTTCATCCAAAGCACCAGTTTGTTCTTTTCTATATCGAGCAATAAAGGGAACTGTATTACCGTCTTCTACTAAAGCAATTACGTTTTGTACTTGCTTTTGTGAAATCTCCACCTCTTTACTTACACGTTGAACAATTTGATTATCTAATTTCATTGCAACAGACACAGCTTATCCTCCTACCTAAATGAAACTTTGTCTCTATTGTAACAAAACTCACATGCAATAACACATGTGAGCTAAAAAGAAAGGCTATGCAGTTGGAAGATGACCAGCGATATACGTAATATCGTCATTATGAGATCGAATTGCTGCCTGTAGCCGTGTCGACAATTGATCTACATTCATCGAGTTAGCAAAAACAGATTTAATCTCTTTTAATTCTAAGCCATCTGTATGAATCAAAAATTTAGAACCGGAGTCATATGGGAAGGTTTGTGTGCGGAACTTTTGAATTTTCCCTGATAAAAAACCTTGAATTGGCAGAGGGTACGTTAATTTCCCCTCAGGAGAATACAGATAAAAGCGGATATTACCTACATTTGTATAATGAAATTCGTTATGTTTTTTATCAATTTTCAAAATAGCTACTGCCGCGCCTCTTGTATGCCGAGTAGCTTTGTTGCACTTAGAAATGATTTCATCCACATCTAGATGATGATGAGCTTTCGCTACATCCGTAACAGCTACAGAAGCGGCTCTAGCTTGTTCACCGCTTCCTAATCCATCTGCCACTGCACATAGAAAATAGTCATCCGTTTCTTTGACATAGTAACTATCTCCACAACATACGTTCCCTTGCTTTGGCTCTTGGTATATATGAGTTTGAATCAACTTTGTATTAGGGTCTACTGTCATCACGACATATACTCCGAATCGTTAGAATCTGAGCGAGCTGCAGTCCTTAGCTTATCAAGAGCTCTTCTTTGCAGTCGAGATACATGCATTTGAGAAATCCCTAACTTCTCACCGGCATCTTTTTGACTCAGATTTTCAATAAATGTATAGCGAATCACTTCTTTTTCTCTATCGCTTAATACATGAAGAATCTTTTCTAACACTAAGCGCTGATCAGTTTTCTCATAACCCGACTCTTGTTCACCTACTAAATCAAGGATTGTAACAGTACTTCCATCAGAGTCTGCTTCAATGGAATGATCAACAGACAACGCTTGATAACTTTGCCCCATCTCCATCGTTTCTAAAATTTCTTCCTCTGTCACTCCGATATGATCAGCAATTTCCTTCACTTGAGGAGATCGCTGTAAACGGGTTGTTAGCTCTTCGACAGCTGCTTTAATTTTAGGACCTAATTCTTTGATGCGGCGCGGTACGTGAACACTCCACGTTTTATCGCGTAAAAATCGCTTAATCTCTCCAATGATTGTAGGAACAGCAAACGATTCAAAGCTTCTTCCAAATGAAGCATCATACCTTCTAATAGCTCCTAACAGTCCTAGCATCCCTACCTGCACAATATCTTCATGTAAGCTTCTGCCTTTTGAATAACGACGTGCAATAGATTCAACAAGGTTCTTGTAATGTACTACTAGATCACTTTGTGCTTCTTCATCCTGCGTTTTTTGAAAGCGCTCAATTCGTTCCTGAACCTGTTCTTTAGTTAATTTCATAGGTTGAGACTGTGTTTTCATCACTCTCCACCTGCTCTCTTTGCACATACTTAGTCATCATTAGCGTTACACCTTTTGAATTGACCATTTTCACTTCGTCCATTAGTGTTTCAATTAAATATAAACCAAGTCCACCTTCAGGAAGAAATTCAACTTCTTTTGATGTTTCATAAGGTCCTATATGTTCCTTAAGCTCTTCAAAATTAAAACTTTCACCTTTATCGACCACCATGATTTCTAAACGGTCATCAAATAAACCAAAACCTACTCTCACTTCACCATTTTCTTCATTCTTGTAAGCATGCTGCACGGCATTCGTACATGCCTCACTCACAGCAATTTTCATATCTTCAATTTCATCATAAGAAAAACCCATCCGGTTCGCTACACCAGACAGCGTCAGTCGAATAATCGCTACGTAGTCTGGCTTAGCAGGAATCTTCATCTCAACAAAGTCATAAGGCTGTTTCATTTTACGCCACCTTCTACTTGTGAATTCACGTTTAAAATGTCTGTGAGGCCCGTAATATCAAATAAGCGCTTGATGCGCTCTGATACACCAACAAATTTCAAAGAGCCGTTATTTTTCTTATTGGCTTTTAACAATGCAATAAATACACCTAGTCCTGTACTATCCATGTATGATACATCGGTTAAATCGACTATAATTTCTGGTTCAGTATGTTCAGTAATTTCCATGAACTTTTCTTTTAGCTTAGGTGCTGTATATGCGTCAATCTCTCCAGCCAGCTTAATACGATATGCTTGACCGTCCTTTTGTATATCTATTTTTAAATTCATCGTATTAGTAGACCCCCTCTTATTTTGTGCTATCTTTTCTGTACCCTTTTTTAGAATACTTAAACTAAACTCTTCAAAATAATCAATGTAAAGTCATCCCTCAATTGAAAATGCTGTAATTTTTCCAGCTCTTTATATACAGATTCTACAATTTCTTGAGGAGACAAATGCATGTATTTTCGAATTAATTTTATGATGTCCAATCTTTCAATAAATCCTTCTTCAGTTCTGCATTCTGTTACGCCATCTGTTAACAGAACAATCATATCGCCTTTTGAAAGCTGCTGCTCGTACTGAAGATATTTCACATGGCGATCGACTCCTAGCACGAGTCCTTTTGCCTCCAAATCTTCAAATGAATCAGCTTTTGCATCATAATAAAAACCTGGCTCATGCCCTGCAGAAGCATAATCAAATAAGTTTGTCTCGGGATTATAGCTTCCGTAGAACATCGTAATAAACATACTTGGATCTACGTTTCGCTCTACAATATTATTCAAGTTCTCTAATACATAACTTGGATTTTTTCTTGAGTCCGGTAAGCTGTCCATTGCATATTTGATCATAGACATACACATTGCAGCTGGAATTCCCTTTCCAATCACATCGGCAATGGCAATACTTAACCCACCGTGCTCTTCTTCTACAAAGTGAAAATAATCTCCGTTCATCTGTTTAGCCGGTACGCTAATCGCACCAATTTCTAAAGTTGAACTAGCCGGAACCTTTGTCCCCAACAGCGTCTGCTGGACGTTAGCAGCAACTTCAATCTCAGAACGAAGTTCCCGCTGCTTATTTTTTAATGTTTGATGCTCACGAAGAGCAAGACCGTAGCTAATCATTACCTCAAGTAAAAAGTCCAGAGAATGCAGCACTTTTTCTGGAATATCAGAATAAATTTCTTCAATCACTTCTTTATGAATGCTCACAATATCTTCTGGCGATATTTCATTCTCTAAAGATTTTCTACTTAGTTTTTGTCCTTGATACAAAATTTGTTCATTTTGTGTTTGGATATAGTTCCCCAAAATATCTTTGTATAAATCTCTCATCTCTTTATCAAAAGACATTATCTATTTCCTCCTACCGGAGCCACTTAACTGCTTTAATCTCAGTACCTTCTCCGACATTTGTTTCGATGTCAAACTCATCCATCAATCGTTTTACCCCAGGAAGCCCAGCTCCTAGTCCACCCGATGTTGAGTATCCATCCTCCATTACTTTGCGAACGTCGGGGATACCTGGCCCTTCATCTGTTGCTACGACAAGAAGACCGTTTTTTCCTCCACGATTTAATTTCTCAATATAGATTTGACCCTTACCCGCATATAGGTAAATATTACGAGCTAATTCAGAAATGGCGGTTGTAATACGAGCTTGGTCAACTGTTCCAAACCCTAGCTCTTTCGACACATTTCTACCTAATTGGCGTGCCGCTACGATGTCCCATTCTGTTACGATTTTTACGCTGGATTGGAATTCCATATACTAATCCCCCAATTCCGATTGGAGTTTCTCAAGACCTTTTTCTAAATCGAGTGCAGTAAGAACATCATTTAGGCCAATCCCTAACTCAACAAGTGTAATAGCTACTGCAGGCTGGATACCTGTTAATACTACTCTAGCCCCCATCAAATTAGACATGCTAACCACGTCACCTAACACTTTTGCGATGAATGAATCGATCATATCAATTGAAGTTAAATCGATTACCACTCCTTTTGCTCCAGTTTGATGAATTTTACTTAGCAAATCTTCTTGGAATTGAATAGCCGTTTGATCATCCAGCTCCCATTGAATGGATACCAATAAATAGTCGTACAATTTCAAAATGGGTATTCTCACGTTTATTCCTCCGATTCTATATCAACTATTTTCCGCTCAGTCATTTCTAACGCAAACTCTACGCCTTTTTTTAATGAGTTTTTCGTAATAATTTCGTTTAAGTTAATACCTAAGTTCACAATAGTCTGAGCAATTTCCGGACGAATTCCTACTAACAAACACTTGGCTCCAACCAAACGTACGGCTTCAGCAGCTTGAATGATATGATGGGCAACCATCGTATCCACTACTGGTACTCCGGTAATATCTATTAATACGACCTCTGATCGGTGCTTTACGACACCTTGCAATAAATTTTCCATAATTTTCTTCGCGCGGTCAGTGTCAATTGTTCCCACAAGCGGCATTACTGTAATTTTATCAAATACCGGTATTAATGGAGCAGACAATTCTTGAAGTGCAACTTTTTGCAACATAACTGTATTTTCCCACGAGTTGGAGTATTGTTCTACTATTTTGTTATAAATAGGGCTTAACCACTTATCAAACCGATAGAATAATTCAGAATGAGTTTGGTCAACCTTCACATGTTCACTGTTTACATACCCTTCAACCACTACGTGACCCAAGTTACGTATACCCTGTGTCAAATAAGCAAGAGGCCATCCTAAACTCACAACTCGTCCTACTACTTCCTCTAGTTCCTCTGCAAAATTTTCCTGATCACGGAATGCTTTTGCCAAAAGTAAATTTACAAAATCAGAGCTTACATTTACGTACACTTGCTCGGATACAATATTTTTAATCCGCTCTGTTTCCACATCATTCATTAACACTAGCCATCGATCAAAAATTTCTGATTTATGATTTTGTATATAATTGAATAAATCTTGATTCATGAGGTCCTCCTTGTGAGTCAATACACTCATTTATATCTATATATATATTATCATTTTTAAAACGTTTCTTATTACAATATACGTTTACTGATTATTCCTAGTCAAATTAAAAAAGTTGCTCATAAAGGAGCAACTTAGTATAAATGGAAGTATAATTCTAAAAGTCGATAAGTCCTACACTGATTTGCAAGGCTTCATCCACTCTGTCCATCATTTCATCATCTAAATGGGTAATCTTGTCTGTTAGCCTCTGTTTATCAATAGTACGAATTTGTTCTAGTAAAATAACTGAATCTCGCTCAAATCCATAGCGCTTTGCATCAATTTCAACATGCGTAGGTAACTTTGCCTTTTGAATTTGAGCAGTGATCGCAGCTACAATAACAGTTGGGCTAAAACGATTGCCTATATCATTTTGAATGACAAGTACAGGGCGAACGCCTCCTTGTTCTGAGCCAACAACAGGAGATAGGTCAGCAAAATAAACGTCGCCACGTTTGACTACCAAGTCATTACCCCCCGCTTACTAAACGATCCACAGTATGATCAGCTTCATACTCTGCTAGAAAAGCCTCGGAAGCAATATTTAAGTTTATCTTTGCCATCTCCATATATCCACGTCTCATTGATTCGCGAATATGGCGTTTTTTTCGCTCACGAAGGTACAATTTTGTTGCTTGGTGAATAAAATCACTTCGGTTGCCATTTTCTTGTTTAACCATAAGATCGAGCTCCGATACTAAATTTTTCGGTAATCTTACTAGGATTTCTGTAGTTGCGCTCGCTTCAGACACAAACATACACCTCCAACATCAATACACACACCAATAGTCTCATCTTTCCTTATCATAACATTGATTAGCTTTAATGGAAAGTTAATTCTGTCAATTTCTACACTATTATCGTCAATTGATACCCTCTTTTATGCATGGAAGTTATTATTTTATTGTCTTTTGTTCGCAGACTTTTTATGTTGACTCAGGAAGATGTATATTCAGCGCAAGATATAATTATTAACATCAATATGCTGCGAATCTCTTGTATAAACCCTCGGAACCCTTGCTGCAACCATGCAAGGGATTTCATAATTAATTGTTTCAAGATGCTTCGCTACTTCATCAATTGTAATTTCAGCACTTTTTTGTTTTCCAATAAATGTTACTTTTGTACCCGTTTTATACATTTTAGGTAATTTAATCATCAATTGATCCATGCAGATTCTACCAACAATTGGCACTTTAACTCCATCTACTAATACTTCAAAATTGCTTAATTTACGAATCCAGCCGTCTGCGTATCCTACTGGAATAGTAGCAATCCATTCATCTTCTTTAGCTTCATAAGTAGCTCCGTAACTGATATGACTCCCTTTTTTGACTTTTTTAACATGCACAATACGGCTGTGCAGCGAAAAAGCTTGTTTTAACGGAATTGGCAAGACTTCTTTTAATTCCTCAGAAGGACTCAAGCCATACATAGAGATACCTAAGCGTACGCCATTAAAGATATCTTTCGGACGACGAAGCAAGGCTGCGCTATTTGCACAGTGAATCATCGGAGGCGTAAAATTACACTCTTTCACAATTCGAACCATTTCTTCAAAGAATGTGTATTGTTCTTCAAAATAAGACGAGTTTAGCTCGTCTGCTGTTGCAAAGTGTGTAAACACTCCATCCAGCACGAATCCCGAATGAGAAGCGATGATCTTCATCGTTTCGTGTAATTCTTCTTTTGTTCTAACTCCCAAGCGACCCATGCCTGTATCTATTTTTAAATGCATATGCAGCTGACTGTTTTCATCTAGAATGGACGCCGCTTCTTCAATCCAAGCTTTGCTATAAGCAGTGACCGTTACATCCCACTCCAATGCAGTTTGAATGTGTAGGGTAGGCACGGCGCCTAATACTAAAATGGATTCCTTTATCCCTTTTTTCCGAAGAGCAATAGCTTCATCCAAAAAAGCTACAGCTAGCATATCAGCACCAGCTTGAAGCGCAATCTCTGCTACTTCTTTATCTCCATGCCCGTACGCATTCGCCTTTACTACGGCCATTAACGTTTTATGCCCCGGTATCAGTTCTCTTACATGATTCACATTTTGAAAAATGGCTTCTACATCAATTTCTGCCCATGTTTCTCTATAAAATGCATCCATTACTACGACACTTCCTTTTTTCAGAACCATTCTAAACGTACTTTCCTCTGTTAGTATAATACATCTATAGCCAAACTTCATCTCGATCTTTATTCAAATTAAGAAAGAATAAGCCTACATATATGCAGGCTTGTAAGCTTCTCTTATTTTCCCATCTGACTTTGCACAGATCTAGCAACTGTACTCAATTCATCTGGTGTTAGCTGATCAGAAGCCAGCATAAAGTCTACTCCATTATATGTCCAAGATAGACTTTTATCCGTTAAAGCTCCCACAGTAAAACCTAAATCAAATGGCTCTCCGGCAGTAACTGTAGATGTTGCTGTTTTAGCTACTTGCGCTTTTTCTTGTACAAGCGTAAACGGCTTTTCTCCTTTGTACATTAAAACGACTCTCTCGCCATTTTCCGTCTCAATTTTCTTTTCCTTGGACAGCTTTGTACCTTTTGGAACATCCTTAGGATAAAGGACGCTAAATGATTTCTGCTGAGCTAATGTCGGAACGTCAATCTTTGCACTTGTCATGTTTCTTTTTGTATCAAAAGCCCCTTTATCAAACTTAGAATCGAATTTCACCTTAGAGAAATCAACTTTTATTAACACTTTATTATCCGTATCCATAATTTTAACAGAAACAGGCGCTAAATCACTTTTGTTCAGCGTAATTTCTTGTTTAGGAAGCATCGTGCTATTTTGATAGTTGGTTTTTGTTTCAAAAATATAATGCTTATCCGTTGATTTAAAACTTGCCTTTTCATCCTTCACAATATCTTGGACAAGGGATTCATACAAATAAGCTTGGCTGCTATTTTGCGGCCAGTCACTTTGAAAACGAAAGCTTTTATTTAAGGCAGGCGTTAAAACAAAAACCCCTTCATCATTACGCAAAATCATTTGGCTTTGATCTTTCTTTGTATTTTTCAAATTCACTCGATAATACATAGGCTTACTATGCCAAATCTCTACATCGTATACTTGAGCATCTTTCCCTGTATTCAATGTCATCTTAGCATCTGATTTATACCCCGCCATTTCTTGTACCTTGGCATCCAATGCATCTGTTACATCCTGCTGACTTTTTTCACCGCATGCTGATAAGGCTAAGAGAAAAAAGGCGCAAACAAATAAGCCAATCCATTTTTTATGCATTTCCCCAACTCCTTTATTTCGTATATTCACAGCTAAACGGAGAAGCAAGAACATATCTTGTCTCCCCTATCCACACTATGAATATATGAACAAGAAATAGTGAATATGCAGACTAGCTTGACAAGCGTTCAATAATTACTTGAGCAATCGCATAGTGCGCACTGTGGGAAATAGATACGTGTACGGACGCGTCCAGTGGTTGTTTTGTAACAATGTGGGGTTTTCCTCTTTCATCATTCATGATTTCGATATCTTGGAAGCTGAAATCTTTTCCTATTCCTGTTCCAAGAGCTTTCGAATATGCTTCCTTCACAGCAAATCTTCCTGCTAAAAATTCGACCTTACGTCGGCTTGATAGCTTTTCATAGCGTTCTCTTTCATTTTTTGTTAAAATCCGAGTAACAAAAGCACTTTGACGCTGCACCATTTTTTCAATCCGCTCTAACTCTGTAATATCAATTCCAGTTCCTATAATCATTTTCATTTAATCCTCTCTTACAGAATAGTATATAAAAATGCCTTTATAAAAAGGAGTGACAAATATGTTCGTACGCACAGAAAATGCAGCTGAATTTAAACGTTTTTACCCTGTTACCTTCACGCTTATCTGCATCCACATTGCGCTATGGTTACTTGCCGCTCTTCCCTCAAACCTTGCAGAATCTTTTATACATCAGCTTATTGGTGTGAATAGCTTAATTTCTCAAGGAGACTACTGGCGACTTTTCACACCTATCTTTTTGCATCTAAGCTTTTTACACCTTCTTTTTAACTCATTTTCATTGTTCTTGTTAGGGCCAGGTGCTGAGCGTATTCTTTCTTCTTATAAGTTTCTTCTATTCTACCTTACGTGTGGATTTCTTGGAAATATCGTTACATTTCTAACCCAACCTTCTTTCTACAGCCATGTAGGTGCATCCGGTGCTATTTTCGGGCTGCTCGGGTTTTATCTCTACCTTGTAATAAAACAAAAGCATATGCTTTCTCAAAGTAACCAGCAAATCATTGTCGTCTTTTTAATTATTGGATTACTTTCAGGTCTGCTAACGCCAGGAACCAACAACACAGCTCATTTCGTTGGAGGTATTGCTGGATTTCTTCTCGCTTTTCTCGCGTTCAAACAGAAAAACAAGCCACAGATATGAGGCCTGCTTTAAGATTTAATATAAAAAGTGGATGAGTTAATAAATTCCACATCTTCATAAGACTTCAAGTCTCTTACTAACTGAAAGAGCGCTTCATCTTTTTTCTTAGCTTCAATCATGCAATCAATTTGCGGTATCGTTCCATTTACTTCTTTTAAAAAGCTGTAAAACCCATTGACATCGATATAATCTGCATGGGCTCTAAATTCTTTATCACTTTTAGGACTAGATATATGCATTTTTAGAGGAAGCGTTTCCTGTTCCCACGTTCTAATGATACGGTCCCAATGCTCTTGCCATGAAGTTTCATCATTGTTTGCCTGATGATGATGAAGATCAAAAATGATTGGGACATTTAGTTTTTCACATAAATACAAGACGTCCTTTATATGAAAGGTTGTATCGTCGTTTTCTAACATAATCATTTGCTGAAGGGATTGAGGTACAAGCCCCCAATTATGAATAAACTGCTCCAGTGCTTTTTCTTTATCATTATAAGCCCCTCCAACATGTAAAACACAGCGATTTTGAAGCGGAATGTCCATTCCTTTTAGCAACTTTTGATGCATGCGAAGAGTTTGGATAGAATGCTTAAAAACCTCTTTATCCGTTGAGTTTAAAACAACAAAATGATCCGGGTGAAAATCTACTCGCATTGGATGTTCCTTCAAAAATACAGAAATACGCTGAAGAGCATCCTTTAAAGGAGCTATGTAGTTCCAATCTTTTAGCGCCTCATGGTTAGCTAATGGGATTAACTTAGAACTGAATCGAAAAAACTCAATTTCACTCCACGCATTATGTTTTAATAACCGTAAGCAGTTTTCTAAGTTGGATATTGCAATACGTTCGAGCTTGCGAATGGCCGCTTCATGGTCTTTCACACGCTGAAATTGTGCAAAAGTCATTGTTTGAGAAGGAGAACTATTTTCCAAATGAACGCTCATCGCCACATAACCTAACCGAACAATGGTCGACATCAGTGAACACCCCATTTTATTTTACTCATAGTGTGCACCAATAAAATAGCAATTAACACATAAAAAAACGAGCCTGTTAAGGCTCGTTTTTATTTTACGCTTTGCTGCGAGAATCTTTACGATTACTGCTGCTATTACGATTTCTATTATCACTGCCGTTGCTTCCACCGCGACGCTTGTCACCAAAACGCTTTGAGTTTCCACGACGATTTTGCTGTGAGTAGTTTTTAGAGTTAGAACGTGAACGACCTCCGCCATTTCCACGTTTGTTTTTATCACCTTTTGCAATTACCGGTGGTTCAGCAGTTAATTGAATTGGTGATTCGTTTGGTTCTTTTGTAAATAATTTGATTGCTGCTGCCACTAATGAAACTGAATCGTGCTCTTCAAGTAACTCTTCTGCCAACTGTTTGTAGTAAGATAAGTTGCCTTGCGTCACAGATTCTGTTAATTTGTCAGCTGCAATACGCTGTTGACCTTCCATTGCTTCATCAAGCGTTGGAGGAGTAAGACGCTCCATTTTACGTTTTGTTGTACGCTCAATATTGTGTAACTGTCCAGTTTCTCTTGGCGTTACAAATGTCATAGCAGCACCCATTTTACCAGCACGTCCTGTACGTCCGATACGGTGTACATAGCTCTCTGGATCTTGAGGGATATCAAAGTTGTATACATGAGTAACACCAGAAATATCAAGTCCGCGTGCAGCTACGTCCGTCGCAACTAATACATCAATAGAACCTTCTTTAAATTGACGTAGTACAGATAGACGTTTCGATTGCGTCAAGTCACCGTGGATACCTTGTGCAGAATAACCACGCATATTTAATGCTTCTGATAGCTCATCAACACGGCGCTTTGTACGACCAAAGATGATAGCTAATTCAGGTGATTGCATATCTAAAAGACGAGTAAGGATATCAAATTTACGCTTTTCTTGTACTTCTAAATAATACTGCGTAATGTTTGGCATCGTTACTTCTTTTGCTTGTACTTTTACCACTTTTGGTTCGTTCATGAATTTTTCAGCAATGCGACGGATTGGAGTAGGCATTGTTGCTGAGAATAAAAGTGTTTGGTGGTTCTCAGGTACGTTTGATAAGATTTTTTCAATGTCTTCGATGAATCCCATGTTTAACATTTCATCTGCTTCATCTAAAATAACTGTATGAACATCTTGTAGACGAAGTGTACGACGATTAATATGATCTAGCATACGCCCTGGTGTCCCTACGATGATATGAGGGTGCTTTTTCAATGCACGAATTTGACGACTGATATCTTGACCACCGTAAATTGATAGCACGCGTACGCGCTTTGTTTGACCAATTTTGTAAAGTTCTTCAGATACCTGTACAGCAAGTTCACGAGTAGGAGCAATAATTAACCCTTGAATTGCATCTACGTTTACATCAACTTTTTCAATAAGAGGAATACCAAATGCCGCTGTTTTCCCTGTTCCTGTTTGTGCTTGTCCGATCAAATCGTGACCTTCTAGTGCTAATGGGATAGTTTCTGATTGAATTGGTGTTGCTTCTTCAAAACCCATTTTACTCACAGCTTTATTAAGCTGTTGACTTAATCCTAAATCTTGAAATAATGCCAAGTTTTTCAAACTCCTTTTATATTTAGACTATCTATATTTTACAAAAAAAAGCATTCTCCGAGGAAACGGAAAATGCTCTAAACGACTACTTCAATAAATTCAACGTTTAGAGTATAAGCGCCTCAAGACACTCAGACTACATCATAACACTATGGCTTTCCGTTTGCAATAGAGCTTACTTATACTCTTTTTAATATCACGGTAATTTATGCATCATTTTTGAGATAACTTCCTCAAGCTTCATCCCTCGAGATGCTTTCACTAAAACCACATCTTCTCTTGTTGTAATCGCTGTTAATTTTTTAACAAGCTCATCTTTCTCCTCAAAGTGCATTACCTTATCTTCTGCAAAATTATTTTTTGCTCCTTGCTCAATTTCAACAGATAAGGGGCCGTATGTTAGAACATAATCAATTTTTTCTGCTTGAATAAACTCTCCCACTTCTTTGTGGAACTCTTTTTCCTGATCACCTAATTCAAGCATATCGCCGAGAACAAGAATTTTTTGCTTATAGCCTTCTAAATCATGCATCAACGTAATAGCAGCTTTAACGGACGTTGGGCTTGCATTATATGCGTCATTAATGAAGGTCAGGCCATCTGTTCTTTTCACGAGCTCCATACGCATATTGGTTAGCTTTAATTCTTTTAATCCCTTAGCGATTGTTTCATTGTCTAGTCCAAAATAATGACCTACCGCAATAGCAGAAAGCGCATTGTGAACATTATGTTTACCTAATACCGGGATAAAGAATGAACATGTTGTTTCACGTGAAACAGTGAATGTTGTGCCTAACTCTTCAGCTGAAATAGCACTTGGATACAAATCGTTTTGTTCTGAGCTGCCAAATGTCACCGTTTCAAATACTGGATTAACAACGCGCGACGTTAAAAGTGGCTCATCACCATTATAGACAAGCTGACCTGTTGGCGCTAAGCCGCTTGTAATTTCTAATTTTGCCTCCGCAATTCCATCACGGCTTCCTAAGTCTTGAAGGTGCGATTCTCCGATATTTGTAATAATGGCCACATCAGGCTCCGCTAAATTAGAAAGAAACTCAATTTCCCCTCGGCTGCTCATGCCCATTTCTAAAACTGCAATATCATGAGTTTCATCTAAACGCAAAATAGTAAGCGGCATGCCAATGTGATTATTAAAGTTTCCATCTGTTTTCAGCACACGATAAGTTGTATCGAGCACAGCTTTCACCATGTCTTTTGCCGTTGTTTTTCCGTTACTTCCTGTAATGCCCACTACTTTAATATCTAACTCGTGACGATAAGATTTCGCTAATTGCTGAAGAGCTACTAGCGTATCATCGACTAAAATAACACTAATGTCTGTCGGTGGATTTTCTTCATCTTTGTTCCACAGTGTAGCGACCGCTCCGTTTTCAATTGCTTTATGAACAAATGTATGCCCGTTAAAACGCTCCCCTTTGATTGGGATATATAAATTACCTTGCTGAATGGTTCTCGTATCAATTGAGACTCCCTCAATTACAGCTGCTTCGTTCCCGCTATGAAATACACTTCCTGGAATCATTGTAGCTAGCTGTTTAAGCGTACGTTTAATCATTGTTGGTTTGCTCCTCTCGATATAAAGTAAACTATGGATAACATTAATTGAAACTAAACACAGAAACACTATTCATGATGAATAGTGTTGTGTGAGTTACATTGTGTGTTTAATTTGCTGCTTTTCGGTATGACGTTCAATTGCTAGTGATACAAGTTTTTCAATTAAATCTGGATATTCAACACCTGCGTGTTTCCACAATAACGGGAACATACTGAAAGGTGTAAAACCAGGCATCGTATTCACTTCATTAATAATGAATTTACCTTCTGATGTTAAGAAGAAATCTGCACGTACAAGACCAGATCCATCAATTGCTTTAAATGCTTTGATTGCTAGTGCTGACATTTCTTGATGCTGCTCTTCTGTAATTTCAGCTGGAATAATAAGACCTGTATCGCCGTCTTCATATTTGGCTTTGTAATCGTAAAACGCTTTTTTAGGTAAGATTTCTCCAACTACTGAACAAGCTGCTTCATCATTCCCTAACACACCAATTTCAACTTCACGACCAACTGCTGCTGCTTCTACAATGATTTTCCGATCGAATAAGAAAGCTTCAACAAATGCCGCTTCTAACTCTTCGCGGTTATCACATTTGCTAATCCCAACGCTTGAACCTAAGTTTGCTGGTTTAACAAAGCAAGGGTATCCAAGTGTTTCTACTTTTTCATAAGCAGCCGTTCGATCTGCTTCCCACTCGCGGCGGATAAATGATACGTACTCTACTTGAGGCAGACCTGCCTGTGCAAACAGCTGCTTCATTACAACTTTATCCATACCAGCTGCTGAAGCTAATACACCGTTTCCAACATAAGGAATATTCAATAATTCTAATAATCCTTGTACCGTACCATCTTCTCCATTTGGACCATGAAGAAGTGGGAAAATAACATCTAGCTGATCATCTGTTTTTGAATCTGTTAATGCAAACATTTCCGTATTCAATGAAACTGGTGAAATAGCAGTTCCGTTATCTTGAATTTCTAATTGAGCAACTGTTTCAAGCGGACCAGTCAGCTGTGTGCCGCGAATCCACTTTCCTGTTTCTGTAATGTAAATTGGATGCACTTCATATTTATCGTGGTTAATTGCTTTTGAAACTGCTAGAGCTGTTTGTAAAGATACTTTATGTTCAGCGGATTTTCCTCCGTATAAAAGGCCAAGCTTAATTTTCACTGATGTTCCTCCTAACACATATTCATCTTTTCTATTTTATCATGCACGTTTAGATAGTAAACAGAAATATTAACTATTATTACGTATGTCAAAATAGCTAGGCTTGTGAAAGAAATTCCAGCTTCTCCTTTCATTATTTAAAATGACCTTTTCACTTGGATCATTTATTTTCGAAAAAACTTTTTTGATTTTAAATCTTTTTTAAAAGTTTATTTGTAAAGTTTATTTATGCTAAAGACAACCATCAATAATCGAAACTATAGTTCTGGTACAAAACAGGAGGTTCAACAAACATGAGTAAAATGGGAAAGAAGATGATTGCTGCATGCAGCGTAGCCATTGGAAGTATTTATGCAACTGGTTATATAAACACTCTATCTGATGCACAAGCTGTTCAAGTCACACCTGCTCATCATCAGAAGAAAACGACAGATCAGACAGACAATCAAACGATTGTCAATGACAGCTGGGGAGAAGATATTGCTTCCTCTCATAAGAAACAGTCATCAGCGAGTGCCGAAAGTTCTGCTTCTAAAACAAAATACAAAGATGGAACGTATTCTGGCCAAGGAAGCAACCGTATCGGAACGGTCTACGTATCCGTGACCATTAAAAACGACCGAATTGATACCGTTGAAATTACAGAAGCGGATACTCACTATTCGGAAAGTTACATTGAGGGCCTTCCGACTCAAGTCGTACAAAGACAAAGCTCAGATGTCGACGTCGTGAGCGGAGCAACGCTTAGTACAGAAGATTTTCAAAATGCCGTGGACGACGCACTTCAGCAAGCAATGAATGCATAAAGGAGAAACGAATGATGTCCATAAAAACGTATAGCCGCTCTGTCTTATGTATGGGAACAACCGTGTCCATTCAAGTAATTGCTCCGCAATCAGATGAGGCAAATGTCCTTCACCACATCTCAAAGGCATTTACTATTTTTAAAACCGTTGAAACGACGTGCAGTCGATTTGATGCCAAAAGCGAAGTTATGAAACTAATTAGACATGTCAAAGAACCCGTTTCTGTTAGTCCTCTATTATTTGAAGCCCTTCATTTCGCTGTCTTAGTAGCAAATGAAACAAATGGAATCTTTGACCCAACGGTAGGAAAACAATTAGAAAACCGCGGTTTTAACGAACACTACTTATATGGAAAGCCCGTACAAGTGGACGAAGCAGTCGATTCTGGAAGTTATAAAGATATCGTATTGGATACACATAAAAAAACGGTTTGTTTACAAAAACCGATGATTATAGATCTTGGAGCGGTCGCCAAAGGGTTGGCGATTGATTTGGCTGCCCGCTCCCTTCCTTATCAGCATTTTATGATTAATGCAGGAGGAGACATCCTAGTTAAAGGACGCAATCAACACGGAGAGTTATGGAAAGTCGGGATTCAGCACCCTGGAATTCAAACGCAGTCATTACTGACTTTACGTGTAACAGATACGGCTGTCTGCACATCAGGAAATTATGCTAGAAAAAATAAGACGCAACCATTCATGCATCATTTGGTTAATCCCTTATCTCCATCCACTGGAAGCAGTCTACTGAGTTGTACAGCTATTTCTCCTTCTGCCATGCTGGCCGATGCATTATCTACGTCAGCTTTTATTTTAGGAGCGGAAAAAGGAATAAATTTATTGAATGATGCCGACATAGGCGGCGTACTCTTCGATTCTAGTTTCACTCCTTTTTTTACATCAGATATGGAGGAATTAATGAATTATGACCACACGTTCTGAACGAAGAAGCGGCGTTAAATATATCAGTACACCAAAAGGTTATATTATTGTAGATGAAAACAAACCAAAAGAAATAAGTCTTTGGGCGCAGCTAGTTAAAACACCAAAAAGATACGTGATGGCTATGCTGCTGCTTTTAACCTTATTAGGTGAATTCAACTCTTCTGCCTTTCAAGGATTAGGACACCTACTGCTTGCCGTATGCTCGGCGGCTGCCTTAGATTTAGGATTTTCTTTTGCTTATAAAAAGAAAATTCAGCTTCCTGACGGCGGAATTATTACTGGATTAATTATTGCCTTAGTGCTCAGCACCTCTACACCTGCTTGGGTCACATTTTGCACTGTAGCTGTTGCGATTTTATCCAAGCACTTCGTAAAAGTAAAAAAGAAGCCTATTTTTAACCCTGCCGCTTTTGGTCTTCTCTTTTCACTTATTGTCTTTTCAAGCGGCCAAAGCTGGTGGGGAAGCTTATCTTTACTACCCGTATGGCTCATTGTATTCGTATTTGTGACGGGGTACCTTGTGACGAGCAAGGTAAATAAATTCCCTCAAGTATTTGCGTTTTTGGGCGTGTATTTTGCTATTTTCACGATTATGTCATTAATAGGAGTAGGCGATGTAGCGGATGCTTTACGAGCTCCTTTTGTTAATTCCGCTTTATTTTTAGCCTTCTTCATGGTGACGGATCCGCCAACTTCTCCTGCCAAGTATAAAGACCAAATAAAATTTGGGCTGCTTGCGGGCGCGATTAGCGCTGTAGATTACTTAGTTTTTGGCGGCCTTGCCTATTTATTAATTGGCCTGTTACTTGCTAATGCATGGAAAGCGTGGAAGACTGCCAATAAAAAAGTGATGAAAAAAGCTGCCTGATGATAGGCAGCTTTTTCATAGCGGAATTTTCACGTGAAATTCCGTACCCACGTTTTTTTGGCTAAAAACCTTAATTTCTCCATCATGAGCTTGTACAATCCATTTGGCAATCGCGAGACCTAAACCTGACCCTCCTTCGGCACGTGCTCGGCTCTTATCACTTCGATAAAAGCGATCAAACACATATGGAAGGTCTTTCGCTTCAATTCCAATGCCTGTGTCTCTAACGATTAACGTCATAGAGTGATGATGTTTCTTTTGACTGATGTGAATGCTTTCTCCAGATGGAGTGTATTTAAAAGCGTTATCTAATAAAATCATACATAGCTGATGAAGTCGTTCTCGATCTCCTCCGCACATTAACGATTCAATTTCCCTTGTGAAGTGCAGCTCCTTTAGTTCAAATATGGGCTCAAATTGATTAGCTACTTTATCAACCAGCTCGCCCATATTAAAGACCGTTTTATTTAGCAGCTGGGCACTTGAATCAGATCTAGCCAGTGTTAGTAAGTTACCCACCAACTTCGTCATCCGCTTCACTTCGTTTAAGCTTTGATAAATATTTTCGCTTTCTTGCTCGATCGTATGATTTGGTCGTCTAAACAATAGCTCGAGATGCGTTTGCATCACGGAAAGAGGCGTTCTTAACTCATGGGAAGCATCTGCAATAAATTCGACCTGTTTGTTCCACGACTTTTGTATAGGTACAAGCGCTCGATTAGCTAAAAACAAGCCAGCTACAAGCGAAAGAAGCAGTCCAATAAACGCTGAAATGATAAGAAGAAAAGCAAGGTGCTCTAAGGTTTGAGTTTCTGGATCTACGTTTAAGACAAGTTGAATCGTTGAAACGTCTTGGTCTTTTATATATCCTTCGTTTTTCACATTCATCACTCGATAAGCATGACCGTTTACCTCTTGCGACGTTTGGGTTTTTCCTTCTGAGAGCGCAGGCTTAAAGTCGTCAATATCGTTTGTATATAAACCTTTTTTAGGTGTGATTTTGATTAGTTTTTTATCACTGCTCCAAAGTAAAAACGCAACGCGTCTTTCTGTTTCTCTCTCATTGTTTTCCTGAATTTCATGTAAGTTTCTTTTTTTAACTTGCTCGCTCATCTCACTTAACCGATTGTCTGGATTTAAAAAAATAACATGCTGCATATAAACATATAAAACTAAACTAAAAATGCTCAAAATAACCATCAGCACGATTGTGTTAAATAACACAAGCCTGATTCTCGTCTTTTTAAACATGCTCTTCCCCTTTTAACATAAAGCCTACGCCTCTCACTGTACGTACATAACCGTCACAATTAAAAGGCTGAAGCT
Source organism: Bacillus sp. ILBB4 (assembly GCF_035064545.1). Taxonomy (NCBI): domain Bacteria; kingdom Bacillati; phylum Bacillota; class Bacilli; order Caryophanales; family Bacillaceae; genus Bacillus; species Bacillus sp. ILBB4. The sequence goes on along the minus strand of NZ_JAIQVD010000013.1, from coordinate 28,159 downwards.
TCTTTCTTAAATGGTGAACATAGACATCTACTACACCCACTCCTACGTCAGATGTAAATCCCCATACCCGATTAAAAATTTGATCTCGAATAAGGATTTGTTCTTTATTTCGAATAAAGTATTCCAAAAGCTGAAATTCTTTAATCGTTAACGTTAGGGCACTCCCATTTATCATAACTTCATGATTGGCTTCTCGTATAGAAATGGGACCATATGAAATCATGCCTTCTTCTGCCTGCAAGTCTCTGAGCATCACCCTTAACCTTGCAAAAAGTTCAGCCATAGCAAAAGGCTTAACCAAATAATCATCAGCTCCATAATCGAGCCCTTTCACTCGATCTTCTACACTATCTTTTGCAGTGAGAAAAATAACTTTCGTCAGCACCTTTTGTTTTCTTAGCTTTTTTAGTATGTCAAGCCCTGTCATACCCGGCAGCATAATATCTAAAATCAAGGCATCATAAATATTCTGCTCTGCTAAAAACAAACCTTCATCTCCTTCAGACGCACAATCAACTTCATATCCTTCTTCTTTTAAGCCTTCTACGATACCGTGTAATAATGAAGCATCATCTTCTACCACAAGTACACGCATATCAAACTCCCCCTTTTGTGAGTACCTAAGTAAGCATTATCTTAGCATGTCACTTTTAAAAATATTTTAAAACTAGCGTGTTATCATCTCTTATACTTTATAAAAAAAGTTATGCCTGCAAGCAGACATAACTTTTAACTAAACGCTATTTATGATCCGGACGTCGGTAAATGAACACCGCTTCTTTTGGCAGTTTACCAAACAAAAAGCTAGCAAACGGTAAAAGACGATGACATCCCCAAATGATGAGGTAACAGCCCGCTAATGTTAGAATATAGCGTGCCAAGATTTCAAAGTGAAACATGTAGTTGCCTTGTATTGGTACTGCTTTTGCCACAAAGTTTAAAACCATTGGGTGAATCAAGTAAAATCCAAACGAATACATGGCAATATTTTTAACAATCGTCACAGACTTCACAGAAAGCTTTTCAGCTAATATCTCTGCAATTCGGAAGAAGAAATAACTTCCAGCGACCAAATAAAGCGTATTAACAGCCTCATACGTAAAGCCTGAAATTTGGATTGTCTTCATTGTGTACAAGTGATAATTTAACAGTGAAATAGCTATTCCCGATCCGAGCGTCACTAGAAATAATACAATATTCGAACGACTGTACTTTTTATCCACTTGCTCACGATAATAAATGCCAATCCAACCGCCGAGTAAAAACGTAGCCATTGTATTTAAAAATAAATTAAATGAAGTGATATGATACGTATTGTTAAGCATTAAATAACCAAGCTGAATGATAATGCCAAACAGCCACATGTATTTTTTAAAAATGGTTACTTTTTGTGCTAGCCATACAAAAACCGGCAGCACGAGATAAACTTGTACAATTAAAAAGATAAAATGAAGCTGATAGTAGGACTCTCCGCGTAAAATACGTTTCACAATATCAGCTGCATTTAATTCTGTTGCTCCTACATAGTACGAATAAAATTCATAAATAAGTGCCCAAATAATATAGGGAACCAAAATATATGTCACTCTTCGAGCATAATACGTTTTCCATAAAGTCTTTGTTAAAGGCTTGTTAATATAACTATAAAAGAAAACCAAACCTGTGATCACAATAAAGATCCCTGCTTCAATTCGAACAATTCGGTTAAGAAAATGATATTTCTGATAAGCTTCGCTTGCAAATGGCAGTACCGTTGCATATGCTGCTGTTACATGTACGAGCACAACCATCATCATAGCGAATAATCGTAAAAAATAAATGGATTGAATATGCTGCTTTTGTTTTTGCTTCACTTTTTCTCTCCTATATAATGTGAAATATAAATTCTAGATGAATAATAGAACATTCAATTTTTTCTTATCTTTCCCGTTTTACAAATAAAAAAGCTAATAACATAAAATAAATGTTATTAGCTTTACTCGTTTGTATTTTATCTTTCCTCTTTCTATCACGCAACTGAATTTACAAAAACAATAAAGAACTTAAGTATAAAGACCTAATTAAGTTCCTTTTATTTACGGTGCATTTTAAATTCTAAAAATAATTCATTGTAATAAGCAAGCATTCGTTTGCCTAAGTTATTATATACTTCAAGCTTTTTTGTTAGTTCTTCCTCTGGATAAAAACGTTCATCTTCCGCTACTTCTTTTGGCAAATAATCTAACGCTTGTTTATTAGGCGTAGAATACCCTACATATTCCGCGTTTTGAGCAGCGTGTTTAGGATCTAACATAAAATTCATGAATTTATGTGCGCCTTCTACGTTTTTAGCCGTTTTGGGAATAACCATGTTATCAAACCATAAATTTGAACCTTCTTCTGGAACAACGTAATTCAGCTTATCGTTTTCACTCATAATTTCAGAAGCATCGCCTGACCAAACAACGCCAATTGCCGCTTCTTCATTTGCTAGGAGCATCTTAATCTCGTCTCCTACAATGGCTTTAACATTTGGTGTTAATGTATCAAGCTTTCTTTTTGCTTCTTGAAGATGGGCTTTATTCGTATCATTTAATGAATAATTTAAGCTGTTTAGCCCCATTCCCATCACTTCTCTAGCGCCATCTGCAAGTAAAATTTGATTTTTCAGCTTAGGATCCCATAAATCATCCCAACTTTTTATCTTCTTACCATGAATCATATCAGAGTTGTACACAATACCCACAGTTCCCCAAAAATAAGGAATAGAGTACTTATTGCCAGGATCAAAGGATAAGTCTAAAAAACGCGGATTAATGTATTTTAGATTAGGCAGCTTCGAATGATCAATTGGCAATAGTAAATTTTCTTCACACATCTTGCTAATCGCGTACTCAGAAGGCACAGCAATATCAAATGTCGTACCGCCTTGTTCAATTTTGGTCATCATTGCTTCATTCGAATCAAAAGTCTGATAAATGACTTTAATTCCGGTTTCTTTTTCAAACTGATTCACTAAATCAGGATCAATATAATCTCCCCAATTATAGACAGTCAGCGTATCTCCTCCAGAGTATCCTTCGGCATTGTTCAAATGATGAACCACATACATAAGAACGAAAGAAAGGATGACGATGAAGATAAACGGCTTTGCTAATTGCTTCATTTTCCAGTCGCCACCCCTTTCACTTTATTGCTATATCGCTGACTGATAAAGTAATAACCAATTACAATCAGCACGGTAAACATGAAAATAAGAGTAGAAAGAGCATTGATTTTCAGCGAGACCCCTCTTCTTGCTAACGAGTAAATTTCTACTGAAAGCGTGGAAAAACCGTTCCCGGTCACAAAGAACGTAACCGCAAAGTCATCCAAAGAGTAAGTTAAAGCCATAAAAAAGCCTGCAAAGATACCAGGACGAATAAATGGCAATACCACTTTCGAAAGTACTTCAAAGCGGCTTGCTCCCAAATCACGGGCTGCATCGAGCAGTGTCGGACTCATTTCCTGCAGCTTAGGCAGAACCATGATGACCACAATCGGTACACTGAATGCAATATGCGCTAATAATACCGATATAAATCCGAGCTTTACACCGATAATGGTAAATAGAATTAAAAAAGATGCTCCAATAATAACATCTGGACTCACAATTAACACATTATTAAATGTTAACAGCGTATTTTGAACACGTCTGCGCTTCACGTATACGATAGCAAGTGCCCCTATCACGCCAATAATAGTTGAAATAACCGAAGACAATAGAGCAATAATAAGGGTATTCAAGACAATAATAAGCAAACGTGTGTCTTGAAACACTTCTTTGTACCAATCTAACGTAAACCCTTCAAATTCACGCATGTTCCCTCCGCTGTTAAAAGAGTAATACATTAAATAAAAAATGGGCGCGTATAAAATGAAAAACACAAAAAATAAATAAAGGTGGCTGAACTTCCACTTTCTCTTCATTTTACACACCTCTCTTTCCAGTGCCTGTTATGAGCATCATAACGGCCATCGCAATAATTAAAAAGACGGCTATTGTGGCGCCCATGCCCCAATCCTGCGTCACTAAAAAATGTTGTTCAATCGCTGTTCCCAGTGTAATGACGCGGTTTCCAGCAATTAAACGCGTAATCATAAAGAGTGATAGTGCTGGAATAAAAACAGCCTGACAACCTGATTTAACCCCTTCTAGCGTTAGCGGAAATACCACGCGCTTAAATGTCACCCATGAAGATGCCCCCAAGTCTCGCGAAGCGTAGATAAGCGAGGGATTAAGTTCTTCTAAAGAGTTAAAGATCGGCAAAATCATAAAGGGGATAAAAATATACACCGATACAAATACAAAACTAAAGTCAGTAAATAAAATTTGATGAGTACCAAGTCCCAGAAATTCAGTAAACTTATTAACCGTACCATACGTGCCAAATATACCTAAAAAAGCATAAGCTTTTAATAATAGGTTAATCCACGTCGGTAAAATAATCAGTAGAAGCCAAAGCTGCTTGTGCTTAAGCTTCGTTAGTAAATAAGCTGTAGGATAAGAAAAAACCAATGAAAATAACGTAATTAAAAAAGCATACCAAAATGAACTCAGTGTCATCTGTAAATAAACTGGGGTAAAAAATTTCTTATAGTTTTCAAGCGTCAGCTCATTATCGATGCTGAAAAAAGAATAATAGACAACTAATACAATGGGAGCAACTACAAAAAGCAAAATCCATAACACGTAAGGGACTAAGTAAATATTTCTTGATTTAGTTTGCATCGTAATCCTCTTCATAACCTTCGAGTCGCTTATCGAATTCTTCTTCCGTTTCATTAAATCGCATAACATGAATAGCTTCAGGTTCAAAATATAAACCAATTTCTTCGCCAACCGTTGCCTTTTTCGTAGAGTGAACGAGCCACTCATTCCCTGCATGGTCATAGCCTAAAATTTCATAATGGACTCCTCTGAACAGCTGTGAATCTACACGAACCTGCAGCTTTCCTTGATCGGAGCTTGTAATGGCTAAATCTTCAGGACGAATCACAATTTCAACCTGCTCATTTTGGTTTAATCCTTGATCAACACATTCAAATTGCTGGCCGCCAAACTCCACTAAAAAGTCAGCAATCATTTTACCTGGTACAATATTTGATTCACCAATAAAATCGGCAACAAAACGATTAATTGGCTCATCATAAATATCTGTAGGTTCCCCGCTCTGCTGAATTCTTCCTTTATTCAAAACAAAGATTTCATCGGACATCGCAAGCGCTTCTTCTTGATCGTGCGTAACAAAAATGAACGTAATACCTAGACGACGCTGTAATTCTCTTAACTCGTATTGCATTTCCGTACGCAATTTTAGATCAAGAGCTGAAAGCGGCTCGTCCAGCAAAATGACTTCGGGCTGATTTACAATTGCTCGTGCAATTGCTACGCGCTGTCTTTGGCCGCCCGACATTTCCTTTATTTCTCTGTTTTCATATCCTTGTAAGTTAACAAAACGAAGGGCTTCTTTAACTTTTATTGTAATATCAGCATTTTTCATCTTCTTGATTCGAAGACCAAATGCTACATTTTCAAATACATTCAAATGGGGGAAAAGCGCGTAGTCTTGAAAAACCGTATTAACCTGACGTTTGTTAGCCGGAACATCATTAATTCTTTTCCCATTAAAATAAATCGTTCCGCTTGAGGCTTCCGTAAAGCCTGCAATTAATCGTAAAATCGTTGTCTTTCCACATCCCGATGGACCTAAGAGGGTATAAAATTTCCCTTTTTCAATTTCAAAGCTTACATGATCCAATACAACTGAATCATTATCATATTGCTTGGTCACATTTTCAAATTGAATAATTGTATTCGTAGATGTCATTTCACTTCACCTCTTTTGTTCTATAAATAAGACTCTGTCGCCACGATAATTAACTCTGTTATTCCGTCATGAGCATTTAAAATCTGATGTTCTTCAGAAGCTTGAAAATAGATGGTTTCTCCTTGTTTGGCTTCATATATTCTGCCTCCAAGCTTCACCTTCACACACCCGCGCAAAATGTAGCCAAACGTTTCTGAAAGGGAAGGCTCAAATCTCTTAAATGCACCTTTTTCATGAAGAATAAGACGAATTGGCTCCATTTCTTTTTCATTTGATTCATGCACAAGCCACTGAATATGGTAACCTTTTTCTTCTTCGCAATAACTCGTGTAGTCTTCCTCTCTGTATACAACCTTTTGAACATGCGTATCAATTTCGAAGAATTCTTTCGGTTCGCATCCTAGCACTTCCAAAATACTAAAAAATGTTTCTAAAGACGGCGAACTTAAATCGCGCTCTAGCTGCGAAATATAGCCTTTGCTTAAATCAGTACGTTCTCCTAGCTCTTCTTGTGTTAAACCTTTTTTTAATCGTAAATTTTTAATTTTCTTTCCTATTTCCATACTCTCGATCCTCAACTGTATTTAAAATTAGCAAACAGCATGAATGATTGTTCATGCTGTTCCAAACTCAAGTTTTGTTTTACTTAACTTAAAGTTTACTTTTAACCTTAAAATATTATACATGAATTATTTTTTAGTACAACCTTAAACACTTAAAAAATAAAAAACTCCTTTTATTTAAAAGGAGTTTTTATTTTTATTTATACAACTTATGCGTTTCGTACTGTTTCCCGGATAATGTATCAAACTCAACTTCATGGTAATCTTGAAGGTCTTTTGCAGCTTTTTTAGATAGCGCTGCCGGATCATCCACTAGCTTTCCTTTTGAATCTATATACATATTTGAACGAAAAGCCGGCACTTCTGTTTTCATTTGATTCAACTGATCGTAGAACAGATTACTTTTGTAACCAAGAGATTGAGCAAGCGTCGGAGCAATATAAATAGGACTCATCGTACCGAGATTTTTATCTATTTTCGTATCGTAATTAGATAAAAATAAGAGCGGCGTCTCATAAAATTTTTGAGATGTTTGCTGCGTTTTCTCGTTTCCAAAACCCGTTTCTTTGTAAGCTTGAAGGTTTTGTCCAAGTGCTGGCAAATGATCTCCCCAAAATACTACAATGGTTGGCTCGTCCAGCTTTTGAATTTCATCGTTCAATCGTTTTAAAGCAGCATCTGAACGTTTAATTCCTTCAGCATAAATTTCAATTTCCTTTTGCATTTCCGGTGATAACCCTTTACCGGTTACTTTAATGGTTTCCTGACCGTTATACTTATCCGCTGAATAAGGAAGATGATTTGCAATCGTTACAGCATGCACAAATGCAGGCTTTTTCGACTGACGAAGCGTATCGAGTACTTCATCAACTACCGCTTCATCGGAAACAAATTCTTTGTTATCTTTTTGCGTATGCTTCATTTGATCAATAAACTTCACTTGATCAAATCCCAAATTTGGATACACATTTTGCCTCATATAAAGCATACCGCTGTTTGGATGCATAGCTGTTGTAGCATAGCCTTGTTTTTCTAAATAAGAAACAAAAGACGGATATTCTTTTTTACTCAATACATGCTGATAAGGAAGGCCTCCAGGGTTAAAGAAAGACAAAGAGTAGCTCGTCAGCGCTTCAAATTCCACATTAGCTGTCTCCCCGCCAAATGAAGGACTTAAAGACCACCCAGAAGGATATTTCTTTTGAAGTTCTCTTGTATTTTTCATTGGATCTTCAGAGAACGTCACGCTAAGCTTTGTTGGGTCCCAAAACGTTTCGTTCATCACAAACACGACGTTTGGTTTGACTTCAGCATTGCTTTCTTGTGTTTTCTCTTCCTTTGACTGAATCCGCTTTGCCACTCTGGCCATTACTTCTTGTGAGTAGTCATCCGGCTCTTGCAGCACATCTGTTTTAACATTTGAAATCATGCCAATAACAGGTCCATTATAGTAATAATTATTTTGCTGATTCCAAGGCATCAGCGCAGCATATTGATCATAATATTTCTGAGCAAACGAGTGTTCAAAGAATAAAAATGATTTCATTAAAAAGATGAGCGGCAGAATCATAATAATTCGAAGAAACCATCGAATTTTAATTTTCGGCAAGAAAAACCAAAGAGCGATCAGTACGACAATGGATCCAATAACTCCTATTACAATAGGAATTGAAATCGAATCTTTAATCATCGGAATAACTTCTTTTAACTGACTCGCCTGAATAAAATCGTTTGGGAACAATGGTTCATTTCGAAAGATTTTTTTATAATAGTTTACAAGAGCTAAAATAAAATACAGAACAAAGGTAATCCCAGCCCCTAAATAAGCTTCTCCTACTAGCATAATGATCGCTAGTGTTAACAGCGAAAGTAAAAATACCGTAAAAAGATAGCGTTCGGGATATGCTTGCATCCACTCTATTGTTTTGCCTGGATTATGTATATCAATATGATATATAACAAAAACCATAGCAGAAACCGCTGCTACCGCAATTGAAAACACAATTGCCGTAAAAATGGCATACCACTGCGAACCTTGTATTCTCTCTATCTGATTAAATCGAAGTAGCAAATAGAAAGTGAGCGCCCATAAGACAAGTGAGCATCCCCCTATTAATACTACGAACCCAGCTGTATGGATTTGAGCCCAGTCAAACAACATTTTTGTGTCATTTGATACATTAAACATAACAACACTGTATAAAAAAACGCTAAGCAGGCCATACGCTGCCAGCATTGGCAAAGAACGATACAAATGTTTAAACATAACCTTAAGCCTCCTATTTACAATATCTTAACACTTTTAATATGATTTTAACATTCCTATCTCTCTCACTTTCACGCCTAATTTTCCCATGATTATACCACTAACATTTCCCGAGAAATTTCACCCGAAAAAAGCCCGCTTTTCTTATGAAAAGACGGGCCTCTTAGCCGTTTTATACGTATGTGAAAATTGCTGTTATGAACGCTCTTTTACTGCTTGTGCTTTTAGCAAATCACGAATTTCTGTTAAGATCTCTTCTTCTTTTGACAGAACAGCCACTTCTTCCTCTACTTTCTCTTCTTCTTTTCTCTTAAAACGATTAAAGAAACGAATAAATAAGAAAATCGAGAATGCGACAATTAAGAAATCAACAATTGTTTGAATAAAAGATCCATATAATACCGTAGCTTTTCCAACTGTGAAGGATAAATCTTTAAAGTCTATCCCTGCTAACAACAAACCAATCAGCGGCATAATAATATCATTTACAAGAGACGTTACAATTTTTCCAAATGCCGCTCCAATAATAACACCGACAGCTAAATCCAATACATTTCCACGCAAAGCAAACTCTTTAAATTCTTTAAGCATCTGTTTCTTCCACCTCCTGCCCTTCATTTCAAACTTTCATGATAATACATCCTAAATTAAACATACAAGGTGCATTTTCACTTTTCTCTTTTTTATGAGATATATACCAGACCTTTAGTTGTATTTCTGCCCAGATTTTTACTTTATATTCGCTTATAAATAAAATGCACTTTCAGTTTTCATTCAGGAAAGGTTCATATTCAGTCCATTTTCCTTTTATACACTAATAACATGTAATTCATCAAATATGTAAACGAACAATAGAGGAGATGGCTAGAACGTGAGAAAAATTATACTGCGAGCAGCTGCTTTATGCCTCGCAGCTATTATCAGCATTTCTTATACAGCAAGTGCGGCGAATGCAAGTGAAAACGCAACAAGTGGAGATTTAATTATTATTAATAAAAAAACAAATCAGCTTGCTTATTTTCATAATGGAAAGTTAGAAAAGACGTATTCAGTAGCTACGGGAAAAACATGGAGCGATACGCCGGTAGGCTTTTTCAAGATTGTTAACAAAATTAAAAATCGCCCTTACTATACAAAGCATATTGCAGGAGGCGCTCCTAATAATCCTCTTGGCTCTCGCTGGCTAGGGCTTAATGCAAACGGCACAACCGGCGACACATACGCTATTCACGGCAATAACTCAGAAGATAGCATCGGCAAATATGTAAGCCACGGCTGCGTACGAATGCATAATGCGGATATCGAAGAATTATTTGATAAAGTGGCAGTAGGAACATCTGTAACTATTACCTATTCATCAAAAACCTTCGAAGAGCTGGCAAAGGTATACGGCTACGGGCAGCCATGAAAGAATAAAAGCTTATCCAAGAAATCTGGATAAGCTTTTATTCTTCTCTATTCCCATACATGAGCTCCGTACTGTGTGAATATAGCTCAATAATATTCCCAAACGGATCTTCGCAATAAATTAAGTAATAAGGTTTTTCAGGTCTTGTATTCCATACTTGGCTGCGCTTTTTACCGCCTGATTGTTCAATTTTATCCGCTAATTTTTCCACGTCATCGGCTATTAAACACATGTGAAAATAACTTTGATACTGCTCATCGCTGTCTTTTAATACAAGCGGCATTTGCGGCTTATTAAATTCAAACAGTTCAATGCCTACCTGGTTGTCAGCTGTCATGTGAGCATTTTTCATTTTTTTGATATGAGACCCCAGTAAATCTTGAGTCATATTTTCAGCTTGTTCTTCCTCCGCATTAAACGTATAGGGACCAGCAATCAGCTTAAAACCTAAAACTTTTTCATACCACTGCACGGCTTCTTCTACATCAGGCACAGCTAACCCAACGTGTGTAATAGCTACCATTTTATCATCCTCCTATACACAAACATTCCCTTTCTGCTAAAAGAAAAACAGCCCATTTAAAATGGACTGTTTACACGCACTAAATTCATTCACGACTTTAAAGCATTATATTGAGCAATGATTTCTTTTGTTAAATCATCACTTGCCTCTAACCCACTAACCTCTTTTAACACGTACTCAATACCATACTCATGAATATTCGCTTGAAGCTTCATAGCCTCTTTATCTTCTTGCGGGTCAAATAAAAGCGCAGCGGCGATAGCCTTTGCCAAGTAGGTGTAAGAAAGGCCCGCTTTTTTTGCTTCTAGCGCTGGACGAATCAAGCGATCCTGAGGTCCAAGCTTGCGAATTGGCGCTCTTCCTACCCTTTTAACTGAATCATTTAAATGAGGATTTTTAAAGCGTTCAATGATTTTAGTAATATAGGCTTCATGTTCCTCTCTATCTAAGTCATATCTTTTAATTAGATAGTTTCCTGTTTCTTGTAGCGTTTGCTGTACTTGTTCGTAAATATCTGAATCTCTTAACGTTTGATCAATCGTTTCTTTTCCTTTTAAATAACCAAAATATGCAATTACCGCGTGTCCCGTATTCACTGTAAATAACTTTCTTTCAATAAAAGGAGCAAGGTCAGGCACAATCGTCATTCCTTCTACAAAAGGAATATCTTCAGGTGCCTCTACTACCCATTCATAATAGGATTCTACTAAAACATCAAGCGAACCTTGGTTATGCTGAATAGGCACGATACGATCTACAGCTGAATTAAAGAAAAAGACCTTATTTATCATATGAGCTTTTGTCTCTTCATCCAGCGCGTCAAAAATATAGCCTTTTAATAAATCTGTCGCAGAGATTTGATTTTCACATGCAATCACATATACATTTTCGTCGCTTGTTTTTACACGTTCAGCCAAACCTTTAGCAATTAAAGGAGCAATTCGCGGCAGAACGTTCGGTCCGATGGCCGTCGTAATGTACGTTGCTTCTTTAATCGCTTTAATGACGGCTTGTTCTTGTGTCAGATTATTTAAACCAGATACGTTTTGAACAGCTAATGTCTCCGCGTGCTCTGCAGCTGTCACTACGTTATACCCTTTATTTGCGTTTAACTGATTAATAACCTTTTCAGCAATATCTACGAATGTGACGTGATAGTTGCTTTGAGAAAACAATGCCCCAATGAATCCTCGACCAATATTGCCTGCTCCAAAATGAACTGCTTGCTTCACAAAAATCATTCCTTTATCAAATTATTTCGAAGGTACTCATGAAACGTATCCTCTAGCTTTTTGCGAATTATCTCTTCGTTCGAAGACGAAAAAATCATCATTGCTTCATGGTCTTCAATTAAACTGGTACTAATTAAACTTAAGATTTCTTGCTGTGCTTCACTTAACTCTTCAGGTGCGAGCATTAATAGAAGGTTACGCGCCTGCATGTTTGTTCCGTCCATACCTTTAACTGTGCAAGGCTGTTCTAAATGTGAAACTTGAAAAATCAGCTCTTTCACGTGATGTTCACGGCAATGGAACAGTGCCATACTCGTTTGCGGAATGCCTAAACCGCCTTTGTTTTCTCGTTCCTTAAGCTGATGAATAACGCAGTTGGCATTGGTTATTAAACGTTCTTTTTCAGCGGCGCGTACTACGTGCGAAATCACTTGATCGTGACTCACTGCATCCGAAAATCGATACATTCTAAGGTTTTGAAGAATTGATTCGATACTTCCATGCACATCTTTAATTTGTTTCATCGTTTCCTCAAAAGACGGCTTTTCTGTAGAAACGGTCTTATTTTTATATTGGAACGAACGATAGTCCTTATCCTTGGTTAACTTTTGAATGTTTTTCTGTAAAAAATTCTGGACGGATTGAATATCCTCTTCGGTTAAGAGTGGATTGACTAAAATGTAATCGACATTTAAAAAAGGCAGTCTTACTGTTGAAATCACTACGTCATACCCTTCAAGCGCGGCTTCTTTGATTTCTTTTACCGATTTAATGACAACTGAATTAATCTCCGGAATCTCTTTACGAATACGGCTAGCTAACATTTTCGAGGTGCCAATTCCAGTTGGACATACAATCAGTGCCTGAATTTCCATGACTTCTTCTTTTAGCACTAACGTTGAACCAAAATGCAAAACAAGATATGCCACTTCATCATCTGGAAAAACTAAATCCGGCAGCTCTTGATCGATACTGTTTCTCACAGCCATAAATAAAACAGGATACTTTTTCTTAATCTCTTCTGTTAATGGATTAAAAAGCTCCATTTTTTGCTTAAGGCGAAAAATTGCCGGTTCCATATGAGCAAGTAACCCTTGATAAAGGGAAAAATCACCGGTTAAGTCGGTGTTAAGCTGAACAGAAACATGGGCAATCATATTCTTAATAATCTGCCCAACCACTACGCTGTCGTAATATACGTCTCTAGTAGTTTGGAATTTTGCTGCACGTAGCCGCACTGCTAAGAAATGAATATCTTTTTCTGTAAAAGAAAGAGAAAATACCCTTTCAATTTCGCGGCAAATATCCTTCATTAAGAACATTTCACTTACCAGCTCTTCCGTTTGGCCGCCGTCGTCTTCTAGATACATTTGCTTTTTCGTTCGCTGTATCATAATGCAAATATGAACAATGAGCCCTATATAATCGCTGTCAGCCAGCTTAGAATGATGCTGATTAATCGCTTGATGTACAATTCGGTCTACTTCTGCCAAATAATCCGGATAAAAATAATGCAAAATTGTTTCATCCGTATGCTGCTGATCTTCTGCTAAAAACAAGCACTCAATTAACTCTTCATTAAAGTGAACAAGAAAATAATTAGCTAATGCTTTCCGTTTATTGGCTTCAGTAGCTTGAACCTCTACTCCCACCCCTCTTTTTCGATGAAGGAGAACGTCAAATGTGGTTAACCACTTTGTTAATTCATCTAAATAAGCAGTTAGTGTAGTGATACTTACTTCTAAGTCTTTAGCCAGCGTTTGTAATTTAAATGAATCTCCTTCTTCTAGAAGAAGAATTAAAAGAATTAATTTTCTTTCCTGTGGAGACTGATCCGTCGTTTTAATCTTCATCAGCTCTTGGATAAGACGAAAAATTTGTTCATTTTTACCTTCAATCATTAGGCCTTCATCTTGTGTACGAATCAGCTCCAAATCAAATTTTTTAAGTATTGATTCAATTGCCTTCAAATCTCGGTGAACGGTTCTTACACTTACATTCAAAAAAGTAGCAAGTGTAAGTGCTGTATGCTTTCCTGCCGTTTTAATAATTAACTCAATGATTGATTTTTCTCTTGAAGTAATAAACAAGAACATCAACTCTTTTCTTATTTATAAACAAAGGATAAAAAGGCATCTCCATGCCTTTCTATCCCGTTAGTTACTTTGAATAATAGCCATTAATTCTTTAGCTGATTTGGCATGAACCATCTTTTCAATATTGTCCATATCAGAACATGTAATCGCGATACCAGATAAAATTTCTAAATGGGTGCCGTCTTTTCCGGCAATTCCAAAAATCAAACGAACTTTCTCACCATCAAAATCAACGCCTTCTGGCACTTGAATCACTGTAAAACCGGATCTTAAAACGTTCTTTTTCGCTTCTTCTGTACCGTGCGGAATCGCTACGTCATTTCCCATATAAGTAGAAGTCATATTGTCGCGATCAATCATCGCTTCAACGTAGTTTTCTTCTACATATCCGCCTTTTACTAACACGCTTCCTGCAAATCGAATTGCTTCTTCCTTAGAAGAAAAGTGCTGATTCAAGAAAACGTTTTCTTCTTTTAATAAACCTTCATTACTATCTGTATTATTTTCTGCAGATACTCTCTTTTCTTCTTCCGCTTTAGAAGTAGTATGATCATTTTTTAGTTGATCAATTAGTTTGTCATATTCCGGACTAGATAGAAAATTATCAACCGAGATATGATACGCATCTGGAACTTTGTTTTGAGCTCTTGGCGTTAGCTCTTCCTGTGTAATAACGATTTGAGCATCACTTGGAATATTACTGATCGCTGTATTCGTTACCGAAATATTTAAATCTGCTTGTTTAACTTTCTTGCGAAGAAGAGAGGCGCCCATCGCACTCGATCCCATACCTGCGTCACAGGCAAAAACAATTTTCTGAACGCTTGCTGGTACTTCGTCTTGCTGTTTTGTAAAGCTTCCTGCTACAGAACTCTTCTTGCCCTTCATCTCTTGCATTTTGCGAGCTGCTTCATCTAAATCTTCGGACTGCTTACCTGTTTTTAAAATGAGTGATCCTACAATAAACGATACGATGGCTGCAACGAGAACACCTGAGATATTTGCAACATAGCTGCCTGCATTACCTGGTGTAGCAGCCAAAATAGCTAAGATACTTCCTGGTGAAGCAACCGCTTGTAAGCCTCCGCCTAAAAGAACAAATGTAAATACGCCGCTCATTCCTCCTAAAATAGCCGCAATGATTAGAAGCGGACGCATTAAAACGTAAGGGAAGTAAATTTCGTGAATTCCGCCAATAAAATGAATGATGGCCGCTCCCGGCGCTGACTGTTTTGCTGTTCCTTTTCCAAAGAAGCAATACGCTAACAGAATTCCTAACCCCGGACCAGGGTTTGTTTCTAATAACAATAGAATGGACTGTCCATTTGTTCGAATTTGTTCTGCTCCGATTGGAGATAAGATACCGTGATTAATAGCATTGTTTAAGAATAAAATTTTAGCTGGTTCAATTAGAATACTTGTAAGTGGAAGAAGGCCATGTGCAACCATCCAATCTACACCCACTACAAGCGCACCTGTAAATCCGTCCACTGCTGGACTAACTCCTAAAAAGGCTAGAATTGCTAGAATTCCTCCAAGAATACCTGCTGAGAAATTATTAATTAACATCTCGAATCCTGTTTTGACTTTACCTTCAATAAACTGATCAAACTTCTTGATGATATAACCGCCAAGCGGTCCCATAATCATAGCGCCTAGAAACATCGGAATATCAGATCCAACGATGACACCCATGGTCGCGATAGCACCTACAACGCCTCCGCGCTGATCGTGTACAAGCTTTCCTCCTGTATAGCCAATTAGCAGCGGAAGCAAATACTTGACCATTGGATCCACTAGTTTGGCAAGGCTTTCATTTGGAAAAAAGCCTGTTGGAATAAATAAAGCAGTAATAAGTCCCCATGCAATAAATGCTCCGATATTTGGCATAACCATTGAACTTAGAAAGTTCCCAAACTTTTGTACAGCTACTTTTATATTAGATTGAGCCATTTGCTCTCTTCCTTTCTCTACGTGATGATACTTTAATCGTAAGAGATTAAACGCTTTCATTCAATGAATAGGAAAACTAACTTTGTCGTACCACAGACAGACAAAGCTTTTAATTACATAAAAAAGCAGCTGAACTGTAAAAGTTCAGCTGCTTTCTAACTTAATATTTATCTAATTCACTTACAGGAGATTGAATAATAACCGGATTTTTCTCTGGATTTAACCATTTTAAAATAGAGACAACTTGTTCTTTAGAAGTAGCCGTACATCCTGCGGTATAATTTGTTCCTACATGGAAGAAGATTGCACTTCCATTTCCTGGCGTTCTAGATTCATTATAATTAATGACAAACCCATAATCGTAAGCCGGGATGTCCATGTTCTCAGCGCTCGTCCAGCGGCCATTAGCCGGCTTTTGCTGCCACGTATTATATAGAGAACTTTTTGAATCGTCTACCCAAACATCATTTGCTGTAATCTTTCGATATGGAAGCTTAGTTCCAGGATTTTCATAGCGTCCGAATGCTGTGCCAATTGTATATTTCCCTGTCGGAGATTCCATATCTCCTTCTTTTTTCGATAAAGCGAATCCTTTTTGCCCAAGTACACCGTTCGCAGTTAAAACTTGCTTCCATTTCCCATCAACTTTTTCAAACGTTTGAATTTTAGCAGACTTCGTATCGTAGTTATCTGCTGTAACCAAGATGACTTGCTGAGCGTTACCTAACGTTTTAAAAGAATCGACTACGAGCTTTGGAGACGCTGTAGCTGAAGCCTGTACATAGTCACTGCTTACATAGCCTGTGCGGCCGTTGTAATTAATTTTGTACCAGCTTCCGCTTTTGCTCACTACAGACAGCTTCTGGCCTTTTGTCACACTTCCTATAGACGCATAGCTAGTGCCCGCTCCGCTTCTTACGTTCAGCGTGCTTGCCGTTACTGTGTACGTTGTGCTTTCTGCTGGCGGCGTTGTTGTTCCTGATGCTTGTACATAATCGCTGCTTACGTAGCCCGTGCGACCGTTATAGTTAATTTTGTACCAGCTTCCGCTTTTGCTCACCACAGACAGCTTCTGGCCTTTTGTCACACTTCCTATAGACGCATAGCTAGTGCCTGCTCCGCTTCTTACATTCAGCGTGCTTGCCGTTACTGTGTACGTTGTGCTTTCTGCTGGCGGCGTTGTTGTTCCTGATGCTTGTACATAATCACTGCTTACGTAGCCCGTGCGACCGTTATAGTTAATTTTGTACCAGCTTCCGCTTTTACTCACCACAGATAGCATTTGATCTTTCACTACGCTGCCGATAATCCCGTAATTCGTTCCCGCTCCGCTTCTCACATTTAGCTTGCTTGCCGTTACTTTATATGTAACTGTCGCTGCATATGCCTTTCCTTGATTTCCCCCAATTGAGCCAAAGCCAGGCGTTACAGCCGTTGCAAGTGCAGCCGTTAACGCCATCCCCACCATTAATTTTTTCAACTGCTTTCCCTCCATTTATCTCTTATAAAATTCTACTATTTTCTATTCTTAATTCATTATCTTACCATATTCCAAACGAAGAAAAAGGGTCAATAGATGCTTTTCACACGGCCTATAAAAAAAAGACAGACCTCTTTGATAGGTCTGCCTCTTTCACTATTATCCTAAATCAACGTTGTGATATACTTGCTGCACGTCTTCTAAGTCCTCTAATGCATCAATCATTTTTTCAAACTGAGCTTGTGCATCTTCAGGAAGAGTGACATCATTTTGAGCAAGCATCGTTTGCTCAGCTACTGTAAATTCCGTAATACCAGCATCGTTGAACGCTTTTTGTACCGCATGGAATTGATCCGGATCAGCATAAACAATTACAGAATCTTCTTCTTCTAAAATGTCACGCACGTCTACATCTGCTTCCATTAACAGTTCTAGCGTCTCTTCTTCATCCTTACCTTCTACACCAATAACAGCTGTTGGATCAAACATGTACGCTACTGATCCGCTTACTCCCATATTACCGCCGTTTTTACCAAAAGCAGCACGCACGTCTGAAGCTGTTCTGTTTACGTTATTCGTAAGAGCATCTACGATAACCATTGAGCCATTTGGTCCAAAACCTTCGTAACGAAGATTATCGTAATTTTCTTCTGATCCGCCTTTTGCTTTTTCAATCGCACGATCAATAATTGCTTTTGGCACATTGTATGTTTTCGCGCGTTCTAATACAACTTTTAACGCTTGGTTTGATTCTGGATCTGGCTCGCCTTGTTTCGCAGCCACATAAATTTCACGGCCAAACTTGGCATATATACGACTTGTATTAGCATCTTTTGACGCTTTCTTTTCTTTAATATTGTTCCACTTACGGCCCATATTGTTTCACTCTCTTTCAAAATTGAATCTAATAAAATAAATAGGCAATGATATATCCGTTTTTATTATACATCAATTCCCTCTTATCTTTCGAGTTTAATACTTAAAAAAGAAAAGCAATCTTTTGGTATATTTCGTTAACTAAATAAATGAGAAAACCATTTGAGAACAGGCTGAATGATTTTGATATACACTTTTTTAAGGGGGTTATATATACATGTCATCCAAAACCAGCGTAAAGGGTAATAGATTATATGAATTCCAATCCACTTAAATCCCTTCCAGAAACAGAAAAAGATACGCTGACAGAATGAAAGCACAGGAAGAACAATTTCATTGTAAAAAGGCAGCACAAGGTATTTCCAAAAAAGATAACAAGGGTAACAAACTAAATACAATATAGGATATACGGCATACCTCCATATAAATCTAGTTATAGGCAAAAAACATCGTTTCCAAACAAAGAGAATACAAGGATATATTATCTCATTCCCTAGCCAAGAAATAGGGTAGACGAACAGAAAACGTATGATGTATATCCAAATGAAATAAAAGATAGGTTGAATGATTCTTTTTCCTATCCACATGAGGGGCTGAGCGATGAAATATATCCATATTTTACAAAAGACTTGAAATACAAAATAAAAGGGAAAATACAACACAAAAAAGATGCCTCGCAACACGTACTTTATACTTTGAGCCAATCCACTAATGCTTTCCACGTCCTTTTTAATAGCTGAGGTTCGTTCCTTTACCTATTTCATTATATAAAATAAATGGAGCAAGCAAATATATTTTTTAGCTCAATGAGACTTATGATAAAAAAAGTGTTTGTTCTCTTTCTCGGATATACAAAAACACCCTTCTATAGTAGAAGGGTGTCTAGAACCTTATTATTCTACAGTAACTGATTTTGCTAAGTTACGTGGTTTATCTACATCACAATCGCGGTGCAGTGCAGCGTAGTAAGAGATTAATTGTAAAGGAATAACCGCTGCTAATGGTGAAAGTGTTTCATGAACTTTCGGAATCACGTAGCGATCTTCTTCTGTTTCTAATCCTTTCATTGAAATGATACAAGGATTAGCTCCACGTGCTACTACTTCTTTTACGTTACCACGGATGCTTAAGTTTACATGCTCTTGTGTTGCTAATGCAATAATTGGCGTATTGTTTTCAATTAAAGCAATTGTTCCGTGCTTAAGCTCTCCTCCAGCAAATCCTTCTGCTTGGATGTAAGAGATTTCTTTTAGTTTTAACGCACCTTCTAAACCTACATAATAATCGACAGAACGTCCAATAAAGAATGCGTTGCGAGTTGTTGCTAAGAATTGAAGAGCAATGCTTTCCATTTCTTCTTTGTCGTCGCAAAGTACTTCCATTGTGTTTGCTACGATTGCTAACTCTTGAACTAAATCAAATTCTAATTCAATGCCGCGTGTTTTTGCTGTTACAGCCGCTAGAATTGATAGCACTGCTAATTGAGCTGTGTAAGCTTTTGTTGATGCTACAGCAATTTCCGGACCTGCATGAAGTAATAACGTATAATCAGATTCACGAGATAATGTTGATCCCGGAACGTTTGTGATTGTTAACGCTTTGTAACCTAGTTCTTTAATTTGAACTAATACTGCACGGCTGTCAGCTGTTTCTCCACTTTGAGAGATAAAGATAAACAATGGCTTTTCAGATAAAAGCGGCATGTTATAAGAGAATTCACTTGCTACGTGCACTTCTACTGGAACCTTCGCCCACGTTTCAATGAATTGTTTACCTACTAGGCCTGCATGATAGCTTGTTCCACATGCTACGATATAGATGCGGTCTGCTTCATCCATTGCTCCTAAAATGTCTGCATCAATGTGCAGTTCATTGTTCTCATTTTGATACTCTTGAATGATTTTACGAACAACTAAAGGCTGCTCATCAATTTCTTTTAACATATAGTGAGGGTACGTACCTTTTTCAATATCACTTGCATCAAGCTCTGCTGTATAAGGTGCTCTTTCTACCACTTCACCATCAAGCGTTTTAATTGTTACGCCTTCTTTTGTAACAATTACTGTTTCTTTATCCATTAATTCTACGTATTGATCTGTTACTTGAAGCATTGCCATAGCATCGCTCGCTACAACGTTAAATCCTTCGCCAACACCTACAAGAAGCGGGCTTTTGTTTTTAGCTACGTAGATTGTATTTTTATCTTTGTTATCAACAAGAGCTAGTGCATAAGAACCGTGAAGCAAGCTCACTGTCTTACGGAACGCTTCTTCTACATCTAAGCCTTCTGCTGCGATTTTTTCAATTAACTGAACGATTACTTCTGTATCCGTTTCGCTTTTGAACGTTACATCTTGTAAATATTCACGTTTCAAAATAGCATAGTTTTCAATTACACCGTTATGCACAAGTGTGAAGCGTCCAGATGTACTTTGATGCGGGTGAGCATTTTCTTGGCTTGGTACACCATGAGTTGCCCAACGCGTATGACCGATACCTGCTGGTGCTACAACACTGTTATCTACTGCCTGACGCAATTCTGCAATACGGCCTTTTTCTTTGAATACGTGTACGCCTTCATTGTTAACAACTGCAATACCCGCTGAGTCATAGCCTCGATATTCTAACTTTTCAAGACCACGTAATAAAATTTCTTTCGAATCTTCTGTTCCAATATATCCTACAATTCCGCACATAGATAAAATCCTCCTTCATGTATGAAAAGAGAGTCTCTTTTCATCATCAATGATTACCATCTCAATGCTTTTGTACAATAAGTCACCTCATTGTTTTTCACATCAAGTTTTCGGCCGTGATAATCAACAACCGGGAGGCATCCGCCGATACTTCGATAAACCTCCTCCTCGTCAACTAAGTCGTTTCCGTCCCTTTACTTAGTTCAGGCGCTTTGTATTCACTTTTAAAATAGATTGTTCACTCCTTTACATAAATTAAGAGACGAACAGATTTAATATTACAATAAGAAGTGAGAAAACGTCAATTATCTTCTTTATTATCTGCAAAAACAGCCTTTGGCATCAGATAATTTCCAAGAATTTTTCTCAACAATATAAAAATATGCATAAACGGCTTGAAACGTCACCGCTTATGCATATAATTAATGAATTACTCTAAGCCCATTTCTTCTTTTACTACTTCTACGATACGCGTTACATAAGTTTCACATTCTTCTTGTGTTTGTGCTTCAACCATCACACGCACTAACGGCTCTGTTCCTGAAGGGCGTACAAGTACTCGGCCATTACCATTCATTTCTTTTTCCACTTCTTCAATAACCACTTTTACCTTCTCGTTATCTGTAACATGATGCTTATCTGTTACTTTTACATTTACAAGAAGCTGAGGATATTTCTTCATTTCAGCTGCTAATTCTGATAAAGGCTTTTTCGTTGCTTGCATAATGTTTACAAGCTGAATAGCTGAAAGCATACCGTCACCTGTTGTGTTGTAATCTAAGAAAATAATATGACCTGACTGTTCTCCACCTAGGTTATATTGATTAGCTTTCATTTCTTCCACTACATAACGGTCGCCCACACCAGTTTGTGCACTTTCAATCCCGCTAGCTTCTAGTGCTTTATAGAAGCCTAAGTTACTCATAACGGTAGAAACAAGCGTGTTTTTCTTTAAACGTCCTTGTTCATACAAGTATTTTGCACAAATGAACATGATTTGATCACCGTCTACAATCTCGCCTTTTTCATCGATTGCGATTAAACGATCTCCGTCTCCATCAAATGCTAACCCAACATCTGCTCCTTTTTCTTTTAAGAAGGCACTTAATGCTTCCGGATGTGTAGATCCTACACCGTCATTGATGTTTAATCCGTTTGGAGATGCCCCCATTGTAGAAATATCTGCATCTAGATCTGCAAATAAATGTGCTGCTAAAGATGACGTTGCCCCGTGCGCACAGTCTAATGCCACATGAATACCTGAGAAGTCTTCATCAACCGTTTGTTTTAAGTATTGAAGATATTTTTGTCCACCTTCGAAGTAGTCATTTACCTGACCTAAGTCTCCCCCAACAGGTCTTGGTAATTGATCTGTGTCACTATCCATTAACGCTTCAATTTCATTCTCTTGGGCATCTGAAAGTTTAAATCCATCTGGACCAAAGAATTTAATTCCGTTATCTTGAACTGGGTTATGCGAAGCAGAGATCATGACTCCTGCTTGTGCGCCAAGTGCTTTTGTTAAATACGCTACCCCTGGAGTTGAAATAACGCCTAGTCGCATAACTTCTGCTCCAATTGAAAGCAATCCTGCAACAAGCGCTCCTTCTAACATATGACCAGAAACGCGTGTATCGCGTCCGATTAATACTTTTGGTCGCTCTGAATCTTTTGTTAGAACGTAACCACCTAAGCGTCCAATTTTAAAAGCAAGCTCAGGAGTTAATTCACTATTGGCAACTCCTCGTACTCCGTCTGTTCCAAAATACTTACCCATTAATTTTCTCTCCTTCATGTCAAAACATTTAGTTTCCTGATGTATTATCTGTCTGTCCATCTACGGGTGTAGAATTTTCATCACTTTGATTACTACTGTCGTCACCAGTTTCTGTACTATCTGTTGGTGTATCTGTATTGTCTTCAGGTGTATCAGTCTCTTCGCTTGGTTTATCAGCTGAATCACCTGAATTTCCCGTCCCAGGATTTGTTCCTGATCCAGTTCCCGTGTCTGGCTTTGTTTCTTTATCGCTCGTACTTCCACTTGTTTCTTTATCGCTCGTACTTCCACTTGTTTCTTTATCTGTTTGCTCATCATTTGTCCCTGATTGTTTTTTCGCTGTTACACGAACTTTTGCCTGTTTAGTCGATAGAGTTGATGTAACGGAGTCGGGACTATTTATTATAATAGGAACCGTGTGCTCCCCGGCAGATAAATTCCCTACATTCGCTGACAAGCTAATGCCGCTTTTCGTCAACTTATCTAAATCAGATTTTGGTCCTTTTACATCCGCATCTACTGAAGTAGGAGAAAGCAGTTCATACGTGTACTTTGAGGATTGACCAGTTAAAGAAACCGGTAAATTCTTAAATGACTTAGTCTCAGCTGCACTTGCGTCCGTTTCTTCTGCGTCTTTCTCATCACCTTGTTTGTCTACTTCCACATGAACGGTAATTTGTTTAGGACTTACACTATCTATTCCGTCTGGAACAGGGACGTTCACCTTAATATCTTTAGATTTCGTAATACCGGTAACATCGACTGGAATATTATCAATTTTATCGATTTTTTCTAAAGAATCAGATGGACCGATAATTTTCACTGTATCTGTTTTAGGCTCTAGCTTCGTAATGTTGACACCGTCGCCTGGCGTGCCTTCTTGAATCACATCGATCGGCACTTTTTTACTAATATTTCTCACTGGGATTGTTACATTGACCGTTTCTGGTTGAACTGTTACATTCAATTTATTTAAATTCTTGTCTAGTGCGACAACAGTTGCTTGTTTCGTCACTGTTTTTGAAGCATTATCTAAATCAATAATAGCTTTCACATAAGCAACTTGATCTAATTGACTTGATGCGCCCGTTACCGTGACGGCTCTTGGACTAACGGTTGCTTCCCCTGCTTCATATCCATTCTTGACCTTGTTTTTATCATAGCTTGCCTCTACTGAAAACTGTTTTGAATCGCGTTCTTCAATTGTTACGTTTACAATATCAGGCTTAACCACTACGTTTAAATTATCAGAGATATTTCGATACTGAACCTTGACTCTATGCTGCCCTAAGCTTAAATTATCAAGGTCAATATAAGCTTGATAATCTTTTTGTAACTTTGTTTGAGCCAAAATATTTTTAGGACCTTCCAGTGTCATAATAACCGTATCCGGAACACCTCTTACAATTCTGTTCTTCTCATTATAGGATACTTGAACTGGAACATCTGTTAATGTTTCTACTCCAGTGTTGGCAGAACTGCTTCGGTTCAGAATCTTATTTGATGAACTGGCACCATCATCTAAATTAACAGATAAATATAACATGAAGGCTAACAGCAACGCGATAATTTTCATAACCCACGATCGATTCATCAATTTATCCATTCTTCTTCAACCTCCATTGCCAACGAGTGGAAGAAGTTGCTTTAGAAGTTGTGACTAATTCTTTTTCTAGCATTTCTCTCAATGTATCAATTGTCAATTCACGATACAATTCACCATTTTTGGTAACGGAAATGCCTCCAGTTTCTTCAGATACAATAACAGTCACACTATCTGTTACTTCACTTATTCCTACAGCAGCACGATGGCGAGTACCTAATTCTTTTGAAATAAAAGGACTTTCAGATAAAGGTAAGTAACATGCTGCAGCGGCTACTTGATCCCGCTGTAAAATAACCGCTCCATCATGAAGTGGTGTATTTGGTATAAATAAGTTGATTAATAATTCAGAAGAAATATTCGAGTTGAGCGGTATACCTGTTTCAATATAATCACCCATACCCGTCTCTCTTTCGATTGAGATCAATGCACCTATGCGTCTTTTAGCCATATAATGCGTTGCTTTTATAATCGCCTCAATCGTAACGGTACGCTCATCTTCTTCAGGCAAATTACTGCGTGAAAACAAACGTCCTCTCCCAAGCTGTTCAAGCGCTCGGCGCAGCTCTGGCTGGAAGATAATAATGATAGCTAAAAACCCATACGTTAACGCTTGGTCCATTAACCATTGCAGCGTATTTAGTCCAAGGAAGTTACTTATAAAGCGAACAACTAAAATCACCGTGATTCCTTTTAAAAGCTGTACTGCTTTTGTACCTCTTATGACCATAATTAATTTATATATGACGAACCATACCAGGAGAACATCAACAATTTTTCCTAAATATGAGAGGATTGGCAGGTCTCCAATAGGCATCTTCTCACTTCCTCTATATATGTAATAAAGATAACATAACCGTTTTATTATACCATAAAACAAAATTACACTGTAAATTACATCTTATTTTTAAATCCTTGTTCCTATATAATGTAGCCTTCTTTTTATATAAATAAAACCGTCCACTGTTCCTCTCTAACAAGATAAGCGGACGATTTTATGTTTCAACTATTAAAAGTCAACAGCTTGTTTGGCATGAGTTTTGACGTTATACCATACCCAGTCAAAAATCTTGTCTAACTCTTCAATATTGCCTGTCACTTCTCCTGCAGAAGCTAGATACTTATCACCATGTATAACAGTAACGTTTCCATCTACTTTTCCTTCAATTTTAATATCGCCATTTCTCACAGTAATATCACCTTTGACGGTCTCACCTTTTGGTACAACGACTGTTTTATCGTGAATGACCAAGTTCGACTGCTTTGAAACAGAAAAGTCTTCATCCGTTTCCCAAGCTGAAAACACGGTGCCGGACATTAACAGCACAAATACAGCAGCTGCACTAAGAATCGGGTGGTTTGTAAACCATCTATTCATTCGAATTCGATTCTTCTCACGTGGTAACCCAGCCATGACACCTGCTGTAAAGTTCATAGGTAATTCTATATGAGAAGTGCTTTGCACAAATGCAATGGTTCTTTTTAACTGATGCATATGCTGCTGACAATCTTTGCATTGATGCAAATGCTCTTTTAATAACAGTTCATTTTCTTTTGTAATATCTCCATCTAAATGCTCATGAATGAGATTTACATACATTTTTGGACATTTCATTCTTAGTTCACTCCTTACAAGTGGCGAAGTCGATTTCTTAAAGCTTCACGTCCTCTATGAATTCTAGTCTTTACCGTACCAAGAGGCAGGTCTAAAATATCGCTGATTTCTTTTAACGACAGCTCATCTATATATTTTAGGACAATGACAGTTCGATATTTCTCAGGTAGCTTTAATATTTCCGACTGAATGAATTCTTGCAATTCTACTTGCTCTAGTTCTTCCTCTGGTAAGGCCTGATCGGCAGCTATTTGAGAGTACATATTTAACCCGTCGGTCCCGGCTACTTCTGCATCTAAATAATAGTCTGGCTTTTTTTTACGAATTCGATCAATACAAAGATTTGTAGCAATTCGATATAACCAGGTGGAAAATTTTTTACTCGTGTCATAGCTATGAATATTTACATAGGCTCGAATAAACGCTTCTTGGGCAGCGTCTTGCGCTTCTTCCCGGTTTCCTAACATTCGATAACATAGATGAAAAAGTTTATCCTTGTGATATTCTACTATGTCAGCAAACGCATCCTGGTCACCTTTTTTTACTTTTTTTATTTTTCTTTTTAATAATAAATCCATGTAACGGTTACCTCCGCCCATTGCGGGATAGTATATATACGTGTACTTTATCATAAAGTTTCACTTATGCTTAATTATTTTAACAAAAATTTGTCAAATACGTTTAAAAAGATCGTACGTAGGTTATGTAATTAGTATAGATGAAAAGAAGAGGAGTGGAAAGCTTGACTCATATAAAAGAGAACCTTTTGAATCAAATTGAAGAATGTAGAAATAACATGGTCACTCTTGCAGCAGAAAACCCTTTATCATCACTAACAGTAGTGAGAGTAAGTTCAGAGCTAGATGGTTTATTAAATGAATATGAAAAGTTTTTCTCTATATAAAGAAGCTCTCGAATCCGAACTAAGAGCTTCTTTTTTTTATCTTCATATATATTTCATGTACCTTTTGGTAGGTACTAATGTTTTATACTAATTTCTCTCCTAAAAGTGAGCCCATTAATGCAACAGCTACGGTAGCTGTTTTGTTCCGTTCATCTAAAATAGGATTCACTTCCACAAACTCAGCAGAAGTGATTAGCTGAGATTCTGCTAACATCTCCATAGCTAAATGACTTTCTCTGTAGCTTATTCCACCGATAACTGGCGTTCCTACTCCAGGTGCATCATGTGGATCCAACCCATCTAAATCGAGTGATAGATGAACGCCATCTGTTTTATCACGCAAATATAAAATTGTTTCTTCCATTACTTTTGTCATACCCATTCGATCTATCTCATGCATCGTATACACTTTAATCCCTTTTTCCTTTATTAACTCTTTTTCTCCTTCATCTAAAGAACGTGCTCCGATAATCACAATATTTTCCGGCTTGACTTTAGGTGTATAACCACCAATTCGAGTCAATGCGTCGTCTCCTATACCTATACTTGCCGCCAATGGCATACCGTGAATATTTCCTGAAGGAGACGTATCTGCTGTATTCAAATCTCCGTGTGCATCATACCAAATCACGCCCAAGTTTTTATAATGACGACTTACTCCTGCTAGTGTTCCGATAGCGATGCTGTGATCTCCCCCCAGTACTAAAGGAAACCTTTTATTTGTAATAACATCACTTACGGTCTGAGCAAGCCTCTCGCTAGCATCTGCTACAGCTTTTAAATTCTTTAAGTTTGTATTTTCATCACTATGTACTCGTTCAGCTAAGGCAATTTCAATATTCCCTTTATCTTCTACACTATATCCAATATTCTCGATGCGTTCAATAACACCTGCATATCGTATCGCACTTGGCCCCATATCGACCCCTCGGCGAGTTTGACCTAAATCCATTGGTACTCCAATAATTGAAAGCTTATTCATAATATGTCCCCCCATCACAAATGTTGCTACTCTCCTATTGTAACGGCTAAATGAGCGATGGCTCAACTCGACACTTTTTTGAATATATATACAATTCTAATTTGTAGAAACTACATAAAAAAACCTTTAAGCAATTTGCTTAAAGGTTGTATGTTTATATGTATGGTGGAGCCTAGCGGGATCGAACCGCTGACCTCCTGCGTGCAAGGCAGGCGCTCTCCCAGCTGAGCTAAGGCCCCAATATCTTTTTTATATAGAAATGGAGCGGAAGACGAGGTTCGAACTCGCGACCCCCACCTTGGCAAGGTGGTGTTCTACCACTGAACTACTTCCGCT
>NZ_JAIQVD010000012.1:0-99639 GCF_035064545.1 Bacillus sp. ILBB4 | reverse complement strand
AGATTTTCTAAAAACTCTTCTTTCTTTTTCCGAAGTGTGGACTTGTGGGTCCATAACCATTTGAACCGTCCATTGAATGTGTCTACATCTTTTAAATAGCAGGTCAAGATCTTTGTCATTTGTTCATCTTCTCCTTTAAGGAACACAAAAAAGACACTGTTTCCCTGGAAAAAGGAAAACAATGTCTTGATTTTGATGAACTAAGCCCTTGAAATAGATGTCAATTTCATATAAAATAAAACCATAAGTTTTATTTTATAGAAAAACTAACTCTATTAACAAGAGACTTCGACAAGTGTTTTCCCTACCGTGATTAGGGTGAACGGTTTAAGAGTGTTGCTGCACTACTTAAACAGTTGAAGTCTTTTTTCTATTCCGGACATTTTTGTTAGTTTAATTATAGCGTTAAGTAGTCTCATAATTCAATAAAAAATTAGTAAAATATATCAAAAGAAGTATATTTAGCTACGCAGATCCCATATTAGTGTAGAGGTTGAGTCCATCATATATGAGATTTTTAGTTTTGGGGAGGGGAATTTTTTTCCCCTCCCCAATTAGCTTAGAATGTGTTAAAATTGTTGTTTTTTATGCCAAAAACGTTTAGATTATGTAAATCTTCAAATGAGAATAACCCTTTTAGTAGGTGGAGACCGACTATATAAATAAAAGAACCCTAACGATTAATTCGTTGGGGTTCTTTTACTTACCAAATAGTTTTGAGAAGAAGCCTTTCGGTTCCTGTTGTTTGTCAGCATGAAGCTGTCGCATAGTATCTATTAACATTTGATCACGTTCAAGTTGTCGTTTTTCACGCTCTGCTTCTTTCTCTTCATTAGTTGCCGCCGTTTGTCGTATTACTTCAGCCATTGCCTGCATAGCATTTGCCATTTTTTCATTTTGACGTGCTAAATCTTCATTTTGTGATTCCAGCGTTTCAACTTTCGTTAGGATAGTTTTATATGCTTCAGTTAATTGTGTCAAAACTGGAGCATTCTCATTTGTTTCTCCTTCAACAACAATATCATGACCTTCCGAAGCAAGCAAAGCACGAATATAGTCATTAGGATGCCCTTCGGCTTTCAAGTCTTCTATAAGTGACAATACAGGAAAAATAGATTCTTTGTATTTCTTTGTCCGGCCTTTTCCGACGGTGTGCGGTTCTATAAATTCCTTATATGTATGGAGCCAATCATAGACACTAGACCTTGAACGCCCTAGTTTGTCTGCTATTGCCGTCAAAGAATACACTTTTTCGTAGTCCATTACAAAAAACCTCCTTTGAAAAAATACATCATGACATCATGATAACATAATAGAAACGTTTTATATCGTACAAAACAACATTTTGAACAAATAAAGACATTAAGAAAACAAAAAGAGTCGTACAAAACGACATCTTGTACATCTTTCCGACGAATATTCGGACAAGTGACGGATTTAGTTGGACTTGTTGAGGTGATGGTTTAACTTGTCTGGAATGTAGTGTGCATGTCGGATAACCTAAGTTCACCTTTAGTTTAACCAAAGGTGAACTTAGGTTGAACTTATTTGGGGATACAAAGCATCTTTTATATTTTATAGTGGTGTTTATCTTTATTAAATGTAAAATTGAAACATTCTTAAATACAAGTTACAGATTAAACACAGGTTAGTTAATGTACAAAAGATAAGTATTGGGCTGTTGGAAAATTGGATACTTTAAGTTAAGGTTAGGGTGTAATTAGTGATTTTTGTAAATAAGTATAATTATAGGTAGGTTAGAGGAGGCGTGGGAAAAGTAAGAGAACGTATTGATAAATCGCAAACACTCTATAAAACAAAACGCTCTTATCAA
This sequence comes from Bacillus sp. ILBB4, assembly GCF_035064545.1. Classification (NCBI taxonomy): domain Bacteria; kingdom Bacillati; phylum Bacillota; class Bacilli; order Caryophanales; family Bacillaceae; genus Bacillus; species Bacillus sp. ILBB4. Next base: position 97,805 of record NZ_JAIQVD010000012.1, on the reverse strand, counting down.
ATTGGACGAAATACAGGACGAGATTTACGAAAACTTGGATCAAAGAAACGAAATAAACCAGAAGAGAAGTAACAAGCGTTACTTCTCTTTTTTATGGAAAGGAGAAGGGTCATGGCAAACTATAACATCCCAAAAGAAATCTCGACGGAATTAAAGATTAATAAATCTCTTTATCTTTTTGATTTGTTGTTCATTATTGGCTTACTTATGGTGACGATGATGTTACGTTTTTTTATTCATCCTACGCTTCAAATTCCCTTTTATATCTTCATGGGCATATTTGGAGTGTGATGGATCGTTAGACTAAGTACGAACCCTAAAAAACGGATGTACGAGGTGCTATTGCTTACACTTGTACGGAAGAAGAGCACGTATTGTGCGATTGATAGGGAACAAGAATAAAAAGGGACTTATTAAAGATAAGAAAAAACCACCCCTGGTAGATAGGGTGGTTCTGAATGGAAAGTCCAAGTTAAAATCCTCAAACTTATGTTTATTGTTACCATTTTATGTAAAAGATAAACATGAATGGAGGATAATATATGGTAGAAATGAATAAATCATCGCGTCTTACAAGCGCTGAAATCTCAAACCTGTGGAATACTTATATGAATGATAGTTTAAATATCTGTATGGTAACTCATTTTTTACAAACAGTAGAGGATCCAGATGTCAAACCTCTTTTAGAAGAAACCATTAATGTAGCTCAAGCGCATCTAGTAGAAATAGAAACGCTTTTTCAACAAGAAGGAATTCCTAAACCCGTGGGGTTTCCCGTAGAAAAACATGTTAAATTGAATGCGCCCCGTCTTTTTACAGATGTTTTTTATATGGCCTATCTTCTACACATGAGTAAATTTGGAATGACTGCACATGCAGGTGGTATTACATTGGCCTGTCGGAAGGATATCCATGATTTATTCCATAAATATGTGGAAGAGGCGATTAGCCTTAATGGTGCTACACGAGAAGTTATGAAGGAAAAAGGTGTCTTTATTCGACCACCTTATATGGATTACCCAAAGAAAGTAGAGTTTGTGACAGAGCAGAAGTTTCTAACCGGATGGTTTGGGCATAAACGATCTCTACTTGCACTGGAAACCTCTCATTTATATATGACATCACTTAATAATGAACTGGGGAAGGATGTCCTTTTAGGCTTCTCTCAAGTAGCGAAGGATGTTGAGCTAAAAAAGCATTTTATACGCGGTACGAAACTCACTTCAGATATTCTCTATAATACTCATGGAATGTTACATGAAAGTGATATTCCTGCCTCTATGACCTGGGATACGTGTGTTACAGACTCCACTGTAGCTCCTTATTCAGAGCAGGTTATGCTTTGTTTTGTTAATGCATTGTGTGCCCTTGGAGTTGCAACATATGGGAGCGCGATGTCCTTAAGTATACGGCATGATTTAGCAGCTCTTTATAGTAAATTTATTATGAAATCAGGAGCCTATGCTGAAGATGGAGCGAATATGTTAATTGAGCGTTCTTGGATGGAGAAACCTCCTCAATTTATTGATCGTGATAAATTAATACGTAAGAATACAGAAAGTTAGAGGAATCATGGTTTACTAGTTAGTTCATCTTCACTAAACAGATAGTGTAACAACGTACAGTCAGAACGTGTTTTCATGGAAACACGTTCTTTCTTTTTGTCCATTGCTACAGGTTACTACTAACAATTTAATCAAATTCTATTCAAAAGTTAAAAGGAGGATACGTACTATAGTGTTATTCGATGAAAGAACATTAAAGGATGAGCAATTAAAGTCAGTAAAGCCCTTTGAAAAAGAGAAAAAGCGAATCCAAACATCAAATTATCTGTTCATTTATTGTATGAAGATGAGGGCTATTATGTGGTAAGAATCAGCGATCTATCTCTAAATTGGTAAGCACTTGCCTTTGATCTATATCAAGAAAATGAAGAAAAAGAAACGGTAAACGTGGATGATGTAACGAGTGATTCAGAAACAGATTCAACAGAGGAAATAGATGCTCATGCGTTAATTACGACGCTCTATTCTGACCAACGAAAAACGAAAAGCGAAGAAGGAAAAGGAGTAAAAACCAAACAAGAATATGCGCTTTTGGTTAATGATTTAGAGAAACAATTTGTCAAAAAGAAAATGAAAAACTATGAAAAAGCAATCACGGTAGAAGCCAAACATAAACGTCAAACCCAACAAGAAATGAACGAGTTACAACGTGATATGAAGTACCAAGTGAATGAGGAAAAAGCCGATACTGAATCAAAAATTGCGATGAAAAAGGATGCCATTCAATCAAGTAATGAAAGCATTCAGCTCTATAAAGATGAACAAAAAAGTTTACAAGAAAAGCTCCAAAAATTGAATGAAAAGCAACAAGATTTAGCCATGAAGTGAAAAAACACAGGGGGACGCTGAGGGGGTTCTTGGAGAACTTCTTGTGATATCACGGTTTTGCTAGGCTCTGCCTAGCCTATCACGCTCTGTGATAGCAAAAACCCCTTATGCTCTTCTTTTTTAGAATAGCATAAAAAGGAGACCAATACAGTGAAAGAAATAGAAAAATATATGACACCGATTAAAGCAGCTTATGTTTAGAGGATTAGACGGGATAGCTTAAGTAATAAGTTTAGTCCTTCAAAACTAAATAAAGAAAAAGAAGAAGAGATAAATCAAATGATGAAGAAGGGTTGATTAAATTTTTTCTCCATCCAGATAAAGAATGGATCATTCAACAGAGAAGCAATAATAAAGTGATTTAAAAATCCTAAACAATAAAGATTAACCTTTAAAGGAGATGATTTAACTGCAAGCAAAAAATCCCTTAGATTTGCTAAGGTTTTTTATTCAAATTAAATTTACCCAATTCTTTTATTCCTTTAAGTAATCTTTAAAGTACTTTATTTAAAATAACTTTATTATTTACATAGGTTGTAGAAAAATGATCCATTTGTCGTCACATAGAGTAAATGTTAAAACATTAATAATAAATGAAGTAATTTAGTATTTAATTAACGAACAATATAACGAAGTAAAGGTTATTTCTATAAATATAGTTAATGCCAACATTTGTTTTTAAAGGTATATGTATATGAATCTACAAATCTGGCCAGACTAATAATGTATTCCCCCTATTCCAATAAATTTGAAAATCCTTTGCCTACATGGGCAAAGGGTTCTTTTTGTATATGTGTATTTGAAATTAATATAGCAGATATTTCAGGTGATATTTTGTTATTTATTGTTAATTTTGGTATATTATTTAATAAATACGTAAATGGGGGATAAAAAATGAGTTTGCTAATAGTAGGTATCATTATTATTTTGTCGGTCGTTGCAGACTATTTTATTTTCGATTACGACGATAAAAGATGGGGCTGGCTAAAAGGGTATTCTAAACCTGTAAGAATAGGGATTATCAGTTGCTACTTAGTCATTTCATTTACTATTTACTTTGCTTTAAGCCTTAAATATATCTCTTAAGGCTTAAAGTCTTTTTTATTTATATTCCTTACGTTTCTAGTCAACATAAAACAAATTATAGGAAATAAAATAGTGAAAAGCCTTTTAGTAAAAAATTATATTTTTATGTGCAGTTTTAAACTTTATCAGAATTAAAGAGCATTTTTGGAAGATATCTTTTATAAAGGAGGGTTATCTCATAAGTATGGTGGAAATGATACCAGGAAGGTTATATATTGGGGGACGAATAAGAAACTTCGATTGGAATTTTATTTATAGCCATATTTCAGCTATTATAAATCTTCAAATACAACAGGATCAACCACCTTTTGACTTCAGTCACCGGATCATGATTTGGGCGCCTCTTACTCTCTCTTCACCTCCCAGTGTGCAATGGACTATAGATATGACTAAATTGATAAATAACCTAATTGATTCCGGGTACTCTGTTCTATTACATGATACAGCAGGAATTCAACGTCTAGGATTTGTCATTACAGCGTTTTATATGCAGCGTTTTAGCCTAAAACGTGACCAAGCTCTATCAGTTATACGTCAAAGAAAACCAGACATTAATCCACCTGAGAACTATATGAATTTGTTAGCTCAATTTGAGGCTTATATCCAACATCCATGACTCCTAATTTATTTTAAATATGACTATTATCCTCTCAATCAATACGTTAAATTATCGGAAATTACAGTTTACAAAAAAGCAGTTGATTATTATTTCAATGGCTTTTTTAGAGAGTATCCATTTGTCTATATGAGATAAAACATTTATCTTGAACAAGTTACCATAATCAAAATTATAGGAATAAATTAAAACCAATCCAAAAAGGATTGGCTTTAAGCATTAAGATATGTAATCGCACATATCACAACAAAAAAAATTGAAAAAATCCCAATTAAACTAACTTTACGTTTCAAATTAGGAACAATTGATTCCATAATGAAAAATAGTCCCATAAAAGATACTATAAAAGCAAAGTTTGAAATTTCACTGGGATAGTTCAATAAACCGATCACCAATGCAAGCAAGGTCGTAGCTATTCTGTATGGTAGCGTCTTAAACAAGAATATCTCTCCAATAATTTCCTTATAATTACATTTTACCATATTATAAAAAGAGAAAAATTAATGAATATGATATACATCACTAGTTTACATGAACACTCTTATGTTTATTAGGTTTGTATCACATATGAATAACTATTAATACCTAAAGATAAAAAAAAGATTGTTACAAGTTATAAACTTAATTTGGTAATCATTTCGCCTATAATTAAAATAAGTTAAAATAAATGTATGATGCGTTAAGAGAAAAGAGGGAAAGGGAATGAAACCAACCATATATGATGTAGCAAAGGAAGCTGGAGTATCCATTTCAACCGTTTCTAAAGTATTAAATAATACAGGAAGTATTGCAGAGAAAACCAGACAAAAGGTTAGGGATACCATGCATCAGTTAGACTATCAACCTAGTGTGGTAGCTTCCGTCAAAAAGCGTATTCAAACTATTGGGCTTTTGATACCTAATATTGCAAATCCTTTCATGGCAGAGATAGCAAGGGGTATTGAAAATCATGTTAAGAAGTTCGGCTTTAGTTTAATGATTTGTAGTACGGACAATGATTTGAAAAATGAAATCGAATACATTTCTATATTAAAACAAAAGTACATAGATGGTATTATAATTGCTACTGGATTAAAAGAAGATAAAGCCATTAAGGAGCTCCTTAAGGCTGACATTCCAGTTGCATTACTTTCGAGAGATGTATCTTCGCTTGCTGTGGATGCAGTATTAGTGGATGATTTTCTGGGAGGCTATGAGGCTACAGAATACTTGATAAGCTTAGGTCATAAAAGAATTGCAATGATTACTGAAGACATTAAGTTTCCAACTATAGGAGCAAGATTTGAGGGATATAAGCAAGCCCTTGAGAAAGCAGGATTGCCATATGATGAAAGTTTAGTATCTCTCAATAATACTTCACTTGATGAAGGAAAACAGTCTACACGTGAACTTCTACATTTGCCTGTTTCCCCAACAGCTATTTTTGCCTCAACCGAATTTCTTGCGATTGGAGCAATACAGGGTGCGCGTGAACTTAAGGTAAAGGTTCCGCAAGACCTATCAATTATTGGGTTTGACGACACTGTCCTATCGACAATTTGTGATCCTCCTTTAACTACAATAGCTCAACCTATTCATGAAATGAGTAAGAAGGTTGTTGAATTATTAATACAGGAGATTGAAGATTCAAAGGAGACGAAGCAACGAATCGTTTTATCCCCAAAATTAGTAGTTCGTGCATCTACTTCTCATAATAAAACGAATACATGAATGTAGATAAAATAATTAAACCTTTTAGTAATTAATACCGTCATTAAAGTTAGATACTTATGTATTGAATAATTGATTTTTAGGAGTAAAAAAGCTACACAGCTTGTTTTGAAGCTATGTGGCTTTTTTTTGCTATCTTTTTCACAGTAAAAAAATCAATAATCCTAAATTATAAGAACCTTACACAATATCTATAGAGAATTTAGCTTATTTAAAACAGCCTTCTATTTCATTACCGCAACTAACAACGTATTAATCTATTCCTTATATGCCTTTATGCTTATCTAAATTCTTTTATTTACATAGGTAAGATATTGCTATTTTTTCTATGTGCTAAAGTCCACCTTATATCTGAAATATAGTTATCTATGGGCAATCTATTTAGAGCTTTCCTATTAACTCTATTAATTTATTATCATAATTCTTAATGATTTTAAGAAAACCTAAAAAGGAAAGTACTTTCCTTAATTATAGGATGTCTAATTTTATTTTACTAACACTTACAAGAAACTTAGAATTGATTTACCATTTTCATAATGCTTAAAAAGGCTATATAATCTAAAAACTCAGGTGGAAGAGACAATTTTATATATTATTTAAATTTTTAAAAAATTATTGACAATAAAAAACCTAGAGGATAAACTCAATATCAAGGAAAGAGCTTTCCTTACTTGTTAGCTTTGCAAGTTTTAAAAGGTTTGATTAACCCAAAAATGAAAGCGCTATAAAAAAGCTGCAAGAGGAACGTAACTTTATTTAATCTTAAGGGGGAAGAAAGATGAAAGAAGTTAGAATTGGTCTAGTTGGTGCAGGACGTATGGGAAGTTTTCATGGAAGAACAGTGGCTCGTAAAATCTATGGGGCAACCCTTAACGCAATTGCTGATCCAGTTTCGGGAGCTGCTGAAAGACTTGCTAAAGAACTCGGAGTATCAAAGGCATATACAGATCCAAAGGAAATGTTTCAAGATCCAGATATTGACGCAGTAGTTATTGCAGCTCCTGCCCGTTCACATGCAGATCTTGTTGTGGCTGCTGCTAATGCAGGGAAAGCAGTTTTCTGTGAAAAACCAATGGCAATTACCCTAGAAGAAGCAGATAGAGCCATATTGGCAGCAGAGGAAGCAAACGTTCCCTTACAAGTAGGCTTTAATCGTCGTTTTGCTTCAGATTTTAGAGCTGCTTATAACGATATTGTAGAAGGTAAAATCGGAACTCCACAGTTATTGAGATCATTGACACGTGATCCAGGATTAGGGGATCCTACTCCAATTCCAGAATGGACGATATTCTTAGAAACGCTCATTCATGATTTTGATGCTCTGCTCTATTTAAATCCAGGTGCAGAACCGATTGAAGTTTATGCAGTAGCTGATGCACTTGTACGTCCAGACTTTAAGGATAAAGGTCTCCTTGACACTGCGGTTGTTAACATCCGTTTTGATAACGGAGCAATTGCAACAGCTGAAGCAAATTTCCAAGCAGTTTATGGATATGATGTTCGCGGTGAAGTATTTGGTTCAGCTGGAATGGTGACAGCTGGATGTGTTCAACAAACAAATATGATTCGCTACACTGCAGAAGGAATAAGTAGCGATACATACCGAAGAGACACTGAATTATTACATGATGCTTATGTCTCAGAACTTACTTCTTTTGTAGAATGTGTGGGTAATGAGAGTACTCCTTATGTAACAGGTAAAGATGCTCGTAGAGCTCTTTCAATTGCACTTGCTTGTATTGAATCTGTTAAGACAAATGCACCAGTGAAAATTAAGGAAAGTGTACAGTTGATTTAATTAAACTATCTCAATTACAAAATCACTATTTTATCTGACCTAAAAAGAAAGCGATATCATTAGGGGTTTGATTCTTCTTTTTAGGTTTAGATTTCTAAAATGCATCACTTCTAAAATAAATTAAATGTGTAAAAGGAGAATAGAAATGAAATTTTCAATTTGCAGTTGGACTTTTGGAGATATTCCTTTAGAAAAGACAATGGAGTTTGTTGCAAAAACTGGGTATGACGCAATAGAAATTAGAGCTGCAGTAGATGACTATAACTGGCGCGATATTAAACAATTAGCGAAAAATTTAAATCTAGAAATAAGTGGTTTGACAGGCGATACTGGTTGGCCAAACGAAGAACAGGATTTAGCTAACCGAAGCGAAGATAACCGAAAAAAAGCAGTCGCATACTTTGAAAGGCAAATTGAAGCTGTTAAAGAGGTAGGAGCAGAATATTTAGTTGTTTGTCCTTCTGCGGTTGGAAAAACAGCTCCAATGGGCAACAATGGAGAGGATTGGAAATGGGCTATTGACTCTGTACAAAGATTAACGAAAAAAGCAGAGGAATTAAATATTACTCTTGTAATAGAGCCTTTAAACAGATATGAGAGTTGTATTGTTAATACAGGAGCCGATGCTACAAAATTTGTGAAAAAAGTTAACCACCCTAAAGTGAAAATGTTACTAGATTCCTATCATATGAACATTGAAGAGCGAGACCTTGAATTTCCTTTTTTAGATGCAGGGGACAACCTACATATTCTTCATGTAGCTGATAGCAATCGAAGAGGCATGGGGCGTGGACACATCGACTTTAGGCCATTTATTTCTGGAATACAGAAGATAAACTTTGATGGATATGTTGTAGTAGAAGCAACAGCTCCTGGTCCGAATCCTTTTCAAGCTAATAAAGGAGCTAACATGAATATGATTTATACATTCGCGGAAGAAAGTTTATCGTTCTTACAAAATAACTTCAAGCCTGTGAAACAACTCTAAATAGTATTTCTTTACTAAAAAAGATTCAACTAAAGGGGCGGATGGGTGGACCATGAATAAACAAAAAATGTATAGGTGGGTAATTTATTGTTTTGGTGCTTTAGGTGGGCTTTTATTTGGTTATGATACAGGAGTTATTTCAGGTGCTCTTCTTTTTATAAAAAAAGACATGGGACTAACACCTTTTCTTGAAGGATTAGTTGTAAGTGGAGTTTTAATTGGTGCCCTTATCGGTGCGGCTTTTAGTGGACCTGTAGCCGATAAATATGGAAGAAAGAAAACCATTATTATGTTAGGTGTACTATTTACAATTGGCGCAATTGGAACAGCTATTTCTCCTAATGTACATACTTTAATTGCGTTTCGTATTGAACTGGGAATAGCAGTTGGAGGGGCTTCTGGCATTGTACCTCTCTATTTAGCCGAAATGGCCCCAGCTAGTATTCGCGGTAAAGTTTCTTCATTAAACACGATTATGAATGCCCTTGGCATCTTCATGGCCTACCTTGTAAATTATATGTTTGCAGCTTCAGGAAATTGGCATTGGATGCTGGGATTAGCCGTTGTTCCTTCTGTTTTATTGATGTTAGGAATGTTCTTTATGCCCGAAAGTCCAAGGTGGCTTTGGCAGAATGTAAGTGAAAATGAAGCACGTAGAGTATTGTCTTTAACGAGAAATTCACAACAAGTAGACGAAGAAATAGAAAGTATAATGCAGGTAAAGTCTCAGAAAAAAGGCAATCTTAAAGACCTATTTTCCCCTTGGTTACGTCCAGTTTTATTTGTTGGAATCGGCATTGCTGTATTTCAACAGGTTATCGGAACCAATACAATTATTTACTATACACCAACGATTCTACGTACGGCTGGATTTGGATCTACAGCAGCCATTGCTGGAACGATAGGTATCGGAGTTTTTAATATTTTGTTTACAATTCTCGGAATGCTTCTTATTGATAAAATTGGCCGCAAAAAGTTGTTATTAATCGGAAACATCGGTATGACGATTGCGCTTGGTACACTGGGAGTTGGTATGACATGGGTTGAGGTGCCAGTATGGCTATTACTAACTTGCCTTTCCTTATTTATTGTTGCTTATTCAGCAAGTTGGGGTATGGTCGTATGGGTTATTCTTGGTGAAATCTTCCCTATGAATGTGCGTGGCGTAGCAATGGGGGTAGCAAGTACAGCTTTATGGCTTTCAAACATTGTCATCTCGATGTCATTCCCAGTACTTGTAGAGGCTGTTGGGGTAGGAGTCCTATTCTTAACATATGCAGTTATTGGAGTTTTCGCTTTCCTCTTTGTTATGAAATATGTTCCCGAGACAAAAGGTCGAACGCTAGAAGAAATTGAATTAGAGATAGCATTTAAAAATAAACAAGCTGTTAGCTAATAAAGGTTGATTACCTATCAGAAATAGATTCAAAAATTAATAAGAGAATTTAAATTCCGAGTAAAAATAAGTCACTCCTTCTTATAAGATGTGACTTATTTTTGTATTTATGAATTCCATTATGGTAACTGATTTTGAAGAGAATGAATGCTCTTGAAAATCAAGTTATCTTTTTTGAGTGAAAAGCATTTATAGAAAAAAAAACAAAAAAATTCTTAGAGAACTTCACCGATTTCAATAGGAACTTATCTTTTAATCAGTACCGACAACTCACCTTCAAATACTTTTTGCTCTTTATTATAAGTAGATAATAAGACAGTAAGGATTCCCGTTTCACTTTTTTTAGTTTTTTTATCAATAACTTTGACAAGGGTATACAATTCATCGCCAGGGTAAACGGGTTTTATAAATTTAATATTGTTCATCTCTGTTCCAGCAATAACATCTTCCCCATACAGACCTTGTTCAATCCAAAGCTTAAATGAAATAGCCATTGTATGTATTCCAGAAGCAATAATCCCATTAAATCTTCCTTGTTTCGCTTTTCCCTCATCTAAATGCATATATTGAGGGTCAAATTCCTTCGCAAATCTCATAATATCTTCTTTTGTTAGTTTAAGGGACTTGGTTTCAAATACTTGTCCAATTGTAAACTCATCTAGCTTCATAGATACACCTCTTAGTTAAAAATCAATTGTTGTACCTGTCAATATTAGTGTAGTATTACTTCCCTAGCAAGTTAAAAGAAAGATGAGCGATTTAAACATGCTACTATAACTCAAGGAGTATAACAAAGCATTAAAATAATTTCATTAATTCAAAGAAAACCCTTAACTTGATTTTTTTAACGTTTGAAACAGAATCAAATACAGAGTCCGTAAAAGTATACGTTTACGGACAAGCTCCAATTTCATTTGGCGAACGCTTATTGCTGTTCATTTATGTGTATAAACACTATACGAACGCCTCTAATCTAACACATGACATTTACGAACACTTATTATTAAAAATACACTTTCTAGAAAAAGCCTCTTATAGTCGTTAATAAGAGGCTTTTTGGATTTTATACAATTATGATTGGTTATCTTCTAACGAAACTTATAAGACTTAAAATAGAGGGATCATCTAGTCTTTAAAAAACTAGATGATTCCTCTGTTTTAAGTATGAATACCGATAAAATCCATTATGTTAACTAACTTTATATATCCTATACAGTCTAAAAACAGAAAAAAACTACTGGCTCATCTGGCACCAATAGCTTTTTTGCTAAGGAAGAAGATTAGTTGTAGATGCCTCACGGCGTCTAGAGTAGTTTGCTCCGGTGATAAAATATTATTCATTAACTAGGAGTCAAGTAAATGTCACAGCAAATTATTTCAAATAAAGGCACAGATTGAGTCTTAGTCAGATACTGATTTTGCCTTGCTACGTCGATTGATGGGTCGTTTTAAATAAGAGAGAGGAAAATCCCTCTCCTAACCTCTTTTTATTTATTACAACAGGTAATGTGAATGCCACTAGTTTGCAAAACTTTTTCAAGCGTACTTTGCTCTTCACTGCTTAAAGGAACCATTGGCAAGCGAACACTGCCAACATGTGTCCCATTTAGATTTAGTGCAGCTTTTACCGGTGAAGGATTTGGTGCACTAAATAATGCTCTCATAATTGGAAGAAGATTGCGATGTATAGCAGCAGCGTTTTGGACATCGCCATTTTTGAAGGCATTGATCATTTTTTGCATATCATTGCCGATGATGTGGGAAGCAACTGAAACAACTCCTGCTCCGCCAATTGCTAATACTGGTATTGTTAACCCATCATCGCCACTATATAGTGTAAAGTCACTAGGTGTTTTGCTAATGATCTCTGCCATGGCATCCAAGTCACCACTTGCTTCCTTAATTGACACAACATTGGGGATCTCTGATAGACGAACAATTGTTTCAACAGAAATGTTAACTATGCTTCGTCCTGGGATATTATAAAGCATAACTGGTAAAGAGGTTGATTCGGCAATCGTTTTAAAGTGTTGGTACAACCCTTCTTGAGACGGCTTATTGTAGTATGGAGCAACGAGCATGATACCATCGACTCCTGTTTCCTCTGCAAGTTTTGTTAAGCTGATTGATGCTTTCGTGTTGTTTGAGCCAGTTCCAGCTATGACGGGGACTCTTCCCGCAGCAGCCTCTACAACACATTTGAATAATTCAATTTTCTCTTCGGTGGTTAATGTTGGAGACTCTCCAGTTGTACCAGCTACAACTAAGCCATCTGTACCATTTGCAATTAAATACTCAACTAACGCTTCCGTCGCTTTAAAATCAATTTCACCATTATGATCGAACGGGGTAACCATTGCTGTTAATACTTGGCCAAAATTCATAACTACACACCCTTTATAAAATTTTAAAAACTAGAGGGGTTAGGGCCATTCATAAGGAACGCAAAAAAGCAACAACGAGGGATTCGTTGTTGCAGTAGAAACAATATTTATTAAAAATAGTTTCCGTGCGTAAGATAGCCCTCCATATAGTTTCCCATATGACAGTTCTGTATTTATTCAACAGCAGAACCAGCTTCAAGAACATGAGATTCTCTCTGCTTCGGCAAATACCCCTTTCCACAATTGTCATTGGATCTCATTCTCCTCAGATTGTGTACTCATGATCTTTGCACCTCTATCCTCACTTCAAAAAGTATTGAAATAAGAAAATATTTAATTGGATTCAATATAACAGTAAATCCCTTTTCATGCAAGGATTATTTAAGTATACGTGTACAGACTTTTGTTTTGAGTAGAAGACCTATTATTGGAGTTTTAATAATCAAATTTAATAAATATTATTTTATTATCTAAACCATCTACTAAAAATGTTACCAGGCGTGCACTTAAACCACTTTTGCTTAATTATTATCAATCGGTTTAATTAACATTGTAGTCGTTATTATAATTTTACTTACTAATTTATAAATCAAACAATAATTAAATTTTAAATTAAACATGACAGCAAGGCACCTTATAGAGCTATATAAAATAGAATGCATCAATTAACTGTATTATTAATTGCATTCCGTATAAAAAGAAAGCGTTGACAATTATATTTAAAAATGATAAATTCAAAGTATAAATTTCATATATTATGAATTTTAGGATTGTTACTGGTTAGCAGGCAAAACCTGAATTGATTAGAATAGTACAGGACATACTCTGTAGTATTGTAATCAGTTCAGGTTTTTTTGTTAGCAAATATCTCAGATGGTAAGGTGACAGATTATGCGCATAAAAAAAATCTTTAACAACAATGTGGTATTAACCGAAAATGACAACCATGTAGAAATGGTTGTTATGGGACGTGGATTGGCTTTTCAGAAGAAAGTGGGAGAAGAAATCGATGGATCAAAGGTGGAAAAAACCTTCGTTATCCATTCAAAAAATCTTTCTGACAAATTATCTGAACTGCTTAAAGAAATTCCGTCTGACCACTTAGAACTATCTAATGATATCATCGAATTAGCCAAACGAGAGTTAGATTGTCATTTAAATGAAACCATTTATTTATCATTAACCGATCATATACACTTTATGCTAACAAGAATGCAAGAAGGACTGACAGTGAGAAACCCACTTTTATGGGAAATTAAGAAGTTTTACAAAGATGAATACCGAGTTGCTAATCACGCTGTTCAGATAATTGAGAAACGTACAGGCATTCAATTACCAGATGATGAAAAGGCTTCAATAGCACTACATCTATTTAATGCTAGAAAAGGCTCTTCGGGAATGGAACAAACCATGAAAATGACCGAGATTGTAAACGGTATCACGAATATAGTGAAGTATCACTTCGGTATGACGTTTGATGAAGAATCTACCAATTACAATCGATTTACTACTCATTTACGTTACTTTGCATATCGTATGATTAGAGGGGAAGTATCTGATGGAGACAGCGATAATTCTCTATTTGAACAAGTAAGTAGACAGTACTCTGACGCTTATCAATGTACGATGAAAGTTCAAAGTTATTTAAAGGTAAATTATAGCTTTGAGATGTCGAAGGAGGAAATGGTCTATTTTATTATTCATATTCATCGGCTCTATAGCCGGGAGAAAACAGAATAAGATTCTTACAAAGGATTGTTACTGTTCGGCAGGCAAAACCTGAATTAATGCTTATTGATTAGATGATATTTTCTAAAGCAATGGCATTGATTCAGGTTTTTCTTTTTTATAAAAACAACTTCAATGAGTGAACATACTTAACAAAAGGGGTGCAAGAAATGAGCTACGATAAATTAGCTAAAGATATTCTTCAATTTGTTGGCGGAGACCAAAATGTATCAAGTCTTGTTCATTGTGCGACTCGACTACGATTTAAACTAAAAGACAATAAAAAGGCTCAGAAAACAGAGATTCAAAATCTGAATGGTATTTTAAGCGTAGTAGAGAGTGGAGGACAGTTCCAAGTAGTTGTTGGAAGTCATGTTTCAAATGTTTATGAAGAAATTATAAAGATAGGGAACTTTGGAAAGAACTCCAGCTCTAAAGATGAACCAAAAGGGACAATTATGTCTATTATTTTTGAGACGGTTTCACGAAGTTTTTCACCATTAATTGGAGCATTTGCCGGGGCAGGTATGTTAAAAGCAGTATTGACAGTCCTTGTATCTTTAGGATGGTTATCACAAGAAAGTGGAACCTACCACATTTTATCTGCTGCCGGTAACGCAGTGTTTTATTTCCTACCCATTATGCTGGGAATTACCCTGGCAACTAAACTAGGAGCAAATCCTTTTGTAGGGGGTACAATTGGAGCAGCACTGTTGGAACCTAATTTGACAGGTCTATTAGCTGAAGGAAAAACTACTTCATTTTTAAGTGTTCCAGTGGTATTGATGGACTATTCATCTAGTGTTTTTCCAATTTTTATCGCAGTTAGTATTTATGCAGCTTTAGAAAAGTTTCTGAAGAAAGTCATTCATAAAGATGTACAAATGTTTTTAGTACCAATGCTGTCACTTGTTATTATTGTACCATTAACTGTTATAGCTTTCGGACCTTTTGGAGTCTACACAGGGAATGCTATTGGATCGGGTATTAGCTTCCTAAGCGATAAAAGTGGTATTTTAACTGGTGCGATTCTGGGAGCTGCTTGGACTTTCCTTACTATCTTTGGTCTTCATTGGGCACTTGTTCCTATTATCTTAGCCAATATAGCTGCTGGTGGTGACCCGATTTTTGCTATGGTTGCTAGTGGTGTATTCGCTCAAATGGGTGTAGCACTAGGCATTTTCCTTAAAACTAAAGATAAACAGGTAAAAGCATTGGCGGGATCTACTGCAGTTCCTGGTTTACTTGCAGGCGTTACGGAGCCAATCATTTATGGACTAGTACTTCGTTTTAAACGTACAGTTCCTTATGTAGCAATTGCTGGTGCAGTGGGTGGAGCAATTAATGGATTATTAGGAGTAAAAGGAATAACTTTTGCGTTTCCATCTCTTTTATCAATTTCAGCATTTTCACCTATTGGAACCTATACAATTGGAATTTTAGCTGCCTTAGTTTGCGGAGCACTTTTGACAATCTTGTTCGGATTCGAGGATAAAAAACAACAAGAAGTAGCTAGTATCCAACAAGAAACAGATAATAAAACTGAAAATAAATCATCACTAATGAAAACAGCACCGATTGTTAGTCCACTAACGGGAGATGTGAAATTATTAAATCAGGTGAATGACCAAGTATTTTCCTCAGGAGCATTAGGAAAAGGTATTGCGATTGAACCTACTACTGGTAAGGCTTTTTCTCCCGTTGACGGAGTGATTTCAACCCTGTTTCCAACAGGACATGCTATTGGAATTACATCAGACGAAGGTATCGAAATTCTGATTCATATTGGTATTGATACCGTCCAATTAGATGGAAAGTACTACAATCCACAAATTAAACAGGGTGATCAAGTGAAACAAGGTGATTTGCTAGTCAATTTTGACATTGAAAGAATTAAAGAAGCAGGTTATCAAGTTACGACACCTATTATTATTACTAATACTGTTAATTATCTAGATGTCGTACCAACAGATGCTGAACGTGTAGCTCTAGATGACTCTATACTAACTATAGTTAAATAAAATATTTATAATCAAAAGAGGAGAGATAACATGACAAATTTTAAAGTGAAATTCCCAGAAAATTTTTTATGGGGAGGAGCAACAGCAGCCAATCAATTAGAGGGGGCTTATGCTGAAGGCGGTAAAGGCTTAAATACACCCGACGTTTTACCGGGTGGCAAAGTAAGACTAAAAGTATTAAAAGATCCGGGTTTTAATTTTGAGTTGAATCGAGAAAAATATACGTATCCAAATCACACAGCAATTGATTTTTATCATCGTTATAAAGAAGATATCGCACTTTTTGCAGAAATGGGATTTAAGGTATTTCGTATGTCGATTGCTTGGTCACGCATTTTTCCTAACGGCGATGAGTTAACACCAAATGAAGAAGGGTTAGCTTTCTATGAAAGCGTATTTGATGAATTACGTAAATACAATATTGAACCAGTCGTGACAATTTCCCACTATGAAATGCCACTTCATCTTGTAAAAGAGTATGGTGGTTGGAAGGACCGTCAAGTTGTTACGTTTTTTGAAAGGTATGTAACAGCCATTTTTAATCGCTACAAAAGTAAGGTTAAATATTGGATGACATTCAATGAAATCAACAGCAGCTTGCATATGCCAATTTTAGGTTTAGGGTTTGCTATTCAAAAGGAAGAAGATAAATACCAATCTACATTTCAGGCTTACCATCACCAGTTTGTTGCAAGTGCAAGAGCTGTACAGCTTTGCCATGAAATCATTCTGGATTCTCAGATTGGTTGTATGCTTGTATATCTTCCTACTTATTCTGTGAATTGCGATCCTGAAAACGTGTTATATGCGTTAAAAGAAGAGCAACTGTTTAATTACTTCTGCGGAGATGTCCAAGTGAGAGGTGTATACCCAGCTTTCATTAAACGATACTGGAGGGAGCATGATATAGAAATTGAACTTGAAGAAGGCGACCTTGAATTAATGAAAGAAAATACGGTTGATTATATAGCCTTAAGTTACTATATGTCACGTACCGAGAAGAAGGAAAAGGCACCTGAAGAAGTGGGTCAAGGAAATATCTTAGGTGGAATTAAAAACCCATTTTTAAAAGCGAGTGAATGGGGATGGGAAATCGACCCAATTGGTCTTCAAATTTCTTTAAATCAATTATATGACCGTTATCAAAAGCCATTATTCGTGGTAGAAAACGGTCTAGGAGCCTACGATGAGATAGAGGAAGACGGTTCAATAAACGACCATTATCGAATTGATTATATTCGTGAACACATCAAAGCAATGGGGGAGGCCATTGAAGATGGGGTCGAACTAATGGGTTATACTCCTTGGGGATGCATCGATTTAGTAAGTGCTTCAACAGGAGAAATGTCTAAGCGTTATGGATTCATCTATGTAGACAAAGATGATGAAGGAAACGGTACATTAGAGAGAAGTCGTAAAGATTCATTCTATTGGTATAAAACAGTAATTGAAAGCAATGGAGAAGAACTCTAAAACATTCCTTTTCATAAATTGAAAAATTAATAAATTAAGGGTAGCCCAACTTCAAAGTTGGGTTATTCTTTTGGACTTTATTCAACAAAATAGAGTTTCTTTTTAAAGTATAAAGTAGAATATAGACTTTACCTAATTTCCTATTGATTGAATATATTTTGTAGTAGAAATTCAGTATGAAGTCTAAGTAATACATGTAGGAGTTGATTTCTTTGAGTAAAAGTAATGAAATGATAAGATTAGCAAGCCAAAAAGGATATACGATTAATAAAACGGGTGAAATAATTAATCCAAAAGGTCAAAAAGTAAGAGGATCTATACGTAAAACAAAAAATTCTTTTTATAAAATATTTGGTGTAGCACATAAGGGAATGTCTAGACCCATATTAGTTCACCGTTTTGTAGCATACAAAAAGTTTGGAAATCTTGCTCTAGAAGCTGAATGTATTAGACACCTTACTAATAATACTTTAGATAATCGACCAGATAACATTGACATTGGGACCTACAGAGATATTTATGCTTCTACAAAAGCAAAAAAGTTAGTCTAGAAGCTGTTCTAAGTGGAAAATCTTTGTTGAAGAGAAAGTCAAAAAGGGCGTTACAGTATAATATGTAGAATGTGACTACACGAAAGAACAACAGGATAGAAAAGTCTTTCTCTCACCAATTTTGATTATTTTCATTTATAAAATTAAAGTGTTAAATTTTCTTAAAAAGGTATATATTGAGAAAATAATATATAATCGGTTGGAATTGATTTTAACACGTTTATACGTGTAAACCCTGATAAAATCTACCTCGCTTGCCATACCGAGGTAGATTTTTATTTTGTTAACAATAATATTTACTTTAACAACTTGTAATAAATTTAAATATTTCGTCCGTAAAAGTATACGTTTACGGATATCTAGGTTTTTATTTTATGCAATATGGTAATTGCAAATAGACAATTGATAATATACTTAGTTATGTTTCTAATCAAGAATTAGGAAAGAGATATAAGCTCTCTTAGCAATGATTTAATGATTGAGAAGCAAAAACGTGAGAAAACAAAAAAAGAGCTTGTCCAGGCAAATGAAGTGAATGAGAGCTTAACAAAGATGAATCTTGGTTATATAAAGAATTATGTGTCACAAGAAGAGCTGGATTAAGCAAATCAGCAGGTTCATGAATTAAGAGAAGAGAATAAGACATTGAAAGCCTGGAAGGAAAAAGCTTTAAATTGGATTGATAAGAGTGTTGAAAAGATGAAACATATTTTGTTTTTTCAATATGTTGATCGTATTCAAAAGAAAAATAAGCAACAAGAAAATGAAATGGAAAGAAGCTAAGTTTAAATAAACTTAGCTTCTTTCCATTTTTCTAGTTTTATATAAATTAAAATATTAATTTATATAGACCTATTAGAATAATGATAATCCCACATACTATTGAAAAAGTATTTTTATTAGACCCTTGAAGACCCTTATTAGTTATAAATATACCTAATACAATACAAAATATATGAAAATAAAGAGATTTGAATCCGGATGGAATAATTAACAGTACCATAGCAACTAACGTTATGTAGTGGATTATTTTGTTTAAGCTATTGTTCATGTACAATCCCCCTCCTTGGAATTAATTTGGTAAAAGTGGTAGAAAAAAGGTATATTTAGGGTTATAATCCTATTATACCTAAAAAAGGAGAAAATTAATATGAAAATCAATAAAGTTGTAATACAATCTACTATTCTGGCAACTGCATTAGGTAGCTTTTCATCTCTTGCAAGTGCAGCAGAAAACAATTCTAATTCAAATACTTATGGAGACGATCTTCCTAGGAATGGATCTTTTACATTAGAAGATGGTGACTATAATTATGATATTAAGTCAGATGAAAATAAAAATACTGAAACATTAACTTTTTCTAATGAAAATGGCGAAGAACAAGTGGCCACTTATTATAAAGACAAAGGTGAAATTTGGTTAAATGGCGAGTTAGTAGTAAACAATATAGTAAAAGATACTGAAGTTAGTTCTAATGTTAATACTTCTCAAACTCAACAAATGCAAGTATTAAAAGCATCTAGCACGAAATACTTTACTCTTGGTAATTCAAGTACAGGGTCAGGTACTTATAATTATGTATCTAGTGATACTGGTTCATTTAATGTAATTAATGCTACTGCAGCAGGCGTAGCAACTACAATTATTTTACTACTTCTTCAGAAAAAACCTAAAGTTGCTGCAGTAACTGGTTTAGCAGCAACAATAATGGGTTCTTTCACATCAGATAAATTTACAGTTTATTACAGTTTGTATCATTATAAAGATGCTCATAAAGCTCATTTCTATCAAGATAGTATAAATTTTTATAAAGGTTCTAGTATGAGCAACAGAATTGCTAATGTTACTCATTATTATGGATTATCAAATTAATATTTTATTAATGCATAATATGTAAGGTTTTTATACATAGAATAAGTATTGATTTTCTTTGAAAGTGTTGTTAAATCAACAATGTATAAAATTGTGTATAAATGAGAAAAACGAAAAGTGAGCGAGCCTTTGTGTATCATGGGCTCGCTTTTTGGTTGTGTACCGGAAAGAGTGATTATGTTAACTAAACATGTATGGAGTATACATAATACTTTTGGGTGATTTTCATATATAATTAAGCAGTATGAAATGATTTATATTTCTTGTAATTGTGAAGGGAATAAGAGGTTATGGAAAAAATAAATTGGAACAAAACTCAGATTTGGCAAGGGTGTATGCTTTCTTCTATTGCTCATGCAATATCGGTTGCTCAATATCCTGAATTCGCAAACGAACATTCTTGGGATGGAGATAATTATAGTATGCAAGATAGTCAGGGTGGACGAGGTACTATAACATTTAACAAAGATTATTGTGTAGCTGCTTTTCGTGATGATAATAGTGATCGTATTGATGAGCATAAAGACGCTCTGGATTATTTAAAAGAAGCTCCACAGGAAGTTCAACAGTTGGCAGAATCAGAAGCTCTCCAATACTTGTTGGATGAAATAGACGGAAATATAGCTCCTGTTATCACTACTGCTTTTTGGTGTATTCAAGAGGATGTTTATTCTCAAGATCCATTCCATGCAATGATTGAACATGGAGGATTTTTGTTGAATAAAGAAACGATGGAAATCGAATCAGCGATAGATGAATTACAAGAGTACCATGATTTAAGTGAAAAACAGGTGCACTTATTAAAATCTCTTTTCAAAAGAAAAATTAGTAAACCTTCAGAAACGATTGTACTTACTAAAGAAGAAGTTCTAATGATTGAAGCTGAAAATGAGGAAGCTCTATCTGAAAGTAGAATTTCTTTTGAAGAGATAGGTATTAAATTTTAAGAGTAGTTAGTAAAAAGGCTAAGTACCTTTACATAAATCTTATGTAGAGATATTTAGCCTTTTTTATTCCCGATAAATGGTTTTATGTTAACTAACTTTTCTCGTCTTATAAAAGACTTCTTTGACAGGAATCTAATTATCTTATAACGAATTACTAAAAAGATTTTATACAAAGAAAAGGAGGAATTTATTTGATCGTAAAAATCAAAGAATACGAATTGCCTCATGTAGATTCAGGACCTTATGGGATTACTTCAGGAAAAGACGGCGCACTTTGGTTTACACAATATAAAACTAATCAAATAGGGCGAATGACTGTAGAAGGTAAGGTGAAACATTTTAATGTCCCTACTATTGATGCAGGGGCGCTATCCATCACTTCTACAACTCAGGGGGACATTTGGTTTGCGGAAAATAAGACTAATAAAATTGGAAAACTAACAATAACGGGAGAGATTATGGAATATGTCCTACCTAACTCAGATTCAGCACCTTTTGGAATAACTGAAGGACATAACGGAGACATTTGGTTCACAGAAATGAATGGAAATAGAATAGGACGAATTTTACCGTCAGGTGAAATAATCGAGCATGATCTACCTCAGCCTGGTTCCTACCCTTCTTTTATTGTGGCAGGTTCTGATAATGCTCTATGGTTTACTCTAAATCAAAGTAATCAAATAGGGCGTATTACACTAGAAGGAGAAGTAACTACATATCAGTTACCTACAGAACAAGCTGGGCCTGTAGGCATTACAAACGGGCCAGATGGTGCACTTTGGTTTGTAGAAATTAACGGCAATAATGTTGGGAGAATTACCACTTCTGGAGTTATAAATGAGTACTCTATTCCTACTCCGAATGCTCGTCCACATGCAATTGTAACAGGTCCTGATAACGCTTTATGGTTTACTGAATGGGGGAGCAATCAAATAGGGCGTATTACTGTGAACGGAGAAATTACGGAATATCCTATTCCTACAGCAAATGCGGAGCCACATGGTATTGTAGTCGGATCGGATCAAGCTTTATGGTTCGCAGAGGAATGTAATAAGTTAGGTCGATTGAGTTTTGTCCAAAAACCATGAGAGGCAGTGAATACTTATGAAATCGAATAAAGCACACGGCCCAGATCCTACAGATAAATATCCGATTAAAGGAAATGATGTTGTACAATTCATTAAAAATACAATTACTAGGCCAAATATTATCGTAGGCGACTATTCCTATTACGATGCAAGAAGAGGAGAATCCTTTGAAGATCAGGTATTGTATCATTATGAGTTCTTTGGTGATCGACTTGTTATAGGGAAATTTTGTGCCCTAGCCCCAGGCGTAACGTTTATTATGAATGGAGCTAATCATAAGATGGATGGCTTCTCAGCTTATCCGTTCAATATATTTGGACACGGTTGGGAAAAACATACACCAATGCTAGATCAATTGCCCTTTAAAGGGGATACGATAATTGGAAATGATGTCTGGATTGGAATGGACACGGTCATTATGCCTGGAATTAATATAGGTGACGGCGCCATTGTAGCAGCCAAGTCAGTTATTACAAAGGATGTGGAACCCTACACGATTGTTGGAGGAAATCCTGCACGAAAAATCAAAGAACGTTTCCCAGAACAAATTATTAATAAATTATTAGAAATTAAATGGTGGGATTTAACTATTGATATTATTTCTGCACACATTGATCTAATAGTTAATGGAGACATAGACAAGCTAGAAAAATTGAAAAATCACAATTAAGAAAGGACAATTATCTATAATTTCTATTAGGTTAACTAAAAATGTGTAGGGTACACGAATGAAAAAACACGAAGGTCTTTTAATAAATAGAGAGAATTATACCATGAGGAGGAGATTGAATTGAAGCTGCTACAGATTAGGCTATTAGTTAAGGATTTTAAAAAAAGTGTTGAATTCTATAAAAATTTACTCGGAATTCCAATAAGTTGGTATGAAGAAGAAATGGAGTATGCACTTTTCAATAATGGAGAAACGAAAATCGAGCTTTTATCTCAAAAGGCTATGATGAAAGTAATTGGAAAGGAAGATAAGTCTTTAAGTAGCGAATCCCCATCAAACTTTTTACTTCAATTTGAAGTAGAAGACGTTGATAAGACCTATGATTATTTAAGAGAAAATGGGATTGAATTTGTTACTGATCCACACGATCGTAAAGAATGGAGATCACGTATTGCACATTTTCGAGACCCAGATAAGAATCTTATTGAAATATATAAAATGCTGTAATTAACCAGGAAATCTTCATACTCGTTTTAACTCTGTTTCGATTTATTTGAACAGAGTTATTTGTGCTATTACCGATAATAATCTTATGTAGACTAGATCTGTATATCTTATACAGTAATAAATCTAAATCAGTAACGACCTTTATTTATCTTATAATTCCCATTATTATAAAATTACAGAAAATTATAAGAAAGGAATGCATTTTCTTGCCTAACAAACTAGAGATAGATAATAAAGTTCGAGAAAATTTACGTTCGGACTGCTCAAATTGTTTTGGTTTGTGCTGCGTAGCTTTACCTTACGCAAAATCTGCTGATTTTGCCTTTGACAAAGATGGTGGAACTCCTTGCCGTCATTTACAGTCAAACTATTCATGTTCCATTCACAAGAATCTTATCACTACGGGATTCAAAGGCTGTGTGGGATATGAATGTTTCGGTGCTGGCCAAAGGGTTTCTCAAACGATTTATGAAGGAAATGATTGGAGAGATAATAAAGCAAGAGCTAAAGAAATGTTTAATGTGTTTCCAATTGTTCAGCAATTGCATGAAATACTTTGGTATTTAAGCGAGGCACTTGAATTCCAAGCTACGAATTCCATTCATGATGATTTAAGGATTTCCTTTGAAGAAACGGAACGTTTAATTAGACAAACACCAGAAAACATTGTAAAAATTGATGTGCATGAGCATCGAATGAAAGTCAGAGAATTACTTTTACGTACAAGTGAATTGGTCCGTCCCAAAACATCTAGCAAAAAGTTAGGAAAGAAATTTAAGCGTAGTAGTGACTATATTGGGGCTAAGTTAAGAAGAGCTAATCTTAGAGGAGCTAATTTAAAGGGAGCAATATTTATAGCTGCTGATCTTAGAGAAGCTGACCTCAGATTAACGGATCTTATTGGAGCAGACTTCAGAGATGCTGACTTAAGTGGTGCCGATCTGACAGGAAGTATTTTTCTTACTCAAGCCCAGATAAATGCAGCAAAGGGCGATTTACATACAAAGCTGCCCTCTGCTTTAGTGGCCCCAAGACACTGGAGAAAAGGAGCTCAAGGACTACTAAACTAGTTCTTGAGCTTCTTTTCGTTCCTATAATTTTGATTATGGTAACTCGCGTACACCGTATTTAATTTTTAAAAGTAATAGCTATGGGATGTATACCAATTGTTTTCTTAATAAAAAATATAAGAGAGTGTGGAACAGATATAGTAGTTATTGCTGTAAATACAACTTAATGTCTCTTTACTTTTATTTTGCAGAATAGAGAAGTATTACGTTAAATACTCTAACAATAATTCTTTTGTATTACTCCATAAACGTTGCTGCATAAAAACATCTTTTCCTGGATATATTGGATCAATCTTTGCTCCTGTTCCAACATTAAAGTATCCTCCTGTGACTCTTTCGTATTCGCGATCAAATGCTAAACGAACAATGATATCAGCCCCTCTTTTTGGATTACCGATATTAATCAATTTAAAAAATTTTCCTAATACAGTAGATATACGAAGATCTCTGCCAAGTCCAGTATTATTAAAACCAGGATTAATAGCATTGATAATGACCTTGGTACCAGAAAACTGCCGTGTTAGTTCACCAGTAAACATAATATTTAGAAGTTTTGTTTTTCCATAAATTTTAGATGATCCTCTTACTGTAAATGGAGATATGTCCGTCAAATCATATGGTAACTTCAAATCTCCATGATTTCGTGACGCTTCTGAAGCAACATTAATAATTTTGGCATTATCTGCTTTTATTAGAGAATCTTTTAACGTATTTGTAAGTAGCCAAGGTGCTAGATAGTTTACCGCAATCATCTCAGAAAATCCTTCAGAGGTAATGCACTGCTCGAACCTATGGAGTCCAGCATTGTGGATGAGTATATCAATTTTTGGATAGTTCTGTTTTATCTCTAGGCCTATATGGCGTACATCTTTCATTATCGATAAATCACCAAAATAGAAGTCAACGTTCGTCTCTGGTGAAGCTTCTTTTATTAATTTTTCAGTTTTCTCAGCTCGATCCTTGTTACGGGCAATCAACACTAAATGTGCTCCACGTTTTGCTATTTCAATTGCAGCAATCTGACCAATACCACTGGTAGCCCCAGTCATTACAATTAATGGACACTTAGACATGATCTATTCTCCTTTTATTAACTTGACATAGTATAAACAACTTAATATATTTGACATATATCAATTATATTAAGTTGTTTACTTGATATATGTCAAATATTTTCGCGATAAGAAGGAGAAACAATGGATATTAATAATTTTGACTTAAGAGAAAATCTGGAGTTAGCTCTTGGAGAGCAGCTTAATGCATTAATTAGCGAAGCACATGCACTTAACGTCAGAACTGCATCTGCATTTGATGAAACTATGCATGTGGCAGCCTTTGTGGTGGTTCGTTGGTTATATTCTCATGGTCCTACTAATGCCACGAACTTAGCTGATTCAACTGCCATGGACCGCAGCTCTATCAGTAGACTTATTAGGCAATTGAAAAATCAAGGATATGTAAAGAGCGAAAGAGATCCTAAAGACCGTCGAGGAGTGCTGTTATCTTTAACTGAACTAGGTCGTGAAAAAACCATAAAAGCACTAAAGGAAAAAGAATCGATTTTTTACGAACGTATTTCACGTTTAAGTGATACAGAATTAAAGGTATATATTGAAATGTTAAAAAAACTAACGTTACAAACCCCATGAGGTTTCCTTTTTGATTGGGTATCGGAAGAGTGATTATGTTAACTAAATATGTATACCATATACAGCTTAAAAAACAGAAAAAACTCCCTGCCATCTGGGGAGTTTTTTCTGCTACATTTATTTTATAATGATTTTTAGAGGAAACTTGATTATCTTAATTCTAACTCCCATCGTTCTTCGATAAGTTTTTGTCCCCACAATAATTGTTCTTCTTTCGTTTCAGCAATTTCAAATCCGAATTTTTTATATAATCTTCTTGCTGTAGGTAAGCTACTTATAGTCCATAAAATGACACGTTCATATTGTTGCTCTTTACAGTAATCAAGTAGCGATTGAATTAATCGTGTACCTACTCCTTTTCCCCTTACGTTGTCTTCAACGATAAACCACCTTAACATAGCAGTTTTTTCACTTTCTTTTACTAGTCCTATGGATCCTGCAAATTCTCCATGATTTTCTGCAATCCAAACTTTTTCTATTTCTGCATCAAAGGTTTCATGGAGATAGTCTAGAAATGTCGCATCGAATCCATAGTTATCTGTATAAAAAGCCCTTTGTTTTTCGATAATAAGCTCTTTTTTATCTTCAGGATTAAAATCTCCCTTTATGTAAACATCGAATTCTTCTGGGTTAATTTGTTGTGAGAGTATTTCTTCAATTGTATTCATTGATTTAATTAGAGTTTGCTGTTTATTACTATCTAAATTTCTCAGGAAAAATCCAACCTGCTCATTAGCTTTATCTTCTAAATCATCGTAAATGTTTTTTGCCTTTTCAGTTAGATGGATAAAATAAGTACGACCATCTTCTTCCGATTTTTCTTTATAAATCATATTTTGTTCATCAAAACGTTTTAAGATCCTACTCACATAACCGCGATCTAAAGCTAATTCTTCTTGCAACAATTTAGCTGTACAATTGTTTTTACTGTTAATCTCAAATAAAATACGTGTTTCTGTTAATGAAAACGGACTATCATATATTTGTTGATTCAGTAAACCAAGAACATTGGTATAAAAACGATTAAATTGTCTAAACGCAGACACACTTTCATTATTCAATTCTATCATGTTAAAACAGCCTCCTTTAGATATAGTTGACTTTAGCAATTATATTTAAAGTGTAAACTTTAATAGTTGTTACAGTCAACTATAAGGAGGCTTTAAGATGAGCCAAGTAGAAAGAAATTCCAAAGAGCAGAAATTAATTGATTACCAAAAATTCAATAAGGAAGAAATTTCGAAGATGACAGATCCACAGGTTGAATATTATCACTGGCTCTATTTTAATGACTCTGTTTATGATTATATGTAATTCAACTATAAAATGCTATCATGCAAACTAAAAAGAAGCATCCTCATGTTTTAATTCATGAGGATGCTCCTTTTTGATTTAGTTACCTTTCATACGATACC
This sequence comes from Bacillus sp. ILBB4, assembly GCF_035064545.1. Taxonomy (NCBI): domain Bacteria; kingdom Bacillati; phylum Bacillota; class Bacilli; order Caryophanales; family Bacillaceae; genus Bacillus; species Bacillus sp. ILBB4. The sequence continues at coordinate 70,442 of NZ_JAIQVD010000012.1, read as the reverse complement.
CCTTAAATTTATAGTCATAAATGTTTGTCAAACTACCGTTAGTTTACGTATAGTTCTTTATAAAGCTAATTATGTTATCGCTATTATCTCATGGCTTTCTTTTTTTCTTCCAAAGAAGCAAGTGCAGATTCACTGAATCCTTTAACGATGAGCCATACAGCTAATATCATTTCATTAGCTGCTACTGGTAGCGACAATATAGCACCCCAAAAAGAAAGTTGAGAAAATACATCAAACATTTCTAACAGGCCTGCTATAAAAACAAGAGTTGCTCCAATCATACCTAAGATTGGTATAAATCTAGGCACAAGTTTAGATTTATAAAATATATAACTGTACATCATCGTATTTATACCTAGCATGATATTTGGTCCAAGTAAAAATGTCCAATCGTGTAAGGCTTTTAATACAGTTCCTGATGCTTGAAAAGAGGTTGCATCCTGAGTTCCTGTTGCTACAAATTCTTGACTTAAGGTCAATAAGGACAGTACGCTGATTACACCCACAGTAATAATAACTGCTTCAAGAAATCTGAAGCAAACATGCCAAAGAGCTATCGTTTCGTTATACTTTCTTAAAAATGGAAACATTATAGTTGAAGTACCGATGGCCGATACCACAAGGATTAACTCCATAATTGCACCCATTATCACCTGGTTTGCATATTCAGAACCTCTAGTGAGATAATCGGGACCGTTTAAGATGGGGTCATATAAAATAAGACCTATTATTGCCGTAACGGCTGCAAGTATAAACAGTACCCCCACCATTTTTGCTGCTTTTTTGTTTGAATTCACTTTTTCATCCCCTTCCTTGACCATTCTTTTTTGAACTAAACTAATATCGTAATTATCTTGATGAAAACAGCTATTTTCACGTTATCATTAAGTATGTTGTTTGCTATGATATTATGACTGTCAAAGTTGGTATAGAAGGTTTATAAAAAGACCAACTCCTTTGTAAGTTAGTCTTTTTATTAGGTTGCTATTTATCATTTTCTGCACTAAAGGAGATTTTACTATCTATACAAATGTTATAAGTAAAAAAGATTGAGAAATAACTCCCAATCTTTTTCAATAGTAGTTTCTGTTTTGACTATGCGTATATAATTATTTAAGTTTCATTGCTTTAACAAGGGCATCGTGGATATACGTATTTTCATACACACCGTTAAAGAGTTCAGATTTTGCGCCCATTGCGTTAAGTGGAACATCCGAAGCTGTATGACCTTCAGTAGTCCAGTCTACCATAAATTGTTCCTTAGAATTAGCAATGTTGAAAGGACCGTCTTCTTTAGAAACGCCATCACCAGACTCATCATTTTTATCTGTTGTTTCAAGTGAAAGACCACCAGTCGAGTGGTCAGCCGTCACAAGAACTAATGTATCCGGATGAGTTTTTGCATATTTTTTAGCCATTTTAACTGTATCATCTAATTGTTGTCCAGCTTTGATTGTAAGGGAAGCATTATTATTGTGAGCCATTTCATCAATTCCCTCTTCTTCTACGACAAGGAAGAATCCTTTTTTGTTTTGAGACAACGTATCAATAGCTTTTTTCGTCATGTCTCGTAAAGAAACCGTTGGGTTGTAGACATCCCCTTCGCCTTCAGGAGCTTGTTGGAACATTTCTTCGTTCGCAAATAAGCCTAAAACTTTTTGGCCTTTTGCATATTTCAATTCATTAGCATTATCAACATACGTATAGCCTAATTTCTGAGCCTTATTAACTAAATTCCCCTTCGTTCCTTTACTACCTTCTTCTTTGTCTTCAGGTGGAGCATCAGGATAAGAACCTGGACTTCCAGCTGGATACCAATAATCCTCTCCACCGCCTAAGATAACATCTACTTTACTATTTTCGAGATATTGTTTAGCAATGTCACTTTGGGCACTTCGATTTGAAACATGGGCACCAAAGGCAGCAGGAGTAGCATCTGTCACTTGGCTTGTGGTAACAAGGCCTGTCGCTTTTCCAGACAGTTTTGCTTTCTCTAGAACGGTTTGAACTGGTTTTCCTTTCATATTAACGCCAACTGCCCCATTATAGCTTTTTACACCTGAGGCTATGGCTGTAGCTGCAGCAGCTGAATCGGTTACAAATGAACTTCCAGAAGAAGTATGAACTCTTCCTTCTACCGGCATGTCATCCATGGCAAGTTTACCATTTGTTCCAACCGTGGCAAGCCGAATAGCATCACGATGATCCGTTCCCATACCATCCCCAACAAAGAGAATCACGTTTTTAGCTTTTCCATTGTTTAAAGAAGTAGCAGCCTTTGCATCCGATTGAGTAGTCGTATTGAATGTTAATGCAGCAATCGTTGCAACAGATAAAACAGCAGTGCCAATTAAACGTTTTTTCATTTTCTCAACCTCATTCTTTTAAATTTAATATTGAACTATTAATCTAACTTAATCTTAGATTTTATGTATTAAGTTTAATTAAGAAAAAGGTTAAGGATATGTAAAGATAACTTGGACGCAATTTAATAAAAAGAGACCCACTTAAACAAGATTGAAAATAACTGAAATTTTAATAGGATCCGTCTAAAAATATTTTATTAGAATTCTCCTTCATATTTGAGGATATCGGTTTATTAAAGTTTATTATTTCCGATAAAGCACATTATGTTAACTACGTTTGTATATTATATACAGTTTAAAAACAGAAAAAACTACCTCATGCGAGTAAGATAGTTCTTCTGGTGAATGCTTTAAATAAACCTATTTAACACTTTACAGTGTCTTGGGTAGTTTGCTCAAATTATCAATAAATTACGCACTAAAAGAAAAAACACTAAACAGGAATCTGTATTTTTTCTTGTTAAAGTACATTAATAATGCTTCTTTTATGAAAATCTGTTTTTTAAATTAGTGATTTCAGAAACTGCTTGTTTAGCTGATAGAAGTGCACCTTCAAGATGTCCACCATATTGTGAATTTGTCTCTGTACCAGCAAAAATAATTTTCTTTTCCCATCCTCCTACTTTTGGAGGTTCACCATATGCAGGAAAATCTCTAAGAGGGTTAAAGTCTTCATCAACAGCCGTTTCGGAATCTGTGGCCCAATCCTTGTATAGTATTGAACTTACATTTTTGGCAGACGGACCAAAGAGCCTAGCTAATTGATCAATGACCAAATTTAATATTTTATCCTCACCCAATTCTTGTCGCATTCTCGCTGGTATTCCTAAAAAACCAAATAATGCACCAGAGCCCGTATCAGGAGAAGCATCATGAATTTCTTGTAGAGGTCCAACCCAGCTGGATACGAATCCAGAGAGCCCTTGCTCCCTCCAAAAGGGACGATCATAGATTGCAACGGCCTTAGCCTGTCCTGCCATCCACGTAGGTTTGTTTACAAGATCAGTCATAAGACTTGTAGGGAGAGACGTTGAAAATTTAATATGATTAGCCACAATTCGAGGAGGTAATGCCAGTATAACAGCACTTGCAGAGACTTTTTCTCTCTTTCCATTACCAAGGTCTGCTTCAAGTGTGATAGCGCCTGATTCATCCAATTGAATTGCTGTTACTCGCTTTTCTAATTCAACTATACCTGACGGAAGAGTATTTGCTACAGCATCAATAAGGGATTGTACACCTCCCTTGAATCGTACCGACCTTGCATTAGAGTTTTCTGGTAATACATAACGTTCTGGTGGTTTGTTTTGGTATCTCTCGGAAAGCATTGCTCCTTGGGTATATTGGTCAAAAGTTCCTAAATTTAGTTTTTTGACAAGATTAGCAATGGTTCTCTCATACTGAGGCCAAAACCATGTTGGCCCCAGGTCAAAATTCCCCAGGTCAGGTCTGTTTGGCACTGAAGTGGTCAATACTCTACCTCCAATTCTATCTCTAGCCTCTAAAATCCTACATTTAATGCCTTGTTCAGTAAGCAGAGACGCAGCACGAAGACCACTTAACCCAGCACCAATAATAACTACAGGATTATTCATATTGTTTCCTCCTTCTGATTACGTTTCCTCTTTCTAAATATGGTCACGAAAGATCTTTTTCTCTAATCCAGCCCAATTTTTCAGCTCTTATTATCCTTTCGAATGAGCAATTCACCTTAGGTTATGCCAAGGATTCCACTACATTTCAGATTAAAAAAGGGTAGCTTTGGGCTACCCTTTATCACCTTGAAGCAAAATACTCGCTGTTTGAACTTGTTACTCTCTATTATCTTCAGATAAAATCATATAAGAAGAGCAGAAATGTTAATCTGATTCATCGAATGCAATTAATGCATTAACTCCATGAGCAAGAGCAGATCCTGCTTTTAGGGCTGTAGCAACCATAATAGCTTCAGCTACTTCTTCCTTCGTAGCTTTTGCTTTTTTTGCTCCTTTAGTGTGAATATCAATGCAATAAGGGCAGCCTGTTGTATGTGCTACGGCTATGGCAATAAGCTCTTTTTCCTTCACACTAAGTTCTCCTGCTTTCATTGCTTGTTGATCGAATGAAATAAATGCTTTAAAAACGTCTCCGTTTAATTGAGAAAATTCTTTTAATCGATTAAAATAAGCTGCTCTATACAACTCATCATCTTCATTTTTATCATAGGCATTAAGAGCATTAACCCCATGGGCAAGAGCTGAACCTGCCTTCAAGGCTGTAGCAACCATCACTGCTTCAGATAGCTCCTCTTTTGTTGTCTCCTTGTTTTTCGCCTGCTTGACATGAAGTTCTATACAGTAAGGACACCCTGTTGTATGTGCTACAGCTATGGCAATAAGCTCTTTTAATTTCGCACTTAATTTACCCGCACTCAGTGCCTTCTTATCAAAATTCACAAATGCATTAAATACATCCGGAGATAATTTACTAAACTCACCTAAACGATTAATATTTGATTTTTTATATAGACTATCATTATTCATTAGTAGTCCTCCTATTTTTACTTTTAATTCTAAAAATTCAATAAATTATATACCTACCGGTCAGTATAAAACACTTTGATGTAGATACTTTTTTATAAAATACATGTCAGTAAGAAGGTTTGTACATTTTATGAATCACATCAATATAAGAATGTGTTATAAAATGGGTTTTCTTGAGTAAGGACAGCAAGAAATGTAGTGTTTATTTCCTCTTTCCATTCTTACTGACATTATAAAGCGATAGTTTTACTGTTATAAGAATAATTTCCTAGTTCGAATGAGATATTGGGACTTGCTATTGCCTAAGATCTAAATTTACTTTGCAGTTTGATTTGTAGAATTCAAATTGAAGGCATCCTGAAGTTATAATCTATAATAACGCAATATATATTAGTGTTTTAGCTCCAGGTACTTCTCCCATTCATGAATACTTTCTGCCATGCGGTAAGCCTTAAACCCTTGATTACTCATTTTTTGTGCAGCTATAGCTGAGAAAGCACAGAACTGACCTCTACAATAAGCCACAACTTCTTTATCTTTAGGTAATTGTTGAAGGTATGAATCTAATTCCTCCATCGGAACAGAAACCGCACCTTCTATATGTCCAGCTTGATATTCTTCTGTAGGGCGCAAGTCCAGAAGGATAACGTCTCCTCCATCTAACTTTTCGTGCACTTGATCCATCGTAAGTGTATATAAGCCTTCCATCTCACCGAAGAAATCTTCTTTAATTCGCGTAATGTCTGAAAGTTGATTTTCAGCAATACGCCATAAGGAAAATAGAAATTCCACAACAGACGGATCAGCTAATGAATAAATCGCATATGTTCCCTTTTTAGTAAACTTAACTAATCTTGAGTCATTCAATACTTGCAAATGACGAGAAACATTTGCCACATTCATCCCTGTATCTTGTGTTAACTTTTCAACTGATTTTGGCCCCTGAGCTAACAAGTTTAATATCTCAAGGCGTTTGTCACTTGATAAGCATTTTCCAATTCTTGAAAGTTGTTTATATAATTCATCTTTATAATCTTTTGCAGAAGAAATGAGCTCTTCCATACTAATCATCCTTTATTATTCAATTGATTACATTGTTGATAATACTATAGTTGAAGCAAAAATAACAAGACAATGATTTCGGTTGCTCATACTCATCTGCAAGAGAAAGTGATGTGTTAAAACTTGATTATAGATGCTGTTTTCTTTTGCAGGTTAGCTTAAATGAACAATCTCACCGTTTACAATGCATAAATCCATTGATATAACTGTTTCTAATTTATTATGGTGAGTTACAAGGTTAATTATTAAAAGATAGAAAACCTATTACTTCATTTAAATTAGTTCAATACTGCTGTGATATGTTCAGTCGTGACTGACATTTGTAACTAACCTCATAACTTGTTATGACTATTTAATTAGCGCTATAAATTCTAACCTCTGGCTCAGACTTTAATAAATCTTTTAGCCCAACAACAACGTCATTATTGAAAAGTTCACTTTTAAGATAAGCTTCTGCTTCTAACACGCTGCTAAACCCATGTAATACTTGAACATCTTCATCACGAATTAGAAGTTCTTTAGAAATCGCTCCTGAAATACTTTTCAAAAAAGGTTCCTTATAAGTAGTATAAACTTTTGCTGCATCTGTTCGATGAGCAGCATCAATATCTAAAGTAATTTGAAGGTAAGCTTTTGGTATAGTGTTCAAAATAATAAACCCCCATTTCTTATTGAGATCAATCAACACAATATAATATTCAATTGATTAATTGAATTATAGTATTAGCATTTTTATAAGTCAAGAAAAATTAACTGACTAATTTCTATTTAAGTCTGGTTATACATGCCATAAATTTTCTCTAATCGTCTCTCTAATTCATCGAAGTGAATGAACCGTGCCTTTCTTAATACTTCTTTTCCGTCTACAAATAAAAGTAATGCAGGTACAGTAAAAATAGAGAATTTAGCTGCTATCTCTTCTACCTTATAAGCATTGATATGTCCTAAATAGATCTGTGGAAATTGGTCTAATAATTCTCTTAGCCTTGGTAAAACAGCATGGCATACACCACAATCTTCCCTCGACACGTATAAAAAGCTTAATTCGCGATTTTTTAAGAAATCTTCTATCATGTCCATTGAAGTTAATTCTTCTACTTTTTTCATTTACTTGCCCCTTTGTTATCTGCTTAGGTTTATAGAAAAAGGAACAACCATTTCTATGATTGTCCCTTTTTATTTTTATCTTAATCGAGCTGTAACTCCACCATCAAGTGGCATAATAATACCTGTAATCCATGATGATGAATCATCAGCAAGGAATAAAACGGCATTTGCTACATCTTCTGGAGTACCATTGCGTCCAATTGGATGAAACTCATTAAAAGTTGGTAACACCTCTGCTACTTCTTCTTCTGACATAAAAGTATTGTAAATTGGTGTTTCAACAACTGCAGGTGCTACAGCATTTACTCGAATGCGATCGCTAGCAAATTCTACAGCTAAGTTTCTTGTTAAAGCGTGTCTTCCTGCCATTGCAGCTGAGTAAGCTGATGAAGGAGTTGCTTCCACAGCTTGAATAGCCCACATTGAACCAGTATTTACAATCGCTCCTCCTCCACGTTTTTTCATTTCTGGTATAACTGCTTGAGAAGGATAGAATGTTCCTTTTACGATTGTATCTAAATAAGATGCTACATCATCTTCTGTATGTTCAAGGAACGGTGTTGGATTAAATTTACCTGTATTATTAACTAATACATCTACACCACCAAACGATTCTACTGCTTTTTTTACCAAGTTCTCTGAAGTTTCTTTTTTACTAATGTCGCCCACTACATATAAAACTTTTTTGCCAGTTGGATCAATCTCCACAGCTGTTTCCTTTAACACGTTTTCTCGACGACCATTAATAATAACATTTGCTCCTTCTTCAAAAAATCTTTTTGCAGTTGCTTTACCAATTCCAGTACCTCCGCCAGTTACGATGACAGTTTTATTTTCAAATTTCATTATCATTCATCTCCATTTATTATTATTTGGTTTACTTATTTATCAATAAATAAAAATCTTTTTAAGTGCATTTTTACCTTTAAGCATATTGTTTTAAGAATTTATCGGTGCTTCATGATTTGCAAATCATTATTCAATTGAATAGTTGAATAGTAACATCGGAATTTCAATTCGTCAACTAAGTTTTACTCACTGCATAATTTTTTAGAGCCGTTAGTATTCATTAAATCTACTCTTACAGTAATTTAGACCGGAATAATTCGTTCTCTGTTATCATTTTATTAAGTGGAAATGATGTAAGAACTCATAATAACTATTACTTATAGAACATATTGTATTAAACAGAGAGGAAATAATATTAAGGATCAAATCATTAAGCTGCATAATTCTCTGAAGGATTTGGCATTGACAAAAAATATATTCAAGTTTAGCATTTAAATATTCAATTTATGAATTGAATATTTAAATAGAGAGGGTTATTTATCCTAAATGAATTTTAAAGGAGGGCACTTTATCAAAGGTTTGACAAAATAGTTGAGGCTTTATAAAAACGAAAAAAGTTGATTAACAACTAAAATGTAAGTAGGTGTTTAACATGACAAGGTATACGAATGATTTAATTCAAAGTTATATTGACTCTCCTGAAAAGAAGAACAAGTTATACAAGCGTACATTATTTATCGTTGGCCTTTCACAAATTTTTGGAGGAGCCGGTCTTGCTGCGGGAATAACTGTAGGAGCAATCCTTGCTCAACAAATGCTTGGTACAGATGCAGTTTCAGGATTACCAACTGCTATGTTTACTTTAGGATCAGCAGGAGCTGCTTTAGCAGTTGGCAGGCTTTCGCAACGATACGGACGTCGTTTTGGTCTAGCAACAGGTTTTATAATAGGTGGAATTGGAGCAATTGGAGTTATCTTTTCAGCCATTATAAATAGTATTTTTCTCTTATTTGCTTCTCTTCTTATTTATGGAGCAGGAACAGCAACTAATCTACAAGCGCGTTACGCAGGTACAGACTTAGCAAGCGCAAAACAACGGGCAACTGCAGTTAGTATGGCTATGGTTTTTACCACATTTGGAGCTGTTGCAGGCCCAAATTTAGTTAATGTCATGGGACATTTTGCGCTTTCAATTGGTGTTCCGGCACTCGCAGGACCTTTCATATTAGCAGCAGCTGCATATATACTAGCTGGTCTTGTCTTTTTTATTATGCTTCGTCCAGATCCACTACTAATAGCAAGAGCAATTGAAGCGAATAAACAAGACCGTGACGCTCAACAAAATTTAACAAGTACTGAACAGTCAACTAATAAAAAAGGAGTGGCTGTTGGTGCAACAGTTATGGTACTTACTCAAATTGTAATGGTTTCTATTATGACCATGACACCTGTACATATGGGACACCATGGACACGGCTTACGTGAAGTAGGAATTGTGATTGGTGCTCATATAGGTTCAATGTATCTTCCTTCACTAGTTACGGGAATTCTAATTGATAAAATTGGCCGAACTGCTATGACGATTGCTTCTGGAGTCACCTTACTTTTGGCAGGTCTCGTAGCAGCTATAGCTCCAAGCAGTTCAATGGGTTTTCTAGTCCTTGCTCTTTGTTTATTGGGATTAGGATGGAACTTAGGACTGATAAGTGGAACTGCACAAATTGTTGATGCTACAGAACCATCTACACGTGCCAAAACTCAAGGGACTATAGATGTTTTAATTGCATTAGCAGGAGCTTCTGGTGGGGCTTTATCCGGAATGGTTGTAGCTCATTCCAGCTATGCAACCTTATCATTAAGTGGAGGTATTTTATCTTTAATCTTAATTCCAGTTGTAATATGGGCGCATGGAGGAAAAAAGGAACGTACACTTAACGCAAATAAAGAATTTTAAATAAAATATAAAATGTATTATTTATTATTAGATTGATGAAACGAAAAAAGAATCCTTTGCCCGTATTATAGGCAAAGGATTTTCAAATTTATTGGAATAGGGGGAATATGTTATTAGTTTGGACAGATTTATAGATTCATATACATATAACTTTAAAAATAAATGTTGTAATTGACTCTGATTTTTCAAAAAACCTTTATTATTGTTTTGTGATTCGTTAAGTAAATACTAAAGTATTTCAATTATTATTAATGTTTTACTATTTACAGTAACTGACGACAAATAAGACCTTTTTCTGCAATGTATTGTGTTTCTAATTTATAGAATATCAATGACTATTTAACAAAAGAACTTAAATCAATCTCTTAATAAAAGTAACATACAATAGAAAAAGCTCGTTAAAAAAAGATTTTCTCTATAGGAGAAACCTCTTTTTAACGAGCTTTTTATTCAGAATGGAAATTTATGTCCTACTGTATCATTAATTTGTTTCTATCGGTACTGTCTCATTTATTTCAATGCTAAAATAATCCACGGCATTGTTATAACAAATATCTTTGACTATTTTCCCTATAAACTCGTAATCTCTTGGAAGCTCACCATTTTCTATCCAAGTCCCAAATAAATCACATAAAATTCTTCTGAAATATTCATGGCGAGGGAACGATAAAAAGCTTCTTGAGTCTGTAAGCATACCTACAAAAGTGCTAAGCAAGCCTATATTAGATAATGTTTTCATTTGATCTAACATGCCGTCTTTTTGATCGTTAAACCACCACCCGGATCCAAATTGAATTTTTGCCCTGGCATCAGAAGACTGAAAATTCCCTATAGTAGAAGCCACAATAGCATTATGAACAGGATTTAAATTATAGACAATTGTTTTAGGTAAAACGTTATCCTTTTCTAATTCATTAAAAAAACCATTTAAATGTCTTGCCAGGTGGAAGTCAGACATAGAGTCGTACCCACTATCTTTTCCCGTTAACTTGAACATTCGTGTGTTATTATTCCTTAAAGCACCTATATGTAATTGCATGGTCCAATTAAGAGAATGATATTTTTTACTCAGGTGAATAAGAGTGTTTGTTTTAAATTTATTTATATCCTCTAGAGATAGTGTTTTTCCTTGCAGAGCATGTACAAATATAGAAGACACTTCTTGTTCAGTAGATGGTGAAAATGGAAATATTTCGAAACCATGATCAGAAATTCTGCATCCATTTGCGTGAAAATAATCAATTCGTGAATGTAATGAAGCGATAAAGTTTTCATATGTTAAAACAACGCCGTTGGTTGAATCACCTAATTTTTCTATATAATTTACAAAATTTGATTGTTCAATATTTAAAGCATAATCCGGTCTAAATGTAGGCAAGACCCTAGTCGTAATTCCTATATCCTTACGTATAATTTGATGACTTTCTAAAGTGTCGATTGGATCATCAGTAGTACATACAACTTTCACATTAAATTTTTCTAAAATTCCATTTGTGGACATGTTACTTTCATTTAATCTCTCATTACAGGTATCCCAAACTTTATGTGCATTTTTTTCTGAGAATAACTCATTTATATTGAAATAACGGCTTAATTCTAAATGTGACCAATGATAAAGAGGGTTTCCTATTGTATATGGAACAGTTTGGGCCCAAGCTAAGAATTTTTCCTTATCACTTGCATTCCCCGTGATAAGTCTTTCTTTTACGCCTAACCATCGCATAGCCCTCCATTTATAGTGATCTCCATTAAGCCAAATATCAGTCATATTTTCATATTTTTTGTTAGTAGCAATTTCATCAGCCATTAAATGCGTATGAAAATCATAGATTGGCGTATTTTTTGCGTAATCATGATAAAGAACTTTTGAACTTTCGTGATTGAGCATCATATCTTCGCTTAAGAATGTAGACAATATAGTCACCCCTATACATTTTATAGTTTTTTATCTTTCAAACTTATGTTTAGAAAATCTCAATTAAATTAAATAAGGTGTTATTAACAAAAATAACACCTCACTTTTTTAAATCTTACTTAATTCAAACTCATTATTTACGTAGATTGCATCTCTTTGTGCAATTAAGCATAGTTCTGCGGCTTTAAAAGTATGTTCTTGAGTCATAGCATTTTCGGTATCATTTAAACAATCTAAAATAAGCTCACCAAAGTAAGGGAATCCTACTTCTCCATTTAGAGAAAAGTGTTGCTCTGTATGTTGATTTACTAAGTATAAGTGGTCTCCTATTTTATCCCTTGCTATGTCTACGTATTTGCGAATTTCAATATACCCATCTGTTCCAAGAATGAATGTGCGCCCATCCCCCCAAGTGCTAAGGCCATCAGGAGTCAGCCAGTCTACTCTAAAGTAGTTTGTAGCCCCATTATCAGCAATCAAAGTAGCATCGCCAAAGTCTTCTAATTCAGGATATTGATGATGCTTATAATTGCCCACTTTACTATGTACAACTTTTGCATCTTTTGCGCCAGAATAGAAAAGGAATTGTTCAATTTGGTGACTACCAATATCACATAGAATACCTCCATAATATTCTTTTTCAAAAAACCAGCTTGGTCTGCTTTCTACATTACTACGATGTGGGCCAGTTCCAAGAACTTGTACCACTTTTCCAATTGCTCCTTGTTCAATCAATTGACCAGCAAATACGGCACTCTCTACGTGCAAACGTTCACTATAATAAACAGCCCATTTAAGCCCCGTTTCAGCTGTTTTTTTACGAGCAAGCTCTAATTGTTCTAACGTCGTAAAAGGTGATTTATCCGTGAAGTAATGCTTACCATGATCTAAAACACGCAGTCCTAAATCACAACGTTTAGATGTAATGGCTGCGCCTGCCACAAGCCTCACATCTGGATCTCCGAGAATTTCTTTCTCACTTTTGGCTACCTGTACTTCCGGATATGCTTTACAAAATTCTTGTACTTTTTTCTGATCATTGTCATAAACCCATTTTAATGTAGCCCCAGCCTCAGTTAATCCATTGCACATTGCATAGATGTGTCCATGATCAAGACCTATAGCTGCGATTACGAATTTTCCTTCTGTAACGACAGGGGCACTTTTTCCCTTAGGAGCATAATTCATTCCATCACTTTTCTGCATTATTGTTCCTCCTCAAGCTAGCTTCCAGTTTATTTTTAATACCTATAACTTAATAACGCTAGACTCATATTTTCTCGTAATTTCCTCCAACTGTTATCGTATCGTCTGAAAAATTTTCTACACTGCTTTGTTTTTCATAAAAGTGCTTAACATTCGCGAGCATTCCTTCGCGTGTATAAAAAGGATCGTCTGCTAAAAGAGGCAGCTTCACATTAACACCTAGGTTTGCAGATTTATAGATGCCTGTAATAAGTTCTAGTGTTTTTCTTCCTTCTGTTCCATCAATTAGAAGCTCCTGGTTACCATTGATAGCCATTAAAAAATTATTTATTTGTCCTTTATGCCCTTCAAATAGTAATTCCGGATATTGATTAAAAGCTTCCTGAATACGATTTTCTAAACCCTCATCATTTTTCTCTTGAGGAAACCCATTTTCTTTAGCTACTTGAGCATTTACTTTCCATGGGACAGATACTCTAGCTTTTTCACCTTGAAAAATGAGTTGTTGTTCTTCTCCATGATGAACAACAGAACTTGTTACTTGTGCTAAGCTACCATTTCCATAGCGAAGTACAGCGATAGAAAGGTCTTCAACCTCTGCATTATCATGCAAGGTATTACTAGTTGCTGCAAAAATGTCAGTTGGTAACCCTAACATCCATTGCAACATATCAATATGATGAACAGCATGATTAAGTGTACAACCTCCACCTTCTTTTTCCCATGTACCGCGCCACCATAAATCATAATAACTATGACCACGCCACCAAAAAGAATCAACTTGAGTATGAGCGATTTTTCCAATTAGGTTTTGATCAAGTACATGTTTTAATCTCATAATAGGAGTCATAAACCTATTTTGAGCAACAACAGATAAAAGCTTCTGACTTTCAATAGATGCTTTTATCATTTCGTCACATTCTTTTAGGGAAGAAGCCATAGGTTTTTCTACTAAGACATGTTTGCCTGCTTTAAGAAAATCGATGGCAATGGTTGCGTGCATATAAGGGGGTGTACAAATGGAAACGGCATCAATATTAGGGTCATTCAATAACTCTTGGTAGTTAGCGACAACTCGTGCTTCTAGGTTATATTTTGTTACTGCAGACGTTGCTTTTTCAGGATAAATATCAGCTAAAGCTACAATTTTACTAATTTCAGGCATTGCAAGATAAGCCTCAATATGGGCAGTTGCAATAGATCCAGTTCCTATAATTGCGATGTTGGACATATAAATCTTTCCCTTCTGTTAAGAAGATAAATTTTTACTTCTAATAATGAGATAGCGCTTTCAAAAAACTTAATAATTCAACTAACTTATAGAGCAGAGTACCGTTAGTTTTATTAATATTCTAGTTATACTAGTATGGTAGCTCAAAAACATTATATCTCATTTTTTTGAATTTTGTATACTTTTTTGAATTTTCTTTTTAATACCCCCACTTTTATTATTGAAAATGGCTTACATAGTTGGAATCATCAAGAGTTATAAATGCTCACAGTACAAATATTCAGAAAAATTAAATTAATATCTACCATTCTAATGTACTTGTATGGTAGTATGTTAGAGAAAGGAGATTAGAATAATGAATATTGATTTAAAAAACCAAAACCTCTCTACGAGGGAACAAGTTTACAATATGCTAAAAGATCAAATATTAAGCCTGAAGCTTCCACCTGGGACAAATATTTCTGAAAAAGAAATATCAGTTCAATTTAATGTTAGTCGAACTCCTGTAAGAGAAAGCTTTTTAAAATTATCTCAAGAAGGATTATTAAGTATCTATCCTCAACGAGGTACATTTGTTTCTTTAATTGATTTGAACCTTGTGGAGGAAGCACGGTTTATGCGAGAACATCTCGAGAAGGCAGTTATTAGACTAGCCTGTCAGGAATTTTCTGAAGAGTTGATTATTGATTTAGATATGAATTTAAGTATGCAAAAAATTTGCGTTAAGAAAAAAGACTATAAAAAAATGTTTGAATTAGATGAGGAGTTTCATAGAACTATTTTCAAACGGTGTAAAAAAGAAAAAACATGGTTAGTTATTCAACAGATGAATGTACACTTTAATAGGAGTCGCATGTTAAGGCTAGTAACAGATTATAATTGGGATAATATTTTTTCTCAACATGTAAATATCTTCAAAGCTATACAAGATCAAGATACTAATAAAGCTGAAAAAATCATGGAAGAGCATTTGAAAATTGCACTTGTTGATAAAGAATTATTGAAGAAAGAATATCCAAATTATTTTAAATAAAAAATAGGTTGTTGCTTATATTTTTAGGGGTGATGGTAGATGAGGATGACATTTAGATGGTTTGGAGAAGGAAACGATACTATAACACTGGAACAAATAAAGCAGATTCCAGGAGTGGAAGGAATTGTTTGGGCACTGCATGATGTGCCCGTAGGAGAAGAGTGGCCAATAGAAAGAATTTTAGAAATGAAAAAATTAGCTGATAAACATAACCTTCATATTGAAGTGGTTGAAAGCGTGAATGTTCATGAAGACATTAAGCTCGGACTTCCAACTAGAGATCGATACATAGAAAATTATAAGAAAACAATTCAGAAGCTAGCAAAGGTGGGTGTTAAAGTCATATGTTATAACTTTATGCCTGTATTTGATTGGATACGTACAGACTTAAATAAAACACTTTCTGATGGATCTACAGCTCTATTTTATGAACATAGTCGAATTAAAGATATTGATCCGAAAGACTTAGTAAATAAAATTAGTGAGAACTCGAGTTTAACCATGCCAGGTTGGGAACCAGAGAGGTTAAATCACCTTCACCAACTTTTTGAAGCCTACAGAAATATAACAGAAGATGATTTATGGGCCAACTTGAAATATTTTTTAGATCAGGTTATTCCAATTGCAGAACTTAATGATATTAAAATGGCTATTCATCCTGACGATCCACCTTGGCCTGTCTTTGGTCTACCGCGAATAGTAACTAACCAAAAAAACATCAGAAAAATTTTACAACTAAATAGTAGCCCATATAATTGTATAACGCTCTGTACAGGATCTTTAGGAGCAAACTTAGAAAATGATTTAGTTTCTATGATTCACGAATTTATTGATAGGATACCATTTACTCATATAAGAAATGTACGTGTATATGATAATGGAGACTTTGTTGAAACATCGCATCGGTCAAAAGATGGATCAGTAGACGTTTCAGCCATTATACATGCTTATAATGAAAACGGATTCAAAGGTTATTGTAGACCCGATCATGGAAGACATATTTGGGATGAACAATGTAGGCCTGGATATGGTCTTTATGATAGAGCACTTGGAATTATGTATTTGTGGGGAGCTTGGGATGCTTTAAAAAATAAAAATTCTGTACTAAAAGAAGCAAAGGTGGAAACTACATGGTAAACATACAAGAAAATAAAAATTTAGATGGTAAAGTAGCTGTAATAACAGGAGGGAGTGGAGTACTTTGCAGCGCCATGGCAAAGGAACTTGCTAGACATGGCGTGTCTGTGGCTATTTTAAATAGAACAGTCGAAAAGGGTGAAAAGATAGCCGAAGAAATTAACCTTATGGGTGGGAAAGCGATTGCTATTAAATGTGATGTTATGAATAAAGATAGTGTTGAACAAGCCGAGAAGATTGTAACAGGGGAATTAGGCACGTGTACAATATTGATAAATGGAGCTGGCGGTAACCACTCAAGTGCAAATACAACCAACGAAATATTTCAAACAGAAGACCTTACTAATCCTAAGTTAAATACTTTTTTTCATTTAAGTACAGATAGTGTGCAAAATGTATTTGATTTAAATTTTATGGGGACTTTCATTCCTACACAAATTTTTACTAAAAATATGGTTAACCAAAAGGGAGCAGTTGTAATCAACATGTCATCTATGAGTGCACCTTCTCCAATGACCAAAGTGCCTGCTTATAGCGCAGCAAAAGCAGCAATTGAAAATTTCACTAAATGGTTAGCTGTTCATATGGCCGAGGCAGGAATTAGAGTAAATGCAATTGCACCGGGCTTCTTTTTAACCTCACAAAATAAAAACCTTCTCCTAAATGAAGAAGGAGATTATACAGAAAGGTCTCATAAGATTATTTCGAACACACCAATGAGAAGGTTTGGTACGCCAGAAGATCTTCTTGGTACCCTAGTATGGCTTGTTGATGATAATATGTCAGCATTTGTTACCGGAGTGACAATTCCTGTTGATGGAGGTTTTATGGCGTATTCAGGTGTTTAATATTTTTATATTCTTCCTTGTCATACATCATTATTTTATGTGTTTTTTTAAATTTATAGGTAGGCTTGGAAAGGAGAAATAAGAATGCGGACTGAGAGCAGGAAACTAACACTCAAAAATTATATTGGTTATGGAACAATGGATTTATTTGGAGGGGGAGCATTCGCTATAATAGGCGCATGGATGTTATATTTTTTCATTACATATTGTGGTCTTACCCCCGTTGAAGCAGGATCTATTATTGCGATTGCTCGTATTATTGATGCCATAGCAAGCCCACTTATGGGGCATATCACTGATAATTTTGGCCGTACAAAACTTGGAAAAAAGTTTGGAAGGCGCAGGTTCTTTTTACTAGTTGGAAGCCCTTTAATGTTTATTTATTCCTTGCTTTGGATTTCTGATATGAACTATTGGTACTATTTAACGGTTTATATTTTGTTAGAATTCCTTGCAGCGATGGTATTAATTCCATTTGAAACACTTGGAGCTGAAATGACTAACGATTTTAATGCACGGACCAAGCTCTCAACAATAAGATTAATCTATTCAGGACTAGGAACATTTTTAGCTACCTTTATTCCAGGTAGATTATTCGAAATATTCGGAAAAGATTCACCTCAAGTTTTTCTTTACAATGGGATTATCTTCACTTTTATTTTTATGGCTGCATTATTAATTACACATAGAACAACGTGGGAACGTAAAATAGAAGAGGACATTACAGAACCTTATGGTAGAGAAAGAGCACCTGCTATAGAATCCATAAATAAATTCATCATTGACTTAACATCTACTTTTAGAATTAGAAGTTTCCGTCAGCACCTCACTATGTATATTTGTTCCTTTACAGCCATGGATATTTTAAACGCTGTCTTTGTCTACTTTGTTGTGTTTTCTTTAAATAAAGATGCAGTATTGGCATCCGATTTATTATCTATTGGTTCATTACTTCAAATGTTATGTACATTATTGTTTGGTTGGCTCGTTATTAAAATAGGTCCTGCACCATCTTTGAAAATATCTTATGTTGCTATTATTACATGTATAAGTGGTTATATATTCTTATACTTCACACAACCAACTTATATGATTATAGCGCTATATGCTTTCTCTGTTATCTTAGGAATCGGGAAGAGTGGATTATATTATATACCATGGAATATTTACACTTTCATTCCTGATGTAGATGAAATGGTAACTCGTAAAAGAAGAGAAGGAATATTTGCAGGTATTATGACTTTTACACGCAAGAGTACTACAGCTTTAGCCACATTCTTAGTAGGAGTTATTTTACAGGAAAGTGGATTTGTTGCAAGTGCGACGACACAGTCTACTACAGCAATAAATGGGATTGTAGGTATTCTGTTTTTCGGAACTGTAGGGCTAGTCGGTATTAGTTTAGTTATTTCATTTAGATTTAAACTATCTAAGAAAACTCATTCCATTATGATTAATGAAATTAATAGGTTAAAGAATAATGGTTCAATGGAACAGGCTGATGAAGAAACAAGAAGTGTTTTGAAAGCGCTAACAGGTTGGGATTATGAGAAGCTCTGGGGTAATAATAACGTAGGATATCAGCATAAGCCCCAAAATTTTGAACAACAAGATTTTAAACAGAGTGACATTAACTAACTTTTGGTGTTAGTTAAGAACTAAGAATCAGTTAAATAGTAATTTCACAGGTACTACTAATTTGCCTAACATTTTTATAATGGTTTTGTAAAATAGCAGAGGAAAGCCCGCCATTTATACTGAATAATAATTCCATTTCAAACGATTATTGAAGGAGTAAGAAGCATGAATTCTCCTAATAACTTAGTTTTGAAAAGATATGTGCAAATTATTTTTTATTTAAGTTTTTTTCTTTTCTTGTACTTTTATTTCAAATATAGTTTTTCCCATTATTTAACTAAGTATTGTTTCCTCAATTGTTTAATGACTGGGACATCTTTTCTAGTTCGAGATTCAAAAAGGTATAAAGAAAAAAAGCATTCGTAAAGGAAAAAGAAACTTGTTAAAAGGAAATAAATTTTTTTAACAAGTTTTTTCTATTTTTGATAAACAAGAAAACAAAATATATATATGTAGTTCGTTAATTAATATATAACTACATGATTGGAAATAATTATATAAACTTATTTCTATAAATTATACTTTTTATTTCTTATTATATATCAATCAATTTTCTACCTAACATTTTAAGAAATTATTCTGTTCTTAATAGTACAGTAGAAAATTTATAATTATTTAATGTTAATATATTTTAAATAATAAAATTTTTATTAAAAATAAAAAGTAAACTTATTCCCTGCAAAGAAGTAACTAATAAAACTAACTTATAAAAATTAAAGTTTCACTAATTACACTTAGTTACAACAAATGGATCATTATTCTCTTTATATATATAAATTGTATAATCTTATAGAAAATAATACGAGATTAAAATGGATATAGATTTTTAAGTAAATTTAATTTAATGTTGTCAATGGAAGTAATAGTTAACGTATTTTATTAAAAATAACATTAAATATTACATACCTTGTAGAAAAACTTCTTATTTGTCGTCAGAAAGAGTAAATAGTGAAACTAATATTTTTATAAGGTCGTTTATTCATTTACTGTTTTATATAAAAGAAATTAGTTTTTTATTTTATATTTAATTTACGTTATTTAAAACACATTAAAATCGAATACTTATAGATTTATTGTTTGTTTATCGTATATATAACAATTTCTTGGAAGAAAAATAGAAGATAGATTCGTATAGGATAAAAAGTAAAAGTTCATATTTGCCTGGGTTAAGTGTAAATAATGAAATGTTTAATATTCAATAAATAATTTAATATTTACTTGATTACATCTGTGTATTTCTTGGAAGAGAAAGTCTATCCATTTAGCAAAAACGGGTTATTGGCAAAATGAATTTTAAAATAAAAAATATAATTCTTTAATCTCTCCTGTATATTAATCTATAAAACTGTCCAAACTAATAACGTATTCCCCCTATTCCGATAAATTTGAAAATCCTTTGCCTATCAGCAAAGGATTCTTTTTTATTAAGTACAATTTATTATAAATGATTTTACGTAATGTGAATTATCGGTAAAAGAAGACCCCTAAGTAAAGGTCCTTCTTGTTTTAATATTGATTAACTGTGGCTCTAAGAGAAGAAGCTCCAATAAACTCCCCAACTGATTGGGTTCTTTTTATTTTAAGTTTCTGTGAGACATGCGTTTATTATAGCTATAGGAAATTAACTGTATTAAAGAATTTGTTATATATTGTATATTAATTAAAGGGTATTTACCTACGTTTATCTAATCTTATAAGAGAGCAAGTGCATAAAAGCTAGATTATTTCACTAATATACTTGCTTAAACAAATGAAATGAGGTGTTTGACTATGAATAAAATGGAACTAATAAGTGCCGTTGCAACAAAAGCAGATCTAACACAGAAAGACGCTACAAAAGCTGTGAATGTAGTATTTGAAACAATTGCTGCCGAACTTGCTAAGGAAGAAAAAATCCAACTAATTGGCTTTGGTACATTTGAAGTACGAGAACGTGCAGAACGAACAGGTCGAAACCCTCAAACAGGTGAAACAATGCAGATTCCTGCTTCAAAAATTGCTTCCTTTAAAGCAGGAAAGGAATTAAAACAAGCTGTTAAATAACCTCGTGTATCTACAATAGATAAAAAAGGTGCCTTGTTTTGATTTTTATAAAGTAATATAAATTTATAAATTAAACACCCATTTGCCTTTATTTCTGCATATATGCTCTGCTCCTTCAATCAAATCCTTTCACAAAGATAATTATTGTCCCATTTCAAAGACTTTTTTCATTTTACGTAAAATTTTTTATAAACTTATTCAAGAGGGAGCAAATCGGATGTCACAAGAAATCGAATTATTGAATATGGGAATTCATTTATGTAAAGAGATTAGAGATTTATTAGAAGAGAGAGAGCATAGGAATTTAGTTTTTAAACAATCAGTTACAAAAAATGATTTCTCCCCCTTGCCTTTAAAATATGAGAAAAAATAATCTCTTATAAATGACATAAATCATAGGTGAGGTGTACAGAAAGACAATTTAACTTTGTTTTTTTGTTATTTATTTACACGCAAAAATCCAGATTATGTGTAGACTTACCTCCATGCAGATATTTTGCATAAATCGTCATCACCACAGGTTTATTAAATTTGAACACTGGGTATTATCAAATCAAGACGATGTGTTAATAGTACCGCCCGTGCATAGGGTGTGTCCTTCTCTATTCTGTGAAAAATGGCGCCTAAAACGGCGTCATTTTTTATTTGTAAACAAGTTTACGGATTCTAGCGCGTAGTTTGCATTTATATAAAAAAGGTATATAGATTCCTATCTAATAGAATGTATTTTTACGCCACTATTCAAATTTTTTTGTAAACTTCCCTTTCTTTTGGACAGACCGGTCCCATTGTGCTCTCTCATCTAATTTAGGTTCATATTGATGAATAAAATGCATAATGCATTGTGTGGACAACGGGGAATTTTCGATCTTCCATCATTTCCATGTTTAGAAGGTCACTTATAAATATTTTGAAGTTTTTGCATGATAACCTCATTATGATGTATATAATCATACCCTAATAATCTTTTAGTGAAGTGGGTAATGATAAAGCACGTTAGAAAGATCAAATTAATTTAAGTTTAAGATGTCTTTATTGGGATAATATAATAAATAAGCTAGGTTTAATTATAATCTGGTTTATTTTCTATATTTTAGGAGGCAACAAAATGGAACACGGTAAAGTGAAATGGTTTAATGCCGACAAAGGTTTTGGATTTATCGAGCGTGAAGGTGGAGAAGATGTGTTTGTTCACTTCTCAGCTATTCAAGGTGACGGTTTTAAATCCTTGGATGAAGGTCAAGAAGTGACTTTTGATATCGAACAAGGGCAACGTGGACCACAAGCGACAAACGTACGTAAAGCATAAGAAACCATAATGAAAAACAGACTCTATCTTCAGAGTCTGTTTTTACTTTAAAAGTCCTTAAAAGTCCTTTTTACCAGAACTCATTCAGTAGTAATTGTTATTCGTATTTCATTAATTCTTCTTCAAAGAAAAAAGTATTTGGGTGTTTATCGACTGTATAAGAGTATCTTTTCATGTTTTTTACATAATGATTTTTTAAGATTGTCACTACTTCATTGGATACTCTTATACTTACTATTTCTCCATTAGTAAATAGGTTTTCGCTCATAGCCCTCATCCTCTCCTGTATTAGAAATAATAAAATTTTTACTTTCATTTACCTTAAGATATAGTTTAAATCTCCTAAGATTCTTTATCTGTATCCAGTTTTTTTGCTAGATCTTCTCGACAAACGTAAGGATAATGATTAAAGTCGTCATGTAATTCTTGTAATGAAGCTGAGAAAGGTTTACATCGACTAGTGTAGGTTTTCTTCATTATGGTATACGTTTTAAATAATGAGCAGCCCTTCTTCGATTGTTGGTTCATGAAGGAATAGTTGTACTTTGACACTGTACGGTGTGATAAGCCTCCATACCTACTAATGAAGTAGATAGTCATAAAACAGTAAGGGATTATTTTCTATAATTTTTTTTACGACCTACTGTTTCTTTTCTACCTCTACCTCTCCTACGTTCTGCTCTTGCCTTTTTATTACGAAGTGGTGCCACTTCAGTCAATTGGACGGGAGCCATATTCGATTCTTTTGTTAAGAGCTTTAAAGTGGCTGACAGTAAGGAAACAGAATCCACTTCTTCTAATAGCTTTTTCGCCATAGGCTTATATTCCTCGAACTCTCTCTTGTCGATGGTACTCAAAATACGGTGAATGACTGCTTCCTGATTTCCTGCCATTACTTCACTGAAAGTAGGAGGTGATTGTCTAGACATTCTGGTTTTCGTGACATCTTCGATTACTTTTAAGTGATGACGTTCTCTCGGCGTTATAAATGTAACTGCCAATCCCTTACTACCCGCCCGTCCTGTTCGCCCAATACGATGAACGTAGCTTTCAGGGTCCTGAGGGATATCAAAATTATAGACATGACTAACACCTGTAATATCAAGTCCTCTTGCTGCAACGTCGGTTGCGACCATAATCTCAATCGTATGCTCCTTGAATTGACGAATCACATCGGCACGTTTTGATTGGGTAAGGTCTCCATGAATGCCTTCTGCTGCATACCCACGCTTTTTTAGCCCTTCAGCAAGTTCATCCACACGTTTTTTTGTGCGCCCAAACACAATAGCAAGGTCTGGTGATTGAAGGTCTACAAGATTGCAAAGAACATCAAATTTTCGATTTTCTGGAATTTCTATATACTGTTGCTCAATATTCTTTACCGTTAACTCCTTCGCTTTTACTTGCACTAGTTCAGGAGTGTTCATAAATTTCTGTGCTAAACTTTGTACTTGCTTGGACATGGTTGCTGAAAATAGTAAGGTTTGATGGGGAGAAGAGATGCCACCAAGAATCGTTTGAATATCTTCAATAAAACCCATGTTTAACATCTCATCTGCTTCATCCAGAACAGCTGTACGAATGTGATTTAAACGAATGGTTCTTCTTTTCATATGATCCATAAGACGTCCTGGAGTTGCTGAGATAATATGCGGCCTTTTCTTCAGAGCCTTGATTTGACGATTAATGTCCTGCCCCCCATAAATGGGTAATGTTTTAACTCCTTTTACCTGTCCAATTCGATTTAATTCTTCAGCTACTTGAATCGCTAGTTCACGTGTCGGTGCCAGAACGATTCCCTGAATCGTTTCCTCAGCAAGCTCAACTCGCTCTATAAGGGGGATACCAAAAGCTGTTGTCTTTCCAGTACCGGTTTGAGCTTGGCCAATTAGATCTTTACCCGTCATAGCTATTGGAATAGCTTCAGCCTGAATCGGCGTAGCCTCTTCAAAACCCAAGTTATGAACGGCCTTTTCAATGTCTTTACTTAAATGAAAATCAGAAAAATTTTTCAACTGTTTCGTGCTCCTTCTCTTACTTAAATTCAGAAATGAGAAAGGTACTCTTTAACTAGAGATCCTGCTTATTCATTCCTGTGTATGGTAAATCAGTGTTACTATCCACGAATATCTTGTTTTAACATATCTGTACAAGACGAACTCATGCCTTATTTTATCCGTGCTTACGTGTATTTATAAATTCTTATAGTACCTATAAAGAGTAATGTAATTTAGAAAGATATGGTTCCTACTATTTCTTTTTTAAAAGGTATACTATTTAGGAGGAAGGATGATGTAGTTATGTATTATAACCATAGGAAGAAAGATCAAGAGCCCTTACCAAAAGAACAAACAATGATTTGGGAATGTGAGTCAGAAGAGTGTAATGGTTGGATGAGAAAAAACTTCTCTTATGAAAATCATCAAAAGTGTCCTTTATGTGGCCATAAAATGAGAGCTAAAAAACGGCTTTTAGATGCGTCACCTAATCCCCATCAAAAATAATTTATGGCTGCCTTTTGGATAAATCCATAAAAAATTTCTGGCACTTCTTTAACTGAAATTAAACTTCTTACCAAAAAAACATGCGATATTTGCTTTATATTTCTAATATGTGGTATAACTAGTCCATACCTTGTACCGTTCGTTTTATCTAGAAACCAGACTTAAAACTCTGGTTTTTCTATTATATCTAGATTTTAAAAGTAGATATAATACGTTTTTTGCTAGCTAGTGAAATCAAAAGTAAAAAAAAGACTCCCAGGTGGAGTCTTTTTTACTCATTTTAATTATGCTACTTTATGAACGTTAGCAGCTTGTGCTCCACGTTGACCTTGTTCGATATCAAACGTTACTTTTTGACCTTCGTCTAACGATTTAAAGCCTTCACTTTGAATAGAGCTGAAATGTACGAATACATCGTCTCCGCCTTCAACTTCTATAAAACCGAACCCTTTGTCTGCATTAAACCATTTCACTGTACCTTGTTCCATAATATTGCCTCCTGGTGTGGAATATTCCACACTTGTATTACTACCCTTGTCCAACCATACTATCTTAAGATGAAAATTTCTATGGAAGAGATTTCTCTTCTCTTAATCCTACACCGAACAAAAATAATTAACTTAATCATACCATATAGAACCGAATATAGCAAATACAGGAAAGTAGATGGATCTTTAAAATGTAAAAACCTGTATTGTAAAAGGACTAATTTAAAACCTACTGTTTTTGTGTAGATGAAATTTTTTATAAAATGATATGTTGGGTACAATACAGGGTATATACGTGGTAAAGGGGGGAGCGTTTGAGACTGAAGGATGGATTAATAAGATTGCAAAAGATAATGAACATGTAAGAACACCTATTTCATCTATTACTAAAGAGTTTATGCGAGTTCGTAAGCAATACCGTGATTCCATAGAAGAATTCGTAAATACATATGAAGGGTTTATAGAACCTAAGCTGATAAACGCATGGGAAGAACATGTGATTCGAATTTTTGACATTACCATTTTAAAATTTATAACAGCAGCTGAAGAAACCTCCTCCCTTCAATTAAAAGCACAACAAGAAATGATTCATGAATTAAGTTCACCGGTCATCACCATAAAAAAAGATATCGCGCTTTTGCCACTGGTTGGAGATATTGATACTACAAGAGCAAAAATGATCTTAGAAAGTACGTTACAGCAATGTGCTAACAAACATATTGCCCACCTTTACATTGATCTATCAGGGGTTGTTATGGTTGATACGATGGTTGCGCATCAAATATTTCAATTAATTGATACCCTTGGTCTACTTGGAGTGAAGTCTACCTTATCTGGTATTAGACCAGAAGTTGCCCAAATAGCCATTCAACTTGGTCTTTCATTTAAAAATATAAGAATTAAATCGAACCTTGCTCAAGCACTAGACTCTGATATTCAAATATCTCTCCAGTGGAAATTTTCCATATGAAATAATTATGTTTTATTTCTTAAACGGAAGGGTAATGTATTAATCTGGATTGGAATTTTACAAGAAACAGTTTTTTTGATCTGTTTCTTTTTTTTGATTATAAAACGAATAATTAATAATAGTTTAAACAAACTACTCAAGAAGCCTTAAGGCTTCCATTGCATTGGATGATCTTAGAGAAAAACCTACTGTATAAGCAGTAGGTTTTTCTGTTTTTAGGCTGTATATGCTATGCAACTTTAGTTAGTATAATGGACATTATAAGAAACCAAATCCTTTATATATTAGGAATTTGGTTTCTATTTTTATCAAAAAATGATTAATATGTTTATTTAACAACAAAAATCAAATTGAGTCAGTTTGGTTAGTAAAATAAAAATATGCGACAACTATTATCATGTTAGTAGTATATCATTTAATAAAGCCAGCTCTACTTTGAAAGGATCGTTAATTTTTCTAAGCTCACAATAACCAGAACTATAAATATGAATAATCTTAAATCTTTTACCAAGATATAAAACCTCTTTATTAATTGACATACCTTCCCTCCAGATTCATTATCATAGTTCACTCAACATATTAATCACTTTTCTTGTTCAAAATTCATCCTTATTAAAATTAAGTTACTTTTCCCTTTCTTGTATATTTCAAAACATAAATTTAAAATACACTCAATTTTTTATGTATATACATATTTTTTACTACCTGGGCCAAATTACTTAAGATGCAACAAAGCGTCAACACAACATTGTGGTTACTGTATAGAAAAAGATTGCCTCATTTTTTCTGATAAGAGGTAGCTTTTTTTTTTGAAGATATATACCATATCCAAACCTAGTCTACATAAGGTCAATAAAGTATAAAATCTCCTCAATAGGGTAGACTGCTAAAGTTCGCTTGATTATATACAATACCTGTTGTATGTAAATAGCTTTATTTCTTGTTGCAGTTGCAGACTTCCTAACAAGTCTGTTTCTTTTTATTTAATAATTATAAAATGAATAATAAATAACAGCCAAGATGTCCTGAGATATCAAAAACTAACTTCTAATTACGTAACAGAATAAACTAATCCCCTCTGAACTGAACCTAAAAGGCAGTTTTTTCTGTGTTTAGGTTATATATGATGTAAAAAGGTAGTTAACATAATCGCTATTATCAGAAATCAAGTGTCATTATGTGTCGAAGGGGTAATATAAAAGAAATAACATCAGGAGGGGAGGATATGCTCGATAACTATGAACGTTTCCTATTCCATAGGGAGATTAAATGTTTAATTGCGGATTATGATAAGTGTAGACATCTATCTACTAAGCACGAGTTATACAATCAGATAGTATTTCTAAAAAAAGCACTTAAATATGGATGTAAAAAAAGAATATCTAGATAGTAGAAGCTATATATTTGTCGAGAAAAACAATTGATCTCTAACTCGGATTGTTTTTCTCTTTTTTATATAAAAGAATAGGTTCTTATCACTTGAATGAAATAAAAAGAAGATCACTAAGATATCATCAAACGAATTACAAGACCCATAGAAGCAAATAAATTTATGATATATGGCGTATTTTTGTTTAGGAAATTCATATGGTGAATAGGAATAGATCTTAGTAACTATTTAAAGAAATCCGTGTGAAATTTTCTACTTAATTGAGAGAAAAGCCTCTAAACAAGAAAAAAATCCCACGATTAATTCGTCTCATTTAGGGGTAAAGCCAACTAAATCTTTTACTAAGGAGACGATTCTTAATGGAAATACTATGGATGCTAATTGTTGGAGGGATTATCGGTTGGCTTGCTAGTTTAATTACAGGCCGAGATGTCCCTGGAGGAATTATCGGTAATATTATTGCTGGTTTTATTGGTGCCTGGTTAGGTGGACTTATCTTAGGTAATTGGGGACCAGTCGTAGGTGGATTTGCAATTATCCCAGCTATTATTGGATCGATTATTTTAGTGTTAATTGTAAGCTTTATTATGCGTAAAATGGGACAGAAGAATAATCATGGTCATCATGCATAAGAAAGAGACAAAATGTAAATTAGAGTGATTACCAATACCAGCCTAATATTGTCTGACTTTATTCTAGAGAAGCAATTCAAACTAAATTCTTACCTTATTTACCTAGTACAATTGATAAAAATGTTAAAAATGAGAAGAGGAATTAATGATAAAACAATTGCTTTGCAATAAAAGAACGGTAAAAATACAAAATTTGAATCAGAGTATCTTATAAGCGACCTTATAATTCTAATTGGAATCAATGAGGTCGCTTATTATTGGGGTAAATCTTTAAAAATTATGAGTCAGTATATTTTCCTACAATTAATGTTAATGAGTAATAAACGCATGATAATATTTGTTTATATACATTATTTATCATGGTAAGTAGTGAAAAATGCTGTTTCCTTTTTATGTTTGTTATTTTTATGTTTGTTATAATGAAAGTATGCATGACACGGAAAGGGAAGAGAAATTAAGTATGATACTTATTAAAAACAGCGAAGAAGTAATAAGAGAAGCAAAACATCAACTTCATACAACCATGGATGATTATCAAACTAAAATTATCTCTATTTTTGATAAACACCATGTTCTAATGAATCAACAAATTAGATTAATGATTCTCTTATCGGACATAAAAGAGCAGGCTGTATTAATTGGGAAACACGCTGCAGTCAAAGGGAGACTAGATTGTGAAGGGCAGGATCAATTAATTACAGAAGTTATAGATGAAGTTCCTTTCCAGTACAGTAAAGAAACAGTAACCGATTTGGAAGGTAACATACAAATCAGTAAAAAAGGAATTGAAGAACTAGCAAAAGAGTGCGGATTAGATACTGAAAAAATAGTTAACCTAAAAGCTCTTCTACTTAATTTAAAGGTGTCTAGTTACATAAATGGACACTATGAAATGTATGTAAAAGATAACACTTTATCTAGAAAAAGATCTTAGTACGTTAGGATAAAACGAATAAAGTGTTTAAATATACGTAAAACTAATTAAGACGCCGTGAGGCATCAGTACTTAAACATAAGATATGTGTAACAGAAAAACTACTGTATGGGAGCAGTAGTTTTTTTGTTTTTAAGCTGTATACTCCATACATTTTTAGCTACCTTAATGGTTTTCTAGGCACAAAAAGCCTTATATCTTCCTATAAGGCTTTTCTGAATAATGATTTATTTTTTCAAAAACGATTCTAATTTCATAAATTCATTTCCATTTCTCTGGGTAGAGTAAACTTACCTATTCCTCCTACATTTGATGGAGTTCTAGATATTCTTTTAATGTTTGCTGTAACGTCCCTTTTGTTTCTGCCTTGTCTTGAAAGGAGATTCCTGAGTGAATCATTGTTCGCACCAGGTCAGCACGTAAACCTGTAAGAATTGCCTTACATCCCATCATTGAAATTCCAGTTAATATTTTTTGGAAATGGTCAATGACATGCATCTCCATATTAGCAATTCCAGAAAGGTCTATAATTAATGTTTCAATCCTTAAATCTGAAATGCCTATCAATACTTTCTCCTCAATCGTTTGGATACGGTATGTGTCAACCATTCCGATCAATGGTAATACAGCTACAGATTGGCTAAGTGGTATAATAGGCACCGATAGATGTTCCACTAAGTCCCTCTGGGAGGCAATTAATTCATCTTTATATTTGGAATAACTGATTAGAAAAGTGTTAAGAAATTGATCAATCTTATCATTAATACGTTTCTCTAAGGCATAAAATTCTTCACGGCTATTAAAATGGTTATTTATTCGATCATATTGATAGATAAAATGCCATAATGTTCGCCTAATGGCCTGTACCCATTCTAGTTTGAAGGCAAGAGTTAAGGCGTGCTCCGCCCAGGCTACGCCTTCTTGCTGAGCGAAAGCAATGAGTTGTTCTTCTTTTTGTTCTACGACATATAGAGATAACTTTTGAGCATTTTTTAAAAGATCAATATTCCCAGTTTCTAAAATGTCATTAATTTTAGAGGCTACGTTAACCGCCTCTGATAAGAGTTTATCCTGGAAATTCTGTTTGTTGTCTCTAATAAAATCAGTCATTTTCTCTCTCTGATTATAAATAGCTTCCATTTTGAATACGCCCCCTTATTTTTTTGATTATAGTTAGCTTTAAATAATCAATACCTCAAAGTAAAATGTCATTTTTACATTGTCTATGAAGAAAATTCTTCCTTGTACTATCCCCAATAGATATGGCTTTAGATAAGAAATGCTAATTCTTTTATAACCAATTTGTAAATCTTGAACACACTCATGATAGTGCTACTTCTTTCACCATGATAAAGGGTTAATGGAGGTTATTTTCACTGGCTGATATCCATTCAGATAGTTCATCAAAAATGTTCTGAACTTGTTCTTTATTTAACGTGTTAACATTCTCCCATGCACTAGAAATATAAACCTCTAGATGATTAGGATAGGAAATGGATTCAGTAATAAGGGCTTTATAAAATAAAGGATTACCGCCTTTATCTACTTCACCCTTACATCTATAGTTTTCAAACTTCCAACCCCTTTTTGTTTTTTTAAAATGATAAAGGTCCTTAAGTCCCCACCGAGGGCTGTAAATTCGCATTTTGAATCTAGATGCACTACACAATTTCAGATACCTCCTACCTCCTCAAAAATATCATTTTTAAATAAGACTCTTTTTATTTTTACCCTCAAAAAATGTATTTTACATCCATCTTTTTTACCATATATATTAAGAATTGCTAACTATGTTGCATTCGTCATATAGCACCTAACTTCAATACAACATTACATTTTTTTGTTTTTTTACAAATTTATTTCATTTTTAAAATCTTTATTTCAATTATGGAAGGTAATAACTTATAAATATACCCTATGTTAAAATGGATTAAACTTTAATTTTTTAAATTTCTTTAAATAGTGAGAAAGGGGTTTGCTGATACATGACAATAATAAAAATCAAAGAAATGTTAGAAACTTTATTACGATATGAAGATAGTGAAATCACTCATACCTTTTGTAGTGGAAATCATACCTTTTCTCTCAGTTATTCTAAAGAACTAAAGAATTTTCAAGTGAAGAATATTAAAACGGGCCATATTGAACATTTTCCGGATGTAGAGACTACATCTTTAGCTTTGTATAAAATAATAAGTACTGTGGAAAAAGAAGTCACTGAGTAATAATCCACTTTTAAAGTCTACATAACAGGTATTATCAGAAATAAAAAAGGTATCCCTATTTGCTAAGAGACACCTTTTTCTATTTTATAGAAAGTTAATCATTAACAATCAGTTTTTTTAGACTTGTGAAGAGGAGGTGGAATTAACCAACCTTTTTCTTTATTAAGTCGTAAGAACTTTCCACCAAGAGCTACTTTTTGCATATGAATTTGTGCAAACATGGCTGCAATATCTTCACGAATAGATTGTCCAATCAATTGACTACACGCAACTAGACCAGCAGCTATATTCATTGAAATTGCTGCAGCTATTTCTGGATCTTGAACACGTGCCCCTACTGGAATATCATCTAAACAAGCTTCAGGTCGTTCAGGTGGGGTTGGCGGTAAGCCTACTCCATTTTCTTTTAACAATGTTTCTATATTTTTCATTTCCTGCTGGCACTGTTCAATTGTCTCTTGTACTAACTTATGTAGATCCTTGTCTCCTACATGATTAAGAAATGTTTGATAGCCAGATACTAACCCTTTTGAGGTAGAAACATACGACCATGTTCCAAATACCTCACCATAATGCATCGGTTCATCTGTAGGATTTCCACTTAAAATACCCATTGTTATCCTCCTTATAAAATTCATGATAGTGTGCCACCCTTCTTGCTATGCACATGTTTAACGTCTCCAAATCTTGTTTTATTATTCTTCTACTTCTATCAAAAAATTAATTCATCAAAGAATATAATTTCATATTTTAAGCAAACTACTTAAGATGCAATGAGGCATTACTCATGGAACCCAATTACGTAACAGAAAAAACCTACCTCTTTTGACCGGAAAGAGATAGGCTTTTTCTGTTTTTAAGGTGTATAAGATATACATAGCTAGTTACCATAATGGACTTTCTTTAATTCTACTCTCTTATTGGCAAAATCCTCTCTAAAAACCATCTAACTATTAAAGAAAGTAAAATAAAACCAATGAAAGAAAGCCAATGGGGAAAGTTATTTTTCTGATATATTTCTGCCCACTTAGACAAAGGTTCGATAACATAAGCAAATAAAAATGAAATAATGACAATATATAGAATATATATTGTCCATGTTTTCCCATAATGATAAGCCAAGCTGAATGCAACAGGGATTACAGTCAAGTCAGCAGGAATTAAAGGTGGAACCATAAAAAATAATTTGGTAGGGTATCCCCATAGCAATATATCAGCTCCAGCTACGTCTAAAATACTCGAAATGATACCAATCGACATAGCGAATGCAAATACATGTAGACGTTGTTTCTTTTTAATAAGATACCCCCATATAACCCAGGGTAAAATAGCAGCTATAAGCAGAACCCACCATTGCCATGTAAATAAATCACTGTGAAGCCAATTTTGATATCCAACTTCCTTTAGTTCTCTTCGAATATCTTGTACCTCATCATAAGAAGGATATGTCACAAATACTATGTTCTCCTCTCCATAAACACTCAATAAATGCTTCTTTATTTATATTTTGTCCAAAACATCGAGAATTAAAATTCATCATATTTTCAACGTATATATTATTCGTTTCTAGTTACCATAATGTTACTTATCGGTAGTATGAACATAAAAAGTGAGCTTTTCAGCTCACCTTTAGTTCTTAGAGAGTATTCTGCCAGCCTTCTGTGTTTGAAAAAGTCTCATAACTACATCCACTTTCATATTCAAATTCTTTACCCTTTTTTACATAATAAGCTTCAGATGAAAGAGACAGTAAGATTTCAAATTCAGTGTCCTTAAGCATTTTTGAAGGGTTGGATAAGACATCTTCAAAGACTTCTTTACCACGAGCGACGACTGCACATCTGGCATATAAGAAAAGGTCAGGTGAGAAATGTTGATTTTGTTGAGAAAAACAATATTCTCCCATTTTTTTTGCATGTTCTTCCGTATCTAATAAGAAAAGGTTATAAGACAGGGCCTCTTCAAAATGCCTTATTTGCCATACGGTTAAAGTAGAAAGTTCCTTAGTAGCAGCCTCTATAATTTCTTTTTCATCTTCTTTACTCCAGTCTAATAAAGAAATAATTCCCCAAAAGACTTGATCATCCATCATTTTTTTAGGTTTTGAAACTGAGTGTTTACGAGCATAGGCATCAGCTTCTTCAATTTGTTTTTTCATTTCAAGTTCAAACCCTATAGGATCTGTTTCTTCACGCCATTTGTAATAAACATCTATGCCACATTCTTTTGTCCATTCTCCAGCGTATATATTAGACTCCACCCCTATTTCATCTGCAGTTAGAGGTATATTTCCAATGAAAATTAACTCTTTAGGTACTCTACCATTCGCCCATTCAAATAAAGGCTTTTCTAATCCATCTGCTATAGACTCCGTAATTAAAATATGATGAACTGCTTTGGATTCCAATGTTGGCAACTGTTCACCTATATAACTTGTAGTACCAAGAAGATAAGAGCGATCAATTATATTCACTACTTTAACCGCACCATACTTATTCATCGGTAACGGTATAGCGAAAATATCTCCTACTTGCACTGACTTTTTTGAATTCACTGTGTGTAATTCCTTTCAATAAAAAGTTTAGTTATAAGTAGAATAACAAGGAATGCGAAAAGTGTATATAGTATACAAAATTAGTTAACATAATCCATATTCTAGGTACAAAAAAACTTATCTATTCGTAGATAAGTTTTTTTCTTATTTTCCAACTGAATTATTATCATTTTTTAAATTAAATGAGAACATGATACTCATAATTACATAGTAAACAGCAATAATAGCCATAGAACTAACAATGTTTTCTTTCATATCCTTAAACCAAAACCATAAGACAGAAACAATAATCCAAACAATTGGATAAGTTATAAAATATACACGGAATTTTTGCTTCATATGTTTCACCTTCTTATTTTACTTAGAATACTAACTCTAAGTGCACAGATTTATATTTGTTCAGAATTACTAGACTCTGCAGTATTTCTCTTTTTTAATTCAAGAAGGAGAGCAATAATTCCAATAAGTCCACCTATCGTAAAGAGGTATGAAACAAATGGTATTGGTTCATTTATTAATAAACCCCTGATTCCAAAAACAAACAAGATAATATTACTGATTAAACCAATCACAATTCTAATATTTTTACTGATGTTTTTCTCCTCCTTGTATTTGGTGATGTATATAGAATATTTTACCATATTAATCTATTTGATAACATGAATACCATATACAAAATCAGTTTACATAATACCTCTTTCCGGAAGTGAGCCAGCAAAAGAACCTTTACAGGTGAATTGCGCCCTTTTATTGAATAGGAATTTTCTTCAAATATTTTTACTTCAGTAATGTATATTTCAGTAAAGGCTTTTTATAAAATGTCACTTACTTATTTGTTACCGAGTTGTTCTGCCAAACCGATTAGAAGTCCTTCGATTCCACGAATGTAGCAGAGTCGATACGAGTCCTCGTACTGAACCACTTCGCCAACGAGCTGAGCACCATACTTAGTGAGTCTCGATACCATTTCGTCAATGTCTTCAACGGTAAACATGACGCGTAGATAACCGAGGGCGTTTACAGGAGCAGTCCGGTGATCTGATATAGTAGGTGGGGTGAGAAATCGCGACAGTTCAAGTCGGCTGTGGCCATCTGGGGTAACCATCATAGCAATCTCTACGCACTGAGAACCCAATCCGGTTACGCGACCAGCCCATTCACCTTCGACAGTGGCTCGCCCTTCGAGGTTCAAGCCAATCTCCTCAAAGAAAAAAATTGCGTCATCAAGGGATTCTACAACGATGCTGACATTGTCCATTCTTAGTAAGTTGTTTTTTGCCATAGTTTTATCTCCTTATGTGTAAAAATTTATTATCTGACCATCTTCATAATTATTCTATTAAAAAGTTTCAAATCCCTTTCAAACAAAAAACACCTTGTCACAATATAGGGAAATGTGAAACTGGGTTTTCGGATATGTCATATAATATCTCGTTAACGAACAACATTTCATAAACCTCTTAAACCTTCTACTATTGGAATATTTGCCAACCTTATTTCGTGAATGCCATCATGTTTAAATAGTTTCAAAAATTCGATACCATAGTTGCTATTCGGTAAAACAACTTCGCCTTCCCCACAAAATATTTCTACCTGTCACTAGGCCATATTTGTTGTATATTGTATATACATTGTAGAAAAAGATCATATTTGTCGTCGCTTAGAGTAAATGATAAAACAATAATTTTTGGAAGTTAGTTTATTCATTTACTTAATTATATAAAATACGTTGTTTTTGTATTTTATGTAAAATACACCTTGTTGAAAGTATATTAACATTAAATATTTATACATTTTCTGGTTAGTTGTCATGAATACAACAATTTCTTAAAAGGAAAGTAGAAGATAGATTAATATATGATAATAAGGGGAAATCTTCATTTGTCATTAATAAGAGTAAATAGTTAAATTAATAATTCACATAAAATGCTTTACCACTTACTTAACATATTTAGATTATTATGAAACAAAAAATGACCTTTACTTTAAAGCGTTAAATTGTTACCGTATTATTAGACAATCTTTCTTTTATTGCTATTCCTTAGTCAAAAAAGCACAAACCATATATAGTGGGTTTGTGCTTTTCTGTTCTTACAGACAAAGTAAAATCTACTTACCATAATGTTGATTATAGAAAAGGGTCTGAAATTCATTTTCAAGAAAATGTAGAAAAAGAAGGGGGCATGTCAACTTGGAAAGCGCCTTATGGCGCCTTTTTGTTAATTTACATTACTTTTAACTATCCATTCTACTTCCGTTAATTCTTGTTTTTGAACATTTTTGGTGTGTGTTTTTGTGAAATGGGCATTAACAGCTTCCTCGTTCTCCCAAATCTCCCAAAGCATTATTTTTCGTTCCGATGGTTTAAGAGGATAAGCATGGAATTTGATACATCCATCTTCTTTCATAGTTTCTTCCTCAAGTTTTTTGAACTCTCCCATTATTTCATTAAGGTCCTTATTACTAATAATTCTCAAGCATGCTGTTATGTAATGCATCAAGTTCCCCTCTTTCATAGTTTCTTTTAGTTTATCATTATAACGTTTCTCAGAAGTATTTCAAGAAAAACATTCCATTTAATCAAGGAAAGGACCTAAAAATACAGTGTATACTATCTACGTTTTTAGTTACCATAATGTGAATTCTCGGAAATAAAAAAGCTTACTAGAGAAAGTAAGCTTTTTAGTACGGAATAAATCATGGTCTATCTTAAGTACCCACCATTATTAATATCAAATGTAGATCCTGTATAATGCTTAGCTTTATCTGATAACAAAAATACAACTGTATCAGCCACATCCTGAGGGGTTACAGGGGATTTAATTAACTGGTGATTTAAATATTCTTC
Organism: Bacillus sp. ILBB4; assembly: GCF_035064545.1. Lineage (NCBI taxonomy): Bacteria > Bacillati > Bacillota > Bacilli > Caryophanales > Bacillaceae > Bacillus > Bacillus sp. ILBB4. The sequence goes on along the minus strand of NZ_JAIQVD010000012.1, from coordinate 33,737 downwards.
TTTTCTCCAGTCTGGTATTGTATTCATCATTGCTGTATTTACCATAGTAGGGGCAACAGCGTTTACTCTAATATATGGTGAAAAGTTCATTGCACAACTCTTAGTTAACCCCAAAATTGCTGCCTTAGATAATCCATAGATAGCATCTGAACTGCCTTCCATTCCCGACACTGATGACATATTTACAATAACTCCGTTATCCTTTTTATCAATTACTCTCTTTCCAAACATTTGAGAAAAGTAGATGAAACCTTTAATGTTGATATCCAGCACTCTATCAATGTCTTCATCAAGATAATCTAATATATTTTTAGCTAAATAAATCCCAGCATTGTTAACTAATCCGTTTACATCACTGTGCCTTGAGTCAATATAATTAAAAAACTCAACAACATTTTCATACTTACTTACATCTAGCTGATATGTATAGAGAGTATTTGAATTGCTTAAGCTTGAATTTAATTCATCCAAAAAATGCTTATTAATATCACATGCAATTACAGTAGCACCTTCGTCTAAACACAATCTAACGATGTCTTTTCCTATCCCTGAACCTGCGCCTGTTACAATTATTTTTCTGTTTTTTAACAATTTACAAAACGACTCCTTTATACTTTTAAAAAGTAAATTAATAATTGTTAATTTTACTAAAAATAACCATATATTGAAAGGGAGTTATTTCGATCTTACTACCAATAAATGAATACTGTATTCATTTCTAGTTACCATAATCACGATTATAGGAAATAAAAAGTATCATTCTACTAAAATTTAATGATACTTTTTATTTTATACAAATTACATATATAATGTTAATAAATAACAATTGCGGAGGTGTTTTTCATGAAGGTTGAAGAAATATTTGGAGATTTACCCGAACTTGAAACAGAACGTCTGATATTAAGAAAAATAACGTTAGATGATGTTGAAGATATGTATTCTTACTGCTCTAATGAAGAAGTATCTAAATACGTTACGTGGGAAACTCATCAGACAATCAACGATACTATTAACTTTGTTAAATTTGTATTAAATCAATATGAGAATAGAAAAATTGCTCCCTGGGCAATAGAGTATAAAGAAAATGGAAAACTTATAGGTACTATCGATTTTATCTCTTGGCATATAGAACACAATATAGCTGAAATCGGATATATCATTTCTAAAGATTATTGGGGAAACGGCATAGCAACAGAAGCTGCAAACGAAGTGATTAAATTTGGTTTTAACCATATGGACCTGATTCGTATCCAAGCAAGATGCTTTGTAGAGAACAAAGGATCAGCATGTGTAATGTAAAAATTGGGCATGTCCTTTGAAGGAATCCTTAGAAAAGCCATGTTTATAAAGGGAAAACATCAAAATTTAAAAATGTATTCAATATTAAAAGAAGAGTTCTCATACAAACATGAGTCAAAACCAGAAAATGTATACGATATGCAAAGCTAGTTTACATAAAACGTGTTATCGGAAGATCATTTATAAATTCTTAGCAAGGTTTTTCCATTCACTCAAATACATTTTATTTCTAACTTCTAATTCAACAGGTAGTCTAGAAATGAATTCTAAACTATTCTCATCGGGATCATCAAAGTATACGACTGCATGCGCTTGATCAGGAAGAACAATTGGTTCAATCGGTTCCATATCAAAGCTCTTTTTTGGATTAATCCCTTTACTCTTCAACCAGTCTATAGATTTTTCTAAATCATCTATATCAACTTGAAATGCTATATGTCGAAGTGATGGATGATATTTAGTCTGATATTCATCACCCTCCCACAAACCTAGCCAACTTTGGCCTTCTACAATCCAAAAAAACGCAATAGAACCATACCTTTTGTATAATTTTAAACCTAAGGATTCATAAAATAAGATTGATTCCTCAAGATTACTAACTGGCAAATGTGACTCATATAATCCCTTGATCATAAAAATCCCCCCTTCATTGACCAAAAATAAACACTCTAATTTTATCATGGATGTTGCATACCGTATGCAAAGTTAGTTACCATAATCACTATTTCCGGAACACACCACAAAAAAGAACCCTTGGTAGGCAAGAGTTCCAGGTAAGGAGTGTTTTCTGCTTTATGCAACTTTTTATACATATGATGTAACCCCTTTGAAATAGTACCGTTATAAAAAGAAATAGTATTGCCCCTTTACTGTCATAAAGACATGTTATGATAATTTATGTCGGTATGGCATATTTCCATTTATAGCTCGTGGGTAAAAGGATTTCTCTTTCCTTGTCAGGAGGATAGAGGGATCTTTTTACCTCTATAAATTTATCATTTCAGTTCCTAAGGAAACTAATATCTATACCAATTTACATGCAAACGTAGCGATTGGGTTTAATATAGGTTAAATCCTTTTCGTAGTTTGCATATACTTTACATGTGTCTCTATCTTTCTCCTATCTGATTCTATTCCTATTTATCGGAAAACAGATAGGGGTTTTTGTTATTTTCTCACGTTTATCAAAGACACTATTTTGAAGCTAGATTTTCTCGTTCTACAGCTTCGGGTGGGATTTCCATCCACCCGTTTTCCATCAAAATATTTGATGCATCCTTAACATAGTGGCTTTTTGCATCGTTTTTATGCTCTCTAGTTTTTAAACCTTCTATTGCTACTTTACCCAAACTTCTTAAGTGAATTATAATCTGTACTATATGTATAAAAGCAGGGTTTTGCCCCTCTGCTCAGTAGTTTCCCCCTTTTTTTAGGGTGTAATAGTTAAAACAACTTTTTTAGAGAATCTAAGCTCGGAGGACAGAATACAATGGATAATTTAAACTTTCTAGGAGAGAAAATTTTAGAAAAAAAATATGAAATTGCAAAAATGGTACACGCACATAGAATGGCTGACCTTAAAGAAGTAAAAGACATTAATCTTCCCGATGAGGAAATTATTGAATTGAGAGCAAACTTCATCAGCTATTTTGGACGGGCTATCATGGAAAAGCTCGATCAAAAAACAATGTTAGATCAAATAGTAAAATGGGGGAACCAATCAGGAGAATTTGCATCAAATTTAGGGGTTTCTCTTAGCGAGGCCTTAGAAGATACAACCTATTATCGAACATTCATATGGGAAGTTCTTAAAGAAGAAATAAAAAAGCAGAATATGTCGATAGATACAGTATTTGAATTAAGCTCAATTATTGATCCTTTATTAGATAAAGCTGTTTTTGCTTTTAGTTTAACTTATGTGAATATTCATCATGAAACATTAAAAAAAGCAAAGAATGCTTTCCTTGAATTATCAGTACCTGTGGTTCCAATCACCAAAGGTATTGCTATTTTACCTCTCATTGGGGAGGTAGATACGGGAAGAGCAACGCTTTTACTAGAAGAAACATTAAAGAAAGCAAATGAACTGAAATTATCACACATGCTATTCGACCTCTCCGGTGTGATGATTATAGATACTATGGTTGCTTATCAAATTTTTAAAATTGTAGAGGCGTTAGGTCTTCTTGGGGTAAAAACGATATTAATCGGTATCCGTCCTGAAGTTGCTCAAACAATGATTCAACTTGGAATTGATTTTAGTAAAATAACGATAAAAGCAAATTTAGAACAAGCGCTTCTTGGTTTGAATTTAACCATTGATTCCTTAGAATAAATGTTCTTATCCAGTTTAAACGAATAATAAATAGCAACTTGAGCAAATTACTCAAGACGTTCTGCAACGTCAGCCAAACATTGATTATCATTCATGAAACAGAAAAAACAACTGAACGGACCCAGTTGTTTTTTCTGTTTTTAAGCTGTATACGATATACAAACGTAGTTAATATAATGTGCTTTATCAGTACATACAAAACTTACTTAGATATGGTATGGTAAGTAAAAAGAGTAATTAATTTAAAGGAGCTAGAATATGGATACTTCTACAACTAAATGGATTCCTGTTCCTTATTTTCAAATCAATCAAGAGGGTACAATTCTAAATTCTTCAAACATAACACATTCATATTTTCCTCCTATATCTAATATATGGACGATCATTCATAAAGAAGACCGGAATAAAGCTATAGTAATGCTATCACAGAGTACTAATTCTCACCCTGTAACAAAACATCTAATTTTACAGATAAAGAACGGGTTCTTTGGGAATTTTAAATGTACGATCCAATGGAAAGATGGGATAGGTCATCTAGTATGTACGGAATTAAAGAGTAATAAAGTCCTCACATCGTTATCTGTTGAACGCTCTTTAATAAATACCCAAAAACGGTTAGAGGAATCAGAAAAAACTATAAACAAAGTTAGTGAAATGCTAAGGATGAGAAAACATTAATTCTTTGTTTTTCTTCACATGAATTCTTTTTATCTTGAGCAAACTACTCAAGATGCAATAGAGCGTCAGCTGAACATCTATATTTTACGATTAGAAAAACCTACCTCATGTCGCCACAAAGGTAGGTTTTTCTGTTCTTAGTCTATGGTTAGAATGTTTACTCTAAAATATAAAGGTGGATTCAGTATAAATGAATAATAAGGTTTATATGATCTTTTGTAAAATCTTCATTGTTTGCATTGTTCCCTTTATTATTATCTTTCTTACCGACCTTTTGGTGCAAATAACCAGTAAAAGAAATTGATTTATATTCTTTCCTCCTACAAACGGATAATAAATAGCAACTTGAGTAAACTACTCAAGATGTTTCCGAGCATCGACTCATACAACTAAATTCTGCAACAGACAAACCTATCTCCTTTAACTGGGAAGAGATAGGTTTTTTTGTTTTTAAGATGACTAAGATATACAGCCTTAGTTAACATGATAGAACTTTCCGGCACGCATGATAAAGGAAACCCTTTGGCGTAGAAGGATTTTACCTTTATAAGTCCAAGTAGGATAGTAATAGTGACTTATAAAACAATTGAAGGATGCAGAAATGGAGGGAAGTAAGTTGCCTAACAGAGAGTATCCATACTATTTTGTAAAGTTAGGTAGATTATTTTACGTATATCATTCGTATAAGGACGTAAAAGAGAAAGAAGTATTTAGTTACGAATTTACTAACGATGAATCGGTAGCATTTCCCATTGATGAAAAGTCTGCTAAACAATTGGCAGATGAGTGTGGAGGTCAAATTGTAATGAAGAACGCTACATTTAATGATTATATTAGCCAGGGAGAAAGGTGGAGTCATTTTATAGATAGTAAAAAAAAACATATGGAGAATCTATATCATTAATTGAATAATAAAACCTTTTAACTACTATTTATTTTGAAGAACAAGTTCATATTTGTCGTCACTAAAGGTAAGTGATGAAACTTTAATAATATATAAAATACTTTAGTGTTTACTTAACTACTCATAAAACATGGGTGTGAGAAAAGGGTTGCTTTTTTCTAAGTAGAGTCGATTACAATATTTATTTTTAAAGTTATATGTATATGAATCTACAAATCTGGCCAGACTAATAACGTATTCCCCCCTATTTCAATAAATTTGAAAATCCTTTGCTTTTATCAGCAAAGGATTCTTTTTTTATTAAGCATAATTTATTATAAGTAATTTTACGTAATGGATTTAATCAGAAATTAAATGTTAAAATGTTTCATTTATTCTATGATAAGGAGCTTTTTATTTGTGAATCTATACTCTTACAAATAGGAAAAAGTATACGTATTTTTGAACGATACATTTCTAATCTATAACTAATTACATTTAAGTTCAAAAGCATTTCAAGTAGAGAAAAAAGGAAAAAATCATTTAATAATTTTTTAAAAATAGGACTATGAGAAATTATCTTTTTTTACTATAATCTATCTGTATGATCTTACGATGCAAATTTCCCATTTGATCCATGTAATACAAAACAGTTTTTATTTTTATGGTTACATGTAAGTCAAATTAAATATAGATTGAAGGAGCGTAAACAACCCTTGGTATTCGCAATTATTTATGAATTTTTATCCTCCCTACTAATAAAGCCTGAACCAAAAATTAAAAAACGCGTTAGTTAGTTTAACAATTCATATAGGAAAGATAAAGCCCATCCACTTAGGTCGATGGGCTTTTTTATCTATTTTATACTACGTTATCTTACACATCCTCTACTTCTCTTTCTTCTAGTATGGTTCAGAAAGTTTTTGTTAATTTTCACATAAAAATCTGTTATTTGGTTAAAGTAACCAAAAAAGGGATATTGAACCTATGCCTTCGTTCTTTAAAGATCCAAATAAAAAAAAAGAACCGTTACTATGATACTGAAAATCAACCTACTGACCACTCAGTAGAGCATATACATAGTTCATTATTAGCGAATCTTAACATCATTAAACTGAAACCAGGAACCAGTTCAGGCTTCGTCGTTCGTCAAGTAAAAAGGAGAATAAATGCCGGTATTAAAGTATCTATTGTCTATGCACTCAGACAAAGCCCTCGATTAATTAATGCAAATACTGTTCAGGAATGGACCAATCAACGCTCTCACCCTCCTGCACCTCCTCGTATGGTGAACCGAGACCTTGAAGCAGGTGACAACAATGAAGCGTAAAGGGGCTTTTCTTTTATTGATGATGATGATTACTTTCTTGCTCTCCAGTTGTTGGAGTAAAAAAGAGTTAACGGACCTTGCCATTGTTTCAGCAATAGGTGTCGACAAAACCAAAGGTGGAAGCTATCATCTAACGCTCCAAATTATTAATCCAGGGAACGTAGCAGGAGGCATACAAGGTGGAGGTGGTGGTACGCAAAGTCCACCTGTTACTATCTATTCAGCTTCTGGCAACAATGTAGTCGAAGCAAGTAGACGGGCTTCAGGTAGGATTTCCCGGAGGCTGTATTATGCCCATGCAAACTTAATCGTTATTGGTGAGAGGATGGCAAGAGAAGATGGGGTTAACCCGTTAATAGATGCTCTTGACCGTGACCCTGAGTTTCGGAATACTTCAACCATGGTGATTGCGAATCATTCAACTGCCGCAGATTTGGTTAAAGCATTAACACCCGTTGATAAAATTCCAGCGAATAAAGTGATGAAAACATTAGAATTCACCCAAAGAAAATGGGGAGAGACTGTAAAAGTTTCGTTCCAAGACGTAATGAATAGACTCCAATCTCCTGGAGGAGAAGCCGTCGTACTAGGATTTCGTCTGGTTGGGAATCCACAGAAAGCAAAAAAGCTAGATAACCTTCAAGAAAGTGCGCCTGAAGCAACACTTCGAGCTTCGGGACTCGCCGTTTTAAGAAAAGGAAAATTAATAGATTGGCTGTATGGAGGCACAGCAAGAGGAACGGTGTGGATTCTAGATGAAATACAAGGAACAGATATCAACACCGATTGGGATGGGAAGAAAGAAGCCATCGCCTATCAAACCGTACGTCAAAAAACAAGTGTGTCTGCCCAAGTGAAGAATGGTCAACCTCATATTTCCGTTCATGCACGTGTTGAAGGTGACATTGGTGAAATGGAGGTACCTGTAGATATAACCAATCCAAAAGTCATTACAAAGATCGAACAAGCATTGAGGAAAGAAATTAAAAAAGAGCTGCAAAAAGTCATTGAACATGCGCAGAAAGACAAAGCTGATATCTTTGGATTCGGCGAAGTCGTTCACCGTACTAGGCCAAATCAATGGAAAAAACTAGAACAAGAATGGAGTAATTTGCACTTCCAAAAATTAAACGTAAATGTTACCGTGGAAGCTTATGTACGTCGAGCTGGCTTACGAAACAAATCGTTTCTTTCAGGAATAAAAGAGAATCAAAAGTAAGGAAAAGGAGGTGACAGGTAAATGGAGAAAGCAAAAATTAGTGCCAGTCAGCTCTTTATTTTAATGGTCCTGTTTGAACTTGGGAGTGCTTTACTGGTACCTCTTGCTATGGGAGCCAAACAGGACGCTTGGCTTGCGATTCTACTTGGAATGGGATGCAGTTTTGTTCTATTATTAGTCTATTATAGGCTTTATTCGTATTATCCTGATCTCTTGCCTACGGAGTATATGCAAAATATTCTAGGTAAAGTGATGGGAACTGTACTTGCCTTTGTCTACCTCCTTTACTTTATGTATGATGCTGCAAGAGTTCTACGTGATTTTGGTGAAATGCTGCTAACCTTTGCCTATCCGGACACGCCTTTATTCATCGCGAATGCCTTATTGATGTTGGTTATTATTTATACGGTCCGCAAAGGAATCGAGGTCATAGCGAGATCAGGGGAGCTCTTTTTCATTTTTATGTATGTACTTGCCGTCACTGGATTTATTTTGATTGTGAGTTCTGGTTTAATTGATGTTACGAAATTACAACCGGTACTTGAAGAGGGCATGTTACCCGTCCTAAAAGTTGTATTTACTCAAACCATGTATTTCCCTTTTGCAGAAGCCATTGTGTTTACAATGATTTTACCTTACCTAAATAACCCTAAAAAGGCAAAGGTAACCATGTTATGTGCAACGGGATTAAGTGGAATCAATTTGGTTATTACGATGCTCATTAATATTAGTGTACTTGGCGTTAACCTGACTGCACGTTCACAGTTCCCTCTTCTTAGTACAGTACAGAGCATTCAAGTAGCTGATTTCTTAGAACGTCTTGATGTGTTTTTTATGCTAGCCTTGATAATCTGTGGTTTCTTTAAGGTAAGCGTGTTGTTCTATGCGGCCGTCATAGGCACGGCTAACCTATTTAAGATTAAATCACCTTCACGACTGGCGTATCCAATGGGTCTCATTATTCTATTTTTGTCTGTTACAATTGCGAGTAATTTTCAAGAACATCTCCATGAAGGGCTAAAGATAGCACCAGTTGTTCTGAATATTCCACTCTACGCAATTATTCCTCCTCTGCTTCTTCTTGTTGCCTTCCTAAAAAACAGAAAGAAGGAGAGATAGTAACGGAGTCATTTACAAACAGTGTACAGAATTTAAAAAAGCAGCGACTATAAAACTAACTCACCTTCGTTCAGATAGTTTTTTTAGAATTAAGTTCTATGTATAGGGGGTGTCAAGATAAGTCCTAGTTTTTTGGCTACGTAACCAGTTGTACTGGCTTGTATAAGAATCGTCACCAATATAGCAATAAAGGTAACAGAAGATATTTCATTTGCATATTTAACGTTTGCTGCTACAATCATTCCTGAAAGAGCTGCTGGTATAACACCTGTCTCACGAACCCAAAACATAAAGACAATCTCATTCCAATCCCACTTTGCTTTTCGATCAGGTAAAGTACATAGTAGGACAGCAAGTGGTCTTGCAACAAACATAAAGACGAGAACGATTAGTGTCCCCTGAATCCAAAATTGACCTAAGGTATTAAAATTAACTTGAGTCCCTAACAACATAAAAATAAGTGTTCTCATAATTAAAGTTAAGGTTTCTGAAAAGTGAGAGATTGTTGAATTCGTTTCATCTGAAATATAAAGACGAAACAGTTGTTGTGAATTCCCTAAAACAAGGCCTGCTGTAAAGGTCGCCATAAATCCACTTGCTTCAATAAACCCTGCTGCTAAGTAAGCGCTAATGGCCACAACCAGACTTACAATGGTATTATATTTCTGCAAAAGTCCCCACCTATGTTCGGAAATTAAAATAGAACCTAGGAAACCTATGATGGCTCCAATTAAAATTCCTCCTCCTGCTTCCCGAACAAAACTCCATACACTTGAAGAAAATGATAATTTTGTCTCTCCTAGAATGACACCTAGCAAGGTGAACGTTAAAATAGAGCCTGTTGCATCATTAAATGCTGACTCACTTTCTACCGTTTGTCTGACTTTTTCTCGAATAGTAATCTGTTTAAAAACAGGCATCAACGTCGCCGGGTCTGTTGATGCAATAACAGAGGCAAGTAAAAGAGCATATAGGATCGGTATATCCAATAAATAAAATGCGGTAAATGCTACAACTGCTGCCGTAACGACTACTCCTACTATGGATAAAAGGGAGATAGTCAACCATACCCTTTTTAATATCGACAATTGAATAGCTCTTCCACCTTCAAATAGAATTAAAATAGAACCTAGGACAATAATGAATTGATAGGCTACTGAATTAATTGGGGCTGTTATCAGGTGTAAGACGGATGGTCCAACCAAGATCCCTACAATCATAAATAGGGCCACATCAGGAATCTTAATATGCTCTGCTACTCTCATGGCTATTAACCCAAAAAGGAAAACCATCGTAATCATATATAATTCATGTTGAACAATATTCATGACACTAGCTTCCATCATTTCTCCTCCTTTGTTTCTTTCCTATGCCTCTAGGTTGCACATTTGTTCCGAAAATAATAACGAACCATTCTTCTGAGAATATTTATAAAGAAAAATGCGAAACTTAAAATAGAATTTTCATGCCATCTACTTACTCTTCTTATAAAAATATTCATATTCCATAAAGAGATTTACTAGGAAAGTTAACTGTGTATACAACTATTAAAAGAAAGATTAATTATTTATTAGCAGTTTATACTAATTTTTTATTCTTTTTTAAGGGCTACAAAAGGAGGAGAAAAAAATGCGAAAGCAATTTGCGGTACTTGGATTAGGAAACTTTGGAGGGACCTTAGTAGAAGAATTCTCTAAACTAGATGTCGAAGTGATTGCCGTGGATAAAGATGAGGAAGTGGTAAACAAATATGCCGATAAAGCTACGTTTGTTGCCCAAGCAAATGCCATTGATGAAAATGCTTTAAAAGCTATTGGTATTTCTAATATTGATCATGCCATTGTTTCATTTGGAGATGATATTGAAAACAGTATTCTCGCTACATTATTATTAAAAGAACTGGGTGTTAAACAAATTTGGGTCAAAGCAGCCAATCGTTATCATCAAAAAGTATTAGAAAAAATAGGGGCTGATCGTGTCATTCAACCTGAACGTGATATGGCGAAGCGTATCGCTCACCACGTCGGGTCTGAATCAATTATTGATTACATTGAACTGTCACCTGATTATAGTTTGGTTGAAATTAGAGTTTCACATAAACTACATAATAAAAACCTGTTTGATCTAGATGCACGGGCAAAGTATGGATGTAATGTTATTGGTATTGAACGAGAGAACAAGATGATCATTTCCCCTTCTGCTCATGAATCACTTTTAAAAGGTGACAAATTAATCATCATCGGTGATAATCAAGGTTTAAAGCGTTTTGAACAAGAGGTTTGATAAAGGAGGGATTATGTTGAGAAAAAAAAGAACGTTTTTTTTAGATCCTCCCAAGGTATTGGTGACTGGTTTTGCGCTCATCATCTTACTAGGAGCATTTCTATTAACTCTTCCCGTAGCCACCAAGGATGGAGAAGGTCTTTCATGGATAAATGCGCTGTTCACTTCTACATCTGCTACTTGTGTAACTGGTCTTGTTGTAGTAGATACAGGGACAACGTTTACTTTGTTTGGACAATTAGTTATCCTTGCTCTTATTCAAGTTGGAGGATTAGGGTTCATGACATTTGCCACTCTATTTGCTTTTATTTTAGGGAAGCGTATTTCTTTAAAAGAAAGAATTCTTTTACAAGAATCGCTTAATAATGTATCAATTGAGGGAATTGTTAGATTAGCAAAAAGAATTCTAGTTTTTACTCTTGTATTTGAAGGTTTAGGGGGACTACTACTAGCAATTCGATTTTCGTTTGACATGCCTCTTTCAAAAGCGATTTATTTTGGTTTTTTTCATGCTATCTCTAACTTTAATAATGCTGGTTTTGACTTAATGGGAGAATTCAGAAGTTTAACGGGGTATGTAGATGACCCTCTGGTTACTCTAGTTATCTGCACATTGATTGTATTCGGAGGAATTGGTTTCATTGTCATAAACGAATTGTACGAGTATCGTCATACCAAACGCTTCTCTTTACATACAAAAGTTGTTCTTATAACGACTAGTGTTTTATTAGTTGCGGGTACCATTATTGTCTTTATCTTAGAATTCAACAATACTAAAACACTACGGCCTTTATCTTGGTCAGGAAAATTCCTAGCTTCATTATTTCAGTCTGTTACACCTCGTACAGCAGGCGCTAATACATTAAACATCCCTGATTTAACTCAAACTACGTTATTCTTTACGATCTTTCTAATGTTTATTGGTGCTTCTCCAGGTTCTACGGGTGGAGGGATTAAAACAACTACTTTTGCGACTCTAATAGGAGCAGTCTGGTCGCAGATTAGAGGGAAAGAAGATGTAAACTTTTTTAGAAGGAAAGTTACCTATGATGTTATCTATAAATCGCTCACTGTTACTTCGATTGGTTTATTTATTGTCTTTGTAGTAGCGATGCTATTGACCATTACAGAACCTGGAAAAGAGTTCTTAATGATTCTTTTTGAAACAGTTTCGGCTTTTGGAACAGTAGGGCTCTCCATGGGACTCACGCCAGACTTATCACCTATCGGCAGAATAATCATTGTATTAACCATGTTTGCTGGAAGAGTTGGCCCTTTAACCATTGCATTTGCTATTACACTTCGTCGCCAAGGAGATCCATTCCATTATCCAAAAGGAAAAATTATGATTGGATAGATAATCTCATCTTCTTTTATAAAAAAATGGTTTTCAAAAAAGAACGCTTTCGTATATTGAGCGTTCTTTTTTATCTATTTATTCAGCAAAATAAAATCAATTTCTATTAAAAACCACTATAAAACATTATTAGAAAATAATTTAGATAGAATAAGTTATTGTAACAAGTGATGCATTAAACGTATAAATTGGTCAATGATGTTATCTAGTTTATCTTCAAAAAAACAGGAGATAATAATGATAGAGATTTTTAATCAATTACACTGTAGAATATGTTGGGTATGTTCTTTCTGACGTATTAAGTTAGTACCACTCATCGTATTTGAAACTAAGTTTGTGAATCACTCTTTAATTATTTTATAGGCCTTATGATTTTAAAGGAGAGTGCTTTAATGGGAGATGATTTTATATATAAAGGAAATAATCATTTTATTATCATTGGTTGGAATGAACGAGTTAGAACCCTTTTTACTTACCTTGAAGAGTCTTTGTTTCTAAATGAAATCGTCCTGATTGATAATACACTAGAAACACCTTCAGTCTTATCTCAGTATGTCTATTTTATTAAGGGAGATCCAACAGATTCACAGACATTAGTAAAGGCAAACATAAAGTACGCAACAACAATACTTATAACAGCTAATGCACACCAAACAGAGGAGGAAGCTGATTTACAATCTCTCATATCGCTTATAGCTAGTAAAGGGCAGAATCCTTCCATTTACAGTGTTGTTGAAATTCTAACTTCTAAACAGATTGTAAATGCAAGGCATGCAGGTGCTGATCAAATCATTCACAGAAGTTTACCAATAAGTCGTCTTATGTATGATAAATTATTTAGTGAAAAAATGTCTTATTAAGGTGACGTAGTTTTTATTATTGTATATTTTATCTATTTTTAGTTAACATAAAACAAATTCTAGGCATTCTTAACAGAAAAATAAAGCTCATCTAACAAAATTGTAAGCCCGTCTTACATTATTGTTAGGTGAGCTTTATTAAATCTCGTATTATAATTATTTGTAGAAAATATTTACAATTAACTAAAGGGATGAAATATATTGAAGGTAAAAAAAGACAATCAACCTATTATTATGTTTGATGGTATATGTAACGTATGTAATCATTGGGTCCAATTTGTGATAAAAAGAGATCCTAAAGGCATATTTAAATTTTTGTCTCTTCAATCAGATCTAGCACGTTCATTGATAATAAATCACAATCCGAATAATACGCAATTGGATTCCATTATCTTAATTGACAAAGGTCAAATATATACGGAATCTACAGCAATCTTACGTATCATAAATAAGCTTACCGGACCTATAAGGTTTTTCATTCTCTTTTGGATAATACCTAAAAAAATCCGAGATAGAGCGTATCGTTTTATTGCAAAGAATCGATATCGATTCTTTGGGAAAAAAGAAAGTTGTCTCGTCCCTAGCAAAGAAATACAAAATAGGTTTATTAAAACGAAAATAGAAGGTGGGAAAATCAATGAATAGAATTACATTTCTAAAAAAGCTTAGAATGACAATTATCACTACATTTAGATGGTCTTTAGCATTAACTTTCTTGATTTACGGCATTGCCAAAATCTATCCAGGCCAGTTTTCTACTGGCGACTTTATATATGACTCGACAAAGGACTCAGCAATGCAATTGGCTTGGCACTTCTTTGGATATTCGGATACATATAATCTTTTTATTGCTTTTGGAGAAATAACAGCAGCCTTATTATTAGTAATTCCAAAGACAGCAACTTTAGGAAACATTATTTATTTACCTATCACAGTAAATATTACTATTCTTGATTTTTGTTTTGAGATACCAGCTCGTTCTGTTACCACATTGTTAACCTTTATGAGTATAGCTTTACTTTTCTTTGAATATAAAAAATTAAAAAGAGTATTTTTTGACTCTCCAGTAACAGCTGAAACGTCTATCCAAACAGGCCTTATGAAAAAGAAGGTGAACATACAATGATTGTGCTACCTATTATATTGGTCAGTTTGGGAATTTCTGCTTTTTACTATTTTATTCTTAAAAAAGAAGCTTGAGATGAATACAATATACAGATCCAGTTAACATAATCACTCTTTCCGGAACACATCACAAAAAAGAACCCTTGTCGCAGAACGGGGACTCTGACAAGGGTTCTTTTTCCGGAGTATGCAGCTTTTTATACATCCTTGATATGAAAGCTTTTCCTCTTGAGGTGATTGAAGCTACTATGTATAAAAAACCGTACGTTTATACATATGCAACACCCCATTATATATGGCTTTTTTTAGAAATAAATGTTATCATCTATCCAGCAATAAAATTCCAATATAATGTTCGGAAAAGCTGCTTCTACTGATGGCCAGAGGTAGCTTTTTATTTTCCTTATCATCTTATTAGACAAACCATAGCCTATTGTTATATTTTAAAAATGTACATATTTCACTTTTTATCGGCATTAGCTTTAATCAATCATGTAAGAAAGGCCCTTAACTAAATTTGAGGGCTTTTCTTACGTGTAGTAATACTATCCGATTTTTTCTAATTCATTTAACATCTCATCAATAAATTGACTAATTTCTAATGTATTCGCACTTAAAAATCCTTCTTCTAATGCTACTTGAATCATATTTTCACGTGCTTTTTCTATCTCTATAATCAAAGTCTGTTTTAGAACACCTTTATACCCTTGCAATGACCATCTCACCCATTTACCAAAAATGTTAATATCTAAGACTTATTTAACAATAAATGTATTATGGTTTTATATCAATAGCTAATCCCTTTAGCGATTAACTATATAACTTGTAAAATGGACTTAATAGCTCGAAATCTGGAAATAAGGGTATGAATAGTCGTTCTAAACTTATAAAATTTAATGAAAAATGTGAAGTTTTTGGAGTAAATTTAATATTATTAATTGCTGTAACGTTCACATTTCAACGAGTGTGACATCAAAAAAAGCTACCTCATTCCCTGCATTGAGGCAGCTTTTTTATCTTAGCCATCATTACGTGAGATTGATTTTAATTCCACCTGAGGAAGCTGATGTTCTTGGCCTTGCCTCTCTTTGCTGTTTAGCTGAACTTTTATATTTCTCCATTAACTCATGAATACTTGCTACCTGTATAATGCGAATGTGCTCGGAAGACACCGCATACCGAACAGTTGTAATCAAAATGATGGAAGGGGAAATGTCCGCAATGTAAGGATCTCCATTAATCCAAAAAAGAAATCCTTTAAAGATACAAAAGAGATCGGGTTCAATGCCTCCTTTTTATCCTAGAGGTCATCTTTTATAATGAAATGCTTAGGACTACTATAGAAGCACATTTGCTTGTAGAAATAAAGAATCGAAAGAGAATGATAAACATGCATAACAGCATGAGTGAAAATATGATGAATATAAAACAGTATAGATAAAAATGATAAAATCTCCACATCATAAATCCTCTACAAAACACGAACATTTAAATTACTATCCCAGTAAAATTTTCAAAAAAATAACAAAAACTTAACATTATATTATACAAATTAGTTTTTATCTGTGTTAAGATATTGAAGTTGTTATATTTACACTATTTTTCCTAATATGGTCATTTTATGAATAAATGAAGAAAGGAGGAATAAAAAATCAAGCAGACTATACAAGAACAAATTCCACTTGCAGAGAATGGACTATATTTTAATACAGCAGGCGCAGGTCCTTTACCTAGATGTGTAATTGAATCTATTTCGTCAGAAGTACAAAAAGAATTACTTACTGGTCGAGCCAATAAGGGTCAACGTTCTTTATTTCAAGATAAATTATCTTTATTAAGAAGTTCTATAGCTTCCATTATAGGTGCAAATGCCAATGAGATTGCTATTACTAGCAATACTACAGAGGCTATTAATATAGTCGTATGGGGAATGGACTTAAAAAAAGACGATGAAATCTTAACCACGAATGCTGAACACTTAGGGGCATTAGCAAGCTTATCTACAGTTCATAAGTTAAGAAATGTACAAGTTAAATTTTTTGATTATTACAAAGAAAGAGATAAGAGTTTCAATTCGAAATCTTTTTTTGGGAAAATTAATCAGAATACAAAATTGATTGTCTTATCTCATATCTTTTGGGAATCTGGAAACATTAATCCAATTAAAGAAATTTGTAAATATGCAAAAAGTTTAGGAATTATGGTTTTAATTGATGGAGCTCAAGCTTTAGGAACCATGCCTGTAAATGTTAAAGAGTTGGGAGCTGATTTTTATGTGTTCCCGGCACATAAGTGGTTATTAGGGCCTGAAGGAATAGGTTTTATGTATATATCTAGCTCCGGAATTTCTAGCTTAAATCAAGTATTTGCCGGAAATTCATCCTTTCTGTCTCACAATGGAAAAGTTGATTTTATCCCATCTACAGGTTCAAAAAGGTTTGAAATAGGAACGAGATTTCGCCCTATTATTAGTGGCATGTCTACAGGATTAGATTTTCTAATAAATGATATAGGATTTTCTAATATATACTCCAAAATCAAAGAGAATATGTTGACTCTTCAAGATTATCTTGACAGGAGAACAAACCTGAGTGTAATTACTAACAACGTAAGTAGTATAAGTAGTATCCAGTTGCCTAAAGAAATAAATGCAAAAGCTTTTCGTAAAGAATTAGAGAAATTAGATATTTATGTAAATGATATAAAACGCTTGAATAGTATACGTGTGTCTATAGGTTTTTTTAATGACGAGAAACAAATTAGTGACTTGATTAAGAATATAAATAGATTGATATAATACTAGGAGGTTTTTCTAATGAGTAAAAAGAAAGTTGCTGTATTATTTACTGGTGGACGTGATTCTTCTTTAGTAGCTAGTTTAGAAGCGCTACAAGGTAATGAAGTACATTTATTAACATGTAATAGTGGTATCGGTATTGGCAGTGAATTATCACAAATTCGTGTTGAGCAATTAATGGAACGTTTTCCAGAAAATATTGTAGGTAGAACGTACTTACCAACTTATGGTTTATTCAGAAGTGTAGCCATTGAAAACTTAGAAGATGATTTTAGACGTTGGGGAATTAACCTTGTACTATTAGGAGATAAATTAGCTATACATGCAGCAGCAACAGTGTATTGTATTCAAAATGGTATCGATCGAATTGTAGATGGCTGTGTTGGTTACCAAGAAGATTTGGCAGAGCAAAAAGAGGTCGCTCTTGAACTTTTAAAAGACTTTGAAAAAAAATATGGAATTGAATATGAATCTCCTATTTATAATTACGGCAGCAAAGATGATGTAAAATATGCTTTATTAACTTTAGGATTATCTTCAAAATCTCTAGAGGGTGTATCAATTTTTGGTGATGCATTTAGCGAACCAAGTGAAAAACAAGTTGAAGAGTACATATTAGACAAATTGCCTATTTGTCACAAACACGTGGAATTATTGACTAATACTGCAAAGGTAGTGGAAAGAACTCGTTATAATCCTGAAATTCTAACAGTTTAAGGAGTGTATTAACTCTATGATAACAAAAGTAGCAGCAGCTATCGTGAAAGAAAATAAACTTTTAGTGGTTAGTAAAAAAAAATATCCTGATCAATATATGTTACCTGGTGGAAAACCAGAACATAATGAATCGAAGTTAGAAACTTTATCAAGAGAATTGCACGAAGAATTAAAATTAGAAGTCGTTTCGACTGAATTGTTAGGAACGCACGAGACAATTTCTATGTTTGGAACGGAACCTTTAACAATTACAGTTTTTCTAACGGAAGTGTCAGGAGAACCTGCTCCTGACACAGAAATCCACTCTTATAAATGGATAGATATAGATTCTGAAGAAACTAGATTGCTTGGTTCGGGTATTACAGAGTTTACTTTGCCTTTATTACGTAGGATGAATAGTAAATGAATAAAATTAATAACCTAGGGGCTACAGTAGCATTACTATCAGGTAGTATTTATGGGGTAAACTCTATTATTGTTAAAATGGCCCATAATAAGGGTGTTACTACATTTGATTTATTAATTTATCAATTTGCTTTTGCTATATTATGGTTTGGTGGAAGATATTTAATATCTAAGAATAAAACTGATAATACCCCTGTAATTCATAAAGCAATTATAGCTAATCCATACAATTGGATAGCAGGAATTACAACAGTTTTAACAGGTTTGTTTTATTATTCATCTATTCAGTTAACTGATCCAAGTGTAGCCTCACTAGGGTTATTTCAGTATCCTTGGATTCTTTTCTTAATTGGAATTTTGGTTAATAAAGAAAAAGTAATTTTAAAAAATGTTTTAGCAGTGATTCTAATTTGGATAGGAACTATATTATTAATTAGTACAACTACGGAAAACATAACTATGGTAGGCATAATATATGGAGTAGCTGCCGGAGCATCTTTTGCGACTTACCTATTTAGTTTACAAAAAATTTCTGAACATCCTATTACCAAGGTCTTTATTGTTTTAATAGCTACAATTATAGCAGGGGTATTTTGTATATTTGAAATGGATCAACTGTCTATATTTACAAAGAATGCTTTTATTTATGGTTTAATAGCTGCTATTCTTGGACAAATTTTAACATTCGAACTAATGTCCTATGCTGCAAAAAAAGTTTCGTCTGTTCTTATGGGAACTTTGACTACTACAGAATTACCTGTAGCTATGATTCTGACATGGGTTATTTGGGGGCCAATCCCAAATACTATTAAAATAATAGGGTTATTACTAATGCTATTTTCTATACTCTGGCTTAAATATGAACAATCTAAAGAAGAAATAAAAAGCAATTACCAAAGTATAGAGTCCTAAGGAGCTATCCTAACGGTTTATGGAAGGAGGAACATCTTGAGAAAATTAGTATTATTCGATTTAGATAACACTTTATTACCCTTTCATTCATATTGGGAAAAAGCTAATGTAGAGATCTTTAATTCATCAAGTCTAACAAAGAATTTAAACTATGAATCCTTTATAAATTTATATCGAAAATACGATAAAGAATTATGGGAACTTCATCTTCAACAATTAATTTCTTTAGATGAATTGCGCCAACAAAGGTTGATTAAGACTTTAAATGATTTTGAAATCAAAATTAGTATAGAAGAATCTCAAAATTATTTTGTGGAATTTTTTAATTTTTTAATAAATAGTATTGTTTCTGATGAAAAGATTAATAACATGCTTCTTTCCATAAAAGAATACTATGATATAGGCATATTAACTAATGGTAAAATTTATGAACAGAAACAAAAAATTAAAAAAATGAAACTTAACGATATCATAAGTTGGGATCATATTTTTATATCAGATGAAATAGGCTACGAAAAGCCTGACCCTAAGGCATTTCATTATGCTTTAGATAATTTAAATGTAAATTATGAGCAAGCAATTTATGTTGGGGATTCATGGAGTAATGATATTGTAGGTTCTATAAATGCAGGCATGAGAGCCATTTGGATTAGTGATGATAAAATTATTCCAGAAAGCACTGTAATAAATAAATCAAAAATAATTAAAATACCCTCTATTTTCAATTTAGAAGAGTCTCTACTACCTGTAGGCAATTTATAAATAAGATAATGCATTAAAAGCTAAAACCCGTTACTTAACTGATAAGGGTTTTAGCTTTTTGTTTATTTGTTGAACTATTAACAATCCCGATCTTAGAACAACTCTTTTTAATTTTATGGTATGACTTTATTGAGAAAGTATAGATGTCCCTGTTAATAAAGTTACATTTAATCGAAATTAGAGGGTACTTATTAAGATTACGTTGTGATTTCCTTGGGCAAAGGCTTCTTCTCGACGAGTTTCTTTCATTATTTTACAGTTAATATAAGGTAAATAATACGACTTTTTTCACATATTAAAGAAACAAAAAAGGGGGGTGGCTTGCTAGCATTCCCTTTTGTTAGAAGTAAGTAATAGCAATAATCGGGAAAAGGAATGATATTCCATTGAATAAAGAACATTTGTTCGTATATAATAAAGAACAAATGTTCTTTACTGAGGAGTTATTCCAATGGATTATGGGCAGCTACCAAACAGAGTCATTATTTGCATAGACATGAAAGCGTTCTTTGCTTCGGTTTCCTCTGTCATACGGGGTTTAAATCCTTTGAAAACAAGGCTTGCGGTTGTAGGAGATATCAAACGGTCGGGATCTGTTGTGTTAGCTGCCACACCTTTATTAAAGAAAGAAGGGATCAAAACAGGAAGTCGCCTCTTTGAAATTCCTAAAAGGAAAGATATCCATGTGGTGAATCCATCAATGGAGAGATATATCAAGGCTTCGAACTATATTTCTAGTTTGGTGTTACAGTATGTTGCTCCTGAAGACTTTCATGCCTATAGCATTGATGAGTTGTTTATTGATGCCACAGCTTCTTTGCATCTATTTGCTCGAACACCAGAGGAGCTAGCTCATCAAATACTCAGTGAGATCTATCGCAAAACAAGACTGACAGCTACCGCGGGAATCGGTCCGAATCTCTTACTGGCTAAAGTCAGCTTAGATCATGAAGCGAAGTACAGCCCAACAGGGGTTGCTTATTGGCGATATGAGGATATTCCCTTTAAGTTGTGGTCGATCCATCCAATGAAGGATTTCTGGGGGATCTCGTCAGCTACAGAAAGACGCTTAAACCGTTTAGGTATCTATACCATAAAAGAACTCGCTCTTTCTTCTAAGGAGATGTTACAAAAAGAATTTGGTGTCCTGGGAGAAGAAATCCATCAACATGCAAATGGAATTGATTTTAGTCGTATTTCCGATGTGTACATTCCTAGTTCTCGTTCCTTTGGAAAGAGTCAAATTCTGTTTCGAGATTATACAAGCCGAAAAGAAGTGGAATTATTGCTATTGGAGCTATTGGACGATGTTTGTTTTCGTTTACGCATGCATCAAGTGGTGGCTCAAACTATCCATTTATCGATTGGCTACAGCAAACAAACAGGTGGAGGCTTCTCAAGACAAAAGAAAATGGGGCGAGCTTCAAACTTAAGCCAAGATATTTTTCCTTATTGCTTAACCATCCTACATACACATGATAACGGAATGCCGATTCGCTCCATTAGGATTTCCTTATCCAACACAAGCATTGAAGAAGAGGAGCAAATGAGCTTATTTGAGGATATCAATCAGCGTGAAAGAGCCTATGCTCTTGCGAAAACAATTGATGAAATTCGTATGCGTTATGGAAAGAATAGTGTTCTACGGGCTTCAAGCTATCTGGATTATTCAACAGCTCGATATCGAAACGGCCTTATAGGAGGCCATAAATCATAAAGGAGGATGATAATATGGAACATCGAGGAATGAAAAAATGGCGTCCATTCGCCAGTATGCCAGAGCAATACACAGGATTACAGGAAGTTATAAACAAGCAAGCAGAAGTACCTCAACCTCTTTTAACAGAAGAGCAAATGGAACAAATCAATTTCACATTGATTGAAGCCTTACATACAAATCAACAAGTATACCTTACATATTATAAGAACGGGCAACGTATAACCGAAACAGGATTCATACAATTTGTTGATTCCCTGGGGAATTTGTTTGTTTTTATCGATGAAGTATTTGAATTAAAGAACAAAATGAGGTTAAGTGAACTAATTAATGTTCGTTTTGCTTAGTTCTTGAAATTTAAGTGTACGGAACCATTCCTGTAATTGGGCAACAAAGTTTTTTATTGTATCTCTAATTTATTACAGTGAACAAGCGTATCATCTACATTAAAAATTAGTGTTTGTCTCTGCATTTCTTTAAGGCCCTTCTATGATTGGTATATGGATAGTTTATGTAGAAAAAATAATTAGAGAGAACCTTCTGCTATATTAAACAGAAGGTTCTTTTTATGAGGTAAGAAGCCGTGGAAGCTTCTTATCAATAAATATACTGGTCAAAATTTTCTCTACTCATATTTATTTTGAAACTAGAGGCACTTAACCCTGCACGACTTATAAGTCGCTCAGTGCTTTCGTCTTCTTTAGATATACTAAGTTCAAGTCCTTGTATAGTGAAAGGGTCATACATATACTCTGTTAGGTCACTTCTTACATCTGACATCATATACACCTCTGTTATTCACGATCATTGTCTATATTTTCTTGTATATTACTTAATATGTTTTTCGTATTAGTTATTTCGTTTAAACGTTCTAACTCGTGCATGTTAGTAGAGGTTGGATTATTTAAGTGTAAATGCTTTGCATAATCATTGTCGAACCTTCCTAAATAATGTTTTTTACTATCTAATGGTTCATTGACACCAGATTCTCGCATAAAAAAACCTCCCAAATATATTGTTTGATTTGAGTAAAAAAATATAAGAGGTAGTATAAGACAAAATGATTTTCCTGTTATAGATATTCCTTATGGATAATATTCCGATTTTCTTTTCCCACTAATAAAATTTTATAAGCACCAAAAAGTAAAGTAATTTTTTTCTTAATGGAAAGTATATAACTATAAAGCTTTAACAGGGGTGATCAAATGTTAACATCTGAAGAAAGTAAAACCGATGTACCACGTCCGCAACATTATTTAAAACTAATAAATGACACTGATAGAAAATTGAAGTTAGAGTGGAAAGGGGATATAGATCAATCTAATGTTACTGTTCCATCAGAATTAAACCCAGGTGACGCTGATGAAAAAGATTCCAAAAGAACTAGTGATGCAAGTTTTATTGTAGATATTTATCGTTGGAAAGATAGCTCTTATATTTATAGTGGGCAACTAACAGAACATGTGCATGGCAGAGTGTATAGTAGTGAAGAGACCTACTATTTAAAATTAGAGTCATTTCCTGACAGAAATCAAATTCAGTTGATAAAAAAATCAGAAGTAGATGAAACTGAACATACCATAATCAACACTTTTTCAGAAGATGAGTGGTAATATAATCAAGGTCTTTTCTTAATGAAAAAGCTGCCAAACAGGCAGCTAACAATCCAGCTCTAATTCTCTTTCAAGGTTTTGCGTTGCCAGGAGGCTTATTGGTTGGAAAAATTGCTTTTTCCACGTCTTCTGCTGCGATTACTGGATCTACTGTATTGCTATTTGGTTTGCCCTTCTGACTATTGCCTTTATCGCGTTTCTGACTCATTTTTGGATCTCCCTTCAAATTTAGTTACATTGTTAAGATGAGTTAACAGGTGGAAGCTTATTCAAAGTCTTAATTAATGTATTAACGCATTACCTGAAGAATTCAGTTGAAAAAGAGAAGGGTTTCCCTTCTCTTTTTTTAATTCAATCTGGTTTTCACTCTTTTTAAAACTTGAGGCATCTGATTTACCAACCTCTCGCTGATTCTCCTTACGTTCTACTTTAGACGTTGGGACATCTTTCGATCTCTCGTCCATTTTATGAAAAATATAAGCCACTAGGCCAACCCCCAGCATATAAAAACCCATTACTTCTTACATAATCAGCTACCCCTTACTTACTGCGGTAAGGGTTCTTTTTTATTTTTTGACTGGACAGGCAAGCTTACTGCAATAGCTACATAGTATCTAAAGAATCATAACTCCATTACCTAATCAGTATCTAGTTCAGTAGCGCTACCGCATTAATACAAGCAGAAAGTTCCCGTTCCTTTGGGAAAAGTCAGATTCTCTTTCGAGATTATACAAGCCGAAAAGAAGTGGAACTATTACTATTGGAGCTATTGGACGATGTTTGTTTTCGTTTACGCATGCATCAAGTGGTGGCTCAAACTATCCATTTGTCGATTGGCTACAACAAACAGGTGGAGGTTTCTCTAGACAAAAGAAAATGGGGCGAGCTTCGAACTTAAGTCAAGATATTTCCCCTTATTGTTTAACCATTTTACATAATTTTGATAATGGAATGCCGATTCGCTCCATTGGAATTTCATTATCAAATACTAGCATTGAAGAAGAGGAGCAAATGAGCTTATTTGAGGATATCGATCAGCGTGAAAGAGCCTATGCTCTTGCTAAAACGATTGATGAGATCCGGATGCGTTATGGAAAGAATAGTTTGCTGCGAGCATCAAGCCATCTTGAGCATTCAACAGCTCGTTATCGAAATGGCTTACTTGGAGGTCATAAAAAATAAGGAGGATGATAATATGAAAAAATGGCGCCCATTCGCCAGTATGCCAGAGCAATACATAGGATTACAGGAAGTCATTAACAAGCAACTAGAGGTAGCTCAACCTCTTTTAACAGAAGAGCAAATGGAACAGATTAATTTCACCTTAATTGAAGCCTTATATACAAATAAACAAGTTTATCTTACATACTACAAAAAGGGATTCATCCAATTTGTTGATTCCCTGGGGAATTACTTACCAGTTATAGATTTAGCATAAATAGTGAATTTCTTAGCATAGTTATATACGGAAAAATTGAATCTATTGAATGACGTAAAGGTGGTAATTCCTTATGAAAAACAGGAATAAAAGACGCAGAAAGAAACGTGATTTTTTAAAGGATTACTTGAAAAACAAGTTAGGAAATTGGAAACCTAGACTTGGTAAAGAGCCTAAACCTACTTCTACCTCTAAGACATTAACCCAACAAAATAGAAATCTTGATTAAAGAGTAGTTGGATTAGTCAGCTACTTTTTTTTATCCTTTATAATATTTTGCGTAACATAATAAGGTTCTGGTGTAAAAAGGAGTAGAGTCTTTGGAAATTCTAGGTCTACTTTCTAACTTTCTGAATTATTTTTCCCTTTTTCGATAAAACGGTCCTTGTAATAATCTAGATACAGATTACCTAAATGATCGACTTGACCAAAAAAAACTTCTTCCACAGTCGATTCTCGTTGTTGAAGTTGAGTTTTAAGCCATTCTAAGCTATAGCCCATTTCATAAATAGCTTCTTTTATAAAATTCCCATCTATAATAATGGTTTGTGGTAATTTTACCTTTTGGCCAGCTCCAAAAAGGTCTCCCCATCTCACAGGCTGTTTTTCTTTTTTTAATAAAATGCTAAATTCCCCATTTGTTTCAAGCGTTGCAAATTCTACGTCGTTAACGTGAAAAACATCTTTTTTTCTTAACTGTTCCATTAATTCATCTATTGTATATTTCTCACGCTTTAAGTTTTCTTCTAAAATCTTTCCATCCTTTATAAAAGTAGTTGGCGTACCCTCAACTACTTTTCGAAAAACTATGCTTTTTAAGGAAACATACGAAATAATGATTGGGAACAATGACCAGACCAAGATTGAGGTGACTCCATTCACAGCATTTAATTCAAGATCCATCGAAATTGTTCCAGCAATGTCGCCAACTGTAATTCCTACTATGTATTCAAAAAAAGATAACTTCGATAATTGCTTTTTCCCTAATATTTTTGTGATAAAGAATAATCCTAATATAATAAGAACAGAACGAATAATAACTTCTATCCAGCTTGGCATAACCAGTTTACCTCCACATTCACTAAAATAGTATGTACAGTTTCATTTCCATCAGGGGGTTTTTTACGTATACGATGTCATAAAGGTGATTTTTATATTTTTCCCACCATAATTAATTGAAATTATTAGAGGTTTATCACCTGTTAAAGGTTAACCCAATATATCATTATTTCCTTTTTTGTCATTATTATGTAAAAAAATATGTGTGAGTAAAATGGTAAGGTAAAATTATAGAATAGATTCTGCAAAGTAAAAATGGCCAACCAGAAAGTCTGGTTAACCTTATCATAAAATTGAAATCCGTAATTTTAATACTCATTCGGATAAATACACTGTTAAACGTGAAAAATTACATGACTTTATTGGTAATTCAACATCTTTATTATCAGCAAATTCCATTAGTTTCTTAAAAGGGGGGTCACTTTATCAATGACTTCTTGTAGCTTTTGACTGTTTTTACTATACATATGTTTCGCTTTTTCTGCTTCTGTTCCAAGCGCAAACAATTCTAAGTCTGCCTGACATTTTTTCATGGTTGAAAGTAATAAAGGTTTTTCTTGAGGAGATGGAACTTGAAGTTTATCATCAAAAAGGTCAACAGTTAATTGCCCGTAAGAATCTATCTGCCCAAGAAAGACATTTTCAATGGTAACCCCTAGTTTTTCTAGTTCAGTGTGTAACCACCTTCTGCTTTGACCGATTGTCGATAGTGGTTCATCCAATATCTTTCCATCCATAATAACTGTCTGAGGTTCCTTACTTGGAGCAACAGCCACCCCTAAATCTTTTGCTGTTAACGGTTGATTTTCTTTCTTTAACAATACATTGAAATCACCGGTTGCCTCTAATACCGCAAATTCCACATCAGCCGCCTGATAGACATTTTTCTTTCGAAGTAACTCTAATAACTCATCCGTTGTGTACTTTTCCTTTTTTAAATTATCTTCCATAATTTTTCCATCTTTGATGAAAACCGTTCCTTTCCCTTCTATAAAGTCACGAAAGGGTTTATTTTTTAAAGAAATGATGCCTGCTAAAAAGGGGATTAAAGCAAAGGTCACGATACTAAGTATCCCATTAGCAATACTTTTCTCAATCCCCGTAGCCATTTCTGCACCTATATTTCCAATGGTAATACCGGTGACATACTCAAAGAAGGAAAGCTCGGATATTTGTTTTTTACCTAACCATTTTGTAATGGCAAAAAGAACAACTAAAAACAATAAAGACCGTAAAATTACAATTAACCAATCTGGCATCTTTTACACCTCCTATAAAATTAGAAAAGAACTTTTCGTCTTAAAAACCTTTATATTGGGCTTCTTCTCGCTCTAATTCTCCTACTCGCTTTTTTAAATCTGTTACGATTTCATTCACGACACTCATGGTTTCGTGCAAAGTATGTTTCGATTGATTATCTTGAGTTCGTAATGCTAAATTGGATAAACCAGCTTCTACTCCTTTAAGACTGGCAAGACATTGTTTTACATCTGATGCAATGGTCATTTTACATTCTCCTTATCCTTTTGGTTTAAAAAATATGGCGCCAATCATTCCAAAAATAATGGCAGCTGATATTCCGGCACTTGTTACTTCAAACATCCCTGAAATCACACCCACTAACCCATGTTTTTCTGCTTCAGCCATTGCGCCATGAACGAGAGAATTCCCGAAACTTGTAATAGGAATGGTCGCTCCTGCTCCTGCAAAATCAATAAAAGGTTCGTATAACCCAAATCCATCTAGAAGAGCTCCAATCACCACAAACGTACTTAAGGTATGTGCGGGTGTAAGTTTAAATACATCAAACATAATTTGCCCAATCACGCAGATCAAACCGCCTACAACAAAAGCCCAAAAGAAAATCATAACTATTATTCACCTCTATATTCAATTGATACCGCATGGGCGATACAGGGAATGGTTTCACTTTGCTGAAAACTTAATGGTGATAATAAAGCACCTGTTGCTACCACTAATATTCGTTTAAATTCGCCTTTTTTCATTCGATTTAATAGATGGCCATATACAACCGTTGCTGAACATCCTGGCCCACTAGCACCGGATAGAACCGGCTGTCCTTCTCGGTAAATCATGAGTCCACAATCCTGATATTGTTCTTCAAGTATTGGAATTCCATGTTTTTTAAATAAGTCCAGTGAGACTTCTCGTCCAATTTGACCAAGATCACCTGTTACAATCAAATCATAATAAGATGGATCAAGATTTCGCTCGGTAAGATGTGCTTCAATAGTATCAACAGCCGCCGGAGCCATTGCTCCTCCCATATTAAATGGATCCGTCATTCCCATATCGATCACACGACCAATCGTAGCAGATGTGACACAAGGTCCATCTCCAGAACCACTTAGCAAAGCAACACCAGCACCTGTCACCGTCCATTGAGCAGTAGGGGGTTTTTGCCCTCCGTATTCGGTAGGATAACGAAACTGTTTTTCGACAGCTGTGTTGTGACTTGAAGCACCCGTTAGCAAATAGTTAGCTCCTTTTGTGTTAACTAGATAGGCACCAAGAGCTAGTCCTTCCATCGAGGTAGAACAGGCACCAAACAAACCTAGATAGGGTGTACCAAGTGTTCGGCAAGCAAAGCTAGTAGGCGTAATTTGATTAAGTAGATCTCCTCCAAGGAAAAATTGAATTTGTTCTTTTTGAAGTCCTGCTTTTTCGATGGCTTTTTGACTCGCTTCTTCTAAAAGAACTTTATGAGCTTTTTCATACGAGTCTTGGCCCAGCCATAAATCGGAATGGAGCAAATCAAAATCATTAGCAAGCGCTCCATTTGCTTCAAAAGGTCCCCCGACCGTTCCAGTAGAGACAATGACAGGTTTTTGATCAAAGACCCATGTACGATGTCCAGTAAGCATTACAAGCCACCCCACTGTATGAGAATCGTTTTAATGGTCGCAATGACAAATGCCGAAAAGGTACCAAATAAAATGACAGAGCCAGCTAACTTAAACATATTGCCACCTACACCTAAGACAAAACCTTCCGTTCGATGTTCAATACATGCTGATATAACAGCGTTTCCGAAGCCAGTAACCGGAACGGCAGAACCGGCTCCACCAAATTGAGCAATTCGATCATAAACACCGAAACCTGTCAGAAGCATAGAGATAAAAATCAAAGTTCCTACTGTGGGATTGCCAGCCGTTTGATCCGTAAAATCAAAATAATAAATATAAAATAGTTGAATGGCTTGACCAATAAGACAAATGATTCCGCCTGTTAAAAAAGCTTTGATACAATTTTTAACTACTGGTCTCTTTGTTTCTTTTTGTTTTTCAAGGTCTTGGTATTCCTGTTGAACAGGTGTTAATTGTTTCTTTTGATTATTTGACATATCTATACCTCTTTCATCATGCTTTTTCTTTCATAAGGTTTTTAATGTTGTTGAATTCTTTATTTAATATTTTTTTCTTTGTTTTATCTTTTTGCAGTTTTTCTTCTAATTGTTCCAACTCCCAGTAGATTTTTTGATCAGTTGAAATCAAGACTTTATAATCGGGATATGCTTTTTCTATGTCTGTTTTCACGTTCTTTTTAATTTTTTTTAATTGAAAGCGATGAAATTGATCCACTTTTATTGCCATTAACAGCTCTTTATCTGTATTCACAGCTTTCACAGCCGAAACTTCTTCCTCTTTTATAACCTTTTCTTTTGCTTGATTGGCAACTGTTTGATCAATGGGCTTTCTTGTATGTACTTTGACGATAGTTGTATCATTATTGCCATTAGCTGACTGATTCTGTTGCCCAGTACATCCGGATATATATACAGTAATCATGGCTAAAAAAAGAAAATGATTTAATCTCCTTATCTTTCCTTTCATGAAATCACCTGTCCGTTTCTACTTAAGAATTAAAATTCTAAAAAAAGGCTGGTTAATGGCTCAGCCTTTTTTCATGTTCTTATTGTTTGTATTGAGGCTCTTCTTGTTCAATTTGTTGAACGCGTGGAGAAAGGCTGTCAACAATTGCTTGAGTTTGTTGAGCAGCATCTTGATACAGTTGCTTTGCTTGTTGATTATCAGTTGCTAAAGCAAAACCTTCAAAGCTTGCTTGTGCGCTTTTTAACCCAGCTAGCGTTTGTTTAACTTGATTGATTACTGTCATGAATGATTCCTCCAAAAATTTAGTAACTTACCATTATAGGATGACAAAGAAAAATATTCTTATACTTTTTACGTTCACCCATTTTATGTAAGTGTTTTATATTTACGCTCGAGAAGATGGTTCAGTTTTCATTCTTCTGTTCACCATTTTTGATTCGACGTATCAAGCTGACTACATAGGGTGTTAACCAAGTGACCCATACATCTTGATTCAAAAACGGATAGCGATAGTTGAACAGCATATAAAAAGGCCCGTATAGTCTCCTTTCTTTAAACGGATAATAACGGCAGAAATGTTATCTTAAAATGAAAGGAGTAAGACAAGATGAAAAAAAGAAAATATTTATTGGGCCTTCTATTCACAATTTTATCTGTAGGATTCCTTTTCGGTTGTAATGATAAAAAGGATGAAGCTGAGCCCGATCCAACTGAAGAGCCTTCTGAACAAAAGGCAGAAAATGATCGCAACAATGGACCACGAGATGTGGGATTCCAACCCGATGGAACCCAGAATAATAATGTAGATAATAATAATCAGACACGACTAGAGGTAGCTGATAAAGCTGCAGATCGCATTGCTAAACTAGACGAAGTAGACAATGCAAATGTGATTGTTACAAACCGAAATGCTTACGTGGCTGTTGTTTTAAAGAATGGGGCAAAAGGAGAAGTAACCGATCGTTTAGAAAAGAAGATTGCAGATCAAGTAAGAGCTACAGATTGGGATATTCGGGATGTATTTGTATCATCCAATCCTGATTTCGTGAACCGTATGGAGGATTACGGAAATAGAATTAATGAGGGCGCTCCAGTAAGAGGGTTATTTGAAGAGTTTACTGAAACCGTTCGAAGAGTATTTCCTAACGCTCGTTAAATTAGATTGATTGAGTGCAACAAACCGATTCACTATTTGCTAAAAAAGAGAAACCCTTGTTCATTCAACGGGTTTCCTTTTTTAGTTACTAGGAATAGTAGGGTTTATCAAATTATATTTTTTTCCTTTTGTAGAGAAGTAAAAAGCGTACTAAATTTTGTTTTTATAGATTTAGCTGCAAGATTTGAATAGCCACATACTCATTAAGAGGAAAAGTCAAGTTATCGAGACGATCCTCCTGATCCCGTATCTTTATTAAAAAGTTGGGAAAACCCTTTGAAACCGAAGATTCCAGTTGATAACACACCAAGAATCATTCCACCAGATACAGCTATCCATTTGTTAATCAAAATAATCACCTCTAATATAACTGTTTTCTTGTGATAATCGTACATCTCTTAAAATAAGCATTATTTTCAAAATTATAACAGGTAATAATTAGAGGATGAAAACAGTGTCATTTTTCCAGTATGGATAAGTCAAGCTGTCAAAGAATAAAGACGTTGGAAGACCATTTTCTTTCAAACAAATATTAAAGGGGTATTCACATAATGAACAACTTACGTTGGTTAACGTCCTTATTTAATTTTGGACGCAATAATAGAGGGATATTTGGGAAGAGACGTAATAACAGGGGCATGCTGTTTTCATTATTGGGTTTAGGAGTTGGAGCTGTTACGACTTATGGAATGACAAGAGGGCGTGCAAATAAAATGGCACCAGCAACTGTACAAACAATGATGAATAGATTCAATAAATAAAAAAGGCTTTATGGAGAAAGTTGAAACGATAAATATAAAAATATACGAATTAAACCTACCTATATCACTTTGTATCATTACTTATCCAAACGAGAAGAACGGATATTCTTTACAAGGTGTAAAAATAAGGCGATTGTAGTAAATGCTATCTCTCATAAAATGCTTTTTTTGCCCTACACTAAATAGGTACTGAATTTTTAAAAGGGGTGTTAGGGAAATGGCAAAACGTACAAAAAAGAACGATGCTGATCAAAAAAATAAAAAAGGTTTTGATTCAGCAGTGATTAATTCTGAGTTCAGCCATGAATTCGGAAGTGCTGCAGCAAACAAAATCCATAAAGATAAAGCCAAGAAAGAAAAAGCATCTAAAAATGCTGGGAAATATAAAGGCGGTCTATAAAATAAAATTCTAAAAAAGAGAAGGCTGAGTCTTCTCTTTTTTTAATTCAATCTTGTTTTCACTCTTTTTAAAACTCCAGGCATACGATTTACAATACTGTTGGCACTGATCCGCATTACTTTATATCCTTGTTTCCTCAAATAAGCATCTTTCTTTCGGTCATGAGCCTTTTGCGATGGAAAAGAATGAGGCGCTTTTCCATCGCATTCAATCGCAAGCTTACCTATTACAAGGTCAATTCGATAAGGGCCACATTTTACTTGTGTTTGGACAAAATAGCCATTTAGCACCAACGCATTATATAAACGTCTTTCAATTGGTGACGCTAATTTGCTGGATTCAGTCAGTGGGACATCCTTTGATTTTTCGCCCATCTTGTGAAAAATAAAGGCTAATAGTCCAATCCCTAGCATATAAAAAAGCGAACATGTTCCGTTATCATTTACTTATCACCTACTGCAGTAGGATACCTAGCACGTGAAACCTTGGCGATGCATACGAGCCAAGTAATTATTGGTATGAAACTACTTTGTATATATGAGCATACTAACAAGGTAAAAGGGAGGTTTAAAACAATGACAAAGCAAACAAAAAAAGGTGGAAGTAGTACGAAGCAAAATAAAAAAAGCCATCCAAAACACAAAACGAGCAACAGCCAAAATGGACAAAATGGTTATCATTAAGCATATATGATAAACAAAAACAGCCTAACATATTAAGGACTCTTTCACTTGCTTGGTTTCGAAAGAAGTGATTATGTGAACTAGATCTGTATACCGTATACAGATCTAGTTCACATATAAGTTTGTTTACACTTATATAAATTGTTCATTCAATATTTTTGAAATATGGGGTCTTACATCTCCTCTAAAAATTCCCCTGTGGTAGCAAATTACTGCTTCAATGTCGTAATTCAAGAATTTTTTTAAGATTCTGTAGCTGTTTTTATATCGAAAGTAGTCTGTTTAACAGGCCCGAGAAGCTGCTGCCACTGATTCTCCTTACATTGTACTTTAGTCGTTGGTACAACTTTCGATTTCTCGTCCATTTCATAAAAAATATAGGCCACTAGGTCAACCCCCAGCATATAAAAAACGAGCACCTCTTACATCACTACCTACTCATCCTCTACTGCAGTAGCTACATAGTATCTAAAGAATTACTACTCCATTACTTAATCAGTATCTATTTGTTGATTCCCTGGGGGATTTATTTATTTTTATTGATGAAGTATTTGAATTGAAGAATAAAATGAGATTAAGCGAGCTCATCGACGTTCGCTTGGCTTAGTTCCTTAAGAGGTTGTGTACAGAAAGCATTTATTTTGGTGGAGGTACATTCATGTACAATTTTAGAGTATACACATTACGTGACGGTTCAAAGAGAATCATTAAACTAAAAGAAGGAGAATCCTTTAAACAGGAACTCCAAAGAGCCGGTATTCAAGAAACTCAAATTTTCCAGATGCAACTAGTGGAAAAACCAGAGTAATTTTCACATAATCCTTTTCTATGGATGTAATTGCGTTAGTCTAAGGAAAGCTAAATAGAAAAGAGTGATCAACATGGAAGCAATAAATGAGCAAGAAATAGATCTTGATAAAGTGTATGAATACGATGAATTTCCGGATAAAGTTAGTGGAAGATGCGATCACTGCA
>NZ_JAIQVD010000011.1:0-114254 GCF_035064545.1 Bacillus sp. ILBB4 | reverse complement strand
CGACGGCCAGGGAGGAACGGCAGTTTCTACCATCACGATTACGATTCTGCCAGTAAATGATCCACCAGTAGGGCCAGATGTTATTACAGTTACTACATTGGAAGAAATCCCGGTTACAGGCCAAATCGTAGCAACTGATCCAGATGGAGACCCTCTAATATACACCTTACAAGATCTACCGACTAATGGAACAGCGATAATTAATCAAGAAGGATTATTCACTTATATACCAAATGAAAATTTTGCTGGAAACGATACGTTCACTGTACGTATAGCTGATTCAACTGGACAATTTATTATTACTAATGTATTTGTTGTTGTTATACCAGTTGAACAGCCACCTACTGTACGGAATTATTCAATTACTACTCCTGAAAACCAATCCGTAACCAGCCAGGTAGTAGGAACCGATCCGAATGGGGACCCACTCACTTATCGTTTAGGAAGCTCTCCATTAAATGGGAACGTTATAGTAAATGCAGATGGAAGTTTTGTATATTTACCAAATTCTAATTATGTAGGTCCAGATTTATTTACAGTTATTGTAGAAGATTCAACAGGTCTTACAGCAGTGTCTATTGTAAATGTTACAGTTATTGATATGAATGATTCGCCAGTTACGAGTGATGTTATTCTTCAGACTATAGAAAACGTAGCAATCAATGGGCAAGTGTTCGCTACAGATCCAGATGATAATTTACTCACTTTCAGTTTATCTGGTACTCCTTTTAACGGCACAGCTGTGGTAAATGCAGATGGAACATTTTTATATACACCAAACTTTAATTTTATTGGCTTGGATTCTTTTACAGTAGAGGTAAGGGATAGTCGCGGAGCTAGTGCACAATCTCTTGTGACTATAAGTGTAATTCGAGTAAATCAACCACCTCTCGTTATAGATTTATCAATTTCGACTGTACAGGGACAGTTTGTAACAGGGCAAATTCCTGCCTTTGATCCTGAAGGTGATCCACTAGTATATGGGCTGAGTTTAGCGCCACTTAATGGTACCGCCATTATTAATGCAGATGGCACCTTTACCTATACGCCGAACCCAAGTTTTGTAGGAACAGATTCATTCTCTGTTTTTGCCAGAGATACTCTTGGAAACCAAGGTTTTGGAACTATTACCGTGGAAGTGCAGTCTCAAGATTTACCGATTAGTGCTGAAGGGCTCACTTTAACTACTTTAGCAAATCAACCTGTAAGTGGATCTATTGCCACTGTGAATCCAGCGGGCTTTCCGTTAAGTTATGCTGTAGCCATTTCCCCATCAAATGGAACCGTTGTGTTAAATCAAGATGGTGCTTTAGTTTACACACCAAATCCTGGATTCACCGGAGAAGATGTCTTTAGTATCGTTGTCAGAGATTCAGCTGGAAACCAAAGTATCGCTAACGCTGTTGTGACAGTAGTAGTAGGAGACAGAATTTCAGTTGTTAATAGTGAAATAACTACTTTATTCAATGCACCAGTTTCTGGGCAAGTAAGTGCTACAAATTTGAGTGGAAATCAGTTGTTTTATACACTTACGTCTAATCCTATTAATGGATCTGTCTTAGTTAACCCAGATGGCACATTTAGTTATACCCCAAATGCTGGATTCTTTGGAACAGATCAATTCCAAGTGCTTGTAAGTGATGTTCTCGGTAATACAGCTGTTGCAACTGTTTCCATTATTACGGAAGGACCGGTAGAAAGGGCACCCATTGTGTCTGATCAAACCTTGACTACAATTGAAGAACAGCCAGTGTCAGGGGCAGTGCAGGCAGTTGACCCTCAAGGTGAAGCATTAACCTATACGTTACTTGGCACACCACCAAATGGAATAGTCGTATTAAATCCGGATGGCACCTTTACGTATACACCAAATTCAGGATTTGTGGGAACTGAGTCATTTACAGTGGCTGTTCAGAACCAAACTGGTTTAAACGCCACAGCTACCATACAAGTGACTGTTAACCCACTAGTAAATCAAATTATAGTGACAAATACGACGGTTCGAACAGAGGAAAATCAGTCAGTAAACGATCAAGTATCAGCTCGCGATCAGTTAAACAGGCCGTTAACCTACACGCTTAACACTCCTCCATTATACGGAACAGCAATTGTGAACCAGGATGGAACTTTTATCTATACACCAACTCCAGGTGTAAGCGGTATTGATCAGTTTGATGTGCTTATTCAGAATGATCAGGGAGGCCAAGCAATTGCACCGGTTATTATAATAATAAATCCAGCCCAGAGCACTATTACACTAGAGGATGTAACAGTGCAAACCCAACAAAATGTGAGTGTCTCAGGGACAGTAATAGCTACCGATTCTCTTGGAAGACCTCTTCGCTTTTCATTGAACCTGCCACCTTTAAATGGAACAGTTAGAATAAATCCGGATGGCACATTCACATACACGCCGAACCCTCAGTTTTTTGGAATAGACTCTTTTACCGTACTTGTCCAAAACGATCGAGGAAATTCAGCCATTGGAATTGTTCGAGTAGTGGTTCAAGAAAATCAAGATATTATTACAGTTACTCCTCTTACAGTGAGAGGGCAAGCAAACCAACCGGTTACAGGGCAAGTTACAGCAACCGACACACTAGGAAGGCCGTTAACATATCAAGTAAATAATTTACCTTCAAATGGAACAATTGTTTTTAATGCGAATGGTACATTTATTTATACACCCAATATGGGTTTTACCGGTATTGACTCCTTTACCGTACTTGTTCAAAATGATTTGGGTCAGTTTGCAACGAGCAGTGTGAACGTTGTAGTTGAAGGAATAAATAATACGATTAGTACACAGGATCAGGAATTGACAATTCCAACAGGTCAAATTATTGAAAGTCAAATTATTGCGGTTGATGCATTAGGAAGACCCCTCACCTACACAGTGGTAACACCGCCTGCAAACGGTGTAGTGATTTTAAATACAGACGGCACATTCACCTATAATTCAAACTTAGGGTTTGTCGGTCAAGATCAGTTTGTTGTAGTTGTAAGGAATGACACTGGGCAAGAGGCATTCTCAGTTGTGACTGTTAATTCAACTCCAAGTAATAATATCATTACACCAGGCAGTAATACGTTTACTACTCTTCAGGGGATACAGGTGATTGACAGCGTGCAAGCAACGAATCTATTACAAAGACCATTAAATTACACACTGACTACTGAACCGGCTAATGGCAATGTAACCCTTGATGCTTCTGGGAGGTTTGTATATCAACCAAACTCCGGATTTATAGGAACAGATTCCTTTACAGTATTAGTAAGAGACGATTTAGGCACAGACTCTATTGTGCTAGTTACAATTATAGTAGGTAGGTTACCTCAGCCTCCTATCATAGCAGCCCAAATGTTTAGATTGTTGGTTAATACTATTGCAACAGGACGAATTATCGCCACAGATCCAAATTCTCTACAATTGTTTTATCAAGTGACTCAAAATCCACAAAACGGGCAGTTGCTGGTTGATCGAATAACAGGTGAATTTATTTATGTTCCTAACCCTAATTTTGTAGGAACGGACACAGCTGTCGTGCGTGTAACAAATACGGATGGGGTATCAAGTGAAGCTACGGTTACATTTACTGTAGAAAGGGCGCCTACACCTACACCCCAAATTAGCCGTCCAGTCAACAATCTAAGGAAAAGAAAACGTCTTAAAAAGAAAAAACGCAAACAAAAAAATGACTGCTCTAAAACGAAAAAAGAGAAATCACAGGATGATTGTTCTGAAACAAAAAAAGAGAAATCTCGGGATGATTGTTCTAAAAAGAGAAAAAAATAAGATATAGAAACTGATCCTTTGGTTGCCAATAAAGTAATTCACGGTTCTCTAATTTCACAAAATAAAAACACCTTCACATTTAATAACTAACATTGAATGTAAAGGTGTTTTTTAGTGAAAAAGAAGAAATGAAGGCTTAAAAATATTAGCAAAAATAAATACAAAAATACATTTAGAAAAAGAAATTAGTATGTAAACAATAATGTAGAACTCTAGAATGTAATGCATTATTAATCATTTGGAATATTTAAGCGTTCTTTTGTAACTTTGCTTTATATGAGTAAATATTAAATTGTAAGTTCGTACTTGCTAAAACTAAAAAGATTATAGTTCTTGCTAAATTTAGGTTTTAAACATTATAAAATACAAATTTCAGAAAAAGAAAACATTATTTGATATTTTGTGTATAAGAGGTAACAATAATTTTTATTTATAAAGAAAATTTGCTACGATACTATATTTTTAAGAGCAGTCATCAGCTGATCATAATTGAATTTTTTCACAATAGGAAATAAGGTTTTCTCATATGTCCCTTCATATTTCTGAAACAACTCTAATATAAGAAGACGGTTTGTTTGATGAAATTTATCAATTTTGTGTAAATGATTATTCAAGGTTCTCTTATCAACCGTTCCATCTTTTTTTCTATAATTCTCTCTATTCATTAAACGTTTCTTACACTCTTCCGGTGAAAGGTCTAAAAAAATAATTACATCAGCCTTCTCAAAACGTATATCGTAAGTTTCAAAATACCCCCATCCCTCAATAATCCATTCTTTTTGCTCTACTACCTTGTCTAATTGCCTTCTGAATTTGCGCCTTCGGCGACGAAGCTGTTTAATCCTTTGCATGTTTTTATCACGAAACCATAAGTCCAAATGATAAACAGGTATCATTAGGTCCTTTCCGAGAGAGGTAGCCAATGTTGTTTTACCCGCACAACTATTCCCAAAGATTACAATTCTACACATAGAGCTTCCATCACTCCATTTATAAAATTAAAGGCCGCTTATAGAATTTAGTATAGGCTATGAGATTATATTAATAAGCCGTAAAATGGGTCGGCTACTTTAAAATATAACTCTTTCTGCTTACATAATAAGAAGCTACTTTAAAAGATCGATAGCATTTTTTCTGTTATATAATTAAATTTTATGATCATGTTAACTGTATATATGTTTGCAGATACAATAAAGGAGACTTATTACTATATAGAATATATACATAATATTTTTCAATAGTAGGCAATTATCTTTTTAGCATCGTAAAACTCTGATAACCACAAAGGTGTGGATAAGTTTTCTTATTAATTCTATATTTCATGCTTGATCTAAATTGCTTCCATAAAGTGAGCGACTAATAGCCTGATTCACTTATTCTATGCCATAATAACTATATATAACCTTATATAACTTAGAGCACAGACTTAAACCTGCCCTTTTAGTAATCTATTCCTATCTGTAGAAACCGTTATATCGATATTGGTAAGGTAAATAATACAGAAAATATGAGCTTAGATGTAGATTTTAATACGATGTGGAATATTTGAGGGGTGAAAATTGAGCAACGATTTAAACAAGAGTTAGAAGATCTACAAGCTTTACTGTAATTGTAAACGAATAAAATTAAAAGGGTTGAGCCTCGTACGATAAAGAGTTTGATCTCATTAGGTACTTAGGCAATGTATCTAACTTTTAAGGTTTAGTTTCTAATCTCGATGGTCCTTTTTATCTAAACAAGCTTATCATGTACAAGTTTAGTGTTGATGTTAATATACAGCTAAAAATAGGTATTTTCCCTCCATACTTTGTCCATTCAATGTTTAATATTTTTCATATAATATATAGCAATGTGAATTTATTTTTCTTCTTTAAGGAGGGGTTTTGGATGGGCAGAGATCATAAATGTGTATGTGATCAGTTAGAAAGATTACAACCAGGGACACAAGTTGATATATTTCTAAACGGAAATGTACTGGAAGACCTTATTTTTACTAACTTTAATTTGGATACTTTCTGTGCAACTTTTGTTGATGTGGAAACGGAGACAGGAACTATTATTGTTTTAGATTGTAGAGATATACAAGCACTTCGAATTGAGTAGCATTATAAGATAATAGTGTAACAGTGTAATTGCAGAAGAGCTTGTAAAAGAGCTCTTCTGTTAATTTAAAAGAACGCTCTATTCAGATATTATCCAAACTAAGAAAGGGAAACCTAAAATGTCAATTTTCGTTAACCGTTTTACCAATCCCAAAATATTTAATTCTAATTCTATAGCCGAGAATCATAATCAGAAGGTATATCATATTGATCTGAATTCAAAATACAGTTCTAAAAGTGTGTGCAGCCTTTTAGAAACTTTTCACCAAGGAAAAAAGGTTAAAAACCTTTTAGTAAATGGTACACAAATAAAAGTTCAGAATTTTGTAGGATTTAACCCTAAGACTGGTCTCGCTACATTTTGGGGAAAGAATGATGGTATTCTTTTAGTTGATTGTGAGCGTATTGATGCTATTACACTTTGAAATAATTTTCACACTATAATGCCCTGTTCTGTGTCTTGTTAATCAGTGAAGATACCCCTTACTGTAATATTGTTTATAGAGAATTAATAACAGATATTTTTATACTTCCATATCATTTATACAAATATAAGGTTACTTTACAAACGTTTATAGAATTTACAATACTCTGATGCATATTTTTTCTGCAACAAAAAGGCTTCTTAAAAATAGAAGCCTTTTTAAAATTATTAACCATGGAATAGTAAAAACCAAAAAAGTTTAGTCCTATTAAAATTTTCAAAACAATTTAGTTTATAAGGTTCTATATAAATCACACCAAATTTTCTGTTCTAAGTAGAGAAAAGCTACTGTACAGAAGCAATGGTTTTTCTGTTTTTAGGTTGTATAAATTACTCACTTTTAGTTTATATAATGAGCTTTATCAGAATTAAAAAGCTATGTTTCTTAAACAAGAACATAACTATTAAGGAAAAACCATCTAATGGATGCACTATATAGATACTTTAGGAGTAGCTACCCCTATCTTTAAATTTCATTGCCTGAAAAGGACAAGCATACAAGCAAAACTTTTTCTTTTTCATATTAATATATTATATCTTAAAAAGGGAGGTGGAGTGTTGAACTTTAATAGCAATGCACTCATTGGAACGGAAACAATACAAAAAATCCTAAGCAAGCAAATTTCCAATTCAATAGTTGTTGTTAAAGATTCTTGTAATGTTAATATTTCTATCACAGATACACAAACAGCAATAATTTTACAATCATTATTGCAGGTTTTAACCTTTATTCTAACGTTAATAGGTTTGGATGCTAATTCAATAAGATTAATTACAATCGAAGTTTTACTCCTTGCAAAAGTTATACAATCTAGCAATCATAAAATTATTATCGAAAATTCTAAAGATGTTCATGCTACTACAACTAATATTGATACAGTTATTTTTATACAAAGTTTTATATTAGTTTTGACTATTTTACTAGTTATCTAGGGCAGTGTATAACTAAATAAAAGTCAACTTAAGAAAAGCTCATCATACAAAAATTCAAATGGTATCGGGCAAGCATTTAATTTCTTGTTAGCATAATGGATTTAAAATCCTCTTCAGTGATTAACTGAAGAGGATTTCAATGTGTAATGATTATATTATGAAAAGAATTAAGATAAAGATTATATTAACTACCAAATAAATCATATTCATTAGCTTAATTTAAGTAAATTGTCTATATGAAAAAAATAACAATAATTAGAGTGAACTGATGCAATGAAACATACATTCAAAAACCTTGCCGTAAACAGAACAACTACTGTACAAGAGCAGTAGTTGTTCTGTTTCTAATCTATATATACTATACATTTTTAGCAACATAATTATTATTCTCGATATTTGTTTTTATAATAAATAATTAAATAGTACAAGCTCTTATTTGAAATTTACATATAATAAATCAAATGTAAATTTATAATTTATATTTAATTTATTGCAATAAGGGGGGATACAAAGGATGATTACAGACTTATTAAGAATCTTAGATCCTGGAACACCAGTTCCAACCTTAGTCGTAGGCGGTGCTACGCTTACTAATCTTGTATTTTCAAGCTTTAATGCTACAACTAATTTAGCTTCTTTTGCAACTAGAACAGGTACTGGGACAAACGCTAGCACAAATATTGTCACAGTAAATGCTAATCAGATTCAAGCTATAACAACAGCTTAAATATATATCTTATTTAGAATTGGACATGCTTCATTTGACTATATATTTTATTAGATATATTTTAAAATCTCCATGTTTGACCAAACACTTACATCTAATTTAATGTGTAATAAATTCTAAAAATTAACTTAATACTCGTATAATTACAAAAAACTACTGATGGATCCAGTAGTTTTTTTTCTGCTTTTAGGCTGTATACGACATACAAAGACAATTTACATAATCTGTTTAATAAGAATGGCATAGTCTATTCTTAGACCATCCCATTCTTATAGAGTTACATTTAGTATTTAGAACAGTCACAATGATTGCAATCACAGTGACGATGGCATCTACAATTAGAACGGTGATCATGATGATTATTACATTCATGGTGGTGTTTACAGCTAGAACCATGGTGATGATCGCATTCACGGTGATGTTTACAGCTAGAACCATGGTGATGATTACATTCATGACGACGTCTACATCTACAACAAAATACAAGACGATTCCAACAATTCATATATAATACCCCCTATATATAGAATAGGATATTATATTCACAATAAAAAAAATGGCTTGTATTAGTGTCACCTAGTCTAAAAAATAGGCTCTACAATATAGAATGGTTATCCTTAAAGAAAAAATCTTGATGGTTACAAGTAAAAACCAATATTTTTCTTTTTTATACATAAATTGTTTACCAATTTGAACAAACTAATCAAGAGGATAAGAAAGATTTTATAAGAAGGGAAAACCTTTAGATATTGCTTAAATATAATGATTAAATATCCCTCGTAACTTCTCGTGAAAATAAGGAGTTGGTCCCTTATAATTGCTGCGGTTAATAATCTTAATATTTGTTCATATGAAATTTTTTTTAGTAACACAAACCAAGCAATTGGGTCATATGCTGATGAATGAAAAATGAAAGGTTGTGAATAAATGAACTATTATGTTTATGTTCCATATTATCCTCTGATGCATACCTATCACCCAACTGATCATAAATGCAAAAATTCATATCCTGTAGACATGTATTATACCCACCCTACTTATTTTGATTATCGTTTCTACGCTGTTCCGACTTATCATGAAACAGAATACCAAATGGGCAGAAGAAAAGTTAGAAAAGAAAAAGGTGGTCCAGATTTTGAGGCCCCATCTTATCGTAATTCCGACCTTGAGACTTCATCCTCTCATGATTCAGATTTTGAGGCTTCATCTTATCGTAATTCCGACCTTGAGACTTCATCCTCTCATGATTCAGATTTTGAGGCTTCATCTTATCGTAATTCCGATCTTGGGACTTCATCCCATCGTGATTCATTCCTAGACAATTTATACAAAGATGGTCCCTATGGTGATATAACTGTAGCCTATCCCTTCAAAAACGATATAACCAATGGAACTAAATAAAAAACGTAAACGAAAAAGCAATTGCTGAAAAGAGGGATAAGTTATATAAAAGGACCGCATCCTTTTTTATGTAATTAGTTTAGACAAAACTTATGATAATAACAAAAAACTAATTTTTTATTTATCATAGGTTTTAAATCACATATTATCATTATTAGATAAAGCTTTTAGCAACGAAGCATCAGCAAAAGATTACAATAAAAAAACAGAAAAAAACTATCTCCATACGCCAAGATAGTTTTTTCTGTTTTTAGGATGTATATGATATACAAAATATCTTACATAATCAGTTTAATGGGAAGTTCGTTTCCCAATGAAATTTATCTATCAGTTTGATTTGTATTTATTACGATTGGAAGGTATAATTTTTAACGGTCTCATCATGTCATGGTCTTCATGTTCTAAACGATGACAGTGCCATACGTAGTCTCCAGAAAATGGATGAAATTTCATGATGATTCGTACGGTTTCTCCTGAACCTACTAGAACAGTATCTTTTAAACCAAAATCAGCTGGGAGAGGAGCTACCAAGTTTCCATTTTGATCATAACGATCAAGGACACGAAAATTAACCAGATGTATATGAATAGGGTGAATTCCGGGGGTCAAATTCACTAACTCCCATATTTCAACAGAATTAAGTAAGGGTGTTTCTGTTGCTGGGTCCATCCACTCCTTATCGTCAAATAAAAGCATAAGACGTCCAAATTCGTCTTGCGAGTCATTTAATGTCAATCGTCTTATCTTTTTCACTTTATTTAATGGAATACGGTCAATATGGCTCAAGAGAGATGGAAGTCTGCTCTGATCAGGACAGGATAAAAATTTAGTTACTTGGAATTCCATTATCTCGCCAGTTGGATTTTCTGATTCAAAACCATCTTGTAATATTACATTTTGCCCTTCCAACCCTGAAAAATCAATAACAATATCGATCCGTTCAGCTGGTGAAACATCCAAACTTTTCACTTTAATTGGACGGGAAAGAAGGCCACCATCAGTTC
Source organism: Bacillus sp. ILBB4 (assembly GCF_035064545.1). Lineage (NCBI taxonomy): Bacteria > Bacillati > Bacillota > Bacilli > Caryophanales > Bacillaceae > Bacillus > Bacillus sp. ILBB4. The sequence continues at coordinate 103,807 of NZ_JAIQVD010000011.1, read as the reverse complement.
CAATTAAAGCAAAAGGGCGCAGGTTGCTTAATTGGAACTGATATGTTCGAGTATTGGAAGCGTTTAATAAACGGAATCTATATTTGCGAGGCTCTACTTTTAAAAATGGCCAGACTTTCCCGTTAACCGTAATGGTATCCCCTAAAAATGAAGGAACAATTGAAGGGTATGGTAAATTAGGAGATGGATTGTCTGGTTGTGCAGGATAAAAGAGCGAACCGTCTGGATTAAATGTTTTATCTTGGATAATTAGAGGTACCTCGTATTTACCCTTAGGAAGTGACAGTGATCTTTCTTGCTCATCTCGAATGAAGTAAAGTCCCGCAAGACCCGCATACACATTCAGACGAGTAACCCCAAGTGCATGGTCATGATACCAGAGAGCAGTTGCTCTTTCCTCATTCGTATAATGATAAATTTCTTTCATAAAGTGAGGACCTGTTTGTCTAAATCCTCTTGTAAACCATGCTTCGGGATGACCATCACTAGCTGGTTCCGAGGGGCTTCCATGCAGGTGTACAACAGTTCTTACTTCTGGATTATGACTAGCTCCGTGAATGGTTTTATCCACTGGTAAAAAATGTTTTTCAGGTAAGTTGTTTGCCCATCTCACATATATGGGTTGATTTTTTTCTACATTAAAAGTTGGACCTGGTACTAACCCATTATAGCCCCATACCTTGGTTTTAGGTAAATCCCTATGAAACTTGTGTAGTGTTTCAATCATGCATACATCATAAAACGGCCTGCCTTTATACATTCCCTTTGGTCTGATTATTGAAGGAATTGGAAGGGTATCAACAAATTTTTTTAACTCCAAACATTTTTATCTCCTTTTATCTAACAGAATATATTAATTGACTATATTCTATTAAATAAATATTTTTTTGCTTGTATACTTGTCCATATTTATTATAGAACTTGATATATAAGGGTTTATAATATTTTTTTAATTAATTAAGCTTCACTACTGTTAATGATGCAGCATTAACTTCTTGTTCACCTATAATTGGTAACAAAGTATCCGTAGATGGACCGATGTTTCTAAGTTCCAATGTTGAGTTTTTTGGGATATGAATAATAGCTTGTCCAATGAGCATTAGACTCGCTCCATTCACTTGTCTTTGTATACCATACTGGGTAAGCTTATCCTTTACTAAGAAATTGTTTAAAATCAAACCATACGTTGAAGAAGAAGAAGGACCATCGATTAATAATACATATTCAATCTTATAGTCACCGGATTTACTAATTATTAAGGTATCACTAGGTAAGGCAAACTTTATATGATTTAATGGACCGTTTTGATTAAACGTTATACTTTCACCTGAGTTGACCATGATGGGTTTGGAACCTATGAGTGTAACGTAGCCATAGGCAGGTGAATATCTTTTCCAGTTTCGATCTGACACTATTAGTCACCTACTCACTTATTATTTCTATTATGGTATGTGAGTAGATTAAAATTGATTGTACTATTGTATTATGAGTTATATTATTAATCCTAATAGATAGAAATGAATACTCAATACAATGTTAGTTAACATAATAAAAATTATAAGTAATCATAAAACCAAACCAAAACCTTTCTTTTTCTGTTTTTAGATGCATATTGTATATAACACTAGTTTACATATGAGTTTTTCCAGTATTAAAAGCCTCTTCAGTTCATTAAAGGGGCTTTTAATGCGTGATAAGTAGATTTAGAAAAAAGGTAAGGTGAAGGTTAAATTAACTACCAAATAAATTATATTCATTAGCCTATTTTAAGTGAATTGTCCAGTCAATAAAAATGAGTTAAAAACAGCCCATGAATTAATTCATGGGCTGTTTACCCTCCTAGCAAAGGATGAAAATAAAGATAGAGCAAGAGATCTGTCACGTGTAATATATGTTGCTGCCCATTACGAAGTAAATTGTCCGTAGGAATAAAACAAAAATAATTTGAGAAACTACCAAGATGGATGAATCATTGTTTTGAGCTCATCTCCTTAAGAACAGAAAAAATCCCTTCCAACCAACGGGGATTTTTCTGTTTTTAAGCTATATATGATATATATATGTTTAGTTAACATAATATAGATTCCATAAATAAGTAAATGCATTTTAGATAAAAAGTTGCATTTTACTCTTTAGGGTATACTTGCCTAGTGGTAAGTACACTCAGAGCATCCTTAACTTTTCTTGCAAAGGAGAGTGGCTGATCAATAGACTCGAAATGCATATACATTAGACGTGGTTCATCAAATAGCCAATGATTATGAACAGCTGTTACGATGATACCATGTTCTCGAAGCCTAGTGATAAATGGATTGATTTCAGTCTGCAAAATCACAGTTTCTCCACTGCAAAGAGCCTGACCATCTCCTGTCATAGACTCGAATGTAAACATTTGAGGGATTAGTAAAAATGATCTTCCTCTTCTCCCAAGAACCTCAGGGTGAATGTTTGTACGAGATTTCATTACTGTACAAATTCCATTCTCAAATGTATGCATGGATCCCCCCAGAATGTTATTAAATCTGTCACAGAGATTAGATGAGTTACTATAATCAGAAGTTATGGTTTTACAATCAGGATAAACATTACGTGTAGTCAATACACTCAATGCATCTCTAACTTTTCTCGCAAAAGAAATTGGTTGATCAATAGATTCAAAGTGCATATACATTAGACGTGGTTCATCAAATAACCAGTGGTTATGAACAGCAGTTACTATGATGCCATGCTCCCTAAGTTTACTCATGAATGGATTAATTTCATCTTGGAGAATTACTGTTTCCCCAAGACATAAAGCTCTCCCATTTCGATCAACGTCTTCAAAAGAAAAAGCTTGTGGTACAAACATGAAAGATTCTGCTCTTCTCCCTAATACTACAGGATGGAGATTGGTACGAGATCTAGTTGCAGTACATACGCTATTAATAACACTTGGCGTTGAGTCAAGTATTCTTGCAAACTCTCGACAGAGTTCAGATGGTTGATTGTCCATGTTCCTCATGAAAATGCCTCCTATAAATAACATATAATCTTGTTATAATATGTACTTACATAAATTAAGAAATGGGCAATCGTCTACTACTGTTCTCTTTAGATAACTTTTTCTGTTTTTAAAATGTATAAGGTATATAAATCTAGTTAACATAATGAGTGTCATCTGAGTTAAAAGCCATTGGAACTAATGATTCAAACGTTTTTTTTCCATATCAGAACATGCCCAAACTCTTTTCATTTAGTTGCATATTTTACTAGTACAAGCACTATATAACTTTATGAAAGGAGAAAAATTAATGCCCTTTAACTTTAGAAAAACTGTAATCGTTATGGAACTGCTATTCCAAGATGTGTTAAAAACAAACTTTGTAATCCCTTTATATCCAACTACATTTAGAGAAACCATTATACCTGTCCCTACGCCTTTAGGAGTTACAGATTTGCCACCTAACATTTATTTTGATCTTGATAATCGATTTAATGTAGAACAAGAACAAAGAATCAGAGATGCCATTAGTGAAACTATGTTGGTATGGGCTACTCATATGAATGAAAAATGGAATGGCGGAACAAACACTGGAATTTCACAAATGGCAGCTTGTATAAACATATATGCAACACAGAATTTACGCCCTGCTTGGTATAGTGAATCACCTATTCAAAATGGACTAACAGCTACTAATATAGCTATGGATCAGTTTACTCAACTTATACGTGATAATGGATTTAGGCGTTCCCCAAGAGCGAAAATCTTCGCTGCTCCACTTAACAATAATACTATTGTCTTTGCATTAACTGCTTTTACTCAGAATTTTGTACCCTTATCATTTATTGTTGACCCAACCTTAATTGATATTGCTACTCTAAACTTTATCACTGGTTCTATGATGCACTCTTGGCTACATTGCGCAGGATTCTTCGACCCTAATACAACTAGTTATTTCAACACGGAATGCTCAATGTGTGTCATGAGAGGATTTCGACCTAAAAACCCTGACATGCCTGATAACCTTTATTATCAGTTTTTCGATTAACTAAAAGTGTACGTATACCTTATACACTTTTAGTTAACATAATGAATTTTATTAGAAAGAAAACTTTTTTTACAAGTTACCCTAAAGGCTTTCTATATAGGATTCAGATTATATTAGACAAGCACACAAGCACTTTCTTGATTAAAGAATAGTATATTAAGAGAAATGAGAAAGGAGGGATTATAGTGGGTAACTGCCATGAAAAAAAACATGAACACAAACACAACTGTGAATCTATCCTTCAGAAAGCCTTTGAAAAACTTTTAAAAGAAATCTTCGAAGATCATCATAAAGATCACCATAAAGATCACCATAAAGATCACCATAAGGACAAACATGATTGTGGATGTCATAGCTAAGATTAACATTATTATAAAAGACCTTTTAGCGGGGACAAGCAATAAAGGATTGAATTCTTGTCTTAAATACTGACCCATAATTCAAACGATTTACTCAAAATGCTGAAAAGTATCCCCAATTTAGAACCCAAAAGGAAAAGCTTCTGTTGCAACAGAGGCTTTTTCTCTTTTAGACTGTATACGATATATAAAACTAGTTAATATAATGTGCCTCACTTATACAAAATGCTTGTCCTAAGATAGGACAAGCATACAAACATTTTATTAATCAATGAATAAGATATATAGAAACTAATAATGGAGGTGATAAACATGTGTAAATATTATTGCAAGTCAAAAGATAAGAAGTATAAAGAGGACAAGCATAAGGAATATAAATGTAAAAAAAATAAAGAATACAAGTCTAAATGTAAAGGCAAGAAAAACGATGGTTATTCTTATTAATTAATTTATTAATGTAAGGTCTCTATTTCTTATAGGAAGTATAACAGGTTTTTAAGAAAACCTGTTATACTCATTAAAAAAGCCTGCCTCTTTTGATTTAAAAAGGGCAGGCTGTTCTTTCTACAGCATCTATAAGAAATAGACGCAAAAATAGAGATAGGTTTTCTGTTTTTTAAGCTGTATACGATATAAAATGTGAGTTACCATAATCAATATTCTAGGAATGAAAAGGAAGCTTAAGAGTTACGTTAATAGTTCTTAAGCTTCTTTTTTCCAATGTCCAGGAATTACCTTACTTAAAAACGGAATATGGAACTTTAAAGAAATTAATACCATTGGCATAAGGGCCGTATTCATATTCACCAAATATAATCACAATGCCACCACTCGTGTAATAAAATTGGTCTTGAGTTAAGTTCACAGATTTAAAATCTTTAACCTCGAATCCAGCTCCTTTTTTATTAAGCACAATCATTTGGTCACGAATATATTTATTCACCTTACCTAATTGAGTTTGATTTTTAATGACGTCTTTCAAACTAAGTTGCTTAGCTTTTAATAAATCATAATTGTAAGTATCAATCCAAGCATTACCGTGTGCACCACCAGAGTACTCATCATAGGTAATAGAGATACTTAAGATATTATCTTGATTGTAGGGTACAGAGTATTTCATATTTTGATAATAAGGGCCTGGTGACCAACCGTTTTCGCGGTCCTCTTTCTCCTGTTCTTTTAATTCTTTATTTGCTTGCTGAGTTTCTTTAGCAAGGTTTAAGAATTTTCTATTGAAACTAGCCTCAAATGGTTTATTAAAAAGACCAGATGCTTGTGGATAACTAATATTACTTGCTAATGATTTTTTTATAACGGTTATTCCAAAGGCTTGGATTTTGTCACTAGGTGCTCTCTCATACTTGATACTAGACGATTTTTGAGCATATAAATCTTTTGATAAACCGTAAATTCCACCGTATTTTCCAGAATAAGAATAAACACGATATGTTTGACCCTTTGATACTTTTTTAGCAGCTACCAATTTATTATTTTTAATGTTGTAAAGACTAGTATTCTTTAAAATTGTAACGCGCCCTATTTGTCCTTTAACGAGTTCTTGATTTCCCCACATTACTTTGGCTTCTGCCTGTGTATGTGGAACGAGTGGCGAGAATAATACAGCAAAAACTAAAATAAAGGCTATAACTTTTTTGAACCTTTTCATAAATGCCCCCCTGAAATATTTTGTAGGGTTTTAAAACTGATAATTTACAGTTTCTAAAAAAAACCAATTAGAAGTATAACACAAATTAACAGTGAATAATGATTATTTATATTGATTTAATGGAAATAATTGTAAATAGCATTTATGTATAATCCATTGATTTACAGTTAATATAATGTACTTTATCAACAATTGCTAAGTGTATACAGAAAAGGTAAATAAAAAAAGCTAGCATCTAGCTAGCCCTTTTTTAAACAAAATAGGTTTAATGATTAACATCCTCCAACGAAGCCGCCAAAACAAGAAGCACCGATAATGATTAACAGGATAAACAGTACAATAATTAAAGCAAAACCACTGCCAAAACCACAGCCGCCCCCACCGTAACCATATCCGCCATAGCAGCAACCGCCACCATAACCTCCAAAGCCCATATTTTCACCCCCCTATATGCTTAATACTCTTAAGATATGTATAAAAAATTAAAATGTTAGCCCATACTCTGAACCAGTGAAATAACAGGATTTTTGTAGATATATATAAACCCTTTAGATTAGTTTACATAGAATGAATGAACCATTCCATTTAAGCTCGGTGGATCATCTCCCCCTCCCTAACTGATTTACAGTTGTTAAAAAAACAGAAAAACTCCCTGCCGCCTGGGAGTTTTTTTATTTTTAAGTTGTATATTCTCACTATATCAATCAAAATTAATAAAATTTTTATAATATTGGCACTTGTCCAAGCACTTGTAATTACTTTACATATCATAAATTATGCGACGAAACATTTTGTCTCTTTCTATAAATGGGAGAAAAAACTACTGATGGCACACATCAGTAGTTTTTTTGACTTTAAAGATATATTTGGTATAGACTTTTAGTTCATATAATGTTTTTTATCAACATTAAAAGCCCCTCCGATCATTAAACAAAGAGGCTTTTGACGCCTGAGAGGTTTATTCGAAAAGAATAATGATAGAGTAAGAGATCTGTTATTTACAATACATAATATATGTTACTATTCATTACTAAACAAATTGTCCATTATGAATAATTTTTTTTATCATTTGGACAAACTAGCTAAGATGGATAAATCATCACTTTACGACTACCTTTCAACAAACAAAAAAAGCTACTGTTGAAGCCAGTAGCTTTTTTTGTTTTTAACCTATATATAGTATACACATGTAGCTAGCATATTTGATTTTATAGGCACTATATCTACAGTAAAAGGATTGCCAAAAACACTTTTCCATTTTATTACCATAAATGTAATTTTTTAATGATTGATATTCTTAAACTTATCTGATTATTATGGATTTAAATCGTCGTTCTTATCTAATTAAGCGTTTTCATTTTAAAAGTGGGGGACTATACTTGTGCATGAGAAACAGAAAAGACATGCTCAATTTGTAAGGCTTCCTGTTGATATTGTAAAAAGGATTGATGAGTATAAAGAATCTAAAACAATATCTTCTAGAAATGAAGCTATTTTAGAATTAATTAAAAAAGGGTTAGGTAAAGCTGATTGATCTCTAAAGAGTAAGACGCTGTTACGAATAAGATTTGCTTTTACGAACAAACTACTCAAGAAGCTTATTAGCTTTCTGCCCAAAATTTCCGCAACAGAAAAACTTCCTTAACGCATTCGGGGAGTTTTTCTGTTTTTAAGCTGTATATCATATACAAAGCTAATTAACATAATGAATTTTATAGGAAATAACTAATAGCATCTTATCTATAAAGATGCTATTACCACTGAACTAAAACACTCTTTAAGGCATTTTGTTTAACTAACCCGTTTGTATATTTCTCCTGGAACTTATTTAACATAGAGATTTTCGTTTGAACAAGAAGATTTTTGCTATATTCATAAGGGTCTGAACATTTTGGGCCTATTTCTCATACTGTATTAGGTATTAATAATATATTGAGGTGAAAAATATGGACGCAAATTATATAGATTCTTATTATTACCCAAGATTTTTAGACTCACAGTTCCCGTCCCCTAGTTTCCCTGGATCGCCTGGCGGTTTCCCTGGATCACCTGGTGGTTTCCCTGGATCACCTGGCGGTTTCCCTGGATCACCTGGCGGTTTCCCTGGATCACCTGGCGGTTTCCCTGGATCGGTTTCCCTGGATCACCTGGCGGTTTCCCTGGATCACCTGGCGGTTTCCCTGGATCACCTGGCGGTTTCCCTGGATCACCTGGCGGTTTCCCTGGATCACCTGGTGGTGGGCAACAAGCTCCAACTTCCCCACCACCAGCATTTATCCCACAACAGCAAACAGCAACACCATTTGCAGTCGATCCAGGAGCCATTTCTTTATGTTTATTCCGTAACACCTATATATGGCTTAGAAATGGGTCAAGTTTTTGGTATTACCCTATTTTTGTAGGACCGAGATCAGTTGCTGGTTTCAGATGGAACGGGCGATTCTGGACTATTTTTGGTATAGATACAAGACGAATTGTTTCATTTACATGTTTCTAAGTGTTCATAATTTATAGCCCTAGAAAAAGGGGGGGAACCAGCTTTGCAACCTACAGAGAATGTCAGGGCTAGTATGCCATTCCCATCACGATGGGGTATCCACGCTGAGATTGCAGGTAGACCTATGGTTTGGGGTGTGCTTATCATTAACTCTATTACAGAGAATAGAGTAATGGGTACAGTTAATTTTCGGGGCACCCTCATTCCTATTAACGGGTATTGGAATGAGGGGAGCAAACAAATCACCTTTAATTCACCTTATGCCACATATTCTGGTAACTTAAGTATGTTTGACGATTCCACTACTAGAATTCGACATCTTGTTTTAAGTGGGCGGGTTATTATGAAGTCACCTTCTTTGCTATCAGGTAGGAGTGGAACTTGGGTGGCTACCACAGATACAAGTCTCACAGGACCTGCCGTTAGCAATAGTGATTTACCTCCTGTTGGTGCCTTTTTAACATCAAATATACTTCATAGTGGACTTGGACGTTGAGGAAATCCTTTGAAAATATCCAATTTGGAAAGCAAAAAAACTAACTTTGAGTCAGAAAGAAGTTAGTTTTTTTGCTTTTAATGATATAGATTAATAAATCGTCTTATAAAATTATAGAGAATTCCTAATAAGTATTATAAATATTTTCGCATGTTTCAGCTTTTGGTTGATAAAAGCAATGAAGCTTATATCGAGCAACAAGAGGTTGATTGTACCATGTTGGAGGGCACTGTTGAGGAGGTCTGAAATACCATAGGCTAAATTTTGCAGGCCAACTACGTTCTCCTCTGACAGATCGACGTGCCAAACGTTTTTCACTTTCTCGTGCTCTTTGATAGAAATAGCCTTTTTGAGTAGCTTCAAATGCATGGGGTTGATAAATCATTTGTGGAATAGTTCTCAGTCCTTTAAAATCAGAGCAATTTGCTCTAATTCGATTAACCCCCACATTTCCTATAAGAAGCATTCCTTGTTCACCTTCACCTTCACCTTCTGCTCTAAGGAGCCTCGCTAAAAGAGCTATGTCTGAAGTTGTCGCTTTAACAACCGCCATAATTTCACCTCCAGAAATAAGATATTTCCCTATGGCCCGTATAATGTCTTTTCGTCATTTTTTTTAAAAATAGGCTTTTCTCTACCATTACTTCCTACCTATTTTCCCAAAAATATGGACATTCACCCAAGAAGGAAACTAGGTAAATGCATATTCTTGCTTTGATAAGAAAAAATGGAGGTTTTTGTCATGAATTCAGAAATGCATTTGTTACCTAATTTATATTTTCAAGAAAATCAGTTACCCTATGGAGATATGAGGTTTGGAAGACCAGGTTTTGGTGGTCCTGGCTTCGGCCGCCCTGGTTTTGGAAGACCTGGTTTCGGTTTTGGACGCCCCGGATTTGGTTGGGGACCTGGTTTCGGGTTCGGGTTCGGTTTTGGACGCCCTGGATTTGGTTGGGGACCTTGGTTTGGCCCTGGAATCGGTTGGGGAGGGCCCTGGTTTTGGTAGTCCCTTTTTATATTAAATGAACTATATCCAAAAAGCCTTAAGATCAATGATCTTAAGGCTTTTTTTGAAATAACTTACTAAATTTAGAAAATCAAAGCTTTATAAATTTATCAATTTCAGCATGTTCAGTTTCTTTACTTAAGTGACTTGCCTATAATGAATAAAACAAATGATGCAACAAACATAAAAAACATTGGCTAAGACTTAGCCAATGTTTTTTATGTTTAGATAGATACCCTGAGGAGGGCTTTTTCCAAAAAAAACGGATGATTCTTCAGAATTCAGATTACATTCTATTCATCGACCTGTTTTCAGGTGAATTATCTATATGAATAACATTTAACAATTTGAGCAAACTACCCAAGATGATTAGAGTCATCAATAAAACATAGTTTTTTCTTTTTTTAAACTGTATAGAATATACAAAGTTAGTTAATATAATGTGCATTATCAGCAATTGCTAAGTATATATAGAAAAAGTGAATAAAAAAAGCTAGCATCTAGCTAACTTTTTTTCAAACAAACTGGATTTAATGATTAGCATCCTCCAGCGAAGCCGCCAAAACAAGAAGCACCGATAATGATTAATAAGATAAACAGCACAATAATTAAAGCAAAACCACTACCAAAACCACAGCCGCCTCCGCCATAGCCGCAACCGCCACCATAACCTCCAAAGCCCATATTTTCACCCCCCTATATGTTTAATACTCTTAAGATATGTATAGAAAATTAAAATGCCAGCCCATACTCTGAACTGGTAAAAATAATAGGATTTTGTAGATATATATAAACCCTTTAGATTAGTTTACATAGAATGAATGAACCATCCGATTTAAGCCCGTAGATCAGTTACCTCCCTAACGGATTTGCAGTTGTTAAAAAAACAGAAAAACCCCCTGCCGCCTGGGAGTTTTTCTGTTTTTTAGATGTATATCATATATATGTTTAGTTAGCGTAATGGATTGTATTGGAATTTATTATCTGAAAAGGTTTTGAATATTATTAGAGAAGGCTCTAGGAATGCCACTTCGATAAAGCCATCTTTATTTTTTTAAAAAAAACAATCTGTCTTCCAATACAGATTGTTTTTTCTTTTTTTGATTTTGTGAATTATGAAGGTGAAAAATGAAGTTAAAAGGATTCTACGTGTGAGACGAAATTTATTCAAGTTACATTATATGCCTACATTTTTCTTTAGGTAACTTGCCTAAATTAATATTTTTCTATCATTTGAACAAACTACTCAAAATGTAATAAAGCATCAGCTAACATCTATATTTTACGACTAGAAAAACTCCCCATAAGGTAGTTTTTTCGTTTTTTAAGCTGCGTATTTTATACATCTTTAGTAAACATAATCGTTATTCCCAGAAATGATAAGAGCCCCTATTTTATTGAATAAGGGTTCTTCTTATTTAGTTATTACTATGAGTAGCTACCGAAGCCTCCGCCAAAACAACTACATCCAATAATGATAAGAAGAATAAATAATACAATTAATAAAGCAGCTCCAAATTCGCCGCAATTAGACGTATAAAGAATCCCTTCTCTATTAGATTTTTATCACTTTCACAGATAAAATAGTCCTCTTACTTTTAAGAAACTAGTCTATTATAAATAAATTTAAAATGACCAAACAGGCATATGTAAAAGCCTTTCAATTGATTTAAAAAGGCAGACTTTTCTTTCTACAGTATTTATCTTAAAAAGACTACTGCGTGGTGAACAGTGGTTCTTTCTTTTTTTGCTGTAGTGAATATACAGGTGTAGTTAAAATAATACAATTTATAGATAATAGTCACCTTAACCTTTGATTAATAATACTAAGATTTATCTTGTAATAAAAATCCCTTGAATTATACAAACTCAAGAGATTTCTACATATAATTAATATCTTTATTTATAAAAAGGAGTGAATATATGAATCAAAATATACCTCAGTATGTTGCTTTAACTTTTGATGATGGACCGTCAGCTTACACAATCTCCATTTTAGATATTCTAAAAAGATATAATATATCCGCAACATTCTTTGTTGTTGGTTCAGAAGTGAAAAAATTCCCAGATATAATACAAAGAATTTATAGGGAAAAGCATATCATTGGCAATCATACTTGGAACCACCCTGATATAACAACCCTTTCAAGGAATGAATTGTGGAAGGAAATTAATTCGACAAATATTCAAATCAAGAAAATAATAGGACATTCTCCAGATTTATTTCGTCCTCCCTATAGTTCAATAAATGATAAAAATGCTGATGCTATTAAGAAATTTGGGATGACTTCCGTATTATGGAATGTAGATAGTAAAGATTGGCAGGAGAAATCCCCCTTAAGTATACAAAAGAATGTCATTTCAGGAATCAAGAAAAAGAGTCTCATTGTAATGCATGACGGGGATCAATACGGTAGTGGACCTAGAGACCAAATCGTTACTTCATTGCCTGAAATCATTACATATTTATTAAAAAATAATTATCGTTTTTTAACAGTTCCAGAGTTCCACCAAGTTGCATACAAAATTGAAAAATGGTCCTAAAAGGATGGTTAACTTTTTTATATTCGGCTCAACAGTAAGATAGTTTTTTCTTTTTTAGCTGTATATGATATATATATTGTTAGTTAACATAATGAATTAAATCGGCAGCTACACTTAAATCATTTTCAATACCTATCAATAATTTTTAGTTCGATCCATGATAAGACCTTTCCATTTTTTGAGGGCACCCCATATTATAATAAAGGTCTTTATGAGTTCTACATGGAGTGCTTTCCTTGACGGGAAAGTGCCCTTTTATTTTGTTGTCTCCTTCTACTTTTTTGAATTCTTAAAGAATTCTTTCTCCAAAAGCTGAACAAGAGAATCTTTTTTGCTCATACCTTCTTCAATACATCTCTTAGCAAATTCTTTAAATAATTCTTCTGGTATATCAGCATTTAAACGCTTAAATCTAGGCAGTGTTTTAAGCATATTAAGCTTCCTCCTAAAATGAGTGCGCACTCAAATAAGTGATAATTAAAGGATATAATTACCATATACAATAACCAAAATTAAAATGGTTATTTAGTAATTAATTACCTATAACAGAAATCTTGAATATCATAGGGAGAATTAACAAATTAAAATCCGGGGGGATACAATGTGACCAAACTATTTGCTATCAGTGCAGGTATGTCCTTTTTTGCCGTTGCTAAAGCTGAGAATGAAAAAGAAGTACTTACTATTCTTGTTAACCGAGAATTAGAAGAACAAGAGGATTTTGGTATCAGAGCGCATATTGATGACTTTTCGATTGAAGGGCTGTGTGGTGATTTCTTCCATGATGAAAAGGGATCATTTATCGAAGGTCACATCTTAGACTACCCTCGCCATATAAGGAAAATGGGCACTAAAGAGCGTGATACCTATATCCAATCACATGTCGAAAAGAATGCTAGAATTTTTTGGAAAGACAATCCATTTTATGCGGAATTGTACTTGCGGGAATTCAAAAAGTATAAGGCAGCAGGGGAAGACCTAGGAAATACGTTCCGTCCTCATTTTTCGGATGAATTTTATTTCATTACGGCCAAATTAATTATTACTGAAACGGATTGGTACGGAGAAGATTTTCAAATCATTGAAATTGACTTAACTAACCGTAATTACCAGCTTATTTTCGAACTTACTTTAGAGGAAGATTAGTTAACATAATAAGCATTCTAAGAAATAAAAAAGCCATGTTCTTAAAAAGAGAACATGGCTAGGGAAGATGAAAAGGTTGTAATACATTATATATACTTTATAAATAAGTTGTATTAGACAATAATCTAATTTTAATAAATAAAATTAGATTTCTAGAGCAAACTATTCAAGAAGCTGTAAAGTTTCCATTCTTCAATCAAATAAATGTAACAGAAAAGCACCAGGAGTTTTTCTTTCTTTTAAGCTGCATATGATATACATGTTTAGTTAACAATTTCTTCTTAAGTATGCTTCCCGATTCCTCTATATTAAAATAAATCTATATGGAACAACCCGATAATAAGATCCATATAATAATATTATATTTCTTTGTCTTTTGTCATTTACTTACCATATCTTCATAAAGATATGGTTTTTTTAGATCAATCCATATAAAATAAAAAAGGACAGATAAACTTAATTCTGTCCTTTTTATTCTCAACAAATAAATTAATATCCACTAAATCCTGTACAAGAACAACCTACAATGACAAGTAAAATAAATAGAATAACAATTAATGAAAATGCCATTAACTATAACATCTCCTACTTTTACATCATAGGATTAATTAATAAGAAGACTTGAAACATGAGCAACCTACAATAATTAATAAGATAAATAAAACGAGAATTAAAGCCAAACTAAAACCAGATCCACCATAACTAGATCCACCGTAGCCACAGCCACCATAATTGTTTCCACCCCAACACATCAATAACTCACCTCCACTAAATACTAAGAAAAATTAATCTCTACTCTAAGGTATGTCCTTAAAGCTAAATTCGATTGGACAAACACATTAATAGGCATAAAAATAAATTTTATGCCTATCGTCATTATTATTGTGTATATAAAAATTATGATGAAAAAGCCTGTTATTATAAAGAAGTTGCTATCTTAGAAAGTATAATATAAAGAACATAATGATTATAAAATACATATAGTATTCATGTAATAGCTCACACAAACTTATCTATAAGCCATATTCTTTAACACTCGAGGATATGGCCTTCGTTGAAAAATATACGTATTTAACAATATTTATTTTAAATATCTGTTTCCAATAGATTTATTTAATTTAGGCTATATTGACGATCATTAAACAAAGACCTGTTACTTAGGCGGTGTTAGTAACAGATCCTGTAAAGGAAATATGAAATAGGATTTCCTTATACGCCGCTAAGATATCCTACGTAAAATTAGTGAAACAACTTATACTAATGTCTATAAAATCATTAAAAATATAAATTATTTATCCATAAAAAATAACGCCAGCACTTATCCAAACCCTTTTTATTACTTTACATACCATAATGTTGAGCAACCTCCTTGCTCTTCCAATAGATCCTGAGTTTCTATATTGCTACTATCTTAAAGAAAAAACTACTGCCTAGTGATAAACATTAGTTTTTTCTGTTTTAACGATTTCTAATTTTCATAGAAGGAGCAAAAATCGTCCAAGCTTTTTTCATTAAACTACATATCATAATTATATATCTTGTCTTACGAAGGGAAGTGACGATATGTCTTTGGAACATCATTTTCGTGGAAATGGCTATCGCCATTGCAATGTAATATTTGTGACATTCGATCAAACAACTGGCAGAGTGATCCTTATTAGTCCTTCCATAGGCACAATTCCTCCAGTTTGTGAAAATGACACATCCATCCAAGATCTTACCGTGTGCTTATTGAAAGACGGCTATACAATTCAAGCATTCTATCAGGAAACCTTTGTCTTCTCAAAATGTAAAAGCTACTATGATACAAAATAGGAAATGAATAAAACTCTATAGCCCGGGCAAACTACTCGAGAAGTCTTCTAAGACTTCATCCACAACTTATTTTCATCTATCAGTAGAAAAAACGACCTTCCGCCTGGGAGTTTTTTCATTTTCAAGTATATACTCTCACTATATCAATGAAAGTTAATAAAATTTTTATAATATCAGCACTTGTCCAACCACTTGTAATTACTTTATATATCATAAATTATGCATTGACACCTTCTATCTCTCCCTATAAATAAGAGAAAAAACTACTGATTCACACACCAGTAGTTTTTTTGATTTTAAAGATATATATAGTATAAACTTTTAGTTCATATAATATTTTTTATCAACCTTAAAATCCCCTTCAATAATTAACTGAAGAGGATCCTGATGTGTGATTAGTGTATTTCGAAGGAACTTAAAAGGATGATTATATTATCTACCAAATAAATTATATTCATTAGCTTACTTTTAGTGAATTGTCCACATGAATAAAACAAAAATAATTAGAGCAAACTACTCGAGACACCGTGAGGCATCTACAACCAATTTTCTTCCTTAGCAAAAAAGCTATTGGCGCCGGATGAGCCAGTAGTTTTTTTCTCTTTTCACCCTGTATATGGTATACATCTTTAGTTAACATAATGGATTTTATAGGCAGTCATAACACAAAATGAGAAACATAAAATACAATAAGGAACATCAGCCTGATCTTTCCTTACGAAAAAACAATCCAACTCCCACGGATTGTTTTTTCTCTTTTTATATAATGAT
This sequence comes from Bacillus sp. ILBB4, assembly GCF_035064545.1. Taxonomy (NCBI): domain Bacteria; kingdom Bacillati; phylum Bacillota; class Bacilli; order Caryophanales; family Bacillaceae; genus Bacillus; species Bacillus sp. ILBB4. The sequence continues at coordinate 87,479 of NZ_JAIQVD010000011.1, read as the reverse complement.
TAATTTTTTTACATATTGAGCAAACTACTCAAGACGCCGTGAGGCATCTAACCAATCCTGTAAAATTCTTGTTGTTTAAAAGTAGAAAAAACCTACCTCTTTTGACTGGGAAGAGATAGGTTTTTCTGCTTTTAAAGCTGTATATCGTATACATCTTTAGTTTACATAATGTCTCTTTCCGGTACACACCATAAAAAAGAACCCTTGTGGGAGTTGGGTTCTAAGGAGGTTACGATTTCTGTAATATGCAGCTTTTTATACATCCTTGATAAATCAGCTTTTTCTCTTGAGGTGATTGAAGCCACGATGTATAAAAAGCGCACCTTTTATACATATGCAAAAAAAGAAAAATATATATTTATTGGTAAAATATGATACAATATTCAACAGCAAAAAAACTACTGGTTCCCTCCGTTCCAGTAGTTTTTTCTATTTTCAAACTGTATCCGATTTTATTAATGAGATTAATGACCTTTAGGATAATTTTTATAGCCTTCAGGTACATCTTTTATTTAGTATCGCTTATTGCAATCTAGGAATTAGAAGTATTATCAATTTGTCCTTGATCACTAATATCTGGATCACAATTATTATTTAACATATGCGCCACTGAAGGGGAAGCATTGCCAAATGAAAAACAAGCTCCTACTGATTTTGAATTAGCCGTATGACTGTTTTGAACATTATTACCTATATCTAGATTAGCGTTTTCTGTAACTCCATTAGCATTGAAATTTTGCACATTAATATTAGATGGCATAAAGAATATACTCCTTTATTCTTAAACTTGGCCTGATATTGGCATGGAAGGGTTAGCAATTTGATCTTGATCACTAAAATCGGGATCAAAATTACCATTAGCCATCCAAGCTGTAGAAGGAGAAAAGTTACCTAAAGAAATATTAGCTCCTACCCACTTTGAATTAGCTGTATGACTATTATGAACCGTGTGACCAAAATCCACATTTCCATTTTGAGTAATACCATTGGTCAGTACATTACCAATAATAATAGAATAAGGCATAAGATTACTCCTTTCTCATTTTCTCACTTTACAGAATATAAAATCATCCATTCTTTATAACAACTGTTTCATATATCCTGAATTTTAAGTGATAAAGAGATAATATAAGAGCTAAATTCACTTTAATTGTAGCTTATGTTCTCATTCTTTATTAGGTAACTTGCCCATCCTGAATATTTTTTTATAACCGAAGCAAACTATCCAAGAAGCCGTGAGGCATCTACCACTTTAAAATTCCTATTCTTTTAGCAGAAAAACTACCTTTGGCTGATAGGTAGTTTTTCTGTTTTCAGGCTGTATATGATATACAGGACTAGTTACCATAATGTCTCATTTCGGAACACATCACCAAAAAGAACCTTCTTGGGTTCTAGATGGGGCCTTGTTTCTTCTTTATGCAGCTTTTTATACATATGCAATATCCCAACAGAGATAGCTTTTTTTAGAAAAAGATGTTAATATATAATTCCATAATGATGATGTTCTAAAGGCAACCTCTACTGACGACTGGAGGTTGCTTTTTATTTTGTTAATAAGCTCGCTCACCTTTACAACGATTTTTTGCTCCTCTTGTTTAGCAACTGCTACTTTATCTAAGGCGATGCGATGGGCAGCAGTTCCTCCTTACTCTCTTTCTGATGTTCTCTACATGTTCTAAAAGTTTAAATTGAGCCCATGCCCATTTAATTTTTCGCTTATACTGTTATTATAATGCTCATTTTCAGTAGATATTTCTGTAGCGCATAGAGTTATAAAAACTTTATTATATGTTGGTATTAGGCCTTTCCTGGACGTTTCAAGAGTTATAACGTTTTTTTATCTGTAACTCTTCTGAACTTTGAAACGCTTGTATCGGTGTAAGATCTGTTACCTTTCTCATCTTTATGGAATATAAAACTCCCATTTTCAAAAGTTGTAGCGTACCATACTTAATTACTGTTTGTCTTTGAATACTTAATTGTAACGCCACCTCTTCAGGAGAATAAAAAGCTTAGAGATTTTCTTGTATTCCTTTTTTATAACGGCATTACAAGATGAGTTATAAAATTTTTTGTAACTGGAATTATAATATTCTTTAAACCCTAATGCTTTTCCTCATTCAAAAAGGGGTAGGTCCTAGCGGGAGCTTCGAGCACAAAGAATATGAAATAAAATGATTAATCAATTTACTAACCACAGGTAATTAAGAGCAATTAACAAGCATCACCTATTTTACTAGCCTGTCCTGTAAAACTAAATAGAAGAAGCTAACCTATCCAAAATCATTCGGTTAAGTTTATGGGTCAGTTTTTCTACACCACAACTGAAGGAGCTTGGACATAGTTAGATATAAAAACAGCCGTTGAAATGATTAATTCCAACGGCTGTTTCTTCTGATAAAACTCATTATGATGTCAATTTCATACTTCTACCAGAAAAACAATGAAGCTAATGCAAGACCTGTAATTGCTCCCAGTGCTACAGCATAAGGTGCTCCAAACCCATAAAAACCCCCACCATAAAAACCATAGCCAATACCATTTCTACGTCTCATAGGCTGGATATAAACATGACTTGGAGTTACCCTTGTAATACGTCCAAGATGCGTTCGACCATAACGATCATTAATTCTTACGGTACGTCCACGGTGTCGATGACAAAGTTGATAATAGTTTCCGCCGCTCATTATTAGAACCCCCTTTTTATCTGATATGATATGAAAAGGAAGTCCTAAATGTTTGGACGAGTGTCTTGAAAATTAGGAAATACAACGAAATATACGAAATCCTAATAAATTTTGATACTTTTTAGTTAATCTTTCATGATCATCAAGTAAATCATAAACATTTGAAGGGATTTCATCAGATAAATCAAACTCTGTTCCAAAATCAATATTTTGCTCTTTATCTTCCCCTTCCACTTTATATTCACGCCTACTTACCACTGTGGAAAAGCCTGCCTTTTTCCAATATTCGACCCATTCCAATTCATTAGGGATGGATTGAAAATGATAGAATTCCGAAACTAAACGTTCATCCTGTTCTGTCATTTGTGGCTCTTTTACCGTTTCAATAGCTAAGATAATTCCTCCCTTTTTTAGCACCCGTTTACATTCCTTTAACGAAAAGGAAATATTTGTAAAAGCAGCAACAGATTCTAACAGAATGATATCAAATGACTCGTTATCAAATGAGAGATCCTCCATATCTTCAATTGTAGCCTTGCAGGGTAATTTTAACTGTTCAAATCTTTTATTTGCCTTTTGTACCATAGTTGCATTTATATCACATGCTGTTATTTCACACCCATACCTGCAATATAGGTATGCGGATGTTTGTCCTGTACCACAACCTATATCTAATATGGAGGTATCTCCATTTATTTCCTCTTTTTCTAACAACTGTTTTGTTAAATGTAAACCGCCAGGATGGGCCCCACCAACCCCTAGTAAGGCAAGCATATCCATATACTTCATATGAATCACCTCTTATTTTTGTATGTAACAAGGTATGAGAAAAAAAGTAAAAGGTAATAACTTAATAAAATATTTTTTAGATGTATAGAAATTTAGATTTGCCTTACTTGTATAAATCCGCAATGAATTAGTAAGCATAATTCCCAAGTATCTTAATAAAGCTAGCCTTTTTAATTCAGTGGTTATCTTTATTTAAAACTATTATTTTAGGCGATCATTCTTACTCCTTGTACATATTATAAAATTAACATAACTAAAAGGAGATCTTTAAATTAATGTATAGAAGAACACGTCGACCTATAAACCCTTTTTTTCCACATCAATTTCAGCGTCCGAATACAAAACAAAATAACCCAAGTCTATTGTCCTTTTTTCGTACATCAGATGGAAATTTAGATTTTGACAAGATTGCTGGTACTGCGCAGCAAGCGAAGGGATTGTTTAATCAGTTCAGCCCCTTCATTACAAAATTTCTTAAAAAATAACGTTATAATTCCTTAAGAAATGTTGCGAGGTCCTTATATTCTATTTCCCCCCTCTATAAACCCCTGATATTACCCAATTTATAGTGGGGGATCATTATGTCGGATATAGCTTTAAAAGAGGAACTGCCCTGTCTCAAGTTATATTTCCCTTAATAGATAACGATCATATGAGCTTAGAAACTTATAAAAGCTTAATATGTGGGACAAAGGCCTATTTTACAAGAGCGATAAACCATATAACCACTCAGACAGATACTAAAAATGTGCTGTACCCTATCCACTAATTATTTTTATCTAATATAAAAAATACAAAGGGGTGTTTATTATATGTCTGAATGTGGCGGATATGGATTTGGCGGGGGCTTTGCCTTCCTAGTTGTGCTATTTATCCTTCTTATCATTGTCGGATGTAGTTGTTTTGGCGGATGGTAATCATTGCAAAACAGAGCCCAAGTGAGTCCAAAAGGCTCTGTTTTTTGCCCTTATGACGATTGAATATGTAAGCAGACTGAGAGCGAAAAACAGTCTGCAATACTGAAGGGGTACATATAATGGGTCTTAGGATAATTCAGTGTATGTTAAATTACAGAAAATGTTTATATAAGTTTTATTTGTTTGTACCAACCTTTTACTTTCTTTGTAGCATCACTTTTATCACGACATTGGGCAACTTAATTAAAAAGTTTTAAAAGCCATACCAAGATAAGTATGACCCCCTAGATAAAGATGATTAATATGTAATGACGTGGACGCCGGTATCCACTACTTATATATGTAAATCTTACAAAAGGGTTAACGATTTAAGGCGGAAAACAAAGTTCGTAAGCCCTATAGTAAAATAAGGCCCACGAACTTTACAGGTCATTTATATTCTTAGTACCCCCCACCAAAACAAGAACAACCTACAATAACTAATAAAATAAAAAGTACCACTAATAAAGCGAAGCTGCCTCCAAAGTTACCCATACTTTCACCACCTATAATATTCTTTCTTTATTATATGTACAAGTTGCAAAATTGCTCGCCTAATGTTTTATAGGAATAAAATGCAAAATAAGCAACACATTAATTCATAATATTAATAAGATAGTATATAAGTTTTTATCCCACAAAACTTTATGTAAACTTTCTAAAATTAGCTTGTTTACATCCTTCACTTTTTACGAAAAAACACCCTTTTCATCAGCCATGAAAGGGTGTTTTTTTAATAGCAACTATGATTTTAGTGCTCTTGGTTTAATTAAGCTATCCATCTCCAAAAATAAGTATAATAAAGTAAAAGAGCCACTACATAATATATTGACTCTTTTGTTTTTGAGAAGTGTGATTTAAGATAGTTATGTATAATTTTGTGCATCTTGACTTGCTACGATCATTGAGTTTGCAATCTTTATACACTCATTAAAGTTTCTTATCTTTCGAACATGTATCATTTATTAAAAATGCTCTTTGAACTTATGCTTAGTACTAGCACTTTTTTTAAATCTTTTTTACAGGAATTAGTGAACAAGTATAGAATAACTCAATTATCCTTCTCTATTTCATAAAATGATGGTACTGTAATGAAATAGATTGCACCAGCGCTTCTTTATTCGTCTTAGTTCCCAAAAAGACGAGCAAAGAAGCCTTTTTTATTTTCTCTCCCTTTTTCCTGGGCCGCTGCTGTTTCAAGTAAATGTTGTTGCTGTTGTTTTTGTGATGAGCGAATGTATTCCATCATTTCTTTATCACGGCTCTCTATGTGTTTTTTCATTTGCTCGGCTTGCTTATCAAAGCTGGCTTGCAACTGTTCGAGTTGCCTTTTTGTTTGCTCGCTATCTACTCGTCCTTGGTCCTCTAACTCCCTTAAATCATTTTTAGAATCACTTAAGGCATTCCTATACTCTTCAATTTAATCATTTCTTTTTGTCAAATTTTAAAATTTCCAGTATGAATAAGGAAGAGCATAAGGGGTTTTTGATATCACATGACTGTGATATGCTGGGCAGAGCCCAGCAAAACAATGTTTTCATCTCAAAAAAGGTGATATCACGAAAACTTCCAGTCTGTGGACATGCTGTTTACCTAAAAAGAAGAAAAACGCCTAATATTGATCTAGTACTGACATCAATTTTGGTGCTTTTTTTGCACATGTTGACCTGCTGTGCACTCAACGTCCCCTCAACTTTTATGAAGTTTTAACGAGTTTTTGAAAGGTTTCTTGATGATAATTCGTGAAGTTTTGAGAAGAAGTCTGGGTAGCTTTTTTATAAAACCGATCGTTTCCTCCATCGAAAAAATGTTTAATTTTTGTAAAATGCTGCGTCTCTGATTCTTAACTGTGTTCACTTCTTTGAACAAAATATCTTGCATTTCTGTAATGGAATGGCCATCAATTGCAAGAGCAAAAAGCCGGTGTATATTTAAGCCTTTGGACTATTTCACTTCTTCCTAACGTTCCTACATTAGATTAAAGAGCACAGGTAGGAATTTAAATAAATGGAAACCCTGCTATCGCTATCAATAGTGATTTCTTCGTTGAGGAGTAATTTTCGCTAATGCAGTAAATGTTTCTACTATTCTTAAGTTAGAAGCTGGAGATAGAGTTGATATCTTTGCTCAAAGTAATTTAGATGTATGATCTTAACGGATACCAATAATGTAATTAGTACACATTTTGAAGTTGCTAAATTCCCTTCTCCAACAAGATAAATAAGGGAATTTAATTACTAATAGGGACAATTTATATAAAAATACTTTAGATTGTTTTTATTTTTCTAAAGTATTTTTTATTTAAAAATGAGTACTGTATACATTTTAAGTTAACATAATAAATTTTATAGAAAAAGGATACAAAGAAGATAGTAAAAGTTTTATATAAAACCAGCGCTTGTCCAAACCTTTTTTATTATTTTGCATATTATAAATTGAGCATTGCATTAACCTCCTCCTCTTCCATTAGAGGGCGTTCCATTGCTATGGAGTTGAAGAAAAAACTATTTTTGGGGAAGAAGTAGTTTTTTCTTCTTTCTATACATAAATTCCTGATAACGAAGAAAGCTACTCAAGATACCTTAGGGCATCAATAATCTTTAAGTAGATTATGTATCAAAAAAAATTATCTACTCCCATGATAGTTTTTTCTATTTTACATTATATACGTTGTTCATTCCCAGTAAACTAACTTCTAAAAAATAAAAATACTATTAAAATAATGAAATAGTACAAGCCCTTACTTGAAATTTACATATAATAAATCAAATGTAAATTCATAATTTATATTTAATTTATTGCAATAAGGGGGGGATACAAAGGATGATTAGGGACTTATTAAGAATCTTAGATCCTGGAACACCAGTTCCAACCTTAGTCGTAGGCGGTGCTACACTTACTAATCTTGTATTTTCAAGCTTTAATGCTACAACTAATTTAGCTTCTTTTGCAACTAGAACAGGTACTGGGACAAATGCTAGCACAAATATTGTCACAGTAAATGCTAATGAGATTCAGGCTATAACAACGGCTTAACTAAATGCCCTATTTTAATTTGGAAACAAAAGCCGTTGTAATCAATAATTACAATGGCTTTTTCTGTATTTAACCATGTCCAAACCTTTTTCATTTGGTTACATACCCCACTAGTACAAGTATCTTCTATGAAAGGATAAAATAAAAATGTTTCATAGTGTAAAACGAACTCTAATTATAATGAAATTGATTCTGCAAGATGTATTACAAATAAACTCCTTAGTACCTCCCTATTCCAGCACATTCACAAAGATAGCCTTTCCTGTACCTGAACCACCTGGCATATCCGACTTACCACTCTTCATTTATTTTGATATTGATAACCGTTTTACCTTAGCCCAACAACAATGGATTCGTGATGCTATTAACGGTGTGCTATTTCAATGGTTTCAACATCTAACTGAAAAATGGAATGGAGGCTCTAATAATGGGATCTCCCAATTGGCAAATTGCACTAATTTATACGCCATCAGAAATTTACGACCAACTTGGTATCTAGGGTTACCCATTAATGATGGATTAGCCGCTACTAATATCGCCATGGATCAATTTACTCGACTCATACGTGACAATGGATTTGGACTGGCTCCCCAGGCAAAAATTTTTTCAAATATTTCATTCCCTGCAAATTCTTCCACCATCTTTGCTTTAACAACTTTAGCACAAAGTCAAGTTCCCCTATCCCTTATCGTTAACCCGGCGCAGCTTGATAGTTCAGATTTGAATATTAAGTTTCTCACTGGATCTATGTTTCATGCCTGGCTCCACCGTGCCGGTTTCTATCATCCTAAAAAAAGCGGTCATTTTATTATCGAATGTCCAATGTGTATTATGAGAGGATTTCAAATTAAAGAAACTATCACTCCTGATAGTTTCTATATTCAATTCCTTGATTAAATTTAAGCTGTGTATGATATACAATCTTAGTTAACATAATAAACATATCTAAAGTAAATTATTTTGAGATTTTCTTCATATAGAATTCATATGCTAATGGACAAGTACACAAGCACTTTCTTGATTAAGGAATAGTATATTATGAGAAAAAAAGGAGTGACTAAAGTGAGTGAATACCATGAAAAAAACATGAACACAAAAACAACTGTCAGTCCATCCTACAAAAAGCCTTTGAAAAACTGTTAAAAGACATTTTCGAAGATGATCAAAAAAACACATCGTTGTGGATGTCATAACAAAGATTGAAATTATTATGAAGAACCTTCTAGATTGGACAAGTGATAAATAATTGATTTACGGACTCGCTTTTAAATTAATTTTTCACCCTAAATGTTAACCCATAATTTGAGCAAACTATCCAAAAGCTCGTTAAATATCAAGTCATATAACCCAGTATAAGAAGAGGAAAAGCTACTGTTTAGGCCAGTAGCTTTTTTTCTTCTAAACTCTTTCTGTATTCTACCACCAGTATCTGTTATGAAAGGAGAATAAACACAAGAATGAACGATGAAAAATTTAACTTTAACATAAGAACTCAGTTTAAATTTACAACAAATGATCGTACTTTAGGCTATATTTTAAATAGTATTGCTCAAAAAGGAATCAATATTAATGACTACTCTCAAACAAAAATTAATGTAAATGAAAATCTTATTAGACTTGTAGTTGGAGGTACTAGAGCAGAAACAATTGATGTTCTTCGTTGTGTAAGAAGTATATTCAGAATGCTTGACATTAAGTTTAGTGAGAAAGACATTATTCAAATTGAAAGTATTGCATCTAATGATACTCGTCAAATTAATACTTTGTTTGGTCCTTGTAACATAAGTCAAATGTATTATATGAAACTATAGATGATGCCGTGAGGCATCTACGAAAATCCTTGCAGCAATAGAGCAGAAAAAACCGCTGATTAGCCCTAGCGGTTTTTCTTGTTTTCATACTCTATACCATATACAATGATTTATTTTAATATAAATACAGCTACAGGAAGCCCTAAGGCCAATGTTAAACTTAGTGTTGTTTAAAGGGAACACTTCCATAATACTGCATCTACTACAGCATCTTATCTATGTTAAATCTGTTGTTGCAATTTTAAAGGAGATTTCCTCTGCTGCCTCTAAAGCTCTTCTTTTAGCAGTTTCTTTATAATATGATGATGCTAAAATGTAACCATAACGATGCCCCATTGATGTAGGTGGCTGTAAAATTGCTCCTTTTTTAGGCTTTATATAAACCTCTTCTATGCCTAGGTAGTTAGAACTGCGTTCTTTTCCCGTAACTTGAATTAGTTTTCCTTTGGACTCAACTGTTAAATAATGGGCGTATACATATTTATAATCCTTTTTAGTCAAGGAAGGTTCCTGCCCCATCATTAATTGCATAGTCTCTTGTACTAAGTTAATTCCATGTCCAATTTCAATCATACGATTCATAGCTCCACCCGATATTCTTGGATTTATCTCAATTAATTTCCAACCTTCAGTTGCTTTACGAAGCTCCAAATGACACGCTCCATTTTTCATACCAAAGGCCTGTATAATGGAACTAACAGCATTAAAAAGACTATGAGATAAGCTACTATTCAATTTCCCTAACAAAGAATAACCAGTGACGATAAAACGCTCAAAAAGGGTAATTTCTTGTTCAATTATCGCAATAATATGAACCCTTTCATTATGAACTAACACCTCAACTAAGTACTGAGGACCATCTACGTATTCCTCGAGTAAGATTTCCTCGTTAGGTAGCTTTTTTAAAAGGGTATGCATAGATGATATTAACTCACTCTCATCCTTCGCTAACAATACATCCTTTGATCCTGTTGATTTAGGGGACTTAACGATAAGGGGAAAATTTATCTCTTTAGTTTTAAGAAATGAAGATAATGATTCTGTTGGTTTATAAATTAAATAATTAAGTGAAATGGGTAATTCCTTTAGCACATTACGAGTCAATATCTTATCTTCCATATGATAGATTGCATCAGTGGATATATCACTCTGACAGAATTCCTCTGACAGACGTGCAGCCACATAAACAAAAGGGTCAATGAAACTAAAAATTCCTTTTATATTTTTTCTTGTTTTTTTTAATTTTTCGATTATCGTGACTAAATTATCATAATCATTTATATCAGTAAAGATCATCTCATGCACATCTGGAAATTCACTTCGATCTTTAAGAAATTTTTTTCTACAAGTTAACAAAACCGTAAAGAAATTAAGATTATTTGCTGCCTTAATTGCTTCCCGACTCGATCCTGATTTATTTGTTTCAATAAAGACAATAGTATCCATAAATATCCCTCATCCTATCCGATCAAAAATGTTCTCTCACTCTATGATATAAAAAAAAGACAACCAAGGTTCGTCCAAATGTAAATAATATACGAATTTGATGAATATACCTAAACAAGTAAGAGTAGAAGAAAGGATGATTGCTATGGCTTCAATCGGCATGCTTCATCATCGTAAAGACCCAATAAATGTTAGAAAAGCTTATGCTTTCGCTGCAGTAGCAAAAGTCGAAGGTATAGATTTTTTTTATTTCACTCCAGGGAAAGTTAATTTAGAAAAACGTACCATTTTAGGAAAAACATACGAAAAAGGAAAATGGATAGAGAAAAGATATCCTTATCCTGATGTTATTTATAATGCCAGCCCCCCTATAAGTGATAAAGCAGCAGATATAGTAGATGAATTAAGGAAGATAATCCCATTTACCAGTCACTCCGTTGGGGATAAATTAACTGTTTATAACAAAGTGAATAAGGCTAAAAAATTTAATCAGTACCTTATTCCTACTTCAGAATTAACTAATTATAGAGTATTGCTAAATATGGTGGAAAGCTACACAAAAATAATTGTAAAACCCTTATCCGGGCATAAAGGGGCTGGTATTTTCTATATAGAGAAGATAGGTGACAGTTATAAAGTTAGTAAAGACGAACAAGACTCCATATTTAGTGAAAATCAATTAGCAGAGTTTATCGATAGTCATATAAAACAGGATACTTACTTAGTACAAAAATTTATAACATGTAAGACAAAATTAGGAAATGTATATGATTTTAGATTACATGTACAAAAAGGTGGAAATGGCAATTGGTTAATTACGTCTATATATCCCAGAATAGGTAAAATGGGTAGTATAGCTTCAAACCTAGGCAACGGTGGCTATACTTGTATTCCGGATATCTTTTTAAAACAGGAATTTGGAGATAACTACTATAATGTCCAAAAGTATCTTGAACAATTTGCTTTAAGTTTTTCTAACCATTTTGAATCTCTATATCAAGATATACTATTTGACGAGTTAGGAATTGATGTAGGACTTGACAAAAAAGGAAGACTTTGGATTTTTGAGGTAAATTGGAGACCAGGCCCTCCTGTCATTATGAATGTTGAATTGGATGTAGTAAGGAATACTCTTCAATATGCCCAATATCTAGCTGATAAAAATAAAAAATATTAGCTGAAATTTATTTATATAGAAATATAAGCATTATTAATTAATATAGGACTTCAATTCAATAAATAATTTTTAATGATGTGAAAACACATGCCTCTGCATGGAGATATTTTTTTATTTTACTCTATAGATTTTATCTAGCCATACCAAGTCGAGTAAGTTAGGGGCAACATTGTCCCTGCCTCCCATAGCAAGTTTTTTTATCGTCTCCTCATCTACCGTATTAGTAGATAAAACGTACGCCCATACTCCAAGTAGAGGTACACATAACAGCATCTTTCTTTCATCAGAGGATAGCCACAACCTTATGTACCTATAAGGGACCAGCAAGAGGTCAACTTCATTTCAGATCTATCATGAGTTTGTCCATAAGGAAAATAGTATTCATCCAGTTATGCAGTTTTATGCTTTTCTGTTCACTTTCCATATACCGGTGTTCACTTTCTCTTGTATTCTTTATACCCTGTCACGTCATTTGATTGTACAGTCTCCCTACTTATATAATAAGGGGTTTACTGAGCTCATCATCCTATAGATACAATCAGCTTAAGTAGATTCTTTACCCCAGGTAAGATACATGACGTATCACAGGAGTATTATGTATCTACTTTTTCTCTTGCCAATACGTAAACAAATCTGTATCCTGTCCTGATCTCACATTTACGAAGCTTACAAACCTTCACTCTCATTCATCTTACTTATCTTCCCCAACAGTGTTCCAGACCGTGTATTGATTTTCTATTTCGGCGCTTTCTCATGTAACCCTCAAATCCGTTACCAAGCCAACGTTTTTTGACATGAATATTTTTTACGTCTAAACTAGTGGCTTTTGCCCTAATATATAGTAGCAACTGCTTGTCATACCCTAATTTTTGTTGCCTAAAATTATAAAAGAAGGAACATTCGCATATAGAATGCTCCTTCTTTCTTAAATTTATTATAAAGTTCTTTAAAGAGCTTTATCCAATACATTTTTGAAACTCTTCTAAATTAAGTTGTTCCAGTTACCCTGCTGATACTAATAGCATCTAAACTGGTTGTATTAATATTATCCGAGCTATCTGTCCAAATTAGAAATCCATCTTGTACATGAATAAAAGTACCATTTCCATCAATTTGGTTTCCAAAAGAAAAAATTTGAATCCGATCTCCTCTTCTTAAACCATTAAAATCGAAATCATTTGAAGATGCTCCTTCTAAAGGCGTAATGTTATCACTTGAGTTAACATTGCTTTCAAAGGTATGGCCATTAGACATGAAATCACCTCCTAAAAAAGATAAGTAATAATATATACTATGAAAAAAATTAAGTTTAGTACAAGCCAAAAGCTTATTTATAGTTATGAAAATCACCCATTTAATCCTGTTCGCTTTTCTTGGATACCATAAAATATACAGTACAAACGTCCCTCCAATCTTAGAGTATGGAATTTAAATTTCAATCTATGAAAAACCATTTAAATCTGAAAATATTATAAATATATTCTGTCTTGTCCAATCAATTTAGAATGCTCCCTATATAATATAAGAAAGCATAGGAGTGAATAGTATGAATTTACAAACTCTGCGAGGCTCTTATAATTTAGTAGCAGGCTTAGGGAGTTGGTGTGGTCCAGCACTTTATTCTGAACGTCATAATTTAAGAAGGCATTCATTCCCACTTGATTGGGTTCAAACCCCTTTTCTTTCTGATGTAAATAAATTACTAAAAAATAAATTTCAAGGTTTTATGGAATTAGAAAATATGATTGAAAAAGATATATTAGCCAATTATATAGACGACAATGGATATCCTATTTTTAAATTTGGAACTCATGAATCAGTAAGAGCTCATTATATTACAGATACCCAATATAACATCGACTCTGTTCATGACTTCCCAATAATCCCGAACCAAGAATGGTTTCTACAATATCCTTCCTATAAAGTAAGACTAAATCATCGCATCCAAACATTCCTTAATCAAATTACACAAAGTCAACGAACCTTGTTTATACGACACGAATGGCTGCCAACAAATTATCAAGATATAGTCATACTAAAATCTATATTAGCTGAAATGACTAATGGTAACTTTAATATTCTTTTAATAGAAACCGTTGATGATGACTTACAGGGCGTGAAGGATATGAATTTTGGAACAGCTGAAGATGGTATTTGTTGGGTTCAGGTTTCTCGCGAAAATGGTACTAATCCTTCCATTTGGAATACTCTATTAGAAGGAATAACTTTAATAGATTAAATTTTTAAAGACATCAATTAAGAGGAATGAGAAGTACAAATATAAATAGACCAAAAAATCCAGGACCAGACCTTAGTCGTTAAATAGTTAAACAAAAATTTGCCTTAAGGCAATTAGAAACAACTTAAAGTTGTTATTGCTCCTAGGAACTACATTTTATATATTAAAATTCGGTGTTATTCTATGTTTTAGGTTAACTGATTAAAGAAGCCATCTATTAGATGTAATAGATGGCTTTTCTATTTGAAATTTATAAGCTTTATATATTACCAAAAAATAGTTATCTTACCTTAGGGCACATTTATACTAAATGGACAAACATGCATATTGGATAATATAGGTATTGTATTCATTATCCTTATGGAGGATATGGTGGTTACGGGTATGGCTACCCATATGGTTACAGTGGTTGTTGTTAATCATTCATAGTTTAAATAAGAAAAATATAGTTTTATCAATACTGCTCTTATTTTATGTAAAATAGTCATCGGAAGTCTGGATATATGTCCTAATTCTTTTCGTGAAAAATTTCAGCAAAGTAAAACTCCTTAGATTTAAAAACCGTGAGGAGTTTTACTTTGCTGAATAAAGGATATGTTTCTCATATTTACATACTTTTGCTTTTGAATTATCTTTCTTCAAATTTACCATAAAGTTCTTGAAGAGGCTTTGTAATAATTTTATTTAATTCCATAATCAATATATTCATCCGTTGTTCAGCTTCTATCAATCGTACAATCATTTCATTTTTCTGAACAACTTCCCCTATTTTTTGGACTTCCTCAATTTCATCCCGCATAATTTTCTGACCTGTCATTTGCTTATTTTGTAATTCGATTTGTAAATTGTGGAACTTATTAAAAAGTTTTTTTGTCTCTGGGTCAGCATTAACTTCCCTATATATACTTTTTAAGCTTTTAAATTCGTTGCTTCTACGTAATACCCTTTCAAAGTCATGAGTCATATTATATAGGTTTACATCCAAAGGAAATATCCTCCTAATATCAAATTTATAGTAGATGAAGCTAATTAAATTATTAATCCCATCGGCTTTATCTATAAACATGAAAAATCATTATGATGGTGTATTTAGATCAGGTTTTCATTAAAAAAAGAACGTTTAAAGAAATTACAATATTAAGATACAATTCATTCTAATTTCATTATATTCACTAACCCATTTTTACGTAAATTGTCTATACGAATAACATTTAACAATTTGAGCAAACTACCCAAGACGCCGTGAGGCATCAACATTAAGTTCCCTATTCTTTTAACAGAAAAAACTACTGAACATAGTCAGTAGTTTTTTCTGTTTTTAAATTTGCAAACTCAGGAGGTTGAAAAAGGCAGTCTAAAAGTATACTCAGTACGAGACTAAAGCTACTTGAATACATCTTATGTCTTTATTTCCCTTTAGGTAACTTGCCTATTAGAAATAAAAATTTATTTTTTGAGCAAACTATTCAAGATGTTACAAGGCATCAAGAATCCCTGTTCTTTTAACAAGAAAACCTACTGGTTCCCTCCGTTCCAGTAGGTTTTCTATTTTCAAGCTGTACTTATTTAGTAACTACTACCACTAAAACAAGAACAACCAATGATAACTAATAAAATAAAGAGTACAACAATTAAAGCAAAACCACTACCAAAACCGTATCCTCCACTTGAACCGCAGCCAGGTCCTACACCGTATCCTCCACTAAAACCTCCGAAACAACACATATTCCTCACCCCCATACGTTTCTACTTTAAAATATGTACAAGAAGGAAAATGTTCGTCCCAAACTGGTAAAAGTAGAATTATCCACGCCTGACCAATTTCTATGTCCTTATTAATAGCTTAAGAATCCTATATAAAAAGACCTGTTACTTTGGCGGTTTTAGTAACAGGTCCCGATGAGGAAATATGGAATAGGATGTCTTTATGTGATATAAGGATATCCTATGTAAAACTGGTAAGATAGCTTAGACTAATGTCTATAAAATGATCAAAAATATAAATTATTTATCCATGAAAAAATAATACCAGCACTTGTCCAAACCCTTTTCATTACTTTGCATACCATAATATTGAGCAACCTCCTTGCTCTTCCAATAGATTTCGGCTTATACATTGCTATTAGGCGAGAGAAAAAACTACTTTTGGGGCAGACAGTAGTTTTTTTCTGTTTTTAGGATATATATGATTTACATAAAAATAATTGTCCAAGCAAATTTACTCAACTAAGCATCTTATATAGGAGAGTCTCAAAAGAAAAGTAGGAGAATGATTAATTTGAACTTACATGATATCAAAGGATCCTATGATGCTGTGTTTAGTTTAGGAAGCGCCTGTAATCCAGCGCTTCAATTTCAACGTCTTAATTTAAAAAGATTCACCTCAAGTCCACTTGATTGGAATTACTCTCCATTCCTTTCCGACGTAAATAGATTGTTGAAAAATAAATTCAATGGATTCATGGAACTTAAAAACATGCGTGTGATAAATGATAAGGGAGTTTCTATGTATGCTGATGAAGGGGTTTTTATTTTTCCTGATAAAGGGCTTCATAAACCAATAAAATCCTATCTAGTACTAGATACTGTTTATAAAATTTTTTCTGCTCATGATTTTCCTATTATTCCGAATCAACCTTGGTTTTTAGCCTATCCACCTTTTAAAAAAACACTCAACTTTCGGATAGATAGATTTTTAGATAAAGTTAAAAATAGTCAATCCATTTTATTTGTTAGATGGGTGGCTAATTATCAAGAAGCAGTTGAATTAGAATCTATTTTATCTGAACTAACGAAGGGAAGCTTTAAAGTCCTTATCCTTAACCCAATAGAAGGTCTACAGGGGATTAGTGAAGTAGATTGGGGATTGGGTAGAACTTGTGTAGTTAACGTTCCAAACGATCCAAATAGTAATGTAACATGGGATTATGTCTTAAACGGGATAACGTTAATTAATTAAGGGATTGTTTTAGATCACAAAATCATTAAATGGTGTAAATCGTTACCCCGTATAACAAAAAGAAACGTAACAAAGCCTAGGCTTTGTTACGTTTCTTTTTTAAACCCTATTAAGTGGTAATTATAGTAGTAACACCTAATGTGCTAGTTGGTGTTGAAGTAGAGGTTGCAGTATGAGTTACAAATTCTACAATTACAGGTGCTCCAACTGTTACCTCATCATCAATATTCAAAGCAGTTGTTGACAGAGTGTATACACTAGTAGGCTGTATGACCCCATTAATATATACATTAGCGTAAGAATTAGCTGTTACAGCAGGCAAGGTTGTGATTGCTGCTCCTGTATCATCAATAAAACTCCCTGCAGGTATGGACGTGATTCCTCCAGCAACCATTGGTGCTGTTACGAATACTGTAAATCTTGCAGGTGCAGGAGTCACACTTGTTTGGTGTCACAAGGTTTCTTCATTATTGACTTAGAAGAAGAATGTATAAAAAGTGCACCTTTTATACATATGATATTCCCCCCGTAAATAATCATGTGTATGCGAAAGATATAGTAAAGCCAGCTCAGCTCATATTAAATTTCCCTAAAAAACAACCTCAGTTGAACACTTGAGGTTGTTTTTTATTTTGTTAATGAGATTAATCACCTTTATTTTTAAGCCTTTAGGCATATATTTTTCTAAACGAATAAGGCATAAAAATATTAATAAACCGTAGTAAATGCACTTTCCATTATGTACAAGCTTCATACACTGTAATAAGACAAATATAGAAAGAAGTGTATGATATTATGTTAGGTAATTCTAAAACATTAAAAACTTATGTTTTAACAACCAGCTTTGACAAATATGAAGAACAATTGAATGACTTTCTTCAAAATAATAATTTTGAGATTATAGATATTAAAATTTTTAATGCTGGGCTGAATGTTTCAATTTTAATTATTTATAGAGATCTACTACACCATCCCCTTAAGCATCCCTTTAGATTAAAGAAAAGTCTTTGACATAAAAAGACCCTTTATTATTAAGAGTTCGATACTTGCTTCGTAATTATCCAATTTGATAATTACGAAATTAAATTAAGATGGTGTTATACTAGTTATAATCTTAAATAAATTGGAGGTTATAACTGGTATGTACATGGAATTCTATGAAAAAGTAGAAGGATTAGCAAGAGCTATTGGAGTTACTACTTCAACTGTCAAAAAATATTATTTACTTTTTGAAGAACATGGTTATAACTTTAAACGTAATCAACAAGGACAACTCTTGTTTTCACAAGATGATATAAATTTATTTAAAGAATTAATGCTTTTAAAAAATGAAAAAGGCATGACTGTTCCGAAGGCTGTAAAAGAAATTATAAAAGATAAAGTTATGACGGACACAACTGATATAACGGATATAACTGCTACAACAGAAGACATAACGGTTATATCGAAACACGTCACAACCGTTATGTCTGAATTAGATGAGTTAAAACAGTTAGTAAAAAATCAAAATGAGATTATAGAAAAACAGCAAGAGGACTTTAAAAAACAATTTTTAAAACAAGAAGCATACATAAAAGATAGTTTAGAACAACGAGATAAGACATTAATTACAACATTGAGGGAAGTCCAAGAATCCCAAAAAGAAATAGCTACTAGCTTGTCAAAAGATCAAGCTAAAAAGAAATGGTGGCAAATATGGCTAGATTAAACTACTTTAAACTACTCAAATTGATTGAGTAGTTTTTTAATTAAAAGATGACGTCTTGAGACGGTTTTTTTAGCCTTTAGGCTATAATTTTTTTTAACGAAAAAAATTATAAAAAGACTCTTGCAATTCTATCAGCGAATTGCTATTTATATAGAGTGAGAAGGGACAAATACAAGAATACTGTTATATCAAGGTTTGTAAGATATGAGGTGTTAGAAAAAACTAACACCTAAAAAATGTAAAAAAGATAAAAAAAAAGAAATGCAAGAGCATTTCTAAAATAAATAAATTGGTAGTTTGTGTTTTTTCTTAGTATCTCCCCCAGTAAAATTCTTCAAAGATCTTCGAAATATTTGTCGAGTAGCTCTATCAATTTTATCTTTAGGACCACAACATAGAATATTCGGATTAACAAACCAAGTTCGAGAAGTACAATTACGTCCTTCTTCTGTGGTAATACCAGCTTCTGCTACTCCTAAAATACCTTTTTTCAAAAGATCATTCATAATGACTGATAATGGTGCTCTAGATTTACCTAAAGCTTTCGCTAAATATGTGGGCGTTGCAGCGTTAACTGTTATCTCTTCATGTTCTCCTTCTGCTTTTTCAATATAAAGTATAATAATTTAGACAGGAATTCGTCCCACAAATCATAGTGAGCTTAATTTCATTTTTAAGTACCTAATGTGTATCATAAGAGGATTTCAACTCAAGTTACCATAATGGTCTTTCTAGGTAGTCATAAAAACCATATATGATTAGTAAAGTAACCCCTACGTAAGACTCACCGCCCTATAGATTCTTAAATCTAAGGGGTTTCACCTTATAACCACATGTTCTTTTTAATTTCTTTGAAAATAAAAGAGTACAACTAAAGAATAAGCCAGTAGACCTAGTATAGAAGGAAAAGGTGTATTTCACTATGTATTGTGTCTAAGAGGATTTGAAGGTAAACAAAAATTAAAACCAGCTCCTCCCTATATTCATAGCACTCCACCTTAGGACTTGGGAGGAAATCATGCATTGACAAGTACAACAGCTGCCTAAATGAAGTACCTAACTTTTTGGTTTCAGTTCATTTTGATATACCGATGTATTTTTTTGCAGCTCTTTTATAATCTTTAACAAAAAAAGAACCCTTGTTCACCAAGACAAGGATTCTCAGGAAGAATAGATTTTTTGACTAAACAATTTTTTATACATCCCTGATATAACGGATTTTTCCCCAGGATCCAGGTGGAAGGAAGATGTGTAAAAAGTCTGTCCTTTATATATATGCTGCGTTTTAGCTAAAGCAATCTCCTTTACAAAAACTTATTAATGTTTACATTATGTAAATATTCCCATTCGTTAAAAGACAAGCATACATGCAAAAAAAAATAATCAACATTAAATATAGTATATTGAGAAAAGGAGGTTATGATATGTCTTCATCTAAAAAAAGAAAGCATGACTCTTGTTGTACTCAGCCTTGTTCTTGTTCATCCTCATATCCAAATTCCCCACCTAAGTCTTGCCCTGCTTACGGTAACTTTTTCAATAATACTAGTCTTGTAACAGTACTAACTGGAACTGCATTTCCTTTTAATATGCAAGGACCGATTGCTGGAGGAGTCTCCCTGTTAAATCCCACCACTATCTTTATTGAGAATGGAGGAGATTATAGAGTGAATTTTGTAATAACCGATAACACAGTTGTTTTTGGTCCAAACCCAGTTGCATTTCCTCACCTTCCTACTGTTTCATTATTTTTAAATAATGTCCAAGTTCCACTCGAACAAGCTAACTTTGGACTTGAAATTACTCAAGCAGAAGACCGAGGTTGCAAACCAATTGTTGGAGACACTATTCTATCTATTCCAGATAACTCAATACTTGAATTAAGAAATATAACTACACAGGGGCCTATTACAACTATAATTACTTGTGACAGTGTGGGAAACAACGTTCAGTTAAGCCTTTTTAAACTAAGTTAAGCAGAAAGCACTCTCTAATTCCCTCTCTTGGAAAGCAATCTCGCCTAGCCGAGGTTGCTTTTTTACATACTTAAATCAAGCTAAGTAAAAAGAGATAAGATGGGTATCTCCCGGAATTATTGAAGTAAAATTGTGTCTTAGGGAGATACAAGATGCACACATTAGGAACGCCTAAAAGTTGATCCGCCTTCGGGCGGCCATGTAATCTCAGGATTTAATGTTCTCTAATAAAAAAACTAACATACTTTCCATAGAAAAAAGATCTTAGCTACAATTAAGCTCTTTTTTATTTCCTCACTCTACAAGCTACTGGACTCTTATTGGCGTAGTCTGTAGAGTGGCTATATTATTTTGAATAGTTAAGTTTAAATCATAATAACCTCTATCAACAGACTTACATGCATAATCGCCTGAACATCCTGTCACATAAAATGGCGTATTAGGAAAGCTAGGATTAATAGGAACTGAGTTTGAAAAAAGTTTATGTGCATGATGAGTGAAGATAGCCAAAATTCTATTTCTCACATTGGCAGGTATTGCATTGAAAAACATATCTGTTTCTCCTTGTGTCATAAGGTGGTCGTCATGTATTTCATTAGTTATCCCAGGAACTCTCAAAGGCCAATGAAAATCGATAATATAATAATAATTAGGATCCAAACTTCTTAATAGGTTTAAACTATCCTGGCTCCATCTTCGATTAGCGTTATCTAGCCAGAGATGCCGTACCAATCCCTGCGTTCCTGGAATACCCACATATCCAGTTAGATAACGGTTGACATACCTTCTAAATAAATTTGTAGTAGAATCTTCCCAGTTTCCTATAGATGATCTATAGGGGATATTTGTCCCTAAAACATTATTTATAATACTTGCGAATTGTTGGTAACGCCTTGTAGCTTCTGCTGTTGAAACTCCGCCAGCGTGTACATCATCTCCCCCGAAAATAACATACCTTTTGTTACCACTATTCACCACATTCTGTAAAAGATTATTAAACATACTTTGGCTATTTCCAAACCCCACATGGCTATCACCCACAACAGCCAAATTGACAGTAATAGCCGATGGAAGTCCCGGTTGGTTTGGGGGATTAAAGCAATAATTGTCCACATTACTTTTATTTTTCTTAACTATTTTTATCACCCTTTCTTTATAACTTACTTCATATCTTATTCAATAAATGAAAGGCTGCTTGTACCCTTAAAAAAATGTTCTTTTATCATTTTCTTTCCCCTTTATTTTTGAACAAACGTATCTTAAAAGGGATCCGCACAGTTACGCAGGGTAAGGTAGGGGCATTACTGCCCCGGCCCTACCCTGCGTAACTAAGAATGTATACAACTAAATAACAGAAAAACCCCTTGTACAGTCGGGATTTTTTCTGCGCTAAATCCAACTAAGAAAAGGGATAGATACCTGAGGGTACCTTGTCCAGTTTGCTCAAGATCAAAAGTTTATTTTCTTCTTTTAGTATCCATTTGTAATAACCTAATAAGACTAAAAATAATATTAACTCTGTAATTGATGCTTATTGTAATTTCAGCACCCCTAAGCAAAGTATCTCCTCAGCTTAGGAAGCCCTATAATTATTTCATATTATCTTCGAAATTAATTTTTTTCACTTTATTATCTTTGTTTTTTTTGCCACATTTTCTAATAACCACACCATCTTGATTGGCATTTTGTCCACCTGTTTGGGCAATCTGACCACCTTGATTAGCGTTTTGTCCTCCATTACCACTAATTTGTCCTCCAGTTTCGGCATGGTTGTAAATGTTGATATTAATACAAATTTTCCCTTTTTTACATTTTTTGTTTTTTTGTTGATTATTTAACTGTTTACTATATTCACCATCGTATTTTTTTATTGTAATCACCTTCTTTTTTATTTATCTTTATAATTTATTCATTGATAGCAAAGGTGATTGTATGCTTGTCTTATTGAATTAGACTATTTTTTAACAGTACTTAAAGAAAATTAATTTTAAAATATTGATATCTAGAATAATAATTATGTTAACTCTTTACCTACTTACAAACTCCTAGGATTCTATACTAAGCAAGAAGATAAGAAGCAAAATTATGCTTCTAAAAAATTAAAAAATAAAGGATTAACGAAATTTTGCCGAACCTCTCGTCTACGTTCAGCACTAAATAAACCTCTTAATGTCCCAAAAAAGTAGGCTTCAAAGACAGTTTTTATTCGTTTTCTTTTGTAAGCGAAAAGAGTTTCCCTAAAACCTTGCACAGCAATAGAAACTAAGTCTTCTATAGGCTTTTCTAAGCCACTAATTTTATAAGCTAGCAGGACTTTTCCCCATAAGCTATAAATATCATCTGCATTCCTAAAGAATGGAGCTACTGCTTGTTTGAACGGTTTCGGAATAAAAGATGGTACATAATCCTGTGAAAGTTTAATACTTGTATCTTCTTTACGTATGTATTTATTTAAATCTTTTAAAGATAAATTATAGGTAGAAGAATTTTTAGAGAGTTCTTTCTTACTCTCACAAGGGATTACGTCTTTTTCTGCTTTAACATCTGTTTCAACATTCTTAGCCAAATTGAGTTGTAAATAGTTCACCCAATATTTGAAATAAGGATGATTTACAAACAGATGTACAGGACTGCCTTTTCCATTATTACGAGGACAACGCCGATAAACTGTAACAATTTGTCCTTGCTTTCGAAGCTCACTTAGATGGCGATCAATTGTTCCTTTTGACTTTTCATATGTTTTACCTAAATATGTACTACCAGGAAAGCAAAATCCTCTTTCCGCAGCAAACCAACAAAGCCGGTCTAAAGCTTTTCTAGTTCCTTCGTGGAGACGATAAAATTTTTCCCCATAAAGGTTAATAATTTCCTTAAGTAATTTTCGTTTCAATGATTGATGTTGAGAACGGTTTTCTATGAAACTCTGATAACTTTTCATATAATCAAATTCTTCTGTCGTAAGCATACGCGTAGTAGACATCAGTCTATCCTCTCCTTTTTAGGAACAAAAAAAGACATCGCATCCCATAAAATAGGAAAACGATGTCGGATTTTTTGACAGACTATGCCCTTGAAATAAATCTAATTATCCTATAAAATAAAGGCGTAATTAAATTTATGTATTAGGACTTCGACAGGTGTTTTCCCTAGTCTCTTTAGGGTTAACGGTGTAAGGGTGTTGGCGCACCACTTGCACACGTTGGAGTCTTTTTATATTCCGGACTGTTTTGTTGACTCTATTATAACGTCTATTAATCTTGTAATTCAATAAAAATTCACCAAGTCCTCAGTAAAATAATATAACCTCCCTTCACTTATGATTAAAATCACTTCAATTGGATACGCTGTTAAAGTAAATACTCTGGGATTAGGATTTTCTCTCTAAACAAATAATAATATTAAAATATAATGTATACTACTGTTGTTTTCCTGTTTTACATATTGTTTTATATATTGTTTTTCTGTTTTATTGTTTTAGACCCTCCGCAGACCCTTATATTACAGCATTTATAAGCATAAACTATCACTAATTTTGCGCGAACTATCACTAATTTTGCGTAAACTATCACTAATTTTGCGCGAAACTATCACTAATTTTGCGCGAAACTATCACTAATTTTGCGCGAACTATCACTAATTTTGCGTATTTATCCCTATACGTTTATAAGTATCACTAATTTTGCGTGGAAAATGCAGATTCGGCTTAAGTATCACCAATTTTGCGTGATAAATGTAGACATGCTTTAAGTATCACCAATTTTGCGCACGAAAATTAAGATATAAGGTAACAAATTAAGGTTGAGTTATGCTTTTAGGGTTAAAATCCCTCCTTAAGTATCACTAATTTTGCGTGATATTTAAATTGCAAGGACAGGCTGCTCTTAAACATGCAATTTACACAGTATCACTTTTATGATATTTTAGTGATAGTTTAGAAAAATATGGGGGATTTTATGAAGAAATCAAATGTAGTTCAACCATATGATCTGGAAAGCATAAACATAAAAAACTGGGTAACTAAGTCAAACATTTTAATTGAGAGTACATATAAATTATCCTTGCAGGAACAAAGGATTTTGTTGATTATGGCGTCTAAAGTTCAACCTAATGACGAAACATTAAAGACATATAGATTCCGAGCTAAAGATTTTATAGAAATAGTGGGAAATAAGAAAGGAACAGGATTCTACTCATACTTAAAAGAAATTGTGAATGGTCTTCAAACAAAAATTCTTACCATAAAGGAAAAAGGCCGACAAAGAAACTATAACTGGGTTATTACCTCGATCTACGAAGAAAATGAAGGGTATATAACATTACAATTTCACCCTAGTCTAAAATATTTATTTTTAGAGCTTAAGGAAAAATTTACTTCGTACCAGTTAGAAAATGTTGTGAGGCTTAATTCGGTTTATTCAATTCGTATTTATGAACTTCTTAAGCAATACGAGCGTTTGAGAAAAAGAGAACTAACTCTTGAAGAATTACGTCATTTTTTAGCTATTGAGCCTACTAAATACAAACAGTATGGCCATTTTAAGAGCAAAGTATTAGCAGTAGCTCAAAAAGAAATAAATAATAAAACAGATATTTACTTTGAATTTGTAGAAATAAAAACAGGCAGAAAAGTAACCTCTATAGAGTTTATCATTACTAGCTCTTCTGCTTTGAATGGTACTAGTTCTTCCAAAGAGACGAAACTTAAATCAACCCAATCTTCATTAGATTTATTAGATAACGAAAAAGAAAATGGATTGTACCATGACTTAATGAGCTTAGGAGTTAAGCCTGAAAAAATCGAGTGGGTTTTATCAGAATTTACAAAAGAACAAGTTAAAAGAAATGTAAAATACACGCAAGGTCGTTTAGTTATTGGAGATATCACTCATCCGCATTCTTATGTAATAAAAGCCATTCAAAAAGACTACGCGAAAGTATCACAAGAATCAAAGGTTTCTACACCTAAAAAGTCTACTAGAAAAGAGTTAGTTCCAGATTTTATAATAGAAGCTGAAGATAAAGAAAAGGCTCTTGAAAACCTTACATTAAAGGAAAAACAAGAATTATTTTATAAAGAAAATGGAAATCAAATAGAATTTGAAAAAAGGCTTTTACAATTTCAAGAATTAAGAAAAATGTTAGTTTTAAATTCCGAGGAGCCCAACCAGGAAGAATTAAAAAAAGCCCAAGAAGCAGCAGTACAAGAAGTACTACGAAATATGAACGAGGACTTAAGAAAACGTGAAGAAATAGGCCTTAAGCCAAGGCAGATAAATGACTTTGAAAATAAAGAACTAAGGGAAATATATCGAACCTTCTTGCATAAACAAGTTTAATAAAAAAATAGTGTTATATTAGCACGCCTTTTATGGGCGTGTTTTAATGTTTTTAAACGGAATATTTTTGTGCGAAAGGTAAATTTAATATACAATATACATTACTTAATCTAGTTGGCGTTTTTTTGATTTTTATATTCATCAATAGTATATTAAATTTACCAATAATGGAGGTGTTTTATATGGATATTCCTCTTCTTGTTCAACATTTCCTTATTCATTTACATGAAACAGGGAAAAAACCTTCTACAGTTTCCATGTATAAACATGATTTGATGGCGTTCTTCAAATGGTTAAATCAACACTCCCCTGATATAACGCCAGGAATCTTGCCAGAAGAGAAAAGTTGTTATGAAGAATACCTTACCTATCTGAAAGAAAAAAACTTATCAGAGGCCAATTTAAGGCGTGTGGCTTCCCATCTGAACAGATTGTTAGAATATCATAATTTAACGGATCAATTTGGAGCGCTTAAAGCTACAACAAAAAAACAGAGGGATTTAGTTGACAGTGACTTTATAACTGAAAAGGATACCTTTTCGCTTTTAAACTCTGTTGTCAGTAAAAAAAATCTGACAGAAACTCAATTGCAAATACATAAATATATAGCTCCTCGTAATTATTCAATTTTGATTCTAATGCTTCATTACGGCCTTACACTTAATGAAGTGGTATCTTTAAATATAAAGAATATTAACTTTAGCCAAAATGAATTAACTATTATAACTAACAAAGGAAAACGTGTCTTAAACCTTTCTAAAGACGATAAAAAAATAATATACAATTACTTTTCAAACATACCTGCCTTATTTAAACCTAAAGATTATACAGATGATCCTTTGTTTCTTTCTTTTCATCCTCAGAAGATGGTTTATTGGTACGATTATAATTTAAACAAGCCTAAAAGAATTAGTCTAATTGGTGTAAAGCGGATGATTGAGAAAGAAGTCGAACGCTCAGGTATACAAGCTAAGGCAAGATCAACACAGTTTCGAAACAGTTGTATACTAAATAAAATCTGTGAAGGATATTCAAATGAATACCTTATCACCTACTTTGGTTTGTCTAGTCGCCATGCTTTGTATCGATATAAGAAATACCTAAAAACAAAATAAGGAAAGTTCCTATTTTGCTTCAAAATGCATTTTTTATTAAGTTGAACTTATTTTCTATTAAAATCGCTAAATTAAAGTACTTTTATATGATGAGTTCAACTTATATTCTCTTTTTATTGTGCCTAACTCTAAAAAAACCAAGAAGTTAAACTTAAGTTTAACTTCTTGGTTTAAAATAAACGCAGCCACTTTCATTAAATCGAAATTTGTTGGTTAGATAGATTAATAATAAAGCATTAATATAAGATATTTTAAAAATATCTTATATAAGCGTCTATATTTAAATGGTTATCATTCTGGAATTTAAATTGAATTTCTATTCTTGATTTAAAGCTAGATAAAGTACATTCTAGAATCATTATCACGCCTTAATTACCAAGGCTTTAATCAATTCAAGATTTAGTTATTTACAAACAAGAATACTTGAAAAATATCTAATAACATAAATAGAGCAATCTATGAAGAAGTTGAGCTTATCTATACATCTGGGGAATGGAGTCCATATAAAAAAACTAGTTGTTTCATTAATTTACAATAAGGAATAATATCACTTTATTCTCCACTAAAATATATGGTTTTGAAAGTAACTTTCAATCTGGAATAAAAACTAGTGTAAGTACATTCTAGAATCACCAAAAAGCCTTTTGTAGATTGGTTTGCAAATACTCTAGTTTTCTAGATATCAGAGATAATTTAAAAATAATTCTCATGTATATAAAGTATGTAAAGATCTCCAAGTAATTCTATCTCGTACATTTATAAGAATTATATATAAGAGATTTCGAGGAGAATAATAGGCATTTCATTAATATATAAAATAAATATTCCCCCCCTTGAAAATTTCCTGTATTTATCTAGAATTAAAAGAAAGAAGGTATAAACATTATTCCAGAGAATTAGAATATCAATAAATAAAAAAGATTTTTTTGCTTTTATCTAGAATTAAACCAGAAATATAAATCTTGATTAATATCTTGTACATCTAGGTTCTAGATTCACGAATAATCCTTTTGTAACAATGTTATATGCCATCTAGATTTTTTATTTAGAAAGGAGAAGTCTAGAAAAATGTCCAATAACTTAGATGAAGAAGTTGTTTACACTCTGAAAGATACGGTGAAATTAACTGGATTAAGTATTGATTTAGTTAGATTGTATGAAAAAGAATTTAATCTCCAGATTCAAAGAACAGAGGGAGGCCACCGAAGATATACTAAACAGAATATTGATTTGCTAATTGAAATCAAGAAAAGAATACAAGAGCAAAATTGGAGTTATAAAATGATTAACCAATGGCTTCAGGGAGAAATCATACCAGAATCTATCGAGGTTCAATCAAAGCTCGAAAAAAAGGTGGAATCTCTCGAAGATAAAGTTCAAGAATTACTTAATCGTTCTGAAAAAGATGAGCAGTTTCAATTTGCACTTATTCAACGTTTAGATGAACAAAGCAAGCTTATAGGACAGCTTACAGAAAAGTTATCCTCTCAAGATAAATATATTGAAAATAATCTAGAAAAAAGGGACGAGAAGTTAACTAATGCTATTCGAGAAATTAGTGATACAAAGAAACTAATTGCAGCTGCTCAGGAAAACCTAGAATCAAAACCTAAAAGCTTTTGGCATAGGATTTTCCGTGGTTGAAAACTCTATGGGTATAGTATCTAACCATGTTCCTCTAGACGGCCAAGTTGCACAAAAGAACGTAACACTGTGTAATGAAATACAAAAATGTTCTAGGATGTTAAATAATAGTATGTAAGTGAAGGTAACTGAAAAGACCCTTATCTCCTGAGAGGTGAGGGTCTCTTTTATGTTTACTCTGTTTACCTTTAGTTTATGTAAACTTGCGGAAACTAAAAAAAGCAAATAACTACTTTTTCTATAAAGAAGTGATCTTTTCAAATACAATTTGGTTATGTATTCTATAATATCCCTAAGCCTCCTTACAAAGGAGAGCTGTAAGAGATTCTTTGTAAGGAGGTTAATGCTCTTCGTACTTAGCAAAATTTTCTTGAATTAAAAGCTAAAATTTTGCACAGACCCCTTATTTAGTTGTGCATAAAATAGTGCAGACATACAAAATTCTAATTACACCAACCAGGCAGTAAACTGCTATATCCCAAGATCCTTTTCTTAGTAAAAGAAAAAAACTACTGGCTTAACACAGTAGTTTTTTTAGTTTTCTGATTTATTAAAACTTTGCAAATAGCCCGTCCAAATTACATTGTTCCAGATACTTTACGTTCCAGATACTCTACTGATACTAATAGTATCTAAGCTAGTTGAAGTAATATTACCATCTTCATTCACCCAGACTAAAAATCCATCGCGTATACGGATAAATGTACCAACTCCGTTAAGTTGATTTCCAGCAGAAAAAACTTCAATTCTATCACCTTGTCTTAAACCATCCAAACGAAAACCATTCGAAGATGTCCCACGGTTACTTGAAGAAGTACGGCGCTCGTCAGAAGTACGTCGTGAGCTACGACGCTCATCAGAAGTACGATGTTTTGGCATGCAATCACCCCCTAAAAGAGATACTACATGATATGAAAAAAATTGAAATCTGTATAAGCAAAAAGCTCAATTATTATTTGTTTTACTAAAAATGGTTAAATAATCTAGTTCTACTCTACTTATTTAGTCTTATTAAATCATTCTAATTACATAATATTTTTTTAGAGTATTAAAACTTGTTCAAAAACTTGTATTTATATTACATATTATAAAGTGTATAATCCCAAAAGACTAAAAATCCTTATTATGGAACAAAAGAGTTGGAAATAAGTATATATTATACTGAATACACACCTTAAGATAAGAAGTACTATCTAAGAATATTATCTAATTATGAAAAAGTAAGAACCATAATTAAGGTAATTTTTAGTGACATTATAATAAATCAGGTAATTGGAATAAGTTTTCTTCCTAAACCGAAATCTTTTTTTATCACCATAATGTAATTTATATATCTTTCCTCCCAAATTATAAAAACGCACTTTTCCTATATGCTTTTATTATAAAATGTAATTTTTATACATTAATTTAAAAGAGGGCACAATCCTAATTTACTAAAAATAGCCCAGGCAAACTTGATGATTTTTTCTATAATAGTCAATGTAGCATCATTATAAATATAAAGAGGGGGATTAGCCATGAAAAAAGCAAGAAAATCTGTGGGTAATAAAACGAAAATTTTCTTAACATTAACATCAAATAATTCAGGCAAAATTGCCAAGAAGCGTTGAGACATTCAACTAAATTTTATAAGAAAAAAAACAGCTGTCTTCGTTTGAGGATAGTTGTTTTTGTTTTATTGATTTATCCACTCTTTGAGGATCAGTATTTTCACAAACCGAGGTCTACAGAACTGTAATTAAAGAATTCAGTAATACATTGCTTACGAATATATCTTTATACATATTTTAACCTGAATTTATAAATTCAATTAATGTTTTCATAAGTAATACGTTTGTCCAATCCTTTCTAACGGAACATGAATATTCTATAAGTACTCAGTTCTTTAGGAGGGAAATAGATGCTTAGTTGGCTTGTTACTGCCTCATCTCTATTCGTTATTATACTGTTATTTTATACTGTGAAATATATAGTGATACTCTTACAGTTAGATTCTTCAGAATTTACTAAGAACACTCAAATAATCGTTAAGTTTAAAGAAGATGTGTGTGAAGAAACACAGCTAAAAATTCATCATAAGCATAAATGTACAATTTTAGACCACAACAAGGAACTTGACTTTCAAGTTTTACATTCTAAAAGGGATATTAATACACTTATTAAAATTTATAATAAATTAGAAGAGGTAGAATACGCAGAACCAAATCATATGTTGAAAGCCTTCTATACACCCAATGATCCTTTTTTCGCCTATCAGTATGGCCCTCAAAAAGTACAAGCTCCTGATGCTTGGGATGTTACTACCAGTAATGGAAATATAAAAATTGCTATTATAGATACAGGAGTTCAATTAAACCATCCTGAGTTAGCTATTAAGCTTTGGCCTGGTTATAATTTTGTAGAGGGGAATTTAAATCCTAACGATGGTAATGGTCATGGAACTCACGTAGCTGGTATTGCTGGAGCTCTTACAGAAAATAGTTTAGGTATTGCAGGGATAGCTCCTTCAGCATCTATAATACCTGTTCGTGCTCTTGATAACAGCGGAAATGGAACCTTGAGTAATATTGCAAATGCAATTACTTATTCAACAAATGCAGGAGCTAAAGTAATTAATTTGAGTTTAGGCTCTTCTCAAGGATCAATTACTTTAGAGAATGCCATTAATTACGCCTGGAATCAAGGGGTGGTTATTGTAGCTGCGGCTGGAAATGAAGCTTCTAATACACTAACATATCCAGCTGCTTATCAGAACGTAATTGCTGTCGCTTCTACAGATATAAACGATCAAAAATCTGATTTTTCTAATTATGGTACTTGGGTAGAAGTATCAGCTCCTGGTTCAACTATCTTATCCACTTACACAGGAAGTTATTATGCGTATTTAAGTGGTACATCGATGGCCTGCCCCCACGTAGCTGGATTAGCAGCATTATTAGCAGCTCAAGGGAAAAATAATGTACAAATTAAAAATACTATTTTATCTACCTGTGATCCAGTACCAGGCACAGGCTTATATTGGACTTACGGAAGAATCAATGCAAACCGAGCAGTTCATTAACTCTTCTAAATTAATGAAAAAACTATTGGTATATTAAATACCACTACCAATGTGAAAAATATAACATACACTTTTAAAAGCACTGACCTTGCAGGAATATTCAGTGTTTTTATATTTTAGTGTAAATTGAATACTTTATATGAACATGAATCTAGAAATAACTAAACAAATTGCCATCTGAACGTATTTAGCTATGTACCCTAAATTTTAAAATAAGTGGGGGGATAATTTTTAGGTATTTATCCACTTTTCTTAGTTACTTAAGACCTATTAGGATTAAGTTTCTCTAAGTCTGTAGTTACTTTGTCCAAGCAAAAATAAATGATTTAGCATTTACTATAATAGAACTGTTAAAAGTAAAGGGATGATTATATTGAATTTACAGGATATTAGAGGATCTTATGATTTAATGTTAGGGTTAGGCAGCTGGTGTGGTCCCTCTCTTAATTTAAGAAGACATAATTGGAGAAGATTTTCGTTCCCTTTAGACTGGATGATATCTAATTCAATTTCTGATGTGAGTAGATTGCTAAAAAATAGATTTACTGGATTTATGGAGTTTCAAAACTTACAGCGAACTGACGGTTATGCTCATTTTCTCGATGATGGTGTAGCAATCTTTCCTGAAGAAGGAGGAACTGAACCAGTTAATGCTCATTTCATTCATGATACTTACTACAATATCATTTCTGTCCATGATTTCCCTATCATTCCAAACGTGGATTGGACTGTAATGTACCCTTCCTATAAAGAGAAACTCCATCAGCGAATAGCTAGATTTTTGGAGAAAGTCGAAAATAGTTCCTCCATTTTATTTATTAGATGGGGAGCAGCTAGTCCAGAAGAAGCTATAGAATTAAAATCTGTAATATCAGGGTTGACAAAAGGGTCGTTTAATATATTACTCCTTCAGCCGGCAGAGGGACTTAAAAACGTTATTGATATGCATTGGACGATTGATAGGGTCTGTTCTGTTCAAGTACCTATGGATGACCCAAATAATGAACTAGTATGGGATTATGTATTAAACGGAGTAAGTTTGAGTAATTATTGGGATTAGCATTTAAGATAGAGCATATCTTTTTTATGGCCATGATAATGAAGATAAAAAGAAAGAGTCATTATAAAGAAAGACAGCAGAACTTTCTAAAAAGCTTCTGCTGTCTTTCTTTATAATGATTGAATAAATAAATATCCCTTTTAAATTTTTTTATAAGCCCAATATACAACTCTTTTTAACGCTATTTTTAAAGTTTTACAAAAGAATAATAAGCTCTAAAGAAATCCTTATGTTTATACCGCCTTCCTCCCACTTCACTTAAAAAGTTTTATAAATTGGGTAGCTAAGTTTTTATTGGGAAGATTAATAGATTAGCCTATAGCAAGAAACAAGGGTGAGCATATTTTAATAAATAAGGGGGCGAATACGAAATAGAGCAGGTATTTATGCTCAAATAACATGAATAGGGCGTGTATACAATGAAAGTTATGACCATTTTGGGTACAAGACCCGAAATTATACGTTTAAGCCTCATTATCAGAAAACTAGATAATTACGCTACAGAACACATTTTGGTTCATACAGGACAAAATTTTACTGCTTCATTAAGCGAAGTTTTTTTCCAAGAATTAAATGTTCGCCAACCAGATTATGTATTGGCTAACCAACAGCTTACCCTGGGAGAACAGTTATCAAAAATGTACAAAGAGCTAGAAGGTATATTTTTGAAAGAAAAACCGGACAAAATTTTAGTATTAGGTGATACTAATAGTGGTCTAAGTGCGATTTTAGCTGAAAGAATGGGTATACCAGTTATTCATATGGAAGCTGGAAATCGTTGCTTTGACTTAGAAGTGCCTGAAGAAAAGAATCGACGAATTATTGATTCTATTTCAAGTTTCAATCTTCCTTATACTCCCCAAAGTAAAGAAAACTTACTTAGAGAGGGTATCCCCTCTAATCGAATTATTGTTTCTGGAAACCCAATTAATGAAGTTTTAACGTATTACAAATCTAGAATAGAAGATAGTAAGATTCTTAACAAATTGTCCTTAAAAGAAGGAGACTACTTTTTAGTTACAGCTCATCGTGCGGAAAATGTTGATCATGAAGATCGATTACTGGAAATTATTAAAGGGATCAACATGGTGGCCGAATATTACCAAAAAAGAGTCATATGTAGCATACATCCTCGTACAAAGTCTCGAATAGAACATAGTTCACTTGTTAACATTCACCCACTAGTAGAACTTCATAAGCCATTTGGCTTTTTTGATTTTGTAAAACTTGAAAAAAACGCTTACTGTGTCTTGACAGATAGCGGTACAGTACAAGAAGAATGCTGTTTATTTCACGTTCCTACTGTAACCATTCGTAAAACAACTGAAAGACCAGAAACAATTGAATGTGGAAGTAATATGCTTTCAGGAATAAGTGCTGATCAAATTTTAAGCTGTGTCCATGTAATGGTTAATCAATTGAAAAATTGGTACTATCCCGAAGGGTACGGTCATCTAAACGTTTCAGATAAAGTGATTAAAGTAGTATTAGGAGGAATAAAAGGTGTTTGAAAATAAAACTATTTTAGTGACAGGCGGTACAGGTTCATGGGGATACGAATTAGTTAAACAACTATTAACACATAACCCTAAAGAAATCCGCGTTTTTTCAAGAAATGAGTCCAACCAATTCACAATGAAGCAAGAGTTTGACAACCATCCTAAATTAAGTTTCATAATTGGTGATATTAAAGACAGAGAAGCAATAATGGAATCCTGTCAAGATGTGAATTATGTTTTTCACTTAGCTGCTTTAAAGCATGTTCCAGTATGCGAAGATCAGCCTATTGAGGCATTGAAAACAAATGTACATGGAACACAAAATGTAATAGATGCAGCTATAAGTTGCAATGTAGATAGAGTTGTCTATATTTCTACTGATAAAGCATCAAACCCCGCTAACTTCTATGGCTTATCAAAGGCGATGGGAGAAAGGCTAATTATTCACGCTAACACATTAAATACTAAAACTAAATTTGTTTGTATACGTGGCGGTAATGTACTAGGAACAAACGGGAGTGTTATTCATGTATTTAAAAAGCAAATTCAGGAGAAAGGGAAAATCGGCATTACGGACCCGAATATGACCCGCTTCTTTCTAACTTTAGAAGATGCAATAAAACTTGTTTTTAAGGCGACATTTGAAAGTCTGGGCGGAGAAATTTTTGTTATGAAAATGCCTACTTGCAAAATTATTGACCTAGCTAGTGTATTGATAGAGGCTTCTGGTAAAGAAACGATTGAAATTGAAACATTAGGTATACGACCTGGAGAGAAAATACACGAATTACTTTTATCTGAATATGAGAGTACGACCACTGTCACATATGATGATGAATATTTCGTTATTTTACCTCCAATCCATATTGAAGGCTTAAAAGAATATTACGCACCATACACCCTTGTAAACCTAGAAAAATATGATTCAAGTAAAGAAACAATTAGCAAAGAGGCAATTAGAGAAATGTTGCTGAAAGGCGGTTTTATTTAAATGAAATTATTGATTCTTGGTGGAAAAGGAATGGCAGGGCATGTAATCACAAGGTATTTCATGCTAAATTCAAATTATGATGTATCCTATACATCAAGAGATCCTAAGGATAAAAATGGAATTTACTTGGATATAACAAATTTTAAAAGGCTCGAGGAAACTATCGACGCTATAAAGCCAGATATTATTATCAATTGCATTGGAGTCTTAAATGAACACGCAAGTAATAATCCTATGCGTGCTTTTCAAATAAATAGCTTATTACCGCATCAATTAGCTAAATTAATTGAACGTTATCAAGGTAAGTTAATTCATATTAGCACAGATTGCGTATTTTTAGGATTAAAAGGGGATTATACAGAAAACGATTCTCCAGATGGTACATCGGTATATGCTCAATCTAAACAACTTGGTGAAATTGTTGATAATAAGCACCTAACAATCCGTACTTCAATAATAGGTCCTGAACTGAAGGAAGGTGGAATTGGTCTATTTCTTTGGTTCATGAACCAACGGGGAATAATAAAAGGGTATAAAAAAGTTTTTTGGAACGGAGTAACAACCTTAGAGTTAGCTAAGGCCATTGAATTTTTTATAGAAAATAATGTTACGGGATTATATCATCTACATTCAAAGCAAAAGTTATCAAAATTAACATTATTAGAATTGTTTAAAGAAGTTTTTGAGAAGGATGATATTGAAATAATTCCCGACGAGGAAGTAGTATTAGACCGAACAATCATTAGTACCCGCACAGACTTTTGTTACACCCCTCTAGAGTACAGAGAGATGTTAAATGAATTAAAAGAATGGATGTCTAAATAATTCCCTCTAAATAATAGAAATGATAAAGGAAGCCACACTAAAAATGATGTCCTTTTTTATCTCCACCTATTGTTTGAATGTGATTTATTTAAACATTCATTTTTAAATAATTAAATTAAAGGGGTAATAGACAGCCAATTATTTCAAAATGAAGCTAATTAGCTGTCTCTTTTTATAATACCTTATTTGTTGTGTAACTCTTATAATTATAAAAGCTAACTTAGCATAACCCATTCAAAGGGAAGAGCTAGATCTTTTAACTTGTTCAGGAATTACATACACTGTTAAACCATAACGCTCTTTTATTTCAGTTGCAATTTGATCTGCTGTTACTTTATCGTTAAATGCTCCTGTTATTAAGCGGTAACGTTGTTTTTGAGTGGAGTTATTATCATTACTATTATGAGTCTCTTCAAAGCGATTATTATCCATAATACAGCCCTCCTTACTTATAACTAAGGATAAGTTAATTTAAATACTTAGTTACAAACAGATTTATCAGTTGCTCTTTACCATAGTAAGGGCACCCTTAAAAAGCACCCTAACATCCTTAGAAGAGATGCCTTAAATGAAATTGAATAAAAATTCGTTTCAACTTGTCCAATAATCTTCATGGTAATTATATTTAGAGAAAACAATTTATACGGTATAACTGACTTAGAACAAAATAAAGAATAAATTCTATGTATTTACACTAATACCTCGGCACATATCCTCCCTTTAAGTTTAATAATTGCTCTTACTAACAGCAAAACTTCACAATTATATAAAATTACCCTTTTATAATTAGGTAAGAAAAGGCTCCTTCATGTAATTATAAAAGGGTAATATCGGCTAGTATCATCTTCCAATAATGATTGTTTGCATTCCATTTATCATGATTAGGCAGTTCAATAGCACAGACTCTTTGCAGAGACCAACTCTTTTCAACTAAATGGTCCACATCTGTATGATTAATAACAAGAATTTTAAAATCATTAGCAATCATTCCAGATAAGATAGCTTCAAGCTCAGCAGCTTCTTCAAAACTTGCTTCAGTTCTTATAAACAGGATTCTTTGACCTGTAGACAACTTCTCTAAAAAGCGCTGAATTCTTCTATCATATTTTTCTTTAACCTCAGCATAGCCACCTAAATAGGTAAGTGTATTTTTGTCTGTTTTAAAATCATGGTTAAACCCTATATTATAAATTTCATCCCACACTAATAAGTCCCATTGTGATATATATTTTATAATTCTAAGATTCTTTAGATTCAAAAAATCAGCAAATCGGTTCTGTAAGAGAACATTAACATTCTTTAAAGAAGGAGACGAGACCCAATCTAAGATTCCGGAAAACGTTCTTAAGTTGTTATCTTTAAGCTGAAGTGAAGTCAAACACAAATCCCCTAAACTGAAAATAGCGTCGTATTGCCCTTTTATACCTTCTAAATTCATACTATTTTCCCCTTAAAATAAAATTTGTACGAGTCTATATATTATATTAAATGCACAAATCCAAAAAAAGGAAGGGCTAGTAACTACTAATCTAATAAAATAAGCATTCACACAAAGGATTATGGGTGGATCATAGAGAAGCTTTAAGTCAAGTGAGTAAATCGACTAACTATTAAACAATCATATTTATAAATGCCATTGATTATTTTTTTAAAAATGCGTATGTTTCTGCTAAGCCACTAAAGATAGAAACTTGAGACTGCCACTTTAATAGCTTATGCGCTTTTTTACTATCGAGACAGCTATGTTTAATATCTCCAGGTCGTCCTTCCTTATGGCTTATATTAATTTTAGAACCGTGAATCTTCTCAAGCTCCTTTAATAGACGATTCACAGAGGTTCTCTGCGTAGTACTAGCATGAATAACCTCCTGGTGGCCCTTGTCAATAGCAGCTATATTTGCCTGAACAATGTCCTTTACGTAAATAAAATCACGGGTTTGTTCACCATCACCATGAATATTTAGCATGGTTCCTTTATTTAGTCTATCTAAGAATACTGCAACTACTCCTCCTTCACCCTTTGGGGTCTGCCTAGGTCCATATACATTTCCATAACGAAGAATTGTATAAGATAGTCCATATAAATGAGAAAATAGGCGTATATATGACTCGGCTGTTAGCTTAGATAAACCATAATAAGAAATAGGTACTGTAGGGTCCATCTCGGTAATTAAATCTTTTTGCAACTCTCCATAAACAGCTGAAGTGGATGCAAATATAAATTTATCAACAGAAGCATCTCGACAAGCCTCAAGTATATTGATAGTGCCCTTTATATTTACATCAGCATCGTACTGGGGATCATTGATGGATCTTGAAACATCCGCCTGAGCAGCCAGGTGAAACACTATATTTGGCTTTTCCTTGAGAATAATTTGTTTAGTCTGTTTGCTACATATATCTTCAACATGAAGAGTAGCAAGAGGATGTACATTCTCTTGCTTTCCTGAGATCATGCTATC
Organism: Bacillus sp. ILBB4; assembly: GCF_035064545.1. Lineage (NCBI taxonomy): Bacteria > Bacillati > Bacillota > Bacilli > Caryophanales > Bacillaceae > Bacillus > Bacillus sp. ILBB4. The sequence goes on along the minus strand of NZ_JAIQVD010000011.1, from coordinate 48,699 downwards.
AATTATATGAACTTCGAATCCTTTTATAATAAGTTCTTCCACAAGATGGGAACCAATAAAACCCGCCCCTCCAGTTACTATAGCCTTCATATACTATTCTCTCCCTCTTTAAGTTTCAATAGTATATGTCATCAAAAAGGTCACTGTGTAAGCTCCCTACCCAATACTTCGTTAAAAAGATGAATTAATTTACCTTTGCCGCACTACTAAAAGTTATAAGTTTACTCCCGGTGTGAGAGGACCTTTTCGTAAACGTTTAATACCTTATCAACTGCTTTTTTTTGCGACCAATGATTTAAGGCCCATTCTTGAGCTTTAGCCCCTAAGGAGTCCCTGTATTCTGGGTTTATTAATAAGTTATAAATATTTTCACATAGTGAGTTTGGGTCTCCAGCAGGTGAAATTATTCCTGTTGAACCGTGTTGAACCATTTCTGGTAACCCCCCTGCATCACTTACTATTACGGGTTTTCCAGCAAGTTGCGCTTCAATTACGGATAGGGGCTGATTTTCTATAAGGCTAGGAAGTACAAAGATATTAGCAAGAGATAGTAAAGAAGGAACATCATTTCTGTTGCCTAAAAAAATAACTCTTTTTCCTAACCCTAGTGCTCTGCTTTGAGCTTTTAACTCAGCTTTTTTATCCCCATCCCCCACTATCCAACATACCCACCCTTTTTTTAACTTTTTTAGTTCACTGAGGGCAGATAATAAATGATGAATTCCCTTAATCTCAACCAACCTTCCCGTATAAATAATTACTTGTTGACCAACACGTGAACGAAGACTTGGGGGGTTCTGCATTCGCTGAAGAAAAGAATTAATATCATATCCATAATGAAATACTGTAAGCTTTTGCTCTTGAACCTGAAATTCCTTTATTAAAATATTCTTAAGCCAGTTATTTGCGACCACTGTACAGTCAGCAGACATAGCACCTGTATGCTCAAGCTCATTAAAATACTTACATGCTATATCGGCAGTAGAGGATTTCAAAGTATTTTTAACGTAGTGATTTAATTCGTGGGCCACACAACCGTGTATAGTTGCTACTAATGCTGTTTTTTCAGGTTTTAGCGGGCTAATACAGGCAGTTGACACTACGTCTTGTGTATGAATTAAATCGTATTGATCTATGCATAGGTGAGTAACTCCTTCCATATAGCCCAGACGCTGCTTCTCATAAAATTTAACTACTTCATCTTTGTATAGAAGAGGTTGATTTTTCTCTTTTTGAGCTAACTTTGTGACTAATGAAAGCTCATCTTTAATAAATTCTTGATTTTTATTAACAATATGAACTGATTCATTCCCTGCTCCATGACCAAGCAAGTCTACTTCATGTCCCAATGCTTCAAGTTCTTTTTTTAACTGTTGCATATAATTCCAAACGCCACCTACATGAGGGACTTCCCAAAATGTAGCAAGTAATATTTTCATAAATTTCTCTCCTCTTTTCATAACATCAGCGCTCCCAAATCCCCTTATATATAGGTATTCATGTAGCTAATTAATGTTATAAACTACCATTTTTATTTTAAAAACAATATTTTAATACAGTAGCATAAAGGCTCTAAATGAAAGATTTGGTTTTTTTAGCATACATCTAATATTAAGCTTAATTTAATGGGAAGTTTAAATACATTGGATGGGATGTGGAACTGATGAATGCAAAACATAAATTATTAATTACCGGGGCAAGCGGCTTTACTGGACAACATTCGTGTGAATATTTTTCAAAATTAGACTTGGATATTATAGCCATAACTAACAAGAGAAACTTTTGTCATAAAAAAGTTAAAACAAAACAATGCGATTTACTTAATAAAAAGGGAATAAAAGACCTTATTAAACAAATAAAGCCTGATTATGTTCTCCATTTAGCAGGACAAAATGCGGTAGGTCGTTCATGGGAAGACCCTCTTAATTCCCTTGAAGTGAATGCAATGGGTACAGCATATCTTATTGAGGCTCTCCGACAAGAAGCACCAGCTTCTAAGACAGTTATTGTGAGTTCAGCTCTCCAATTTAATCCAACCTCTATCCCCACTTTTAACCATCCCTATGGCCTAAGCAAAACGATACAATCTATTTTTTCTCAATTTTGGGCTGCCTTATATAATATGCATATTGTTATTGCTAGACCATCAAATTTAATAGGACCGGGATTCTCTACAGGAGTCTGTTCAATTTTTGCCCAGAGGATCGTAAACATGGAAAGAGGGAAAGAAGAAAAATTCTTAAACGTGAGTAATTTAAATAATCGTCTAGATTTTTTAGATGTACGTGATGCAGTGAAAGCTTATAATTGTCTTCTCAAGAAAGGGAAGTCTGGTGACATATATGATGTTTCTTCTGGTAAGAGCCATTCCTTAGGTGAAATTATAAACATATTTAGGAAAACAACGAATATTCCATTTCAAACAAAATTAGATAATCAAAGCCCTATAGTTAATCCTGTTGATCTGCACCCTGTATCTTTATTTGAATTGGGGTGGCAACCAAAAATACCTCTGGAAACTACTATAAAGAACATTGTTGATTTTTATCGTCAACAAGTAGATGGTCTTAATAACTAGAGAAGGAAAAATGGCTACTTTATTAATTAGTCCTTTGATGATTCTTATAAAATCTCTTGTTTGAAATTAATTAAGATTTACTTTAATCGAACCTTTTTCCTTATTCCCACTCGAGGTTGGCATATGAAAGGTGTTTTTTAGAGAGTTTTCATATCATTTAACAAGTTCTTTGCATATTCTAATTAAGGAATTAAATAAGGTAATTTCAGACTAATGGATTCCTTGATATTCCGTAAAGTATATAACTTATAAATTCCATTGCTTAAATTAAAGCTATCATTTTATAAAATTTTGGATTAAGTATGGATAATAAGCAAGTCATATACCCTGAACACAATTTATTTTTTGGAGGGTAAATAATGGGTCCAAAAGTATCAATAATCATCCCTTTTTATAACTGTCCTTACGTAGATCAGGCAATTAAAAGTGCCTTAGATCAGACATATGAAAATATAGAGATAGTGGTAATAGACGATGGTTCTACAAGCTATACGGAAAAAATTATGCCATTTAAAGACAAGATTATTTATATAAGGAAAGAAAACGGGGGAACTGCTACTGCTCTTAACACTGGCTTATTTGTTGCTACAGGCGAGTATATTGCTTGGTTAAGTTCAGATGATTATTTTGTTCCTGCAAAAGTTTCTAAACAGATAGACTTCATGACTAAAAAGAAAATAGACGCCAGTTTTACAAATTTTGATTATATTAACAAAGATAATCAAGTTTTAGTTCCTTGGTGTACTAAACGCTTTACCAATCTTGAAGATGTATATAATGCTTTTCTAACTTATAATGCTATCAATGGCTGTACGATCCTTATAAAAAAGGAAATTTTTGATAAAATAGGGATTTTTTCTCCAGACTTTCGTTATACGCACGATTATGAAATGTGGTTCCGCATGCTTGTGAATGGCTATGAAATTCATTACTTTGATGAATCCCTTACAAAATTTCGCTCACATGAGAATTCAGGAACACGTAAATATCAATCCGAAATGCAAAAAGAGATGAAAATTATTGAATATCATTACCGTCCTCTTTTAAAAAAATATATAAAATCACTTCAGTCAGACCAGTTATAAAGTGTGTATAAGTTTATAATTCTCCATGCCCACAAATACCTATCTCAACCTTATTTAATAAGCTACTTCACTACTTGTTCGAATTATGAATCCTATCTAAATGATTAAAATTCTCCCTTACAAGTAGTGCTACCCCTTATTCTTAGTCTCTTTACACCTATACACATTTAAATTTTGTTACATACATCCCTAATCGAAATATTAAAAGAATAAGCCCCTCCATATCAATTAAAAATTTCTCACATATTATACATTAATGGAAGTCTATATAACTAAGATAAATTTATTTAATCTCATATAAATGTACTAAATCGGATACTATTTTTGGCCTAGTTTTTTAAGAAAGAAGGGAATTAATAATAAATGAAAGACAAAACTACTTCATCATTTGATAAAAATCTTACTGATTTCTTAGATGAGATAAAAACCAAATTGCATCCAGACTATAAAATTCCTGATCCTCAGGTTATAAATATAATTTTTAAATATACTCAGTAAGCTAGTCTAGCTTTCTACAATGTTGTTATAGGTTTGCACACCCAACACCAAAATATATGCAAAACAATTAAGGGATGATTATAAATGAAGATTTTATTGGTTTCCTATTATCCACTCCCCTATACAGGGGGAGTTTGGACGTTTGTATCACTACTCAAAAAATCTCTTGAAGACTTGGGGCATTCTGTCGATATACTCAGCCATACTCCTGATACAACCAAATATCGAATTATAGGGCAAGAATCAGAAATAGAAATTGATGATATTTCTCCTTATATTAAAGAAAAGATCGTAACAGAGATGCCTTCATTACCTATAAACAGCTGGATATATAATGTTGAAATATTTCGTTATAGCTTGGAACTATCAGCAGCATATTATAATCTCCAACAGTATGACATTATTCATGCACTAGATGTAACAGCAGCAAGGGCTATAAGTAGAGTAAAACCTTCACATATCCCCCTTGTTATGAGTGCACTAGGTAACCTATCAAGGGATATTTTCTTTACCCTTAAGACCATGCATCGTAAAAAAACAGATCAACAACTGCAAGATACATTTGAATATCAATACCATAAAACCCTTGAACGTCTAGGATATCAATCTAGTAATTTGATTCATAGTCCTACGCTTTGGATGCGTAATAATATTATAGATAACTTTTCTATTTCCCCGGATAAAATAATGACTTTTTCATACGGATTAGATATTAAAAATTTTCAAGAAGATTCTATGAAATGCCCTATTATTGGACCAAAAAAGGGAAAGAAAATTATCCTATTTATGGGGAGGCTCGTTTATTTAAAGGGTATTCATCATCTACTTGATGCACTTGCGCTTTTAAAAGAGGATAGAGATGATTGGGAATGCTGGATACTCGGAGAAGGAGAATTAAAAGCGGAGTTACAAGAACAATGCCAAAGTTTAGAACTTAGTAACCACGTTAGATTTTTAGGAATCTCTAATGATGTTGCTCATTTTCTCAGAGAGGCAGATATTTTTGTTCATCCTAGTATACATGATACCCAGCCTTATTCTGTCATGGAAGCTCAACTCGCAGGTTTACCGGTTCTTGTAAGCAATACGGCAGGTTTACCTGAAATGGTTGAGATCGGTAGAAGCGGATTAGTTTCCTCTGTTGGAAACATCCATGAACTATATGATCAGTTAAGATATTTACTTGAAAATGATATTCTTCGTAAACAACTGGCTGTCTGTACTAAGGAATGGGCGAAAGAGCGATGGTCTCTTGATACCATGGTTAATAATGTTCTGTCACTGTACAAACAGGCTAAAGGTTTGGAAACAGAAAATGAAAATCCAACTTAAATAAAATACCAGAGCATGTAAGGCTCTGGTATTTTATTTGTTATCATATTCCAAGGGACCTAATCATAGCAATAAAATTTGTACAGTATAATTCCGGACTAAAGTTTATCTTTACATGCTGGAGAGCATTTTTACGTATGTACTCTCTTAATTGAGAATCCATTATCAACTCTTTTGCTTCTTTAACAGCTTCATCAACATTACCTAACGTATAATATTTTCCTGTTTGATTATGAATAATTGAACTTTTTACACCATCAGAGTCTGTTGACAATACGGGACACTTACAGCTCATTGCTTCAAGAAGCGAATAAGGTGCTCCCTCTACTTTAGAGGTAGAGCATAAAAAGCCACCAGATTCACCGATCATTGAAAAATAATTTGCCATTTCATTGTTAGGGACATTTGCGTGAAGCAGAAGATTTGCCTCTAAATTTAATTCTTTAATTAAATTTTTAAATTCAGCTCTTTCTTTTGGTTCACTTATAGTAGGATCTTCAAACATATGTAATTGTATGCCTGAATTATAATTATGAACTAATTCACTGCCTATTTTTAAAAACTCTCTCCAATTCTTATTATCTTCAATTCGTCCAATCCATGCAATATGTGGAGTATGACTTTCAGGTACGGATCGGTATGAAAACTCATTAGTATCAAAACAGTTGTTAAAACTAAAAACAGGGAATGTGGGATAAAGTTCATCTAACAGCTGCATAATGTGAGGGGTTTTAGGGTTAAGGAAACCAGAAGCGTATTTAGTTACAAGAGGCACAGCATTTGTAAGGGCAGCTCTTGCGGTGCTTTTTGGGCCGTATCCTTGTATTTCTATAATCATCTTTCCCCGATAACCTAGTGATTTAAATCTAGGTAAAGCTTGGAAATCTGAAACAATCACAATGAGACTGTAATTTCCATCATCTAATATTTTTTTTATCTCCCTGTCTTCATTTGTTACAAACGTTTGAGTACCATGATCATTTATTGTCTTTTTTCTATTTTCATAATAGAGACAGTGGGCATTAATATTATGTTTCTTAAGAGCCTTACACCTTTGACGATTTAAAGTCTCTACACCACCACTTGGGACATAGAATACAAACAATATATTCATTTCTTACCCCCATTTAATAAATTAATTTAAAAACAAAAATTATAGATTGTATATTAAACCTTAAGATAATAAAGGTCACTCTAATAAATAATATGCATAGATCGAACTGCTCTTTTACTTGGCTTACTAATATTATTAAATTAAAATTTTTATCCACTTTAAATGGTTAGTTAAATTAATCTAACGAATATCTATTTCATATTTAAAATATGTTTCATATCTTAATAAATGTAATGTTATTTAATAAGGTATTGGAGATAAAATAATAATCAAATAGCATATTAATAAGTTTAATGTTATCTGAAAGGAGAATTAAATATGTTAAAAGTATCTGTTATTGTACCTTTCTTCAACTGTCCATTTATTAGTCATGCATTGGATAGTTTACTAAATCAAACCTATAATGATATTGAAATTATCGTGATAAATGACGGATCCACTCAATATAAAGAAAAAATCATTCCTTATTTAGATAAAATTATATATACAGAAAAAGAAAATGGAGGAACAGCAAGTGCTCTAAATGTGGGTATCCAGTTGGCTACAGGAGATTATATATGCTGGCTTAGTTCAGACGATATTTATTATCCCCAAAAGATTGCTCTCCAGGTAGAATTCATGATTATAAACAATGCTCTTTTTAGCCATACAAATTACTACGCTATTAATGCAAAAGGTAATATTATAACTCCTCCTATAGGATTTCACCCCTCAAGTAAGCTTGAAGTACTAAAACAAATGAGTAAGGGAAACATTATTAATGGCTGTTCTACAATGATAAATAAAAATGTGTTTACTTCTGTAGGCTTTTTTGATGAAACACTCCTTTATACTCATGACTATGATTTATGGGCGCGAATCATTCAAAAATTTGATCTTCATTATCTTTCCGAACCGCTTTTATTATCTAGAATTCATGAAAATATGGGTACTAAAAAATATGCTTCCTTTATTAAGGAAGAAAATAAAATCGTCATTAACCGCCATAAAAATACTCTGACACAATTAATCACAGAATATATGGCAAAAGAAAATCTCTAAACAACAACACCTTAGAGCTGTCAATGTCTGAAATATTAAAGGCCTATAATTTATTTTAGCTACTATGCCAAAGCAAATTGTTAAATTTATTCTTGATACTAAAAAAATTTAAATACAAACACGGAACATCTGTGATACGCCTCTCTTTTGTGTATACTCCTCGACTATCTATAAAAGATTATTCAACCCTAGCTAAAATAATTAAAATGCTGAGCACCGAAAAAATCGGATAAGCATATTATAAAACATAGACAATAATGTAAAAAAATGCAATTGAGAAAGGATGATTATATTGGCACTATCTAGTGAAGCTAAAGCAAGGTTACTCAATCTACTTGGGACATTACAAAGCTTACCCACTACAGCGACTTCTACAACTACGACTACTACTAATAATCTGTTAAATACTGCTAATTCATCAACTAATGTAACTGAGCTCCTTAGCACCTTAAATACCAATGGCCTCGTAGATACTTCTTTAATCACTAATCTGTTAAACACTACTACCACTAATGTAACTGACCTGTTAAACACTACTACCACGAGTGCTACTAACCTGTTAAACACTACAACTGCTACTGCTACTGGCCTTCTAAACACTACAACTACAGCGACTACTAACCTTTTAATTGACCTTCTAAGACTAAGACTTCTACCTAGTTTAAACGCTCTACGTAATGATTTAACAAATCGCCTTAACCAAACAGTACAATTGTCAACAGAGTATGAGACACTTACAGGAGTTTTACTTGCTGTTCTATCAGATTATGTTGTTTTAGTCGAAAGTGATGGAACGATGCACTTTGTAAATCTAAGCAAAATTGAAACAGTAGCATCACTTTAAGGAGGAGGTTTATTATATGTTTGAAAGCTTTTTAGCGGCAGAATTAACAAAACGTATTGGGACACCAGTGGAAATTGCCATGTCTGATGGTTTTGTGGAAGGAATTATTACTTCTGTTACAGGTAACCTTCTTACTATCCTTCAGACGGTTGGATATGGTTATGGTACTACAACTACTCCACTAACTATATCTATCCCTGCAATTAACTTTGTTACTTTTTCCCCAGTTGCTTAATTAAGCAACTTTAAAAAATCGCTCCAATTGGAGGGGTTTTTTTTTGTGATGCTAAATTTATGCTCCCTCACATTATAAACCGTAAAATCTTTATATAGTAAACGATTTTCTCTTAGTAAATGATTTAATATACTAACGTCTTCATACATACGACCATCCTCAAAGTCTATAATTGGAAATCCTTTATTCTCCTTTAAAGACAATGTTCGATAGATGCGAGGACCTAAAGGAAACGTATATGATAGCAATTCCATTTTATTGAGGACTTGGCTTCCTTTTCTAATACCTTTGTATTTTACTTTCCCTGGACTCACCTGTTTCCAAGCTCTTAAATTACCGTAGAGAACAGCAACATCGTCTGCTAAGCTCCTTAAATAATCTCTGATAACAAAAATCGCATCAGGGTCTAGCCAATCATCAGCGTCTAGTTCAACTATAAAATCTGTCTCAATGTATGGGAGTAATTCATTCAAGGCCCTGGCCTTTCCACCATTCTTTTTAGTTAAAAGTTTAAATCGAGGATGGTAAATCCATTTTTCTAAAATCTTATAAGACTCATCAGTAGAGCCATCATCAACTACTAATACCTGTTCTGGTGGACTATTTTGTAGGAAACATGAATTAATAGCAGTTCCTACATAGTTGGCCATATTATAATTTGACACCATTACTGCTACGGAGGGTTGTGCTATTTGGTTAGGTAGTTTTGACTGATACTTTTCTATAAATTTTATTTTTTCAATATTACTTGTAGAAGCATCTTTAGAGTACTGACTAATAATACCCCTATTCTCTAGTATAAGGTGATAATGTTTAACCAAAGATAGCCATGAAGGTAATATGGCTTCTTTAAAAGGAACTTCATTATCCTGAAAAAATATATTTTGTTTTAAGAAATACGTCTTTACAAAAAAAGGCCGTTGAAATGTTATATTTTTGATTGTACTTTGATAAGTCATCACTTGTTTTTCATTGTTTAACTCTAATTGTATCTCTGTTATGTTTGAATTTAAATAATCCTGATCGTAAAGGAATAAAACATATTCACAAGATAGCTCTTTAATATAATTATTTAATACCTTTCCTAAATCATTGTTGTTTAGTTTCACATATTCGATTTTCGCTTGCGTAGTAAAAGAATCAGCTACCTTTAACAAAAGATCAGGTATATCTATAACTATGACCCCTTTTACTCGATTGATAATAAGATTTAAAGACGTTAGGGCCTGCTGTAATGCACTTGAGTTAGAATAACTCAGTAAAATGACTTGAATATCTTTCATGATATAAAATAACCTCCATTATACAAGGTACTGATTATAAATATTCCAATAACGGGGGTATTGATACTTTTATAAGCTTATTGTCACTAATAAGACGATACTCTAATTTAATTTTTGTGTAGCAGATATCTTACCTTATGAAATTTCGTTACAATATTTGTAACGAAATTAAAAAGTAATTATTTATAAAGTTACTCATATGTAGTTTAACTTCTTTATGATATTAAATAATGCATGTAAATTTTACCCTAGGGAAGTATAACTGATTAAATTCCATTCCGTTAATTAAGGTTTGAAGTTGTACTAAACTAATTAGTTTGTCCAAGCGTAAAAACTTACTTGTCATATAATAAATAATATAGAAAGGAGGTCATTACATGACTAGATTATTAGATGCTAGAACATCCCAAAATGCTAGCATTGCTAACTCTATTTCTATTCCTATTACTATTCTCTCGCAACCAGGATTATTTGGACAAATTGGACTTAATGTTTCAGGAGCTACAGGTCCTATCCGTACTCAATTAAGCGGGACAGTTGCTTGCCAATTACCTCTACTACCTGCAGCAACAACGATTACTATTACAATAGTCAGAGGAACTGCCCTCACTGATCCTGTCATTTATTCCTCTTCAGAATCCTTAAATATAAATCTATTAGGCCCCCAACTTTTTACCTTCACAGCTTCTGATTTTAACATCCCTGCACCGGCTTCTGGCCTTTTAGTCTATACGGCATTTATTGGCTCAAATCTCCTAGGAACCGTGAGAGTGGGACCAGAGAGTTTTAATGGTATTGCTTACTCAGACTAATACCAAATAAAAATCTTGTCACTTTTCCCCTCAGATGGTGAATCTAAACACTAGAATTGTTTAATTCCCTTGTCCATTTAATAATTTCATCTATAAAATATAAAAAGCACTTTCCACAAGAAAAGTGCTTTTTTCCTATTCTCAGGAAAGTAAATAACGAATAAATTTAGCTAAATATATCCATGAGTTTAAATATGACGTAATAATCTTTAGAACTCTATATAATTCTGGTGTACTCTAAAACTATTAACTGAGGGAACCGTTTTTTAGACTATCCCTCTCTTTTTCTGCTAGTAACCTCTTAATAGATAAAAAAAATCCAAGATTATTACGATTATCTCTTTATTTTAATTTGCAGCGTTAAAAAAATAACTCATAATTATGAGCTAAGTAGAGAAACAAATATTGCGATTAACACTTGAATTGCTACTTGAATATTTAAAGCAACATCTGCATCAGTTGTATTAACTTTTACATTTATTGATCCTTCAATAACTGTTTTTTGACTATTCCGTTGTTTAGTCCCTAATAGTGCTGTCATTTCTTCAGCTACAATTTCACCCTGATTGACATTACTTGTGAGAATGGCTACAACGGCTGCAATAGCTACCTGAATAGCAACTTGTAATTGTATCGCTACTTGTGCATCTGTTGTGTTTACTTCAACACATTCAGAATCCTTAACAATAATCCATTCAAAGGATTGTTGTTCAATTGAACTTGCTGCCTCTGCATCCTGATCGATAACTGCTCCATTATGTGTTCCAGTTTTACAATGGTCTAGTGCTCTCCATTTTTGTTCACCCATACTATTTCACCTCTTTAAATTTTTAATTAAATAAGAATTAAGAACTAAGGACAGAAACAAATACTGCAATTAGAGCTTGAACTGCTACCTGAATGTTTACAGCGGCATCTACATCAGTTGTTGTAATTTTGACATCTTTTGAATTTACAATGACAATTTTTTGTTTGTTAGTTTGCTCAAGGTTAGCATGTGCTAGTAAGTCTTGAGCTATAACTTCAGAATTTGCAACATTAGCGGAAAGAATGGAAATTACTACTCCAAGAGCTACTTGGATAGCAACTTGAAGCTGCACAGCTACCTGAGTATCTGTTGTAGTAACTTCAATGTCACATGAATCCTTAATCCAAATTAATTCAGTAGATTCTTGATCAACAAATGAAAATGCATCTGCTTCTTGTTCAATAACTGCATCCTCTTTACTCTCGTCCTCAAAATGATTATCGCTTTCAAATAAATGGGAAAAATGATCATCCTCTTCTAATTCGAAACGACTTTTGTGGTCATGATCAGAATGTTTCTTTTTACTTCTTTTCTTTACTTCACGAGACTCATAGCGTTTATGAGTTGGCATGATTAACACTCCTTTCCTTATATGAAATAATATATGATTTTTTGAATGAATAAGATTGGGCTAAACCCTATGAGCCTATGTCCAATTTTAAAATAGAAAAAACGCCTAAAAAAGGCGCTTTTAAGAAGAAACGGAATTACTTTGGTTTCGTTTTTGGAGAATTGGACTTGGCCCTATCAACAAGTGAACCGGATTGCTGTTTTAATTCTTCTAATAAATCGAAGATTAGTTGCTTTTGTTCATCAGTTACTTTCCCTTTAACATTCTCTTTTGTAATACCGTGTTTTTGAAGAATGTTTAGCATCATTAATTCCATAAGTTTGTTAGGGGTTTCCCCGGGCTTTTGGTTTGAATTATTCAAGTTACCTGCTCCTTTCATGATATTTGCCATAATACTATATGTATTTACTGCACAAAAGGAAACTCCTGAGTTCGACCTTTATTTCCAAATATTATAAGTTTTAAAATGATGCCAGGGGTATATCATATCCAATATAGGGGTAAAAGTATATGTGGAGAAATTTATCTTATAATAAGGTCAAGTTATTTTTTTGAATAATAAAAAAATAATAATATCATATATTTATACATAAGATATTCCCCTTATGTTTTCAACAATTTTCTTACAGTAATTATGAAAAGAGTTGGTGAAAATGGCGAAGAAAGCAAAAAAAATAAATGTTAATTTTAGCGATAGTGGAGCTTCTAACGATCAGCTATATGTAATAGATGAGAATAATAACGTAATTTCTGTCGTTAATGCAACAACAAATAATGTAGTTTCTACTATTCCTGTAGGGCATCAGCCAATTAGCCTAAATGGGAATCCAAATAACAATCGGATTTATGTAACAAATGGGGGGAGCCAAACGGTTTCTGTAATTGACGGGGCAACTAACACTGTAATTGCTATCATTCCAGTAGGAGTTCAACCGGCCGGTGTAGGGATCAATCCATATATCAATCGAATTTATATCTCAAACAGGGGAAGTAATACCGTTTCTGTAATTGATGGGTTAACTAATACTGTAATTTCCACGATTTCAGTAGAAACTTACCCAACTGATATAGATGTCCATCCATATATCAATCGAATTTACGTAACAAATGAATTTAAGAATACCGTTTCTGTAATTGATGGGTTAACTAATACTGTAATTTCCACGATCTTAGTAGAATCTCAACCGTCTGGTATAGGTATAAATTCGGCCACTAATCGAATTTATATCTCAAATAAGGGAAGTAATACTGTTTCTGTAATTGATGCAATAACAAACACTGTAATGGCTATTATACCTGTAGGAAATCAGCCTACAGGTATAGAGGTTAATTCATCCAATAATCAGATCTATGTGACACATGAAGCAGAAAATACAATTTCTGTAATTGACGGACTAACTAATATTGTAGTTGCTACTGTTCCAGTAACATCTCCTATGGCTAACATCGATGAGGACCTTTCTTTAGAATAATCTAACCTTATAAAATTTATAAGGAGTAACAATTTAATGATTAGACAAAAATATATAAAATTGGGCATGTTAGTATAAGTATATTGATAATATTTGTATTAAAATACCATTTAATTAGGTATCACAAAATTCCTTTTTAAGCAGCGTATCTCTGGATATAGTAAGTAAATAAGAGTTAACTACTATACTATAAGATTCGCGGCAAAATTAAATTTAATTTTTATGTAAGTGGATTAAAAAGCCATAGGTTTGGAGAGCCCTGGCTTTTTTTGTGTGCTCCTAGACTAATTAAGGGATAACCAAGAAAAATTACATATTTTTCGTGTTAATTTAGTGCTTATAAAAAAGCACCTATATATATCACTTAAACCATTGTTTAAGAACGAACGTTTTTCAATTTCCTTCCCTTTTCCACTCATAATTAATTATTTGTTAGGTGAAAATTTAAAAATATACAATCGTTCTGAGTTACTGTCCTCGAGGAAATTTCTAAATTTATAACTATTAGTTCTCCGCCAATGACAGTTTCTAAAGGTACAAGTACTTCATATATTAAATATAATACGGAACCAGGAGGAAAGAAAATGAGAGATTGTATATTAGTAATTGGAGCTCATCCTGATGATGAACTATTAGGAACAGCAGGAACTTTAAAAAGATTTGTAGATGAAGGCCACCAGGTAATTTCAATCGTTGTGGCTTTAGGAAGAAAAGAAGAAGCACACCACATTCAAGAATTAGGAAATCTCGCAAACAAGCAGCTTGGTATTGATGAAGTAATATTCCTTGGGCATCCCAATTTAGAGTTAGAATCAATTCCTCTTCATTTGTTAACGAAGGAAATTGAAAAATTGATCGAAAAATATAAACCTAGTAAAATATTCACCCATCATTATGGTGATCTAAATCTTGATCATCAAATTACATTTAAGGCAGTATTAACAGCAACTAGACCTCTTCCTAATAAGGAACCAATAGAGTTAATTACATTTGAAACTGTATCTTCTAGCGAATGGAATGCCTCCACTTCTGATAACCTATTTAAACCAAATTATTTTGTTGATATCACAAGTAATATTGATGCTAAGATTAATGCACTTAAATATTATGACGTTGAAATGCGAAATTTCCCTCACCCTCGTTCTTACGAAGGAGTTAAACATCTAGGCAGAGTTCGAGGTATGACTATTGGTGTGCCATATGCAGAAGCTTTTGAAGTGATAAGAAGGGTTTGGAAATGATAAGAGATCTTATTTTCCCTTACCCTTATATCATTGAAAAAATGGATGAATACTATAAACCTAATCTCCCGCCAGTAAAAATTAGAGAAGAATATAGAACAAAGATAAGCCCTCAAAAACGTCCCTCAAAAAAGAAACTCACTATATTAATCGCTACATTTTGGGACTACCCTCATATAGGAGGATTGTCCAATTATATTACTGAGCTTAGTAAAGGTTTAAAAAAACAAGGCCATAAAGTTGATGTTATCTCCCCTAATCTATTTCCCAGTGCGACAGTAAAAAATTTACGAGAAGATATTACCCCTAAATTAAAGGAATTCTTTCTTAGACGATATGGAAGTTATGATAAAAAAATCTTATCTAATAGTCGTCTTTTATATGTATATGAACAGATGCTTCAAAAAATGGATTTAGAGAAATACGATATCTTTCATGCACAGGATATATTTACAGCAAATATTCTAGGAAGATTTAATGCAAATTACAACAAGCCTTTATTTTTCACTCCTCATGGGATGTTCACTTTCAAAAGATTAAAATTCAACTTAATGGAAAAGGGTTCTATTGAGGAAACCTATTATAAAGAGCTAGAGAGAAAAGCAATTGAGTTTGCTAGTCAGCTCATTATTCTTAGTGACTCATTTCGTGATTCGTTAACAGAATTAGGAGCAAAACACGAAAAAATGACAACAGTAATAACAGGTATTAATTATCCAGAAAAATATTACAAAAAAAAGCTGGGGCACCAAGAAAAACTTGTAATTACATGTGTCGCCAGATTAGGACCAAGAAAAGGGCACAACTATTTACTTAATGCATTATCACGTATTAAGCAATACACAAATAATGTTGAAGTATTAATAGTTGGTGATGGTGAAATGCGAGAAACTTTAGAGAAACAATTACATTCCTTAGATTTACCTATGGTGAATTTTTTAGGTTCAAGAGACGATGTACCTTATATTTTAAGCAAAACAGACATTTTTGTACTTCCAACAATTAACGATAGTTTACCGATTGCGATTATTGAAGCCATGCATAGTGGGACAGCAATAATTTCAACAAATTGCGGTGGCATTCCAGAACTTGTTAAACATGGTAAAACAGGAATTATTGTTGAACCTGGAGATACAGAAGAACTAGCACAAGCATTAAGATTTTTCATTGTTAATAAACGAGCTCGAGATAAAGCTAGTACTAATGCATTTAATTTTGCTAAGACACACTTAACCACAGATGGAATGATAAGAAAAATAGAAAGTATATATAATAAATTTTAAAGGTGGCTAAACCTTATGAAACATGAACATTGTGCAGTTGTGCTTGATTTGAGCGCAAATGGGGTTGGAATAATTCGAAGTTTATCTAAAAAAGGGATAAAAATATATGCTTTTGATACAGAGAGAGCTTATAAGATAGGAAAATCCCGTTTAGCGACTTGTAATATATGTCCCAATCCTTTAACTGAAGAAAATGAATTGCTTATGTTTTTAATCAATCTTTCCCAAAGCATAGGAAAAAAACCTATATTATATGCAGGTTCTGATGATTATATTGTTTTTATTTCAAGAAATCGCAAAGTACTGTCTAGATACTTTTTGTTCTTACTTCCAGATCACTCTTTAATTGAAGAAGTTTTAGACAAAGAGAAGGCATATGAATTGGCTTTAAAGCATAATATCGCATGTCCTAAAACATATATTGTAGAAAATGAAGACCACTTTGAAGAAGCGATTGCTAATCTTGATTTTCCTTGTATCCTCAAGCCAGTTCTTGGCCATGAATTCAGAAAAAACATTAACAAAAAAGCTATCTTAATAAATGATTTAGCCCAATTAAAAGCTGATTACCAGACCTACAGGGAATATGGAAAGCTAATTATTCAAGAAATTATTCCTGGAGATGATAATTGTTTTTATAAAGTCGCTACTTTCTATGATGACGATATGAAATTAATGGCATTATTCTCCTTACAAAAAAATCACCAATTTCCTGCAGAGTTTGGAACGGGTGCACATATTATAAGTAAGCGAGTTCCAGAGCTTTTCGATATATGTTTACCCTTCTTTGAAGAAATTGAACTTAAAGGCATTGGTATGGCTGAATTCAAAAAGGATCCTCGAGATGGTATTTACAAATTCATTGAAATAAACCCACGTTTCTGGCTAACACATAGCTTAACAGAACCTTCTGGTATTAATTTTGTCTATATGTATTATTTATATTTAACTAAACAAAATCCCGAGCCCATCTTCTATCAAATAGATGGGGTTAAATGGATATATCTAGTAAGATATTATCTGACTTTTCTTCAAAAAAGAAAAAGAAAAGAAATGAGTTTTATTGATTTTTATAAAGGTTTTCAAGGAAAAAAAGAGTTCGCCCTATTTGCATGGAATGACCCAATGCCATTTATTAGAAGTACATGTTCTCACTTGGTTAACGCTTGGAAACAACATTGGAAATAACAAAGGAAGGAATGAAAATTGTGTATGAACCTAAATTATTATACAAACTATTTACGAAATTAAAGATTTCCGAAAAGCTTTCTTATTCCATGGGCGAAAAAGTTATCATTGATCCAACTAAAATAGAGTGTCTGAAATCAACCAAAAGAAGCAGCATATATAAATTATTACTTCGAAAAAAAAGTGGTTACTATCCAATTATTTTTAAGGTCTATAGTTCAACAACTCAAAAAAATGAAGTTGAAATTAATATATATAAGAAACTCCACCCACTGCTGAAAGAATTTTTACCTCAAATTTACCTCATAGAAAGGAATTCAAATGAAGATTGGGTTTTCATGGAATTTGTTAATCAAATACGCGGTCAATTAAAATTTACCCCAAAACATTTAGACTACATTATTCCCACGGTTGCTAAACTTCATGCTCGCACATTCGAAGACAGATTCAAAAAATATAATGATGCTTGGAGTTCTTGGCTTCCAACTTATGATTCCGCATCAGCAAGAAAGGAACGAGAAAAATACATTGAAAAAACGGTCGTTTTTCTCGATGAGGCAGTTAGCGATGACAGAACAAAAGATTTAATAAAACCTTATTATAAGCCCTTAATAAAACTATATAGTAAAGGTCCGGATTTTTTCCCTGAAATACTGGAAAATGGTTCTTCTCTTACACATGGAGATCTTCACATGCAAAATATATGTAGTAAAGATGTTACCAAAGATTATCCCTGGAATATTCAGTTCATTGATTGGGAGTCAGCAAGATATGCTCCAACATGGTTTGATATGGTAGTTTTAGTAGAAATATTATTGGGATTCAGAGCAGATTGGCAAAAATACGCCGAAGAAATTCGAAATCATTGTATAGTAACTTACGTTAACGAAATGAAAAAGCATGGAATTAAATTTAAAACTGATCCAAGAGATCTTTACAAAATGGCTTATTTACAAAGAACATTAGAAAAAGGATTGCACACCCAATTACGAAGAATATTTGATAACCGCGGAGGCGAGTTACTAGGTTATCATTTGGAAAAAGTAGCAATTTGGGGTAGGGAATTAGGAATAGAGTGATATATATAAGGTAAGTTATCAATCTCTATAAATAACAATCTTTCCGGAGAGACATTTTAAAATGATTCTCCGGAAAGATTAAAAAATAGGCTGTAATGTTGAATATTTTTCCGTATAGTACAAGCAATTTTACTGGAGAAAAATAGAATATAATATGAAAGGAGGAAAGCAATATGAGTAAATCTTATAAAAACAAAAAAGAAGGCCAGCATTACGATTTAAAAGTCATCCATGACGCTAGCAAAGACAAACATGACTGTAAGTGCAAAAAAGATAAATATGAAGAAAAAGACGAGTACAAACACAAAAAAGACAAATACGAGTCTAAAGACAAAAAAGATAAATATAAAGAAAAAGACGAGTACAAGCACAAAAAAGACAAATACGAGTCTAAGGACAAAAAAGATAAATACAAAGAAAAAGACGAGTACAAACACAAAAAAGACAAATACGAGTCTAAGGACAAAAAAGATAAATACAAAGAAAAAGACGAGCACAAACACAAAAAGGATAAATGTAAATATAAAAGCACAGATTACGATACAATGTATCCGTAAATAATCCTTTTTTAATTATCAAATAAAATTCAATTAAATTTCTAAATAAATATCCCTTTTTAATCACAATTCACGATTAATAAAGGGATATTTTCCACCTAAGTGTTATACATATTCATTGATATTTGACTCACCTAATTTGTCTCAAAAATGTAAAGAAGCAATCTTTTTATAGCTTCAATAAGTTAGCAGCAATACCATATAACGTTTCCTAAAAATAGTCTTATGAAACTTTACTAGTTCCTCTAGTAACATAGCAGTTTGTAAAATAGACCCTAAGTATGTATGTCTTTAATTACAGTAATGTTTTGTGCTTTGGTAAGTTATGTAGGGATTTTTATTAGAAAATCAGTTTGTGTATAGTTAGTGTAATAGGATTACACCTAACCTTTTTATTTAAGTCGATTAAAAGATTGGTTAGTTACTCATAATATGTCTCTTGGTTTCTAAGCTTTTCTTTAGTATTCGTGAGAATCCAAACCTTAAGGATTTAATATTTTAACAATCAGTAGTATCTTTAAATTTTAAAGCAATCCCTACTGTTTTATTCCCTTTTTGTAAATAACACCTTTTATTATCAATATATTCCAGATAAAATTACATAACCATTCCTTCATTAGGCTTGAAAGAATGGTTATGTAGCTTCTATTATTAGTTACATAAAAAAAGATAGATGAATATAAATATTATCCTTTTTTCCACAGACTAATAATTCTTACCGTTGCACCAGATCCTTTGTGCTCACTTTTCTTTTTTTTCTTTTTAGAAGAAACTTCCTCTGAATTCTTTTCCTCGTCCCAGTATTCTTTGTAACCCATAATAATAGCACCTCTCTTCCAATTTTAATAATATTATATGTAAAAACAAGCAATTGGAAAGGGTACTTGTACCATATTTTCAAAAAAATTCTGATTTAAAATAACATTTGAAAAATAAATATTTAGGAAGTTCTTTAATAACACCAAATAACAAATTATAAGTCAACAGATTATCAAGACAATTAACATCAGCTAGAATTATTAATTTACACTACAAAATATATTTTCTAATTAACGGACAAGAATCCAAGCATCTTATTAATCCAAGAATAAGATATAAAATATGAGAAAATAACAAAATTCACTTCTCACTCGGAGAATATATCCTGAAGTTCAATAGAAAAAGAGTAATAAGATACTCGTCTAAATGCTAACTTAAGTAAATTAATGAATCTTTTATACATTTATAAGTAGAAGGTTCAAGTAATTAACATTTAAGTTACCTAATAGTAATAACAATGAAGAAATCACCAGCTCAGATTTTGAAAACATGATTCTTCATTTTTAGGAGGAATAGATTTGAAAGATTTTTCACCAACAATTAATTATAAACACAATAAGGTTATTCGAAAGGAAGACTTAAAAGAATATGAAATAATCGGGGACGGAGCAGATGGTATAGTTTATCAACTAACATCTGATCGGTGTATTAAATTTTTTTTTAAAGAAGAAACACAACAAAGAGAATTGGAAGCACTGCGAAGAGGCCAATCATCTCCAGTAATGCCACGTCTTTATCAATATGGCGCAAACTTTATAGTTATGGAATATATAAAAGGATTCTCACTCGCACGATACCTAAAAAAGCATGGACAGTTAACGAAGCCTCTAGTTGAGAAGATTTTAAACATGTTGGATGAACTAAAAAAATTAGGGTTCACTAGATATGATGCAGAAATACGCCATGTGTTAATCAACGAGTTAGGAGATTTAAAAGTTATCGATCATAAAAGGGCTTTTACTTCTGACCAACCTGTACCTGTTAAATTATTAAAAGGATTAAAAAAACTAGGGTTAACAGATGAGTTTTTGAAATTCGTAAGAGAAATTCGTCCATCCGTCTATGATAAATGGAAAAAATATAAGTAAAGATATTATTATTTCATTATGCAGATAGTAGTGAAAGGATAATCCATAAAAACAAAAGCTAATATTAATCTTTTAATTTTATAGGATATCCTTTTCACTTTAATGTAAAGTCCCCATAATCAATAAAGACAATCTTCCCTTTCTTTGTTAAAGCTAAATTAGGTCTTACTAAATCTTTAGGTCTTACTCCATATTGTCTAAACCTCTTTTTTAAATACTTTAATTGGTTATCATACTCTTCAGTTCTAGGTACTGAGATTGTCATTTTTTTCATTATAATCCACCCATATCCGACTTCCTTAACCGGACACAGATGTTCTTTTAACTTAGCATGACAGCACTTATATATTATAAATTCATTTTTATTACTTTTAAGTCCTAACTCTGACGTGGCAACTTTTAATACATATCCATTTTGAAGATCATAAGTGACCCGCTCGTATCCATATCCAATTATTTTATAATCTAATTTTAAGGTCCTTACTGCGGCTTTAGTCATCCACTCCGTATCTTGTGTTTTATACTGCCTCATCTTCGTTATCCACAAATTAATGGACTTTATATCTTCATCACGCAAAATAGCACTTACCACTTTTCCTCCTCTTTTCTCTAAAAGTTTGACTATATGATATATTTAAAAGATATTTCCCTCTTAAGCTAATGAAAATATTAATACATCTGCGTTGAGTTCTACATAGATCTTAAAATTGAACTTTCTCATTTAATATGAATTATTAAAAAAGGTTTAATAACTTACAAGGCAATTATATAAGGGGGAAAGGTAAAATTAACAAGCTTGAACAGTTCAAGGAAATGTATAAGTAGTATAGAAATTATTCTATTCATCAATTTAAAGACGTTTTTATATAGGGGAAAGAAGGTTTACTCGGAGATAATAGGTCAAATAAAATTAAGCTTAAACTAACATTCATATTGTTTAGGGAAATACTTTGACTGCTGAAAAAGTTGTACTGCCGTCCCCTTGTATCATGCCAGCAATGCTACTTCTCATCCCTACTACAACCTGATCTCCCGCATTTAACCAAAAGGTTTCACTTGCTGTTATAATTCCTGGTCTTTTTGCTGCAAAAGCTTCATTATCTCTTCCTTCAGTTTCTCCCTTGTTGGTTATGAGAAAAACTATATCTAAGTTATATAGGCTACTATTAAAAGGTTTAAATTTAACTGAGGATGAAAGGGAATATACTCCACTTTCTCTCGGGACAAAAGTAGAGGTATTTAGATCATATTCATTTGCCAAATCATATTGTTCAGTTTGAAAACGAACCTTGTTAGCACTGTTAGCCTGGAGAGGAATATCTACATTATTAATAGCTCTAAAAGCAGAAGCTCCTGCTCTTACATCGTTAACATACGGTCTATATACTCCCTCATAATTAGGAGGAATATAATAATTTTTCATTTCATAAACCCCGTTTCCTGTATTTTTATATAGTTTATTCCTTTATAGAAAAAGGGTTAGTATTCTTAGCCTACTATAGGCAAAAATACTAATTTGATACTCTTTTCTTAGCATTCTCTGCAATAGCAAACCCATCAAGCTATGATAAACGTTGTTACCAATATCAATTGTTAAATGTAAAAAATAGACCTCAATTGGATTCCTTCTAATTTATTATATATACAAAATTCCTTTCTTTTTGTGCTTGTCCAGTTATGCTAAATTTCTGTGAATTCAATAAATAACTTACTTTTTAACCCCCTAAGTAAGAAAAAACAAGTATGCCCTGCTTTCGAAATTCTTCTTTATCTTCATAAATACTTATGTTATAAGGAATAAATCCGTTCTTCCACTTTACTTTCGAGCAAGAGGGTATGCATATGCAAAAACCCTCTTACGTTATTGTTACGCATTGTGTTTACGTTCTTTTATCATTTGAAAAATAAACTCTTTGTTATTTTCTAAGAGCTCTTTTGTAGTTGTATTATGGTTCTTGGCATGACGAGCAAAGTTAGTTTTACTGTACCATTGGTAGCATAAAGGACAAGGTAGTTCATTTTCAACCTCATAATGAGCTGACGTCCAGCGACTAGAAAAAGTAGAAGAGCTATTTGTAGTTTTTTTTATATACGGTGTATTCTCATCTTGTATAGATTTTTGTATTCGTCCTGTAGTTGCAGCAACTTCGTTTGTAGTCATTGTGTATAGATTCTCTTCTAACTCTTCCCTGATGAGTAAATATCCAGCTTCCGACATTGATAGACCTAACTCTTCACAACGCTCTCGAAATTGCTCATATATACTTTCTGGCAATCGAATCGGTAACACTTTGCTTGCTTCTTTTGATCTTGATTGACGAGCATACTTATCTAGCTTTCCCACCTTATCACCTCGTGTATACAATTTGTATACATATTCAGCACTTCATCCTCATGTTCCTGCCATCTATTCAAATACATTTTGTATACGTCTTGTATTCGTAGATGATTTTCCAATAACTACGAATATGATAATAGAAATCAATAGATAGTTTTTCAAGAAATCACATTAAATATCATTTTATTACTTAATAAAATTTAATAATTAACTTTTATTAAGATATATTTATAACCTTCTTATTTTTATATAAATATTATAAAAGTTACTTTATATAAATTTATTTTAATTATTACTTTGTTTGTAGAAAAATCTCCTATTTGTCGTCACTTAGAGTAAATGATAAAACCATTAATTTTTTATAAATATTTTATTATTTACTTATTGAAAATTAATATTTTTTAAATTGTTTTTAAAGACATATATCAAGTCAAAAACATTTATATATAAATATAAATTTAAAAAAATTTAGAACTAATAAGTTTTTTATCATTTTATTGATGCGTTTTATAAGTGGTTATAAAGTAATCCAAGAAAAATAAAATATAATCTAGAAACAAAATTCTGTGTTTTACTGGAACCCCAATTACCTAGGAATCGTTTTTTAACGACTAAGTAATTATAAAATGCTTTTAAGGAAATAATGTATAACTACAGATAATATCCTATTTTTTATTGGTACTATTTTCTTGGGCTAACATGTTTATAAAAGCTGCACTTTTTATACATCCTTCATTCAAACGCCCTTAGAATATTATCGAATCCACGATAGATAAAAAGCTGCGTATTTGAGAGGAAACACCTTTTCAAAAACCAGAAATTTAATGGCGACAAATCAGAAAGATATGCATTGTTAGGTTCAACGTTTTGAATACCAAACCTAGAAGAACTCTTAACAGATAACAAACTCTTTATGAGAATGATGGTATTGAGTCCCTAAAACTCAAGGAAGCGTCCATCCATAAACAAAAGAAAAAAGTCACTGAACCTAGTCAGTGGCTTTTTTCTTTCAATGAAACATAATTGTCTGATGATGCTCAAAAACGCCTTTAGAAGTTTTCTAACTTCAAAATGAACACTTTCATCCCTTGTACATATTTTAAAGGTATAAACATATAGGAGTGAAAACATATGATTTTTCGTAGATGGTGGCGCTGGCAATGGTTACGGTGGTGGAGATCATGGTCGCGAAGATGATGACAGTAATGTTAATAAACGAAAGAAACAAATCCTTAGTAAACAAAGACCTATTCGTATATGGAAAAAACTATTAAAAATAATTTCAACAGCTTCTCTCTTGAGAACAAAAAATTATGTAGAGTATTCTAGACAGGCATACAAGCAAAATTAATATTTTTTTAATATAGCTATAGTATGAGTTAAATAAAGGGGGGAGTTTTTTGTCTTCATGTCGAAAGAAACACTGTTATTGTTGCTCCAATCGCACTTCGAACTCCTGTTATTGCACAACATCAAGGCCTTCAGGGTCAAGTGTATTACCCGCTTTTGGTTCTTTACGTAAAGAATCTGGACAAGTTATAGATGTTGATGAAACAAAAGTTGATTATGACTTCGTGGGTCCTTCTGCTAATGTAACATTAAGTATAGTTAATGATACAATAACAATTAATGAATCGGGGGTTTACGAAATATCTATGAGTTTAACTCTTGGAATTAATCCAACAGACCTTGCTAGGGGGTTTCTTTTTGTTAATGATGTTCCATTAAATTTTTCTGCGGTAAGTTTAACTGTAACGAGTAATACACTAGCTTTAGCCACTGTAAGTAAAACTATTCAATTAGATCTTTTAGCTAATGATGTAATTGATGTTCGAATTCATAAAGTTGGTGATTCAGTTATTGTGGGTAGTTCTTCTCTTACTATAAATCGGATTGGTTAATGAAAATTTCAAATATTTAAATTGCATTTACAATAATGTATTTTGAAATTAGCAATTAAATTGGCATATCAAGAGCTAGTTTAATAACTAGTTCTTTTTTAGATAGACTACTCCTAATGGATTTTAAGTTATATTAAAAGACATATAATAAATCGTTAGATAGTTGCCTATTTTTTATAAAATTTTATTAGTTTGCTGATACTAAGAGCCTCCTTTTTTACTCTATGCTTTTAGTATTAGCTAATTTTATTGTAACTTATACAATGCCCTTACTGGTTAAAGAGGGATATATTTTACTAGTGGAATAAGTCTGTGTTTTGTAGACACAAGGGGATTGATAATCATAGCTGTGGTTGTAGACACTATATAGATAATGAGCATGGTTCCGGTTGTAGAAAATAATCCAAAATATTTCTTGTTAACTAAATTTATATATAATAACTAAGAAAGCTACTGAACCCATTCAGTGACTCATTTTTATTTTTGAACGGGAATCCTGAAGAGGTTTCCAATCCAGTGGGAAAGCCAATGGGTTTTAAATCCTTCTTTTAGGGAGGAGGGGATTATGTACAGCTTAACCAAGCCAGTGTCGAATACCGGGATCCTCGCTAGGGAATAGTTCTTAGTTAACCTTTTACCCCTTTTATTAACAACGATTACGTAAATTAGAAAAGACTAGGGGCTACATTACTGTACAAGGAAAACGACCAGTTCTAAATTAGCTTTTTCTTTCTTCACTTATTTTCACCTCCACGATTGAAGCCTTGCACAGTTATTATTATTCTAAATAGAGAATTCATATTTGTTTAGTCCTTTTATACGGATACAAGAGAGACACCGATACTGTATCAGTCAATGCATTTTTAAAATAAATGTTTCTTCGTCAATATAGTACGCTTAATATTGTTTTCTGATTATTTCTAATAAAGCTCAGTATGTTAATTAATTCTCGTGGCTAATAAATTTCATTACATACCATTTTTAATTAATATTCTAATGGGAAAAGAGTTACTTTTGATATCAGTAGTAGAGGTCACTGTGTTCGTAGCTGTATTAATAACCGATACATTGTCACTAAACTCATTTGTAACATAAACATGGGTTCCATCCGGTGTAATAGCTATTCCAGATGGAGCATCCCCAACGAAAACAGTAGCTGTTACCGTATTTTTAGCTGTATTAATAACTGAGATATTATTACTACCCGCATTTGTAACATAAGCATACATCCCGTCTGGTGTAATGGCTATTCCAGATGGTTTATAACCAACGAAAATAGTAGAAATTACTGTATTTATAGCTGTATTAATAACCGATACATTGTCACTGAACTTATTTGTAACATAAGCATACATCCCGTCTGGTGTAATAGCTACTCCAGATGGTTTATAGCCAACGGAAATAGTAGAAATTACTGTATTTGTATTTGTATTAATGACCGATACATTATCGCTACCCGCATTTGTAACGTAAGCGTATTTTCCATCTCGTGTAAGAGCCACCTCATTAGGAGTGGTGCCAACATAAACTGTGGCGATTACTGTATTTGTAGCAATATCAATTACCAAAATCGTATTATTATCCTCATTTGTAACATAAATACGTGTTCCATCTGGTGTAATAGCTAGTCCGGATGGATTGCCTTCAGTGAAAATAGTAGCAGTCACTGCATTAGCGATCGTATCAATTACTGAGATTGTAAGATCTCCATAATTTGCAACATAAATTCGCATTCCATCTGGTGTAATAGCCAGTCTGTATGGGATACTTCTAACTAAAATGTTATAAGTCATTAAATTAGTTTCTACATCGATTATTGAAACTGTGTTATTTCCAGGATTTGCAACATAAGCGAGAACACTATAAATAATCGAAGGTGTTGTTATCAATTGAATTCTCCCTTTCTTCATTAATAAGAAAACTTACATAGCTTTATGTCCAAATTGTCGTGAAAACCTTTTATATTATAAATTAAAGTTAATTATGAAATAGTCCATACATTATTACTTTCTTTGATATTTCAAGATTGACTTTTACTGTTTTAAGTTCATATACCCTTTCAAAATCTTTTTGTTTTTCGAAATCATCTATCGCTTTGTTAATGTTAATAAGGGCCTTGTTAACATTACCTAATACTTCAAGTAAATTTTCGTTATCGGGATGTATGATGGTTATTCCCTCCCTTTTGCGTCCTTATTATATAAAATGATCAATTAATTAAAAGTGATTGGACAACTTAGAAAGATAATTATTTTTCATGTAATAAATTTACTAAATTAGGTCTAGAGGAATATTATTGCTATCATGAAGCGAGCAGTGGGTTTCCTTTTTTATGCCTCCCATAAAACCCAGATAACTAAAAATGAATAAACTATACAGCCTAACAAAAAAAAACTACTGTTCCTGAACAGTGTTTATTTCTGTTTAGACGCAGGTTTATACAGAGTAATAATGTGAACCATCTCGAGTACTTTTCTCCAATAATAGAAAATATTCAGCTTAGGCAAGTTACCTAATTGAGAATGAAAACATATAGTGTATTAAGAATAGTTTTTTTTGGTGATGGAATAATTAACTTTTAATGCTCATATTTTTGCATCATTCTAATCTTTATAAATCAAAAAGTCCCTAGAACAAACATTTCTAAGGGCTTTTTTTGATAATTGTGATTATACGAAAAGGAAAACTATCTTATGGGAGAATTAAGGTAGTTTTTTCTTGAACAGACAGACATTCAAACCTTCTGTTAGAAAATTAGGAGAATACTGAAATAGAATTGCTTAATTTATAATATGTAAAGTAGTAAGAAGGGTGTGGACGAGTGCAGATTCCATATAAGATGCCTATTTCCTGAAGAAGCCATTATGGAGTGTTACAATAAAAGATTTTGATTTTATCAATTAATTATTTTTATTAATTTTAAATGATATTCTATTAAACTGAGACTAACTCCTGTTGTAACTTCCATAAGAGAAACATTTATAAAGAAAAATAGACAATTCTTAAGAAGGCACTGACTCAAAAAAGGAGGAAATATTAATGAAGGAAAAACTTCATCTGGGTTGTGGGAAAACTATTCTAAAAGAGTGGATAAATCTAGATATCATGAAAGGACAAGGAGTGGACATTGTAGCTGACCTAGAAATGTGTTCAGAAATCCCTCTTCCTTTTGAAGACAATAGCATAGATGAATTTTATGCAAGTCACCTAATTGAACATATCCACTTTACACTCCCTCTAATGCAGGAACTTCACAGAATAGCAAAAAATGATTCAAAAGCAGTTTTTCGCCTTCAATATGGATTAAGTGATAATAAATATGTGGTGAAACCATACTTTATAGATTCTTTTGCTTGTTTTTCACAACCTTATTATTGGAGAGCAGATTATGGATACAAGGGTGATTGGAAAACGGAAAAAATCTCTTTATTTATTAGTCAAGCAGTATATAAGAAAAAATCATTTCACGAAATATACGAGGACGTGATGAGAAAGCGAAATGTTGTAAGTGAAATGGTTGTAGAATTACGAGCCATTAAACCTACAAGAGTAACGAAAAAAGAATTACAAACACGTCCTTTTATTGAATTTCTAATGGTGTAAAAGTAACTTTAAGTTGATTCTAATTGGGGTCACTCTAGACTGGGGTAGCTTTTTATCAGGTTTCATACGTATAACAAGCAATGAAAAGATAACTTCGAATTAATGAAACCGTATTTTCACCATCAAGACTACATTTTACCTTAGCTGCATATGTATAAAATGTGCGCTTTTTATACACCTTATTTTCATTCACTTGTAGAGAAATCATTGTTATATCAAGGCTGTGTAGAAAGCTGTATATTGGAAAAAAGTTACACAAAGAGAACCTTTGGTATATCAAGGTTCTCTTTTTCGTAGATTTCCGTGTTAACTAAGTTTGTATATCATATACAGTCTAAAACAGAAAAAATTATGTGTATATTGATAACCCTAATTGCCTTGAGTAGTTTACTCAAAACATTAGCTTTTATTAATATATCTTCCATTATCATCAAGTTAAATTGCATATTTTATTATTTATATTACATAAAATTTATAATTACATTTTTATTATTAAAATTAGGAGTTGAGTAGATGGGATCAATACAGTTAACAGGACTAGTAATCTTCAAAGGAGACCCTGGCTATGAAGAAGCCATTAAGAATTGGAACCCTTATGTTGATGTCTCTCCCCTTGTCTTTGTTTTCGCACAGAATTCTCAAGATGTAAGCAACGCTATTAAATGGGCTCGTGAGAATGAAGTGCCCATGCGCGTCAGAAGTGGGCGCCATGCTCTAGATAAGAACCTTTCAGTAGTAAAAGGTGGTGTTGTTATTGATGTGAGTGAAATGCAAAAAGTTTCCTTAGATAGGAAAAATGCGATTGCAACGGTTCAAACAGGAATTCACGTCGGCCCACTTGTAAAAGGATTAGCTCGAGAAGGTTTTATGGCTCCGTTTGGAGATAGCCCAACCGTTGGAATTGGAGGAATAACAATGGGTGGTGGGTTTGGAGTACTGTCACGATCGATTGGTCTTGTAAGCGATAACCTTATCGGATTGAAAATGGTAGATGCAAAAGGTAAAATTATTCAAGCAAATCAATCTAGTAATGAGGATTTACTATGGGCCTCTAAAGGTGGCGGCGGTGGTAATTTTGGATATAATACAGAATACACCTTTAAAGTTCATCAGGCCCCTAGGACAGCAACAGTCTTTAATATTATCTGGCCATGGGAACAACTAGAAACTGTATTTAGGGCTTGGCAACAATGGGCACCGTTTGTAGACGAACGATTAGGGTGTTTACTTGAGATTTATAGCAAAGTAAATGGACTGTGCCATGCAGAGGGAATCTTCTTAGGTTCAGAAAGTGAGCTAAGGAGATTATTAAAGCCTTTACTAAATGCTGGAACCCCAAAAGAAACAACTATAGAGACATTAGCTTATCCAGATGCTATAGATTTCTTAGACCCTGACGAACCGATCCCGGGTAGATCTGATCAGAGTGTTAAATTCTCTTCGGCATGGGTATTGGATCTTTGGTCGAAAGAACCTATTTCAATAATGAAACAATTTTTGGAAGAGGCCACTGGGACAGAAGCCAATTTCTTTTTTATAAATTGGGGCGGTGCTCTAAGCAGAGTACCAAGCAACGAAACAGCCTTCTTTTGGCGCGATCCATTGTTTTATACGGAATGGACTGCTAGTTGGGAAAATAAATCACAAAAAGATGCGAATCTTGCAACAGTTGAAAAAGTACGCCAACAGTTGAAACCATATGTAACAGGCTCATATGTGAATGTTCCAGATCAAAACATCAAAAAATATGGAAAAGCATATTATGGCTCAAACTATGAAAGGCTACGAAAAATAAAGGCGAAATATGATCCTGAAAATGTATTTCGTTTTCCACAAAGTATACGTCCTAAATTTTAAGTCTATCTTTTTCATTTACTATTTTATAACTATTTAG
Organism: Bacillus sp. ILBB4; assembly: GCF_035064545.1. Lineage (NCBI taxonomy): Bacteria > Bacillati > Bacillota > Bacilli > Caryophanales > Bacillaceae > Bacillus > Bacillus sp. ILBB4. The sequence continues at coordinate 18,035 of NZ_JAIQVD010000011.1, read as the reverse complement.
ATTAAATTTGGAAGTTGGTAAGAATTAGTAATATCTATTAACGGAACATGTTATATATACAGTAACTTCCTATGATGTTGATTATGGTGCGAAAAGAAGTCACCTTTATATGGTGTGGCTCATGCTACTAGTTTAGAAGTAAAAACTCCCCCATGTAGCAGTAAGGCAATTTTTCTTGTAAATACCATAAACAGTTGTACTTGACATCTTACGGCGCCTTGAGTAGTTTGCTCAAGGTGTTAGAATTTATTCTTTAAGTTTTCAAGTTCCAAAAAGGAAAAAAGGGGAATACACTAAAATTAAGAAAATCATGTGGAAATGGTATGTGTTACTTTCAACACTTAATTAAAAAATCTTGAAATCATTGCTTGCAAGGACCTTTGATTCTATTAATTTATGACTATGCTTGTTACATAATTTCTAAAAGGGAATTTTCCTCTTTGCATTTGGAAAATAAGAATTAAAGGATTTTTAAGAGAGGAGGTAAATTTTCCAATGGGGAAAAAGCTTATTATCTTTATACACATTCCTAAAACTGGAGGAACCACATTAAATGAAATTTTCAAAAGATCTTATGCTGAGAATGAGATATATGATCATGTCCCCGTGAAAGCAATGAACGAGCATTTTAGTCAGTTAAAAGAAGAAAATAAAAAAGTAATCAAAGCAATATCTGGTCACCATTTTTATGGAATACATGACCTTTTTTCTAAACCCTATACTTACTTTACTATGATGCGTAATCCTATTGAACGTGTGATATCGTTATATTATTTTTTAAAAACATATCCGGGTTATTATGAGGAGAATATGAAAAATATGACCTTTGAAGAATACATTGATTGGGATCCACAAGCTAAGAATGGACAAATTCATCAAATTTGTGGGTTAAACTCTCAACTAAGTTTAGAAAAAGCAAAAGAAAATCTAGGAGTATTTGAATTAGTTGGAATAACAGAGTTGTTTAATGAATCACTTCTATTGCTAAAGAATAAATTTAATTGGACTAATATTGAATACGTGAAGAAGAATGTTACAAAATCCCGCCCTCGACTCAGTGAAGTACCAACTGCAATAACAAAGAAAATAGAAAAAAATAATGAGTTAGATATAGAACTATTTAAATATGTAAAATCTAATTTTATTAGGCAATTGAAAGATCTTTAAAAATAAGTTCACATATATTTATTTGGATATGCAGGAATAAAAAACAAGGAAATTCCCTATTTCTACAGCGAGCTTTTCTGCTACAAGAATTATCCCATAGGTTGATGCGTTGCTGCACCTTGAATAGTTTGCTCTAGAAATCTAATTTCATTTGTTATAGTTAGATTATTGTCTAATACGATATTATTTAAAAAGCCTGTATGATGTATTACCACCTTTTCATTTTCTTTAGCCATGTTCTTTTTTTAGAACATGGCTTTTTTACTTTCCAGAATGGAAATCATACCTTTTGAGACAAAATTATAAGTAGCGTTGCAAATTAAATACGTTGTCTGGAAGAAAGAGTATATGATTAAAATTGGAGAAGGAAATCGTCATCTTACTTCTGACATTTCAAAAGAGCTACATAAGGAATTACGTTTTTTAGCTCTTGAAAACCGCACAAACATTATGAAATAAATGAAAACGATTTTAGAAAAACATGTAAAGAAAGTAAGAATAGTAAACAAAGAAAGGGTACTTCCTCTGGATAGGAAGCACCCCATGTAGAAATTAAAGTAGTGGTAGACTTTATAATAACATGGGGTGCACTCAAAAAATAGAAGGGTCTTATCGTAGATCAAAATGAAAAACTTTAAGGGAAATTGAATACATTGGGAGGGTTGCTTGGTTAAAAAATGCAAAAGAGGAATGCAAAATTCTTGAAGAAAGAGTGCTTCCAAATCAATTTACAATCGCCAAACCGCAAGTTTTTGAGCTTGCTTTGGATAGATATTCAAGACGAGAAATGTAGTTGATACTGCCTAAAGAAGACACCACAATTAGATCACAAAGACCACATATCATACGCAAATTAGATGTATCCTCTATGAAGTAAGCTGTTGGGAAAATTCAGAATTTAGCATATGAATCACCAAAGAAATTTCTTCAATCTTGATAAACTCATGTGACCTTTGAAGGGTCTCAACATCAACAGATTATATACACTAAGTCACCTGTGAGGGGGACGCAAAAGGGACATTGCTTCAAAACAAGGGGACATAAAAGAGACATTGAGATTTTAAAGGGGGACTTGAAAGGGACGTATGCCAAAAAAAGGGGACGTAAAGGGGACATTTAACGATTTTCTTTGTACCCACGGTTTTGCTAGGCTTTGCCTAGCCCCACGCCTATGGTGGGGGCAAAAACCCCTTATGCTCTTCAAGATGTTTTTTACTTTTTTTATATTGAAGTAGAAAAACACTCAAAAAGAGAATAAAGATAGAGATTAAAGTGAGAAATGTGTGTTCGGTTGCTGTGAAGAATTTAGATGATTTAGCAAAAGGGAAAGAGCCTTCTAGATATGTTATCTTTGTGCTTTCCATATAATAAAATTTCATCTACACAAATTCGAGAGAACTTGTGTATCTCCTTTATTTAGTATGATTTAAAAACATAAAATCCTGGTTTTTATACAAAAAATCCAGGCTTGATCGTCGCAGAAACGTGTTGAATCAATAATATATAAACAATAAATTTGAAAATGACTATTTACATTTTAGCGATGTCTAAAGTTTATAATTTCCCCATGTTATTTCTGATAATTATTGTTATGTAAATCAACTTTGTATTCACTACGGAATGAACTTTTAAGTTTTAAGAACTAAAAAGCCATTTGAGAATCTAATAGTTAAGACCTTTATTTGAATGTTTTATGAATAAAAAGATGAATTAAACATATAAAGTAAAAGTAAATCAAATTATTATAAATATCATTATCGTTTTACCCCTGTGAATATAGAGAGGAAGTTAAAGAATTGATTAATGTAACCATTAATTTAATGAAAGTTATTTTGCATAGTACTATGAGAAAGAACTTGGTTTTTATGAATTGTTACTTTAGTTCAAGAGCCATTTTGTTATCCGGTTCTAAGAAGCCATAAATTATTTTGTTTACCTTGAAGGTTTTAATTATTATCAATACAGATCATGACATGAACCAATAATACAGCCCGTCTACAGCTAAAAAATAGAAAAAACTACTGGTGCCGCCCAATCAGTAGTTTTTTCTATTATACCAAATCATCTAGTAAGAGCGACCCTTTATAGTTTCTGAAGTAACTTTATATAATATATATTCCAATCAAAAAAGTTTGGGTATATCCAGATACCAGAAGTCGCTAAAGCCAAAGATTATTAAGGCTTTTATTTTTGATAACAACTAATATATTAACTGATAACGCACTAATACAATATTTTATAAAGTAAATATAATAGCATTATGAGATCTTGTAAATGATTTTATTATTCCCATTGGCTTTAATACCATTATCTAATGGCATTTTCAAATGAATGATAATCTATTTATCATTTTATTATTGCATTTTGAAATATTCTACTCATTCTAGCTTTTTTTAATTGTAAGGGATCAATAGTTGGGATGATGTTAGGAAGTATAGGAGCCATGAGATTGCCTACAAGGTTACTGTGAGCCGTATCACTATTTCCCGTTACAGGATTAATAAAAGGTCCCGTAGGATCTATAGCATTAAATTTAAATATATTATTAAAAGGTTGTTTATCAAGTTCAGTCAATAAAACATGTCCTGCTTCATGTGCAAATGTAAAAGGGGCATTTAAAGCTCTATTGCTCAATGCAATAGAGCCAAAGAGTGTAAATTCAGGTATATCATCTTTGATTCTAAAATCCTCAATTATGACTCCTCCTGCACCTATAGGGCTAGTACTACCTGAAGAAACTGCAAAATCATTCCCACTCGTATAAACAACATATATCCCAATTGGATTGCCAATCTTATGTTTAACTTTCTTAATTAAACCTTTAACCGGACCCTCCATTGCTGCTTGAAAACCTAAATTGGTCACATCTATTATTGTTTTCACTTCAAATATAGGTTGTGGAATAAAATTTATATTACACATTCCTCCCCCATTCCATATCTGATTCGCCAAATTGATGTCTCGATTAAATCTTTTTTGCCGTCCATTAAAATCACTAGGTTTAGAGCCTGCAGTAAAGATACCATAAACATTAACTTGAAGGTTATTTTGGTATTGTTGATCGGGCCCAATTTTTAATATTTGACTAGACTGGAAAACCTTATTTGTTTTTTTTTTTGACTTTCTATTATTCAATTGATGCACTTCCTTTTATATCGTTAATATAAGCTATGAAACTACGGCTAATTTGCTTGTATACTTATCCACTAATAGGGATAAAATAAAAATTTTCAAAGCTAAAATCCAGTGACATAATCTATATAATAAAAAACTACTGAACTCTAATCAGTAATTTTTTCAATCATGGTATATAAAAGTTAAATTTACTATGTTTTTCGAAACCTCATATATACATTTAACAAAGAGCGCCCATTACTTATTAATGTACAAGATGATCTTAAATATGTTTACGATAAGAACATCTACATTAACTAAAAGAGGTTAGGTTAAAAACGCAATAGTCAAAATCGCTGTTACACCCTAAATAAATGTTGTCATTCCAATTACATTTTTCCAACAACTAGGTAAATTATAGAAGATAAATTAGTAAGTGTATTTATAGCCTTACCTTACGATGAATAGTAAAGTTGTTAAACACTTAAAATCGATAATTTAGTTCACTAGTACAACTAGGCTTTTATGAACCATCTTACCGTTAATTAAGATTAATGATTATAAAATATGATATTCTCTGGTTTAAAAGGGAGATGAAAAAATGGGAGACAAAACTAAAGATGTACTTTCTATTGAAATTAAAACCACAGATGGAAGAAATTACACAATTAAAGATGAACAATCTATATATGACATAGAGGAGCAATTAATCGGTAACAAGAAGTTACATTTAGGTAGATTCCTTTCAGTTGTACCTGACAATCCATCCTTAGATAAACAGAGGAAATTTGAGCACATGTATTTTAATATCGACCAGGTTTTAAGTATTAAATACTTAAAAAAGTTTGATTGAAAGAGGTGAAGACTTTTTTGAAGTTATATCTTTCATATCATTTTTCATAGGTCATAACACATGTATAAAATGTACGCATTTTATTGATCAATTCCAATTTCACCTACCGAAGGAACATTAAATTTTCATCGATAACGATGTATCAAAATGTACATATTCTGAAAAAATAATCCTCGGTAGACGTCTACCTCCCGAAGAGTTCTTTAGAATGGCATTCTAAAACTAACTTTATATATCGTATACACTCTAAATTGAAAAAACTCCCTTAGACGGTAGGGAGTTTTTCTTTTAACTAACGAGACTTTAGATGTATTTCACTTTATTGATTGGACAATTCACTTGAAGTGAGTTAATGAATAGAGTTTATTTACTAGTTAATACAATCTTACCTTAATTCCTTTGGAAATACATTTTCCCCACATCAAAAGCCTCTTCAGTTAATCAGCGAATAAGCCTTCCATGTCTGTAAAATTCATTATGGTAACTAAAATTTTATGTTCTACAAACCTACTGTTTGAAAGTAGTTTCTTTCTGTCATATCATTTGTTTTTAATTTTAATCCTGGCTTTATAAAGACTACAAGTGATATATTTGTTCGAAGGAACTTGCAAGATAATCAAATCCCCGAGGACGTAATGTTTCAAATTGTTGATGAATTTTTATTCTTTCCTCTGATCCGCCAGGAAGTTTGTAAAGTTCTGTAACAGGCTGCTCGTTATTTAAACATTCAATAATTCTAAAAAGCATTGTTCGAAAAGCTTTTTTTAGTTCATTATATTCATTTGGAAAACGCTCATCTAGTGCATTATATTCAACTAATGTCTGATGCATATGCATAAATGATAGTTCTTTCCATTCAAGAGATAAGATAAGAACGTCTATATTTGGATGTTTTTTAACGAAACGATAATGATTACCCCATTGTTCTTTAAGTTTTTTCTTAGATATTGGATGCTCTTGATGATAAGCAACTGTAGAGGGATCTAAAACAAATTGCGCTCCGTTTTTATATAAACGATATCCAATTTCCCAATCTTCTGCCCCATAACCAACAAAGGTTTCATCGAAATATCCAGATTTGTTTAATTCTTCTTTCCTTACTGATACATTTCCACTTAAAAATGCGATATAAGGAAGTGTAAACCCCTTAAGCCTCTCCCCAAAATGTTTTAACCCACTATTAAGGAAATATCGGTTAGAAAATGATAAACTTTGAAAGCGTTCTGTATCAATATCTTCTATTGTTACAAGCGGATAAGGTTTCTTTGATTTATGTCTAGTACGTTCGTAACTTTCGTATATTTCCATATACTTAGGATCTTTTCTCACTAGATCTTTTAGGTGTGCAAATTGATCTTCATTATAATCCGGCATAATAAAAGTATAGACTCCTTCATAATGCATGGCTCCCGTGACTACAAGGTTTGTTTCTTGCAAGTGATGTTTATAGTGGTTTTGAATAAAATGAGGAGTCACTAACATTTCTCCATCCAAAAAGATTAAAACATCTCCTTCAGAATGCTTAATTCCTATATTGCGGACAAAGGAACGTCCTTTATTTTTTTTCATACGTATATATTTAAATTTGAATGGGACGTCAATTTCTTTTAAAATATCACGAGTTTTATCAGAAGAAGCATCATCTACTAAGATAACCTCATAATCAGAGTCGGGAAACGTTTGTTTTGAGAGGCCGTAAAGGGAAAGGGAGATTTGATTATATTTATTATAGGTAGGCATAATTATACTAACTTTAATTGGATGGTTATGATTATTTTTTATACTCATCTTATATAAGCTGTTGTCCAAATTATGGACTTGATTAATTTCACTTTTGGTTTCTCTTAATTTGTTTTGATTATTTTCTCCCTTTTTTCTATAATATTTTCCCTTTTTATAATATTTTCCATTGTGAGGGTTGTAATAATGACCATAAGAATCTATTTTAATCATCCTTTCCTTTTTTTTTATAATATTCAATTGGTGGAAAAATGCCTGTACAATACAAAAAATGAGTTATAAATGCTGGGGAATTGATTAAAGAATAAAGTATTTTGAAGTAATAATACTTCCATGAACCTCATCTAAAAAATTATTGTTCCAGATTAAAATGTTAAGAAATTCAAATTCATCTTTTTTATTTAACAATTTCTATGTGATTTGGGAAAAGATAATCAGAAATAAGAATTAACAATCTCTATTATCCGAAAGAGCCACCGCTGTAAGTAAGCCTTCAATTCAATACTTAAGTACTTGCCTATAGTGTTATATATCTGTGATTACCGATAAGCTTTATTATGGTGCAAGAAAAAGTCGCTTTTATATAGTGTGGCTTACGCCACTAGTTTAGACGCAAAAACTATCTCCGTCCCAAACTGCGTTTCTAACAACAGATTCATGGTTTGTATGCGGAAATACGGAAACAGAGAGTCAGTACGTGACTCAAAACATTGCTAGGAAAAGAAGATTCATAATCTTAATAATGCTGGGATGTGCCCCAAATTTTGCCCGAAGTAAAGAACCCATCTAACCTCGTCGTATCTATAAGATGCGGAACTTGGTAAGCTCCTTGTCACTTGTGTAAACGGGAAGGGGCTCATAAGATTCAACGATGTGACAGAGGGTAAAGGATAGGAGAGAAAACGAATGTCGTTATCTCGAAAGAGAACAGGAAGGTAGGAAACTATATAACTCGATGGATACTATTGTTTTCTGGGGGGCAATGTTATACCTTCTAAAACATAATTCCAAGTCCCAGGGTCATTTGGGATTCTAGGTACTTTAACTGCACATATTTTATCAAGTCCCCAATCAATTTCACTTACACCCTTGAAGCCTTCTTCTGGGCAAAGAATAAGAATATTGAACTGACCTTTAACAATTCCCTCCAAAGTCGATTGTAATTCTACAGCTTGTTCATAGGTAGCCGCCCATCTAATAAATAAAATAGATTGAGAACTTGTAATTTTTTCGAAAAATCGATCGATTCGATGGGTAAGTTTATCTTTATAGGAAACATATGTTGCACTCCAATGTTGATTTGGAATTATTGGGAAATCATGTACTGAAATAATATTGTAATGGGTATCTTCTATTAAATAAGATTTGACACCTTCAATCAAGACTCCGTCATTACTAAATGCAAATGCTCCATCTATCAATTGCATATTTTCAAGTTCCATAAAGCCATTGAATTTATTTTTAAGTAGTCTATTAACATCTGAAAGTGATAGAGCTACACTCCAATCTAATGGTCCAGCGATTGTCCTTAAATTTAACCGTTTTAATTCCATTGCCGGATTACAAGCGCTACCTAAACTAACAATTACATCATATAAGCCCTTAATTTCTTTTAGCTTCAACAGAATTCTCCTTTTTTTATGACTCACTATATAAGATGATTAATTGGATAAATTTGATTGGACAAGTTGTAAAAAAGGTGAATTATAAAAATAAGCTCCAGAGGAAAAAATACCCATTTAAAAGATTCTTTAGATATCGATAAACTCCATTATGTTGAGTAGATCTGTATATGATATACATTAAAAAAACAAGGAAAAGCACTGAACAGGTCTCAGTAGCTTTTCATGATACATGTTGTCAACTCAAAACAATGTGGATTTCCAAATGGACGCTTTAGAGCATCCTGGGTAGTTTGCTCAAGATATTAGATTCGATTAGTTCTTTTAAAAACTAACTTTGTATATCCCTTCCACTTTTAACTTCTTCATCATTGGCTAAAAAATTTATAGAAAGCACTATCGGGTAGGAAGAGGTTTTTAAGTTCATAATCCCGCATAATACACATTGAACACTCCGTAATAAAATAACTAGTTGTATTAGGATTATAAAATCCTGCCCGATGTAACCAAGCATGCATAATGGATCCTGCATCTATGCCAATATTGCCTACCTTCGATAGATCAACAATAAATGATAAAGGTACTTTGGTTCGGTTTAAAGCTGTTAAAGCCAAAGTAAGGGAATCATTATCAAGGGAGCCAGCAAAGATCTTCGCTTTGGGAGCGAGACGCAAACCGTTGTCACGTATAAGTCGGGTGAATTGATCCATAGCTATGTTCGTAGCCACTAACCCATTGGGAATACGTGGTCCAGTATACCAAGCAGGTTGTAAATTCCGTATTGCATACACATTATTGCAAGCAGCTAAATTAGAAATACCATTATTAGCTCCACCATTCCATTTTTGCCTCAGATGATGGAACCAATTAAATAGTACAAGTGAAATGGCATCTTTAATACCTTGTTCTTGTGTTAAGGTAAATTGATTATCAAGGTCAAAATAAATAAAGGAGGGTAAATTGGTAACTCCCGGAGGTGTAGGGACAGGTATTGCTATTTCTCTGAATGCAGCGGGGTACTGTGGCGTAACTAAATTTGTTTTTAAAACATCCTGTAGAATAAGTTCCATACTGATGAGGATCGGTTGAATATTGATTGGCAAAGAGATGTTCTCCTTTCATAAAAGATATTTGTACTAGTAGAATATTCACTTGAATGAAAAAAGTTTGGACATGTGAAGATAGATAGAAAGCCATTAAAATTGAGAGTTCCAATTTCTTAATAATAATGATTATTTTAACTGGATAATCTTTACTTACTGTATACGTTTAGAATAGAAAAGAACGCTGAACCTCGAGGCTGCACCCTTAGAGCGGATGTTGAAAAAATCACAGTTAGTCGACCTTGGATGGAAAAGAGGGTCAAGCTTTTTTTAGATAATAGAGGCGTGCAAAAAAAAAGGATATACTGATCAAGAGTGTTACATCAAAAGATGGGAAATGGGGAATGTTGTTTTAAGAATTTCCATGGAATCTTAATGGGGGAGGGAAAAGGCAAGGATTTACGTACCAGAAGTATTAAAAAATCAATATATTATATAAAGAGACTAAAATAATTAAATCGACAATCCCCAGTAAATTATCGTAACGAGCAACTTGTTGCACAAGGAAATGGGGATCTTAAACATGTACAACCAGATCAAAAAACAGGGAGCTATTCCCCTTAGGAAATAGCTCCCTGTTTTTTGATTTTCGCTTTTTGGATCCTTAACCACTTCATCGTTGTTAAGTAGCTTGCTAAAGTAGTTGGCTCCTATCCATTTTATCCTTAACCCACAGCCTTTGAGCCCGAATTAGATCCCAAGCTCCATAAACTAAATATAATCGTGATTAAACCAAGAATTACACTTGACCAAACTTCTCCATTTGTTAATGAATAGATGAATGGGAAAATTACAAACCAGACACCAGTAATTGTTGAAACCCAATTTTGCCAAGAATTCCAACCAGGCTTGTCATAGCCCCACAATGATACAATAACTTGAATAATTCCAAAAATAATACTTGACCATAAAGCTCCTGATTGATCTGAAAAACCAATAGCCCAAGGTGCGATAATAAACCAGATCCCAATTAATGCATTTAAATTACCCCTTATTTTCACGGTTACACCTCCCAAAGGTCTATGAAATCCCTAAAGATTTCATTACTGAATTATATGCCTAAAAATTATTAACATTAACTAAAATGAGGATACATAGTGATTTATAGTGATTTATAAAACAACACAAACAATCTGTAGAGGGCAGATTATTTGTGCTCAAATAGGGATTAGGGCTGCAGGTCTTAACTGTATTTTATATTTCTCATTTCACTTTATAATTACCTGTAAAATTACTATTTTTGTATATTAATATTTTTTAAATAGGAGAAAAATTGTCGAAATAATCATATATTTTTACTTTCTTTTATATTATTTCCTTATGTTCCATATAGAAGGGAAGGCTAAAAATGGAGGCAGAGATAAACTCTTTATGTACCCCAATCCCTGGTCAAAAAAGCAGATCGAGTCGTAACTTTTCACTTTTTCATTTACCTACGAATAAAAAAGTTAGGGTTGTAGTTGAAAGGAAGTATCAGGGTATATCATTTACTTTTGATATTATGAGTGATGATCTAAACAGTACAGATCATGTCATTTGGCATAATGTAGGAAATGGTTCAATTCTTAAAATGCCAGATCTGATTAGACAAAGTAAGGGATGGTACATCGCAAACCCTTCTATAAGTTCTACGGTAGGGTTCACAGATTTGGTTCGGGAAACATTTAAAGTAAAGTTTTATTCATTAGAATAAGCATATAAGCTAACCAAAAGTTGGTTTGTGAAATTCATGAAATAAGAGGAACAAAAAGGAAGAACACTGTGTCAGTTTTTTTCTTTTTTGTTTTCAAGCTAGTGAAGCAATATATGTATAGTAAATACCATGCTGTTAGATGTTTTTCATATAGATAACCCACCTAAAACAGGCCTATGACCATAAAGTAATTTGTATTCTTAAAGTCATCTGTCTTTCTAAAAACTAACTGAAGGAAAACTTAACTATAGGGAAAAAATTCTGAAACGAATATTTACACTAATAAAAAATATACATGTTCAGATACAAATAAAAATGATTATAATCATTAGTTCTAATCTGCTCTATCCCTAATAGTGATAATTATGTAAAAGAACATGCTCCTTAGTTGTATTAGTATGAGGTTCAGTAAGAGGTTTGATTGCATAATCCTATATTAATCATTGATTAATGAATTGTTTTTCCTCTTGTCCTAGGACACAGAAAATTTATAAATATTTTTATATAGGGAGAGTCACTGGCATCATTAGTTCCAACGGCTATGCTTCAGCTAACTTCATTATTTATTCCTTTCTCCATAAATTGGCTAATCTCAAGGATTTATAAGAAGGAAAAATAAAATATAAAAAATTCTTTTATATTCATTTAAAACCTTATATTTTCCTTTTCACTACAAACCGGTACTAAAAGAAATAACTTCTCTACTCTTTTTCTATTATTAAAAATACAATAGAGACATACCTATGGTCGCACAATGGGTCGCTTGCATAGTTAACATAATCGCAGGTAAAAAAACTTAATGATATTAATGAATACGTTAAAATAACTTAGCCTACTCAAATTTTAAGAGTAGGCTTTTTATAATTGTTATAACTTTTTCGGCTTAGAAGGAGACGGGGTTCCCTCGGGCACAAATGTAAAATAGCTAAGTTTTAAGTATAATTTTTGAAGATAATAGCTAGTTAAATCAAGAGTAGGAAGTAATAAAGGATAAAACCGACAACAAGTAAGCTAGCCCATGTTTTGAAAATTTCATTATATATATTCTATAGGACGTAAAGTGAAGTTTTATTCCCTAATATCTATTATCTTAATTAGTAAAGGCAACAGCCATAGTATATACAATTTATATTTATGAATTGATAATTATAAATTGTAGAGTAATTGGTACATCTTTTGAAGGAGATTCTTCTAAAGTTAATTTTCCTTCTTCAACTGTGTAAGTACTTTGAGGCTGCAGAATACCATTTATAAATAAGTTAATATAGGAAACTTTATTCGGTGACAATATTTTGGCATCTCCGTATTGTGGTACACCATCACTGTTTAAATATTCAAGTTTCTGTCCATCTGAAAAAGTAAAGTATAATAAGCTAGTTGTTGGTATTACTCCCTGAAGTGGTGGTCCTTGAGGTCCCGTGGCTCCTTGAGGTCCTGGTGGTCCTTGGGGTCCTGTAGCTCCTCGAGGTCCTGTAGCTCCTCGAGGTCCTGTAGCTCCTCGAGGTCCTGTAGCTCCTCGAGGTCCTGTGACTCCTTGAGGTCCTGTAGCTCCTTGAGGTCCTGTGACTCCTTGAGGTCCTGGTGGTCCTGGTTTTAGACAACAGCAAGGATGAGATTTACAGTAAGAACAAAACTTATTAATACATGAAGGATCCCTTCTAGAAAGGGAGTCCGGAAGTTTGTACTCACTGTAAATCTTTTTAGAGTAACGTTTTTTGCATTTCTTTTTTTGATAACATAATTTTTTATAATAATGATCTTTGTGCTTTATATTCATCCTATCTTTACCTCCTCCTTTCAGTTAATTTTGTTTTAATATATTCTCATACCGAATAAAAGGGGATAAATTATATACTCAGTTAATGTAATTTCGGAAATGCATAAATAAAAAGAGAAGATCACATTTGTGATCTTCTTCTTAACCAATATAGCTCTTCACCTTAATGGATAAAAGTTTCTAGATTTATACAAACAATAGTTAATATAATTATGAAATTAATGGTATTACGTACTAATAACAGTAGTAACTGCTAAAGTACTCGTTGGTGTTGAAGTGGAGGTTGCTGTGTGAGTCACTATTTCTAAAGTAACAGGTGCTCCAACCGTGACATCATCATCAAGTGCTAGATCAGTTGGTGACAAAATGTACGCACTAGTTGGTTGAACTACACCATTAACATAAACAGTAGCATAAGAATTAGAGGCAAGCGTAGGTAAGACTGTAAGAGCAGTTCCATTTTCATCAATAAAGCTTCCAGCAGGTACGGTTGTTGTTAGGCCAACAACCATTGGGGCTGTAACGATTGCAGTAAATCTAGCAGGTGTAGGAGCAACACTGGTTGCAGTGGCAACTGTAACATCTCCGGTAATAGTGCTAGTAGCTGTAAAAACCGGTTTAATAATAGGCATATAAATTCACTCCTTCATAATTAATTAGTGAAGGAATTATTAGATAGTCCTTCTTTCTATTAATAATCCAAATTTCTAAATTCGCAACTGTCAAATGTCTATAGTTCGTCCACATATTTCTTATTTCTTAATAATTAATACTTTTAGACATAAGACTTTGAATATATATTTATATATTTAGTTATTCGCCGTTTCTAAATCGGGGGAGAAGAATAATACAATAGAGATAAGACTTTTTCAAGTACCTTGCTAACAAGTTAAAATCAAAATTACAGGTAACGTATATTATAAAGTTGTTTCTTGCCTCTTTTTTATTAATAAATTCACATGAGAATGCTAAACTTAATATTTTTAGAAAGGGGTGTATATGAATGCCTATTGTAAAACCTTTTATGAATTCCCTGAAATTCAGTTCTATAGCAGGAAATGGAACAGGCACAGGTCCTGGATACACTATTCTTGCTACAGCTTTTACGACTGATACAGGTATAGCTGCTACAGCTTTTCCATCATCACCTGCATATTATAACCTTTATATTAATGGTCAAATTCAAACAGCTGATACATCGACTATTACCACTGCTGCCATTACTATTCCAGATGGTGACACACTCTCTCCAGCAACTCCAATTGTAATAGAATTTGTTGTAAACTAGTCGTATCCTATTTCTGGACTAGTTCTTCTGTAAGCAAATCAGACATTTTTCAGAAATATGTATTTCTTATTTTCAAATAAAGCAGTGATTAGACAATAGCAAGGATAGAAATTATATCACAAACAAAATACTAAAAGAGATGGAGTCTCAAGCATAACACGATCATATGATTGCTTATAATAGTTAGGTTTACATCTCTTTTTTCAACAGTATATCTTCTTTTAAATAAGTAAAATCTACCTGTCACCTTTATCCCCTTACGTTTTCTTTATTCAGGTATCAAATAAAGAGGGAGAAATTATGTAATGTGACCATCTGGATTTACATAAGAAGCTTCTAATTGCTTTATGACAAGCTACTGACTAAATTCAGTAGTTTTTTTATTTATTGTATTAAGATGAGGGTTGCGGAAATTAACCTCACTTAATTCCCACCTAATGATTGGGCTTTTTGGCGCATACATATAAACATATTCATTTATAAAGGAGGGGAGATATACACATTTTCTTACTTCTCTTATATATTGAAACGATTTATTTTATTCTAAGAGGTGAATTAATTGCCATATGTAAATCGGTTTTTAACCAATGCCAATGGAGCTATTACATTTACAGGTAACACATTTGGGTTAAATAAACAAGCTAATGCTAATGCTCCTGGAACTGCAGGGTCAATTGGAACGTTCTTTAGTGTCAACCCAACTTCTGTAGACGGCTCCTTTCCTACAGGAACTACTGCGAATTACTTACAAAATTCCTCCAGTGCTATTTTAAGACTTCCATCTACTACTACTCAAATTCTATACGCAGAATTAATATGGGGAGGAAGCTACCTTTATGGTGGAGAGGATGTTAGTTCTGCTCTAAATAATGCTGTCACTTTTATTACTCCTAGCAGAACGGTTAGTGTGCAATCAGATACGGCTACACGCTTTACCTTAACAAGTTCAAGTTTTTATTATGTGCGTAGTGCAAATGTAACAAATTTGATTTCTCAAGCAGGTACGTATTCAGTTCTAGGAGTTCCTGGAACACAAAGTACAACAGAGAACAACGCTAATGCAGCAGGATGGACACTGGCTGTAGTGTATGCTGATCCTTTACAAAAGTCTCGAAACTTATCTATTTTTGTTGGAGCAGAATTAACGAGTTCAGCTACAGGAAGTTCTACAGCAGCTGTATCTGGATTTGGCACGCCTATTACAGGAACAGTAAACGGAAGATTATTAG
Organism: Bacillus sp. ILBB4; assembly: GCF_035064545.1. NCBI lineage: Bacteria > Bacillati > Bacillota > Bacilli > Caryophanales > Bacillaceae > Bacillus > Bacillus sp. ILBB4. The sequence goes on along the minus strand of NZ_JAIQVD010000011.1, from coordinate 2,449 downwards.
TAAGTGCTATTGAAGGAGATTCGGCTATAGTAGGTGACCAGCTTCAATTTGGGCCTACAACTGCGTCTTTGCAGCCTGTCTCTGGTCCTAATAATCCAATAAATAACTTTTTCGCTTCTCAGATTAATAACGACAGTGGTACATTAGATACAAGTGGACAGTTTGGCAGTTTAAATAGTACACCAGGAGGTAGCTTATCTGGTGCGAGACAGGGGTGGGATATTACCAATATTGACGTCTCAGCCCGTTTATCAAATAATCAAACTAGCGCCGTCGTACGTGGGACGACAAATGGAGATACTTATGTTATTAGTGCTTTAGCTCTTCAAGTAGATATTAATGCACCTGTTTTAAATGTATCAAAATCTGCTAATGTTACATCTGCTCGAACAGGGGATATCATTACTTATACAGTTCAAGTAAGTAATACTGGAACTGCTGCAGCCAATGTCCTAATAGCTACAGATCCATTGTCTTCAGCAACAACATTTATTCCTAATAGTTTACAAGTAGATGGTGTTACTCAGACAAACGTGGATATTCGAAATGGTCTGCCCCTTGGAACACTGAATATCAATCAAACTCGAGTTTTGACATATCAGGTTAGAGTGGTTGGCCCTCTTACATCAATCTCTTCTCTTGGTAATCAAGTTTTTATTAATTACCAATTTGAAAGTACACCAGGAAATGTATTAACTGGATCAGGTGCGTCTCCTGTTAATAGCGTAACAGCTATTAATACCCCTCCTACAGTTCCAAACTATACTATTACAAATCCCGAGGATACTGTAGCAATTGGAACAGTTATTGGCAATGATATTGATGGAAATCCATTAACATATCGTATTGGTACGAGGCCAACCAATGGAATAGTAACAGTTAATCCTAATGGACAATTTGTCTATACCCCTAATTTAAACTTTAACGGAACCGATCAATTTACGGCTATTGTAGACGATGGGCAAGGAGGAACAGCTACCTCCATAGTTACAATTATAAATACGCCTGTAAACGATAATCCTGTTACTCAAAACTATGCAGTTATCACTAATGAAGATACCCCTCTAATTGGTCAGATACAAGCTACAGATGTGGATGGTAACTCACTTACCTTTCAATTACAGTCTCCACCAACAAATGGAACAGTTACTGTAACTAACAGTGGTTCCTATATATATACCCCTAATTTAAATTTTAACGGAATCGATCAATTTACGGTGCTGGTATCAGATGGCCAGGGAGGAACGGCCGTTTCCACGGTGACAGTCACTGTTACACCGGTGAATGATCCACCAACGGTGCCAAACTACACGTTCAGTACACAAGAAGACAGCCCAGTAGTAGGTGCCATAGTAGGGACAGATGTAGACGGAAATCCTCTTAGTTATCAGTTGCAAAACAGGCCAACAAATGGAATAACTGTAGTGAATACCAATGGAACCTTTAGCTATCAGCCAAATCTAAATTTTAATGGAACCGATCAATTTACGGTGCTGGTATCAGATGGTCAGGGAGGAACGGCCGTTTCCACGGTAACCATTAATGTCATACCCGTAAATGATCCTCCAATTACGTCCAATGTCAGTTTTACCATTGCGGAAGATAGCACGTTAATCAATCGAGTTGTAGCGGTAGACCCAGATGGAGATCCATTAACCTTTAGCCTGCAAACGGCACCTGGCAACGGAGTGGCGGCAGTAAATGCCAATGGAACCTTTAGCTATCAACCGAATTTAAATTTTAACGGAACTGATCAGTTTACGGTGTTGGTATCGGATGGGCAAGGAGGAACGGCTGTTTCCACGGTGACAGTCACTGTTACGCCGGTGAATGATGCACCAACGGTGCCAAACTACACGTTCAGCACACAAGAAGATAGCCCAGTAATAGGTGCCATAGTAGGGACAGATGTAGATGGAAATCCTCTTAGTTATCAGCTGCAAGTTGCACCAACCAACGGAGTGGCGGCAGTAAATGCCAATGGAACCTTTAGCTATCAACCAAATCCGAATTTTAATGGGAGCGATCAATTTACCGTGTTGGTATCAGATGGTCAGGGAGGAACGGCCGTTTCCACGGTAACCATCAATGTCATACCCGTAAATGATCCTCCAATTACGTCCAATGTCAGCTTTACCATTGCGGAAGACAGCACGTTAATCAATCAAATCGTGGCAGTAGACCCAGATGGAAATCCGTTAACGTTTAGTTTGCAAGCTGCGCCTGGCAACGGAGTAGCCGTGGTGAATGCCAATGGAACCTTTAGCTATCAACCGAATTTAAATTTTAACGGAACTGATCAGTTTACGGTGTTGGTATCAGATGGCCAGGGAGGAACGGCTGTTTCCACGGTGACAGTCACTGTTACGCCGGTGAATGATGCACCAACGGTGCCAAACTACACGTTCAGTACACAAGAAGACAGCCCAGTAGTAGGTGCCATAGTAGG
>NZ_JAIQVD010000010.1:0-117100 GCF_035064545.1 Bacillus sp. ILBB4 | reverse complement strand
CATTATATTTTAAAAATAGTAGCTCAATACCTCTTGGAAAGGTACAGGTTTATGAGCACTTTTACATAGCTAGGACTGAAATAATGCTTTAATGAACCTGAATTTTTCCCACACCCTTTTCCTTTTATTAAGAAAATACATTCACACATGTATGACAGTTGTCATACTAGTTACTTGACGTTTATATCTTTTATTACCAGCTACTATGTTCTACTATAAATATAAAGAAGAGCTGTATATTAAACACGGTAAAGATGTAAGGAGGAACACATGAGCAAACACAAAACGACTGAATTAAGAAAAAATGTAGCACCTTTTGAAAAATCCAATATGAAATCGAGTATAAAGCAATTAATAAACACATTCCTTCCGTTTTTCCTACTTTGGTTTCTAGCTTATCAAAGTTTATCCGTTTCTTATTGGCTAACACTACCATTATCTATTGTTACAGCTGGGTTCGTCGTCCGAATCTTCATTATTTTCCATGATTGTTGTCATCAATCATTTTTCAAAAGCCGAAAAGCGAATAATATCCTTGGCACAATCAGTGGGGTTATCACCATGTTTCCATATGAACAATGGAAACGAAGCCATTCCATTCATCATGCCACGAGCAGCAACTTAGATAAACGAGGAACTGGTGATGTATGGATCATGACAGTTGATGAGTATGTTGCAGCTTCCTACTGGGGCCGGTTAGCTTACCGCGTTTACCGCAATCCAATTGTTATGTTTGGATTAGGTCCCATCTATCTTTTTTTAGTTTCTAACCGACTGAATCGAAAAGACGCGAAACGAAAGGAACGTTTGAACACATATTTAACCAATTTCTCAATTGTTGCAGTGTATGCCCTTTTATGTTGGGGTATTGGTTGGCAAGCTTTTCTGCTCGTTCAAGCTCCCATCCTTTTTGTAGCAGGATCACTTGGAATTTGGCTATTTTACGTACAGCATCAATTTGAGGATTCCTACTTTGAAAACGAAAAGGAGTGGGATTACGTGAAGGCTGCAGTTGATGGTAGCTCCTATTACAAGCTCCCTAAAGTTTTACAATGGGTAACAGGTAATATTGGTTTCCATCATGTACATCATTTGGCTCCAAGAGTTCCAAACTATAATTTAGAAAAGGCGCATGAATCTACGCCACCATTACAGAAAGCAACAACTATTACACTAGGTACAAGCTTGAAGTCCCTTCGTTTTCGACTTTTAGATCAACAAAATCAACGTTTTGTAAGCTTTAAAGAAATTAAGCACCTAGTAGATAGTAACAAATCACGTATGAATTTGAATAACAAAAGACCAAACTTGGATAAAAATTGAATATCCATACGATCAAATCATTCAATTCTAATAAAAAACTACCTAGCCAATAAGTTTTTTACCTGCTATACACAAGTTTTTGATGCTTTGAGCAAACTACGCAGATGTCTTAAGGCATCATTCCGTAAATGATGTATGTGTAACAGAAAAAACTCCCTTCACACCAGGGAGTTTTTTCTGTTTTTGGTTTGTATATCATATACAAAATTAGTTTCTTTTTCCGGAACTCTAATAAAAAAAGAACCCCTTGGTGAGAAGTTATCAAAGTGATAACTTCTTACCACCTCAATGTGCAGCTTTTTATACATCCTTGATGTGCCAACGCTCTCCCTACAGGTAAATGGGGAAAAGATGCATAAGAAGTACATCTTCTATACACATGCTAGTCCAGCAAAAATATGTTATTATTTAACTCCAGTTATAGTTTCCCTTAAAAAGATCCCTTACTCCGAGATGCCATTCGAATGAGGGAGGCTTTTTCTTATTTAACTACTAAAGAAACTTCCACTCTTTCTTTTTCTCTTATAGTGGTGATGTCCATAACTTCCGTGAGGGTCACGACTTTTTCTATAATCATCACTACTGCTATAACTCTTAAAAGGTTTTGATCTTCCTCTCTTATAATCACTACTACTGTAATGCTTATGTTTATTATTCACTAGTGAATCAAACAGTTTCTTGAACATGATTTAATCACTCCTCATAATTTTTTTAAATCGATAAAAAACAAAAAGCGCTTTTATCTTTTTAGTAGATAAAAGCGCTTTTTGTATAAACACAGACTTTACCTAACTAAAAACGTAGGTAAAGGTCTTGCTAACATTTAAAATTGCCAACAAAGCCGGAAACAAAATGTTTCGTAATGACGACTATTGTTGTACAACTACTCCCCTTTGGAGTATCAAGTTTGCTCAATGATATCGGAGGAATTCTATAAATCAATTGATAATCAATCAATGACTACCTTTCAAAACCTCGTTCCTGCTGTTTATTTCGGTTATGAATCCCACTTACATTGATGGAAAATAACGGAAAATAGGAGTCTGATACAAAAATTGCATTTCTAAAAAGACATATAGATACTTAATAGAACCTGGTCTTATAATTTGAATACCTCACTTCAAAAGTTCCTGCTTTTAAACCAGGTAAAGAATTATAAGTATAAATCATTGAAAATATCCAGGCACTAACCATTGGATACTTCCCTATTTTAATAAAGGTATCTTTTACAATCCTAAATAAGATATAATAAAAATATCATTAAAGGTTTAAAATACATAGTGTTAAGAATGAGGTTAGAATGTCAAAAACGTTCGAAGTAAACTATTCTGTACTGAAAAAAAATAAACTAGTTCATGGTTCTGTGATGATACAATCTGTTGAAGATAAAAAGGAAATTGTAAAATCAGCTAAATTAGACGTGTCTACAAAGGAAAGAGTATTTATTCAGCGTGTGAAAATCTTAGGTTTTAAACCTAACCTATTGATTTGAATTAAAAAGGAAAAAGTGGTGGAGTAACATTTTATATCTGACCAGCACATCAGCTAAGTCTATAGGGAATTAGTTAAGAATCCTAATCATTTGATAGTACTAAAATAGCTTATAGAAGGAAGGAAATAGTATGACAAACACCATTGAAACAGTAGAACAGTATATGGATCAAGTAGTGCCAGACAATCGCAAGCATGATTTGACCCAACTTCGCAACTTAATTATTCAAATAGTACCTAATGCTATAGAATCCATTAAATATGGAATGCCTTATTATGAACTAAACGGCTCACTATGTGCATTTGCTTCTCAAAAAAATTATATGAGTCTGTACTTTCTAAATACTCCTATTCTGCAAAAGAATATAGATTCTTTAAGAGACCTAAATGTAGGAAAAGGATGTATTCGATTCAGAAATATTGATCAGCTCTCGATAACTGTCATTCAGAAAATCTTAGAAGAATCAGTGGAAGATAACTTAGCTCGTTATAATGATCATTGCTAAATGCAATATTATTGGATTAATATCATGATGAGGAAAAGGGTATAGTGATAGTATTATTCCTAATCATTTACCGATAATTAGTGCTCGTAACTGAATAGCAGGGTTATATTAATTGAATGTAACAAGACAATCATAAGAGATACAATATACAATGCTGAAACGAGAAGAAACAGCAGGCCTGTTAGACAGCCTGCTGCAGAAGACAAAATGATTTTAAGGTATTGGTGTATTAGACTAACTTTAATACCAACAAACCATCCTGAAAGGATGCTAAAAGTTAGCCTGTAAAGCTTCAATTTTTTTCTTGAGTTTTTGACTTTCTTCCTCTAATTCAATGATTCTATCTTGGAGGTCTTTATTATCCCAGTTGTTTTCCAGCTCTTCAGATAATTCTATTCGCTCTTTATGGATTTCAATTCGTTGTTTAGCCATCTCTTCTACTTCTTTATTTAATTGGAATTGTTCGTATGGATTCATATGTATTCTCCTTTATTTTTACTTTCAACATAAACAGGCAACTCCTTTAAAATAGGGTCCAGTGAGTGTTACCCACGAACATATTGACTGCTCCAAACATACTAGCAATAAAGCTGAAATTCCATACAGTTCGCATCCAAACTGCCAAAGAGCCATATGTCTTTCTGAAGGCTACTTCACGCATAAAGATGAGATAAAGTACTGTAAACGCATATATGCCAAATGCTACCCATTGAAAAGTTTCTTGAATTTGAGGGGATATTAAGACAACAACTACTAAAGCTACGGTGAAAATCAGGTTCACAGCCATAAAAAAGCTTACAAAACGCATCCACTTAAACCCTTTCTCATATAGTTTATCTGCACTTTGATCTTCTTGTTTTATTTCTTCCATCACTCATTTCCCCTAGTATTAGTTTTTTTCTATTATATATAGTATCGGATGTTAGTTTCATTTTTAGATTGCTAACATTAGTACAATTAGAACTCCCTATCGTATTCAACTAAAAGTAGTCAATTACCTCCCGTAAATAAAAAGGAAGTTTCCAAATATAAACTGCTCTTTCGCTGACTAATTAGACTAAAGAATGGCTTCTTTAACATATACTTTTTAGTCAATAATTACATCCTCCATTATGGGCAGCTCGCTTTCTGAATTGATATATCCAGCTAATGGTTTGGTACTTGCCTCAAAATAGGGAAGTTTTTCATCAAGGGAAAATTTAATGCTGTTTTCATCTAGTGATAACATATCAACTATGGCGTCAGTACTGATTTCTTCTAAATACAGTTCCTTTGCTGAAATGATATTTATAGTGCTTACACATTTTAAGTCCACTACTTTAAAGCCTTTATCTAACAGTTCTTTCACTAAATCTTTAGGCATCTAAAACCCTCCTTAATACTTACTAATTTTCGACATAAAAAGAGGGATTCCTTTAGAATAATTCCCAGGGAGTACTGCACACGAATTTACCCTATTGATTGATAACTAATTATCTCTTTACATTGAAGAATATGTTTATATACACAAGATACTTTACGCTCTCAGAATCCTATGCATAGTTCAAAAAGTTTATAAAAAATAATATAATTACTTTTTATTATTTAAAATATAACCATTTATAATGTAAGCGCTTTCTGTTATAATAAAATTAGGTGGATAGCATGCGTGGCTATCATTGTATTTGGCGTAGGTGGGGCCCATACTAAAAGAAAGAATGAACTTTTCTTAACTCTGTGTTGTGTTACATAACAATTAATATAATCAATGAATACATTAATTTATATGTATAAGAGATTACTAGATCTAGTAATCTCTTATGGGAATGATAGAGGTAAGAAACATAAATAAAGGAGGAAAAAATGTTGAAAGAATATAAACAGGTGTTTTCTGATTTTATTGACGAAGACCAATTCGAACTACATTCATACCTTTCTTATTTATTCAATCAATCTCAGGAGAAAGATTTAATTCAGTTAGAAGATGAACACCTAACATAATAAATGGACGCATATTAGAAAGTAGAAGGATAAATATATGAATAAAAAATAGGATAAGCGACCTTATTGTTGGAATTAGGATAGGTAAGTCGCTTATTATTGTTCGCATGGAAAAGTTTCCTGTTAGGAGGTTCATTCTATTACATAGGACAATCTATGTAATACTTCGGAGCTGTTTACTTAATCGTAAGAGAGTTTCTTTATCTTTGTTCTTTGAAGCTTGTTCCATTTGTACCAAAATTTATGTTTTTCGAACGTCGCGTAGATTTTTCATTGACAAGAGTTGATTAAATGTAGCATTCATATCTTACATCCCTCCTATCCTTGCGCAACCGGTTTCCTTTGTATTCCACACGAATCATTCCTTTCCTTTTAAAATCTCTCCACTTTCAGTTTCATAATATGGATTTAATGTACTTAGTTAGACAGAAAATTTAAGAACATATAGAATTCGCATAATAAAAGTGCGGAAATTCTATCATGCCTAAGTAAAGAAATAATTTACAACGATGAATGGATTCCTTTCTCTACTGATTGAGTGTAAAAATAGGTTATCGATGATTACTATCTAAAACAAAACAAGAATTCAGTTACAAGAAGGTATGTCTTGATTTAGGAGAGAATACACATGAAAATAAATGAAATGGAATGGATTCCGGTTCCATATTTCAAACTAAATCCCAATGGAGAAATTCTTCGTCATTCAAAGGAAGCCATGACCTTCTTCACACCTGCTAATCACTTTTTAGATCTTGTTCATCTAGATGATCGACTCTTAGCTAGACAACTACTCGTGCAGACTACTTCACCCCCCATAAGGGTCAGCCTAAAGTTAATCATTCACCATGATTTGTATGGTTTGTTTGCATGTACGGTTAAATGGGAAGGTAATATTGGTCATCTTGTTTGTACAGAAACAACAGCTGAGGCTATGAAGGTCGAAAGACAGTTAAAAGTTGAGGAACAGGTGTTACAAACCAAACAAGCGCTAATAAAATCTAATAATCAATTACTTAAGTCTATGGATCAATTAATTAAAACATTGGAATCAGATGCGGGTAAATAGACCGTTCATTCTTAAGTAAAACCACAGAACCTGAGTGCTGTGTATTTACATGCAAGTAAGTTAAATTCAGCCACCTTGGTAACTATAAAAGAATGCATACTAAAAAATCTCTCTATTTTTATTGGAGAGATTTTTTTATAAATTAACGTTTTATCCCTATTTTATTGAGTTTTTGGCAATGCTAGTATTTTTTATAGATTCATTCTAGAAAGTTCATCAAAAATATGCTGAATCTGTTTTTCATCTAACGTTTCAGCTTGTTCCCAGACCTCAGAAATACAAGCTGCTAAATGATTAGGATTAGAAATAGATTCAGCATTTAGTGTTTTATAAAATAACGGATTCCCACTTTTATCTACATCACCTTTACATCGATAGTTTTCAAATTTCCAGCCAGCTTTCGTTTTGGTAAAAGAATAAAGGTCGTTATGCCCCGACTTAGGGCTGTAAATGTGTATCTTAAATCTAGGTGTGTTATTCACATGTAAGCCCCCCTCTTTCTTTCATTTAGTCTTCTTGTAAACATCTTTACGTACATTAAGAACCGAAAGCTCCACTATTCTCAAGGAATAATGTTCTCCCTAAAGCTTATGTTAGTGTTGATCGAAGATACTTTCTGATGTAATCCAACTATATTGACATGTATCAAAATTTATTCTAGTAAACAAAAGTATCTTGTATTTTTTACAAATATATTTCATTTCATGATATCTAGTAACTGGTCTGTATACCCTATGCTAGAATAAAGTAAACATAAAAAATAAACTTTTATAAGCTAATGAGAAAGGGGACCTGAATAAATGACAATGGAAAAAATACAGGAAATGTTAAAAACCTTACTGTATTATGATAACTGTGAAATTGTCCATAAGATTCGTGGTGAACATCATACCTTTTCCCTCAGCTATGCGAAGGAATCACATACCTTTCAATTAAAAAATATAGAAACAAAACAAATTGAAAACTATAAAGACCTTGAAAGTGTTTCTTTAGCTTTACTTCAGATTATAGAATCTGGTGCAACAAAGATTAATACAGATCCTTGAACAAACGATAAAACATCACTTACCAATATAGCTCCTGCACAACACTAACATTACTGATACATAAAAACTCCCTGCATAAGTAGTAGGGAGTTTTTTTTTAGAAAAGTCTATGGATAGGAGGATCTTTTGAATAATTAATAATCGTATCCATAAGATAAATTACTGTTCTTTAAGATGAAGAAAATAATCTTCTAAAGCTTGCAATGAAGGTAATTCCTTGTAATCAAACTTGTTATCTCCATCTGCTATTTCATAGGTAGACCAAGGAATAGCTTGATATACTTCATTTATTGACTCTTTCGATCCTGCTAATACAATTTTAGCTGTACGAGGGTTGGTAACAACGAGGTAAGCTAGGCCACTTTTCTGACTTAGAGTTTGGAAAACTGTGTAGCCCTCTTCGGTTGCTAAGTCAGCTAACTTAGCAGGATAGTAGACAACATCATTACACGGCGTAGGTAAAGCAACTAGTTCTTTGGCAAACGTAGATTGAGTTCCACCTTTTGTTATCACTTTCATCACCTCTTCTATATTAGATTTAGCTTATGGTTCTTTATACTACCATTTTTTTAGTATTTGTAAAAATAATAAAGGTACCATCTATATAATTTACTATTTGTTAATTGCTCATGTAGTGATGACTTCTACAGACACAGGCACCCGTCACAAAAACAATGGTATTTGCGATATTACATAGTAAAAACTTATATAATGAGAGGAGACTTTACCATCAAGGTCAAGGCTCTTCTTATTATTTTTACTTATAAGTTCTTTTTACTATCTTTGTCTTTATGTTAAATTAAGGTTTATGAAAATTGACCGTTTTCTCGTCATCTCCTATGCATTCAAACCAGTCTCTCATCGCCCAATTATCATAGCCTCCATCACCTTCATTAATAAATGTTCCTTTTTCAAACACCCAAACTCCATACGTAATGCCATCGTAACCTACAGTATCAAAGTATTATACACCTTGTAATTGGAAAACTTATTAATGGTTATATTTAAGGTAATAACTTTTTTGAAAGATATCAATATAAAAATAAAATAGCAACCATTTTTAATGATAAATACGTATTTCATTTATTTACTGTATTTATCAACTATTTATTTTATCTTATCTAAAAATGAAATTGTAAACTTACTTCATCAAAAAATGTTTTATCTTTTACACATGTTGTAGAAAAAGGTCTTATTTGTCGTCACTTAAAGTAAATAGTAAAACTTTAATTTTTAGAAGTTAGTTTATACATTTATTTTTATTTGTAGAATACATTATCCATTTGTTTTAAATAAAAGTTACGTTGTTCAAAACTTATAAAATATAAGTAATTGTAGAATTTATATTTTGTAACTACATCTTTAATAATTTCTTATAAAGAAAGTGGAAGTTGAAATAGTGAATGATAAGAAGTAAAATTAGTAGTTTTCCCAACGATAGTAAATATTTAGAAGAAACATCAATAGGCGACTCAATCCTTCTGTGTAGAAAGATAAAGTCACCTACAAAGTTTTTCTATTCATTATTAGTTATCCTTTCAGTTGTTCTTATTTATACATTTATTGATTTACATGTTCCTGTTCTAACTGATCTACTACATCCTCCTGGCATTTATTAATAAATAGATAAGTAAGGTATGAATGTAAGTCAAATCGTTCTTCCTCAATAAACGTAGAAAAAACCTTTTTATATTCGCCCAATAGCTTAACCTCCTTTATGTAAGTTCCTATTTTTCATTCTTGCCCAACTAGCAATCTCTTATACATACAAATTACCAAAGTATTTTGTACTAGCCCCGCCTACGCCATATACAATGACAGTCACGCTTGCTATCCAATCTAATTCTTATTATAAATGAAATCGCTTACAATTTTAAAATTAAATAACAGAATATTATGATTTAAGAACAATGTTAGGGTAATCATGAAAAATTCTTATGAATAGCTAAAAAATTAAGTAAGTGGAATGTGTCTTTATATGTTAAGTATTGGATCCAAATCAAATTAGCTGTCCGCAAAATTATACATTTTTAATAATTAAATAGATTCTAAAGGATATATCAACATGAATCTAAGTGAATCCTTGAAGAGAAGGGATATACCCTTCATTACTAAAACAGATAGGAGTAATTAATTCAGAATTACGCTTCTACCTGTTTTTCTTTTTTGACAACCCACATTAAGAATTCTTTTTCTTGATGAGTTAGCTTTCTATTTAAAGATTGCTCAAACTTTGAGACTAACTCTATAAAACGCTGTATGTTATCCATTTATGTTATAACTCCTTGAGTTTATTTTTAAGTATAGAATAGGATTAAGGTTTTTGTTTTGTGAAATTTTGTTTAGTTTTAATATTGGAACTTTTAAAAAGCATAAAAAATAAATGGAGACTACTGATGTTATAGAAAAGAAAAGCCCCAAAGCAGTTTTGAAAACTGACAATAGGACTTTCCCTAGAAAAAGGTTAAGATTTACATTCTTATGTGTTATGCAACGTTGGATTTTTGCATAAATATATTTTAACACAAAAAAATTAGGTTAGTAAATGTTTCAGTTAGTGAATAGTTATAGTTTAAAAGCAGAATAAAAATAAATAATTTAGACCTTGTGTAAGAAGGCTAATTTTATGCAAAGAGATGGAACTTAGACATATTATAAATAATGTAAATAAACAATATATAAAGACCTGTACAATAGAGAAAGATTGAAAAAAACACACAAAGAAACATTGATTCAGGATTGCTATACAACTCTTTCGTAAATATCATAAATAAAAGGGGAAATGGCTGATGATTATTGTCACAACAGAAAATGTACCAAACTATAAAACAGTAGAAGTAAAGGGGCCTGTATTTGGATTAACTGTACGAGCGAGAGGGATTGGGAATGATATTCTTGCTGGGTTAAAGGGACTCATTGGTGGCGAAATTAGTCAATATACAGAAATGCTTGAGGACGCAAGGAAGCATGCGTTAGACCGTATGGTGAAAAACGCCCAAGTGATGGGTGCCAATGCAATAATTATGATGCGCTTTGATTCTAGCGAAATTGGAAACAACATGAGTGAAATTGTGGCATACGGAACTGCAGTGATTGTAGAAGAGATAAAATAATGGTGAATATAATCATTATTTATTATGTAGTGATGAGTCTTGGTATCTTAATTTTAGCCCTACTATCATGGCTTATTTGGGATAAACGCTTTCGAAACCGACATGGGCAGGATATACCGAATGGGTTTATCCGCACGGATGAAGTTATGGTTGATCCAACGACAAACAAAAAATTGCGCGTATACTACAATTATCATACCGGAGAACAGTTTTATAAGGCAGAAAAATGAACTCTATTTCTACTTTACATAATGCTGTTTATTTTTGGGAAAAATAAACTCGAAAGGAGTGTACTAAATGAAAAAACAAAAAAACTCAACTGATAAACCAACAATTGCAGAAGGAATGAATACTGAAGATGAATTGCAAAAAGGTGCAACTTCGGAGGAAATTTCTAAAGGAGAATATACTAACGTAACGACTCTCTCGTTAGACGAAAATGATCCAAGCTAAATTAACTTAGAACAAATTTTTATTACACCGTTTATTTGAAACGGGGTTTTTATTGATTATTTTTCTCTAGTAATTGTCACTCTATCCAGCATTAAACTAGTTACCCCAATGTAATTTATCGGCAACTATATGCTCAAAAGCCCTTTTATCAAGGGCTTTTTGTATACTGTAAACTTAAGTCCTTTATGAAGGCAGAAAGATTACATAGCTTTTTCTACCTTCAGGTACCATCCTGCTTTTCTTTTTATTCGTTGGATAGTATTATCAATAGACTTTTCGGACATACTTAATACTTTGGAAATTTCTATATATGAATATTCATTTATAAATAAAGCCCATACTCTTTGTTCTAATTTACTAAGTAATTCGGCTATTTTTTGTTTCTTTTCTTTGAATTCTTCTTGATTGATAAGTAATAATTCTGGATTTGTTGTATTTTTTTCGGCTATCATATCCAGAAGCATATAAGCTGATTCTTGATTAGATAAAGGCTTGTATAGGGAAACATAGGCATTTAGAGGTTCATGTTTTTGACGAGTAGCTGCTTTAACCGCGGTGAATATCTGTCTCTTAATACAGAGCTCGGCAAATGTTTTAAAAGAGGACATTTTATTCCCTTTAAAATTACGAATGGCCTTATATAGACCAATCATTCCTTCTTGAACAAGATCTTCCTTATCGGCCCCTTTTAAAAAATAGGTTGATGCCTTCGCTTGAATATTCCCCCGATATTTTTTAATTAAAAAGTTTAATGCCTCTTCGTTCCCATAATGAATTAGGTTGAGTAAATCTTCATCTTTATATCTATCGTAATTCTCGATCAATTTAGTTCCGATATTTGTACTCACTCATATCCCTCCGCCAATCTTAGGTGAATTTTAAAAGTATTCTTGGAATAGCAAGCTTAATTCTTTTAAGCTTATCTTAGTCAGTAAAAAAGATTTTTTATAAGACAAAAAACGCCTAGTATAGCCTGGCGCTTCTCTATATACTTTTGATTTTTGGTTATTATTTCTCCATCCCTCTAAAGTATAAGAAACTGAAAATAAAAATGTTGTCGAACCTTGTTAATGCTTTCAAAAAATCTAATCTTTTGTACTTTACAATGATGTATAAGATAAATAAAAATCCTTCTTTAATTTAAGGGAGGGATTTTTAATTTATTAATTGTTTTTAACTTTAAATAATATTTTTTAAGTTATAAATGAAATAGGCGAAGCTATAACTAAGGTTAAAACTGTAAGGTTTATGTAGTGAGGTTTATTGAAAAATAAGTGTCAGTATGTGTCGAACGGGTAATATAAAAGAAGTAACATCAGGAGGGGAGGACATGCTAGATAACTATGAACGTTCCCTATTTCATAGGGAGATTAAAGTTTTAATTGCAGATTATAATAAGTGTAGAGATTTAGCCACTAAGAATGAATTATATCATCAGATAGTACTTCTAAAAAAAGTACTTAAATATAAACGGAATAAGGTCTCAAGATGATATAGGCCACCTATTTATTGAGGAAAACGATTTATCTCTCGAATTGAATTGTTTTCCTCTTTTTTAGACAAATAGACTTTTAGTCTTTCAAACGAAATAAGGAAGTAATAAAGATGAAATAAAATATATCATCCCTAACATGCCTATTCTAGATAATATTTAAATGCTTTCTAGTTTACATAAAGAATAATAAGGGAATTAATAACATGTAAGTTTTAATAGAGGGAACATTTTAATTTAGTAACTTATTTATTGAATAATATAGTATCTCATCGCTATGTGGAGAAATTTTCTCAAAGTTTCTCCTAACTGAGGGGAAAACCCTTAAATAAGAAAAGGCGGACTCAGCTTTTTTCTTTAGAGGGATAGAGCCAACTAAATCTTTTATTAAGAAGATGACCTTTAATGGAAATATTGTAGATGTTAATTATCAGTGGAATTATTGGATGACTCGCTGGTTTAATGATAAGAAATGATGTTCCCAGAAGTATTATTGGTCATCTTATTGCAGACTTTATTGACGTTTGGTTAGGTGAGCTTATCTTTGGAGAGTGGGGATCTGTTTTGAGTGGGTTTCCCATCGTTGTCGAAATTATCGGACTAATTATTTAGTTAAAAGAATAATCATGGTCATTATGCATGTGAAAGAGATAAAATTTAAATTAGAGGGATTAATAATATTAGTCTAATGTGATCTAATTTTATTAAAGAGAATCTATTCAAACTTAACTTGGTCATTCTCTATTTGCTCACTACAATTGATAAATATGTTGAAAATGAGATAAGAGCTTAATGATAAAATAATTGCTTTGCAATAAAAGAACAGAAAAATACAAAAAACTAAATTAGAGTATTTTATAAGCGACCTCATAATTCTAATTTCAATTAATGAGGTCGCTTATTATTGGTGTAAATCCTTAAAAATCATGGGTCAATATATTTTCTTATAATCAATATCAATGATTAATGAATCCATGATAATGATGTTTATATACATTATTGATATTAGTAAATAGTGAAAAATGATGTTCCCTTTTTCTAGTTTGTTATAATGAAAGTATATATGGTACGGGGAGGGCAGAGAATTTAAATATGATACTTATTAAAAACAGTGAAGAAGTAATAAGAGAAGCAAAATATCAACTTCACATGACCATGGATGATTATCAAACCAACATTATCTCTATTTTTGATAAACAACGTATTCTAATGAATCAACGAATTAGATTAATGATTCTTCTATCTGATATAAAAGAGCAGGCTGTATTAATTGGAAAACACTCTGCAGCCAAGGGCAGATCAGAATATGGAGGACAGGATCAATTAATTACAGAAGTTATAGATGGAGTTCCTTTTCAGTACAGTAAAGAAACAGTGAGCAATTTGGAGAATAACATACAAATTAGTAAAAGAGAAATCGAAGATATAGCAAAAGAGTGCGGATTAGATACTGAAAAAACAATTAACCTCAAAGCTCTTTTACTTAATTTAAAGGTATCTAGTTACATAAATGGACATTATGAAATGTATGTAAAAGATAACACTTTATCTGGCAAAAGATCTTAAAACGTTCGAATAAAAGGAATAAAGTTTTAATTATAAGTAAAACCAATCAAGGTGGCGTGAGGCATTCGTACTCAAACATAAGATATATGTTAATTTTTAAAAATATAGCATTTTAAGGTAAAATTACCCCTTTTTTTTAGTACACTTTAACAAGATATTCTGATAATACTCAAAATTGAGAGGATGATCTATTAACGGATTAATTTGTTAAACGATCAGAAAGCAACCTCATTCACTTCAATGCCCGTGAATGAGGTTGCTTTCTTTTTTGATGTAGATATTTTTTCTACATATGTAACCCACATGAAATAGTGCTGTTATAAAGATATGTTACTATCGACTTGTCGTTAATATTGCATAGTTTTAATCCCAGAGAAGCAACCTCGCTTGCCAATGCCTAGGTTGCCTTTTAATTTATATAGGATAACAAGGTTTATTTATCTACCTTATACAATTCATTTAACAAATAATCCATCAACTTACTCATTTTAATTGTATTATTGCTATTAAATCCTTCTTTTAGCCCTGTAACAATCATTCTTTCTCTCATAATCTCTATTTCTGTAATTAAAATCTGCTTGGTAACTCCTTTGTATGCATTCAATCATCATCACCCATTACTATTCCTGTTAATTTTTCCATTAATATAACATTAAATGTATTTATTTCGTGTATCAACGACTAATATATTCCAATTTATATGAGGTATTTGTTTCATAAAAAAAAGCAACCTTGACTCTAGTAACTAGCAGTAGAGTTAGGTTGCTTTCTTATATTATTTAGAGCTTTCTCTCTGACGTAAACCCTTTTGTAATTCAATTGTATATCTTAATCTTGTTTGTCTTTTATAAAGTTCATCAGATAGATCTTTAAACTCATCTTCCGTAATAATTCCTTTAATTAATTTATTAAAGAGATCATTAAGCCGTTGAGTTAAAGCTTCAAGTTCTTTTTCTTTCAACGAAGTTCATCCTTTACAATAAAATAGGGTAACCATATAGGAATAATCAATTTATTTTACATGATTTATTTAAATATGTCATAGTGGTAAATTATGAACCGTAGTCCAATTATTGGACATTAAAATCTAATGATTGATGAACTTTTTTATTATACTTATATGGTATTTATGGATAAATATGTTTTTACAGGACTTTTCATTTGCTATGTCGAACCTAACAAAAACGTGGGAAAGGAGCTGTTAATATGGATCAAAAACAAAAAAAGAGGTTAGCAATTACTAGAGAACTAATGGAGAATGCTAAGAAACGAATTGATTTATCTTATGAGTTAGAGCAGGACTTAGAAAATTTGGGATTACAGAGAAGAATGAAGCAATTAGATTTAGAAAATAAATTGCTAAAGAAACAAAACAATGAACTAGCTTAATTTACGACATAGTATTCATCCAGAGATGGTTTTTCTATATTTCGATACTTTTACACCTTCATCTGTTCAAAAATCTTTAATTAATACCCAAAAACGGTTAGAGGAATCAGAAAAAACTATAAACAAAGTTAGTAAAATACTAAGAATGAGAAAACACTAATTCTTTGTTTTTCTTTACATGAATTCTTTTTATCTTGAGCAAACTACTCAAGATGTTTCCGAGCATCGACTCATACAACTAAATTCTGCAACAGAAAAACCTATCTCCTTTAACTGGGAAGAGATAGGTTTTTCTGGTTTAAGATGACTAAGATATACAGCCTTAGTTAATATGATAGAACTTTCCGGCACACATGAAAAAGGAAAACCTTTGGCGTAGAAGGATTTTACCTTTATAAGTCCAAGTAAGATAGTAATAGTGACTTATAAAACAATTGAAGGATGCCGAAATGGAGGAGAGTAAGTTGCCTAACAGAGAGTATCCATACTATTTTATAAAGTTAGGTAGATTATTTTACGTATATCATTCGTATAAGGACGTAAAAGAGAAAGAAGTATCCAGTTACGAATTTACTAATGATGAATCGGTAGCATTTCCCATTGATGAAGAGTCTGCTAAACAATTGGCAGATGAATGTGGAGGTCAAATTGTAATGAAGAATGCTACGTTTAATGATTATATTAGCCAGGGAGAAAGGTGGAGTCATTTTATAGATAGCAAAAAGAGGAACATATGGAGAATCTATATCATTAATTAAATAATAAAATCTTTTAACTACTATTTATTTTGAAGAACAAGTTCACATTTTTCGTCAGATAGAGTAAATAATAAAATTCATATTTTTTATAAGCTAATTTACTGTTTACTTAAATAACGAGGATATAATATGGAACAATTTAACTCTTTACTTTAAAGCGTTAAATTGTTAATGTATTATTAGACAATCTTTTTTTAGTGTTATTCCTTAGCCCAAAGCACAAACCATATATAGTGGTCTGTGCTTTTTTTGTTTTTATAGATAGTATAAAATCTACTTACCATGATAAGTGTTATCGGCAATAACTTGTTAAAAAGCCCTTTTTCTATCCTTTGGTCATTTAGGTTTCATTATATTTACTTTGAAGCTAATCATCAAAAGCTTCCTAAGGTTTTTCTTACATACTTTGTTGTTTCTGTCGTTCCTTTTGTCATGCCCTTTCTTATCTAATATTTAGTGTGTATTATCGGTAGTAAAAAGTACATTATAATCGAGTAGATACTTTATTATTTTTAGCTCCATTCCGGGCCATACTAAGCAGCCTAAATCCTCTGAGGCAAACTATTAATCCGGATCCCCATAATATTAGAGCTGAGCCAAAACCTACAGATACCCACCATGCCATAACTTGATGATCGCTTATTATTATTTTCACAGGAAAAGTTAATATGACAATAGTTGCAAGTAAGCAAAGAAGTGTCCCAGTAATATAATAAATTGGAACTTGAAACAGGGATGCTAGAGGGAAAAAATGAGCGCCGACAATAAAGGCCATAATAGGAACAAACAAATTTAGGTGATTAGTAGATACGCAAATATAAGCAGCAATAGCAATAAAAAGACCTTCTAAACTGAAAATAATACCGAACCATCTATTCTTTTTTTTCCAACGATCCCCATCCTTTTTAATTACTTCATTAGTTAATTGACGAGAATTTTTTATTAATACAATTGCACCGATAAATAATATGACTCCAATCAATAAAGATAGGGTGATAAGTACAGGAAATTCCCACCCTTGCATTCCTCTAATTCCAATTCCTGCCCAAAGAGTTCCAAAAAAAGCCATGAAGATAACTCCAGAAGCTGTACCACGCACAGCAGCTCTGGGAATAGTAGTTTGGGACATATATTATAACCTCCTTTTTTATTTCAATCTAAATTGTCCTATGTTTATAATTTATAAACCAATTGTATAACTTATTCTATTGAAACTATCTATGATGAATAAAAATTTGTTTATTGAGCAACCTACTCAAGACGCTCTGTAACGTCAGCTAAACATTGATTACCATTCATGAAACAGAAAAAACAACTGATTGGACCCAGTTGTTTTTTCTGTTTTTAAGATGTATAAGATATACAAAGTTAGTTATCATAATACCTCTTATCGGTATTTATATGTATAAAAGCCTGTAGAATTATTATTCTACAGACTTTGTCGCTCATAATATTAAGAAAGGTCCTTAGGATAACTTATTATAGATATCCTTCTGTTTAATCTCCATGAACAAGTTTTTATCTTTTACAGCTTGAAAGTCATATTGTTTATATAATCCCTGAGCATCTTTTGTTGCTAACAAAACCCTTCGTACCTCTCTAATACTTCGACAATTAATCATAGTTTGAACAAGTAATTTGCCAAGACCTAACCCTCTAAATTCATTAAGTATAAATACATCAGCAAGGTAAGCGAAAGTTGATGAATCTGTAATAATTCTTCCGAATCCAACTTGTTTCGATTTTTCCTTTTCAGGATCTCCCGCAAACACACCAAAACAGATTGAATGTTGAATTGATTTTCCTACTAAACGTAAAGGTATTCCTTTAGACCAGTAAGCTTCATCATGAAGGTAATTATAAATTAGCTCTACATCTAAATAGTTTTTGTTACTTGAAATTGTAAAATCATTTTTAACATAGGTACTCATATACAATCCTCCTCACTGGAAAATTGTATCATTTTTCAGAAAATTAATTAGGTTATTTGTTAAATTTAAGTTGTTGATTTTAAATATGTATAACCTATATAACTTAACATAATGTTTTTTATTAAAAATGAAATAGATTTTTTGCTTACAATAGGACCTGTTATAGAAAACCAAAAGTTATCGAAACCATCTCATGCAATACCAGTAACAGAAAAATTCATGGAATAATTACTAAACATTTGAAACATAATTAAATTAAAAATGGAGGTATTATGTGATGAAAGATAAAAACCCTATAAGTGCATCAGAAGTAGGTACTCTTTGGCTTACATATCAAGAAAAAACCATGATCTTAAGAATAATAGAATATTTCATAGAAAAATCAGATGATCAACAAGCTAAAAATATAATGGGAGGCTTATGGCAGGAACTAAGTTATTATATAACAAAAATAAAGAAGATTTTTCAAGAACAAGGTATAGCTATTCCCGTTGGATTTAGCCAGGAAGATGTAAATTTAGAAGCACCTAAGTTATATGATAATGGATTTGATATTATGTTTGTACGTATTTTAAAAGAAATTAGTATGGGTATGTACACACTTAATATGAATATGGCCTATCAAGATAATGTGATGGAAATTTATGAAGCGCTCACTTCTACCACTCAAAAAATTTATAAATCATCTACTCTTTATTTACTGGAAAAAGGAATTCTTACTCTTCCGCCAAAAGTAACAATGCCTAAATCCTCAGAGTTTATTGAAAATAAAAGCTATTTAAATGGATTCAATCCCTTTAATGACAAAAGGGCTTTGAATGATCTTGAGCTAGGTTATCTTCATCACGGAATAGAGACAAATAATATTGGCATGCAGTTAATTACTGGTTTTGCCCAATGTGCAGAAGACAAAGAAGTAAAGCAGTATTTTGTAAAAGGAAAAGAACTTGCTAAGAAACAAATAAAAGTATTTGGAGATATACTTCTTGAAAGTGATGTTCAGTTTTCCGCGACTTCTGGGAGTACTGTGACAACTTCTAAAGTAGCTCCATTTTCACAAAAACTCATGATGTTTTGCATTTACCTCCTGAATGGTTTTGGAATTGTAGGAAGTAGTTTCGGGACAATTTTCAGTTTAAGAAAGGATGTATCCATGAAAACAGCATTAATTGCAAAGGATATCTACTTCTATGCTGATGAAGGAGTGAAAATTATGATTAAAAATGGCTGGCTAGAGGAACCACCTCAAATGGAGGATCGACCAAATTTAATAAAAGAATAAGCAGAGCAAAAGTAAAGTATAGATTAACTACTCTCTAAAAAATAAGACATAGAAGTGAATTCAAAATGACTAAAGAAAAACTAGAAAGTATTCTTTGGAGCATAGCATTGCCAGGTTTCCCTCAAATATTGAATAAAAAACTGACAAAAGGAATTCTATTTATAGGATTAGAATTATTAATTAATGTTCAATCCAATTTTAATACAGCCATCATGTTAAGCTTTCAAGGAGAAACTGAAAAAGCAATTGAGCAAACCAATTATCAATGGTTAATGTTTTATCCATGTCTTTACTTTTTTGCAATGTGGGACGCCTATAAAGATGCAGACGGCAAAAATTCCCCTCTTATGTTTCTACCATTTGTATTTTCTGCCTATTTCGTTACAGTTGGAGTGATTTATTCTTCTACCTTTAAAATTAATAATGTATTATTGGGACCGATATGGTTCCCTATCCTTTGTCTACCAATTGGTTTACTAATTGGCATCGTTATAAAAAAGATAATTCTTTATAAAATAAAAAGCTCCAATTAATTTTTTGGTTCGTGAAAAGAACTACTTCATTGAAAATAGTGAGTTCTTTTCTATTTTTTGATGTATATGATCTTCAAATTTAGTTAACATAATGTAAATTATAGGTAGTTAAACAATAAAAAGCTCTTTCATAAGAGCTTTTGTTGTTTAAGAGTAGAATTTAATTATCTACATCATTAGCATCAAACGTATCTTTTGTAACGTTTAATATATGACCACTAATGTTAACTGTTTTGTTATTTACCCATTTAACTTTAGCTGTTTCCTGAGGGTAATTCCAATAGATGTTTTTCCTTTTATTAAAAACTTTATTTGTATACGTCACTTCTCCTCTAATTGCAAAAGGTGTAGTCGCTCCACCACTCGAACGATAAATCTTTACTATGTAATCACCGTTAGGAGATTTACTTTGAGAAATATATTCTCCCTTTGGAGCAAATCGTAGATAGCTAGGCGCAAAAAGAAACCACCAAACAAACCCTATAACTAGAAGAAAGCTTAATGCAGCCAAACACACTATATATCGTTTTTTCAATTTCTAACCTCTATTCAGATGGACTCAATTATAATTTTGTTCCTATCTGATTATATATCAGAATTGAGTTAAAAGATCATAAATATCATATACAAAATCAGTTTACATAATACCTCTTAAAGGAACCAAACAAGCAAAAGAACCCTTGGGGAAGTATACTTAATTAGAAAAATGTAGTCTTTATAAAAAAATATGTTATTATTTATTTACTAATATTTCTACCTCATGACAAATATTAGCTGTAAAAAGGAACCTCGCTTGCCAATTGTCGAGGTTCCTTTTTATTTTTCCTACAAACTATAATAGTATGCGACCTATTTTAGACTAATGGTCAAGATAACTTTATAAAGCCAAATAAGGAAACAGAATAACCTGTTGCCTTTTAAATAATAGATAATCTTAGGAAATTAGTGTAGGACCCGTACACGTACTGCTTCTAGACCCCTTTGACCTGTTTCTAGGTCAAAAGAAACCTTTTGACCTTCTCTCAGATCTGCATAACCATTCCCTTCAATAGAGCGATAAGAAACAAAAATCTCAGTTTCATCTTCTGTTGTAATAAAACCATATCCCCTATTAAAGTTGTACCACTTAATTGTTCCATTTTGTCTTCCCATATAATCTTCCCCCTAAATTATCAGTCTTTTTATATTGTATAATATTTGTATTATATCGAGGAATTTAATGGGGAAAATTGAATTGTATCTTTATTATTAAGTCTGGTTTTTCTGATCTATAAAATTAACGTAAATTCATTTTCCTTAATACACCTACCGTAAAAACATATGTTTACGGACTATGAATTTAAATAATAAGAAACTTTCACTAAAAAATGAATCCTTTCCAATTTTGTACAGCAAGCTCAAAATTTAACCTAACGGAACCTTCCATAAAAAACAAGATTGACTCTCCTCTTAGGGTAGACATTAAAATTAAGTTAGAAATTGAGAGAAGGGGTGTTTGGATATAGGTTATATTATTTCGTGAGGTTGGAAAAGTGTTTACCCGGAAATAAAGCAGCTTATTAGTACGAGGGAGTTTAGAAAGGGAGGGCAATACTTATGGATATAAAATCACTTGATTTATTTTCACAACAGTTCCACCAAAACCCTTATGATTATTATAAGAAAATTCGTCCACACCAACCTTTTGCAAAAGTGAAGATGCTTAACGAAGGACACAGTACATGGATGGCTTTTACGTATAAGGCAGCAGAAGCCGTATTAAAAGATAATAGGTTTATAAAAGATATGCGGACCGTTTTTCCTGATGAAATGACAGATGAGAATTTACCTCCAATCGCTCAAAGTATGCTCTTTGTTGACCCGCCAGATCATCATCGTTTACGCAGCCTAGTACAAAGTGGTTTTACACCCAAAAGGATTGAGAAGTTAAGGGGACGTATTGAAGAAATTGCAAGAGAACAAGCTAAGATTATGAGTAACAAGGGAACAGTTGATTTTATCAACGCTTATGCGTTTCCGATTCCAATTAGAGTCATTTGTGAATTACTTGGTATTCCTTCTGAAGATCAGCTTGATTTCCAGCGCTGGTCCAACGCATTAGTGGATATAAATGATGATTCTGAGTATGACAAAGTCAATCTGGAATTTATGGCTTATTTGGAGAAATTGACAGAACAAAAGCGTGTTTCTCCTGGAGAAGATTTAATGTCTTATCTAATTCAAGTTGAGGAAGGGGGAGAACGGCTGACCGTAAGTGAATTGTATGGAGTTATCATGCTTCTTATCGTGGCAGGACATGAAACGACCGTTAATCTCATTGCTAACGGTTTACTGGCTCTACTTACACATCCAGAGCAACTTGCGTTGCTAAAAGCAGATCCTTCCCTTGTGGCTCAGGCTATTGAGGAATTGCTACGTTTTAATGGGCCAGTAGAGTTCAGTACAGACCGTTGGGCGAAAGAATCCTTTACGTTTATGGGTCAGCAGGTTGGGAAGGGGGATCACGTTATTGTTTCACTTGCCTCTGCTGATCATGATCCGTCGGTGTTTGTAAAACCTAGTAATCTTGATATTACAAGAGAGAAAAGTCCGCATCTTGCATTTGGTAAAGGTCTTCACTACTGTCTAGGTGCCCCACTAGCCCGACTTGAAGGGGAAATTGCCATTCGGGTTTTGCTCGAGGAATACCCAGATATTACTCTTGCAGCTGAACTGTCTGAACTAGAATGGCGGCAAAGTCTTATAATTCGTGGTTTAAAACAGTTACCTGTTAAGCTCTTTTAAGGAGATATATTAGGATTGACCCAGTTGAAGGTATTTATCAACTGGGTTGTGTCAGATTATCACAATATAAAATTCACTGAACACCTACCTGTATCTTTTAATTGGAGAATTTCCTATTTAAAACCTGTCAATATCATAATTACTATGACAAATTAAGATTTTATACGAGGGGCAATATGAAAAAAAGGTCTAAACTATATTCTATAGGTGAAACTTCCAAGCTTAAGAATTTATCCATTAAAGCGTTAAGATATTATCATAAAGAAAAAATCCTTATGCCTGCATATATTAATGAGAGTACTGGCTATAGATATTATTCTGCTGAACAATTTATCCATATTGATATTATTAAGGCTGGACGTCAATTGAATGTAAGTATTGAAGAAATGCGAAAGATTTTTTCTTCTGCAAATACTGAAGAATTGCTATATTTCTTAGAGCAAAAGAAGAAAGATATTGATTCACAAATAAATCAATTAAACTCTGTTAAAAATAAAATCGATATTCTCAGGAAAAGAATCGATGATTCATTCAATATAATGAATGATGAAGATTTTAAAGTAACACATTTTCAAGAACGTTACTTGATGACTACACCTTCTACTGAAGGAACAGAGTCATCGGATTTACTAGATTATTCGACTTTAGATTGTTTAATGGAGAATTATAAAATAAAAAGTATTTATGAAAGTGGAACTCTATATTATATTGATGAAACAGGTCATCCAACACCAACATTTGTTTTTGAATTAATAAATAAAGAGGATTATCTTAAAAATAAAGATTTGTTCTCTATACTTCCAACAGGAAATTACTTAACTTTGTCCTACACAAGTAAAAATCGAAATGAGAAAATGGTTCAATTAAAGAACTTTATACTTGAAAATAAATTACATGTAATTCACTGTTTAGAATTATATCTATTTACCGATATTTTTGATGTAAATGCGTTTTCCTGTCAACTTCAGGTTTATATAAAAGAATACAATTAGGGGTGGCCTTGTAGTTTTAACAAACATATCATTTCTGAAGAATAGACGGCCTTTTGGTCGTCTATTTTTTAAAGTTGTTCTTAATAATAACAAAAAGATCCTTTTTTTGTAGAAAAATTGCTAAGTATTGAAAGTATTTTATGTGCTTTTGGCTGTAGTGGGAGCCATTCTAGCAATCGTTTCTTACTTTCAGCATTCACTTTATTTGAAGTCATTTGGCCTTGTTTTGTTAGGGTCATCGCTCGTTTTTAATAGTTACACTACCTATTTAGAGTGGAAAGGAAGGGGACCCTTTCTTTACATGGCCATAGGTCTGATAGTGATTGTCATAGCTATAGGTGGTTTTACTAATGCATGGTAACTATATTTGTTAATGAAGAAAAATCTATATAGTTAATATTATAGCTTGAACATTTTAGCTTCTAGCATCTAAGAACAACCAAACTCTCCTCATTTCTAATAAAGTTGTCGTTCTAGGATTAATTTCAATTAACATAAAATGGATTACATGTTAACCTAATAACCAAAGTAGAGTTGTTAAATTATAAAAAAACGATGTTTTATACTTATTTGAGCTTTATTAAGATAAAAAATAACCAAAAATAAAGAGAAATCTAAACTAAAAAAAAGCTCTTAAGAATGAGAGCTTTTTTTAGTTTAGATATGGAAACACTTTAGTTATTTTCAGTTTTACCTAATGTATTTTGAAGAATTCCTAGTGCATTCTTCATCTTTGTTATATAGTTCTTATCCTGATTAGAACATTGAAACGAAATATCATTGGTTCCATCATTACTTAATAAATTCTTTTCTTCTAGGAGACTAGACAGTCTTTCTACAGTTCCTTTACTGCCATCAATAAGTTGAATATGAGAGGGGAGCAAATCTTTTAATATAGGCTTGTAATAAGGGAAATGCGTACAACCTAAAACAACTGTACCATATTGGTTTAAATCAAATCTTTCTAGCTTTGACTTAAAATACGTACTTAATTCATCCCAACTAAAGTTTAAGTCTTCACAGAATTCAACTAATTCTGGAAGAGGCATTGGGTCAACAATTAAATCTTTATCAATTCTGGTAATTAGCTTTCTATATTTTAATTCTTTTAATGTTAAGTCTGTAGCAAAAACAAGCACTCGTTTATCCATTGAACTACTTAATTCAATAGCAGGCTTTGCAGCAGGCTCCATTCCGATGATTGGAATATCGTAAGTAGACCTTAATTCGTTAATAGAGATGCTAGTAGCTGTATTACAGGCAATAACAAGTGCTTTAACCTCTTGTTTCAGAATATCTTCTACGGCGGTTTGGACATGTCTATTTACTTCTTCTTTTGTCTTGGTTCCATATGGGACATTGCGTGTATCAGCATAATATAAAAAATCTTCTTTTGGAAAATGTTTTATCGCTTCATTTAATACCGATATTCCTCCAATGCCAGAGTCAAAAAAACCAATTCTCATGTTGTTCACCTTACAATTCAAATATTTTTTTACATCAATTATTATACCTTTAGAGTAAATGATTAAATAGGAAAAGCCCAATTCTATAGATTCAAACAGTAATTACTATGGAAAGAGGCTTATTTATTAATTTAACTATAATTGAGTGTTTTTAGAATATTTTCTGCTTGCTGCATAGTAGCTTTCACTAGATCAGCTGCTGTTCGATCTCTTTCTAATAGCCTTGTACTTTGGCCACACCATAAAGACATATACTCTTTATCACCTAACTTAGCTGCAGCTTTCCGAATATCTCCCGTAATGGTGTTTTGTGTAGGAAAACATAACGGTTGAATCTTAGAAGTTTCGAACTCCTTAATAAAAGTATTTGCTATTCCTCGTGCGGGACGACCTGAAAAATGTTTAGTGAGAACCGTGCTTTCTTCATTACTTTCGTAAAGGGCCTCTTTATAACAAGGATGTGCTCCAGATTCTTCTGTTGCTAAAAAGGCCGTTCCCATTTGTACACCACTCGCACCCAAAGCTAAAGCCGCGATTAATCCTCGTCCATCCATAATTCCACCCGTGGCAATGACAGGAACATCAATTTGATCCACTATTTGAGGTACAAGTGAAAAGAGCCCGATATTAGCTCCATAAGGATGCTCATTTACATCAAATGTTCCCCGATGACCACCTGCTTCACTTCCTTGCGCTATAATCACATCTGTACCCTGTTCTTGTGCAGTTAGAGCTTCTTTGACTGTTGTAACCATTGTCATAACTTTTTGGTCATTTTCCTTTGCTATTTTCATCGCATAAGGGGGAAGAACACCAAAAGCTGTGCTTACTATAGGTACTTGTTCTTCTACCAATACCTTAAATTGTTCTTTAAATAAATTTTTAGTCTTAACTTCTTGTTCAACACGCTTAATAGATAAAACACCCCGCATCGTGTCCAATACTTGCTGAACCTCTTCTAACCCACCCGTATTATCTGCCATTTCAGTAGCAAAAAGATTAACAGCAAAGGGCCTTTTGGTATATTTCCGAATCTCTCTTACAGCTTGTCGGATATCCTCTGGATGCATGTAAGCAGCGCCTAATGTTCCAAGCCCACCTGCTTCACATACGTTTACAATGAGATCTACTGTTGTAATTTTGTCTCCCGCCATACCAGCCTGTATAATGGGTACCTTAATACCTAAAATTTCACAAACACGATTATCCAAGTTCATTTTTCTCCCCCAGGTTATGAAGTAGACTACACGAGTTGTATTTAGATTTAAATAAGTGATGTGATCTGGTAGTTAATTCATTTGTATTAAGAGCACATGTGAGCTTCATAAAAGATGCTCCATATTTATCATATACGTTTTTCTCCATATGGTATAATTCAAAATAAAGATATTTGCCATCACTTTAACAGATAACAAAGAGAAATTAGGTGTGAAGAAACATGGATATTCAATCCTTGCGCATTTTTAAGGCAGTTGCTGAGTACGGAAGTATCTCAAAGGCTGCGAAAGAGCTAAATTATGCACAGTCTAATATTACGACTCGAATGCAACAGTTAGAAAATAGCCTACAAACGGTCTTGTTCTATCGACATAATAAAGGAGTTACACTAACAGCAAAAGGAGAAGTATTAGTAACTTATGCTAATAAAATTTTTCGTCTTTTAGATGAAACAAAAGAAGTAATGAAGGACCAAAAAGAGCCTCAAGGTCCATTAGGCATCGGATCAATGGAGACAACTGCTGCAGTTCATTTGCCGAGGTTTCTTTCTAGGTACCATTCTGCTTATCCGCAAGTAGATTTAAACTTAAAAACAGGGCCTACTAGTCAGCATATTGAAGCAGTGTTAAATTATGAATTAGACGGTGCATTTGTATCTGGACCTCTATCTCATCCTGATCTTATTGCAAAAAAAGTTTTCACTGAAGAATTGGTGTTGGTAGGAAATTCGTTACTTTCTCAATCTTTAAAATCTCATAAAGTTGATAATCTGACACTTTTAGTCTTACACAAAGGTTGTTTTTATCGTGAGAAATTAAAGCATTGGTTACATGAAGAAGGTGTGATACCTTCTAAAGTTATGGAATTTGGTTCCTTGGATGCCCTTATGGGGTGCATAGCAGCTGGACTGGGAGTTACTTTACTGCCATTGTCTATTGTGCAAAGATACAGCTATCTAGAGGAGGTTACTCATTATCCTATTCCTGAAAAATTTTCACTAGTCGATACGCTTTTTATTTATCGTACTGATGCCACTTTCTCTACGCCTCTTATTAAATTTATAGAGATGTTTCAAGAAGAGAGGATCAGTCCTCTATAATATCTCAGAAAGGGAGAATGGATTTGCATCCTCGTTATATGGATAAAGAGTTCCACACAACTAGAACTTGGATTCATAGTCAGAAAGTGTGTACCTATTATATGGAATAAACCCCATCAGAGTAATTGAAGTTATCATATTTTATTCAATAAAAAGTCCTTTGCTCTTATTAAGCAAAGGGCTTTTACATATGTGTAAATATGGTAGTGAAGAAAGCTCTATAGATTTAGAAAGTCATGAACGCGCTAGCAGATTCAATGAGAAGCCTAAGAGAAAATCCAAACTTCCATGAATTTCTATATCTATTTTAAAGATATCTGTTATCTATTTTAAGTATTTTATTATATATCCAAATAGAGATATGCTGAAATAGTAACGTTTTTAAAGGAGATGAGAACTTGATTAAAATTTTAGTAGGTGGAATATTATCGTTAGTTGTTGCAATGGGTATTGCACGGTTTTCCTATACGCCAATTCTACCTCTTATGCAAAGTGACCTGTCATTTTCAAATAAAGTTGCCGGGTATCTTGCTACAAGCAACTATGCTGGATATCTAGTTGGGGCAGTTTTAGTAGGTATCCTTCCTTTAAAGCAGCGTAGAAAAGCATTTTTGAGATTAAGTCTAATTCTTAGTGTAGTTACCACGGCAGGTATGGGGTTATTTCAAATGTATTCAGCGTGGTATGTTTTTCGCTTCGTATCTGGTTTTTCCAGTGCATTTGTACTTGTTTTAGCTTCAAGTATTGTATTAGATAAACTGGCTGAAAAAGGGAAAACAAATTGGTCTGGGCTTTTCTATGGAGGAGTTGGAGTCGGAATTTTTCTTACTGGAATCATTATTCCTATTTTAAATCATTATTTTAAATGGGCAGGAGCATGGGTTGGACTCTCTATTCTAAGTATTGTTTTTACTTTCCTAGTATGGGTTTGGTTAAAGGATGAGACCTCTAATTCTACTCAAAATAAGAAGAAGGAAATACCTGCTCATGGACCTCCAACAACTTGGATTCCTTGGTTGGTTATAGCCTATGGTCTAGAGGGTCTCGGGTATATTGTAACTGGTACCTTTATTATATCTATTGCGGGACAAATACCAAATTTTAATGGAGATGCAACCTTTATATGGATGATTGTCGGTTTAGCTGCGATTCCATCTTGTATTATCTGGTCTTCACTTGCCAAAAAAATGGGGTTTGTGAAATGCTTAGTTGTTGCCTTGCTATTACAAGCATTTGGCATTGTAGTCCCGGTATTATTAATGACTAAAACGGGGTTAATTGTCAGTGCAATATTGTTTGGAGCAACATTTATGGGAATTACAACGCTTGCTACAACATTAGCAAGCCGAATTAATCCAAAGAATAGTAGCCGTATCATCGGTTACCTCACAGCTATTTATGCTGCTGGTCAAATGATAGGACCCTTGCTTGCAGGGTACCTTGCATCTGCTAGTCATAATTACAACTCTGCTTTAATTGGGGCTGCAATTGTAGTATTAATAGGTGCTCTCTTTTTATTATCTGGGATTCGCTTTGATAATAAGCCGGTTAAAGTTGTAATTACAGAAAATATACAGAATGAAGAAAATTAACATTTATGTGTCTAATAAGGATTGAAAGCATGTCGTTGAGAAAGAAAAAGAACAATTTAAATCATTGCTTTGTTTATACATCTTTATTTGTATAATTTCAGTAACTACAGGTTGAATAAATAAAAGCTATTATATCAGTTTTTAAAGAAAAAACCTTGATATGATAGCTTTTTAAACAAGGAAACATGAAGCAATTGAATATTTATATTGCCTCCTCACTTAAGTGGATATCTCTTTTAGAGATACCCCCCATCTCAGTATTGAATTATACATGCTAGGAAAATCTATTATAAGGTGTAGGTACTGATTAAAAATCTATGGGGAAAGCAGTCAGTAACTTTAGCAGAAATAAAGTCTTCATTGATGATAGTTGTTTAGAAAAGAGTTTAGTCACTTGAACGTTTAAAAATTAGAGAGGAGTGTTTGTATGGTAACATATCATACTTTAGAGGTGAAAGATCTAAATATATTTTATAGGAAGGCAGGGGATCCAGATAAACCAATCATCTTATTGCTACATGGTTTTCCATCTGCAAGCCACATGTTCCGAGATCTTATTCCGGTTCTAGAAAAAGATTATTATGTAATTGCCCCTGATTATCCTGGCTTTGGAAATACAACTTCGCCTGATCGAAAAGAATTTGACTATACATTTGATCATATTACGGAGGTAATCGAAGCTTTCGTTAATAAATTAGAACTTGATAAGTATGCTCTATATGTTTTTGATTATGGTGCTCCGATTGGTTTCCGTTTAGCCATGCATAACCCAGAGCGTGTAACAGCAATTATTAGCCAAAATGGAAACATTTATCGAGAAGGTTTAGGAGCAAAATGGGCGGCTAGAGAAGAATACTGGGAAAATCCCACGCTGGAAAAAAGACAAAGTTATCGAACGGCTTTTGCAGCAGAAACCATTAAGCATCAGTATATCGATGGGACGCAGGAAAATACAGTTTCTCCAGATGGTTATACGCTTGACATTGCCTCCATGAAACGACCAGGAAATGATGAAAAACAGTTAGATTTAATATTTGATTATCAAACCAATGTAAAGATGTATCCCGAATTTCAACAATATCTCTGTAAGTATCAACCACCTTTATTAGCAGTATGGGGTAAAAATGATGTTTCCTTTATTCCAGAAGGAGCTGAAGCTTTCAAAAAAGATTTACCTGATGCAGAGATCCATTTAGTAGACAGTGGACACTTTGCTTTAGAAACACACGCAAATGAAATCGGTGAATTGATGGTAGATTTCTTAAAACGTAATTATATTTAGAGTGAAAAAGGAGTGAAAAAGAATAAAACGAAGAATCTACCTAAACATTACACCGTAATCTATAAAGATAGGGGACATAGGGGTTTATGATTTGTTTATAACCCTCTATATCGCAGTAAGTTAGATATCTAAAGGAGGTAGTATATATGACAAGAAAATGTATTAATGCTGATGGCGCTGTTGCTGTTGGTCCCTACTCTCATGCAGTTGAAGCAGGGGATTTACTGTTTTTATCCGGACAAACGCCTATTGATCCACAGACTCAGAAGCTCTCAGAGGGTAATATTGTAGAACAAACAAAACAATGTTTTAAAAATCTTTTTAAAGTACTGGAAGCATCAGGTCTAACCCCTGATAATGTGGAAAAGGTAAATGTTTTTTTAACCAATATGGATGATTTTGCAGCAATGAACGAAGTTTATGCAACACAGTTTTCTGCTCCATATCCTGCTCGTACAACTATAGGTGTAGCGTCCCTCCCTCTAGGCGCACAAATTGAAATAGAAATGATAGCTAGAAGGTAGTATCCCTTAATTCATTTATAGTAATAATATCTATTTGCTTCGGAGGTATATTTATGTTTGATTTTATTAATTTAGATTTTACTAATTTTACAGCTTTTTTGTTTGCCACATTGGTAATATCACTTATTCCAGGGCCAGATGTAGCATTTGTAGTAAGCCGTAGCATTGCTGGGGGGAAAAAGGTCGGAATTGCCACAGCATTTGGAATGCAAGTAGGGATTCTTTTCCATATTCTCCTCGCCGCATTCGGCCTATCGGCTATTTTGATGACTTCTGCACTTGCTTTTCAAATTGTAAAATATATTGGTGCTGCATATCTAATTTACTTGGGAATACAAACTATTCGAGATAAAGAGGGAATAAACATTAATATTCAAAAAAATCACGGGGGTATGTGGAAAGCTTTTTGGCAAGGAGCTATAACTGATGTTTTTAATCCAAAAGTTGCTTTGTTTTTTCTTACTTTTCTCCCACAATTTATTAGTCCCGACCAAGGGAACACTTTTTTCCAATTCATATTTCTAGGAGTTATTTTTGGATTGCTTGGTCTAATAATTGACGTTTGCTATTCGATTATTGCAGATTCAATTAGAAATGTTCTAGCAAAAAATAAAACTGTAATGCAATGGCAGAAAAGGGTTAGTGGATTTACTTTAATTTGTTTAGGAACTTGGTTAGCTTTTGAAAAGAGAGATTAATCATCAAAGAACAGGTGCTAGAGTGAAGTAGAAAAATTGATTTTATGATTAAAAGTTTATGTTTAGTTATTCTGTTAAAGTTGCTTTAATGAAGAGACGAAAGAGCCCAATTTCTCCGTGAATTTATAGATAGGGGGCTTTTTCTTTATCTTTAGTAATTACCCTTTAATCTTACTTAACATAAAACGGCTTATCAGAAGTAAAATAAGTTTTATAAAAATAATCATATTTCATGTTTCATTTTCAATCAAAGGGGTAAAGTATTATGTTGGATTGGAATTTTACAAGAAACAGTCTTTTTAGATCTGTTTCTTTTTTTATTTAAGATTATAAAACGAATAATGAATAGCAAATTGAGCAAACTACCCAAGGTGTTACTAAATATCGACTCATACAACTAAATTTTGCAACAGAAAAACCTACCTCTTTTGACTGGGAAGAGATAGGTTTTTCTGTTTTTAAGCTGTATATGACATACAATCGTAGTTACCATAATGTACGTTATCTGAAATTACAAGCTAAAAACCATTTTTGTTAAGATAATATTCATATCTATTAATAAATTAGTAAATATTATCCATGAGGTGATCATATGGATAAAAATAAGATAAAACTCACATCTTCCGAGATAGGGACACTATGGGGAGAGTATGTAAACGGAACAATGACAGATGTAGTAAATCGATATATGTTCTCTATTATTGAAGACGAGTCAATAAAGGCCGTTTTTGAAGATGCTATTAAGACCTTCGCAAACCAAAAGAAACAAATTGTAGCTTTTATAGAAAATGAAGGATTTCCAGTTCCAATTGGATTTACTGAGTCTGACCTCAATAAAGGTACTAAAAAATTATTTACTGATATATTCTGCTTGAATTATTTACATGTCATGACGTTACATGGCTTGCTAGGACATACAACCTCATTAGGTGTTTCTATCAGAGAAGACTTACGCTACTTCTACGATTCATGTGATAATGATGCAAAAAGGATGTATCATCAAACGATTGAATTATTACTTGAAAAAGGGGAGTTTCAGAGGGACCCTTATTTTTATCCTGCTAAAAACCCTGAATATATTTCTAGCCAGGATTTTTTAGATGGATTTTTTGGAAAAGGCAGACGCTTAACGGCACTAGAAATCATAAGTATTTCCTTCAACCTTAAGAAAAGCATTATGGCTAAAACTCTTTCTATTGGATTTAGTCAGGTCTCTCAGTCAAAAGAAGTAAGGGAATTTTTAGAGGATTCCGAGAAAACAGCTGATGAACAAATACAATCCTTTTCAAAAATAATGCACGCAGATAATTTACCCGTTCCTAAATCGTGGGAGACAGAAGTAACCACTTCCACAGATTCTCCTTTTTCTGATAAGTTAATGATGTATCATATTGGTTTCTTGTTCCAAGCTGCACAAGCGTATCACGGAACAGGTTTAGCATCAGCCATGCGAACAGATCTTGTAGCTGCTTATGAAGGCGTTATTCTAAAAAATTTAATGGTAACCAAAAAATGGTTTAATATTATGGTGAAAAATAAATGGTTAGAACAGCCACCACTTGCTCCTAACAGAAAAGAAATTGCAAAAGAGAAATGAGTAAATTTTTATATCTTGAGCAAACTAGCCAAGACGCCGTGAGGCATCTACCAATACAAAACCATATTCGTTATTCCAAACAGAACAACCTACTGTACAGGAGCAGTAGGTTGTTCTGTTTTTAAGGTGTATAAGATATACAAAGTTAGTTAACATAAAACGGATTATCGGCACTGAAAAAGATCCTGTTAACTACTCATTCAGGTGTTTCTTCTACCATATAGACCTGGATTAGTAATATACTGTTTTTACATCTATAAAAGAAAAGGGGAGTAATAATGGGAAAACAAGTATATATCATCCATGGATACGGAGCCTCACCATCTAATCATTGGTTTCCTTGGCTAAAAGAAAAATTACTAGCAGATGATCATCAAGTTTCAGTTCTTCATATGCCAAATTCGTCTGACCCGAAGAAAGAAGAATGGTTGAAGACATTGACTAATAAAATAAAGGATTTAGATAACAACACTTATTTTGTAGCACATAGCTTAGGCTCTATTACACTATTAAACTATCTGGAACAATTAGATCCATTACCAGACTTTGGAGGCTTTATTCTTGTTTCTGGCTTTTCTGAGCAATTATCGTCTTTACCCTCACTAGATCCCTTTACGGTTAAAAAAGTAGATAATCAAAAAATAATTTCTGCAACTAATTCACGTGCTGTTATTGCTGCGAAAGATGACTATATTGTTCCTTTTCAATTAAGTGAAAATTTATCAAAACAATTGGATACATCAATTTATCCTGTTAAGAAGGGTGGTCATTTTCTAGAAGATGATGGTTTCATTACTTTTAAATTGGTTTATGATATTTTAAATAATATGATGAAAACTGTATAAAGTAAGGCATCTATCCTTAAATTTAAATTACGTACATATGTAGTTACCATAATGTAACTTATAGGCACAAATAGATCCCTAAAGTATTAAACACCTTTAGGGATCTATTCCTTATACCTATTATGTATGTAACTACTGTTCCTGATGACCTCGACTAGACAGATATTCAGATACATCATTTGGAACTTTAAGATTTAAATTAAGATCTTTAATTTCAACGTCAATATAAGGAATACCTTTGTAAGTAGTAACTGTAGCAACTTGTTTAAGATCTTTTTTACCCTTATTTGATGACTCTCCCAATTTAACAGTTCCTTCCTGATACATTTTATAGACATTCTCTTTTTTAGCATCCGCAGGAATCTCTGCAACATTCCATTTATCCACTTTTAGTTTATTGATAAATGTATTTATATCTTGCTGCTTATCAATAGTATTTAACACTACGTCTGGATGATTTACAGATGATACTTCTACTTTTTTAGCTTGGTCAAAACCTAAGTTTACGTCTTCCTTCATCTCTTTTTCCTTTGAGCTACAACCAAACAAGAGTATAGATATACTCAAAGCTGCTATGAACCCAATATAAACTTTTTTCATAAATATCCTCCATGTAATATCCATTAATTTACATGGAAAATTTTAACACTAATTCTTTGTTATTACTATACATCTAGAGACGTAGATTGTTATAAATCTCCTGTACAGGTTTAGTTAACATAAAACCATTATCGGAAATAAATCAGTTATTCATTCGATAAGCCTTAGAAGATTATGATAATATGTATATCGTAAACCGAATGAGGCTAATAATAGATAATTTGTACATAGTTTCCGTAATCATGATTGCTATCCTAATCATACTGTCATATGTAATTGGCAGAAAGAACTCTACCCTAAAATATGTAGTGCCTCTAATTGTAGGAATACTGAGTGTTATTGTTTTTATAATAAGTTTCTTTATCGGAGGATGGACTGGTATGGGAGTAGGAGCAATTAGTTTTACGGCTTTCATCTCATCACTTATCTCCCTAATAATCATATCTGTAGTGGAAGCTTTAAAGGGAAAAGGTAATAAGAATATTCACCAATAAAGCATGTATATAATATAGAAATTCAATAAACATAATCACCATTATTGAAACAAAAAAATACTGATACTTTAGGGGGAAGATTTATATGGCAGAAAGACAGGTTGGAACAGTTAAGTGGTTCAATCATGAGAAAGGATTTGGCTTTATTACACCAGAAAGTGGACCTGATCTTTTTGTCCATTTTACAGCTATTGAACGGACTAAAGGGACTGAAGGAGTTGTTATTAAAAGCTTAAAAGAAGGGCAAAAGGTTACTTTTGTAGTAGTGAATGGCCAAAGAGGTATGCAAGCAGAAATGGTACGGGTCCTAGGCTAATATTCTAAGGGAATTATTACACAGTAAAAAATGTATATCATATGCAAAATTAGTTAACATAATACCTCTTTCCGGTACACAACCCAAAAAGAACCCCTTGTGGTAGAAGGGGTTTCGCTAAGATTGTGTTTCTGTCTTATACAGCTTTTTATTTTGTTAACGATAATAAATACTTTGACCTCTTATAATAGATTTAAATATCTTGTGTGTTAAAGGATACATTTTTAGTTACCGTAATGGATTTTCTAGGAATTCAAGAAACTAACCAATAAGAAGTAA
Source organism: Bacillus sp. ILBB4 (assembly GCF_035064545.1). Classification (NCBI taxonomy): domain Bacteria; kingdom Bacillati; phylum Bacillota; class Bacilli; order Caryophanales; family Bacillaceae; genus Bacillus; species Bacillus sp. ILBB4. Next base: position 81,385 of record NZ_JAIQVD010000010.1, on the reverse strand, counting down.
AATGAAAATCAAAAAGAGACTGCCAAATTGGGCAGTCCTTTTTCTTTTTATGAAGCTGTCGAAGTTTTTACATACTCTTTTAAAACGATAATGATATTCATTTTCAATTGTGCTATTATATTTTAGAACTTATATTTTGTATATTGGAGGAAACAACATGTTTATTGAAGTTTTAAGACAAAACAAGAAGGTCTCTATACTTTTGGCTGTATTACGTGTATATCTTGGATATACATGGGTAATGGCTGGCTGGGGGAAGATAGCAAGTGGACAGTTTGATGCTTCTGGCTTCTTGAAAGGAGCATTAGCACAAGCAGCTGGAGATCACCCCGCAGTGCAGGGATGGTGGGTTGTCTTTTTAGAAAACTTAGCCATTCCTCATGTAGAACTATTTAATACATTAGTACCTTGGGGAGAATTACTAGTCGGAATAGGTTTATTGATTGGTTGCTTTACTAAAACAGCCGTATTCTTTGGTCTTGTGATGAATTTTTCTTATTTGTTTAGTGGTTCAACAAGTACCAATGTACAACTTGTTTTATTGTCTATGTTTATTCTCGTTTCTGCTTTAAATGCAGGTAGATATGGAGTAGATGGTGTCTTGCTATCACGACTTAAAGATAAACTATTTATTAATAAAACCATTGAAATCAAAGATGTTGCTTAGTTTCTTTACATAGGTTTAAAAGATCGCTGATATAGGCGGTCTTTTTTGTTACTGATCTTAGGGTTTATGGATGTAGGCAAACTTGATAGTACGTCAGTATCAACTATCTCCAATTTGTTAATCATAACAAAAGAGGAGGTGTGATAATATGGAGCAAAATATTCTTTGTGAGGTAAACAACTGTAAATATTGGCATTCTGGCAACAAATGTAGTGCGGATGAGATATATGTTGTCAGCCATAAAGGCAAACAGGCATCAAATAGTGAGGATACAGATTGTAAAACATTTATACCAGAAGCCTAATAAATAAGGTAATATAAGAAACGTTCAATAAATCTTATAAGTGAAGGTTCATTGAACGTTTCTTATAGTTCTGGAAATTTCATTATAGTAACTAACTCCGTATATTGTGACGATAAGAAAAGAGGGATAAGAACAACTCTATTTTTCTTATCCACAGCACAACATTTAAGAGAACAGAATTTACTTGTCGCTCGTATAGGTTTATATTCTTTTTTGCAGATTTTACACTCTTTAATTGAATGTTTAATATAGGCTTGTCCTTTACATGATTGAGAACAGTATTTTGCATTCTTATTATAGCTTTTAAACTCAGAATTACATATCTGACAAATAAATTGAGCCAAGTTTAAATTCACTCCTATGGTGTTATGTAGCTAAAAGCTGAACTACATAACTTTTTTAATGAGAATTTATTTATTTTTTCCTTTAAAATTTGTTTGACAAGTTATTATATTCTAACGATAATTAAGAAGTCAATGATAATGATTTTCATTACTACATAGGAGTGTTAGGCATGATAAAACAAATCTTCATTAGTTTAATAGTTGTAGGGCTGATAGTCATTTCCGGAACTGCTACTAATTCCTTTGCAAAAGAAAATAATTCGAGAGAAACAGCAAAGCAATCTATTCAATATATAGATAAGGCTATCTCCGATATAAAGAAGGAAGATTTAGAGGGAGCTAATAAATCGTTTCAGTTATTCAAACAAGAATGGACACAAATGAAGGCAGGCATTCAAAAAGATTCTTTATATGCTCATGGCAAAATTGAAAGAGAAATAGCTGCCATATCTATAGCCTTATTAAATGAAGATAAACAAGAGGTCGAAGAATCTCTAGAATCACTTAAGAGTTTCTTAAATCAATATAGCAAGGGCCAATTGACAGATAAACCACAATCAGATAAAGAAATGAGTCTAGCGTCATATGTAAAACTTTTAGAAAACACTAAAAAAACTTTAGAAAGCAAAGATGTAGCAAAAGGAAAGGCTCAAGTCCAGGAGTTAACATCCCAATGGCTAAGTGTGGAAGGAAATGTTGTAGGAAAGTCTCAGACTGTTTACAATAATTCAGAAAGAAGATTAGTAGAGTTGGATTCATCTTTAAGTAATCCTAAAGAGGTTAACAAAAGTATTGAAATTATAGATAAAATGATTATTGATTTAAAACCATTAGTTAACACCTCGTACAGCATGTGGGATGCGGCTCTTATTCCAATTAGAGAGGGAGTCGAAGCTTTATTAGTTATTGGAGCTCTCCTTGCAATTACTAAAAAAGGACCTTCAGCTAAAGGAAACCGTTGGGTTTGGGGAGGAGCTTCACTAGGCATTCTGTGCAGTCTAGTCATTGGCTTTCTAGTTACTTATGTTTTAAACTCTGCAAGTTTCGGACAAAACAACTTCCTAATTAATGGTTTTTCAGGAGTGGTTGCCAGTCTCATGCTTTTATATGTTAGCTATTGGCTACACAGCAACTCAAATGTTGAAAAGTGGAACAAATTTATCAACGGAAAAACAGCACAAGCTCTTAGTAATGGAAAGATGTTTTCATTCGCAATACTAGCATTTTTAGCAATTTTAAGAGAAGGGATTGAAACAGTTCTCTTTTTAATTGGTATGGCTAGTCAAATGTCCTCCTCACAATTAATTTTGGGGATAGCAATTGGTTTTGGAGTTCTAATTGCTATTGGAATTTTCATGTTGAAGATTGGTATCAAATTGCCATTAAAACCATTTTTCTTTATTTCTAGTATTATCGTGTTTTATATGTGTCTCAAATTTATGGGGTCAGGTGTACATAGTTTGCAGTTATCAGGAATAGTTCCTTCATTAAGTACAAATGCCATTCCAACCATTGATGTGTTAAGTGTATATCCTTCTTGGTATAGTACATTGCCACAACTTCTTATAATTGGATTTGCTTTATTAATACTTATCGTTCAGAAAAAGAAACAAAACAATACAAACAATACAGATCAAAAAAACCAGGGGGTTATTTAACATGTTCTTATCTAAAAAAATTACTTACACTGCACTTACCCTATCTCTACTCACTGTACCAGCCTTAGGTGCATGCAGTAATTCAACAAATTCTAGTGCTCAGGATGATACGAAACAAGCAACTAGCCAAGAGAAGGAAAGTAAACAAGATACTTTAAAAAGTAACGTAAAGAAGATGCAAACTACGCTTGATAAACTGCAGAGTGGTTTAGAAAAACAGGATCAAAAACAAATTAAGAAATATGGGAAAGAGCTCTATAATCAGTGGTTATCTTATGAAAATAACATTCGTGAGAAATACCCACTTCTATACACAGATACAGAAAAATATATCCTTCCACTATCTACTGAAATAGAAAAAAGCTCAATCGATCAGAAAAAGGTGCAAGAACTAAGTGTTCAGCTAGATCGTTCGTTGGAAAATCTAAAAAATGCGAAAGAAACAGCGACAAAGACATCAGAAGCATTGAAAAAAGCTGTTAATAATTACAAAACGTACGTAAATGACCAAACAGAACAGTTAGTAAAAACGACTACGACCTTTACAGATGCTGTGAATGCAGGTGATCTAGAAAAGGCCAAAGCTTCTTATGCAGAAGCTCGTGTGTATTATGAACGTATTGAACCAATTGCCGAAAGCTTTGGTGACTTAGATCCAAAAATTGATGCGCGTGAGGGTGATGTTGACACTTCAGAATGGGGAGGATTCCATCGCATTGAAAAAGCAATTTGGAAAGACTCTTCTTTAGAAGGAATGAACCAATATGCAGCTCAATTAAATAAAGACGTACAAGATCTACAGCAAAGAGTAAAAGAAGTTAAATTAGAACCTACACAAGTAGTCGCTGGTTCAATGGAGCTGTTAAATGAGGCTGCTATTTCAAAAGTGACTGGAGAAGAGGAAAGATACTCTCATATTGACTTAGTAGATTTAGCTTCAAATGTAGAAGGTTCTCTAGCTGTCTATCATGCTGTTTTACCAATTCTGAATGAAAAAAGTCCAGACCTTTCAGAGCAATTAGATAAAGAATTTAATCAACTAACAGCTACCTTAGGGAAATATCAAAAAGATGGAACGTATCTCCCGTATACAGAATTAACGAAGGAACAGATTCGGGAACTGAGTCAACAGTTAAACACCTTATCGGAATCTATGGCCCAAACAGCTGAGATATTTCAATAAAAAAGGAGAATGAACGTGAAAGAATCGAAGAGGCCCAAACAATACACGCGTCGTGATATGTTAAAAATGTCAGTATTAACGGGTGTAGGTGTTGCGGTAAGCACAAGTAGTATCGGCGTTTTAGCTAATATGGCTAATGGGCTAGGAAATTCAAGCGAGAAAGCCTTAAGCAATTCTGTAGATGATTCTATTATTTCTTTTAATGGAAAAAACCAAGCAGGAATTGTAACGCCTCAGCAAACATATGCTTATGTAGCTGCTTTTGATTTACTAACAGATCAAAAAGATAAAGTTATAGATCTTTTCAAAAAATGGACGGTGTTGAGTCAATCTATGACTCAGGGAAAAGTTAACGAAGACAATAATAATGATTGGCTTCCACCAAAAGACACAGGAGAAGCAAAAGATTTAACTCCTTCCAAATTAACCTTAACATTTGGCTTTGGTCCTTCTTTCTTTTCTAAGAATGGGGAAGATCGTTTTGGTTTAGCTGATAAGAAGCCGAAGCACCTTAAGGATATTCCGGCAATGCCAAGAGATGATTTGCAAGAGCCTTTTATAGGAGGAGACATTTCTGTACAAGTTTGTGCAGATGATCAACAAGTGGCATTTCACGCTGTACGCAACCTTATTAAATCAGCAGTAGGCGTAGCAGAAGTAAAATGGATGCAATCTGGTTTTATTAGTGCTCCAGATGAAAAAACGCCACGGAATTTATTTGGCTTTAAAGATGGTACGGCAAATGTTTCTTCTACGGATTCTGAATCTCATAATCGAATTATTTGGGCGAATAATTCAGAGCCAGCATGGATGCAGGGTGGTACTTATATGGCTTTTAGAAAAATTCAGATGTTTTTAGAAGTATGGGATCGATCATCTCTTAAAGACCAAGAGGACACGTTTGGTCGAAAAAAGGATAGTGGGGCTCCTTACGGCAAAGTAAAAGAACACGATAAAGTAAGTCTTATGCAAATGCCTCCTACTTCTCATACGGCTTTGGCAAAAGGAACAAGGCAAGAGATTTATAGAAGAGCATATTCTTATACAGATGGGGTAGATCCTAAAACAGGGAATATAAATGCAGGGCTTATGTTCATTAGTTACCAAAAGAATCCTGATACACAATTTATACCAATGCTTAAGGTATTATCTCAACAGGATAAATTAAATGAGTATACAAAACATATAGGCAGTGCAATGTTTGCTTGTGCTCGCGGAATCCGTAAAGGAGAGTACATTGCTCAGTCTTTATTAGAATAGGCCCACAAGAATTTAATTTTATCAGGATAGATACCAATGTTTGTTTTAAGACTAATATAGATAAGAAATGAGGTGATTATAATGATAGGAGCTGGAAGTGCGGTTTTAATAGGTGTAACAGCCTTAATTATATTTGGTCCCAAAAGGCTTCCCGAATTAGGACGTTCTGCTGGTAAAACACTTCGTGAATTTAAGAATGCAACTCAAGGAATTATGGAGGACCACGATAAAGAGGATAAAAAACCATTAAAAAACGAAGCGAAAGATGACAAAACATCCCTTTAATAGATTGAGATAAGTTATTTTTTAATAAATACAGAAGCCAAGTCCTTTATATGTAGCTTTTTATATATCCTTGATATAACCAGGTTTCCTTGGATAAGTGGATAAGGATTTGATGTATAAAAAGCGCAAGTTATATATATGCTCGTACGTAAAAACGTGTTACTATAGGTTTGCACATGCATTTTATAATAAAAAGCCACCTGTCCTGCAAACACTGGGTGGCTTTTTATTTTGTTATCGATAATAAGACAAACATAATTTAAAATTTCCGATTTTAGTTAATATATTACTTAAAGCTGGAACACTATTAAAAGTTCTTTGTTGTTTCTAAAATGTTTATCAAACGCTGCTTTCCTTGTTCAGCTGTAGAAATCATCTCATTAAATAATTCTTGAACCGTAGGAACATCATTAATTAGTCCGATAACCTGTCCAGCCCAACCAAATCCCTCTCCTTCATTCCCGTTGTAAATATATTTGCAGTTTGCCTTACCACTGACCATATCTTTTAAATCTTCATAAGTTGCCCCTTTGTGCTCACGTTCAATAATATCGCTAGTATATTTTGATTCTAAAACACGCCCAGGATGCCCTAAAGTTTTCTTGATAATAACGGTATCTGTCTCTTTGCTCTTCACAAGTGCTTCTTTGTATACAGGGTTTGCATGTACACACTCTTGCGTAGCAATAAATCTTGTTCCCATTTCTATTCCTTCTGCTCCAAGGGCGAAGGCTGCTAATAAGCCTCTTCCATCTCCGATCCCTCCACTAGCTAGTACAGGAATTGAAACAGATTCAACTACACGAGGAATAAGGACCATTGTGCCAATATCATCCCGCCCTAAGTGGCCGCCTCCTTCTTGTCCTACTGCCATTACGGCATCAGCCCCAAGTTCCTCAGCCTTTTGTGCTTGTCTAACTCCTGAAACTAGAACAAGAGTTTTAATATTTTCCCCTTTTATTCGTTCAAAAACGGGTTGAGGGTTCCCTCCTGTTATAGAGATAGCAGGTACCTTCTCCTCGATAGCCACTTCAAGCAAGTCTTTATAATGCCCATCATGCCTCGCAATTGCAAAATTCACCCCAAATGGCTTATCGGTCATGGTACGTACTCTACGAATTTCTTCACGAAGCTTTTCTGGAGTTCCTAGAGTTGCAGCTGTAATTTGCCCAAGTCCGCCAGCATTAGAGACAGCTGAAGCTAATTCAGCATAAGCTAAGTAGGCTAATCCTCCTTGAACGATTGGATATTGAATTCCAAAAATTTCAGTTATTCTTGTTTTCATAAGTTTTCCTCTCCTTTGTTAAATAATAGCTTGTTTTAACCATTTCATATATTTCTTTTTCTGGTACAGTACCGTCTAGAATGATAGAATTCCAATGTTCTTTATTAAGGTGATAAGCTGGTACTATAGAATGATAAATTTCGCGTGAATGACTATTTATTTCTGGTTCACCCTTTAAGTTGATCCAAATATGATCGTCTCTCTCAAAAATCCATGCAAAAACCTTTTGATTTTCTTTATGCCTGATAGTAGTCCAATTTTTATCTCGAAATGGCTTGTCTTCAAATACATTTTCATATTTCATGCAATAATTGATAGCTTCTTGCCTACTTTTCATGATTTTTCCTCCTTTCATTTGGTAGGAATAAAGATTTACGTAAATGAAAGTTAAAAAAGCTTGATGTCTATGCTCGTTTACTACCATTAATTCCTTGCCAAAAGACATTCCAAGTTGAAGAGATTCTTTTATCTAAACGCTCTGACCTTCCTCCATACAACATTTCTACAAATAAACCATCTAATATAGTCAGATAGGCTGCTGTAGCAGTATCAGCGCTAAATTGAGAATTTAATAAATGCTCTTTTTCTTTAAATAATGTTTCTAATAAACACTCTAAATTATTTGTTATTTGGTAGGAGTCACGTACTATCAGCTCCCTAAGCTGCTGTGGGGGGAAATATGAGGTTCGGATAAAAAAGCTTGTGTTGAAATTTCTTTCATAACGATCTAAATACTCTATTAAGAACTTATATAATACCTTCTCTAAAGATAAAGTACGATTGGTTCCTTGAAAAAAGTGTTCTATAAAATATAGTTCACGTGATAGAGATTCGTTAAAAGAGTGAACAAAAAGCTCTTCTTTGCTTTTAAAATATGTATATATAGATTGCTTTTTAATCCCAACTTCATTAGCAAGGGATGATAACGAAGTTCCTTCATAACCATTTAGTGCAAATTGTCTTAGAGCTGCTTCTTTAAGCTGATTAAATGTCACAATCTCATCTCCTTCCGAACGTTCGTCAGTTTATGTTACCAATATTTATCTTGTTGGTCAATCATAGATAGACCTCATATCTCATTTACACTAGTTATTATAATCAACAAAAAGATATAAATAGACTTAAAAAGTCAGTAAAAGTATACGTTTACGGACTTTATTTTGTATAAGAAACCTATCGTTTTTGTTGTTCGTTAAAGTTTAAAAATAAATTCCGAACGTCTTCTGAAAAACACACATATTTACGAACTTTTTTTTGATATAGAAGGAAAATAAAATGTATATAAAACGGCTTCTTTAGTGTGCAAAATTTTGATATAAGCTCGCCAACAAAAAAACCAATTATTGGAACTTTGTGTTAAAATAAGTATGATAACAGTAATCTTGTTCAAGTAACAGGAGAGTAGAGTTGAGCAAATCTTTTTTTATAAAAAAAGAATATTCTCTTTCCTTCCGGAATTAACAATGAAGGAAATTTAGTATAGGGGATGAAAAGAATGAATCATTTTCCGAGTCGGATTGCCAAAGACTTAACTAATACGAACTTAGAAACGTATTGGCCAAATTTCGAACTTGTTGCTTATGCATTGTACGACGAAAACAGTGTATTCCTGTTCAATCATCCTAGGTATAATAACATTCCTCCTAAATCATATGAAATCTTAAAACGGGACGAGCAGTTTGCGGGAAATACGCTTATTCTATTTGATGGCTATCCTACGGCTATTGCTGATATGGAACTGTACGATGACTATGAAGGACTTTTTTCAATATTGGTTCACGAATTATTCCACGGAAATCAATATGTAAAAGGGGAAAAACGCTTTCCTGATGAAACGCTGGGAATAACCTATCCCTTAACAAAAGAGAATGTAGAAATTCGAAATCGCGAAAGAAAAAATCTTTATAATGCATTATTAGAAACTGATATCAGTAAAAAGAAAAAGTATTTAAAGAAGTTTATCGGCATAAGGGAAAAAAGGGCAGAAGGAATAAAAGAGCATCTAACATATGAAAATTTAATTGAATCTGTTGAAGGTCCTGCCTGGTACGTTGAACTAAAGGCTTTTTCAGAAAAATCTTCGCTCGCTGATGATTTAGTTTTAAAAAGATATGGAAAAAATCTAATAAACGCCGTTGAATCCACTTCTAATACAAGGCGGAGCTGTTATAGTTCAGGCTTATTTATGTGTTTGTTGTTGGATGAATTGTCACCTGATTGGAAGGAAAGTTTTTTGGGGACTAAAACAACACTATTTGAGTTAATTAAACTTCTTGATATTGCTCCTCGAAAACAGGCAATTGAAGGGGTCCAAATAAGCCCGGAAACAGAAGCAGCAGTAAATTTTGCGGTTGAATCAAGGAAGAAAGAACTTGATGAATTCGAAGCACAGATAGGAACCCATCTTTTTATCGAAGGAGAAATCATTGCTTTATCTTTTGATCCGATGAATATTGTCCCTTTTGAATGCAAATTATTACATAAAAATTATATAAAAGTAAGGATAAATAACCAAGAATACCTTGTTCAACAACCATCTCTTACCTATTGTGCAGAAGGATTAAAAAATATAAATAAATTACTAATCGTATTAAAGGATAAACCATTGGAAACTGGTAATTCCCTTTTAATCACTGGTGTTGGAGAAATAATGGGGCAGTATACAATACAGGAAGATACCATCAATTTGTTTGTTAATTAAATTGTAGAGACGCACTTTATAGGAATCAGGGTCCCTTGAAAACAAATGTATTAATGTCCTTTTTTGTTGTTCAAACGAGTGCTTTATTGGAAGAAAACAGTAGCAAGAAATAGATCTTGATAAAGTGTATGACTATGTCGAATACCCGGATAAGGTGAGTGGAAGATGCGATCACTGCAATTCATCCTACTTCAAAAGTTCTGTAAAAGGTGGCATTTTTCTACGTGAATGTCGAGAGTGTGGCATGAAGAAAAGCATTTAGGTGGTATTTTTTGATGTGTATACAGAAAATAAGCCACCTAGGGATATCCAAAGTAGGTGGCTTATACGATAAACTTAATATGGAGTACGCTTTTAAAAATTAATTTCTGTCAAAAAGAGAGCTGCCAGATATACCTGGGTTCGTCATTTCATAGGGATTCAAAATTAATTCAAGTTCCTCCTCAGTCAACACGTCATATTGCAAACATAGTTCTCGTACCGACTTTCCATTTAAAATAGCCTCTCTAGCAATTCGTGCTGCTACTTCATATCCGATATGGGGATTTACGGCTGTAATAATCCCTACACTTTTTTCTACATACTCTTTTAAACGTCCCTCATTTGCTTCAATGCCTCTTAGACAATGGTTTGTGAAGACATGGAATGCGTTATTCATAATACTGATTGACTGAAGCAAGTTAAACACAAGAACAGGCTCCATCACATTTAGTTCAAGTTGACCTGCTTCTGATGCCAGACAAATTGTATGATCATTACCTATAACTTGAAAAGCTACTTGATTAATCATTTCAGGCATGACAGGATTGACCTTTCCAGGCATAATGGATGAACCAGGTTGACGAGCTGGTAAAATAAGTTCAGCTAATCCTGCACGAGGGCCAGATGCCATTAATCGGATATCATTCGCAATTTTAGACATATTAATCATGCAAATTTTTAAGCTAGCAGAGACTTCTGTATAAGCATCGGTATTCTGAGTAGCATCAACAAGATGGTCGGCACCTCGTAATGGTAACTCACTAATATGAGCTAGATGTCTCACAACACATTCAATATAACGAGGATCTGCGTTTAAACCTGTTCCTACGGCTGTGGCTCCCATGTTGACTTCATATAAGTGGTCAAATGATTGTTTAATACGTTTCATATCACGCTCTAAAACACGACTATAAGCTTCAAACTCTTGACCAAGTCTGATTGGAACAGCATCTTGTAAGTGAGTACGTCCCATTTTTATAATGTGGTCAAATTGTTGGGCTTTTTCTTGAAATACGGATTGCATCTCGCTCATCGTTTTTAACAGCTTTTCTAATAAATTGAGCGTTGCTATATGAATCGCTGTTGGGAATACATCATTTGTAGATTGCGACATATTCACATGACTATTTGGACTTAATTCCGAATAGGATCCTTTTGGATGACCAAGCAATTCTAAAGCCCGATTTGCAATAACCTCATTTGTATTCATATTTATTGAAGTACCGGCACCACCCTGTATTGGATCAACAATGAAATACTCATCTTTTTTTCCTTCAATAACTTCATCTGCTGCTTTAACAATTACACTTCCTAAACCTTCATATAAGCGTTTAACATCCACATTAGCAAGAGCAGCAGCCTTTTTAACGATTCCTAATGCTTTAATGAGTTCCGGGTGAATTCGGTAACCTGTTATTGGGAAGTTTTCAACTGCACGTAATGTTTGAATCCCATAATAAGCATAAGTAGGAACTTCTTTTGTACCTAGGAAATCTTTTTCAATTCTTACATCTTGTTTTTCAAGTGTTCCTATATTTGTCATAATATTGATCTCCTTCTTTATAAACAAATAAATTATTTTAAGCTACGTCCGATTTTCTAATAGAATCTGTATAATGCTTTGCTTTTTCTTTATCGAATCCGCCTTCCCACTTAGACATCACAATAGCAGCTAATGCGTTACCTACTACGTTGACAGATGTACGAAGCATATCTAAAATGCGATCAATACCAGCAATGAATGCCATACCTTCTAGAGGTAATCCCATTGAACCCAGTGTTGTTAATACAACAACAAATGATGCTCCTGCAACTCCTGCCATTCCCTTAGAAGTCAACATCAACACAAGTAAAAGTGTAATTTGTTCTATGAAAGATAAATGAATGCCATACATTTGTGCAATGAAAAGTGCAGCAATGGCTTGGTAAATTGATGATCCATCAAGGTTAAACGTGTAGCCTGTCGGAATAACAAATGATGTGACAGCTTTCGGACACCCAAAGTTCTCCATTTTAGTCATTAACCTTGGTAATACTGCTTCAGAGCTTGCGGTTGTAAACGCTAAAATTAACTCATCTTTTAAGATTTTTATAAGCACTAAAACATTAGTTCCAGCCATTTTTGCAATAATACCTAATACTACAAAAACAAAGAAAATCATGGTCAGGTATATAACGAGTACTAACTTTCCTAAAGGGATTAATGAACCAATTCCAAACTTCGCCACATTCAAACCAATTAAAGCAAATACACCAAATGGGGCAAATTTCATAACTAAGTTTGTCATCCAAAACATGGATTCCAGTACACCTTCAAAAAAGTTTAAGACTGGTTTGCCTTTTTCTCCAATGGCTGCAACTCCTAGACCAAATAAGACTGAGAAAAAGATAATCGCTAATAAATTCCCTTCAGTCAACGATTGGAATATATTAGTTGGGATAATATGAACGATTTGAGCTGCTACACCTGCACTCTCCGTTGTTTTAGATGTTTCTTCATATTTGGATATATCACCTTTCTCAAGGTTCCCCATATCTATACCGGTACCTGGATGGAATAAATTTGCGGCTAATAAGCCCACTGCTAATGCAATTGTAGTAACAATTTCAAAATAAAGAATGGTTTTTCCACCTAGTCTTCCTAACTTTTTAATATCACCCACACCAGCTATAGATACGATGAGTGCGGATACAACGATAGGAATAACAATCATTTTAATGAGGTGAAGAAAAATATCACCTAAAGGTTGAAGAATGGCCATCACTGTACTATTTCCATAAAAAATAGCACCTATAGCAATCCCGAACGCAAGTCCAATAAATATTTGTGTAGCTAATCCGAATTTCTTCATATTTGTAACCCCTTTCAATTCTCTGTTCATTAATGTAATTATAGAGTGCCTATGCTTAGGCTAGCTTCTATAAAAAAGACAATAATTAAAAATAAGTCTAATGGATGGATAATCTTGAACATAAATGGTAATCATATGATTTGGAATTAGCGCTCCTCTCAGTAAAGCGTTTTCATAATCTTCGTTTTAAAAATACACTTTTTCGGCTCACCTTATATACTTGAGTATATAAGATTGTTTTTAAAGAGTTTTTCCATTATCCTTTTAACCTTTTTGGAGTTCTGTCTTTTGTCTAACATTCATATAAAAATAGTAACAGTCAATTCTATATTTATGCCTCTACAATTGGACAATAGTATCCTAATCTATTATTCCCTCATTTCCTATAAAGAAATATCTTCTCCTTTATCAAGTGTCTAGAGATAAGGCAGCAATAACACTATATATCTCTATAGTTTGTTAAAATGTTTTTCTTTAATTAAAATGATATCGCTTTCAAAAATCTTAACCGTAATAACTGCATATATCTTCTCCGAAAGCTAAAGGAATTTAGGATTTATTCCATTTGTAACTTAATTAACGACCTACAGCATTAAGTTGGAGTATCTTCTTTATCCTCTTCATACTGTAATTTCATTATAATGAACATCCTTTTTTTGTATATAGGTAATGAATGGAATCGAAAAAACTATAATAACGAAAACTATATTTTAAATCTGATGTTCTCTTTTTGCGTACTTCAGTTACATTATATTTATATATAATAGATAAATCAAGAGAATTATTATTCATTCCGCGTACGTTTTATTTAGATAGGTCTCATAGAAGTGAGTGATATTTTAATAATGACGAACTGTTATTTAAATATTAGCTGCCACTCCTTATTAAAGAAGGAAGGGAGAAAAGCACGAAGTCGTCTCTTTGATATTCTTAAAAGGAAAGATACCATGCATCAACATAGAGGAATGAAAAAATGGCGCCCTTTTGCTACAATGCCAGAGCAATACATAGGGTTAAAGGAAATTATAAATAAGCAATCAGAAGTAGCTTAACCTGTTTTAACAGAAGAGCAAATGGAACAGATGAATTTCACCTTAATTGAAGCCTTACATACAAATAAACAAGTGTACCTTACATATTATAAGAGAGGCCAATGCATAACAGCGACAGGATTCATTCAGTTTGTTGATTCTTTAGGGGATTTATTTATTTTCATTGACGACGTATTTGAGTTAAAGAATAAAATGAGATTAAGCGAGCTAATCGATGCTCGCTTGGCTTAGTTCCTAAAAAAATCATGTACAGGAAGCATTTATTTTGGTGGAGGTACATTCATGTACAATTTTAGAGTATACACGTTACGTCACGGTTCGAAGAGAATCATTAAACTAAAAGAAGGAGAATCCTTTAAACAGGAACTCCAAAGAGCCGGTATTCAAGAAGCGCAAATTTTCTAGATGCAACTAGTGGAAAAACCAGAGTGAATTTAACATAACCCTATTATATAGGTGTAATTGCGTTAGTCTAAGAAAAGCCAAATAGAAAAGAGTGATTAACCTGGAAGAAATAAAAGAGCAAGAAATCGATCTTGATAAAGTGTATGACTATGCTGAATTTCCGGATAAGGTGAGTGGCCGATGCGATAATTGCAATTCATCTTACTTCAAAAGTTCGGTAAAAGGTGGCGTTTTCTTGCGTGAATGCCGGGATTGTGGCATGAAGAAAAGTATTTAGGCGGTATTTAGACCATAAATGAAGATAGGACTTGAATGGCAGTTGTTATTATTTGTTATATAATTTTAGTAGGGCTTATCTTTATCTATGGAGGGTGGAAGCGTCCATATGACGAAATTAGTTCGGCTCCTGATATATGGATATTAAAAATCCTCTTTGTTATCATTGAAAAACTATTTAAGATTTCGGCAGAAAAAGTTATGCGTATCTCACTTATAGTTTTCGGGACTGTTTGGCCCCTGTTTTTCTTTTGTGTATTAATTACACATGCATATTAGAAGAATACAATATATTAGATAATGATAAAATCATTAAGGATATAGAAGGAAAAAAGACCATTGCTCATTCTATGCAATGGTCTTTTCAATAACAAAAATTAGTTTTCAGAAATGATCTTTGTATTTCAAGGAAAAAACTGAGTCAGCAAAAAGAATAGCTTTCTGTAAGAGACATTATTTATTTATAAATTACCAGCCTCGTTCTTGCATGCGATTCTCTAGTGAAATCGAAGAAATTTCAATGCCTTTCATCGCATTCCCTAAGCCCTTTGAGAGTTTCGCAATTAACTCATAATCTTGGTAATGGGTTGTTGCTTCTACGATTGAACGAGCAAATTTTTCTGGATTATCCGATTTAAAGATACCTGATCCAACGAACACACCATCTGCTCCTAATTGCATCATTAATGCTGCATCTGCAGGTGTAGCTACACCACCTGCAGCAAAGTTGACAACTGGTAAACGACCTTCACGTTTAATTTGCAGTAATAACTCATAAGGTGCGCCTAATAGTTTAGCTTCTGTCATTAACTCATCTTCGTCCATACCCACAACTTTACGTACTTGCGCATTTACTTTACGCATATGGCGTACTGCTTCTACAATGTTTCCTGTTCCTGGTTCACCTTTTGTGCGAAGCATGGCAGCACCTTCACCAATTCGTCTTGCTGCTTCTCCTAAATCACGGCATCCACAAACAAATGGCACCGTGAATGTGCTTTTGTTAAGGTGAAATTCCTCATCCGCAGGTGTAAGTACTTCACTTTCATCAATATAGTCTACACCCATTGCTTCTAGTACACGTGCTTCTACAATGTGCCCAATTCTCGCTTTTGCCATAACCGGAATAGATACAGCATTCATTACTTCCTCTACAATTGTCGGATCTGCCATACGAGACACGCCACCTGCTGCTCGAATATCAGCTGGAACGCGTTCTAATGCCATAACAGCAACAGCACCTGCTGCTTCTGCAATTTTTGCTTGCTCTGCATTGATAACGTCCATGATAACGCCACCTTTTTGCATTTCTGCCATTCCTCGTTTTACACGATCAGTACCTAATGATTTCTTCATTTCATACACTCCATTTCACTAACTCTTGTATTTTACGAATATATGAAATAGTATAAAAAGTAATTGACTTTATTGGAAGTGCCAGTTTTTCAAAAAACAATAGGTCCAGTTACAGGGAGGTTGTTAGAAGTGGAAATGTTATCATGTCAATTAAATAGACTAAATGGTATACCATTATATGAACAATTATATTCGCATATAAAAAAAGAAATCATAGAAGGACGCCTTTCTTACGGAACAAAATTACCGTCCAAACGGAAGCTATCTAGTTTTCTAAAAATAGGTCGGAATACTGTTGAGACAGCTTATGAGCAACTGGCTGCAGAAGGATATGTAGAGGCATCTCCCCGTAAAGGATACTTTGTTATGGCCTATGACGACTTAGAATATATACAAGTAAACCACCATTTGCGAGAGAATATTGAAATAACTAAGAAAGACATAAAATACAACTTTCATCCAAGCTCCATTGATACTGAGAATTTCCCTTTTTCCATTTGGCGTAAGTATGCCAAAGACACAATTCACAAGGATAATCAGTCCTTATTATTACTTGGAGACTCACAAGGAGAAATAGAATTACGGGAGGAAATTGCTCATTATTTGTACCAC
Source organism: Bacillus sp. ILBB4 (assembly GCF_035064545.1). NCBI lineage: Bacteria > Bacillati > Bacillota > Bacilli > Caryophanales > Bacillaceae > Bacillus > Bacillus sp. ILBB4. Next base: position 64,884 of record NZ_JAIQVD010000010.1, on the reverse strand, counting down.
GCTAGAGGAGTACAATGTTCACCTAATCAAATTATTGTTGGGGCCGGGATTGAAAACTTATTACACCAACTCTTGCTCCTTTTTAACAAAGAAACGATTTATGGTGTAGAGGACCCAGGTTACCATTTAATTTTAAAGATGCTCAAGATTTTTCAAAATGAAGTTTATCCTCTTGGAGTAGATGAAGAGGGTGTAAAAGTAGAAGATGTTTATCGAAAAAATATTAATGTCGTTTATCTAGCCCCTTCCCACCACTTTCCGTATGGCACTGTGTTATCAATAAATCGACGGACTAAGCTATTAAAATGGGCTGCAGAAGATAAGAACCGTTATATAATAGAAGATGATTATGATAGTGAATTTCGTTATAGTGGAAAATCCATTCCCGCCTTGCAGAGCATGGATCTTGGCGAAAAAGTAATTTATTTGGGCGCTTTTTCAAAATCTCTAATGCCATCTATTAGGATTAGCTATATGGTGCTACCAAGGCCTCTTCTACGACAATATAAAGAAAAACCATCTTTCTATAACTCCTCTTCTGTCTCAAGAATTGACCAACATATTTTAGCTCAATTTTTAAAAGAAGGTGATTTTGAGAGACATTTAAACAGAATGCGAAAGGTTTACCGTCGTAAGCTTGAAAGAGTATTAGAATTATTAAAACCATATCAAGATAAGCTCTCTATTATTGGTGGGCATTCTGGCCTTCATATCGTTCTTATGGTTAATAATGGGATGGACGAAAAAGAATTGGTTCGAAGAGCAGGTGATGAAGCTATAAAGGTATATCCATTATCTACTTACTCATTTGAAAAAGAACAAGAAAAACCTCCTAATATTGTTTTTGGTTTTGCTGGAATTCCTGAAGGTGAGTTAGAAGATGCTGTTCAATTATTGTTAAAATGCTGGGGATTTAATATTAGTTCATAAAATAAATATAAGTTATTCGTATTTAGTATTATTTTAAATATTAGTAAAATGATATAAAATTTCCAAAAAGGCGAAAAAGCTCTTTTAAGATACTGAGTCTTCGTATTGCTTAACCATCTTACATACATACGATAGTGACATGCCGATTCGCTCCATTGGCATTTCATTATCAAATACCAGCATTCAGGTATAGGTGGCCATAAATCCTAAGAAGGATAAAGATATGGAACATACAGGAATGAAAAAATGGTGCCCTTTTGCTACAATGCCAGAGCAATACATAAGATTAAAGGAAATGATAAATAAGCAAGCAGAACTAGCTCAACCTGTTTTAACAGAAGCGCAAATGGTCGAAAAAGGTTATTTATAATTTCTCAACATTAAGAAAAAGCATTCCTCAAAAAGGAATGCTTTTTCTGTTGATAAAATTTTAATTTTATCAACAGAGATAACAACGAAAATGGCTGCTCCTTTACCATTCTTTTTAATATACTCTTTGCGTCTAGACCATTTATTCTTTATCCACTAACCCTTTCTTTTAAAAAGCCTAGAAATCCATTTTGAACTTTGACTATATGATCACCTAACCAAATATTATTGACCCTGAAGTAATAACAATTCCTATCTTTTCTTAAAAACTTACTAACACTATAACCCTCTTTAATTAAATAGGCCTGAATTTCTTCTTTATGATCATTAAACATGACATTCCCTCCTATTCAAAATGATTAAAACTTTCTTTTAACTAATTCCCATTTTATTCAAGAAGAAAACGGTATTCCTTATTATTCAAATATGTTAGGGCTATCTACGCTATGTAAGCTTTGTAAAAAGAACAAACGCTTGGGACAACTCCTGGTAGCTAAAAGCCTAGAACATCTTACCCCACTGTAGTAAGGGGTTCTTTTTTATTTTTCGAGTGGACAGGTAAGCTTACTACGGTAGCCACTTAGTATCAAAAGAATAACTACTTCGTTTGGTAATCAGTATCTAGTTATTTAATGGGAATGCTTAAATATGCGCGATAATATATAAAAACTAAGCATTGCTATCTTATAAACAATGACATCAATATAGGCTTTTTTCCATACTATATTTTTGGGGTGAGTAAATGGCAAGAGTAAGTTACCGAAATGCAGATATAAACTTAATGGCAAGGATGATGCGAGCAGAAGCTGAAGGTGAAGGAAGACTAGGGATGTTATATGTCGGAAATGTAATTGTTAATCGTCTTGCAGCAAATTGTATAGACTTTAAAAATTTAAGAACTGTTTCACAAGTCATTTATCAAGTACAGGGGGGGAACTTTTCGTTTGAAGCTGTTCAAAAAGGCAATGTTTTTTATCAAAGAGCGAGAGGTGTTGAAAAAAGATTAGCAAAGCAGAATTTGGATTATTGGAGACAACACCCAGCGAAATTTGCTCTTTGGTATTTTAATCCACATGCTCCGTGCCCTCCAACATGGTACGATCAACCTGCATCTGGTCAATTTAAAAATCATTGTTATTATGAACCAAAACCTGATACATGTGCTAGTGTTTATAGAGGTTAGATTATTGAGGAGTTATGATTAATTCTGGAGTAGTATGGGGGAGCTGCGAATACAACATTTTAGTCGTAAGTGCTGGTAGCTAGCGCTATTTATTCAATGCAACTCCTATAGATCATGTGACAGTAGTCCGTTTAAAAAAACTTTCTCCCCACTGTAGCCTATTTCTTTAATCTTTATTTTGATGAATTTTTATCTAGCGAAATAACAAGGGAACTTCCTGGTTAGTAGGTGTTCCCTTGTTTCGCATAATAAGTTAATCAAATGAAACAAGAAATAGTACTAATAAGGGAAATAAATCATAAAAAAGAGGAAGAGAGTTCTCTTCCTCTTTTTTATAGCGTTATCATTAACATTCCCTGTAATAAGCATATTAAATAATGTAACTACATGATGATAGACTTAATGAATTTCAGTAATACCTGATAAACGAATAGAGAATATATTGTGTTGTTCATCCTCTAGAGAAAGAGTTTGATCATGAAGATTAAGACCATTTACACGTCCCTTACATGTTTGTAAAAAAGCGTTTTGATAATAGTTAATGGTAATGACACCTTTCTTTCTTAATGCTTTCAATATCACGATCGGTTCTCCTTTCTTCCTAATAACTAATGTAGGAATTTGTTATTCAAATAAGTAATTATCATGCAGAATTTGTGAGAAAATCATACAAGTTAAAAGTTATATTGTTTTATATTATTTAGTATACAACACCCCTGATGGAAGCGCTTACATTTTATTGTTTAAACTTTGTGAACTTTCAACAGGAAGGAAGCTCAAAGAATAAAAGAGGAAAAGGAATATATGTCTAGAATCTATATCTATGTTTCAATCCATCTATTGTACCTTCTTGTAAATGAGCTTTTATTTAATGCTTAAAATATCATTCCGATTTTTAGCGCAAATTCTTTTTGATTGTTTAACAGGTGGAAATTCCCTGTACTTAATTCGTTTTAACTTCCTTACTTTATGTATGTAGCATCCCCTTATCAATTTACCTCATTGCTTTAACTCGTAAGAGCATTAGTTTTGGAATCCTTCTAATGGATACGCAAATTAATAATTGTACTTGGAAACGGAGCGATACGATGAATAAGACGTATGATGTCATCATTACCGGTGCTAGAGTTGCCGGCTCTACCCTTGCTATTTATCTTGGGAAGGCAGGTTTCCATGTGTTGTTAGTAGACCAAGCGACCTTTCCAAAGGACACATTATCAACCCATACTTTTTTCAATAATACTGTCGCTCTTCTTCGAGAAATCGGTGTCATGGACAAATTATTGGAAACAAACGCCCCACCGGTACAGGATATTAAATTTCAATTTGAAGATACCGCGATAGAAGGACTCATCCCAAAGGTTGACGGAGAAGAAAGTTGTTACTGCATTAGAAGAACTTATCTCGATCAGATCCTACTTGAACAAGCCAAATCACAAATGAATGTAACCGTTCTAGAAAGGTTTCGTGTGACGGATGTTATTCATGCTGACGATACAGTAGTAGGGGTGGAGGGTCTAGATGGCAATAACGAGAAACAAGAATTTTTAGCTCGCCTGGTAGTCGGGGCAGACGGCCGATCCTCAATTATTCGCAAGCTGGTAAAAAGTGAACTCAAAATAAGCGTTTCGGCTAAAGTCGGCATCTATTTCGGGTACTTCTCTGAATTTCGCCATGACAATGTCCCTAAATTTGAAGTATACAAGATAAAAGATAACACAGCCATTCTCTTTCCAACGAATGATAATTTATATGTTATCGCCGGCATTTTCCCGTTAGAAAATAAGGAATTGATAGGACGATTGAAATTAAATCCGGAAAGCTGTCTACGCAATTTCTTAACAGATAACTTTCCGAACACAACAATAGGGACGCGTTTAAAAAATGCGAAATTAGTAGAACCGGTTAAAGGCATTCTCAGATATGATAATTACTGGTATAAAGGAATGGGAAAAGGGTGGGCGTTGGTTGGAGATGCAGTTTGTTTTAAAGATCCTGGCATGGCACAAGGTATCCATGATGCTATATGTGGAGCACGTATATTATCCAATATTCTCTCAAAATATAAGGGACAATCCAATCAATCAAATCAAATGTCTGAAGAATATCAAAAGGCAATAGAAGACGAGTTTATGGTTCGGTTTCACATGGGATGTCAAATTTCGCAGAATGAACGCATCTCTGAACAACAGAATGCTGTCTATAAGCTAATCAGTTCCCATCCAGAGGCTATAGAGAAGTTTTTAGGGATTTATAATTACTCAAACGAGCCCGATGCTTTAGAAAAAGAACTCACACGAATTATGCAGTCAATCTAGTAATAATTTTGAAATTGACCTAAGAGTTTTCAAGAATTAGCAATGAGGGGGAAGGTAAACAGAGGGTAGGAAGGGATATATCAAAAACAAAGATTTTATTCTGTTACGATTAGTACATTTTATCTAAAACATACTCAATATAAAAAGCCACTTGTTTCATACAAGTGGCTCTTTGTTACGTTGAATACATTAAATCATTCCTACATGTAAATATAGTACTTTCTCATTATTTCATATAATAAGTAACTAGCTCGTAGCAACGTTCTCTAGTCATCTCGTGTAAAATACGAGCTTCTTCAGCATAGGCTAAAGTTCCTCCTCCAGCTTCTTTCAACTCTTTTTGAGAAGCAGCATCTCTATCTTTAATCCATTGACGTTGTTTGATTTTTAGATCATTCATTTCTGATGCAGTTAATTGTTTTTTTAATTCACCATAGATATCGTTCAACACCTGATCCCACATTTGATAATTGGCTCCAGAAGCTTGTCTTCTGTCACCATCAATCTGATCATTAACTGGCTGTACTTCACTAGCTCTAGTTTGCTCTAGTAAATCTAAATAATAAGCTTTTTTGCTATTAGTTATAGTTGTACCTGAACTATTTGTTGATGGAGTGCTTGTAGTTGGCCCAGTCTTTGAAACAGTAGTAATTGGCCCATTTTTAGCTATATCAGTTAAGTATAATTGATTATTGATAAGCACTGCTGTGTACATCCAATTGTATTTATTTGTTTTTTGAGATCCATCTGGTTGTATAACAGATACAGTCTCTAGAGTTTGTATTTTATAAAGAGGCCCATCCGAAGAGTTACCTGCTTTCGTAAAATTCACTACAGAATAATCTACCCAGTTCTCTTTAATACCCTTCTTATATAAGTTGCTTACCAATGATTGTTGGTCATTATATAATGAACCTCTTAAAACATGTGAAACGTTACTGAACTGTCCAGTATTAATTGCAGTGGTTAGTCCATTTATGTAGTCAGCCATTACTAGAGCTGCCGTATCTTTAGTAACAAAATCGTCATTTGAGACTGTATTTGAATTAGTTGCGTTTTGCTGATTACTATTTTTGTGAACAGCACTCGCGTGATCGCTACCTTTTATAGTTGAAGATTCCCCAGTATTGTTTTCTTTAGCATTATTACTATCTTGATTTGTTTTAGTAGCACTATTATCACTGGTCTCCTGCCTACTAACCTCTCCAGTTTTTACTGGTTTTGAATCGACTTTTTCTTCTTGTTGACAGCCAGAAACCAGTAAAGAAGTTATTGTTATTAATAAAAAAACACCTTTTTTATACATAGTTGTTCCCCCTCTAAAAGTTGTTAATTTTATGTGTATTTTACCAATAATAAAAGATGGTATAACAATGTTTTATTCCTTAATAAGGATATTATTTAATAGTGACATATTATAAATTTTTCGAAACAGTTTATTAATAATTAACTCGTAAAAAACAGTCTCAAAGTAAGAGACTGTCATCTTATTCCTTATGTTAGAGCAAGAATACTTCATGAATAGGAACTAGTTTTTAATCTTCCCACAGCTCATTCATCAAGTCTTCAATTTCTTCTTCTCTTTTCTTAGTTTCTTGCCTATCAACCGTTACTTTATTTCCTGTAATGTAAACAACATCTCCAACCTGTGCATCCTCAGGGAAGATATCTTTTGGATAATCTTTTGTTATGCCTTCAATTTCAACAACCGCAAATCCCTCTTCAAATCGATCAATAATTCCTTTTATCTTTTTCATAATTACCTCGATTTTTTAACAGAATAAGTTGTTCCATCGCCAGTGATAATAATCGTACCACTTTGGTCTGTTCGCAGAATACTTGCTTTCGAATTTTTTAATAAGTTCACAACCTGTGAAGTAGGGTGTCCATAACTATTTTTACCCACGCTAATGACTGCATACTTAGGCTTTACAACATCTAAGAAGTTTTTACTTGTAGACGTTTTAGCTCCATGATGGCCTACTTTAAGTACATCTGCACGCAATGTTTTCTTCGCCTTAATCATGTCTGCTTCTGCTTTTGTTTCAGCATCACCTGTAAATAAAAATGTATTCTTCTTATAAGCCATGTGTATAACAGCACTCCAGTCATTTAAATCACTGTTGGCATATGTTTTAGTAGGCCCTACAATTTGAGCATTTACATCTTTAACAGGGAGTTTTACGCCTGCTTGTGCTGTTTTAATCGTTAATTTTTTCTTCTTAACTGCATTTAAAAAGTCTTTATAAGCTTGCGTGTTATTACTTACTTTCGGTGCATAAACATTTTCTACTTTAAAAGCATTAATGACTTCATCTAACCCACCAATGTGATCAGCGTCAGGATGAGTAGAGATCAATACTTCAATATCATCGACCTTTTGTTTTTTTAAATAACTTACAACGGCATTTCCTTTGCCTTTGTTTCCCCCATCAATTACAATGTCCTCACCATTAGGAGCCTTAATATAGATACTATCTCCTTGACCAACATCAATGTAGTGTACTTTCATGGTTTTAGGTGTTGCTGCGTAAGATGAAGCTGGAGCTACAGTGATCCCTATTCCTATGGCTAGAGAAGAGACAACCTTAATAAGACGACTTTTCATTGTTTTATCCCCTTTTATAAATATACTTTCATTTGTATTGTTCATTTATAGCAAAATTAATTTTACTACACGAAACCATACTTTAATATAAAATAAATTGAATATTTTTACTTATAAAAGTGTAAAAAGTCATGTTATATATAAGAATTAGTAGTAAAATGGAGGTAAATAGTAATGAAATGTACTGTTTTAGGAATTTTAGTAGATTGACATTTTAAAATGACCTTATCTTTTTATCTATAAGATACAGAAACATTAGTTTCAAACAGTCATTCTTAGCTTTTTTTTATATTGAGACCGAAACTCAAAACAAAGAGTTGTTTGCCTTTCTCAAATGATTGCACTAATAGGTGATAAGGAATCAACGATGGTCAAATAGAGATGGGTAGTGGTGATGAAAAAGTACCAAGAAACGCATCTATGCCTTCGATGTATACCTAGGCAGGCACAGTAGACCGTAGGATATAATTTAACTTATTTTAAAAGTCCTATAAAAGGAGGAATGCAAATGGAAAAAGAGCTCATGTTTAAGTCTTATATGTTACTGTTTGAAATTGAAATAGCACTAGTAAACATCATCGAACACGAGATGATCACACAATATGGACGATTATGGCGACAACTTTTTTTTGTTAAGTGTGGAACTGACCTATATGACAATCTCCCACTACTATTCAGATTGAACCCCCTTCAAACTATCTTCACTGATCATGAATTACATGACTTATGTATATTAGCAGATATTAAAAATGCTCTAGCAACGCTTTTGCCCATTTCTCAAGATGATGTTGATCACCTTATTAATGTCTTGCAGCACTTAAACAAAAAGAAAACCCTCTTATTATTTATCTAATTATATTCAATAATGGGTTATTAAGAAAATCTTGTACCTAACAGGAATAACAAGTTTTTTAATGTGAGCGTATCGAATTAGAACGTGTGATATAGGAAGAAGAAATCTAGTCGTGATATACTAATAACAAACATAACCAGGACGGAGGGCATTATGACGAAACGATTAGATTTGCGTGTCGACTTTGCGTTTAAATCGTTATTTGGCACCCATGGAAATGAATCCATTTTAGCTGCCTTCTTAAATGCGGCACTTCGCTTTCCAGATGAGAAGAAAATTCAAACGGTTCAGTTGTTAGATCCGCATTTTAATAAAGAAAACCAAGAAGATAAACGTTCAATTTTAGATGTACACGCGCAGTTAGAAGATGGAAGCCGCGTTAATATTGAAATTCAACTTAATAATAAGCATGATATGGAAAAGCGAACACTCTATTATTGGTCCAAAATGTATAGTAGTCAAATGAAGGAAGGCATGGATTACGGAGAGCTTTGTAAAACTATTACGATTAACATTGTGAACTTCCGTTATTTATCACATATGCATGATTATCACTCCACCTTTCAGTTATATGAGCGCGAACAGAAATTACTTTTAACCGATATGTTGGAGATTCATTTTATGGAGCTACCTAAGTTATTAATTAAATGGCGTAACAGAGAGGTAGATCCACGAGAAGATCAACTTGTGCGATGGTTATTATTACTTGAAGCATCCGAAGATGAAGAAATTACTCAAGTATTGGAGGAGATTGCGATGCAAGAAGATCAAATATTAAAGAAAGCAATGGATGAATGGGAACGTGTGAGTCAAGATCCAGAAGTATTACTTGCTTATGAAGCAAGACGAAAAGCTCTTTTGGATGAAAAATCTGCTTTGAAAAGAGCAGAAAAACTGGGTGAAGAGCGAGGAGAAAAAAAGGGGATTCAGAAGGTTGCTTTAGGCATGATCCAAGAAGGTATAGACAGTAAAATGATAAGTAAACTGACAGGTCTTACAATAGAAGAAGTGGATAAACTTCGTTATCAATAAAAAAGAGCCGTATCATACGATACGGCTCTTTTTTATTATAGATTAGGCCCTTGTTTTTCGTTACTCAGATAAAATAACAAACCTCTTGTTCTGCAAGGAAGTTTGTTATTTTTAATATTTAATTCATCTAATTGAATTTTTGCTACTTATTGCTTTGTTCTATGGTCTTATATTATGAGGCAAACATCTAATGAATATGAATACTTCATCTTTAGCTATAAAATGCTTAAAATACGCTACGTACTAGTCCTCCATCTATCCGCAGTGCTGAACCATTAATAGCTGATGAAAGTGGACTACTTAAGAAAGTAACAAGGTTTGCAATTTCTTCTGGACGGATAAACCTTTGAATAATAGAGGTGGGGCGATTTTCTTTCATAAATCGCGTTTCAGCTTCTTTTAGAGTTAATTGTTCATTTGGATAAAGACTATTTAGCATCGTTTCTACTCCTTCAGTTAGAGTTGAACCAGGCATAACGGTATTAACTGTCACATTTGTGCCTGTGCATAATTCAGCTAAACTACGAGAAAGAGACAATTGCATGGTTTTAGTTGCACTGTAATGAGCCATTTCTTGAGAAGGCATGATAGCTGCCTCACTTGCAATGAAGATTACTCTTCCTTCTTCTTTTTGAATCATTTTCTTGAGGTAAGAACGTGTTAATCGAACGCCACTCATAATGTTGACTTCAAATAACCGAAACCAATCTTCATCTGGTATATCAAAGTATTCAACAGGTTCAAAAATACCAAGATTATTAACGAGAATATCTACTTCTGGATACTGTTCCATTAGCTGTTGACAACCTTGCTCTGTTCCTAAATCATGTACAGCAGGATGAAGAATGGCTTGAGGATACTGAGTTTGAATATCTTTAATGGTTTCATGGACTTTCTCCTCTCGTCGTCCATTAATAAGAACCGTAGCTCCCTCTGCTGCTAAGGACAGAGCGATAGCCTTACCTATACCGGCTGTCGATCCCGTAACTAGAGCTGTTTTTCCTTTTAAATTTAATTCCATATCAGGTCACTCCTATTTTTATATAAAAACTATATTTTTGGTTAATAGAACTAATAAAATAAATACAATCTGTCATTAGTTTGGATAAACCTTCGAATTTTAAACAAAGAAGGAGATAGACAACTACCAGTGTGTCTATCTCCTCTCCCCTTCATTAAAAATCAAAGTTGTCAGGATCTGGACCTACACGATGATTTTGATTCAATTCATCAATACGTTCTATTTCTTCTTTAGTTAATTCAAAATCAAAGATTGAAGCATTTTCTACTATACGGTGTTCTTTTGTTGATTTTGGAATGGTAATAATACCATTCTGTACATCCCAACGTAGAATGACCTGGGCTACAGATTTATTATGCTTATTTGCAATCTCTGTTAAAACCTCATTATTTAATAATTCTCCTTGCATTAGTGGAGACCATGCTTCAAGTTGGATATGATGTTTCTCACAGAATGCTTGAAGTTCTTTTTGTGTTAAACGTGGATGATATTCTACCTGATTAATTACAGGCTTGATTTTTGCATCCTCCATTAAATCTTTAAGGTGATGAACTTGGAAATTACTTACCCCAATCGCTTTAACCTTACCCTCTTTATAAAGGGTTTCTAAAGCTCTCCATGCTTCTTTGTATTTTCCTTCAACTGGCCAGTGGATGAGGTAAAGATCCAAATAGTCTAATCCAAGTTTTTTTAGGCTTGTTTCGTAAGCTGCAATTGTTGCGTCATATCCTAAGTCTGCATTCCATACTTTTGATGTGACAAATACGTTCTCTCGTGAGATACCAGCTTCTTTTAGACCTTCACGAATCCCTCGGCCTACACCTTCTTCGTTACCATAAATAGCTGCTGTATCAATACTACGATACCCATGTTTAATGGCTATTTTAACTGCATTTAATAATTCAGGACCTTCTTCTACTTTAAATACACCAAGGCCAAAGCCGGGCATCTTTACTCCATTGTGTAAAGTGACTGTATCCTGTAAATTTTTCATCATAACAATATTACCTCCTGCTTACTATCAATTAATTTTATTTGTATTTGTATCATTTCTTTTTTGAATTAAGGTTGGAATCATCGCAAAGACATAATATAAATGTGCTATCATCAATTAGTTTATCTGACAAAAGTTATTATCCAATATAAAAACAGGAAAAAAAAGTACGCACTTTCAAGTAATATAGGTACCAAAAAGTAATAATAGTAAAAAAGGACGGCCTCTTTTAACGGTTACATTCAAGGAATGGGAACATTAACTTTGCCTTATGCTACACGGACAAAGTTTGATGTTCTTAAAATGCTCATCCAGGATCAGTCATTTATATTTTGAAAATAAGTAATCTACTACATCACTTCTTAAAAAAGGCATTATTGGGACAAACTCCAGCATATAAAAACCAAGTACATCTTACATAACTACCCACTAATCCCCTACTGCAGTAAGGGTTCTTTTTTATTTTTTGACTGGACAGGCAAGCTTACCGCACTAGCTACATAGTATCTAAAGAATTATGACTTCATTACTTAATCAGTATCTAGTTCAGTATCGCTACCGCGTTAATACAAGCTGTATAACCCTGTTGAAGCCATTTGTGGAACCTGTAAGGGAGCTGAGCCGAAGAGGCGAAGGGGGCGACCGGATGCCGAGAGCTGAAAAAACAGGTACGTAAAAAGCAAAAAAATTAAAAGAGTGAAAGAAGGTATCAACATGAGAAAAACTCATTATAGTACTTTTCGAAAATTCTTCCATAAACCATCCTTTAAACCTTCAACAAAACCTCGTCCCTTCAAGGCTTATTCCTTTGTTCCGTTTAGTCCACTCGCCATGCTTGACCCCACTATTTTGACCATAGGAGGTATTATCTTAGGAATTGCCATCATCGAACGAATATTAGAGAGGTGGGATGTCATTGACCTTGTTGATCAGTTCGCAAAGGTAATGCGCTTTATCCTGCCTGTCACCTTCTATAGCGCCTTGATTTACTTTTTTGCGACTTTTATGTTTTGAGGAGGAATGTTTATGTTTGAGAAACTAAAACTGCGTGGTCAATTAATTAAAGCGTTTCGTACCGCAGAGATTTATCGGGTAGTTAAACGAGGAGATCGCACCTCTTATCTGTTTCCAAAAATTCATCAAATAGATAACCACCATACGTACACTCGGTATGCTTTTTCCTTATTGAATGGCATTGACCCTGAGCTGTTAAACAAAAAGAGATGGGCCTTACGGCAAGTATTAGGCAGCAACATCGAAATAAACGGAAGCTTAAAGAACTTTAGTATTACTGTTCATCATAAAAGCTTACCGAAGATGCTTAACTATAAATATGATTCGATTCGTTCTCATATGGAAAAAATGGAGCTCCCCGTATGCATTGGTCAAGATATTTATGGAAGCCCCGTATCATGGGATTTTGCGGATTTGGAAACCTTATTAATATCGGGCGAAATTGGAGCCGGAAAGAGTAGCCTCATGCGTGTCATCCTCACCACATGGGTGAAATATACCTCTCCTGAAGATTTGCGCTTAGTGTTGGTGGATCTCAAACGGGCTGATTTAGGACTTTTTCATGGAATTGAGCATGTCGATGCGCTTTGTTTTGAAGCCAAAGACATGCGAAAACCGTTTGCCTTGTTACGAGCTGAAATGTATCGAAGGGGTGATTTACTCTTAGAACATGGTGTGACTCATATCAGCAGGCTTCCGTTTAAGCTGCCTCGGATTGTCGTGGTTGTAGATGAGATGAGCATCATCAAGCGAGAAACGGATCTCGTAGAGATGATTCAACAGTTCGCAAGCCAAGGTCGTGCGTTAGGTGTTCATACGATAATTGCGATGCAGCGCCCAGATGCGGATTTATTAAACTCAGCATTAAAGGCCAACTTACGGGTACGGATCTCTGGTAGGCAAGCTGATGCAACCAATGCCAAGGTTGCCGGAGTGATTGGGGCAGAAGAAATCGATGCAGCTGCCAGGGGACGTATGAAAATTAAAATTGATGACGTGAAAGAGTTTCAAGCCTTTTTCTTAGATGAAGAAGCTTGTAAGGAACTACTTTCTCCTTATAAAACACGTGTGAAAGATCCTGAGCCGCAACTCGATGTCATGTCACAGTCTATCTTTGGATTATTAGAGAAGGAGGAACAGCGATGAGCTTTCGGTTATCTCAGCGTGATAAAGACATCATCGGATTTATCAATCAGTTTCGGGCTATAGATCGAGACTCGTTGGTTGAATTGTTCTTTAAACAGCTAAAATCGCCTGTCACTGCGTGTAATAGTGTCATGGTACGTTTATATCGATTAGGGCTGGTGGAACGCACACAACAGTATTCTCCGACCGTCTATTTGCCCGTGGATGCGAAGATCAAAAAAAACTCTCAAAAAATATTACATTTCCTTTCTATCTTGGATGTCTATAAGCAAATGTGTTCCTATAGTACGCCTAAACAGGTTATTGTCGAAGATAAGCCCACTGGACGAAAAGGAGGCATTGAACCAGATCTTTTTTGTATTTTTAAAAGATCTCCATTTTGGATTGAAATTCAGAGAAATCAGTATTCAGAGCAGAAAATGCAGGCTAAGATCAATCTCTATGAAGAGTTTTTCTTTTCAGATGAATGGAAGGCTTTGCATTGGCAGCCAGAGGATCGAGCAGCGATATTCCCTTCTGTCATTTTAATTACACCTGTTCGTTATGCGGTATCTTCAGACCATATCCGTATTATACAGATAGCAAGTATTCATGAATTGATGGAGAAATACAAAGGTTCAGCTAAACAGCAAAGAGATGGAAGATCAAAAGTATCATCATCCTCCTCAAATGGAATCAAAATTAACTTAACATAGGATCCTAAGAAAATATGTTTTCTGATAAAAAAGAAAGCTACCCCATCGTTGCAGGACAGGTAGCTTTTAAGGGAATTCCTAAACTGATTTATAAAAAGTCTGAATAATTTTACAATAAATCAAGAAACAAATCAATGTAAGATGACCTTGAGCATACATATGTAACGTGCACTTTTTATACATCCTCCGCCCACTTGGGTATCGAGTAAACGCAGTCATATCAAGGATGTATAAAAAGCTGCATACTTAAGATAAAAAGACCCTGCCCTTATGCCAAAAGGTCTCTTTTTAATCGGGTTACGGAAAGAGACCTTTTGTTAACTAAAGATGTATATCGCATATATCTTAAAAGACAGAAAAACTCCTGAACAGGTATCAGGAGTTTTTCTGCTACATTTATTTAACCAAAGGATGGAAGCCTTTCGACCTCTTGAGTAGTTTGCTCATCATATTTGGTATTATTCGTAATAGACAAGTAAATATAACAAAAATAATAGACAGAATATTTTATTAATTACTTTACATTGTAATCGCTTTCATTTATAATGATAATAGGTTGGATGGCACGAGTGGCTGTCATAGTATTTAGCGTAGGTGGGGCTGATACGAGGGAACAAGGCATAGAAAAAATGTCTTTTTTTATTTTTATGAAAAAGTTAAAAATAACATTTGATAATTTATGTAAGAAAACATAACAGAATCATGGTTTGTTTATTCTAATTATGTAAAATAAAGTTGTGTAGAATCTACATAAAAAAAGAAAGGATTACCTTTGGGGATAAGGTAGTCCTTTTTTTGTTGGTTCGAAAAATACAAAACTTCATAGAGAATGTCTTGTATTTTTGAAATAGAATGACAGTCAATAGCAAGAGCAAATACTTTTTGTTCTACTTTAGTAAACTGGTTCATTAAGACTTTCTCTTTCAGGATTTTTCATTCTTCTTCTACACTTTTCAGTCGGGTAACTTTATCAATTAAATCAGAAGCTACAAGTAAGATATTTTCAATACCCATTAATAGTTTTTCGCTTTGACCACGATAAGACCCTCCTATTTTTTGAGGGCAACCCATGCTATAATAAGGTTGAGATGATTTATCGTAGCAATGGGGTGTTTCTCTGCCAGGAGAAATGCCCTTTTTCATTTTATTTAGTTTGGACTTGCTAGAGTAAATAAAATGAAGGCCGAGAGTTTATAGATTCCCGACCTCCTCTTTCATTAGAGTAACCCTTTCTCCTTGAATACTTTTCTTAACGCTTCATTCACTAGTTCAGATTTGTAATTTTTAGGAACACTATTTATAATACTTAATACGTCTTTATCGAAGTAAAAGCCTTGATATACTCTTTTAGGTGGCGCTTTCGTTCTTACCAATAAGACATCTAGTATGTCACTAGTGCCCTTGCTGTAACTGGCTTTCTTCTTGTCTTTATTTTTAACCTGACTGTGCTTATAATTACTAGCCAGTTTCTTCCTAAATAATGTACTAAAATCAGTGTCTAAAGGTTGAGGTGATTTTCCGATATATTTGTAAGTGGACTTTTTCTTGTCCCATTCATAGCCTAATTTTTTAATCTTTCTTTGGATCGTTTGATCAGTAACGCTATATATTGTAGCTAATTCATTAATTGTTATTTCTTTATTTATAATTTTATTAAGCATTTCACCTACTAACATAAATAAAAGTCACCTACTTTCATTATGCTTTTAGGTTCATATATTCATGATTCCTAATTAAATATCCTGCATATATGAAGTCCTAGAATTTAAATTTAGTCATAAAGGTAATTCACACTGAGATTAACAATATTTATAATTTGAGATAATTTAAGATTGGAAAATTTAATTGGAACTGATGAATGATTGGATGATATCAAAAGGAGAAAGCAAACAGGATAATTGGCAGGAACAACTGAACGAAACACTTCCCCAACGTAATCAATTCATAATGGAAAGTATTCAATGATTATAGAAACAGCTACAAGATCAACAAAACAACAAATAACGCATAAAATAAGCTTTTTTTCACATATATTCAGCTAATGGAGGAGTCTTGGTATGCAAGATAAAACTAAGCTTATTGAAGTCAAAAGGCTGGCTTTAGAAATTCAATCAAAATCAATAAGGAATAAGGAATAAGGAATGGATTTATTTCCTATCAAATTTGAATTTACGGAGAGGTATATGAAGCAATTGTAACGTATAAAGAACATTTGCTAAACTCTTGTATTCCCTCAAAGCTTGGTGAAGAAGGCATAATTTCTCTGTCACCTGACAAAGGTGCTATTCGTAACGTCCTACATACTGAATTAATTCTAAATCGCATCATTAGTACACAGTATACTTTTCCAAACGAAACATAACCCCATGTTATAACTAAACACCATGGGGTTTATATATCAAAAAAGTCATGAAAATCTTTACGATGATCAATTTTAATGACGGCCCGCATAACTTTTCTTAAGACCACAGGTGTTGGAATGTACCCCTTTACATTACATAGACGCCATACTGTATTTCTGCTCACACCACTGCGATCCGCAAAATCCATCTGCGTAATACCTTCTTTATCTAAGAATTTACCAAACTTTGTTCTTTTGGGATTCTTCCACCATGACATTTATCTCACACTCCTCTTTTACTACTAGCCTGTCCATTTTTCACCTTTTTGAACCTAGGAAAAGAAAAAAAGTAGGCATAAGGAGTCAAGTTTCGAATAGAATAGAAGAAAATAAGCCAATTTGTGTATCCTGTCGACTTTTTTGGAATAATCATATAGCATGAATACAGTTAAGACCGCCTTATAAACTGATACATAATGGGCGGTCTTTGTTGTGAATATGACTATAATTAGCCACAAAATAAAATTGTGCTAAAGGATGAACTATAATAAAAATTCACAGTTCTATAACTTAATGTTTTTACAGAGTGATATACAGAGAAAGAAGCATCTACTCAAAGATATATACTCCCTCCAAACATGCTGAATATTAAATTAGATACCTAGGGTATTTATTGCTGATAAAATAAAAATTTAACTGACTTATATCGGCAAAAGTTTGTTTTATGGCTAAATGTAGAAGCCATCTCCATTTATTGTTCGCATCCGTTTATCTTTTGCTTATAGTTCCGTAAGATGATAATTAAAGCGCTTTTTGACTTTGTTTTTCTGTTGCTGATTCCCATTTATGATGTCAATAATGACATGTTGATTATCTTTCCAATAAACATCAACGTCATGAATCCTAGAAGGATGAATTCCTTTAAGCTCTTTGTATTGGTTAAGCATGCTTCCTGACTGTCCGTAGTACATTCGGACAGAATCAAACTTTTGCTTTTGTTCATAGTCAAAGTAATCATTGGATTGTGTATACAGCTTTTTGACTTCAACTATATTCTTCTTGTCAGGAGAGGTACTGGTTGTAAGCGAGACACTACTTATCATGTTTGAGGGTTGCTGACGTTTATCTATAAAGTAGTTCATCATAAAAACGAGAAGAATGACGCCAACTGATAGTATGATCCAAGGCCACTTTTTCATATCGACACTCCCTTTATTAGGCTGAAAAATCTAGATGAGTAGATATTC
This sequence comes from Bacillus sp. ILBB4, assembly GCF_035064545.1. Lineage (NCBI taxonomy): Bacteria > Bacillati > Bacillota > Bacilli > Caryophanales > Bacillaceae > Bacillus > Bacillus sp. ILBB4. Next base: position 47,133 of record NZ_JAIQVD010000010.1, on the reverse strand, counting down.
TCATGGTTGGATGGTATTTTCTCCTTTTACCCGTTCTCAGAGGATAACATACTTAAAAAAGCTTGAAAGGTATCAGCAATCTTTGATGTAGCTGGATCACATTCATATGATTCTTCGTAGTCTAAGAGATCAACAGACGGATTGTTCTTATCATAGTGAAAGTTCAAACACAAATAATCTCCCCATGCTAGCTTCGCAATTGGAATTAATTCAGATCCAATGAGATCTTCATCATAAAAATTCCGCCTTTGTTCTCCTAAAGAAGTTTCGCAGCAATTTATATCATTTTTACATAAGGATGCTCACTAAAATCTCTAATACTACCCCAAAACCGTTCCATTCAGTCCCTCTTACTGATTGCAATTAATAGACTTGACTCGCAAGTTTCGCAACTATGACATCTTTTTAGAAAAGCTTAATATGTGTAAAGAAATTGAAAGCAAAAATAGTTATTTATTTTTGATATTCATAGACAACTGGAACTTTGTCCATTTTGATCGTCTTAGCCACCACATAACGACGATAGCCATCTTTTAAGACCTTAGACTCTTTATCGATTGTTAAGGGTTCATCTAAATGACCAGTACGCTTCACAAATTCAATAACTTTTTGTGTTTTTTCAGGGTTTGGTCGTGTCTTTAGGAACTCTTCAGGTACCACAATTTCATTGAAACTCAACATATCCTGTGTCCCTTTTGGCTGAGTGGGTAGCTGTTTCTTTTGTTGCACAGTCTTTTTCTCCGGAACAGGCGCTTCTTTTACTTCTGGCTTTACCGTTTCAGTTTTCTTCTCTTCTTTTGCTGCCGATTTAGAAACAGGCGCTTGTGCTTTTTCCTGTTTAGTAGGTTCCGTGTTCTTTGGAGCTTCAGAAGACGCAGAAGCCTCTTGTTTAGGTTCTTTTTTCGCATCTGACTGATTCTTCTCTTTGTCAGTTTTATTCGGGAGAACCGTAATTTGAAAACAGATGACCCCTACTTCACCAGGGCATTCATCAATGGGAATGTCTAACGTTGGTTCCCCTTGAATTAAAATCTTTTCATGCATGATGCTTTTCTTCGTGAGCTCAGTTTTATTAAAGGCTTTCTTTGCAACAAACACGGTATACGAAATAAAGGTACTCTTCTTTAATCCTTTAGGCGCAGATGGTGAACCTTTTTCACGCATATCAAAAGCAACGTAGCGATCATATTCTCGTAAAGGGCCTGTCGCTGATCCGGTTAACGTAATTTTGTGTGGCATAATAGTCTCCTCCTGCGTAGATTTTTAGTTGTTGTTTATTTAGAACACAGTTCCAAATAAACATATTCTATTAAAACATTAGCTTCTAAGAGATTTCTACTTTTTTTGATTAGGAAGCTGTGTCTTTTAACTGGTTGTGTTGACGCAAACATTCTTGTTCCTCTGGCGTTAAAGCTTGTCCTAAGTCTTGTTTTACCTGAGCTATCTCCAACAAACTATACGTAGAGCTGTGCTCCTGCAGCAAGTCTTCTTCTTCTAGCGTGAGTTCTTGACCTAAATCTTGCTTTAACTGGATCATTTCAAGCTGATGATCCAGAGAAACCTCTGCTTTTTGTGTAGGTTTTTCTTGCTGCTGTTCAGCTTTTAACCAATCTGGAACTAGTTCTTTGCGGATAATCCGTTTTGGTGTAGCTAATGTTGTTGTCTGACTTTCGTTATGTATAACTTCTTGTTGATTTGCGTATACTGATGAATAATCCTGTTCTTTAGGGTTTACCAATTCGTAGAATTGGTTTTTCGCAATTTGATAGATTAATCGACACATATCCCCTAGGGATAAAGGATTGCTTTGTTGATTAGCTTCATAGACATATTTATCTAATCCCACAATGGATGTATATGCAATTTCATGGACTTGCTCTTTCTCAATCGTAATCTCTGTATCTTTTTTTACTGCTTTTGCAGCATTTTGAATACGAGCATAAAAGTCTTGTAGTTGATGTCCATATTTACCTGCATAGACTTGATTGACTTTCTTAGGAACACCTTTGATATAGCTGAATGACTGTGAAACAGACATTAAATGATTATTTATATGATTTACAGGTAAATCAAGGTTAATAAAGGCATCAGATGATTTATCGGCCTCTAAGCTTGGTGTATCAACGTTTTCAGCACTTTCTGGAGACGTCACAGGACGTGTCACAGGAGTGGTCATTTCTTCTTGTTGAAGCGTTTGTATTCCTGTTGTATCATGGGCAAAAAAGATTTCGTTGCAAATGTGATGAAAGTTCTTATGACTTTTAAGGATAAATACATAACTGTCAGGATGAGTACCTGTTGCGTCTTCTTTAATGTAACGTGCCACAAGTACAAACGGAGTCGCTTTTAACGAGCGTACAAAACGAGAAACGGTACTTTTGGACACATTAAATTTCTTCATAAGTGTTTCAGAACGGATCGCTTGAATGCCCGTAGCCACTAGGTTATAGATGACATGATCGAGCATTTCCATTCTCTTTTTAGGAAATTCTTTATGTATAGCAGATTGTTGTTGTTTAAAGTGGGTACGAAGATTTTCTAAAAACTCTTCTTTCTTTTTCCGAAGTGTGGACTTGTGGGTCCATAACCATTTGAACCGTCCATTGAAGGTGTCTACATCTTTTAAATAGCAGGTTAATATTTTTGTCATTTGTTCATCTTCTCCTTTAAGGAACACAAAAAAGACACTGTTTCCCTGAAAAAAGGAAAACAATGCCTTGATTTTGATGAACTAAGCCCTTGAAATAGATGTCAATTTCATATAAAATAAAAACATAAGTTTTATTTTATAGAAAAACTAACTCTATTAACAAGAGACTTCGACAAGTGTTTTCCCTACTGTGTTTAGGGGGAACGGTTTAAGAGTGTTGACAGCACTTCTTAAACAGTTGAAGTCTTTTTTCTATTCCGGTCCTTTTTGTTAGTTTTATTATAGCGTTAACTAGTCTCATAATTCAATAAAAATTAGCAAAATATATCAAAACGAGTATTTTAGGCTAATCTTTTTCATTTAGATAATAAATAATTTAAAAATTATTTATCTGAAAAACATAATCTTTCTCTCTACTCTCAATCAGTATGCCAAAGTGCAATTTTTAGTTTCAATAAAAGTAATCTTTCAAACTGACATTATTTAAAAGAGGCATTGCCCTTAGTTAACTTAGCTTAACTAAGGGCAATGCCTCTTTTATTTTTTATATTTCGCTAAAATTAGAGTAATCATTGATTTTGTTTCATATCATACTCTCTTTCAAGTCGATCTACTAAATGTTCACTTATATAATCTTCGATGAAAGCACGTTTTTTATTATAATTCTCTTCCCTTTTAAAACTAAACAGACCAGTTTTCACAGTTGTAGTCCGTTCCTCTTCGGGTAACATACCCCATTTTTCAATTGCTTCTTTTTTTAATTTGTTTCTAATTTTTAATTCGTTTAGACGTTGCTCTTTTTCCAAGATTCTTTGGTTATTTGTAGTTGCAGATGTTTCGGGGAGTGCCTTTAGTACATCTTGAAATTGAGATAAAATATTTTGATTTGTTTGTCCACTTTGTTTCATAAATGTTGTTAAAACCTGAACCATAGAATCAATTTTTTCAGTTGCCTCTGCTAATTGTTCTTCTAAATTCACTATTTTCTTCTCAAAAACTGTTTTCATAGGTTCATTCTTTTCTAACATCTCCGATGTTGTTTCTCCATTAAAATGTGAACGGATTTGCTTAATAGAGTAACCATGTTCTTCTTTTAATCTTTTAGCCTCAAGTAACATATCAATCTCTTCTCTCTTGAAACGACGATGACCACCTTGAGTACGAATTCCTTGAATATTAAAGTCCTCTTGATATCTTCGAATTGTTTGATCAGAAAGTCCAGTAAGTTTTATTGCTTCACTTAATTTGAATTCTTCCTCAGTTTGTTTCAAATTAACCCCCTCCTCTTCTCAATTATAATAACAACGAATTTGTTGTTATTATAACAGAACTGACATTAAATTTTGAGAGATTTAATGATGGATTTTGTGTTAGATTTACAGGTTCTTTTGCTATTTTGATAGAATAGGCAATTCAGAGTCATAGTTCATTATAACAAAGTTCTTAAGAAGACTAAAGGGATGAAATTTAACTGTGAATCTATAGTAAGTAATTGTTAAGTTTAAGCTAGAGAAGACTAAAGGGATAGAAGACTAAAGGGATGAAATTTAACTGTGAATCTATAGTAAGTAATTGTTAAGTTTAAGCTAGAGAAGACTAAAGGGATGAAATTTAACTGTGAATCTATAGTAAGTAATTGTTAAGTTTAAGCTAGAGAAGACTAAAGGGATGAAATCTAACTGTGAATCTATAGTAAGTAATTGTTAAGTTTAAGCTAGAGAAGACTAAAGGGATGAAATCTAACTGTGAATCTATAGTAAGTAATTGTTAAGTTTAAGCCAGAGAAGACTAAAGGGATGAAATCTAACTGTGAATCTATAGTGAGTAATTGTTAAGTTTAAGCCAGAGAAGACTAAAGGGATGAAATCTAACTGTGAATCTGTAGTAAGTAATTGTTAAGTTTAAGCTAGAGAAGACTAAAGAGATGAAATCTAACTGTGAATCTGTAGTAAGTAATTGTTAAGTTTAAGCTAGAGAAGACTAAAGAGATGAAATCTAACTGTGAATCTGTAGTGGATGACTTTAAGTTCAACTTAACTTTAACTTAATTTTAAAATCTGACTATAAATCTGTATTTAATTACTGATAGGTTTAACTAAGGTTTAACTAAAGAGAAGGTGTGATTAAAAAACTATATTAAAGTGAGTAATAGGTTAAACTTAAGTTTGACTAGTGGAGAAACTAATTATAAATCTATATTAGTTGATTTTGGGATGTAAGTTTAGTTGTAATTTAAGTTTTTTAAGTTGTTAGAATAATAGATTTTATTTTCCCCTTATCGTTTTTTTATCCTTACTGACATCGGAATTTTATTTAAAAACAGAAGATCTTTTATATCATACGAAAACCTATGAGGCCATTTCTTCCAACATAACAGGAACCGTCACGATTGAAAATCGTGTGTATCATCCGGCTAACGGCTCACTGGATATGGTCATCAAAATGGATCAAACCGATGAAGAGGAAGTAAGTTTTGTTGCACAAGAAAAAGCGAATCCAAGCGTAAAATTACCTGTTCAATTGCTGTATGAAGATGATGGTTATTATGTGGTAAGGGTCAGCGATTTATCTCCAAATTGGGAAGCACTTGCCTTTGATCTGTATCAAGAAAATGAAGAAAAAGAAACGGTAAACGTGGATGACGTAACGAGTGATTCAGAAACAGATTCAACAGAGGAAATAGATGCTCATGCGTTAATTGCAACGCTCTATTCTGACCAACGAAAAACGAAAAACGAAAAGTGAAGAAGGAAAAGGAATAAAAAGTAAACAAGATTATGCACTTTTGGTCAATGATTTAGAGAAACAGTTCGTCAAAAAGAAAATGAAAAACTATGAAAAAGCGATCACAGTAGAAGCCAAACACAAACGTCAAACGCAACAAGAAATGAACGAGTTACAATGTGATATGAAGTACCAAGTGGAGGAGGAAAAAGTCGATACAGAATCAAAAATTGCGATAAAAAAGGATGCCATTCAGTCGAGTGATGAAAGCATTCAGCTCTATGAAGATGAACAAAAAAGGTTACAAGAAAAGCTCCAAAAATTGAATGAAAAGCAACAAGATTTAGCCATGAAGTGAAAAAACACAGGGGGACGCAAAGGGGACATGGCTCCAAAACAGGGGGACATAAAGGGGACATCGGGATTTTAAAAGGGGACGTAAAAGGGACGTACACTCAAAAAAGGGGACGCAAAGGGGATATTAAGCGACTTTCTTTGATATCACGGTTTTGCTAGGCTCTGCCTAGCCTATCACACCCTGTGATAGCAAAAACCCCTTATGCTCTTCTCTCTTTTGTAGTGGGGAACCACAATTTACAGGAAAGGAACGAATGTTATGGATATTCTTTTACGAGATATTGATCCAACTGCCGTAAAAAAAATAGATGAGATTGCAAAAGAAAAAAAGATTTCTCGTCAAGAATTCTTAAAAGGTCAGGTTGAAACGCTGGCTGTTTTTCAAGAACAAAAAGTTCGTGAAGCAGAACTCGAAAATATCATCTATAAAAATATAAAGATGATGGAAAAATGTGCAGTGGCAATTGAAACAATCAATGGATTTATTCGAGATATGACGGGGGAAGATGAGGAATGAGTACGCCTTCTGTTATTCCAGGCGTGGTGTTGAAAACAAAATTTGTTACATCTGATAAAAAGGCTTTTCAAGATTATGTTGATTATGTAGATCGTGATGATGCGAAAAAAGAACAGGAAGCCCACGAGAAACTATTTACTCTTTATCAAGATTATATGGATAACCCTGATAAGACATCTTCTTTGTTTACCCAACAATCGAATCAATTGAATGACGAGGAGAAAAAGCAATTAAAAAAGTTGTTTGAAAAAGCGCAGAAAAATAACAGTATTATGTGGCAAGATGTCATCACATTTCATAATCCTTGGCTCCAAGAAAATGGTTTATACGATGCTGATACTCATACAGTTGATGAGAAAAAATTAATGGATATTACCCGTCAGTCTATGAAGGAAATGCTTAAAAGGGAAAGGTTAAATGAGTCGGCTATTTGGTCAGCTGCCATTCACTACAATACGGGAAACATTCATATTCATATTGCGACAGTAGAACCACAACCTACTCGTGAACGAGGCAAAAGAAAGCCTAAAACGTTGGATGCGATGAAGTCAACAGTCGTGAATCAAATTTTAAATCGAGGTGAGCAGCACCAGAAAATAAATGAGTTAATTCGAAAGGATATGGTCGGAAAAAAGAAGCAGGATTCTTCATTAAGGTGGAAGAATCGTGACATTCAACCATTGTTTCTCCAAATTTATAATCATCTTCCAGAAGATAAAAGGCAGTGGCAATATAGTTACCGAACATTAAAACCAATGAAGCCATTTATTGATGTGTTGAGTCAAAAGTATATTGAAAAGTATCATCGTCATGAGTATCAACAATTACTTGGAAAATTAGATAAGGAAGTAGAGGAATTAAAGAAAGCCTATGGAGAAGGAAAAGTTGAGGAGAAACGATATAAGAACTATAAGCAAACGAAAATTGATGATCTTTATAAGCGAATGGGCAATGCTTTCTTAAAAGAAATGAAAGATTATGATAAGCAGCAGCAACAGATTAAAAGAATGATAGAAAGTAAGAAACAATCAAAACGTCCTGCAAGTTTTAACCAAAAGGTCTCTATGCATTTTGCATTAAAAAAGATGGAGCGAGCGTTTAAATCAGAATATGAAAGTTGGAAAAACCAACAACATTATGAACGATTACAAAAAGAAATTGAACATCATCGTCAGGAAGAGAGGAGTTATTAAATGAATAAACAACGTATGAAATTATCACTGGATGAGGAAACAAAACAATATATTCAAACATATATGGAAGAAAACAATATAGGATTCACGGGTGAGGCGATTGCTCAGATCTGTATGGAGCATAAAAAAACTAAAAGTAATGAATGGTCATTGCAATATATTTCGGAAGTGGTCAGCAATAACTTACATCGGGTTTTAAAAGATGAGTTAACAAAGATTCGTCTTGGGGCAAATAGTGCCGATAAAAACACACAAATTTTAATTGAATATATGAACGGTCTTTTCTTCCATCACGGTTTTGATGGATTAATGACAACCGATTTACAAGAGTTAGACAGCACAAAGGTTGCGAAGGAAGCTGTTGAGAAGCGTATTGCAAATCAACGTCAAAAACGAATTGATTGGGAAGAGTCCAAAGGGAAACAACCATCTCATTGATGGATGTATATAAAGATAGTTTGAAAAATGTAGAGGAGGAACGAAATATGTTTTTTAACAAGGATTTAGTGTTAGCTTCGATTAAAGCTGTAGGAGAGGATCATGCTATTGTACAGTATCAAGACAAAGAGGTAGAGGTGAATTTAAGTCCAGAAGAAGCGAAGGAGTTTCATCAATATGTCGTGCATCAAGAGAATATGTTGGTGCCAATGAACATCAAAACACAGAAGCTTTTTGTGGATTTAGAGGAACCTTGGTATGAACAAGAACTAGAAGAACTAAAAATGATTCCTTATCAAAAAAATAAGGATTTGAAGTAAGGGTTCAATATCTATAAAAGATACAAGATTTATAAAATATTTGTAAAAATTTACTCCTTTTGGTTATCATTAACCCAAACGATGGTTTTCTGTTAGTTATGTATTTAATAGATTGATAAAAAAGGGGAAGAGAAAAGAATGGAATATACTCCGATTAATTTACAAGAAAAATTAGCTAAATTCACAGAGCTATGGTCTCCAAAAGTTATTGCTGAAATGAATGATTATCAGTTTAAACTAGTTAAGGTACAGGGGGACTTTGTTTGGCATAAGCATGAAGATACAGATGAGGTCTTTATGGTGATTGAAGGTAACTTAACAATTGAATTTCGCGATGGTGAAGTGAAGTTAAATCAGGGTGAAATGTTTGTCATTCCAAGAAATGTTGAACATAAACCTTATGCAGAATCAGAGTGTAAAATTATGCTCGTAGAACCTAAGGGTGTTGTTAATACGGGAGAAAAGAGAATTGAGCAAACAGCAGAAAATGATGTCTGGATTTAAAATTTGGTAGAGATAAATTTCGTTCAAAATAATTAAACCCTTATTTAGTTATTTACTAATCTAAAAAAAAAGAAGTCAAGAGTTAGAACGGTGAGAGAGAGCATAAATAAAGCTCTCCTTTTTATTGGTCGATTATCCATTAGATGAAGGGAGGTCTACATCAAATTTTATTAATGTTGGCTTTTCTTATTTGCTGTAAAATGAACATGGTAATATAAGTTGGAATATTCAAATAAAGGAGTAGAGAGTATGGAAAAACAAGAGTATGAATGGGTAAAACAAACACGTCAAATCTTATTAGCGCAATGTAAAGAGTTAGATGAAAATGATTTTACGAAAGAACTAGGGTTTGGCTCTCAGAGTGTAAGAGATTCTTTGATTCATATTGCAGGTTGCTACCATGCTTGGCTCGGCGCTTTTGTACTTTTACAAACAAAATCGCCTCTTTTAATAAAAGAAGTAATTAATAATATGCAGATAAGTGATATTCAACTTTATTTTGATCAAGCAGATGCATATGTAGATGCTGTATTCGAACAATTTAGTGATAACTTCGATGACATTATTGAGAGAGAACTTGTTTGGAGACCGGAGGTTGGTAGTATAAGAAAGACACCTCGACAATTGCTCATGCATACAATTACACATGAATTTCACCATAAGGGGCAAATTGTAGCCATGTTACGTTTATTGGGTCATGTACCTAAACATACAGATATAATTGGCCTACCTGACAAGGAAGTTGGATCAGTTGCTTCAAGTAAGGAATAAGAGGGTTAGTTAAAGGTTCCTCTTTCGAAATTAACAAGCTTTATCTAACATCTAGATGTAACTTAATAAAATTAAATGAAAAAAGCAGAGGTTGTTCATTCCTCTGCTTTTTTTCATGCAACTTGTACTTTATTTATTATCTAAATACTAATTACCTGGAGGAAAAATGATGAAAAAAGTGACATCTCTTTCAAATGACCAATTCAATACGTTTATCGCTGATAAACGGGAGCTCAAGAAATTTATGAAATACCCTCAAAATGAAAAAATCGATGCAGGTTGGGCCAATATCAGTGGTGAACTGCAAGACATACCTTCTGGTGCTGTTTACTTAACACAATCAGCTCTAGGAGAGGAAAAACCGCAGGTTTTACTTGTTTCTACGGATGAAAAAGGACAAAAACAAGCCTATAAAAGTGAAGCGACACTTGATTTTTTAAAGAGTCATGACGTGAATCCTGTTTTAGAGAAAGATCGAGGAACACAACTCAAAACAAGCTATATTACGTTTTTAGAGGCTCATGACAAAGAGAAGCCTCAAGATATTGATAGCATGTTAGCACGTGTAAATGCAGAAAACGATTATGTGATGTTGAAATCAAGTTCTTTAAAGGAAAAACAGTTCACCCCTGACCAATTGAAAGGAATGGAAAATGAACTTTCTCATCAGTTTCAAGCACGTAAACAGACACAAGAAAAGGAGCAATATCAAGAAGATTACAAACAAGAAGTACTAGAAGTTATACAGCAGCCTAGTGAAGAAACACAGTATAAGCAGCTGTTTAAACAAAGCTTACTAGCCCAATTAGGCATATCAGATGAAAAAGATTCTTCTAAAGAAGTGAAAGAGGAAGCTAAAGCAGAAAAAGCTCCTATCGAAAAGCAACTCAAGCAAGAAACACCTCAAGAGAAAGAACAGCGTGTGGCCAAAATGAAGGAGTTTGAACAAAAGCATTCCTTTGATAAGGTGTACAAATTGAAAAAAGAGATGCTACAGGAATTAAAAGAGCTGAATTTGACTGATTCTCAACGTGAGAAATTAATGAAGCTTGAAAAAGCGTTAGATACGGAGAAAAAAGATCATGACAAGCAGAAAAAAAAAGGGAAACCACAAAATGGATTTGCGAAGTTTTTTGCACGGAATAATGGAGCACTTTCTTCAAAAAAACAGAAAGACCAACAAGAAATAGAACGTTAAAAATGGCAAAAGTTTGAAAAAGGTAAGAGGACTAAATATTATATTTAGTCCTCTTTTTTCATAGGGTGAAAGAGAAGGAGGGATTAGGTGGGAGAACGAAAACACGTCAATGAGGAGGAAATCATGAAAGCACGAGATGTTGATTTGTTGTCGTATCTGGAAGCCAAAGGCGAAACCTTTGTAAAAGAAGGAAAGTACTATCGTCATACGGAACATGATAGCTTACTTATCAAAGGAAATATGTACGCTTGGAACAGTAGGAATGAAACAGGGTACGGAGCGATCAGTTTCGCTCGAATGTATTATGGGATGTCGTTTCCACAAGCCGTATTAGATATCAACAAAGGCAATTATAAAGAGCTTTCTCAGTTGCATGGACAACCGTCGGTTTCACCATCAAAAGAGCCTTTTCGCTATCCAAAAGAGTTAGAAGTAAAGGATCAAAGCAAAATAAAGAATTATCTCATAAAAGAACGTAAAATAGATTCTCGGTTAGTTGACTGGCTTCTTCAAAAAGATTTAATCGCCCAGGACAAACGGAACAATGTGGTGTTTAAATGGCGTGAACATGGAGGTAAAGGAAAGGTAATTGGGGCGGATCGGCAAGGCACAGCTCCTATAAAGAATAAGCGAGGTTCTTTTAAACAAGTCTTACCGAACGATAACCCACATACAGGCTTTTCAGTTGACGTTGGTTGCCCAAATAAGATTCACTTTTTTGAAAGTCCAATTGATTTGCTTTCTTATTGGAGTATTCAGGAGAATAGCTTACAAAACACACGACTCATTAGTATGAATGGATTAAAGCCTAAAACCGTTGCTCAATCTTATATCGAAGCTCGAAGAGAAAGCTTGAGCATTAAAGAAATGGTGATAGCTGTCGATAATGACCAAGCAGGAAAAGAATTTATTGACAAAATGCACCAAATCGTTAATGCTGATTTAATAAGAGCAGATATTCCAAAGGGAGCGAAAGATTGGAACGACGAGTTAAAGAAGAATGGAAAAAGCATTCAACCTGTGGCATCACGTCTCCGGAATAAACAAACTGAACAGGAGCTTTCAATGAATGGATAACGTGTTTCAAGGTGTATTTTACCTCTTTCTTATCATGATTTTAGTGAAACTTTCTCAATTTACTTACCGTGTCCTTCGTGAACGGAGGTATATGAAAGAGTTAGCCCAATCGGGTATGCCCTATATTGATAAAATGGATGGTTATCAGTTTGAAATTTATTTACAGGCCCTTTTCCAACAGTTGGGATATAAACCTCAAGTAACCAAAAAGTCTGGTGACTTTGGGGCTGATTTAGTGATGAAAGGCAAAGAAAAAATTGTCATTCAAGCTAAACGATATGGAATTAAAAATCGGGTCAGTATTTCAGCTGTACAAGAAGTGTATGGGGCAAAAGCGTATTATAAAGCGAATCAGGCGTGGGTTGTGACCAATAGTTATTTTACGAAACAAGCGAAAGAGCTTGCAGCTGCATGTGATGTGACCTTAGTGGATCGGGCGGACCTTCAAAAATTTATTAATGAGATAAATCCCGTTTTTAAGGCACGGGAAATCTTTGAAAATATCACACCAGAACCTCGTAAATGTCCAAAGTGTGGGCAAGATCTAGTCGTACGAGATGGGAATGGCACTCGCTTTTTTGGCTGTTCCTCTTTTCCTTCTTGTCGTCATACGGAAAAAATTAATAAGGAAGTAAGTAAGAGTAGACCTTCTGTATAGTAAGGTCTGCTTTTTCTTGCTCTAAAAAGGAGCCGACGTTATGAGTTCATACACGGTTCGTAAATAATTGATGAAGGGATATTTTTTATGTATAGCTCATTAGAGTCATCACATAATAACAGTGTAATGGTATGGTTCTCTCTGCAAAGGGATTCAACCATACTTACCCTACTTCAATCTTCCTTCTAGCTGATTGAGTGGGGTTCTTTTTTATGCATATTTTAAGACGCTGAAATTGCATCGAATGGTTATACGCAAAATAAAAGTTAATTTCATCAGAGAGCGTTTCTTTGTAACGAATAAAGCTGAAATAGTGCCTAATAGAGAATAAAAATAGGTGGATTTCAAATAATATGGATAATTCACAAATAATCGGAGGTTTACTATGCGTTCAAATAATAATTTTGTGGTGCTGCTATTCTTTTCGATTTTGGGTATGGTTGCAACCATTGTTTTCAGCAGTGTTATTATTTCTCAGAATAACCGTTTATTAAGGGAAAGAAAATAAAAATAAAAAGAGGTCGATTTGTTATAAAGCAAAGTTGGCCTCGTTATTTATTTACTAATCGTTACGATAGGCATCTTTCTAATTGGAAGGTGCTTTTTTCGTTTCCTATAAAATATAAAAAAGAGGAGAGTTTTTATGAAGAACATTTTTATGAAATCAATGACCATTCTTACATTGTTAATGGTTGCATTATATGGAATAAATCAGGTGAAAACAGAAGCAGCAAGTAAACCAGCGAATCAAGATTTGATTATTATTAACAAGTACTACAACAAGCTTGCCTATTTTCACAATGGCTATATTGAAATTGTTGATCCAGTAGCAACAGGGAAAACATGGGACAAAACACCAGTTGGCTTTTTTAAAGTCGTGAACAAAATCAAAAACCGTCCTTATTATACAGGGCATATTCCTGAGGGCGATCCTCGCAATCCATTAGGGAAACGTTGGTTAGGGTTAAATGCAAACGGTACGTATGGTGATACATACGGCATTCATGGTAATAACAATGCAAGCAGCATTGGAAAATACGTGAGTCAAGGTTGCATGAGAATGCACAATGCAGACATTGAAAAGCTTTATGATAAGGTTCAAGTGGGTACATCGGTTGCCATTACGTATTCTTATAAAAGTTTCGTTGATCTTACAAGCGTATATGGCTACAAATTTAAAGGGTACAAGTTAAAAAGCAATTGAAGAATAAGCAGCATCTCGTGTCAAAACACGAGATGCTGCTTATTTTTTGTGTTATTACCATATAGACCTTATCATAGAAGTATATGAAAAATATGGGTAAGGAGGAATAGGAATGAGAGCCAAAACCGAAAAAGCTGACCATATAGTAATGTTTTCAGCAACTGGTGAGTTTTATGCACATGAGGTGCCGGGAGAGCTAACAATCGGCTTCTTTGCTTGTCCATCTTGTGGAGTAAAAGTATACCATAAAAAGGATCACTTCTTTTCCCATGATCATGAGCGTACGTGTACGTATGTGAAAGAACAATTTAAAAGAAACAGTAAAAGAAATGTAAAGGGACCGTATTAAGTAATTTGTGCAACTATTTATTGTCGTACTAAATTACTTTATAAAAAAAGAAGAGATAGTAAAATCCCTTCCTTTATCTATGAGAATAAACAGTTGATGCAGCAAAAATTAAACTCTATAAAAGAGGGTATCTAGATTTCATATCCTTTATTTTATATTTGGAGGTCGAGAAAAGTATGAAAACAACGGGTATTGTGCGAAAGGTAGACGAGTTAGGCCGTGTTGTTATCCCAATGGAGTTACGGAAGGTTCTTACTATTAAAGAAAAAGATCCTATAGAAATATTTGTTGAGGGCAATCACATTATTCTTCAAAAATACAAAGTTCAAAATGAATGTATAATTACAGGAGAAGTCACTTCACAAAACAGAGAATATGCAAAAGGAATTGTATTAAGCCCACGAGGAGTAGAGATTTTAAAGCATGAGATTGAATTTAAATTTGGTATTAAAGCGTAATTTATAAGTGTTTCCATATGGTATGATGGCTTCGTCTCATCTTTTTTGATTGAATCTATGCAAACTCTCCAGAACAAGGTTCTGGAGAGTTCATGTAGGTCTTTTTTTATTTTACAGCTTCTTTAAATTCTTTACCTGGCTTGAAGGCTGGAGCTTTTGTAGCTGGAATGATAATTTGTTCACCTGTTTGTGGGTTACGTCCTGTACGCTCTCCACGTTCACGTACTTCAAATGTACCAAATCCAGCAATTTGAATTTTCTCTTCGTTTGCCAGTGTGGCAGAAATCGTTGCAAATAGTCCATCAATGGCTTTTTTTGTGTCTTGTTTTGTTAATTCTGATTTTGACGAAACAGCATCAATTAATTCAGCTTTTTTCATATGTACTTACCTCATTCTCTACTATGTATAGTGTGTAGACAAGAAATATATCATAGCTACCTCAAAAAAGTCAAACGTACGTTCTTATAAGTCTGCTTTATTCTAGAAATAGTATATTTTAATAAAAAATAACTAAAGTTCATTGTCCTTGAAGTTAGACTTTATTGAACACTTCTTGAGCACCAATGCACACATTTTGTTTTAGTTTTTGCTGAGAGAAAGAGTAACTTTAGGGTTGCTCTTTTTTTTGTTAAATGGTATGATTTCCAAAATATAAAGATTCTACATGGTTTTAGTTTTGTAAGATAAAACTTATCGGAGAACCGCCTTACTTTTGTAGGGCGGTTTTTTCGTGCTATTTTTTTGGATGGTATCCGAGGTTTGCATTTACTTTTCCAGTTAGTCCATCGTTTTCAGCAGGAATTTTATTTCCAACAGATGGGGGTACATCTACTGGTTGGATACTTCCGCCGTTTGTATCATAGCTATTGCTATGATTGTTATTATTATGTGTTTGGTTGAAACTGTGTTCTGGCATAAAAACACCTCCTAAACGTATTATTTGATTTGTGTTGAAGAAAATAAGAGGTAGTATGAGGAAATTACTAATACAACTACTCACGAAAAGACTTTTAATTTTACGTATTACAGAACATGACGATAAAAGATTTCAAGCATTGGAGTACAGGTCTTATTGCGGTATTGTCTTCATTAGAGGTCTTATATTAAATCATTCTCCTAACGAGTGGGGATGAGTGTTATACGTTTTATATAATTAATGATGCTCTTAGTTGAGTATTTGATATCCAAATTAATTATGAATTCTATTTTAGATATATCAAATTTTTATAATTAAGACTAGCGTTGACTAATTTTACAATTTAGATTCGGGTCAATAACTTGGATACAAAAAGTTATTGATCCGAATCTATGCCAACTATAAAACTTTTACATATATAATGATCATTTAAGAGGAGTTTACAAGATTCTTACTCGAGGATGGATAAATTTACATACAAAATATAGAATATGAAGAACTATTAAACCAGTGGTATCAGGAAAAAAGTGGAGTGAAACAACTGTTGTATCCTTTAAAGCAGCGAAGAAATTTTAAAAATCTCCCTTATTAGATGGAGAATATATCTGTTGGAGATTCTTATAAACCATAATGTTTGTCCGTAAAAGTATACTTTTACGGCCGAGGTATTTGATTATGTTTCAAAATATTAAAGGAATACAGTCAAAAAAGGTGCGCTCTACCTGAGTGCACCTTTTGTTTTATGAGTTATATATTTCTCTGTTTAGACTCACAACACCCTTATGTGAGAATTTAACTTCCTTTTCTTCCGCAAATTTTTCGATCACTTTGTCACGAAGTAATGGTGCTTTTTCTTTGTTGGCCTTTTTCAATGCTTGTGTGAGTTCGTCTTTTGTTAGCTCTGTGCAGTAAGCAGGGGTTCCTGGCTGTTGTCTCCAAGAATCATTTAAAGAACCACTATCTACTGTATCAAAGCCTAGCTCGTGTACTATGTCCATGACTATTTGTTTTTGTTCTGGATCATCACCAGCAACTGCCATCGCAATTCGTCCACTAGAATCTTCGGATGTGCCTTCATTTTCTAAAGTATAGGCTAATAAGTTGTTGAAAGCTTTAATGACCGGTCTACCTAATTGATTTGAAACCCAAACACTTTCAACCATTCCGTTCTCAATTTCTTCAATTTCATCGTCTCTAAAAGGATAATAATTTGAAGTATCTACAATGATTACTTCCTCCTCAACTTGATTGATAATGTCCCGAATGCTTGGTATCGCTTTTGTAGGAAGAGATATGATAAGAACTTCAATATTTTTAATTGCGTCCTCTACACGCACGGGCGTTCCAGCAAGCTCTTTTCCTTCTAAATGTTCCATTCCCCTTGCATCTGCAATTTTGACATCATGGTCATTCTTAACTAATTTTTTAGAAATAATGGATCCAATTGATCCGGCACCTATAATTCCAAATCTCATTATGATTCCTCCTCAAGAATTTGTATATAAAAGAATTATTCTGCTTAAGGTTGCACAATTATATGTCTATCAAACCTTAAGCATATATTCATTAGAAATTAAAAGCTTATTGAGTATTTTGGTTACATATACTAGAATAAAATCATTTCTCACTTTTTTAAAGTAGGCAATAAAAATTGCCGTAGTACATTTTTTTGTACCTAACAGTAGAAAGCAGGTGAAAAGGTGTCAAGAATATGCAAGGATGGATTCGACAAAGAGTGTATAAGAGACCAAAGAGAAGTATATGGTATTGCCTATACCCAAAATATACTTTCAGGACGTTGGAAGTATATTATCCTTTGGTTTTTAAAAACCAAAGAACGCCGTTATAGTGAAATTAAAGCTTTTTTATGGGATATTTCGCAAGGTTCTCTGACAAAACAGTTAAGAGAACTAGAAACAGATGGCCTAATTAAACGAGAGGTTTTTCCGGAGGTACCTCCACGTGTAGAATATTCCTTAACAACTAAAGGGCGTGAATTTATCCCAATACTTGATATGATGGAGAACTTCGGCAAAAAATTCGGGGAGAAACCTGAGTAAAATAATAAGCAGGAGTTCTAACTTATATAAAAAAGTGTTAAAACAAAGAGCGCAAACCCTTTGTCATTCATAGGGCTTACGCTCTTTGTTTTCGCTTAAGTATTGTTTTAAGGAACACTACTTCTATTTGTGTAAGAATCCATTACTTTAATGTGAGCCAGTTCTAATTCAGATACCATTGAAAAGGAATTAACACTTCGAAACCTAGTTTGTTTTACATGAATTGCGAAAGTTTATTTTTTAGCAAACCCTTGTTTGTTTAAATAATCAAGCATAAAAGGCAGTTTACTTCTTTCAAGATGATCCTCAATATGATCTTTCCATCCCTTGACTTTCTTTACTGTGAAAGGAGCTTTAACAGGGCGATCCTGATAATACTCACGCATCTGTTGGTCATACATTTCTAATTTTTCTTTATCCAGTGACTGATACTGATTGTTAAACATGACCATTGATTGAGGCAAACGTGGTTTTAGTCCAGGTTTCTCTCCTGCAGGATGGCCTATGCATAGACCTACTAGAGGAACCACATACTTTGGCAAATTTAATACCTCGGTTAATTCTGCAATATTAGCTCTTACTCCACCGATATAGACACCACCGAGTCCCATTGATTCAGCTGCCGTTAAGGCATTTTGAGCCATGAGCCCAGCATCAAATGAACCTATCAAAAGGTATTCAATATAGTCTAGGTCTACTGTGGAAGCTATTTGATGATTTCGGTTAAAATCTGCACAAAAAATCCAAAATTCTGCTGCTTCTTCAATATACGGTTGATTGACAGAGAGTTTCATCACTTGTTTTCGAAGATCTGGATTTGACACCCTAATGATAGAAACGGCCTGTAGAAGACTAAAAGATGAAGTTTGATTAGCAGCCTTAAAGATTGCATCTCGTTGTTCCTCTGTCAAAGGTTGATCTGTAAAAGAACGAATAGAGGTATGATTAGAAAGTAATTCAATTGTATTATTCATATTAACATTCTCCCTTTCTTTCCTAAATATTAAATTCGCGTCTAATTTTTTCATGATTATCGATTTGAATTAGGACTATTTGCAAAGACAATAATAAAATCATTTCTCTTATTTATGAAGAGGGCAATTTTAATTGCCCTAGTACCATTTTTTGTACCTAACGGTAAGAAAAGGGTTTAAAGGTGCCTAGAATATGTAAAAATGATTTTTCAAGAGACTTCATAAGTGGGTGACATGATGTATGGCAATACTCGCTAACTTCAAAAGAGCTTTATTTCTCTCTGTTACTGGAATTACGTAAGGAAATATAGGTTTACAACGTTAAGAAATTCCCATCAAAAAAAGCCAAATCCCTCTGTATTAAATAGAGAGATTCAGCCTCTTTCATTACTTAATTAAAGTGCTTTTTCATTGAAAAAAAAACATAAATTATTATTTATAAAGGGTATTCATTCATTAATTCTGCGCAAGCCTTAATCTCTCTTATTCCACCTTCAACTTCGGATGACTTATAGTACCATTGACTAAATCCCCGTCCCAATAAATTAGGATTTATTACAAATACATATTGTCAACATAAATAAAAAGCCACCCAGTATTTGCAGGACAGGTGGCTTTTTACTATAAAATGCATGTGCAGACATATAATAACACATTTTTTACCTTATGGACTATATTTTTCTGTACGAGCATATGAATAAAAGGTGCGCTTTTTATTCATCTATTTGTCACTCAGCCCGAGAGGAAACCTTGATAAATCAAGGATGTATAAAAAGCTGCATACTCCGGAAAAAGAACCCTTGTCAGAGTCCTGGGACTGCACGGGACTGCACCCTGTTTGTGAGACAGGAATCAAAGCACCTTTTAAACAGCCAGCTGCCGGTATTGTACTGGTGACTGGTTGTTTAGCTACGATTTAAGTGTTCACCAATTCTTTGAAACGTCATCTGTCCATATTGTTTTTTTAGGAATAAATCTTCATCCTTGGTCCATATCTTTTGATTTTTACTCAATGTTATCTCCCTCCAGTGCGTGCAGAAATTTTAAAGTGAAGAAGACAGTAAAAAGGACGTTAGTAATGTGTACTAACGCCTTTGATGATATTTATATTTATGGATTAGTAGTGCTTTTATTTGTCATTACCTAGATTAGTTATAGTGTGCCGTATTATAGGTATGTATATAATATATCATATTTACACATGGACAAATAAATATAAACTTCTATTTATAAAGCTATAAAGTACTTAGGTATTACTTTTCTAAATTACAGAAAGACAATTATTATTTAACCTATATTTCGACATACATTTGTCTAAAAGGATGTACCTTTTTAAACACCATTAGTTATTAATTGACTTGTAGAATAGATTTACGTTACCATTGAACAAACTTAATACTCCAAAGGGGAGTAGCTGTACAACAATAGTCGTCACTACGAAACATT
Organism: Bacillus sp. ILBB4; assembly: GCF_035064545.1. Classification (NCBI taxonomy): domain Bacteria; kingdom Bacillati; phylum Bacillota; class Bacilli; order Caryophanales; family Bacillaceae; genus Bacillus; species Bacillus sp. ILBB4. Next base: position 27,318 of record NZ_JAIQVD010000010.1, on the reverse strand, counting down.
TCGTTTCCGGCTTTGTTGGCAATCTTAATTGTTAGCAAGACCTTTGCCTACATTTTTAGTTAGGTGAAGTCTGTGTTTATACATCAAGCGCTTTTATCTACTAAAAAGATAAAAGCGCTTTTTGTTTTTTATAGATTTAAATCAATTATGAGGAGTTGTTAAATTATGTTCAAGAAACTGTTTGATTCACTAATGAATAATAAACATAAGCATTACAGTAGTAGTGATTATAAGAGAGGAAAATCAAAACCTTTTAAGAGTTATAGCAGTAGTGATGATTATAGAAAAGGCCGTGATCATCACGGAAGTTATGGACATCATCATTATAAGAGAAAAAGAAAGAGTGGAAGTTTCTTTAGTAGTTAAATAAGAAAAAACAACATTATTCTAAAAGCATTTGAAATGGTAACTTTTTAAAGGAATCTATAACTGGAGTTAAATAATAACATATATTTTTTCTTCATAAAGACTATTTTCTGAGACAAGCATATGTATAAAAAGCTACATACTCGGGAGAAAGAATCCTTGGTAGAAGGCTTATACATAATGGGCAGTCTTTGTTGTAGTTGTTCTTCATAATTTGTATTAAATATAAATAAATATAAGCTAATTCTAGAAGTATATGTTTTACCTATTTAAAAAAAGGGAATAATAGGGTCAACTTGATAAAGGGAGTGATCTTATGCAAGCCGATATGACGGTCGAAGAAGTCAAAGCCCAAATCCAGTACTTAGGAACAAATGGACAATCTCTAAAAAAGAAAAAAGTAAAGCAAACGCATCCAAAACTAATGAAAAATGCACTTTATTTTTTCCCTAGCTGGGAACATGCTATGGTAGAAAGTGGTGTAAATAACATATAATAAGCAGAAACTCAGTCTTTTTGACTGAGTTTTTTTATTAAATATGGAAAACTTTTAAAGGGAAAAGAATGATGGGTGTGGAATACAAAGAAAAACGGTTGCACAAAGATAGGAGAGATAAAAGACATGAATTCTACATTTAATCAACTTTTATCAATGAAAAATCTACGTGACGTTCAAAAAACAGAAATCTTGGTGCAAATGGAACATGCTTCAAAGAATAAAGATAAAGAAACCCTCTTACGATTAACTAAACAGCTTCGAAGTATCTCATAGAATACCCTCTGTAATATAATTAACCCACTAACAGGAAGACTTTATATGGGAACAATAAAAAGCGACTTATCTATCCTAATTCGAACAGTAAGGTCGCTTATCCTATTTTTTATTCATATATTTACCCTTCCACTTTACAATATGTGTACATTTATCATAAAAAGTGATTATGTTATTTTTTATGCACTTTTTGAAATATACGTAGATTTTGAGAGCGTAAAATATCTTAAGTAAATAATAATATTCTTTATTGTAAAGAGATAATTAGTTATTAATCGATCTATAGGAGATATTCATGTGCAATACTCTCTGGGAATTATTCTAAAGGAATCCCTCTTTTTATGTCGAAAATTAGCAAGTATTAAGGAGGGTTTTAGATGCCTAAAGATATAGTGAAAGAGCTATTAGATAAAGACTTTAAAGTAGTGGACTTAGTATGTGTGGGCACTATAAATATCATTCCAGCAAAGGAACTGTCTTTAGAAGAAATAAGTACTGGCGTCATCGTTGACATGTTATCACTAGATGAAGACACTATTAAGCTTTTTCTTAATGAAAAGCTTCCTTATTTTGAGGCAAGTACCAAACCATTAGTTGGATATATCAATTCCGAAGGTGAACTGCCCATAATGGAGGATGCAATTATTGACTACAAAGTGTATGTTAAAGAAGCAATTATCCAGTCTAAGTAGTCATTAAAAGAGCAGTTCACAAATGCAAACTGCTCTTTTATTTATGGGAGATAATTGACTGCTTTTAGTTGAATACGATATGGGGTTCTAATGTAAAAACTTTAAAATAATTGTAGCTAATTTCCCAAGCTTGAATATACTAATACTAGCAATCTATAAGTGAAATTATCCCGTGCTATAATAGAAAAAACTAAATACTAGGGGCAATGAACGATGGAAGAATTTAAAAAAGAAAATCATGATGCAGGTAAACTGTATGAGAAAGGGTTCAAGTGGATGCGTTTTGTAAGCTTTTTTATGGTTGTGAATCTTATTTTCACCGTAGCTTTAGTAGCAGTTGTCTTAGTAGCCCCTCAAATTCAAGAAACTTTTCAATGGGTAGCATTTGGCGTATATGGACTTACAGTACTTTATCTCATCTTTATGCGTGAAGTAGTCTTCAGAAAGACATACAGTTCTTTGGTAATCTGGATGCGAACTGTATGGAATTTTAGCTTTATTGCTAGTGCGTTCGGGGCCGTCAATATGTTTGTGGGAAACACTCACTGGACTTTATTTTAAAGGGATTTCCTGTTTATGTTGAAATTAAAAATAAAGGAGGAATACGTATGAATCCATACGAACAATTCCAATTAAATAAAGAAGTAGAAGAAATGGCTAAACAACGAATTGAAATCCATAAAAAGCGAATGGAATTATCTGAAGAGTTGGAAAACAACTGGGACAATAAAGAACTTCAAGATAGAATCATCGAATTAGAGGAAGAAAGCCAAAAAATTAAGAAGAAAATTGAAACTTTACAGGCTAACTTCTAAGCATCCTTTCAGGATGCTTTTTTGGATTAAAGTGTTTTTACCAGAGCTATATGTGTGAACTTAAGTGAATTACTACTTTCTTAAGCGACGTCTAGAAGTTTTTCTATGAATGGGCTTAGTGTGGAGATATTCAGTTTAGAAAAAAGACAAGTAACCTATTGCTTGCATTGGAATAACTACAAATAGCAAGCATCACCTATTTTGCTAGAATGTCTAACGCCATACAGATACAAAAGGAGATTAATTCCTTGCCTTGTAAGCTTTTACCTTATTATAAAATGTCGTCTTTTTCATTCCTACTTCTTTCATAAGTACTATAGCAATGATCTTTCTAGACATCCATTCTTTATGCATTCTATCCCACTCTTTGGAAAAATAATAATGGGGTAGCTCTCTTTTTTATTAGGGTTAGCGCTCTCAAAAAGCGAATTTTGTACGCTAAGGAAATACTCCAGCTCCAAAAGCCGATTTTCTTTATATTAAGAGAATCGACTTTTTATTTGTCTTATTCAATTAAAGCGCCCTATCGTGGAATAGGGATATGAACTGTCTTTTATCCAAACCAACAAAAAACGTAAATTCTTCATCAATACATTGAGAAAAAATGTATCTGAGTAAATTGTCTTTTGGCAGTGCCTGACATCATGTTTCCATGACATTATACGAAACTATTATAATACTATTACTTTCGGCTGTACCGAGGTCTCAATACTATTTCTTAAGGTATTACTGATGAAGCATGCCTTTTCTGCCCGGACAGCGATTTCTTCTAATTTTTCCACAGTAACACCTAAACCGGCTCTAATAGAAATTACCGGCTTGTGGATTATTTTTTTAAACTGCAGCTTCCTGTCCACCTTTTCAACAATGCCCTCGGATGAAACCTCAAGTTTTTCCACTTCTATTTTTCTGTTACTAAGCATAGCTGCAAGTGTAATCATGTAACAATTGTTCGCTGAGGAAATAAGAAGTTCCTCGGGATTAGTGCCGATGCCAGGTCCATCAAGTTCCTTCGGGACCGATACTTCAAGGTTCGATCCTCCTGGTAAACGAATAAGCCCATTACCCTCACGGTCTCCTTGCCATGATCCATTTACAATAAAATAAGAACGTGTCATTTTGACTTCCCCTTTGATATTTTATATGTTTACATTATAATCCTATTGGCAAGGAAAAGGCCCCTGTAAGGTCCTGCTAGTATTTACTTAATTGACTAATACAGCCTTTAATTTAAGTCAATGCCTTAAAATTATGTCGATTAACTAGTCAATTATCAAAACAAGTTTACCATTTCCTATGCCTTCTTCTAGCTGTTCAAAGCCCTGCGATACTTGCTCGAGTGGCAAAGTTGTACCGATAATTGGACGAAGTGCACCACTTGTTAGCATGCCAATTACACCATGAATACTTTGTTCATACTCGTCCTTTGGTGCATTCCACAGAGCTGTTGCTAAAATATCACATTCCTTTTGCATGGCAAGACGTGGGTTTATGTCTATTGAACCACGGTTTCCAACAATTACGATTTTACCGAAGGGTGCAATCAGCTTCAAATCTGTTTCTAAGTTCTTATTTGCTAAAAACTCAATAATTACATCAGGTCCATCGCCATCCATTAAGGCAAGAACATCTTCAACCGTTGCTTCTGTCACATGATCAATGACGTAATCTGCACCGGCTTGCCGAACCATCTTTTTACCCTCTGACTTGCTTGCTGTTCCAATCACTTTAGCACCGTGAGATTTCGCCATTTGCACAACCTGTAATCCAACCCCACCACTGGCTCCATGAATAAACACGGTTTGACCAGGCTTCAGATAGGCACGTTGAAATAGCGCGCGATAGGCGGTTAATGCAGGTACTCCTAATGCCGCACCTTGTTCAAAAGATACATGGGATGGTAATGGATGAACCAAAGTTGCATCACATACTACTTTTTGGGCAAAGGTGCCTGTACTTTGACTTCCCATTAAGGACGCAATAAATACACGATCACCCACACGAACATTTGTAACTTCTTCTCCAATCGCCTCTACAATCCCTGCACCGTCTAAACCTGGAGTATAAGGCAACTGAGGTATACTAAACGCATATGTACCTGATAATGTGTAAGTATCACTCGGATTGACGCCCGCCGCATACAAACGAACACATACCTCTCCATTTTCTGCTACTACATCCTTAACATCTGTAAATACTAATTTTTCAGGCCCACCGAATTGTGTAACTTGAATTGATTTCATGTTCCCAACCTCCTTGTTAATTATTATATATCGAAAGGTTAGAGTTTACAGTAATATCAAGGTTTGAATTATTAGCTTTCAATTGGAAGGTGCTTCTTTCGTTTCTTATAAAAATATAAAAAAGAGGAAAGTTTTTACGAAATCATCGACGATTCTTATCAAGACGCTCTGCAACGTCAGCTAAACATTGATTATTATTCATGAAACAGAAAAAACAACTGATTGGACCCAGTTGTTTTTTCTGTTTTTAAGCTATCTATGGTATACATCTTTGGTTACCATAATGGATTTTATTGGAAATGATATACGAAAAGGATCTTTATGGAAAAATAAATAAGTACCTTGATAAAATAGGAGTGCTTTTACGTATTTATTTCTTCTTTACCCTGAAGTAATTCTTTCTTTAACGTGTCAAAATCTCTTTTAGCTACTTTTTCAATCTTATCAAATAATTCATCACCTTTAATTAATCCTTTTTCTTCTAGTATTTCTTCTAACGCTTTAAATCTTACTCTAGATAAAACAACCTCATTTACGGCATTAACCATCAACTTCTGATCTTTTGTAAGTTCTTTTTCTTTGGCTGGTTCTTGTTGTAACTTAATTCTAAATACGATTTTTGTGTCATCTGATATCTCTGCTGCTTGATAAAAAGTACTGTGTGAAATATTTTTCATTTTAAGTTTCTCATTTGTATCAACAATAGTAAGCTCAAAATGGGGGCTCTCGAAAAAGAAGTCATATAAGTTATAATCTTTTTTTCCTATAACCGAAAATGCAAAACCAATCTTTTTTAGCTGCTCACCTGTAGGGGAATGTGTAATTGTTTTTTCTTCGAAATTTTCAACGTTAAATTCAACATTATTGATAATTAATTGTTTCAATTCAACCACCTCTTTATCTATATGAATACGACGAGTCTTAAAAGATTCCCTGTTTTTTTCAAAATAAAAAAGGACACTGATGAATCAGTATCCTTAAAGAATTATTTAGAAAACCTTGCGCTTGGTAGGATAATTAATGAAGGTTGGTTGTAACGTCATATTCAAAGAAAAAAATTATACTGTTTTGTGGTTATATAACAATGGTACATATGAAATCAAGGAATAAGATTCATTAGGAAAAGTTAAATTAGTATCAGTTTCTAATTTTAAAGTGCTTAAAAAAACATCAGTTTTTTCTAATCCGATGTTTTTTAAGTATTTATACATTAGTTTAAAGCGTTAGAAAAGATAGATTTTCACGAATGAGTTGTTAACTTTCGTAAATTTTGAAAGGCAACAAAACCTGCTTTAGTTCCATTACCAACTAGAACTAAAGCAGTACATACTCCAAATGTTGCTAGATTTGAATGAGCAATCAATTGGGCAGAACAAAAACGAATATTACTTCTTGCAAGCTCAACAGCTTTCACCTCATATTTGAAATCACTAACTTTACGATTACCATACGAGTGTCTCATTCTAGGTAGATCTCCTCCGTAATCTAAAAACATGTTAGTTGAACTAGAATAAGATTTCATATGCAAATTTATAAGCTTGTCCAAATCTTGACTACACTTAATTGTTTTTTTGTCTAAAAGTCCATAATTATTACCTAAATCAATTAATTCTTTCCTTTTTTTTGCAATGCATTTTCGTAAGTCCTTTATTTGACCTACTGAATTGATTACCATTGACATAGCTTTTTCTCACCTCATCGAAATTTTTCAGTTTCTAGGAAATTTAGTAGGTCTATAATAAAAAGATAGAGCCAATAAAAAATATTATGAGCAATATAAGATAGAATGAAAACGGTTTCTACAAAAGATATCAAAAAATTACAAGAAAATACAAAGATTATAGACATTAAAGAGCTATCCCATTTTTTCACAGTCTAAAAGGTGTACCTTTTGGGACTATCTATATTGGACAACCTTAATCATAAATTAACTATACATAGTTAAGGGGATTCTGGTGCATAAGTGTTGAAGTGTTGTTATTGGGAAGCTACCAGAAGAAAATATCCTTTATTTCGCGGGTCATTGTCCATTCATTGCAATTCTGAGCGTTTCTCATAATACTGTTTTTAGTAAAGGAGTTGAGAAGATTGAAAAAAATCATATACTGGATTATTTTTATTTTGTTGATTTTAGCTTATGTGACTGACGTAGAAAACATTGACTTAAAGGATTTATTCTCTTCATCACAAGAGAGTAACACATCCTATGATAGATAAAGTGATCTATTTTCCGACTGATAAATATTCTAAAACTGCAGCACATATTGAACATACCATTAATAAAGGTAAGTCAGCTATTTGTACAATTAACCCTGATGGGGCAGAAGAGAACAGAAGCTAATCTTTAAAGGGGCTTCCTACTAAGTAAGGTTATGATAGAGATGAATTTTCAATGACATTTTGTGATGAAGGAGGAACAGGTGCAGAAATTGAGTATGGTAAGCCTGCTGATAATCGGAGCGCAGGTTCTTTGATATCTTATCAAGTCGATCAATTGCCGAGTGGAACAAAGGTTTTAATTCAGATAAAATAAAAAGAACAGGTATTGTAAGGGAATTAGACAAATTGGGATGTGTGAAAATTCGATATGAATTATGTAAAGCTTTTGGGATAGAAAATAATACAACACATTTAAAGCTACTTGTTACGGGAGGGTTTGTACAGGTACAGGAGAAATTAAATGATCAAACATTCTTATTCTCGAAGAAGAATTGAAAAGAAGGGCTCTACCCTTCATTACTAAAACAGATAGGAGTAATTAATTCAGAATTACGCTTCTATCTGTTTTTCCTTTTTTACAACCCACATCAGGAATTCCTTTTCTTGATTAGTTAGCTTTCTATTTAAGGATTGTTCAAACTGTAAAACTAACTCTATAAAGCGCTGCATGTTATCCATTTATGCTATAACTCAACTCCTTGAGTTTATCTTTAAGTATAGAATAAGTTTAAGTTTTTTATTTTGTCAAATTTTGTTGTGTCTTAATACTATAATTTATAAAGATGCATAAAGAAGGCATTATAAAGATATTTCAACTAGACGATTAGCTCTTTTCATGGGATGTCATATTGAGGTTAATTATGAGAAGGAATGGAAGAGATATAAGCGTGAATTAACCTTTGTAGATCAAGTAATCTGGACCATCAAAGATTTATTTTGGAAATGAAGCATGTTGATTTAAAGTAAATAGCGATTAATGGAATCTCATCATAAAACATACATACATAGATAGAACTGAATTAGATAAAAAGAGAGTAAACCATCTTTTTTATTTGTTTGCTCTGGGAGAAAGTCTTAATCATAGATAGGTGGTTCTGAGGTAAAAGTACTAAAATGTTGAAAAAGCACCCCTGAACGGGTGCTGTGAATTAAAGTAGTTCATCGTTCTGGTTTTTTAGGTACTTGCTTTCTAACTCTAATTGTTTCATTCGTCGTTGCAATCCTAAATTCTCTAAGTCCTGTTCTAATTCAGAAGATAAATCAGTTTGTTCTTTAGCATTCTCCATTTGTTCTCTAGTAGTTGCCAACCTCTTTTGCTCTTTTGAATTCATATTAACAGCCCCTTTCTTGTGCATTTCTAGATTCGACATAGCAAATGAAAAATCCTGTAAAAAGCCATCTACCTGGAAATACAACAGCAGTACAATACAAAAAAACATCCGTTTACAGTTTACATAGGATGTTTTTATTCTACTCTTATTTTGTTTTCATCTTTATAGCCTGCTCCTGGCGAGCTTCAATTTTTGCTTCAATCTTTTCCACGACCTTTTTATCTTCTAGTATTTTATGTCTGTTTTCATTGACTAGGTTTTGAAAAGAGGGTTTTAACTTTCTCATAGTGGCACTTCTTTCTCACTGTTTAGTTTAGTCCGTAGACAAGTATGATTATAACGTTTAAACGGAAAAAAGCAATTATTTGCTATCAATATCCCTATGTGTTACACTATATTTAACTTGTTTTTGTTCGGTATAAGATTGAGAGAAGAAAAAACCTTAAACAGAAGTTTTTATCTTGAAATAGTATGATTGGGCAAGAGAGGTAATACATTTGTGGAGTATTCCACAGCAGGAGGCAACATTATGACACAAGGTACAGTAAAATGGTTTAATGCAGACAAAGGTTTCGGTTTCATTGAAATCGAAGGCGGAGACGATGTATTCGTTCATTTCAGTGCTATTCAAGGTGAAGGTTTCAAATCATTAGAAGAAGGTCAAAAAGTTACTTTTGATATCGAGCAAGGTCAACGTGGAGCACAAGCTGCTAACGTTCACAAAGCATAATCAAAAGTGATAACAAAAAGGACTCCTTATGAAGGAGTCTTTTTTTATGGTCCTATAATTAGAAAACCATGATTTATCTACTATTAGTTCAATAGAAAACCCAGGCTTTTAAAAAAAGCCTGGGTTTTAGACAAGACGATCGATACAAGGTATAACTAGTTATAACATACAATAGAAATAGAAAGCAAATGCAAATAAATTAACTATATTTTCAATTAAATTAAATAATATAGTAGTAATTTTTAATCTATGTAATAGCGTTTGTATAAATTATCTTCGATGGGGATTAAGGGGGATTTTATTAATAAGTCGTTCTCCAGCTTTCATATAATTTCCACACAAAGGGCATTTTTGGTGATTGTCGTAAGAGAAATCCTTTCTCATCCAGCCCTTACAATCTTCTACTGTACATTCCCAAACCTTTGTTTGTTCTTGGGCTAAAGGTTCTTGATTTCTTTTGCCGTAATAATACATACTAAAAATTGATTAGCCTTAATTCATTTAGCATAGTTAACGATATGAATGAATTAAAATTATGCGAACTTAGATAGCATTTACTCCTTCTGACGCAATTCAAAGAGAAATTGTATTGATGTATTATTATTTATATTTAAGGAGTTGATTTATATGGAAAAGGTTACACCATTCTTAATGTTTCAAGATGGCAAGGCAGAAGAAGCGATGAATCATTACATATCAATCATTGACGATTCAGAAATTACAAGTATTGTTCGCTATGGAGCGAATGAACCTGGAGATGAAGGAACTGTAATGCAGGCTACTTTTTCCTTAAAAGGGCAAGAATTTATGTGCATTGACAGTAATGTGAAGCATCAGTTCTCCTTTACTCCTTCATTTTCAATTTTTGTTACTTGTGATACTGAAGAGGAGCTTGACAATCTTTATGAGAAACTAATCATAGATGGGAAAGCACTTATGCCGTTAGGTGACTATGGTTTCAGTAAGAAGTTTGGCTGGTTAAATGATCAGTTTGGTGTCTCGTGGCAACTAAATCTTCCGAAATAAAATATATGTTTGGCACGGAAAAATTTACCGTGCTTTAATTATTTGTCATGTTCTTAGGGTAAGTATTGGCGATATAAGACCTTCATGTTATTCAACAATCGGGTGCTTTAGTGAAGTAACTACCTATAACTCTGATTATGGTAACTCCACTTGTAGAAGATATACAGTTAAAATAAAGATCTTATGATTGTATTGCTTCAGTCAAATTTAACTTTTTGATCAATTCTTCAGTTGTTAAAACTTTGGCAAACTCATTATCTAAAGTTGCTAATGACACAGTATGCATTTGTTCAGCTGGATAATATGCATTATCTGCTCCTTTTATTGCAAATGCAGCTATGGCATCTGATACGAGATACGTTTCAAATCCTAAATTATCACTCACTCGAGTAGTAGTTGATACACAATGTGGAGTTGTTAATCCTACTATTACGACTTTTTCTATTTTGTTTTCTTTCAAATGATTCTCAATCCCTTTAATTGTTTTCTGAATTTTTAATATTTTTTTATAAATATATGTCTTTAAAATGGTATAATATAGAGAACGTCAGTTCTGGAGGCTTAATATGCAAATTAAAAAAGTTTATATTTATGTATTTAACACAATGTCAGATTGGGAGTATGGATATTTAATTGCTGAACTAAATTCAGGAAGATATTTCAGACAAGGTTCAGCCCCTTTAAAAGTAATGACGGTAGGAGTTAATAAAGAAATTATTAAAACAATGGGGGGGCTGAGTATACAGCCGGATATTTCTCTTGATGAGTGCACCCTTTTGGATAAAGATCTTTTAATTCTACCGGGAGGAAATACATGGAGTGAGGAGATTCATCAACCTATATTGAAAAAAGTTGGGGAAGTTTTAGAGCTTGGTACTATTGTAGCTGCAATTTGTGGTGCTACTGATGCCCTTGCAAATAGTGGATACTTAGATTCTAGAAAGCATACGCTTAATAACTTAGAATATACAAAAATGGTCTGTCCCAATTATAAAGGGGAGAAGTTATATGAGGTTGGACCTGTAGTATCCGATAATAACATGATTACTGCTTCAGGAGTAGCACCTCTAGAATTCGCGAGGGACGTATTAAAAAAATTAGATGTATTCGCATCAAATACATTAGATTCATGGTATAGCTTAAATAAAACTCAGAAGTCCGAATACTTTTTTCAGTTAATGAGCTCAATATAGATTCCTAATTATATACAAGGTCGATTACAATAATTTTCTTTTTTATTTTTGTAGATACCTATAATCCGTTTTATGTTAACTAATGTTGCATATCATATATAGTCGAAAAATAGAAAAACCTACTGCTCCTGTACAGTAGGTTTCCCATGTTTAGAATAGGAAATTTGGTGTGATGCCTCACGGCGTCTTGAGTAGTTTGCTCCGAGTATTAAATACTATCCATTTAATGTTTCTAAACAAGAAATATCTCTGTATATAATTGAGAGAGATAACACACCTAAAGAAGTTATAACAATTTATTGTCCCACTTCTTTCTTGGTCAAAAGGATTTCTTGCTTGTTTGCTTCTTCTTCTTCTTGTTTAGTAATTATATGATTTTCTTCCATTAATGAAAGAACGGTAGAGCGTCGTTCTTTTGCTAAACCTATATTATTACGAGGAGAATATTTACTAGGTGCTTTAGGTAAACCAGCTAATAAAGCAGACTCCGAAATAGTTAAATCTTTTGCATCTTTCCCGAAGTATTCTTGTGCGGCTGCCTGAATTCCGTAGGCTCCACTGCCGAAATAAATGTGGTTTAAATACATCTCTAAAATTTGATCTTTGGAGTATTTTCTCTCTAATTCTAAAGCATAGGCAATTTCCTTCGTTTTTCTGGTAAGTGTTTTTTCATTTGAAAGAAATGCGTTTCGGGCAAGTTGCTGTGTAATCGTACTGGCCCCTTCACTTTTACTTCCTTCCAATACGTCTCTATATAAAGCTCGAAGAATACCTTTCGGATCAACACCTTTATGTTCATAGAAACGTTTATCTTCAGTTATAACAAAAGCCATTTTAAGATAATCTGGTAATTCCTTCAACGTAGCAACTTTCTTGTCTTGAGTTGGAGAAAGATCCTGAATGCCAGCCACATTTACTTTGTCTAATATGACCCCTTGTACATAGTTTCCTGCTGAACAACTAGTTAACAAAAAAGTGCATAATAAAAGAATAAAAAACTTTCCAATTACTTTCTTTCTGATGGAACCCTTAATCATGATGTTATTCCTCTTTGTGTGTTATTTAAATAAATTAAATGCTCATTACACATTTTTTTCTTCGACAAGCCCTTCACATAGATATACCTTCTCTGTAAATTCTTCAAGCACTTTATTGCATTTTTCAAAGAGATCTGATGCCTCTTTATTTGTCTCACATAAAAAATAATCTCTTTTCTTTATTTTTACCAACCATTTTTTTAACCTTCTTAATTCAGCCTCGTTTTCTTCTATTTCTCTAAATGAAAAGTTTTCTTTAGTAGTCTCATCATCTATTTCTTGTAAGAATTTATTTGATTCCTCAATGAATTCATTGTATTCCAAGGCTCGTTCCTGATTGAACTTGGACGTTATCATTTGCTCCGAAGAAAGCGAAAGGCTTTCAATTTCAAGGATAGAGGTTTCTCCCCCACTTTCATGGATAAATAATTCAAGCTTTTTTAACTTTTTTATAATTTCTTCCTTAAAAGGTAAGATACAGACGGATTGTTGAAGATAATAAACTCCAAGGGTTTTAAGATTCCTCCAAACTCTAACCCTTGCTGAAGAGGGTTCCGAAGGAATCTTATACGTAAAAATAATCCAATTAATTGTAGACATATCTTAGACTCCTCATACCGTTTTCATTCATTTTAACATAAAAGATAAAAATGTAACACTTGTTGCATTATATAATAACAGAAGATACAATTTATTAAATAACGAAAGACAATGTACATAACAGGGGGAAATATATATGGGAGAAGCACTAACTAAATTAAAAGAACAGGCAAGGAAGTTAAAGCAAGAAATTTTTGTGTTAGTAGAAGCTAACAAACATCTTAAAGTTCCATTTTACGTAAAATTTTTATCCATATTAATCATAGCCTATGCATTTAGCCCAGTAGATCTAATTCCTGATTTTGTACCTGTACTAGGATATCTAGATGATATCATCCTTATTCCTTTCGCAATCAAATTTGTCTTAAAATTAATTCCTAAAGATGTACTTGATGAATGTCGCGAAAAAGTAAGAGAATCGGAGAATGTTAAAAAGAAAAATTGGACTGCTGGAATTGTTATTATCTTATTGTGGATAGCCGTTTTATATTGGATTTTTAAATTATTTTTTAAGTAATTGCTTAAAGGGTTCTGCTGCAAAGACTTGAAGAGGATATAAAGAGACAAAAACAAAAATTTTACTATTTAGATTTTTTTATAAATTAAAGGGAAGTTTTGTAGAAAGTATTTCATATACAGTAAAAAACTAACATAATGTATTTAATGCTAGTTTTTATAAGGAGCTTATTATAATGAATAATGAACTCAATCTTTTATTATTTAGAAGAGAAGTGAATCGCTTGAGAGAAGAATACAAGAATTGTGAAAAGGAACTGATTAAAAGTGAAATTCATAGTGATATTATATTATTGAGCGATGCGATAAAAGTTGATTATAAAGTAAATAGGTAGGAAATGTACGTTCACTTATGTAATCAAATTTACTTATTTATTACACCAGTTTAACTTCATTTTCATTTCCTTGTAACCGGCATGCTTTATAATGAATTAGAATAGTCGGACAATCATACGAAAGACCATTTTGAATTTAGGCGGTGGGATAATGAGCGAACAGACCTATTCTGACATACAACGTAAAAAAACCTCGATTATAGATTCTTTAATCCATTTAGGAATCTATAAAAAAGGAAACAAACAGCTCTATGAATTAACATTACATGAGTTAGAAACAGAGTATCATATAGTTAATCCGGCAATCCAAGACCTATCTTTTTAAGTTTTTGCTACTCACAATTCATTCGTTAAGAGGAGTGTTAATCTATGTTTTTGAAAAAACTAATCAAAAATGGGTCATTACAAACGTGTAAAGGCCGTGTCTATAATCTTAATCTCCATGAACAGACCCTGTCTTTAAAAGATGAAAAATAAAATATTTTTTTTATTCATTTATCCGGTATTGAAGACATTTATTGATTTCCTTTATTTGATTTAAACTTAGTGAAGAATTTTCTCTGTTTTTTATGATAAATGGTCACTTGGTATGTATAAGAGATTTCTAGTTAGGGAGCCATAAAGATATAAAAGTGAAATAAAAAAGGGGGAAGGAATGATGAGAGAAAACAAACAAATATGTCTGATTTTATTGAGGAGGAGCGATTTGAATTACATTCGCACCTTACTTATTTATTTAAACAATGTCACGATGAGAACCTAAGACAGTTAGAAGATGAAAATATAAAAGAATAAACTTATAAATAAAGCAAATCGGAAGGATAAAAAATGAAAATGAAGATAATGTAGGCGACCTTATGATTCTAATCGAATGAATAGGTCGTTTATTGTTGTTATAAACCTTTTTATAAGAAGCTAATTTGATGTCAAAAGAAAACGGAATGTTAAATTCGAGGATTAATTTATGTAAATAGATTAAAGATTTACTAGAAGAAATAGAGCAGGGGAATTTAGTTTGAAAAAGAATATATATAAATAAAACCTCCTAATTCTCTTTGAAGCTGGTAAGGAGAAAGTCTAATTATTAGTTTATCAATGATTTCTTTTTAGTGATCTTAATATGGTATTAGTGCAAAAATCATCAAATCAAGCTAATTAAATTGCCCATAGGATTAACATTCTTTTGCTACAGAGATAATTTTTCTCTTCCCCACTACCTTCTACGCGTATCCATACAAGTTCCCATTTTCTAATATAATACACTTATGTAACAGCTTCCACCTGCAATATTACATAGTATTTTCATTATAGATAGTAGAGTGTTTTTCTACACGCAGTTAAAAAGTTTTTTCGTTCAGTTTATAGTAACTATGTGGTATCCGTTTTTTAACCGTCTGAACTTTAGAAGGAGGAATACCTTGTGAATATAACTGTTAATGAATTGTATGATTTTGGAACAGTCGTAAAGAGGAAGCTATTAAATAATAATCTATATGCTCATTATTTGAGTGATGCCATGAGAAGAGGAAATCATTTTGATTTTTTATATTATTTTTTGACAGCAACTGTAGATAGTCGAACACCTATACCTGAACATGTCTCTACTGTTTTTTTGAAGGTTCTTAGCGATAAAACAAAGTTGAGTGATCTTACTCCATTTATCATGGGAATGGTGGGGAAATAAACAAAAGTTAAGAGGTGTATGTCTTAAATCCTTTAATTGAAGCACCCATTTAGGAATCGGTTTAATAGTTCAGTTTAATCAGGATATGAATATGATTTAAAGATACGTCAATTACATTCGTTCCAATGATTAAATAAATCGTTTAAATAACAGGAGGAGCACTTTATATGGATACTATATTAAGAGTATCATCACTATCAAATCCAAATTCAGTTGCAGGTGCAATTACAGCCGTATTTAGAGAAAGAGGTAATGTGGAAATTCAAGTAATGGGAGCCGGCGCTTTAAATCAAGCCATTAAAGCTGTTGCGATTGCAAGGGGATTCGTAGCTCCCAGTGGTGTTGATTTGGTTTGTGTTCCTGGGTTTACAAATATTTTAATCGATAATAAAGAACGAACAGGAATCACATTAATTTTAAGCCCAAGAAAAAAACGATAGATTTGCGTTAAATAAAAAGGACTTTTTAGCATGTTATTGCCAATAATTGCTGTTATGTAAACTGAAAAAGCATAAAGTATACATTTTTGCGAACATACACCATAATAAAACTGGAGTTGATGTTTCCATCTCTATAATTAATTTCCAATGTCGCAGCTATAACCATTTCTCCTGAATCAACCATTGGAGAGTTAGCTGATATTACTGTTAAATTACTGGGAGTCACGAAAGATCAATCTGAAGGTGATTACAGGACCATTCAACCAATGGGATCACTATTTGAGCAAACAATGCTGTTATTTTATGATGCCTTAATCTTACGCTTTAGAGAGAAAAAAGCCTAGATTCTAATAAAATGTACGGTAAACATGCTAATCTCGAATAGAAAATAGCTTAAAATATACAGAAAAGACCACAAATTGAAAAATGTGGTCTTTTCTGTATAATCTCCTTTTATTCTATACGTTTACGGACGAGATATTTAAATCTATTACAAGATGTTAAAGTAATTATTATCGTTAATAAAATAAAAAGCCACCCAGTGTTTGTAGGTTTTAAAAGCTAGATTTGTAAAAATTTATAGTAATTAAATATACGTCTAAAAGAGTTCCCTTTAAAATGTTCCGTCTTGTTTAGTATAAGGTATATTCTTATACTTGCTGAGCAAGGACAATTATCATCACGATTCCCATTTTTTGTTGAACAATTCAAGGAAGCAGAGATGGAATGAGATAAGTGAACTCCTTATACAATAGGAAGCCAGCCAGGGATGCCAGTATAGTACTCCCACATTTTATCAGAAATAGCCAGTTCTTTTTGATCTTTTTTAGATAATGTTGTACGGATTTTGTCTTCTTCACCGGCTTGTATTTTTTGTACCCACTGAGGTTCCATTATCAATTCCCTCCCTAAAGCGATTAAAGGTACACCTGTTTCAAATGCTTTCATCACTTCATCGGGTGTCCGCAGCATCCCGACACCCATCACAGGAACACGATCGCCCACACGTTCATGGATCATAACAACTCGGGATGTCTGATCGTTATCATCACGGATTGATCCGTTCCAAAAGCCGCCGACCGAAATATGGAGATAATCCAGATCTAGGTCCACTAACTTGTCCACTAATTGCAACGTTTCTTCCATGGTGATGCCAGGATTCTCTCTTTCTTCAGGCGATAACCGATAGCCGATGATAAAAGGTTTTGTTGCATGGTCTGAAACTGCTTTTTTAACAGCGTCAACTACAGCAAGTGGGAAGGACATACGTTTTTCCAGCGTTCCACCCCACTTGTCAGTTCTGCGATTTGAGTGTAGAGAAAAGAATTGTTGAATCAAATACGTATTGGCACCATGGATTTCAACCCCATCATACCCAGCTTCGATTGCTCTTCTGGTTGCTTCACCAAATGCTTTAATAATTTCATCGATTTCGTCTGCTGTCATTTCCCGAGGTACCACGGCATCGCCCCGTTCTGCTGCTACCGCACTCGGAGCAATTGGTTGACGATCGAGCAATTCTTCAGGCGGGCACATTCTGCCACCGTGAAAAATTTGTAAAATCGCCTTTGAACCTTTTTCCTGTATAGCTGTCGCCACACCTCTTAAACTAGGGATTAGGGAATCAGAATCCGCCCCAAATTCACCCGGGAATCCTTTTCCATTCCTGGTGACGTATGTGCATGCGGTGATTACGGCTCCTACACCACCGGCACGTTCTTGATAGTAAGCAACTTCTTCGTCTGATACTTCACCATTTTCATGTGCCGCCGTATTGGTCATGGGTGCCATTGTAATACGGTTCTTTATTTCAACTCCAGAACGGAAGGTAAATGGTTTAAAAGCAGCTTCATATTTTGTATTCATCTTTTTTTCTCCTTTTGTTTACATCAAGTTTGTTAAAGGGTTTTGCTATTGAGCAACTGGATAACATAGACTACAAAAATTTCTTTGACAGGCACTTTTTTATATTCTATACAAAAAATTTATGGAGATACATTAAAAGCTTGCCATAAGGCTCGTCCAGTTTTGACCTATTTTAGCTGAGTAATTTCTGCCAATATTTCATAGGAATGGAGGCGGGTCTTATGATCATAAACCTGGGCGATTGCCATGATTTCATCGGCTTGACTTTCATCCAGAAACTTTTCCAGCTTTTCTTTTACGATTTGAGGACTGCCGACAATCGAAGTTCCTAATTGATTCTCAAGGGCAGCTATTTCATAGTCGCTCGCTACATCGTTAATATTATCCACTGGCGGCTGCAATGGGACTTCCTTCCCGCGCATCAAATTTAAGAACTGCTGCTGCAATGTTGTAGCGAGCCGCTCAGCTTCTTGATCTGTGTCGGCCGCAATGATGTTTATCCCTACCATTGCATGCGGCTTGTCCAGTACTTTAGAAGGCTTAAACGAACGGCGGTACAGCTGGATAGCCGGCAGTGTGTTATGCGGCGAGAAATGGCTAGCAAATGCAAACGGCAGTCCAAGCTCTCCTGCCAGCTGAGCACTGTATCCGCTTGAACCTAACAGCCAAATAGGTATGTTTAATCCTTCACCCGGAATTGCTTTAACATGACTATATCCTTGTGCCAGGGAAGGGTCAAAGTAATTCCGGAGCTCAGCCAGCTGCTCAGGGAAATCTTCTCCTAAACTTCTCAAGTCACGTCTTAATGCACGTGCGGTAAGCTGATCAGTGCCTGGTGCACGGCCCAAGCCAAGATCAATACGTCCTGGATATAATGATTCCAGAGTACCAAATTGCTCAGCAATAACAAGGGGTGCATGATTCGGTAGCATAATGCCGCCTGAACCTACCCGAATTTTTGATGTACCTGCTGCTACATGGGAAATGACTACCGATGTTGCAGAGCTGGCGATAAATGGCATATTATGATGCTCAGCGAGCCAATATCGGTTATACCCCAGCTTTTCAGCGAGCTGGGCCAGCTCCAAAGTATTGCGAAAAGAATCAGCCGGCGTACTTCCATCTGCAATTGGAGAGAGATCCAGGATTGAGAATGGAATATTCGTAATTTGTTTTGTATCATTTTCAGGCATATGCTCATCTTCTTTCTTTAAAAATTCCGTTTCAAACCTATAAAAGAATTTACAGGCTGTTTCCTTTGTTTTCTTTTACTGCTTCAATCTAAATTACATTGATTTAACTGATTTAATATCTGCAGAAAATACATCCTTTATTAGACTAGACACTGTTTAATTCACTGTAGCCTGGTCCAGAATTTCATAAGAGCGTAGCCGTGCCTTATGATCAAAAATCTCTGTATGAGCCATAATTTCATCAGCATCAGTCTTTTCTATTAACTCATGGAGCTGCTGCTTCACATCTACAGGGTCCCCGATGATGGAAGTGAAAAGCTGTTCTTCAACCGCCCTACGTTCATTATCGTTCCAAAGCTCGTCCATATTATCAACAGCCACCACTTGAACGGCTAACAGTACATAAGACTCCTCCAAAAATTGAGACGGACGAAAATAATCTCGGTGCAGTTTTATCGCCTCCATCATGTTACCTGGAGCAAAATGTCCCGCGAAAGAGAATGGTAACCCAAGTATTCCAGCCAATTGTGCACTATAAAACCCTAAACCTAACAGCCAAATTGGCACATTTATTTTTTCGCCGGGAATGGCGTGAAAGCTAAATGAACCATTCTTAGTGGCTGTTCCTGTACCATAAAGATATGTGATAAGCTCCTCCAGCCGGGCATCAAATTCAGGTTCACCAGCAACCCGCTGCCGCAATACATTTGCTGTATATTGGTCGGTGCCAGGTGCCCGCCCCAATCCAAGGTCGACCCGGTCAGGGAAAGAGGAGAATAATGGGAAAGTAGCATTGCGCCTGATCCAATATGCATTTTTTCCGTGACAGAGGCCACTCGTCCAATTACTATCGGGGATGCTGAACTCGCCATTCCTGCCCAATTATGATGTTCAGCAAGTCAAAACCGTTTATATCCCCACTGCTCTGTTTCCTTTGCTAGATCAAGCGTGTTTTGAAGAGAAAGTTTGGCTGATCCTCCCTCGACAATTGGGGAGGGATCTAGTACTGAAAGTTCGATTTTCTTTGTCATAATTCTTCTTCCTTTTATACAATTTAATTTTTTAAAGCTGGCCTGTACCTTTATGGGTTGGAAAGTAGGGCAAAACAAATTCTCCAAGTTCCTGGATTACTTCCTCTGGAGGACGCTTGGAAAAATACAGAACAAACCCCAAATGGTTGACACCAATCGCTTGAAATTGATGAAGTAGATCAACTAAATGGTTTCTTCCCACGGAATAGCCTAAGGGTATGGGGACAGGCATTTCATCGGGATTTTCCAATAAATTGATGAACAAGCTTTGAGAGAAGGGTTTAAAATCTCCTGGAGCATGAACTTCAGTTAAAGCACGATAATCCTGGATAAGCTGCTCCTGTTGAATAATGCTTCTTGGGTATTGAAGCCATCCATCCCCGTTCCTAGCTATCCAATTGATAGACTGATTGCTAAATCCAGTCACCATGGTCGGAATCGAAGATACAGGCTTTGGGATTAACCTCATATCTGTACCATCGATCAGCCCGGCGTGGCTGTGGATTGTCGGCTGATCCTCTTTTAACAGCCGGTCGAGAATTTCGAAATTTTCTTTGAATAACGAACCGCTTTCTTGCTTAGATATTCCTAAAGCTGTAAAGTCTTTTTCCCTGTCCCCTGATGCCACTCCCATAATCAATCGACCTGGAAACAATTGATCGATTGATGCAGCTTCCTTGGCTACCCTGACAGGGTGGCGCAAAGGGAGAACTACACTTCCTGTCACTAACGCAATGTGCTTCGTATAGGCAGCAAGATACGTCAAATAAATCCATAAATCGTACTTTTGGCCGTTATCATCAATATTCAAATTCTGCATCGTAATATCACGGAGCCATAATGAAGCAAAGCCATATTCCTCAATTTTACGGGCAAGCTCCAGCTGATTCTCCATAATCGGATTTTTAGACATCCTGGCAGTCGGGAGGATAAATCCGAGTGTCATTTTGTCTTTCTGGTACATGCTGTTATAGGCAAGATGATTTTGAAAACTCACTCTTGGTCCTCCTTAAAAGGTTATATTTTTAAGCCTATATATTTTTCAAGCTGTTTAATGGTTTCCTCATTGCGTCGATAATAAGTCCATTGTCCGATTCGTTTCATTTCCACCATCCCGCTTTGTAATAGGATCGACAAATACTGGGAGGTAGTGGACTGTGATAGTCCTACTTTGCTACGAATATCACTAACACAAACCCCGCCATCAAAGCCCTTTTCTTTGATGACATGGGCCTGCGGGGAAAAATTATTATCAGGTTCTTTCAACATTTGCAGAATATTTACTCTGATTTGATTTGAGAGAGCCTTGAAAATTTCAATTACTTGTTCGTCATTTATCATATTTGATTCCCGATTCAACGGTGTCCGCCCCTTTCTGATCTTATTAAAATCTATTTGCCTTGAATGCGTATAAACCAATCGAACAAAAGGATATTGATAATTTCCGATATCTCTATATTATTTTCCTTTATACACAAAATCAAATTTTATGCTTTAGACAGGGCTAGGAAACGGTTTTAAAGGAACTACACAAATTAGCTTAGAGAACAGGTGGCGGAGAGGTGAGGATTATTTTGTCCATTTTTTAAATGGTTCGGTTTGGTATATAGGTTTGAAAAATCAAGACTTTAAAAGGATAGGTGAAGAAACTTCTGATGAAGATGATGTTATAGATGACGATACAATGTCTATGGATTCTGTTGCTTCGTTTTGGGATCCTTGTAAACAACGTTTTGAAGCAGTCTTTATTGATTCAAAGAGACGAGCTAATAAACCCTCTCAGGATGATATTGTAAAATGGATTAACAAGTGTAGAAGTGCACAGGAATTTATAGAGGGAGCTCTGTATATGGTATACATTAAAAAAACAGAAAAACTCCCTGAATGCGTTAAGGGAGTTTTTCTGTTATACGTATCACTACTTATCAGGTGATGCTTGGAAACATCTTGAGTAGTTTGCTCATTGTATTTAATATTATTCGAAATAGGCAAGTTTAATATAATAAAAAATAGACAGAATATTTTATTAATTACTTTACTTTGTAATCGCTTTCATTTATACTAAGTGTAGGTTGGATGGCATGAGTGGCTGTCATAGTATTTAGCGTAGGTGGGGCTGATACGAGGGAACAGGGCATAAAAGAGATGTCCTTTTTTGCTTAGGAAATTTTATGGAATTCTTTCGAAAGTTTTTATTTTTTCACTTAGTTGATTAATTAGAGAGGTATTTTATATGAATAGAAATAAAGGCACTAACGTTTTTTTATTAATGTTTTCGGTAATCTTTATTTGTGGAGGATTATTATTAACAAATGTTTTTATTTATTCCCCTATTATTGGTTGGCTTCTAGCAGGATTTTGTTTAATAATGAATTTTATTTATAAAGAGGAACAGTTTAAATATAGAAAAAGAGAAGATTAGGAATATCATCTTCTCTTTTTTTACAGGTTCTTATAACGGTGGTTATCTTAACGAGAATTTTGCTCTTTTTTTGTTAAGGGCCCTTTTGTGGAATAATACTTAACGAGAGAATTAGGGAAATTTTGTTAAAATAAATAGAGAAGATTGTGAAGAAATGTACTTAAGCTAACGGGGCAGGTTAGTTTAATATTGGGACAATTTATTTTTTAAGGTTTTTCTTAAAAATGGATGGTTCTTTTTTAACGTGAAATGGATCTTTTAAAAAGCCCCTTAAATTTCTCTCTATCTTCGGGTGTAAATGGTTTTGGCCCCTTTGTACGCTTTCCGCTTTTTCGAGCCATTGCACTCAGATAACGTGTTTGTAATAATTGGTCAATGTTTTCATTTGTATAGCTAGACCCATTATGGTGAAGTACCGCACACCCTTTTGCTAAACCTAGCGAAGCAAGACCATAATCTTGCGTAACGATTATATCTCCTTTTTCTACTAACCCCATAATCCGATAATCCGCAGCATCTGCTCCAGAATCAACATAAATGGTTTCCACTCCTGATGGTTGTTCCACATTAGAAAAATGAGAAAAGCTAGTAACGATGATAACAGGAATTTCAGCATTCGTACCTTCAGAGATAATGATATCTTTTACCGGACAAGCATCTGCATCAACATAAATTTTCATTTTTACCTCTCCCCGTAAATAAGTTTGAGTTGATGATAATGGAAGATTTAGCCTTTGTCAAACAAGAAAGCTATTTTACCTAAAATTATTAAAAAACAGTTGTTGTATTAAAGCGCGCGTTTGATGCTCTCTTTTTTAAAAGGAGAAGCTAATTTGATCTCACGTAACCTTCTAAAGTATAAAAAAGATGTTATTATCACTTATGAAACCCATAATAATAATGATGTGGTTTCTATTTATTGGGAGTGTGATGATATTTGTTTTTAATTCATTTATGTGAACCTTGTAATGTTGAGGAAATAACAACTTAAAACGTGAACTAACTCTATAGGGTATCTCTAAATAGAAAAAATGTTATTTAAATTAAAGAAGAATTTTTATTTATCTTATACATCATTGTGAAGTGCAAAAGATTAGATTTCTTGGAAGCATTACCAAAGTTCGACAACATTTTTATTTCTAGTTGTTTATACTTTAGAGGGATGGAGAAATAATAATCGAAAAATAAAGGTATATAGAGAAGCGCCAGGCTATTCTAGGCGCTTTTTGTCTTACAACAAACCAATATTTTTTTACTGACTAAGATTATCTTAAAAAAATTAAGCTTGCTATTCCAGGAATACTTTCAAAATTCACCTAAGATTGGCGGAGGGATATGAGTGAGTGCAAATATCAAAAATTATGATAAATATAAAGATGAAGATCTACTAAACTTAATTTATTACGGGAACGAGGAGGCACTAAATTTTTTAATTAAAAAATATCGGAGGATTGTTCAAGCGAAGACATCAACCTATTTTTTAAAAGGGGCAGATAAGGAAGATCTTATTCAAGAAGGAATGATTGGTCTATATAAGGCCATTCGTAATTTTAAAGAGGATAAGATGTCCTCTTTTAAAACGTTCGCTGAGCTCTGTATTAAGAGACAGATGTTCACTGCAGTTAAAACAGCTGCTCGTCAAAAACATGGACCTCTAAATGCATATGTTTCCTTATACAAGTCCCTATCTAATCAAGGATCAACCTATATGCTTCTGGATATGATAGCCGAAAGAAATATAACAAATCCAGAATTATTACTTATCGATCAAGAAGAATTCGAAGAAAAGAAACAAAAAATAGCCGAATTACTTAGTAAATTAGAACAAAGAGTATGGGCTTTATATATAAATGACTATTCATATATAGAAATTTCCAAAGTATTAAGTATACCTGAAAAGTCTATCGATAATGCTATTCAACGAATAAAAAGAAAAGTAGAACGGTACTTGGAGATAGAAAAAGCTATGTAATCTTTTTGCCTTAATGAAAAAATTAAATTTATAGTATGCAAAAGGCCGTTGATAAAAGGGCTTTTGAGTTTATGTTTTCCTATAATTTACATTATGGTAACTATATCTGTGTATCCTATATAGATTTAAAATAAGGTTGTAGTGTTTTAGCTCTTTTTATTGCATAATTTCATTTTTGTAATTAATCCTCGTTTAAAACCCATTATTTTGTATGAGTGATGTAGAATGAAATGTAAGTGTTATGAGGAGGAGTGTTATGATAGATCTTTCCTACAGGGAGAAGATTAAGGATTTTCATAGTAAAATGAATCATCAATTTGGTTCCGAAATATTAAATATTTTAAATGGACAGGTAATGTACGAGGTATTTCAAACAAATAAACTTTTGGAAAAAGGTGAGTATATTCCTTTTAACGAAGCCATGTGCTCACATGAAACAAGTGTTGCAATATTCAGTGAAGAATTTATAAATTTAAGGGCTTTAGGACATAAGGTATCTATACAAGAATACAGAAATCTCACTACGACACCCTTAAAACCACTGTTTGAAAAAGAGTATAAATGTATCGTTTCGTGGTTTGGTGATGATATGTTCTGTCAAATAAATATGCTAACGGTACTAGCATATTTAGAACAAGTGGCGTATAAGGGGAAAGTATTTTTCAATATGGTTAATGAAATGACTTATGAGATTGAAACAACTGAAATATTTTTAAGCAGTTATAAAAAGGTTTATCAACAAGTATTGATAGATCATCAATTTCCTAATATAAAAGTAACACCTAGCATTTTTCAAGGAATTAGGTTATACATGGAATATATAAAGGCCGATAATGAAATCATAACATATATAAGAAAAAATCAAGGTCAATCACAAAATGAATTGTTAGAAAATTTATTCCAGTCATTTCCTCAGTATGGTCTAGGAGATGTGCAATATTTAAAAATTATTGAGACTATAAGCAAAGTTTAGCACTTTGCTTATAGTCTTTTTTATAGAGAAATTGATAACTTTTCTACATGTTATAAGCTTCTCCCTATAAAACCTTGGTATTACTCAATTTATAGAGGGAGCTCTGTATATCATATACAGCTTAAAAAACAGAAAAAACAACTGGGTCCATTCAGTTGTTTTTTTCTGTTTCATGCATGATAATCAATGTTTGGCCAACGTTGCAGAACGTCTTGGGTAGTTTGTTCAAAATCCCAATAACAATTCCTTAAATTTACTTTTTTCTACACTAAATCTTAATTAATTATATAAAAAGACTTATATTGCAGGGAATTGGAAGAAATATGTTCATATTTGTCTTCAATAAGTGTAAAGTTTAAAACCATAAATATATCGTAAATAATTTATTATTTACATATCTAATATTGTACTACTGAACAAATATAATATAATTCATAGTAAGAAGGAGAACCCTTTTCAGGTTCCCTTTTTCTGAACCTTAATTATGACAAATTTATTCTTTTACCCTTTTAATCTCTCCGTGTGTTGGCGCAACTAAAAAAGGATCTCCATGACTTCTAAATCGTTTATAATGCTTCGAACAATAACCTAAACTCTTGTGTTTACCATTGCACCCTTCAACCTGACAAACGCTTTTTGTTTGGCTTTTCGGAAAATAAAGTGGATCCCAGTATTCGGTAGTACTTAGAATTTCGCGTGCTTTTGTAAAATATGCATACTTCATATCACTATAAATATTAATTTTACTTACGCCTAGTTGAATCGATTCACCAGTTGAATTCCTTCCGTTACGTAAACTTCCACAATTGGTATAACAAACCACATTAAATCTGTTCGTTTAAAGCTCCAGGCTGCTTTTCATATTTTAGCCCGCTTGTGAACTGGGTCACTACATGTGTAAGTTCGTGCCCAATCACATCTAGTGAGTTTGTAAAACCCAACAAAAATAGTTCGCTGATTAATATATGATATTAATGATCACTGGTCATGACTCATGCCTCATAAATTGGATCTCCGTGAACTGATATTCTGCCTTTTGCTCATAATATTCCTTTAAAGGGACACTCTATAATCAAAATAAACTTCTATAGGTTGGAGGCTGTCAGAATGAAGGTTTTATCAATGATCCAGCCGTGGGCAAGCCTTTTTGTCCTTAGAGAGGCAACATATGAAACAAGGTCATGGAGAACGAATTATCGGGGGCCACTTGCCATTCACACAAGTAAAAAAATAGATAAAGACGTCTCTAACCATATAGCCATAAAGTCGTTGCTTGGTAAGCACGGATACACACCAGAGAATCTTCCAACTGGCCAGATCATTGCTGTATGCAAACTTGTAGATTGTTTGAAGGTAACTGAAAACAATGAGACATGGGCCATTCTGGAGGATGGTCGAATCGTATCAGGGAATGACTATTTTATGGGTAACTTTATAGTGGGAGGTTATGCTTGGGTAGTTGAGGATATGCAGATGCTGGATGAATTTATTCCAGCAAAGGGAAAGCTAGGATTATGGGAGCATGTTTTAATTTTATAGGAGCTGATACATTGCGCACGATGCGCTGAATCAGCTCCTTCAGGAACCTACTTTTCATGCACAAAATCTTCTAGATTCTTTATTTTTTCAGACATCCTACGGCTCCTCTTACCGCAGTAGGGGATCAGTAGATGGTGATGTAAGAGGTGCTTGGCTTTTATATGTTGGAGATTGGCCTGGTGGCTTATATTTTTTATGAAATGGACGAGAGATCCAAAGATGTCCCAAGGACTAAAGTTGAACGGAATAATAAAAAAGGAACTGACAATTGAATGTCAGTTCCTTTGTATTGTATAAATGTAGTCATTCTTCATCTTCATAA
>NZ_JAIQVD010000009.1:30737-135195 GCF_035064545.1 Bacillus sp. ILBB4 | reverse complement strand
GTTTTTCTTTTATTGATGATGACGATAACCATCTTGCTCACCAGTTGTTGGAGTAAAAAAGAGCTAACTGACCTTGCCATTGTATCAGCCGCAGGTATTGATAAAACGAAAGATGGGAGATATCATCTAACACTCCAGATTATTAATCCAGGGAATGTAGCCGGAGGATTACAAGGCGGAGGTGGTGGTTCTCAAAGCCCCCCTATTACCATTTATTCGGCTTCAGGTGACAATCTAGTTGAAGCAAGTAGACGGGCTTCGGGCAGAATTTCTCGACGATTATATTATGCGCATACAAACTTGGTCGTGGTGGGAGAGAAATTGGCCAAAGAAGAAGGAATTAATACATTAGTGGATGCGTTTGATCGAGATCCAGAATTTCGAAATACTTCCACCCTCGTGATTGCGCATCATTCGTCCGCAGCTGACCTTGTGAAAACATTAACACCAGTCGATAAGATCCCAGCGAATAAGGTACTAAAAACCTTAGAATTTACGGAAAGAAAATGGGGAGAGAATGTAAAAACCTCACTCCAAGAGGTGATGAGCAGCCTTGAATCTCCTGGAAAAGGAACTGTCGTATCAGGCTTTCGTCTAGTTGGGAATTACCAGCAAGCACAAAAGCTGGATAATCTTCAGGAAAGTGCACCCGAAGCAACGCTTCGTGCTTCCGGAATTGCCGTCTTAAAACAGGGAAAGCTAGTGGATTGGCTGTATGGAAAACCAGCAAGAGGAACGGTATGGATTCTCGATAAAATTCAAGGAACAGATATTAATATTGATTGGGCAGGAAAGAAAGAAGCTATTGCTTATCAAACTGTACGACAAAAAACAAGCGTATCTGCCCAAGTTAAGAATGGGAAACCTCATATTTCTGTTCATACACGTGTTGAAGGAGATATCAGTGAAATGGAGGTACCTGTTGATATCACTAATCCGAAGGTTATTACAAAAATCGAACAATCCGTAAGGAAAGAAATTAAAAAAGAGCTAAGGGTAGCTATTGAACGTGCACAAAAAAACAAAACGGATATTTTGGGATTTGGTGAAGTAGTTCATCGTACTAGGCCAAATCAATTTAAAAAATTAAAAACAGAATGGAATGATGTCTACTTTCCAAAGTTAGACGTAAATATCACAGTCGAAGCCTATGTGCGTCGAGCTGGCTTACGAAATAAATCGTTTCTTTCAGGGGTAAAAGAGAATCAAAAGTAAGGAAAAGGAGGTGCCAGTGAATGGAGAAAGCTAAAATTAGTGCTAGTCAGCTCTTTATTTTAATGGTCCTGTTTGAACTGGGGAGTGCTTTACTGGTACCACTTGCAATAGATGCAAAACAAGATGCGTGGCTTGCGATTCTGCTTGGAATGGTATTCAGTTTCGTTCTATTATTAGTCTATCATAGGCTTTATACCTATTATCCCGATCTTTTGCCTACAGAGTATCTGCAAAGGATTCTTGGGAAAGTACTTGGAACCATACTGGCTTTTGTTTACATTCTTTACTTTATGTATGACGCCTCAAGGGTTCTACGCGATTTTGGTGAGATGCTGTTAACCTTTGCCTATCCGGACACACCTTTATTCATCGCGAATGCATTATTAATGCTTGTCATTATTTATACCATTAGAAAAGGAATTGAGGTCATAGCTCGATCAGGAGAACTGCTTTTTATTTTTATGTATGTTCTTGCGGTTGCTGGCTTTATCTTAATTGTTTCTTCTGGTTTAATTCATTTTAAAAATTTACAACCTATATTGGAAGAGGGCTTATCCCCTGTTCTAAAAGTGGTATTTACTCAAACGTTGTATTTTCCATTTACAGAAGTCATTGTATTTACGATGATCTTACCCTATTTAGACAACCCCAAGAAAGCAAAGGTAACTATGTTATGCGCAACAGGATTAAGTGGAATCAATTTAATTATTACCATGCTTATTAATGTCTGTGTACTCGGGGTTGATTTAACTGCGCGTTCCCAATACCCACTTCTTAGTACAATTGAGAGCATCCAAGTAGCTAATTTTTTAGAACGGCTTGATGTATTTTTTATGCTCGCATTAATCATCACGATTTTCTTTAAAATTTGTGTGCTATTTTACGCAGCTGTCGTAGGAACTGCTAGTTTTTTTAAGATTAAATCACCTTCACGGTTATCATATCCTTTGGGACTAATCATTCTCTTTTTGTCTATTACCATTGCGAGCA
This sequence comes from Bacillus sp. ILBB4, assembly GCF_035064545.1. Classification (NCBI taxonomy): domain Bacteria; kingdom Bacillati; phylum Bacillota; class Bacilli; order Caryophanales; family Bacillaceae; genus Bacillus; species Bacillus sp. ILBB4. Next base: position 132,990 of record NZ_JAIQVD010000009.1, on the reverse strand, counting down.
ATCTTCAAGAACATAACCATGAAGGACTAAAGGTGGCAATGTTTGTTATACATATCCCTCTCCTTGGGATTATTCCTCCTCTACTTCTTCTTGTAGCTTTCTTTAAAAATAGGAAGAAGCAGAGGAGGCACACATATAACTAGCCAATTTTCATATCGAATACTGCCATTATCATAGAAATTCCTAGTGGGTTATTGCCCGTACAAAGAATACCTTTAGCAGGAATGAATCTTAAATCAAGTCTAATATATAATGTTCAAAAGATTCCAACTGATGAAAAGGTTAAAGAACAATTTCAAAGAAACAGAAGATCGCTTTGAGAAGATCGAAAAGGAGCCCGGTTGAATGGAAAAAGCCAAAATTAGTGCTAGTCAGCTCTTTATCTTAATGGTTCTGTTTGAACTAGGTACTACTTTATTGTTACCTATTGCCATGGACGCAAAACAGGACTCTTGGCTTGCCATTCTGCTTGGAACGGTATTCAGTTCAGTTCTGTTTCTAATCTATCATAAGCTTTACTCGTACTATCCAGATATTTTACCTACAGAGTACATGCAAAAAATCTTAGGTAAAGCCATAGGAAGCATACTGGCCTTTCTTTATATCTTTTATTTTATCTATAATGTAGCAAGGGTTCTACGTGATATCGGTGAGATGCTGTTAACCTTTGCCTATCCCGATACCCCTTTGTTCATTGCGAATGCTTTATTGATCCTTGTTATTATTTATACGGTTCGCAAAGGTATCGAAGTAATAGCCCGATCAGGAGAAATCTTTTTTATAATTATGTATATCCTAGCCATCACTGGCTTTATTCTGATTGTATGTTCGGGGTTAATCGATATTACAAACTTACAACCAGTACTTGAAGAAGGGATATTTCCACCTTTGAAAGCTGTTTTTACTCAAATCTTGTATTTTCCTTTTAGTGAAGCAATTGTGTTTACAATGATTTTACCGTATTTAAAAAACCAAAAGAAGGCCAAAGTGACCATGTTATGTGCATCAGGATTAGCTGGCATTAACTTGACTATTACCATGCTTATTAACATTAGTGTACTTGGGGTTGATTTGACTGAACGTTCCCAATTCCCTCTTCTTAGTACCATACAAAGCATCCAAGTAGCTAACTTTTTAGAACGGCTTGACGTCTTTTTTATGATTGCTTTAGTTATCGGTGGTTTCTTTAAGATAAGCGTGTTACTTTATGCGGCTGTCATAGGAACGGCTAACTTGTTTAAGATTAAATCATCTTTACGACTGTCATATCCTATAGGGCTCATCATTTTATTTATGTCTCTGGCTATTTCTAGAAATTTTCAAGAACACCTCTCTGAAGGTTTGGGGATAGAAATGTTTGTTTTGTATATTCCCCTCACTGCGATTATTCCTGTTCTGCTTCTTCTTGTTGCATTCTTTAAAAATAGAAAGCAACAGAAAGCATGATACACGACAAGTTCGTTTGCTCACTTTTGGGTGATATGAATTTTTCCACTCATTGAATAGTTATAAGCTTAGTACTTATTTATCGTAATAGATTGAAATTATGTGAGGTGATTTTTCTGTATAATTGGTTTTATGATCATTTTATCAATACAATTCTATTTCCTCTTGCTTGTATAGTGATGGTAGCTGTCATATTAAGTACATATGCGTACTTTAAATTAAAAAAAACTAATAATTAATAGTCTCTAGTGTTTATTAATTTCTATTATGGATCTTTCTCTTTTAAAATACACAATTAAAACCTAACGTCTCTTGTTTAAAAGAGCGTGCGAGGAATGAATGTATACAAACCTCACACTAAGCAACTGGCGTACCATTTTTAACAGGTTCATCGGGCTTTAATAGGACGACATCCCCTTCTTCTGAAACGCCACCAACTACCAACACTTCCGATTTAAAGCCTGCAATACGCATAGGAGGAAAGTTTACTACTGCTACTACTTGACGACCTATAAGTTGTTCTGTCCCATATCTGCGCGTAATTTGGGCTGAAGAATGTTTGATTCCAACCTCTCCAAAATCAATTGCTAACTTTATTGCAGGCTTTCGTGTTTCAGAAAATAGTTCTGCTTTAATAATAGTACCAATCCTTATATCTAACTTCAAAAAATCTTCAATTATTGCCACAATCATTCCTCGCCATCTTTATAAGTTAGTCTACCTTTCATTAATGTGTTGCATTAAATGTTATCTTATTGATAATAGCAGAAAAAAAAGAGTTGTTTTTGTCCAATCCTAAGGATGTTTTGTTTAATTATAAGATATATGATATATAAAACTAATTTACATAACGTTAATTATAAGAAGTAATAACCTTAGATTAAAACAAAATTAATCCTATTTTTGAGAAACAATGTGTCAATAATGCTACAAGATGTTTCATTTTCTATACGTAAATGTATCGAACCATATAAAACATAGTTCCCATGGTATACTATCGAACAATGACAAAACATTGTATACGCAATATATTTTGTTTATTTTCTGCATTAGGCGAACAAAAAAAACACTGTATAGGTCCAGTGTTTTTTTGTTTTTTAGACTACATATCATATATAACTTAAGTTACCATAATGCGCCTTAGAGGAACCACCCCCCACGTATATCAAGAGGATTTTCAGCTTTGAGTATACAAAATGATTCTCCATTTGGTGTCCTTATTTATAAGTAATAAAATTAATTATTTATATTAAATGTTTTATCATTCATTCAAGTATACAGATGAAGATTTACATACTTGCAAATTGTGCAAGAAAAAATCATTTTTGGGTAGCTTAGACACATAGAACCAATTTTTATATAAACCTAATGAGGAAAAGAAATGTTATCAAAGTAACTTCTAGTTAATAAGATAGCCATCGAAAAGAGGTAATTATTTAGTGGAGAAAGCAAAGATTAGTGGAAGTCAACTATTTACCTTAATGATATTGTTTGAATTTGGAAGTGCCTTTATTCTTCCTATTGCTATAGATGCTAAGCAAGATGCTTGGCTTTCCATTATGTTTGGGATGATAGGCGGTTTACTTTTATTTTTAGTCTACTATCAACTCTATCGTTACTATCCTGACTTATTACTTGTCGAATTCACACAAAAAATCATGGGAAAATGGATTGGTCGTTTTATTTCATTTCTTTATATTTTTTACTTTGCAAACATTGCTTCCAGAGTAATCCGAGATTTTGGGGACATGTTATTGACATTTGCCTATCCAGATACTCCTTTATTTATTGTAAATACCTTACTGGTGCTTGTTGTTATCTATACCGTGAGCAAAGGAATCGAAGTTTTGGCAAGATCCAGTCAACTTCTGTTTATTTTGTTCTACCTATCTTCTATTTCTGGATTTATTCTTATTGTATGTGCCGGTATAATTGATTTTACAAATTTACAACCTGTATTAGAAGAAGGGATTTGGCTTCCTCTAAAAGTTGCTCTGACTCAAAATATATATTTTCCATTTGGAGAAACGGTTGTATTCTTGATGATTTTACCATACGTGAAAAATATGAGAAAAGGAATTGGATTAAGCGCTATTGGATTAACAGGTATCAATTTAATGATTACCATGATTATAAATATTAGTGTATTGGGAGTAAGTCTTACTGCTCGCTCACAGTTTCCTCTTCTAAGTACAGTAGAAAGTATTCAGGTGGCTGATTTTTTAGAGCGTCTTGACGTGTTTTTCATGCTCACAGCAGTTATTGGAGGATTTTTTAAAATAAGTTTGTTTTTCTATGCTACTGTAATAGGTACAGCAAATTTATTCAAAATTAAATCTCCATCTAAGATATGCTTTCCCTTAGGACTTGTTCTTCTACTTTATTCTCTAAGCTTAGCAAATAATTATGAGGAACTTATACAAGACGCGCTTAAAATACTACCATTTTCTTTAAATATACATTTTCAAGTCATACTTCCTCTTTTGCTCCTTACTGTAGCTTTCTTCAAAAATAGAGCAAAGCTTAAGAAATCTGATGTCAACCTACATCAACTCTAGGCTTAAAGAATAGAAAGTAAGAAACATAAAATACACTAAGGAGCTACCGGCCTGATCTTTTCTTTTAAAAAAACAATCTAACTCCCACGGATTGTTTTCTCCCTTTTTATATAAGTGATTAATTTTTTTACATATTGAGTAAACTACTCAGGATGCAATGGGGCATCACTCATAAAATTTAATTATGTAACAGAAAAAACCTACTTTCTTCCGCAGTAGTTTTTTCTCTTTTTAAGCAGTTACGATATACAAATTGAAAAGCAGAAAAACTCCCTATTTCCTTAAGGAGTCTTTCTGTAGGTTAATGAGATTATAGATTGGAGATACTTCTCAGCATCTTGAATAGTTTGCTCATAATCCATAAAAATATTCACATTAAAGATCCTGTAAATGAATTCGTATACTGAACAGCTTGATGTAAACTAGAAAAACTTCTAACTTCCTCAACTTTTATTCCTAAGTTCACCATGGTTTGAGCGATTTCTGGACGTATCCCACTGATGACGACTTCAATTCCTAATAACTGTAGCCCAGCTATTACTTTAAATAATTGATCTGCTACCATCGTATCAATAATAGGAACTGCTGATAAATCAATAATAAGCCATTCTAATTTATATTGGCTTCCTTTCTCTAAGGCACTCTCCATCAAATATTGTGCCCGTTTGGTATCTAAATCACCTACTAAAGGAAGGATGCCTATATCTTCTGTCATACAAACAACGGGAACAGATAATTCATCAATGGCATATTGAGCATAATTTATTTTTTCAGTGTAATCTTTTACATATGACTTACTTACGAATTGGATGGCATTATCTACAATGCTATTAAAGTGAGAAATGATTTGGTAAAAAGCATCGAGGGAAAAATCATTATTCTTTGCTTCTTCTTTTATTATTTCTCCGATTACATCTCGGTAATAGCTAATCTCCTCTAAAGCTAGGTTTAATGGTAGTCCATTATTGACTAATAAATTAGCCATATTATTTCCCCACTGTTCCATGACTTCATTTGCTGCCTCTTTTTCCATCAAAAAAGAATCGGCATAAGTTGTAAGAAGGTCCAAGCGAAAAGTAGTCAACTCTGTATAGATATTATGAGACGTTGCAAGATCTAGTCTTTTATTTTCAGCTAACTTTTCTTTTCGTTGTAAAATTGTTTCTTTAATTGCATGTAGTTTTTCTTGTTGTATATATGGCAAGGATTTCCCTCCTTTTATCCAAAAAAGTAAAAGCCCTCTAATAGATGAGGATTAGAGGACTAAACATGTTGAAAAAAATATAGATATTGATGAAATGGTAAGTTACTTATATTCTTTATTTAGTTGTATAGTGCACCTAAATCATAACATATCTTTATGACAGGACTATTTCAGACAAGTTACAACATATGTATAAAATTAAACTTTTTTACATTGTGGTTATGTTTACGTTCAGAAAAATCGCCTTCTTGCCAAGAGTTTCCAGCTGAACGCCTAATAGATGTAAATTCAAAAATTAAAGTCCTCAATATTAAAAACTATGCATAAAATAAAGAGAGAAGTTGCCACTTTGCGTTTAGCTTCAACTTTTTAACTTTGACTTAAGCGATATAGAATAGGTGATATTTATTCTTTGAAGGTAGGTGTATTGATGCATCAATATGAATATACGTGGGTTCGAAAGACTCGAGGAACGCTGTTAGACTTTTGTAAGGAGTTAGAACCAAATGGTTTGAATCAACAAAACAGATTTGCTTGGCAAAGTGTAAGGAACACATTGGTACATATAGCAGATTGTTATTATGCTTGGCTTGGCTCATTTGTTTTATTAAAGACAGAGAAACCTCTTACACCTAGAAAGGAACTACATAATTTCAATTTCAACAAAATAAAAGGACGATTTGAACAGGTGGATTCTATTGTAAATGAGGTATATAAACTATATGGGAACAAATTAAATGAACGAATCGAAAGAAAGATCCCTTGGAGAGAAGAACCGGAAATAATATCAATTACGCCTAATAAGTTACTTATGCACACGATTACTCATGAATTTCATCATAAAGGACAAATTGTATCCAAGTTACGAATGATGGGATATGAGCCTCCAAATACAGATATATTAGGAACGAAAGATTAATATGTTGATTTATTATGTTTGAGTTAATAAAAATGTTTCTATACTAAAGGTAAGAAGAAGATAGTTAGACTAATGGTTTATATAGGAAAGAAAGACAAAGCCCATCAACTTATGTCAATGGGCTATTTATCCAATTTATTTTTTGAATTTATAAGGTAACGTTGTCACGATAACGTTTCTTCGATAAAGAAGATGTGCCCTTAGTAATAAGCTTGATTGGTTATGCAATGCATTATGCCAGCTTTTCCTTGTGATAAATTGTGGAATTAAAACCGTGACAGCCATATGACTATCATCAGCTCGCTCTTCTACACGATCAATAAAGCGTAAAAGAGGTCCAACTAAGCTTCGATATTGTGAGTAGAAGGTAACTAAGCGTATATCCGGATATCTTTCGTTCCATATCTCTTCCATCCTCTTTTCACTTTCACGGTCAAATGCCACATGGACCGCAATCACTGTGTCTCCAATAATTTTTGCATAGTTAATGGAATTCTCGACAGCTCTTGTTAAACCTGCAACTGGTATAATGACTACATTTCCTTCTATAGCTACTGCTTCTTTATCTCCCGGCTTGATACGGAGTTGCTTTCCTACCTCTTCATAATGGTTCTTAATACGGTGGAACAGATAAACGATAAGAGGTAAAAAGATTAAAACAGCCCATACTTGTGAGAATTTCGTTGTAAAGAAAATAAGTAGCACAGTGAAGCTGATCAAAGCTCCTATAAAATTGGTCACTAATTTTCCCTGCCAGCCAGCTGGCTTTTCTTTTAACCATTTAACAATCATACCTGTTTGGGATAATGTAAATGGAATAAATACGCCAACAGCATATAAAGGAATTAACTGTTCTGTATTACCTTGAAACGCTATGATGAGCGCAATAGAGGCAATTCCAAGTGTCACAATGCCATTTGAATAGCCTAAGCGATCACCACGTATCGTAAACATACGCGGGATATACTTATCTACAGCTAAGTTAACAGCCAGTAAAGGAAAGGCTGAAAAGCCTGTATTCGCAGCCAACACCAAAATTAAAGCTGTGGTCCCTTGAACAAAATAATAGAAACCATTTCGTCCCAACACTTGGGAAGCAAGCTGCGAAACAACTGTCTCCTCTGCTTTAGGTGCAATTCCAAACCAATAAGCCAAGAACATGACACCTGAAAACAAAATAGCTAAAATAATACCCATTGCAACAAGCGTACGTACTGCATTTCTTGCAACCGGTTGTCTAAAGTTTGTTACAGCATTTGAAATAGCTTCTACGCCTGTAAGGGCTGAACACCCTGATGAAAAAGCGCGTAGTAGTAAAAATAAGCTGATTCCTGGCACTGCAGTTCCAATAGCAGGATGAACATTAGGAGATACCTGACCAGTCGCTACTTTCCACATTCCTACACCTATTAAGAGAAGTAGTGCAAGAACAAACAGATAAACAGGATACGCTAATGCTGACGCAGATTCTGTTACCCCTCTTAGGTTCAAAATCATAATAAAAATAACCAATAAGCAAGCGATGATGACCTTGTAGTCATGAAGGACAGGAAAAGCAGACGTTAACGCATCAGTTCCAGAGGAAATACTTACAGACACGGTTAAAATATAGTCTACTAATAAAGATCCTCCGGCAATAAGACCTGCATTTTCTCCGAGATTATATTTCGATACAACATACGCCCCTCCCCCTTCTGGGTACGCATAAATAATTTGGCGATATGAAAGAATAAGTGCGGTTAAAAGAATAAGTACCCCAATACCAATTGGGATGGAGTACCAAAATGCGATCATTCCAATGGTGGCAAGCACGATTAAAACTTGTTCTGGACCATATGCCACGGATGAAAGTGCATCAGATGAAAGAATAGCTAGGGCCTTGACCTTATTTAATTTTTGTTCGCCTAACTCTTTTGATTTAAGTGGCCTGCCAATTAACAAGCGCTTTATGGATGAATAACTCATCTAAATTCCTCCTGAAACCTTTACCATTTACTGTATTATTTTACTTTTATCATTCCCTATGGCAGAAAAAAAACACAAAAAAGAACACTAAGGTTCTGCTTAGTGTTCTTTTCAGGACAAATAAAAGCAACCCCTCTCTAAAAACGCTTATGAGGTTAGCTGTCGGATTCGGGCCTTCAAAGTAGCCCTACTTTCTTTCCAGAAAGATTCACCCCTAGTGCAAAAGCACAAAAATGGGTCCCCCACTCCTTACAGATTAAGCGATAAAAGGTATAAAAATAGCAAGATTATATATGTACGTTAGGTACTATACGCCAGAATATTAAATTTGTAAATAGGTATGTTAACTAAAAAGAGACGGTTTAAAACATCTTTTTTATTGTCTATCTCTAATGTATTTTTTCCCCATAAAGTAAATAACGTTCACAAAAGTATACTTATGCGAACGAGTTGTATTATGCTTTCTTAAAGTTTTTTTGAAGTCAAAAAGAGAGCTACTACAACAAAGTAGTGCTCTCTTTTTTAATGAACTATTTATCAAAAACCTAATTTATTTTATCAAAAATAATAATAAATCCATTAATGTAGTAATTGGTATTCACTTTCCAACTAAGCTCGGCTTAGCCAAAGGAATTACTCAAGATTTTGAAAAACTTACACATAAGCAGCCTATAAGTATAAAAACGTATATTAGAGACTATAAAGCAAATTGGATATAACAATTAAGTGAAAATCTATATAGTAAGAGACTATTATGTAACTGGTGAATAAATAAACTATAAAGAACGGGTTCCCCTTTTTATTAGATAATTTGGTATATAACAAAATATACAATAATTTCAATGCTTTTTTATAGGTTTAAAAAGGTCTGTTTAGAGATTTAAATAGATCTTTTATCATTAGTTTTTTCTGCATCTAAAAAGGTGTGCATTTTTAGACTATTTTATTGTGAGCCAATTATAAAATAAAAAAGCTTTACGAAACCTTTCGCAAAGCTTTTGTAACCCTCTATATTATCCGATTACTCTTCTTATTTCTTCTATATTTAATCCCGTAAACTTTGCAATATCATCCAAAGTCATACCATTCTCATACATGCTACGAATCAATTGAAGTTTCCCTTTTTCTACCCCTTCTTCTAATCCTTCCTCACGAGCATGGGCTAGTTTAGCTTGTTCATCAATTAGCAATTTCTCACGGGCTTCATATGCGCTTCGGAATGAAGAATCATGACTCATATTTTCCCATTTATGCATCGCTTTTTGTAGAATTGGATCTTGATTCATAGCAATCTCCTCCAATGTTTGAGTTAAATGTTCATCTTCATGAGCTGGTAATAATAATATCCAACGAACGAATGCATTTTCCCACGGGTTGACTTTTTCTTCCCGCCACTGTTTCACAAGCTTTGGAATTTCCACAAAATGAATTTCAATATCATCGCTTAAAACACGTTGCTTTGTTGTGTCCCACAGTTGACCTGTCGTCTGAAATTCTTCATCTGAAGAGAATAAAATGAAATCCAATAAATTAATGGTGATGGTTTTTCGTAAAGCACGATAAGGCATCCCCTCTTGCATTTGTGACGTATATAATTTACTCCAATAATACAAAGAACGCTTGACCATATCATGCGTATTACGAAGTTGAATCTCGATATTCACCTGTGTTCCGTTACTCAATGTGGCTAGTAAATCTAAGATAGATAACTTGTCATCTTCGTAAGCCTTGTGAAGGTGTGGGTCTTCCAATTGAAGAGACGTAATGGGTACTTCTAGAGACTTTTCTAAAACAGCGTTTAAAAAACCTGTTAAGATGTCCTCGCTACCTTTGGTACCAAATAATTGTTTAAAAGCAAAATCAATTCGTAAATTCACTAATTTTGTGGACATGAATTCCTCTTCCTATCTTTCTTATTTCTTACCCTTATTTTATAAGATAGCAGGATGTGTTTGCAAATGTTGAAAAGAAAACTAACTAGTCGTCATGATCATCAAACTAGAAGTTATTGTGGATTGATATAGTCTCAATTAGGTTACTATGGTATTCATGGCAAACAAGGTACAGCGTTAGCTCTGGCTTACCCATGAACGTTAACAGAAAGCAATGTTTGAGATTGCTTTTTATTAGATCCTTTATTACATACCTTTTTAAAACAATTTTTTTCTTATCAAACTAACTGTGCAGGATAACACAATAAATTTGTTGTATAGATACGTAGTAAGTGTTACGCCGAAAACGAACCTACGTTCTTTAATTTGATTAGCTATAATTTATTGAAATCTAAATAAAATTTTAAAAGAGGTGTTTTTCATGGTTTTAGGAATTTATCCTTATTTAGTTATGAACGGTAATGGACAAGAAGCTGTTAAATTTTACGAGAGGGCATTGAATGCAAAAGTTATTGGTGTTCAGACTTTCGGAGAAATGCCCGGAAATCCAGAATTCCCTACTCCTATAGAAGCAATAGATCGTGTAATGAATGCGCATTTAAAAGTTGGTGATACGGATTTAATGCTTTCTGATACATTCCCAGGCCAACCATACCAAATTGGATCACAAGTGACGATAGCTATCACCATAGGCAGCGTAGAAAAATCAAAAGAAGTGTTCGAAAAATTAAAAGAAGGTGGGCAAATAGAAATGCCACTTCAAGAAACTTTTTGGAGTCCATCCTATGGCCAAGTAACAGACAAATTCGGTGTTACTTGGCAAATTTCAACACATATTGACGATAATGAGTAATGGATGAAAAGTTAGTTGTTTAACTACATCCATTATTTATTGGACTAAAGATGTATACAATATAAAGCTTAAAAACAGAAAAACCACTAGGATTGGGGTGCAGTGCAATTCTAGTAGTTTTTCTGTTTAAAAATCGTTATATTCTTCTAGATCGTCATCGTCTAATGAGCCGGATATGTTTTCTAAATCTGCAATCTTTCCTTCTTTCAGTTGGAGAACCTTTGAAGGCTCTTCTTCTTTGACGGAATCGTTTCCTACAAAACCTGTTGTTTTTGCTAATGTTTTTAAATCAGCTAATTCATTCTTGATATGTTCAAGCATTTCGTAGGTTTTTGTGTCTTCCATTGCTTTTCTTTCAGTAGATGAATCATCTAGATCACGTAGAATTAAAGATGAAATATAATCCCCTAACTTACGCGATTTAGCGTATGTAGCTAGTTTATTATACACTTCATCACTCAATCGATTTGTCTTAATCGTAAACGCATTTTGACGCTCTGACATCCCTATCACCTACGTTGTTAGGATTTAACGGCTTTCTTCACTGCTTCTTGCTTCTTTTGAATGTAACCGATACTACGAATCTCTAAGCCAAATAAATTTAAATGGCGGCTATCTTGAGGAACCTTATGATACTTCTCTGTACGTTCTTCTCCAATTTTTTCACGCATACTATTCATGATAGCGACTTCTAGAGTAGGAGCTACCCCTCCGCAGTATACATACTTACGCAGTTTATTTGCTGGTGGTGGTGCGACATCATTTAATTTAGCCAATAAGATTTCCACATATTCTCGTAGTGAAGATTTGATTGTGCTTGTTAAATCAATGGATTCACCTGTATTCTCGTTTTTCAATACAAACTTTTGCTTGCTGTAGTTATCAAGAATAAATTGATCAAAGGCACGTAAATCTGTAAATAATTCTAGAAATTTCTCTTTACGCAATTTATCAATATGAGCTAAATACGGAATTCCTTCGATGCTTTGAAACGATTCACGGCTATTCGCAGCTTTCAACCCTTCCGGTAGAATAACGACATCAATAGATCCGCCACCAATGTCTACCATCACTGTTTCACATTCTGCATACTCATTGGCATCTTCACGATTTTCAAGGGTTAAGTCTTTTTTTAACGCAAAACGTGCGCTTTCTCCCTCTTTTAAGCACGCACTTTCTTCTACTACTACCTTTAAGGTATTTTCAAAACCAGGCGTGTGCACGGTAAACATATGGTCGCCTAAGAAGCGATTAGCCATCGCTTTTTGAGCCGCCCCAAATGTACTCTCTTTCTTAAGGAGCCAGATTGGTAACATCGTAGAAAAATAGTCAATTTCAATTGTATTGTCTTTTTTATCTTTCGCATGTAACGCATGGTAATATGCAATGGCAGCTAAAAAGGTGATGTATGGAATATGACTTGTAATTTTATTATGCAATTTATTAATGTGATTGTTAGCAAGCAATTGACTTGCTGCAATGTCACCTACTAAGAAATAACGCTCTTTCTCTTCACCCTCAATGGTTGTAGAAAGTAAAATGCGCTTCTTAAATTCTTCTGGAGCCGTAACAGCATCTGTAAAAAAAGAATCTGCAGCTTCTTTTTGAAGTTCAACTACATTCGTTGGAAAATCAAATAGATATCCATCCATAATGTTCATATCAACAGAGTTCCCGCAATCTTTATTAAAACGTGAAATTTTCATTTCTAAACACCTCATTTTTTAAGTTGAACTTATATTCAACTTATTGTACTTGATATAGAATAAATATTCAATATGTGGGAGCAACTTAGTTATCTACAAAACCTTACATCTATCAACAATTATTTAAATTAAGTAGGACGTTTATATACAAACAATATTCAGATTCAATACCTTATGTACCTTACTTTATAGCTTCAACATAAAAAGAGCCAGCATCAAAAAATGATGCTGGCTGCTCTCTCTTACAACAAAATAATTCTCATGTTCATTTGCCCTTGTGAGGCTCTTTCGTTACGTATATCGATTCATAACGAGAGTGCCGTTCGTTAAATCACAATACCTACTTGTCAATTGGGGTAATACATTTGCTGAAGTCGCTGTTACGTCTTTCAAAACCGAACCAGTCCCTTCATTAAGCTAAGTATTTAACCTTTCACAGCATTCAATTCTAAATGATATTGATACTGTACTATATGTGTACCACATCTTTTAGAATTAAAACATACCGTATTTTATTCTATTTCCTTTGGTTGTACTTTTACAACGAAAATGCTTTGTTTTTCATTATAGGTATTTAGATACGCATTCATAATTAGTTTTTTACTCTCCTAATTCTATACCCTCCTGCTTTGTCTCCTCTTTTAGATTATATAGAGGTAATATAAAAAGCAAACCTATAATAAACAAGACTGCTGCTGCCTCAAATATGGCAACCAATGAAAATTGTTCTTTTAGAATACCAGCTACACTCATCGTCAATACCATGGCTCCCGTAAAAAGAGGACTTAAAATCCCATTGACCCTGCCAATAAAAGCAGCTTCCGTTCTCTGTAAGATCATCGTGTTGATGCCAATCTGAATACACGGTAACATGAGACCATTTAGAAACTGAGCTCCCAGCGTCAGCCATAGATTTACTGATAATCCCATTATGGCAAACCCAACTGCATTACCAACCATTCCAAATGCCAACAGCCTTTGCGGTGCTACTGTTTTGGCAAAGATTATTACTACTGCTCCGCCTAAGATCATGCCAATTCCATTAGCTGTAAGTAACCACTGGAGATTTTCTTTTGCTAAACCCAACTGCTCTGTTACAAGGAAAATGGAGAGAGGCTGAATAAACCCTATTCCTAGTCCAGCTGCTAAAAAGCATAGACCTAACAGGCTCAACTCTTTCTTCCCCAAAACATACTTAACACCACTTTTCATTTCACTTAGTAGTGATGTAGTTCCATTCTCTTCTTCCATCTTTCGATCAGAAGGTAGAAAAGTGAGTGCTGCTGCTGAAAGTAAAAAGGCTGTACCTGTGATCGCAATGGAGAGATTTATACCAAAGGCTTGAAAGGAAAATGTTCCTAGTATTGGTCCTAGAACCATGAATATCGCAAAGACCGTTTGATAGACTGACATCCCTACCTGCATTTGCTCCTCCGGTAAATGCATTTTAAACAGTTTCATCCCTGAAGGCTGAGAGAATTGGGAAAGGATTGCAGAGATTAAAGTTGCGAAAAATACTACGTGCCAAGATCCAAGTATAAGCGTGATAAGCACAGCAAATACAGATATTGCACTTAAAATATCACACCACACCATAGTACGTTTTGGACGCCAACGATCTGCAAATGTTCCGCCAATAAAGGAGAAAATAAAAATTGGTGCAAATTCTGCTACAGATATTAAAGATACTGCAAATGGGTCTCCGTGTGTCTTCTCCATTATGAAAAGAAGTACAGCAAAATTCCTAACCCATATCCCTATTTGCAAGAATAACCCAGAGATAATAATAGCTTGAAAAACACGGTTTCCAAACAACTTGGTTGAATGGTTTACGGGTAATTTCTCTTCCAAAACAAAAAACCTCCTGCGTATTTTCTGAACAGGGGGAAGTACAGTACAACAATATTGGCATGACATTCCGAAAGAAAGGAATACAATGATCAATTTGATTTGTATGTAAAAGTACAGTCTAATCCTATTCAGAAAAAAACAATCGTATTATTTAACGAATTTTTTCTTAGAAAATAGGATTAATTAATCATTGTTTCACGTCCACCCTTCCTTTTTTTACTAGTATTAGGATAATTTATTATTTGTAATAAATCAACGCTTTTCGAACCCGAAATTTCTACAAAATATTAGTTCCACTCATCACCAATCCATTAAAAATCAATAATTTTTTTGGGGGCAGGTGTCTTCTATCAGGTATTAAAGATAGCTTATAGTAAATAAAGTTGTATATCCTAACTCGTCTCAGAAGTGGGGCTTAGGAAGAAATCTCTCCTTTTTAAGCACTTATCTAACTATAAGCTTGCGTTTATCTATTCTCTTATCTGCTCCCAGATTTGCTGCGCAATTCCTATACACTCTTCTTTTGTTAACGTACTATTAAATGACTGATTTAATATATCTTTTATCTCAACCGCCAGACTCTCAACGTTTGGTACTTTGTATACCATAGGAAGAATCCACGTAGCTTCATACTCATATTCTTCAGAAGCATGCAAAGAGAGGGGGTTCCATGTATAGATAATTGATTGGATCGTCTCTTTTACATCATTAAACCTTGTACTCCATTGTTGACCTTTCATTTCCATCACCTTCTATTAGCTTACTCATCGTTATCTTTATTATAAACAAGAGAACATATAAAAGAATAAAGCAGTATCTATGCAGTAGGCGTTGTACGAATTTAGAACGAATAGCTTATAGAAAATTATCTACGTCTTTCAGGATGATTGCTGTAAATACAGATAATGCATTTGATGCTTCATTTTTTTCTTAATTCGGTAAAGTGCATTATCTACTGTTTTTTGAGAAAGATGTAGGTTTTGAGAGATTTGTATATACGTTTGTCCCTTCATATATAGAGCGAATACATCTTTTTCAATAGGTGACAGTATTTCTTGTAATATCTGTTCCCTTTCTCTTTTATTTTCTTTTTCCACGGTAGCTTGTTCAGGGCTTACAGCACGTGGATGAGGAAGCATCTCCATAAGAATCAAATCGTCTTCCAATCGCTTTGAATTCTTAGGTATGTTTAAAGAGATGGCATTGTTTAAGGGGGAATGTTTTTGACGAGCACTTGCCTTTATAGCTGTAATGAGTTGACGTGTAATGCATAGATCAGCAAATCCCCTAAATGAACTCATCCCTTCTATTTTAAAATCGCGAACAGCTTTATATAATCCGAGCCTTGCTTCTTGTAAGAGATCTTCTCGATCTCCTCCTAATAGGAAGTATCTTTTTACCTTTGAACAGACCAAATACTCATATTTTTTTATGAGCAGATTGAAAACATCTTCGTCGCCTTTTTGAAACGCTTGAACAATCTCTTCATCATTTAGTGGCATCTTTTCTTCTCTTATTTCTAAACCTGCTATCATGTTCATCTGCGTTCCTCCTCGTGTCTTATGCTTTCTATGTACTTTACATTATAAAAAAGAAAAGGCATAAAAAATGTCGAAAAAACAAAGAGTAGAAAGAATATTTAGGGAGAAAGAAGTGAGACATTACATCAAACCTTATATCATGTATATGGCCCGTACATTAATCACGATTTTTAATCTTATTTACGACTTTAAAGAAGTTAACAGGTGTTTTCTCCCACGTTTTACCCGTTGCTACTGGATCAACGATTTCAATATAGCCACTGTGAAAATAAGCAAGTTTGTTGTAGTACTTATTGATAATAATCAAATTTTATTTACCTGGTTTGCTTGCTGCTTCTTTCCTCCTTCCACCTGCCTAGTATGAAAAAAGAAGACGTCTCAAACTTCATTCGGTCTTCAAACTTTTGCTTTTTTCAATGTTCCATTTCTTGAACTGTACTCCGTTTTTTTAAAATTGTGCTCCAATATCCCGTGCAAAAAATCTTTTAAATCTATTTTACAATTTCTCTTTTCTCCCTTTGTCATAATCCTTTATTTCTTATCGGACCCTCCTCCTTTTTAAGTTAACTTTTATAAATTCCTAGGAAGCAATGGTCTTTTCTTTCGTCATTTCATCTATTTTCCCAACAGCAATCAAATCGATATTTTGTAAAGATGAATCCATTACATTCGTTCTTTTCCTATAAATTTTGGTTCCCCACTGTAAAGGCGAGAAGAGCATAAGGGTTTTTTGCTATCACACGAGGTGATAGGCTAGGCAGAGCCTAGCAAAACCGTGATATCGCGAAAACCTCTAAAGTGTGAACCTACTGTTGACCTAAACTCTCCTTTGTGAACCTACTGTGAACATGTGTTTTTTCACTTCATGGCCAAATCCTGTTGCTTTTCATTCAGTTTTTTCATCTTTTCACGTAAAGTTTTCTGCTTATATTCATGAAGCTGAATGCTTTGACCCTCAAAGTGAATCTTTTATATCCCTGTTTCTGTTTCTCTATTCTTTTGATACAAATTAAAGGCATGTACTTTTCAAATTGAAAACATTTCATTAATTCACTAAATAACTTTTTAAAATTTTATGATCATCCTAATATACAATTAAACAATTAGATTTTCTTTTTTCTGCTGCAAGAATCTAACTCTAATTCTTTTAAAACCCAAGGTAATTATCACTAATTTAGACTAAAATAAATTAAAATTAACTCAATAAAAAAGAAGTTTAATTTAATTAAAATACAGCATATTAACTTGTCCAATTAAAAGCTACCGAGTCTATATTCTTTTACATTCAATTAGTAATTAATTAACTTAAACTAATTCTAATTAGGTATATACAGACTACATGCACTAATAAAAGCTGACTCTACTAAAGTAATGTTCATTCAAATAAAATAACTAATCCAGATTCAATTGAGTATGGATTAGTTATCACTATTGGACAAAATTAGGTAAATCTCTCCTTAAGAAAAGATCATTCCCTGAGTATAGGGAGGATAAAGCCCTATACTGAATTTATTATAGTTTCGTGGACACGATTTAATTGAGTCCCTTTAATAATCTTTGAGAGGAGGTGTGGGAAATGAACATAAGTGGACAGGCAGAAAATAAAATGATGACTTTAAGAAAACGATTATGTATTTATATCATGCTGGAAACTTGGTTAAAGAATCAAGCAGCGAATATGGTGGTCAGAAGTAACAATTTATAATTGCGTGAATTTATTAACATATTTTAATACAGAGGAATGCTCTCTAATACCTAGAGAATTAGCTAAGATTCATTAGAAAACCTCTGGCTAAAACAAGAGCTAGATATTCAAAAAAAAGACTATGGTCATATTCACGAAAAAGTAAAATACATTCTAGCGTTTCAAAAAATTATCAAACCTCTCTAAACAATGGTTGCCTGAAATTAAGTATGTCCCTATGATATGAGGCGGTTGGTGCTGTTTAACATCTTCATTAAATTCACACTAAAGAAATTGTGTGCTATTTTTTTCTCGTTTAATCACATCAGAGTTGATCATTGAAGCACTTCAAAAAGCTTACACTGCCCAAAAGCCCTGAAAGGGATTACCTCTTCGTAACGATTTCGGTTCACAATACATAAGTGGTGAGTTTACTCAGCATGTACACAAATACGAGATAAAGCATCTTTTCAGCCAAAAAGACTGCTTTTATGATGATGCCTCCATAGATATGTTTCACACCATATTACAGAAGAAGTGTATTATCTAAACAGAATCAACAGTAGTCTCAGCTATTAAACTCCTCAATAGATTGAGGATCAAATGAGAAAAATAACTTAACACATAACTTTTTTGCTTCTAAATTATTGATTTAAATCCAATAGTTAAACTTAAGGTTAACTTAAAACCATCTCGTTGCAAACAAATCTAATTTAGTTGAACTTATAATAAAATAAGCCAAACTAAATTAAATTGGCACTAAAGAGCCGTTTAATTAAAATGCAATTAAGTTGCACTTAGTTGAACTTAATTGCATTTTAATTAAACTTATTGTAATATTTTAAAAAACTATAAATGGATTTATAGTTTTTTAAAGGATTCAGTTCAAATTTAATTGAACTACATAACGTAAAATACAATAAATCTAATTCAGTTAAGTGTAAAATCTGCTAGAATAATAAAGACAAGCGTCAAAATAAGTAGCATTTAATTAGTTAGGACCAATTAAGTTAGACTTAATTAAGTTATTAAAAATATTCCATATAAGAGGATACTAACTCAGTTAGATTAATTCGTTTGTGAAGGAGGTACAATTATGAGCGAAGAAACAATGGTTATTTCAGAAGTTGCTAGAAAATTTAATATAGAAAATCATCAATTACGGGACTGGTGCGAAGTCGGGTTAGTACGACATAAAAGAATTGGAAGAATAAGATACATATTTACTGATGAAGATAAAAAAATTGAGAAGATTATTGAACTAAAAGAGAAATTCGGAAAACATGCACCAAATGAAATGATTCGTGAAGAATTAATTAAAGCAAATTTAATGAGCGAAGAACAAACAAAAATTATTAACAAGGATTTAGAGGAAGAAGATACAAACGAAAACTCCTTTAAAGAAGCATTTTTATTACTTGCTAAAAAAATAGAAGAAATGGATAAAAAAATGGAAAAGAAAGAACAACTAACGCTTCCATCAGAAAATTTGGCAGAAAAAAAAGATGTTATAGAGATAAAAGAACAGATGAATAAACTTGAACAAGACAATCAGCGTTTAAAAGAAGTGAATGATCAATTACTTAAAAAATTAGATTCTATCCATTCAGCCATGACCGAAATTCAAAAAGAACAAGGAAAAAGCATATGGAAAAGAATGTTCACAAAATAATAAAACAGCTTCTAATTACTGACCAGTAATTAGAAGCTGTTTTATTATTTTTGTAGCAGTTGTCAGAGAGAGTTCTCTTAATACCTTCAATAATAAATTCATTTAAATATAGATAGGATTTTCACCTCATAAAAGATGTAAAACTAAATCTTTTGAGATATATTACTAATTTTTATTGAATTATGAGATTAATTAACGCTATAATAAAACTAACAAAAATGACCGGAATAGAAAAAAGACTTCAACTGTTTAAGACGTGTTGGTAGCACTCTTAAACCGTTCCCCCTAAAGACGGTAGGGAAAACACTTGTCGAAGTCTCTTGTTAATAGAGTTAGTTTTCATATAAAATAAAACTTATGCTTTTATTTTATATGAAATAGCTATCTATTTCAAGGGCTTAGTTCATCAAAATCAAGACATTGTTTTCCTTTTTCCAGGGAAACAGTGTCTTTTTTGTGTTCCTTAAAGGAGAAGATGAACAAATGACAAAAATATTAACCTGCTATTTAAGAGATGTAGACACCTTCAACGGACGATTTAAGTGGTTATGGAAGAACAAATCCACACTTCGGAAAAAGAAAGAAGAGTTTTTAGAAATTATCCGTACTCATTATAAACAGAACCAATCAGCTATACATAAAGAATTTCCTAAAAAAAGAATGGAAATGCTCGATCATGTCATCTATAACCTAGTAGCTACAGGCATCCAAGCAATTCGTTCTGAAACACTCATGAAGAAATTTAAAGTTTCTAAAAGTACGGTTTCTCGTTTTGTACGTTCGTTAAAAGCGACACCTTTTATACTTGTAGCACGTTACATTAAAGAGGATGCAACAGGTACTCACCCTGATAGTTATGTATTTATTCTTAAAAGCCATAAGAACTTTAATCGGATTTGCGACGAAATCTTTTTTGCCCATGATACAACAGGTATACAAACGGTCCACCAAGAAGAAATGACAACTCCTGTGACGCTTCCTGTGATGTATCCAGAAAGTGAGGAAAACGTTGATACACCAAGCTTAAAGGCTGATAAATCACCTGGTGCCTTTATTAACCTTGATTTACCTGTAAATCATATAAATAATCATTTAATGTCTGCTTCACAGGCATTTACTTATATCAAAGGTGTTCCTAAGAAAGTCAATCAAGTCTACGCAGGTAAGTATGGTCATCAATTAAAAGACTTTTATGCTCGCATTCAAAATGCTGCAAAAACGGTCAAACGAGATACAGAGATTGATATTAACAAAGGGCAAGTACATGAAATTGCGTATACATCTATTATTGGATTAGACAAATATCTACATGAAGCTAATCATAAAGGAAAGCCTTTGTCCCTAGATAATATGTGCCAATTACTCTATAAGATTGCTAAAAACCAATTCTATCAGTTGGTTAATCCTAAAAACGAGGATTATTCATCAGTATATCCAACTCATGAGGAAGTTATACATAAAGAAAAGTCATCAACAAAATTGTTTATACCAAAACATATTATCCGTAAAGAAATCTTACCGGATTGGTTAAAGGCTGAGCAGGATCAAGAGAAGGGTACAAAAAAAGTAGAAATATCTTTAGAACAACAGCTTGAAATGATTCAGTTAAAGCAAGACTTAGAACAAGAGCTTACACCAGAAGAGGAATGCTTGCTGCAGGAACACTGCTCTACGTACAGTTCATTAGAAATGGTGGAACTGAAACAAGATTTAGGACAAGCATTAACACCTGAGGAGCAAAAATTATTGCATCAACATGCTAAATTAAAGGAACCAGCTTCTTAATGTTTAAAAATAGTTAAAGTATAGCGGGGACTTTCACTATTTCTAACGTATTCAGTGTTTTAAGAGAGGACTTGGCAGGATTTGAACCCGCAAGACGCCAAAGTTGTATAGTGTAATACGACTGGCTGCTCTGCCATTGAGCTACAAGTCCATACTCAAAGTATGCGCATAGTCTCTGTTTATATGTACGATAAGAGTAAATGCAAAGAGTAAATGCAAAGAGTAAAGAACCCCCTTATAAGCTGAATTATTATTAGGATATGTTTACTTAGAACACTGTTCTAAGTAATAAATAAATCTATATCTACGCAGGAGGAGAACATTATGCCACATAAAATTACGTTAACCGGATCAGCCACAGGACCATTACGAGAATACGATCGCTATGTTGCCTTTGATATGCGTGAAAAAGGGTCACCATCTGCGCCTAAAGGGTTGAAGAAGAGTACGTTTATTTCGTATACGGTATTTGTTGCAAAGAAGGCTTTTAACAAAACAGGCCTCACGAAAAAAAGTATTATGCATGAAAAAATCTTAATTCAAGGGGAACCAACGTTAGACATTCCCATTGATGAATGCCCTGGGGAAGTAGGGGTGATCTGTTTCCAGATTACCGTTCTCCCGAATAAAAATGACAAAGAGAAGACTGAGTCAGATGCAAAAAAAGAAAATAAACAAGAAGCTTCTGCGCCTTCTGAAGCACAAAAGAACACGGAATCTACTAAGCAGGAAGATGAACAAGCGCCTGTTTCTCAACCTGCAGCAAAAGAAGAGAAAAAGAGCGCAGAAACGGTTCAGTCAGAAGCAAAAGAGACACCTGTTCAAGAGAAAAAGACTGCGCCATCCAAGAGGGAACTACCGAATCAACCCAAAGGAACGCAGGATCTCGTGAGCTTCGATGAAATTGTCGTACCTGAAGCGTTCTTAAACACACGTCCAAACCCTGAGAAAACGCAAAAGGTCATTGATTTTGTGAAGCGTACAGGGCGCTTAGATGAGCCATTGACGATCGAAAAAGGATCTAAGATCTTGAAAGATGGCTATCGCCGTTATGTGGTGGCTAAAACCGTGAAAATGGACAAAGTTCCAGTCGTCTATGAATATCAAAAATAAATAACTATTTTTGCTTTCAATTTCTTTACACATATTAAGCTTTTCTAAAAAGATGTCATAGTTGCGAAACTTGAGAGTCAAGTCTATTAATTGCAATCAGTAAGAGGGACTGAATGGAACAGTTTTGGGGTAGTATTAGAGATTTTAGTGAGCATCCTTATGTGAAAATGATATAAATTGCTGCGAAGCCTCTCTGGAGGAGCACGGACGTAATCTTCATAGTGAGAATATGCTTGTATATGAATCAATTCCAATTGCAAAGCTGGTATGGGGAGTTTATTTGTGATTAAACTTTCATTACAATAAAATCAATCCTTCTCTTGATTTCCTAGGTTACAAAGAATCTTATGAACGCGATCTAGTTACTTTAAGGAGCGCTGATACTTTTAGAGAACTTGTAGAAAAGCTAACGCCTAGGAAACAATAAAAAATTTTATATTACTATTGTATAAATAATAATATTTGTAACTAAATTCCTTGTTTGGTTACATTTAGAGCCAATAAAATGATGACTTTTACATATTTTAAAATAATTGTTATGTTGATACAATGAAAGAGACTTTTCAAGTCAATAACCCTAAGGATTAACTACGTTAATCCCCTGTTTCCACTTTTGTTTTATTTGCTGAAGGGCTCGCATTCTATAATGCGGGCCTTTTAATTTAATAAATCCCTAATTTCATAGCATACCTATAACAAAGACCGCCCATTATGTATTAGTGTATAAGGCGGTCTTAACTGTATTCATGCTATATGTTTATGACAAAAATATCGACATTATTCTATAGAACTATATAAAAATATTACACTATTTACTTTATTGTATGCAGGGAAGACTTCTAAGTTTCCGTTTTTTATAAGTAAAGTTCTTTTTTTTTCGTAATAGTTGAATATTTTTCGTAAATTAGGTCAAGCCTTTATAAAAAAGGAGGCTTTTGTTATGTGGAGTCGTGGTAAAAAAAGAAGTAAGTTGGGAAAGTTTCTAGATAAGAATGGTTGTACTCAAACAGAGTTAAGTAAATTGACAAAGCTTAATAAAAGTACGGTTAGCAAGCTTTGTACGGATGCTAATTATGTTCCTTCGGGTACTACAATAAAAAAAGTTATGAAAGCTCTTAGAATGCTAGATTCTAATTTAAAACCGGATGATTTCTTTGATATATAAAAAGGCACAGCATATATTTCTTTACTTATTATCCTCCATATTTAACAAGAATGACCCTCTATTTGAAAATAGAAGGTCATTGATCCATGCCTGCCTGTCAGATAGTCAACCCTCGAAAGGTGACATTTCTATTATTATCCACCATATATGTGTTTTAAACTTTCATAGGAAGTTTTAGTCAATATAATACCTGTTATCGGTACAAAAAAAGAAGACCACTACATAAATAGTCTTCTTCTTTTTTTTGTTTGTCCATTATCCTTTTATGTTTGCATAAAAGCCAACCTCTAAAATCATTTTTAAAAGCTCCGTATTGTCCATATTCTTACGGGGAAACTAGCTGAAACAGGTACTACAAGGAGGAGAATGAATGAAACGATTAATAGTGACCACAGCCCTTGGCCTATGCTTAATAGCAGGAATGGCCACCTATACAGAAGCTGCTCCTCAACCGTCCATTAAGCAGAAGCATACAGATTTCTATGATGCCTTTTTGATGTTATTGAATCCCTATGCGGACAAAGCAATTCGAACGAAATACCCTGATCGTAGTTATAGTTTGTGGAATGCAGATATATTGAGTGTGAAGCGTATATCCGGTGGATTCTCAAACTATGATTTCATGGTGAAGGTGAAATATGATACGTTTACAGGTCCTCATAATCCACCTGAAGGACCTGTGGTTATCACATTTTCCGTAAAAGATGAGGTCAGGGTCTTGAAGATTGAAGGATAATGGGCAAATAAAAACATTAGAGAACTTGTTCTTCAAACTTCATTTTTCATATGCATATGATATACAAAGTTAGTTAACATAATGTTTTCTATAGGAAACAAGCAAGCAAAAGAACCCTTATTGGGACAGCTTGTTACTTGCGTTTTTCACAACATGCTTTCAATGAATATAAAAAGCAGATAGTGAAATCAAAGGCCTAATAAAGGCAGAAACGATCTTAAGACACCATCTATATTAGATCTAATTAGCTTTCTACTGAAACCTCGATATTATCGATAAAAGAAGGTCTAGATGCGTTGGCCCCCCCTATTTGAAAATGTACACCACCGTATGGATAATTCTCTAGAGCTGTAAATGTTAGTGTATATGGGACATCACTATAATTAGTGGATAAATAAGCCTTTTCTGCTTGCGCTAAAATTCTAGGATTTCCATGACCATCAGATGGGTTATTAACAAATGACAGGCGTATTATTACTGCAGGATCGCCCTTAGCAAATAAATTAAACGTGTACGTATGCCCCTTTTTTAATTCTACTAGATGTCTTCGCATAAGAACATTTGGCATGGCGTTATCCATAGGTGGGATATGTAATGACCAGTCATCTATACTATTAGCTGGATCATTTACTATATCATCTATCCCACTGTCTTTTATGCCAAAATAATTCATTTTTCCATCTTCAAAATTTTCTTTAATTAAAATTATAAATAGCCCACCTTTACTTTAATATTCCAATTATAAATTTCTCATTTCTGCAGCTTTTTATTCGAATGCTGTAACCTACCTGACATAGTATCGTTATAAAAAGAAACAATACTGCCTCTTTATTGTTATAAAGATATGGTACGATTTATTAGGTCGGTATGGCATGTTTCATCATGCATTTCAGCTCGTAAAAAGATTCTTCTTTCCTTGTCAGGAGGAGGGAGAAATCTTTTTACATTTATCAAATTTACCCACTATCTATCCATACCGATCTACATGCAAACATAACTTAGAGGTTTACTTTCATACATGTTAGAATCTATCTTTTGTTTGCGCATATTTTTATATGTGTCTTTTTCTTTCTCCTATCTGACTTCCTATTCCATTTGCTCAAAATCAGATAGGAGCTTTTTTTGTGAGCTACATTTTTAGCATTCTAGGTTAAGTTGATTCTAATCCCACCAGAAGAGGACTGTGTTATTGGTTTTGCTTCCCTCTGTTGTTTAGTAGTACTCTTATATTTGTCCATGAGTTCATGAATACTTCCTACCTGTATAATTTGAATATGATCTGAAGACACTGCATACCGAACAGGCGTAATCAGAATAACTGAAGGGAAGATAGGTGATCGACCTTCTGGTTGCCAGTGCAAGTCATTCCACTCATCGGAAAAGAAAAACTCCTCATAGAGGTTGACCTTCGTCTGCATCTTCTGCTCAGAATACTGATTTCTCTGAATTTCAATCCAAAACGGAGATCTTTTAAAGATACAAAAGAGATCGGGTTCAATGCCTCCTTTTCGTCCTGTGGGCTTATCTTCTACAATGACATTTTTAGGCATACTATACGAACACATTTGTTTATAGATATCTAGAATTGAAAGGAAATGTAATATCTTTTGAGATTTCTTTTTGATCTTTGCATCTACAGGCAAATAGACCGTCGGAGAATACTGCTGTGTACGTTCAATCAACCCTAATCGATATAAACGTACCATGACACTATTACACGCATTGACAGGCGATTTCAGCTGTTTAAAGAAGAGTTCCACTAATGAGTCGCGATCCACAGCCCGAAACTGATTGATAAACCCAATGATGTCTTTATCACGCTGCGATAGTCGAAAACTCATCGCTGTTCCTCCTTCTCTAATAATCCAAAGATAGACTGGGACACAACCTCGAGTGGAGGTTCTGGATCTTTCACACGTGTTTTATAAGGTGAAAGCATTTTCTTACAAGCTTCTTCATCTAAGAAATAGGCTTGAAACTCTTTAACCTCATCGATTTTAATTTTCATACGTCCTCTGGCTGCCGCATCGATTTCTTCTGCCCCAATGACTCCGGCGACCTTCGCATTGGTTGCATCGGCTTGCCTTCCAGAGATTCGTACCCGTAAGTTCGCTTTTAATGCTGAATTTAATAAATCAGCATCCGGACGCTGCATGGCAATAATGGTGTGAACACCTAGTGCACGGCCTTGACTCGCAAACTGTTGAATCATCTCTACGAGATCCGT
The DNA here is from genome assembly GCF_035064545.1 of Bacillus sp. ILBB4. Classification (NCBI taxonomy): domain Bacteria; kingdom Bacillati; phylum Bacillota; class Bacilli; order Caryophanales; family Bacillaceae; genus Bacillus; species Bacillus sp. ILBB4. The sequence goes on along the minus strand of NZ_JAIQVD010000009.1, from coordinate 106,673 downwards.
TTCTCTCTTGATGATGCTCATTTCGTCTACAACTACGACGATACGAGGCAGCTTAAATGGAAGACGACTAATATGTGTCACGCCATGCTCTAACAGTAAATCACCTCGACGATACATTTCAGCTCGAAGTAAGGCAAAAGGTTTTCGCATGTCTTTCGCTTCAAAACAAAGGGCATCCACATGCTCAATCCCATGAAATAACCCTAAATCAGCACGCTTCAGATCCACTAACACTAAGCGCAACTCTTCAGGTGAGGTATACTTTACCCAAGTCGTGAGGATGACACGCATAAGACTGCTTTTTCCTGCGCCAATTTCGCCCGAAATCAGTAACGTTTCTAAATCCGCAAAATCCCATGAAACAGGGTTTCCGTAGATATCTTGACCAATGCAGACAGGAAGCTCCATTTTTTCGATATGAGGATGAATCGAGTCATACGTATAAGTAAGCATCTTAGGCAATCTTTTGTGATGAACGGTGATACTAAAATTCTTTAGGCTGCCGTTTATTTCGATGTTGCTGCCTAATACTTGGCGTAAAGCCCATCTCTTTTTGTTTAAAAGTTCAGGATCAATGCCATTCAGTAAGGAAAAGGCATAGCGAGTGTAGGTGTGATGATGATCGATTTGATGAATTTTCGGAAACAGATAGGAGGTACGGTCTCCACGTTTCACCATCCGGTAAATCTCTGCTGTACGAAACGCATTAATTAGCTTTCCACGCAATTTTAGTTTCTCAAACATCTAAAACCCTCCTCAAAACATAAATGTCGCAAAAAAATAAATCAAGGCGCTATAGAAGGTGACAGGCAGGATAAAGCGCATCACCTTTGCGAACTGATCCACAAGATCGATAACACCCCAGCGCTCTAATATTCGTTCAATAATGGCAATTCCTAATACAATGCCTCCTATGATCAGAATGGTGGGATCAAGCATAGCCAATGGACTAAAAGGAACAAAGGAATAAGTTTTGAAGGGACGAGGTCTCGTAAGAGATGAGTGGAGGGTTAAAGGAAAGATATTTCGAAAGGTAAACCCTTTTGTTTTTCTCATGTTGGTACCTACTTTCATTCTTTTTATTTTTTCGCATTTCATGTATGGATTATTTCAGCTCACGGCATTCGGTCGCCCCCTTCGCCTCTTCGGCTCAGCTCCCTTACAGATTCCATGAAGGGCTTCACTAAGCGCATACAGCTTGTATTAACGCGGTAGCGATACTGAACTAGATACTGATTAGGTAATGAAGTTAAGATTCTTTAGATACTATGTAGCTATAGCAGTAAGCTTGCCTGTCCACTCAAAAGATAACAAAGAACCTTTACTGCAGTAGGGGATTAGTAAATGGTTATGTAAGAGGAGCTGGCTTTTTATATGCTGGGGGTTGGACTACTGGCTTTTATTTTTCATGAAATGGACAAGAGAGTAGGGGATGTCCCAAAGACTAAAGTAGAAAGTAATGTATCTTTAAAATAAAGTTTAATCAAAAACGTTCAGCAAACTCATATTCTACGGCACAAAAAAAGAATCCATTTTGAAAAAAGATTAATCAAAATAGATTCCCATCTTTTTGAATGAACATTCCTATTCATTCAACTCAACCAAAAGATTTATTATCATAAGACCAAAAAATACTTTTAAAACGATGCTTTATCCTGCTGCTCATCGTTTCGACCTTTACCATCCTTCATTTTAGTCTTTACGAATCCATCTCAGGTCTCTTTTTCATCCAGTTAGTGAATTAATCATAAAAGATTAAACGTATCGTACTGCTAGTTCTTGACTTCGCGAAAAATTCAGCTTGATCTCCATCAACAAAGCCACCAATACTATAGAAATACCCACATTTGCCTCGTGCTATATATTTTGCTCCTACATAATCATTATAACTTTCAGGATCGTACTCCCATAATTCGACTTTTACCTCACCAGCTGGACCCACGTAAGGATCCCTACAAATCTTATAATCTCCACCACCAGAGGCATAGACATGACTTTCAGCACCATAAGAATAAAGAGTTTCTTCTCCTAAGTAATCCCAGCCACTAGCAAATGCAGAAGAAGGGACCAACAACGCAGCTACCAATGCCAGGACACTTATTTTAAACTTTTTCATACTCATTCCTCCTTTCCCGTTTTGACTTAAAAAATATTATTCTCTATATGGTACCTGAACCCTTCCAAAATAGGCTGTATAACCCACTTCTGGATGACTTTTGTAGTACGACAGTACCGTACGATATCTCCCGGCCAAGTCAGATCAAGACAGTATGTTTTCTTTAATTATGGTTCCTCGTAGTGCTGCTGGTTCACTTGTTGGTGGAAGTCTCCAAACACAAGAAATGTTTGATTTTTGCTGCTCAACACGGCATTGCTCCTATGATTGAAGTAATTCGTGTCGATGAGATAGATGAAGTGTATGAGCACGTTATCGATTTGTTGTGGATATCTCTATGTTATAATTCTCAAAGATGCTTATTTAAGGAAAAAAGGATATAAAGTCATGCGGATCAGTGGCAGCAACATCGTAAATCGGATGCCTCACATTTTAAAAAGAGTGAAAACACGATTAAACTAACACGAAGGCGTAACATCCCTACTTATGAAATCAATAAAAAAGAACTGACAATTGAATGCCAGTTCTTTTTTATTGTATAAATATAGTCATTCTTCACATTCATAAATAAATAAGCCATTTACAAATGTTTCGCAGTTAGGAGCTAATTCAAAAATAAGTGTGTCTGTTCCCCATTCTAGATCCATATAAATTATAGGAGGATTATCTTTTGTATTCCGATAATCGAATGCAACCCACCAATGTCCTTCTCCACTCAATAGAAGAATATCTTTAGGTAAGTCCCATTCTTCTATATAATAATCACTAGTAGAATGCCTTCTTTTTCTATATTTGATTTTAAATATACTTAGATACTCTTCTTTATGCCACACTGTCGACATTCACGTAAGAAAACGCCACTTTTTACGGAACTTTTGAAGTAAGATGAATTGCAGTTGTCACATCGTCCACTTTTTTTATCTGGATATTCAGCGTAGTCATAAACTTTAGTGAGATCTATTTCTTGCTGCTCTTTCTCTTCCATTTTGATCACTCTTTTCTAGTTGACTCTTATTAGATTACCACAAATAGTGAAGTGAAATTATTTTATGTAAAACGAACATCAATTAGCTCACTTAACCTCATTTTATTCTTTAACTCAAATACTTCATCGATAAAAACAAACAAATTTCCCAGAGAATCAACAAATTGGATGAATCCCTTTTCTGTAATACATTGTCCCTTTTTGTAGTATGTAAGATAAACTTGTTTATTTGTATGTAAGGCTTCAATTAAGGTGAAATTGATTTCTTCCATTTGCTCTTCTGTTAAAAGAGGTTGAGGTACTTCTGCTTGCTTGTTTATAACTTCCTGCAATCCTGTGTATTGTTCGGGCATACTGGCGAATGGGCGCCATTTTTTCATTCCTCTATCGTTATTCATGATATCATCCTCCTTTAAGCTTTATGGCCGCCAATAAGACCATTTCGATAACGAGCTGTTGAATGATCCAGATAGCTTGAAGCCCGTAGAACACTATTCTTCCCATAACGCATCCGAATCTCATCAATCGTTTTGGTAAGAGCATAGGCTCTTTCACGCTGATCGATATCCTCAAATAAGCTCATTTGCTCCTCTTCTTCAATGCTCGTATTTGATAATGAAATCCCAATAGAACGAATGGGCATGCCACTATCAAAAGTATGTAAAATGGTTAAACAATAAGGGAAAATATCTTGGCTTAAGTTCGAAGCTCTCCCCATTTTCTTTTGTCTGGAGAATCCTCCACCTGTTTGTTTGCTGTAGCCAATGGATAAATGAATCGTTTGAGCCACTACGTGATGCATGCGTAAACGAAAGCAAACATCGTCCAATAGCTCTAATAGCAATAATTCCACTTCTTTTCGGCTTGTATAATCTCGAAAGAGAATCTGACTTTTCCCAAAGGAACGGGAACTAGGAATGTACACATCCGAAATACGACTAAAATCAATGCCATTTGCATGTTGGTGAAGTTCCTGTCCCATGATGCCAAATTCTTTTTGTAACATCTCCTTCGAAGAAAGAGCGAGTTCTTTTAGGGTATAGATGCCTAAACGGTTTAAGCGTCTTTCTGTAGCTGACGAGATCCCCCAGAAATCCTTCATTGGATGAATCACCATAACTTAAAGGGAATATCCTCATATCGCCAATACGCAACTCCTGTTGGGCTATTCTTGGCCTCATGATCTAAGCTAACCTTCGCCAGTAAGAGATTAGGACCGATTCCTGCGGTAGCTGTCAGTCTTGTTTTACGATAGATCTCATTAAGTATTCGATGAGCTAGCTCATCTGGTGTTCGGGCAAATAAATGCAAAGAAGCTGTCGCATCAATAAACAACTCATCAATGCTATATGCATGAAAGTCTTCAGGAGCAACATACTGTAACACCAAACTAGAAATATAGTTCGAAGCCTTGATGTATCTCTCCATGGATGGATTCACCACATGGATATCTTTCCTTTTAGGAATTTCAAAGAGGCGACTTCCTGTTTTAATCCCTTCTTTCTTTAATAAAGGTGTGGCAGCTAACACAACAGATCCTGACCGTTTGATATCTCCTACAACAGCAAGCCTTGTTTTCAACGGATCTAACCCTCGTATGACAGATGAAACCGAAGCGAAAAAGCTTTTCATGTCTATGCAAATAATGACTCTGTTTGGTAGCTGCCCATAATCCATTGGAATAACTCCTCAATAAAGAACGTTTGTTCTTTATTATATACGAACAAACGTTCTTTATTCAATGGAATATCATTCCTTTTCCCGATTATTGCTATCGTATTATGAAAAAACATTATATTTCCCTTAATAAAACTATATTTGGAGTATAAGGCCTATTAATTAAGAACTATAAAAATTTTATAAAGGAAAAAAGATGAAAAAAATAGGGTAAAAGATCATACGTGCATATATAATTAAAAATAAATAGCATTTAATTCGGAAAATTCTTTATTGCACATTTATAACCATATAATCAAATAGAAAGAAGGATAAGTTATATGCAGATGTCCACTCTAGATAAGTTAATTAAACAGAATGAATTCCCTATTGTTTTTATAGGATCAGGAATATCCAAAAGATATTTAGAAGATTATCCAAATTGGGAAGGGCTTTTAAGAGAGTTTTGGTCCCTAACTCAAGAGGATTCAAGTTTTTATGCTTATTTAAATAGGTTAAGAAGCTCAGTAGAAACACAACAAAATCAATTGAGCAAAAGTGAAATAAATTTTTTGACAAATGTAAAGATGGGGTCTACGTTAGAGAAAAAAATTAATCATTTGTTTTTTGAAGAAAAGTATCATATTAAAAATCTCGACCAAGAAGTAGCTTACCATCAATCCATATCTCCATTTAAAAAAGCATTAGCAAATAAGTTCTCAACTTATGAATTAAAGGAGAATATCTCTGAAGAATTTGAACAATTCAAAAAAATGCTAATAAAAGCCCAAATTATACTTACTACCAATTACGATACACTTATTGAAGACGCCTATAATAAAATAAGTAAATATGGCGTTAAAACTTACATTGGACAAAAAGGCTTCTTTCAACAGACTGTCGGATATGCAGAGCTGTATAAACTACATGGATGTGCAAGTGACCCCAATTCTATAATTATTGGAGAAGATGATTACCATAAATTTGATGAAAATTCCGTATTAATTAGTGCTAAGATAATATCCCTACTTTTAAATTCTCCTATTATCTTCTTAGGGTACTCACTTACAGATAGAAATGTGAGAAAAATTATAAAAGACTTTTCATCTTCATTAAGTGAAGATGAACGCTTAAAAATGGAAGAACGATTAATTGTTGTAGAACGGCATGAAGGAATGGATTCTATAGTGGAGGAGAGAATAAATGACAGTGAGCTAAATTGTTGTTTTACGCTTTTAAAAACAGACAACTTTATGAGTGTTTATAGAAAAATTTCGCAAATTAATCAAGGGGTTGCTCCTTCCGAGGTTAGGAAGTACCAACATGTTATTAGAGACTTAATAGTAGATAGAGGGAAAGAGGGGAGTTTAAATTCCCTTTTAATCGCACCTAATCAGTTAGACAATCTAGAAGAAGTGGTTGAAAATAGAAATCTAATTGTAGCATTAGGAGATAGTACAACAATATTTGCAATGCCTGATTTGATAACCTATGTACATAATTATATCTTTGAAGGAGATGAATTAAGTACTAGTACTATTTTAAGGTTTATTGCAACACAACACCCAACTTCGAGGCTCCCTTTTGTAAAGCATGTATCATATGATTCTATAGAGAAGAGCGATCTCTATCCATCTGAGAAAGAAAAACTTAAAAATCGTCTAGAGAAATATGGAGATTACAAGAGTCAGAAAGAAACTATAGCAAATTCTTACCGTATTGAAGCCACAACTATTGAAGAGATAAAATCAATGGATTTTACTCAAGAAAAAATATATGCAGTTATAGCTTATAATATGGATGTTATCGACCTTAGTAGTGTAGAGGAGTATATAAAAGGACAAGTAGCTGAGTTGAAAGAAAATGGCGAGTTAACAATTAGTACTGAATTGAGAAGATTAATGCTAATTTATGACCTTAAGAAAAATAAAAAACAGGAAGTCTCTACTCTTTGAAATATAGATTATATCAATATCTTATTCACACTATAGAGGGGGATACAATAATGGCTAAAAGGGTTTGTTTATTTTGCGGAAAGAATAATGCGATGTCAAATGAACATGTATTACCTCAATGGCTTCTTGAAGCTTTAGGTATTAGAAAAGATACTTTTAAAATGGTTCATTCTTATTTAACGATTGAATTAAATAAAAGACAGCATAACCTTGAAAATTTAGTGAATGGCCGTGTATGCAAAGAATGTAATAATGGTTGGATGAGTAGTTTAGAAAGTAGAGTGAAAGATATACTTCTAAATATTATTTATTTAAATGACATTAGTTTTATAAGACAACTTAATAATAATGATGATAGTATACGTGATGACCTCATTAAGTGGTGTTATAAAACAGCAATTGTTTTAAATAATGCCTCTAATTATAGAGAGTTGGTTCCTATAGAGCATTTTAGAACGTTTTTCTCAGAAAAGTCTATTCCTCATAATGTTACTATCAATATGGGATTATGTATGGAAAGTGATGTAACATGGGTGCAATCTCAACAACTTTTTATAATAAATAATGATGTTGATGTACAACAATTATTAAATGGAAACAGCTTAAAAAATTCATATAAAATTACTGTGCAAATAGGGCATTTCTTATTTAAAGTTATCTTTTTTCCTAAAAAACATTATATTGATTATTCGACTCCCATTATAGAATTGCATCCGGAGTACGGTCTGCATACCAATTCATCAGAAAAGAGGGAAGATGGCGATATTTTTTACAAAGATATTCATTCATTTGATTTTGAAGCTATCCATGTTCTTTAAAATGTAATATTAAATATATTATTTAAGGGAGGAAAAAACAATGCAATAGCTGATGGTACTGACATTTCATGTTATCTATTACCCTTGATTACCTATACGATGGAATTGGTGGATGATCCTTATGGTAATAGAAATTATAATAATACTATTGCTTGTATTGAAAGATGCGTACATATATTTGCAACTAAACAGAAATTTTAATCAAAAATCACTTTAAATATGAATAGTTTACAATCTACGAGTCTATATATTGACCAAAATTTAAAAATAGGGATATCTGCGCTGATCATTCCATGAATTATAAAAACATATAAAGTTGTTAGAGGAGATACATTATAAAGTATATCGAGAAAATATAGCGTTTCTTTTAACAACATAATGAACTAGAACAAGCTTAAATCTTCAGATCTTTATATGAAATAATTATTAAAGCATAAGAGAACTAAAAATCAATTCGAATTCAAATGTCTATTTTATTAAAAATTTTTATCAAAATAAAAGCATAATGAAAATATTATTTATGATCGGGGTAGAAAAAATGGCAATTCTTCACGATTACGATTTAATGCCACCACTTTATCAAAATATATACTTTACTGTAAGATTTTACAGCGGGAAGGATCTTCACAAATATGTATCTAAAGTTATCAGGGATATTGAAAAGAAACAAGGTAGTTCTAATCCAGTTTCTAAATCTGAGTTAGAATTGATTAAATCTCTTAGAGAATATAAATATAATACTACGGACATCCACCCTAATTATGGGAATTTTATGAATTATGTTAGCAAAACAAAAAAATCAACCAACGTTGCGACACGAAAAAGGATAAATGAAGTAGTAATAAGTACAGATTTTATATATGCATTCTCCAGGCAGGAAGTAAAGAAAATTAAGGAATTGTTTAAGACTATTAATGTAAATGAAATAATGGAAGAAACAGAATCTTTAGCTCTTGCTGAACAAAATCGTATTGCCACTTACCAAAAAGAAGCCCCAAAACGAAAAAGAATAGGTTCTGAAATTAATCGAGAATTAGCAAAAATTGCACCAACAATTATAGAGGAAGTAAATAATACGAAAAACTTCTTTACAAAGCTCCGATTTTACAAGAAAAAGATAGGATTTTTTCTTACTCCTCACATAGGTAAGGATGGAGAAGTACTTTCAGAATATCTAAAAAGGGCAATGAAAAGTGAACGTTTGTTCATTGATTTTGATGATGAAAATGATAATTACTTTGTTTGCTTTTCAGAGCATGCTGATTTAGCGTTCATGGATTTTCTTCTAAAGCAAAGATATCTTAAATCTTTAGAAGGCCTAAAGCTATTAGGTATACCAATTCATTTAATCATTTCTAACTGTAAATATAAGAATGTTGCTATATCTAAACCTGAATGGCATGAGATTCGTTTTAATACTTATTATGAATCTATAAAAAGTAGTAGCTTCGGAATTACATCTCAAACGGGAATTTATAATGAGGAATCAATTCGTTATGTAATTAATCAGTTAATGAAAGTAACTACGTTTGAATCTGAACTGCATTTAGCATGTTACCTACATTATAATTTTCAGTTACCTATGCGAAACTATGTAAATAAAAGAAAAGATTACTTTGAAAAAAACAATATCTCCTTATCAACTGACGAGTTTAATAAGAAAAGGGATGAGATATATCAGCAACTTGTTTCAAGTGGAGTTGCAAAAGTTAAATGGAAAAACGAAGTTGATTTATTTAAACTCGTGCTAAAACATTATCCTGATGCAATATATCAATATAGAACAGAATGGTTAGAAAAACAGTCTCTTGATATTTTTATCCCTAGTCTAAGAACAGCAATTGAATATCAAGGACAACAACATTATGAACCTATTGAATTTTTTGGAGGAAATGAAGCTTTTCTTTACCGTCAAAAATTAGATGACTTAAAAATGGAGAAATGCAAGAAAAACGGTGTAAGGCTGATTTATTGGGATTACCAGGACGTTATTTCAAAAACAAATTTAAATAGGAAAATAAATCAAGATTAAGTGTGAAATATTGTTAAAAGTTGTTATCTAGAATTATAGATGTAATAAATTAATGGAGGTATGTGAGGGCAAATAAATTGACCAATAATGCTTTTACTACTGAACAAGTAGAAAAATTAAAGAAGCAATCATTATAAAGAGACTTCTTATGAGCAGAGAACTAAGGCATTTGCATAGTGTGGAAACTTCATTCTTTCTCATTACAAACTTAAATGTATTCATTTTCACTAAAATTGTCCGTAAAAGTATGTGCATTTCGTAAGACGTTCGTAATTTATTTTAAAACTTAAATGAACGATAAAAATGATGGATTTTATATCTTTACAAAAAGTCCGTAAACGTATACTTTTACGGACTATAAAATTTTTTATTATATTTAATAAGTAGAGAAACGTCCTCAAAGGAGATTAACTTTAATTTTACATAGAACAAGAATAATTAATGCGAATTTCAGCGCTTTAAATTTTTTTGATTTTTACTATCATCGATCCTTCCAGATCCTGTTACCATAAACATTGTTATTGGAAAAAAAAGAAGGTTCCTTGTCGAATGTTAAGGAACCTTCTTTTTTTAATTATCTAAGTTTCTTTTCAACAATTTCTTCCTGAAGTTTTTCAATAAAGCTATCTAAATTGAAAGTTTCAGACTTTTCCTCTCCGTGCTTTCGTACATTTACGGAGTTGCTTTCCATTTCCTTATCTCCTAATACCAAAATATAAGGAACCTTCGCCACTTGAGCTTCTCGAATCTTATATCCGAGCTTTTGTTCTCGATTATCTAATTCTACTCGAATCCCTTTCTTTCCTAGAGCTTCTTTAATCTCTTGTGCATATTCCTGATGAACTTTTAGGGAAACTGGAATAACCTTTACCTGCACAGGTGCCAACCATGTTGGGAAGACGCCTCCAAAGTGCTCAATTAAAATGCCAAAGAAACGGTCAAGAGATCCAAAAATAGCACGGTGAATTACAACCGGACGCTGTTTTTCGTTCTTTTCGTTAATATAATTTAAATCAAATTTTTCTGGAAGCTGGAAGTCTAATTGAATCGTTGCACATTGATGACTTCTTTTTAAGGCATCTTTAATATGAAAATCGATTTTAGGACCATAAAATGCTCCGTCGCCTTCATTCAGTTTATAATCAAAGTTCAACTTTTTTAATACGTTTTCTAAAGAGCTTTCAGCAAGTTCCCATAAGCTATCTTCTCCCATTGAGTCTTCTGGTCGAGTTGAAAGTTCAATATCATATTCAAAACCAAATGTTTTGTAGATATAATCGACTAATTCAATGACCGATTTAATTTCACTTTCAATTTGTTCAGGAGTAACAAAGATATGAGCATCATCTTGACAAAACGTACGTACTCTTAATAATCCATTTAGAGCCCCACTGAATTCATGACGGTGAACTTGACCGAATTCTCCCATGCGAATTGGTAAATCTCTATAGGAATGGAGCTTATTTTTAAAGATAAGCATATGACCAGGACAGTTCATGGGCTTCAATGCAAATTTAGCGTTATCCACTTCTGAAAAATACATATTATCCTTATAATGATCCCAATGACCCGATTTTTCCCATAATTGTTGATTCATCATAAAAGGAGTACGTACTTCTTCATAATTATGCTTTTCTTGAACGGATCGTAGGAATTGCTCAAGCTGATTTTTAACCATTTGTCCTTTAGCTAAATAAAAAGGCATGCCAGGTGCTTCATCAGAAAACATAAATAATTCTAGTTCATTTCCTAATTTTCGATGATCTCTTTTAGCTGCCTCTTCTAAAAACAATACATACTCATTTAACTGTTTTTGAGAACGGAAAGCTACGCCATATACACGTTGTAACATTTGATTATCGCTGTTACCTCTCCAGTAAGCTCCCGAAACTTTTGTTAATTTAAACGCCTTAACCATTCCAGTAGAAGGTAGATGCGGGCCTCGACATAAATCGAAAAACTCCCCTTGTTTGTAAATCGTAACTGTTTCATTCATAGGAATATCACGTAATAACTCTAATTTCAACTTGTCGTTTATTTCGCTAAATATTTTTTCAGCTTCACTGCGTGTCACTTCAGTACGTTCAATAGGATGATTTTCATTAATAATCTTCTTCATTTCATGTTCAAGTTGTATTAACTCATTAGAAGCAATCGTTGTAGAAAGATCCATATCGTAATAAAATCCATCTTCAATAACTGGCCCTACACCTAATTTTACATTCTTATGTACTCTTTTTACTGCCTGAGCAAGTATGTGAGCTGTTGTATGCCTCATAATTTCTAGACCTTCGTCAGACTCTAATGTTAAGATTTCGATTTCTGCATCTTGATTAATAGATCGATGCAAGTCATATAATTCTCCATTTACTTTACCCGCAATGGCTTTCTTCTTTAGGCTAGAACTAATAGATTCTGCAATATCATGTAATGTAATACCTTTTGAAAACTCTTTCTCATTTCCATCTAAAAATCGAATTTGAATCAAATCTTTACTCATGATAACCTCTCCTATTTAAATAAAGTCAAAAAAAAACATACTAATCCCTAAGTAAGGGACGAGTATGTTTTCACACGTGGTACCACCCAAATTCCCATCAATATAAAAATATATCGATGGCTCTGGTGCTGTAACGTCGCAAACGTTATTAATTACTACTATTTCACTAATAAAGCTCCAAGGTGGTAAATTATTTCTCTTTCTTAAGGGCTCACAGCCAAAGACCCTATTCTCTGCAAAGAAGTGTAAAAATAATTCATGTCCTTTTCGTTGCTTAACTATTTATTTTTGAAAATAAAAAAACGCACTCATCCCTCTAACAGGGACGAGTGCGGTCGTGGTACCACCCTAATTTTATAAAACACTACAAGTGTCATATTCTCAAAAAGATAACGGATTTCCCGATTGCGGTTACTCTATCTACATATTTCCCCACAATAGCTCCAAGGTGGTAAATTATTTCTCTTTCTTAAGGGCTCACAGCCAAAGGCCCTATTCTCTGTAAAGAAATATAAAAATAATTCGTGTCCTTTTCAACGCTCACAATGTTTATTTCCAATAAATGAAATTATAATTTATATTATTTGTAAATGTCAATACTTAATTCTAAATATGTAATTAATTAGAATTAATTTCTGTTTTAAAAATATATCGAAATCCCCCCGCCAAATACAAATTTAAAGGAATGAATATATGTATAAAAGACAGCTTTTTTATACATTCTTTCTTTATCTATTCCTCTGAGAAAGCCTTTCATATTAAGGATGTATAAAAGGGTGCATAAAGAAGAAACAAGGCCCCATCTATAACCCTTCTCCCAAGAGGGTTCTTTTTGGTGCTTGGTTCCTTGAAGAGTATTTATGTAAACTAGCTTTGCATATGGTATACATAATAATTTTTCAGTATGGAAACTTCAGTTATTATTGGTAAACGTTTAGTTTTAGTAGTTCTTCTAAGTAATTAGATAATGATTTTAAATGGTTTCCAACGTAAGTATCTGTTTTAGATTCAATATTTTCTGCTGAAGGTACCATTGATAATTGAGCTGCGGAAATAATTTTATCAGGGTGATTAATTATAAGTCTATTTAATCCATTTGATACGGATTCTATATATTCTTCTTTCTTACCTTCCATAACAAGATTAAATGTATTTTCTAAGAGATAAGGTTCAACTTGAATGTTTTTCTTTTGTTTAGTTGCAAAGTTAATTAGTTGATTCATTGTACCTTCTACGGTGTTTGGATTAGTGAAGACTAAAATCTGGGGTTCATCTTTCTCACAGATTGAATGAAATAAAGGATCATCTATTTTAATAATAGGAATTGAGTAGGCAAGCTTATCTTCCTCGATATTAGCTGTAAAAAAAGTACATGTAATCAAAATAGCATCTACGTGGCAACTTGATATCCATTCTAACGTATTTTTAATTTTCTTTTGTGCCACTTCTTCTGTAAAATTCGAATCCATTTTAATACGATCTAAGCCTGGATCTACGAAATGAATTAATTCAATATTGTAAGGCTTTAGAGCCTTTTCGATATGTTCAATATTAGAATGATGAGCATGGAAACAACCTAATCTTTTTTTCATTCAATAACCACCTTAAGTATTTTAAATAACATAAATCAATTTTAACATAAAATGGTATATTTATATTATTTAACTGAAAGAATCTTATCAATAAATGCTCTGATTTTGGTTCTTATAATATTGATTACGTAAACTAGATTTGTAGATTGAAAATATGAGATAATATGGTAGATTTTATAGATAAAGGAGATAAATTCAAATGACAAAAGCGATAAACCTTTGGTCATTCGTTTTCTCATTGCTATGTGTCTGTCTAACTTTCATAGCTTTTGCTCATCCATCATTATTAAGCTTAAATTTTTATGTAGCAATTGTTGTATTTCTAGTTGGTATTATAGGTTTCTTTGGAGTACATAATTGGAAATCAGCTTTGAGAAGTGTTTTAACCATTATATTTAGTGCCTTATTAATTATAGTTACTGGATGGATTATCTTTGTTGGAAACCTTTTCTCATGATTAGTATGTGACTTAGAAATATAAAGATAGCAGAAAAGCCTTTAGTACCAATATAAAGGCTTTTTTGCTACCTAGAACACGTTTTATGTTAACTATCTTTGTATATGATATACAGCTTAAAAGCAGAAAAAAATACTGTTTGTTATAGAAACAATGCATCAAAATGAAAACAGCCCCAAGCGATGACTCCTCACTTGGGACGTGTTGTTAATAACATTAATGTTTTTTTCTTCTCACATGTCAACTGTCTAATTGACTTAAATAACATACGTATTACATTATAGCTTAGAACCTTGTTCAGCATCATTGGGCCTCTGCATCTTAACCGAACGCTTTCGAACTAAAACAAAATAGGAAAGAAACGCCAACAAGCTAGCACCAAAGATCGTAACGCCCATTGGAACACCCGTATAAGATCCTGCTATTCCAACAAGAGGTGCTGATAGCGATCCGAGTACAAATGGCAATAAGCCTAATAATGCGGAGGCGCTGCCCGCAATATGTCCTTGTGATTCAATGGCTAATGCAAAGGACGTCGTACCAATAATACTGATTGATGAGACAAAAAAGAAAATCGGGATCGCCACGGCAATTAATGGAGCTTTTAAAAGAAGAGCGATGAGTAGGATTGCTCCTGCTGCAATAGAAATTCCTAGCCCTATCTTTAAGAATGTCCGCTCTGAAATGTAATCGGCCAAGCGTCCAACCAACTGACTTCCAATAATCAAGCCTAAACCATTAACTCCAAAGAGTAGACTGAACTGTTGCGGAGAAACATGGTAAATATTTTGATAGACAAACGGAATACCAGATACATAGGCAAATATTCCAGCTGTCGTGAATCCTTGTGTGAATGCGTATCCCATGAATTCTCGCTCCTTAAATAAGGAACCAAAATTGCTCATGAGCTGTGGCAGATTACTAGGTACACGTTTTTCAGGTGGTAGCGTTTCTGGTAGTTTTAGAGAAACCATGAAGATTAATATAGCTCCAATACAAGCTAAAACAATAAAAACTCCATTCCACTTGGTAAACGAAAGAATGGCTCCTCCAGCAATTGGTGCAACGATTGGGCCGAGGTTACCGACTAATACAATTAAAGTAAAAAATTTGATCAGTTCCTTTCCACTGAAAAGGTCCCTGACAATAGCTCTTGAAACCACAAGTCCGCCTGCTGCGGAAAAACCCTGGACAAAACGAGCCACAATAAGGAAATAGATATTTGGTGAAAACGAGCAAGTTAAAGAAGCTAATAAGTATACGCAAAGAAATAATAGTAAAGGTTTACGACGGCCTTTCACATCACTCAATGGGCCAATAAATAATTGTCCTGCTCCCAATCCTAATAAGCATGCTGTCAAACTAATTTGTACGAGTGATGCCGTAGTATGAAAATCTTTTACGATTGTGGGGAAGGAAGGTAAATACGTATCAATTGTAAAAGGGCCTAAGAGTCCAAGTGATCCCAAAAGTATCGCAAGTTGAATTCTTTTTTTTCCACTAAGTGTATTCAATTTTTCCTCGCCTTTCTATATAGTTTGTATTTCATTTCACTACAGAAATGTAGGCTACAAGCTCCCATCCTACATTAAGCACAAAGGGACCAAAATGTAGATTTAATTCGATACCCGAAAATACATAGTTCTGATTATAACCTGTTATCATTTTGGGGTAAACAATTAAAAAAACACCATGAGAATGTTTTTATGGGAGAAAGTATGGGGCTCGTGCCGATTTGGTCAGTTGTTGCAAGTGACGATGATTGGGATGAATATGAAGGACTATATACTATGTCTATGGAAAAATATTGTTATGAAAAACCCGAACGCCCCTGATTGTGACAGTAGGTTAAATAAAATTAGGTCTTGGAAACGTACTTACCTTACATGGGGTAGAGATACTTTAGGATTTGGACTTTATCTTTTTCAAAATCAATAAATTTCAAAAGAACCTGAGATACCTTCCATTATGGAACAAGGAATTTCAGGTTTTATATTTTCTGTAATCCACATTATGATAACTAAATATTTATACATATTTCTTTCATCAACTCACAAGCTAAATACTCCTTTTAATAGAGGTTCCGAAAAGATCTATTATGTAAACTGATTTTGTATGTCATATTCACCTTGAAAGATTTAAAATTAGATTATAGAGGTGATAATAATGTATGAATTCCTAGGAGAAGAAATAAAAAAAATATATCAAGATGATAATAAGAAATTACGAACACAAACAGTAATGTATGGGAAGCTCGAACATAGATGGCATACGTATCTACATCCTGGTTTGACAAAGGAAGAGATAGAAGAGTTTGAGCCAAGGGTAGGAACTAGCTTTCCTTCAGCATATAAAGAATTTCTTTCTTTCTACAATGGTTGTTATTTATTTGATTTATTAAGAATGGGTGGAAAAGAACTAGAAAGTTATAAAGGTCTAACTATTGAAGAACAGGTACGTTCTACTGTTGATGTAGAGGATATTCAAGAGATACATTTGAGAAAACGTACGCCTAAAGAGCATTTCATTTTTGCGGATTCTTTAGTGAAAAATACTTATTATGTAATGAGTAAAGATGAAAAGGTATTAGAAGTTGATTGCAAAACAAAAAAAGTAATAGAAAGCTATGATACTCTTAAAGATTTTATTGTCCAGATAGTTCAAGAAGGTAAAGATAATATAGCTAATGAGATATATTTTGAATTTAGATAATTACACATTTTAATTTAAAGAGAACCTTTTATATACTGGTTCTCTTTTTTCTACCGATAATGTTGATTATGTTAACTTTGAGCTTTTGTAATATACGTTTTTACTGAAGGTGGTTGGTATGTATTAAATTGATCAAGTAACCCCTGTGGTTCTGTATCTACAAGAGCCATCGAACGATACTTTTCCTGTAAAAACTGTTCTTCCGTCATATGATTAAATAATGATACAAGTGGTGTGTAATAGTTATTAATGTTTAAAAGTCCGCATGGCTTCTGGTGTAAGCCTAACTGAGCCCATGTGAAAATTTCAAAGAATTCCTCTAATGTACCTGGGCCACCTGGTAATGCAATAAATCCATCCACTAGTTCTGCCATCTTGGCTTTTCTTTCATGCATAGATTCGACAACCATAAGTTCTGATAAGTTTTTATGAGAAATTTCTCTTTCTTCAAGGAAGCTCGGCATAACCCCAATTACATGGCCACCTTCTTCTAAAACGGCATCGGCAACAGCACCCATTACACCGACACTTGCGCCTCCATATACAAGCGTAATATTACGCTTAGCAAGCTCTCTTCCTAGAGCTTTTGCTCCTTCAATATAAAGATCAGATGCCCCGTTACTTGAACCACAAAATACAGCTAGTCTTTTCAAAAGTATCCCCTCCTAAGTAAATCACCGTTAATGATTATACATAATAATGGATCATTTGTTAAACTTAGGTTGATCTTTAAAAATGAAAGGTGGAACCAATCAATGGATGTAACAGAATTTCAACGATGGGTGAAGGACTACTATAAGATGAGAGGTTGGTCGGACTTAGATATTTTTGTTCGAATTGGCTTTCTGGCTGAAGAAACAGGTGAAGTAGCACGAGCTATTAGAGCTTTAGAGATTGGGAGAGATAGACCAGATGAAGTAGCTGGTACTTCAGAAGAAAACAAGAGAGAATTGACGGAAGAGCTAGGAGATGTGTTAGGCAACTTAATTGTGATTGCCAATAAGTATGATATTCCTCTAGAAGAGATCTTTCAATCCCATAAGGATAAACTTGCAGAGCGTTATTCTAGTTAAGGACTAGGAGCTACATACTAATAAGCGATACGATATATTAAGCAAAATACATATTAACAATGGGGAGACCGCATATTTGGTCTCTCTTTTAGCATTTAATTCCTATAAGCAGTTTTATGTTAACTAAGGATGTGTATCATATACATCTAAAAAAGAAAAACCCACCTGATTTGTCAGAGGTGGGCTTTTCTTTTAGCTAAATATTAAGGGTGTAATTGCTTGTTACTTACATATCATTTAATATTTTTGTAGATATTTATTATAACCTATCAAATCATTATGAGAAAGCAAAAAAATAAAAACGGTTACTAAACATTAAAACTAAAAGGTGTCTTTTCTATTTCATACCGATAATACCTGTTATGGTAACTAGATTTGTAAAGCATATAAAATATAAGGATCACTCTTCATATTCAACCTCAGCCCCTTTAATATTTTTGGGAAAAGAATTAATAATTGAATTAGTTGAAGAAAATAAATCGTCATTAGATAGGGAAACAACAGATGCACCATCGTAAAAAATCCAAAACATTGTGCAATCTTTTCGTAATGTAACAATAGGCATTTGAACTTTTCTTCTTCCAAATAAGGTTTTCATATCCCGTTTTTCAAAGCTAAATAAATCTTCTGACAGAGACCAAGCAGCAAAGCAATTCATACTTCCTTGGCTATATAAAAAAGGCATAACGACTTTAAATTGTGTATAATTTTCAATTTTAGCTTTAATAAAAGTCTCTCTGTCTATTTTTAGTTTTACATATTCAATATTAGCAGATGAAAATACATCATCTATTTCTTCTGCATCATAGCTTATATATGTAAAAAGGGTATATACCGGAAACCTGTTTAACTCTTTCATCCAGTTATTGATAAAGGTTTCTATGTCTACATCATGACCTTCATACTCTACAATGTAAGGTGCATCCCCATCTATTCCGAAGGGAAACAAACCACCCCATGAGGGAATATCACTTATGTAGCTTTTGGAAAGAAACCCTACTTCAATATCCATTATATATTCTCCTCCAATACCTAAAGTGTATTTTAAGTATAATTATAATCGATATGTAAATAAGTTCCTATAAGCCGTTTTATGTTAACTTATAATGAATGCATATAAGAATGAAAAGCTCTTAATTGGTAAAAAAGAGCTTTTCATCAATTCTTACTACTTTGTTAAATCCCATTTAATAATATGTCCTGCATGTGTAAGACCTCCTCCAAATCCATAAAGTAAGAGGATATCTCCGTTTTTTAACTTACCTTCGCTTATACCTATTTGTAACGCTAATGGAATGGAAACAGATGAGGTATTTCCCATATACTCCACACTAGTTAACGTTTTGTCTAGTGAAAAGTCTGATCTTTCACATATCGACTCAATCATTCTTAAGTTGGCACTGTGTGGAACAAACCAATCCACTTCGTCCTTTTGTAGATTTGCTTGTTCTAATAACTCTGATATGCCTAAGGGGATTGTTCGAGATGCCCACTTATACACTTCTCTTCCGTTTTGAACCATCTTGCCACTAGAACTTAAAGATTGTCCATGCATAGTGGTAGATAAATTCGTACGATATACATGTTTACCTCCTTTTCCGTTTGTCCCAATGTGAGTAGCTATAAAGCTTGGATTCTCTGCGTCTCTTTCCACTAAAACAGCCGCAGCTCCATCCCCAAATAAGACGCAAGTAGTACGATCTGTATAATCTGTAACCTTTGATAAAGTTTCTGCTGTAACGACTAAAATTTTCTGATGAAGTCCAGATGAAATAAACCCGTTTGCCATATGTAATCCATAGGTAAAGCCAGCACAAGTGGCGTTGAAGTCTAGAGCACCTGTTTGAGGAATGTCGAAGTAGTCCTGTATCTGAGTGGCTACACTTGGAAACGCATAGTCAGGTGTTGTTGTTGAAACAACAATACAATCTACATCAATCAACTCTTTTTGATATTGCTCGACCAAGTTTTCAATTGCTTTAATAGCTAAGTTAGAAGAATATTCGTTTTCACCTGCAATTCTTCTTTCTCTCATGCCCGTTCGCTGTACAATCCATTCATCATTTGTATCAACAATTCTTTCTAAATCATCATTCGTAAGTCTTTTTTTAGGTACGTATGTACCTATTGCTGTAATACGTGCAGTTGATTTCATTAAAGTCACCTTTCTTCAATACCAAGATATATAAATTGATGTTAGTACTTGGTACCAATAAAGTCAATAATTTCATATGAAAAAAATGTAAAATGACATTTGAAGTTTTTTAGAGAACACATATGTATTGCTATTCTGACTACGGCTTATTTAATATTTATTTATAGAAACTAGCTCTGTATATGATATATTATAAAAAAAGAAAAATTTGGCTGAATGTATTGTTAAAATTGATATTATTATGTAAAATTTTCTTATAAAACAGACTATGTGTTACTGGCGTAAACATGGAGAACCATGAGGAAGCACATAGATAACGGCCGTACGCCTGGGCAAAGTATTTGAACATGAGTTCAAATACTTTTTTTATTTAGAAAGGGGATTTTTTAAGTGAAAGAGATTGGTTTACGGTACGGAATGAATCCAAATCAAGGTAAAGCTAAAGTTTATAAGGCAGAAAACACACCTATTAAAATCTTAAACGGAGAAGCAAGTTATATTAACTTTCTAGATGCATTAAATGCTTTTCAATTGGTTCGAGAGCTTCGACAAGCCACTAGTCAACCTGCAGCAGCATCTTTTAAACATGTAAGTCCAGCAGGTGCAGCAGTATATTCTCCACTAAATGAAACACTTGCTGAATCTTATTTTATTGAAGGTGCAGACCTTTCTCCTTTAGCTATTGCTTATGCAAGAGCGCGTGGAACAGATAGGATGTCTTCGTTTGGAGATTGTGCTGCTTTTAGTGATGAAGTGGATATAACTGCAGCTAATCTCCTCAAAACAGAGGTTTCTGATATGATTGTTGCACCAAGCTACACTCAAGAAGCACTAGAGATTCTAAAGCATAAAAAGAAAGGAAAATATTTAATCTTAGAGATTGATCCAAACTATGTGCCTGATCCGATTGAAAAAAGAACGGTATTTGGAATTACTTTAGAACAAGAAAGAAATGAGGTACAGATTGGGAAAGAAGTTTTTAATCATATTGTTACGACTCATTGTGATATTCCAGATCATGCAAAGAGGGACCTTCTTGTTGCTCTTATTACATTGAAATATACACAATCAAACTCTATTTGCTTTGCCTTAGATGGCCAAACGATTGGAATTGGTGCTGGACAACAGTCCCGTATTCATTGTACAAGGTTGGCAGCTGAAAAAGCTGATAAATGGTGGTTAAGACAACATCCAAGAGCCCTTAACATGAAGTTCAGAAAAGGCATTTCTCGTGTAGAAGTTAATAATGCAATTGATGGATGGCTGAATGATGATATTACTGAGGTAGAAAATGAACAATGGAAACGGTGTTTTGAAGAGATCCCTGCTAGGCTAAGTATGAGTGAAAAAGAAGAATGGCTAAAAAGATTAAAAGACGTTTCTTATGCATCCGATGCTTTTTTACCGTTCCGTGATAATATAGATCGTGCGGCCCAGAGTGGAGTTAAATATGTGGTTCAAACAGGAAATTCTTTACGAGATGAACAGGTTACACAGGCGGCAAATGAATATGGAATGATCATGGCACATTCAGGTATACGTGTATTCCATCATTGAGCTATGAGTTAAATATAATTAAACCAAAAGAGCCAAGACTTATAAAGGATTGGCTCTTTTATACTTTTTCCGATAAGTTACATTATGGTAACTAAGAATGGATACCTTATACAATCTAAAATCTGAAAAAGACCACCTCTTCCCAGTTAAAAGAGATGGTCTTCTTCTATTCGTTGAATCGTAGTCGTAAACGACCCTTTCACGGCGTCTTGATTAGTTTACTTATAATATGAAATTTTATTCGTTGCAGAAAACTCAGATAAAAATGTTGGGATTTATTTATAATATAATTTCCCCTGTGACAAGACCAATAAATATAGTCGCCAAAATGACAGCTATTATAGACAACAACGTTTTATATAACATACGAATAGGAAGTAAAGAATTATGTAACTTACTATTTAGATTGACAATAAGGATAACGCTAATAGCAAGTGCTCCTATTGCTATTAAGTCTATAGAAGTAAAGGGTTTGCTGATATATTTGTCAGAGAAAAAGCCAATAACAATTATTATGCTGAATAATATAAATTGGGAAATAAAATATTTAAGTTGGTTCACAAATGAATGCTCCATTCTATAGATGCTGTTATATAAAATTATAGGTCCTCAAGAGACAAAATAATATATCCAAATATCTCCTTTTTAAATTAATCTTACAGGATATATAAGTAAACTATTTGGAATAATTGAGTTTGTGTTAACCTAAACTATGTAGTTTAATAAATTAAAAAGATTTCATCAAAAAGGGGCATATTATGGGGGGTTACATCTAAGGGTTTTTTGCTGTTTATTTTATGGGGAGGAGTAAGTGCTTTTATCTTTCAATTAATCTCACCTTCAAACCTTGTTATTCAGTTTGTACTTATATTTTTCATTGGAGCTATTGGGGCATACCTTGGAAGTTATTTAAGAAAACCAGGTAAAAAATAAATGAAATGAAGATACTTAATTTAGAAGGAAAGCTCTTTGAATAAAAGAGCTTTTTATATTACCACAAATAAAATCCATTATGTTAATTAAAATTGATGAGTTATAATTTTATCCTAAAAAAGTTACGTAAAAGAGTGGTGATGTATCGTTGAGAGTAAAGGAAATAATCCCACTTGCAGTTGCAATTTTATTGATTCTGTTAGGAGTGTATCTATGGAGTAAGGGAAACTCAAAAGAATCATTTTGGGAGTCCGTATTTAACGTAATAGGAGATATATTAGTATGGAATCTACCCGTTTTTTTTACTTTCCGTGCTTGGTCTTTATTTTTATGGTTAATTGGAGTTGGCATGTTCATAATATTTATATGGGCAAAAATTAGCAATTGGTTTTGATAAATTCATAATCCTAAAACCTTGAACTAGATGCTGCTTAATTAATATTTGAAAAATAAGAAGGTGAAAGAATAGGTTAATTCTTTAATTATCTTAGGTTAATCAATAAAAGTCACCCTACTCCGAACCCTTGTCCTGCATGGGTTCATTTTTTTGCTTGGTTCCTTTAAGAGTGATTATGTTAACTAATTTTGCATATGATATACATTTTTTACTGTGTAATAATTCCCTTAGAATATTAGCCTAGGACCGGTACCATTTCTGCTTGCATACCTCTTTGGCCATTCACTACTACAAAAGTAACCTTTTGCCCTTCTTTTAAGCTTTTAATAACAACCCCTTCAGTCCCTTTAGTCCGTTCAATAGCTGTAAAATGGACAAAAAGATCAGGTCCACTTTCTGGTGTAATAAAGCCAAATCCTTTCTCATCATTGAACCACTTAACTGTTCCAACCTGTCTTTCTGCCATATAAATCTTCCCCCTAAAGTATCAGTATTTTTTTGTTTCAATAATGGTGATTATGTTTATTGAATTTCTATATTATATACATGCTTTATTGGTGAATATTCTTATTACCTTTTCCCTTTAAAGCTTCCACTACAGATCCTTTCTTTCATTTCTTAATACTGGATATCTTCCTTAGCTTCCTCCTCATCTGTTTTATTATTTTTATAGATAAATATTTTAGGAAAAATAAAGATACAAGTGAAGAAAATATCAGAAAGATTTTATTACCTTGTTAGCAGTCGGATTAATCGTTTATTTTATGTAACATACTATAAAATAAACGATTAATCACATGGAGGAGCAGCATTATGATTCGAACAATCGCTATTACACAAAACTTACACGTCAAAGAAGATGTACCCCTTGATCACTTATCTGACCCTTCCATTAAGTGGTTCTGGGTAGATCTTGCCTCTCCATCTGAAGAGGAAGCAAAAGTGTTAGAGACGTTTTTCCACTTTCACCCTTTAGCTATCGAAGATTGTCTTCATTTATTACAACGTCCTAAACTTGATTATTATGAAGGTTACAGCTTTTTAGTTCTCCATTATTTAAATAGCAACACGTTAGATGTTGAAGAAGTAGACTTATTTATTGGAGAGAATTATTTAGTGACCTTTCACTTTAAACCAGTACTCAGTATTGAAACAGTACGACAACGCCTTTTACAACATCCTAGTGGATTTAATAAAGGAGTGTCCTATATTGCTTATGCGGTTCTGGACCAATTAGTGGATGATTACTTCCCAATTGTGTATGAAATTGAAGATAAATTAAATGAAATTGAAAGCAGAGATGCAAAAAAATCAATTGCTTTACTGATGAATGATGTTTTTGATATCCGAAGTGATTTATTAAAGCTTAGAAAAACCATTCTTCCTATGCGTGATCTGCTATATCGAATTATTAATTCTGAACGTTTACATATACCTGCGGAGCAGAAAGCCTATTTCAATGACATCTATGACCACTTGATAAAATTAACAAGCATGGTGGAAGCCAATCGAGATATGACATCAGATATGAGAGATAATTACCTTTCACTTAACGCCAATCGGATGAACTCTATTATGATGACATTAACAATTATCTCCTCTATTTTCATCCCCCTTACATTTGTCGTAGGGTTATATGGGATGAACTTTGATCATATGCCCGAACTTCACTGGCACTACGGGTATTATATTGTTTTAGGAATTATGGCTTTAATGACCATCGGTATGATTCTATGGTTTAAACGAAAAGGCTGGTTTAATGTAAATAAATAATATCAGCAATATGCTGACTTATCTTCTAAAAAATGTGGCTGCTTTTTTAAGTAGTTGTTATGTCTTTTTGTTCATGTAATATGAGTTATTAGGAACCTTAAAAAAAAGCCCTTATTCTTTAAGATTTCCGATAATTTACATTGTGGTAACTAAGTTCGTATATGAGATTCATTAGAAAAACAGAAAAAACTCCCCTAACACAACAGGGAGTTTTTTCTGTTGCGTATCAAACACTGAACTATATTTAAAAATTATAATTATCACTAAAGTGCTCATAATATGAAAAATACGTTAAAAGGAGATTCAAAAATGCTTATTAAAAAGATACTAATATCTTTACCACTATTCCTTTTTGTTGTTTATTCCCCTACACACGCATTAGAGATGACGAGTACTTTTAGGATTGTAAATGATAAAAACGAGACGATTGCTTCGAAAGAAGTTTCATTTCAAGAAGGTGAGACATTATACGAAGTAACAAAAAGGGCCTTCAACATAGAAGAATCCCACGGGAATATTATATCTATAAATGGTATCCATTCAATTCCAAAGAAAAATATACATTGGGCTGTTTTTGTAAACAAAAATTTTATAGAGTTAGGTTTAGATGAAGTCACGCTCAATGAAAATGATGATGTAGTATGGGCTTTGAAAAATTGGGATAACCAAGAAATTTTAAAGTGAATAACATAGAAAATTAAAACATCCTACAAAAAGAAGTTAGTTATTATTCCAACTTCTTTTTTGTAAGTTATAATTTCCGATAATTCACATTATGTTAACTAAAGATGTATACGATATACAGCTTAAAAACAGAAAAAACTACCTCATGCGAGTAAGATAGTTTTTCTGGTGAATGTTCTAAATAGATGTATTTGACACCTTACAGTGTCTTGGATAGTTTGCCCAAATTTCAAATATAAATCCTTTGTTTCATATATTAAATTTAAGAAGGGGGAGGGATTTGAAATTTTTTATTATGAAGTAATTTGTATAAGTTGCAGAAAAAAATTCAAAGTATATGAAGGCACATTGAAATATAAACTGGTTAAAGAGAATATGAAAGGGAAATACACTTGTGAAGATTGTGGGCATAGGATACGTCTAGAAGCTATAAAAAATTTTTTTAATAGGTAAATAGATTTTTTTGAGAATCTCTGATAAACCTACATTCTTTAAGCTTAACTAAACAATTTTTTCAAAGGCCTTTGTAAATTATAATGGCCTTTTTATTTCCGATAATTGTGATTATGTTAACTATAAATGAATATTGTATAAAGATTAAAAATCGACAAAAAAAGTATATATGCGCTCATATATATTTTTGATATTATAAAGATAAATTTCCTATATTTGTTATTTTCGGTTAGGGATTAATTAAATAAGGGGAAGTGATAAAACTGAAGAATAAATTAGTAATTAAGTTATTAGCATTCCTTATGTTAATTGGGTTATTTGGCTATATAGTATATGCTGAACACCCATCTAAGCCAACATCAACAACTCAAGAACAACAATCAAATGTTTTGATAGGAAAATCTTACCTTGACGATGTTGTAAAAATTTACGTTCCATCTACTTACAATATTGATCAACCTATTGATAATAGCAAATATGTTGATCAATCTTTAGAGAAATTCTCTGATATGTTTGGGGGTGCCACTTCTGATGATGGAACAGGAGCTTGGATAGGAGACAATAAAAAATTAGTTAAGGAAAAGGTAACCATTGTTTATAGCTTCACTGAAAAATTAGATAAGAATAAAATTAATGAAGTTGTAGCGTATGCAAAAGATCTAAAAAAAGAAATGAAGCAATCTTCGATATCTATTGAAGTAAATGGAAGGATGTATTTCATTGAATAAAATGTCTCTTATCGGAAAGGCTCTTAGAATAAATTATTCTAAGAGCCTTTCCGATAAGAGACATTATGGTAATTAGACTTGTATATCTTATAAAAAGAAACTAGGCTTTTTCACTGTGTTTACCTTTTGTACCAAAGTAATTTGTCCCAATAACTCCTGCAATAATAATAATGGCCCCGACTAGATGATAAAGGTGAAATTGTTCTTTCAAAAAAATTACTCCTGTCAAGATTGTAATCAGTGTAGCAAAGTTACTGAAGACACTCATTTTAGATGCTTCTATTTTTGATAAGGCGTAATTAGAAAGATAGGAAGTAACTAAAGATGATAATAAACCTAGATAGGCAATTGCAATTACAAAATCTAGATGAACAAAAGGGGCCATAAATTGATGGATAGTGTTATTTATTAGATGATTTGTCAATGCCAAACCATTAAATGTAATAAAACCAAATAAAGTCATTATATATGTGATAGTGAATAAGGAATATCGTTGAGTTAAATTTCTAGCACATACATTGTATAGGGACGATACAAGTGCGGAAATTAAAATCAAACCACTTCCTAGTAGACTAGTATTTTTATTTTCTATATCGTTCATATACATAATATATATCACACCTACTACCGAGAAAATAATCGCTATCTTTTGACCAGGTGTAGATGTTTCTTTTAAAAATATGCTCGCAAAGATTAAGGTAAAAATCGGGATTGTTGCTTGAATAATTCCGGCTTCAGATGATGATACATTTACTAGTCCAAATACCTGAAAAGCAAAAAAGAGAGTAGGGTATAAAATAGCTAACAAAGCAATAATAGCTATATCCTTTTTAGTTACGTTTAACGATTTTTTCGTTAATACTTTTAAGGTTATAACCCCTATAAAAGCAATAGTAAATCGATGTGCCAATGCATCAAAAGGTGTAGCAATAGTTAATGCAACTTTGACAAACATAAATGACAATCCGATAATAATGGCATAAGTAAGTGCAGCTATATATGCTCTTTTCTTTTCAATCATGTGAATGACCTCCTTCAGATTTATCCGGCCGGTTATCACTATAGTAAGAGAAACTAACAATATCTACGATATGAAAAATACACATCTGTATCGGTACAGATGTGTATTTGGAGGAATACTATGCTTAAATATGAAACAATTTATCATTCTCTACTTCAAAAGATACAGTCTGGGGACTTTCAAGCAGGGGCAAAATTACCCTCAATTAGAGGCTTATCGCAACAATATATTTGTAGTAAAAGTACAATAATATCTGCCTTAAAACGTTTGGAAGAGCAACATATTATTTATTCTATTCCAAAAAGTGGTTATTACGTTGTGGAACATCAGGTTTTCGAAGAACCTACATCTACTGAAGGCGTTGATTTTGCAACATCATCTCCAACATGGCATGCATTTCCTTATAAAGACTTTCAACATTGTATTAATAAAGCGATTGATACATATCAAGAAGAATTGTTTCGTTATGGAACACCAAAAGGTTTATCTTTATTAATTGCAGAAGCTAAGAAGCTCTTAGAATCTTATCAAGTATTTACGAAATCTGAACATATCTTCATCACCTCAGGGGTTCAACAGGCACTCGCTTTACTGAGCATGATACCTTTTCCAAATAACGGATCTACTATTTTAGTCGAACAACCTAGTTACCATTTGTATATGGATATGCTGAAAACATATGGAATTCGTGCAATAGGCATCCAACGTACAGCGCAAGGCATTGATCTAAAGAAACTAGAAAAAATATTCAATGAAGAAGAGATTAAATTTTTTTATACAATGCCACGCTTCCAGAATCCTTTAGGAACGTCATATAGCAAAAAAGACAAAGAAGCTATTTTACAGTTAGCTTATAAATACAATGTGTATATTATAGAAGATGACTATCTAGCAGATTTTGAGTATAACACAAAGAATGATCCTATTTTTGCAGAGGATATTAAAGAACAGGTTATCTACTTAAAGAGCTTTTCAAAAATCATGTTTCCAGGTTTAAGAATAGGTCTAGCCGTTCTTCCTCCCTCTATTCTTAGCACCTTTCAAAAATTTAGAACGACCATAGATATAGATAGCGCTATGATTTCACAAGCTGCACTATATCTTTATATAAAAAGTGGTATGTTTGAACATAATAAATTAAAAGTAAGTAGTATTTACAATAAACGTGCACAAATTCTTCATCAATCGCTGCAAAATCATCTGGCTAATTACGAATCATCGTCAGAAATAGTTATGCATGGTCATATTTTGCTACCTAGACAAGTAAATATGAAGTCATTTATTCGTTATTTATATGAACAGGGTGTATATCTGGATTCAGTTGAAAGTAATTATCTAGCCAACTTTCACAAAGAACGGGTTTTAAAGTTAAATGTTTCAAATGTTGAAAATCACCGAGTTGAAGAAGGAGTCAGAAAAATTGCAGATGCTTTAAAAAAAAGAGGTAACTATTTTTCTTAATTACCTAATGTAATTAAGGTCTTTATCACTGTTTAAGACGAAGAGACTTAAAAGTATTATTCTTGTAATGATATATGTTTCTCTCGCATGTCTTCTATAATTTCTTCCTACCGGTAATACGTTTTATGTTAACTAAACCTATATAGCGTAACAGTTAATTTGTAGTCGAAATAATAAAAAGGCACTAACTAATTCGTCAAGGCGATTTAGTTAGTGCTTTTTTTTGCGAAGTATTCCCTTGTATCAGTTCTTTGCTTCTCAGGTAAAACATGGTTAAGTTCCTTATCTAACCATGCAAGAGTTTTATGACGAAGAAATTCACGCATCTGTTCTTCTGCCTCAAGCATGACCAAATTAATTGAACAAGTAGAATTGCTGGATTCACAGGAACTACAGTCCTTGTCTCGATATAATATACCGTTTTGTACAATATTTTTACATTGGAAAATAGGTTTGGGTCCTTCGACAGCTTGTATTACATCCCAAAAAGAAATCTCTTCTGGGGACTTAGCTAATCTATATCCTCCCTTTACACCAGGAACGGAACTTACAATACCAGCTTTAGATAATTTACCGAAAACTTTCGAAAGAAAGGTCTCCGAAAGTCCTTGGAATTCTGCTAAATCTTTTATTCCAACACTTTCTTTTGAAGGCGTATCAATTAAATAAACAAGACAATGTAATGCATATTCAACCCCGACGCTATACTGCATATAAACTCACCTGCTTTTGGTTTTAAGGGTTATCAAATTGTATCTTAGGAGTATTTTGAGTGTTTGTCAAATAGAAGAAATCTGTTTCAGTATATTATTTTTTTCATTTGACAAAAATAATCATAGGGTTTATATTAAAGACCGGATTAATCGACGATTAAATTAGTCCTTAATTAGAAATTAAAATGGCAGATTAAAGGAGAAAGACAAATGAATAAAACACTTATTATTAACGCACATCCAAAAGTAGACGATACTTCTTCATATAGCTTGAAGGTTTTTCATCACTTTTTGAAAGTTTATAAAGAATCAATACCTAATAGCGAAACAATTGAACAGATTGACCTGTACAGTGACGTAGTGCCAATGGTAGATAAAACAGTTTTAAGTGCATGGGAAAAACAACGAAATGGACAAGAGCTAACGAGCCAAGAAAAAGAAGTAACGGATCGTATGTCTGAGGTTTTACACCAATTTAAAAGTGCAGATACGTATGTCATGGTTTTACCTTTGCATAATTTTAATATTCCATCGAAGTTAAAAGATTATATGGATAATATTATGATCGCACGTGAGACGTTTAAATATACGGAAACTGGATCAGTGGGATTACTTAAAGACGGACGAAGATTGCTAGTTATCCAAGCAAGTGGCGGAATCTATACAAATAATGATTGGTATACAGAAGTTGAATACTCTCACAAATACCTGAAATCAATGTTTAATTTCCTTGGGATTGAAGATTATCAAATCGTTCGTGCACAAGGAACGAATGTATTAGATCCAAATGAGGTAGTAGAAAAAGCGTATAAAGAAGTGGAAGAAGCTGCTTCAAGATTAGCTACTAAATAAAGAAGATTCTACTAAGGGAGAGGAAAAGATATGAAAATTATTGTTGCAGGTGGAACAGGTGTAATTGGACGTTCTATGTTACCTAGATTAGTAAGAGAAGGTCATGAAGTATTTGCTATGACGAAGGATAGCAAATCCGATAAGTTTCTTAAAGGATTAGGAGTAACCCCTGTACAAGCAGATGCGTTAGATAATAACGCTGTGCTTGCTGCTTTTCAACAGGTTCAGCCTGAGGTTGTGATTCACCAGCTTACTTCATTAGGAAGTGTCAACCTAGAAGATAATGCTAAAATTAGAGTTGTTGGAACGAGAAACTTAGTAGATGCTAGTAAAGCTGTAGGCGTTAAAAAAATAATTGCGCAAAGCCTTGCCTTTACGTATGAACCAGGAGAAACTCCTGCGACGGAAGATGTTTCTTTAGATTTTGAAGCTCCAAACCCTCGAAAAATAAATGTCGATGGAGTAGCATCTCTCGAGTCAGCTGCTGCTGAATTACCCGAATACGTTATTCTTCGGTATGGACTGCTCTATGGACCAGGTACGTGGTATGAAAAAGATGGGATGATTGGTCAACAGGTATTAAAAGGTCAAGTAAAAGCAACTGATAGTGTAACCTCATTTTTACATGTAGAGGATGCAGCGCAAGCTGCAGTTGAGGCTTTAAAATGGCCAAGTGGTCCAATTAATGTTGTAGATGACGAACCGGCTTCAGGAAAAGAATGGCTTCCTGTCTTTGCTTCTGTGATTGGTGCACCTGAACCCGAAACAGAAGATGGAAGTGAACGAGGAGAGCGTGGAGCTTCCAACAAAAAAGCTAAAACAGAATATGGTTGGAAACCTTTCTATCCAACTTGGCGAACTGGCTTCAAACAATCCGTAAAAACTTCATAAGGTTAGAGTGAGTAAAAAAACTGTATCGTATATTCATTAGCCAATTAGTCTATATATTATTTACTAAAAGGAGCGTTTGATTTAACATGGCGAAAGTTCTGTATATCACTGCTAATCCAAAATCAGTTAACGAGTCTGTAGGTCTTAGAGTGGGGCAAGCTTTTATTAAGTCTTACCAAGAGTCTCACCCTAATGATGAGATTAAGGAACTTCATCTTTATCAAGAGGAGTTTCCAACAGTTGATCATGACATTATTAATGGTTGGGATAGAATGCGTAGAGAAGGAATTACATTTTCAGAACTGAGTGAAACAGAACAGAAAAAAATTAATGCCTTAAATGAATTTACAGACATGTTAATAGCTGCAGATAAATATGTATTTGTATCTCCCATGTGGAATTGGGGAACTCCTCCACCATTAAAAGCATTTATTGATTCCTTTGTGGTAGTAGGAAAAACCTTTCATTACGAGGAAGATGGACCAGTAGGTCATTTAAAAAATAAAAAAGCAATCCATATTCAAATCAGTGGGGGCATTTACTCTGAAGGGCCCTTTGCAAAAATGGATCATAGCCATCTTTACTTGAAACAGGTCTTAAATATTATTGGGATAAGTGATGTAGATGCGCTTTATGTAGAAGGGCATGAATTTGATCGAGAAAGAGCAGATGAAATTATCCATACAGGTATATCAGAAGCTAAGAAACGTGCAAAGACTTTTTAATTACTATCGTTCAAAAAAGAAGATTAATTAGAAATAGAAAAAGCCTTACATAGTAAGGCTTTTTCTACTTTCAATTAAAAGTCAGTAATCGTACATAATGAATAAAATACATCAGTTAAATAAAAATTTAGACTCTATATAGCTTTAAAAAAGAAAAAAACTGCTGGCCTAAAGGAGTTTCGAAAAGAATGTTCTACTAATAATGTATGCCATACGCAATAAGACTATTGTTTCCACAATTTATTCACGAACATTATAAATTTTACTATTATATAAACTTATATAAGTGATATCGTTCTATGTAAGATCTTTAAATTAAATTTTATCAACAACAAAAAATTGTGATGGAGGTAAAAGGTATGAATTTAAAAGAAAAGATGAGGTCAGGTAAAATATATTGCGATTTTGAACCTGAATTATTAAAGGAACGAGAAGCTGCAAAGAAATTAACAAGACTATATAATTTAAGCACCGATGATGATAAAGAGCTTAGGGATAAATTATTGGATGAATTATTGGAATCGCGAGGGGAAAATACATCTATTGAACCGAATTTTCGAGTTGAATATGGATTTAATATTAATATAGGAGACAATTTCTTTGCAAATTATGATGCAATCATCTTAGATTGTGCAAAAGTTATAATTGGTAATGATGTTTTATTTGGTCCACGAGTAGGAATCTATACAGCTAATCATGTTACAGACCCTGAAGCTAGAGCAGAAGGTGATACTTATGCTTTACCAGTAACAATTGGAGATAAAGTTTGGTTAGGAGCAAATGTAATTGTTAATCCTGGTGTGACTATTGGCGAAAATAGTATTATTGGGTCGGGAAGCGTAGTTACAAAGGACATTCCTCCTAATGCTATTGCTGTAGGAAATCCATGTAAAGTAATTAAGAAAATCTAGTTTTGTAAAAATAACATCTGTATGTTTAAACCCTTTTACTTTTTTACAAGGGTTTTTATATTTTTGTAGAACTAACAATCATATGAGTTTTTAAGTGAATAGCAAAGTATTTCATAAAAATAACCATTTACTCTTAGGTAAGATAAATGGTTCGTTTCACTCCTTATCATATACCACTCTATCTTCTACTTCTTTTTTAAGAAATTGTTTTTTTATTATAAACAAACATAAAATTTAAAAGTATTTAACTTTAGTATGATTTTAATAAAATGTATTCAATCAAAAAATATAAAAGTAACATCTTTTATATAAAGGAGTAAATGAATAAACTCTATTCTAAAAATAAAAGTTTTATTTTTTACACAGCAGTCGAAGAGAACTGCACAGTTTTCAAAACTTGCAGTCAGAAAAATAGCCTTGCTTACCTCGTTGCTACCCAGCCTCATACAGCTAAGATTGTATTAGCAGGATCGAAATATTCAATAAATAAAGTGTATCAAGCCATTCCTTGGCCTACTTATGAAATAGCACATGATGATCATCAGTTTAATTACAAAGGATCACCTTCATTACAAGCTTTAGAAGAGTATTTTAGTCAGCTTAAAGAACAGTAATTTATTTTATGGATAATATTATGCAAAAGACCTTCTAACTGAATAGAAGGTCTTTTACATAATATTGAATCTTACATTTTTAACCTATAGGTGCAATGCCTATTATTAATGAAAAATCATTGTAATGATTTGAATTCAATATGTGGTGGGTAACTAGACCAATATGAAATTGGTCCAAGTGCTTTAGAAATTTTCATCATATCCTTTTGGTCCCCCTACTTTTGAATTTACTGCAAGCATACTATTTATTCTATTAAAACCGTTCGTAAAAGTGTATATATTTAAGAGAACGTTCGTATTTTCCTTCGAAACTTAAACGGACGATAAAAATGATAGATTTCATATCCAAAAGAAAAGTCCGTAAAAGTATACTTTTACGGACGAGATATTTAAATCTATTAGAAAATTTTAGAATAATTATTATCGATAACAAAATAAAAAACCTTTATTTCCAATAATATTCGGTGTTTATTTTTTTGATTATTAAAAGCTTTATGCAGTTTTTACTGCATAAAGCTTTTAATAATCAACGATAACCCAATTGCTATACAAAACATACTATTGTAAATACAGTTTTTATTGCTTGGATAAACCGTTTTTCATCTGGTTTCTACTGCTCATTGTTTGCATAGTTGGTGCCCCTGTTTTATTTCCATTTCCTCTTATTATCCAAATCACTAAAGTCCCAATTCCTATGCTTAAAAGTGACAGTAGCATGCCTCTGTTATTATTTTTCTTTGCAAATAGGCCATTAACATTAAATAAAGAAGTTAGCTGCTGTACATTATTCATTATGCAAATCCCTCTTTGATAAGTGTTTGAAAGAAATCTCTCTTCCAACATCTTTATTTTTTACCGACGCTACATATATATACTGGGAAAATGATCTATCGTTACTTGGGTTTTCAAATTATTTCCTGTAATTATTTAAAAACCAATGTAAACCTTAATACATATATGACTATTAGAAGGAGTGGAAAAAGAATGAAGACAAAAAAATATGTACTGGGACTCTTATCAGCTATTTTATCAGTAGGATTTCTTTTTGGTTGTAATGATAAAAAAGATGAAGCTGAGCCTGATCCAACTGAAGAACCGTCCGAACAAAAAGCTCAAAATAATCGTGATAACAATGATCTACGAGACGTGGGATTTCAACCCGACGGTGTTCAAAATAACAATGTAGATAATAATAATCAGACACGATTAGAGGTAGCTGATAAAGCTGCGGATCGTATTGCTAAATTAAATGAAGTAGATACTGCGAATGTGATTGTTACAAACCGAAATGCATACGTGGCTGTTGTTTTAAAGAATGAAGCAAACGGGGAGGTAACCGACCGTTTAAAAAAGAAGATTTCAGATCAAGTAAAAGTTACAGATAAAGATATTCGAAATGTGTATGTGTCATCCGATCCTGATTTTGTGAATCGTATGGAAGGGTACGGAAATCGAATTAAT
The DNA here is from genome assembly GCF_035064545.1 of Bacillus sp. ILBB4. Lineage (NCBI taxonomy): Bacteria > Bacillati > Bacillota > Bacilli > Caryophanales > Bacillaceae > Bacillus > Bacillus sp. ILBB4. The sequence continues at coordinate 71,448 of NZ_JAIQVD010000009.1, read as the reverse complement.
GAAGGTTCGACAAGAAATGGCCTATTTGAAGATTTTACTGAAACCGTTAAAAGAGTATTCCCTAACAATCGTTAAACAGAAATGATGAGATATAAAAAAGTAATTTTTTATGTTTTAGAAAGAGAGGCCTCCTTATAGATTAAGGAGGTTTCATATATGCTTCTCTCTCTATTATACGAAATGACTTAATAGTTATTTTTGGTTCCTTTTTGCTATCATAGGAGCATTGATTATGTAATGGATGCTTCATTAGGAGAGAAGAGTCTATCTAAAATTGAAGGAGAAAATCAGGATGGATTATAAACTATTCAAGATAATTAATCAACTGGCTGGTCGTTATTCTATATTGGATATGCTGATGATATTGGTTTCAAATAAGATACGTTATCTATTCGCTTTTGTGTTAATGTCGATGTGATTTCGAGGCCATTCGTACAGAAAAGTGATCAGATATGCCTTAATATCTGCGGCCTTTACGTTGTTGATTGACATGTTAATTCAATGTTTTTATTTTAAGCCTCGTCCTTTTATAAAGCACCGTGTCGGCATCCTTATTCCTTCAAAGATGAACTCCGCATTCTTAAGTAAACATACGTTGCTTACAACTGCTGTAGCCACTTCTATTTTTCTGCGTGAACGTGTTCTTGGGTCAGTTATGTGGGGAATGTCCTTGTTAACAGGATTCTCAAGGATTTGGGTAGGGCATCATTATCCCTCTGATATTGTCCGAAGCCTCTTTATTGGTAGCTTGACAAGTATTATCGTTGAGAAAGTTTTTGGTTCTCTAAAAATAATGAATCCAAAATCAAAAAAGTATTATGCCCAAATACGTAAATGAAGCATTTTCACTAGCTAATAATGTCTCGATTCTGTACTTGCTTTAATAATTAGTTAAAGCAGTTACTATAGCGAAGGCTTCTACTAATAACGACAAGATAAAGCTCTTAAGGGGAAAAATCCCTAAGCGCCTCATTTTCAGTTGTAAAATTTGTATTTAGGCTGATGAGCTAAACAATCTTACCGATCTCCTGTAGTTTATCATCGAGTTTTATACATATGAGATTTTAAAATTATTTATTGCTTAAGTCTCTTTTTGTTTTATCACTGGATTTATTTAAGACAAATCCTGTAATTAGCTCATTAAATTGAACCCACTTTTTTGTAGGCAGTTGGTGACCCTGTTGTGGTAAAACAAAGAATTCAGCATGCTTACATTTATTTTTATACTCTTTCATATAGTGGGTAGTCCAATCCTTTTTCCCACCATATATAAACAACAAAGGCATAGTTAAGTGATGAAGTTTGTCTAAACAGTTATAGTGTAATGAATGATTATAATACTGATACCATGATTCTTGATCTGCTTTTTTCATATAACTAACTAGGCTCTTTCTTAGTGTCTTGTCCTGAGTATGGCTTATAGAAAGGCTTTTTATTAATATATTTAGGTGTTCTTTTACCATATACATTCCTATTTTATGTAATAGTTGTCCAGGTATATCTCTTACTATAGGGTAAGTTCCTGAGAAAACTAATAATTCGATTCTATGGGGATGATAAATAGCCAGCTCTTGAGCAATTAGACAGCCAGCAGAATAACCACATATAATAGCCTTGTCTAAATGCAGCGCATCCATAAAACGCAATACTTCGTTTGCATAGAAGGAAATTGATACAGTTTGTTCAGCTCTAGGACTTCGTCCATGACCACTTAAATCTGGAAAGATGACTCTCATATGCTTGGATAAATCGTATTGATAATGGAAGACTTTATTTCCCATGCCAGGTGGATGAATAAAGATGACTGGCATACCCTGTCCACGCTCTTCATAATACAAGTATTTATTAGTGTCTATTTCAATAAAAGGCATGATTATTTCTCACTCCAAAATCAATTAATAATTACTTTTTAGTTAAGGGTAATCTAGTTTATGAAAACCAAGATCTTTTTTCATCTTACATTTAACTCCATATAATTAACTATTTGTTCTATATTGTTTAAAATCAAAGATCCTTTTTATTATTTATTATGAGGTTATTATAGTGAGACTATACAGACTAAAAAGGAGGAGATTTTAAAATTGTTAATAGAATCTCTGATAATGCTGATTATGTGAACTAAACATGTATACAATACAAAGCTTAAAAAGCAGAAAAACTCCCATCGGTTGGAAGGGAGTTTTTCTGCTTTTTAGGAGTTTGCTATAGTATTATGATTTATCCATCTTGAGTAGTTTGCTTAAAAGATAAACTTTTATTCATTTACATAAAAAGAAAAAACATTCATGACAGGTAGCTAAAGCTTATACATATAGTAAGAGATAAATTGAATAAAAAGGTGATTATTATGTTTCGAAAAATACCGGTTGTTCTTGTCGGAAGCTTATTATTAAGTATAGGAATTAATGGATTTTTAGTTCCTCATTATTTGTTAGATGGAGGAACAATTGGAATTGCTCTCATCCTTCACTATTATTTTGAATTTCCTACAGGTGTAACGATGATTATTTTGGGCTTACCATTATGTTGGTTTGCTTGGGTTTATGAAAGAACTTATTTTTATAATAGTTTTTATGGGTTACTTATTTCTTCTTTATTGATTGATTGGCTAGAGCCTATTAAAGACCAGTTTCAACTTCCTGTTTTTCCTAGTGTAATCTTTGGAGGGATATTTATTGGGACGGGGGTTGGTCTTATGCTTCGATACGAGACAAGTACTGGAGGAACAGATTTACTAGCACAACTTGTATCAAAAGCTTTTTCCTTAAACATAGGGATGGTTATTTTAATTATAGATGGTTTTATCATAACAGCAGCTCTTCCTTTATTAGGACCTAAAACGTTTCTTTTTTCATGTTTGACAATTTTTATAGGTGGAATGACGACTTCGTTAATTACAAAAAAGGAATAATTAGGATTATAAAGTTAGTATTTTCTATCCTCCGTTTTTTGCCCCTCCCTTTCTACAACCTTCAATCGCTTTATAAGTTCATGTTAATTATTTTAACTTATAAACCTAAAGTCCTTCTAAAATGGCCTTCTTTTAGAGTGAACTAAAATACATAAACCTTTTCGTAAAAATTAAGGAATGCTACTATAACATTTGTTTGATTATAAATTGAATACCATATCTCTTTCTAAATCATACTATATAAGTACATTTGTATTTATATGAAAATCAGGAGGGTCTATTAATGAGCAATGTTAATACACCGGCAATTGGATTCATTTACAACGGTGAATTTTACGAGATACTTATAAATCAGAAGTCCACAACATTTAAGGAAAACATTAGCCCCCAGGAATCTAGATTACCTACGAAGTTAAACTTTCCTGGTGAAGACGAAAAAAAATTAGTTTTTGTTTCCTATAATTCCACCGGAAATGGTCAGACACCAATAATACTTGAGAAATCTAATCAATTACCAGAAAACGCTATAAAAATGCTATTAGAATACAGTATTGATTCGTCTAGACCTTTCTTATAAAGGAGACTTAATGTGGAATCTATTTTCAAAAAAATATAGCATAATTCTTCATAAGGACTATTTTTATAGGAACTAACATATTATATAATGCAGACTTTTTATGCATTCACCTTCCACTGGGGTATCGAGAAAACGTATTCATATCAAGGATGTATAAAAAGCTGCATACTCCGGAAAAAGAACCCTTGTCAGAGTCCTGGGACTGACCCCTTATAGTAGACAGTAAAAAGAAAGGTCATGAATCTATAAGATTCATGACCTTATTAGTGCCTATATTTATGATTGCGTTAAATAAACATGTATATCATATACGGCTTAAAAATAGAAAAACCACTGGCGTATATCAGTGATTTTTCTACGATGCATGTTGTCAGCTCTACAAACCATGAGGATTTCCAAATGGACGCTTCACAGCGTCTTAAGTAGTTTGCTCAAGATAGTAAGAACTTATGTGTAGAAAGGAGAAAAGACTTCTAGTGTCTAATCATTAGTTTTCTTCTTTATAAGATATACATTCCTAAGTTTTGGACAATCCTATTAAAAAGTTGTCTTAGTGAGAGGAGAAGAGAGAAAATACTAGTAAATATTATTATGGGATTTATTGTACCTTGGATTTTTGGATTTATTTTATACAAAAAGGAATCTACAATTGTCCTTTTAATTGCACCAATAGGAATGACAGTAGCCTTTATACTAAATGAGTGGGGAACTAATTATTTTTGGCAGTTTGAACCAATTTTTAGAAATCGAAGTTTATCTGCACTTCCTTTAAATATGGGTTTCTATCCGGTCCTAGCTTCTTATTTAGTTTATTTTAAAATAAAAAAGAGGGTTAATACCTTTCTGCTTTTAATTTGTTTTACTCTTTTTACTACAAGTTTTGAAGGCATTGGTTTAATCTTTGGAAAAGTAGAGTATTTTAATACTTGGAGTATTATTGGAACTTTTATTAGTTATCTAATAGCTTATATTATTATTTATGGTTATTATCGAATTTTAGTAAAACATCAACTTTTAAAAAATTAAGCCCTACTTTCTACAAGTTACTTGAATTAAATGATTTGTAAGAAAGAGAATAGCAAAGGGACCAATCAAAGCAATGATGTATACAATAAAGACCTTATATAATTTATGATTCATGTATATTAAATCCACCTTTATATACTAGAGTGAGTATTGAATGGTTTCTTAAATAGAATGTTCAACTAAAGAAAAACTCATTCGTGCCCATACCATAAAAGCGAAAAAGTTACTGTGACCTAATCAGTAGCTTTTTCTATACTCTATTACCGTAAGTAATGGAGGAACTTAATCTTATCCATCTTGAGTAGTTTGTTCATATTAGAAGAAGGCATTCATCATTTGGACTACTTGTGCCTATAATGGCGAATATGTTGACCAAAGTATATATTTAAAGTAGATTTTTTAACCAATAAGAATTTTTTCTTCTGCATACCGAATTTTAGATTGTTTATTTGAACGAATCGCAAGTACAAAACCAATGGTAAGAGGACCCACTCTGCCAATAAACATCATAATCGTAATGAGAACTCGGCCGATAGGACTTAAGTCGCCTGTAAAATTAGCACTTAATCCAACTGTTCCAGAAGCAGAGAACGTTTCAAACAAAAGGGTAGACATATCTACACCCTTTTCTGTGATTGTGAGTAGAAAGAAAATAATAGAAACAAAAATAATCCCAGAAGTAGCAATAGAAAAAGCTCTATAAACAAGCGATTTAGGAATTCGGCGTCGAAAAACATTAATCTCTTCTTTATTTGTCAATACTGACCATAAAGCAAACAATATTAAGACAAACGTAGTTATTTTAATTCCACCGCCTGTTGAACCTGGGGCTGCTCCAATAAACATAAGACTCATCATATACACTTTTGAAGGTAATGTGAGCGCTCCGATATCTAAGGTATTAAAACCAGCAGTACGAGGAACTACACCCTGAAAGTAAGCTGCCCACCATTTATCACTCATGCTTAATTCACCCAAAGTATGAGGGTTATGATATTCTAAGGCGAAAATACTGAGTGTGCTCATGACATTTAGTGCAATCGTTGAAACTAATACAATTTTAGTGTGAAGAGAAAACTTCCTTATGTTTCGCTTCTGAAAAATATCTGCAATGACAAAAAATCCAGTTCCTCCTATTATGAAAAGTAACGTAATCATAATATTTACGGTTGGATCTCCTACCCATTTACTTAAATTATCTGGTTCCAAACCAAATCCTGCATTGTTAAAAGCAGATATAGAATGAAATATCCCATAATAAATAGCCTTTCCCCAGCTCATTTCTTGAGACCAACGAATAGCTAGGATAAGAGCTCCAATACCTTCCACAGCTAATGTAATTAGCACAACACGTTGGACTAATACAATAACGCCTTGTAGCGAAAAAGCATTTAGAGATTCCTTAAGTATTAACCTTTGTTGTAATCCAATTTTTTTACCTAGTACAATAAACATGAGTATGCCAATAGTCATGAATCCCCAGCCACCAACTTGGATGAGCACAAGCAAAATAAGCTGGCCGAATAACGTAAATGTAGTCCCCGTATCTACAACAGCTAGTCCTGTTACACATACAGCAGAAGTGGCTTCAAAAAGAGCATCAATAAAGCTTAAATGATGTCTATCACTTGTAGCAGCAGGGATCATTAATAATCCGGTACCGAGTAATATTAACCCTAAAAACCCTACGAACAAGATACTTGCAGGTTCCAGATGCTTCACTTTATGTTTTTTACGTGGCTTAGAAATTATCATATTACATTTCCCTTCAAAATGTTTTGATTAAAGGCTTATTATACATCATACCCATTTATTCAAAAAGTTGGTCATTGCTTTTATTCTCTTCGTAGCTTCGAAGTATTTACATTATGGTAACTGCACGTGTATACCTGACAAAGCTAAAAAACAGAAAAAACTCCACAGGCGGTAGGGAGTTTTTTCTGTTTAGAACGACGTAATTCAAATAAGAACAGTGGCAAATGTTTCACGGCATCTTGTGTAGTTTGTTCAAATCGTTAAAAGCTTATATTTTGTTTACTCAACATTTGGAAATTCATGAGACTTTCTTTGGAGTTTACGCAAATTTCCACGAACGAATATGTCTTGAAATTCATCGAACCTAAATGGAATAAGTGGTGATAAATATGGTACACCTACTGATTTTAACTGCACAAGATATAGAATAACAATAGTTGAAACAAGCATAATACTTGGTAAATCAAAGTAATAGCAAGTGAAAAAATATAAAAATCGTAATGAACCTATTCCAGTTTGCCCTCGATAAATAACTAAAGTAGATAGATAAACACTCAATCCCGTTACTACTAGGCTTGCAGGGTGGATAAGTTTAGCTGAAACGGACATTTCACCAATAACAATAGTTGCTAACAAAGTGATGATGATAACCGTTCCTTTGGGAGCACGTGTGCCTATATCAATTAATATGCGAAATAAAATAAGTAAAATGGCTATTTCCCAAAACGTTGATAATAATTCTCCATGGTTAAATAGATCTTTTTGGATTTTTTTACTGTATGTATCACTATGGAATTTTTCTAGACCAACATAAATGCCGGGAATAAGAATCGAACTGATAAAGCCAAAATATCGAATAGATCGATTGACCACACGTCCAGTTTTTAAATGAAAGTCATCTGCAGATTGAAAGAAATCGACAAATAAACTCGGGGCTATAATCGAATAAGGGGATCCATCTACTAATACAATTACTTTACCTTCTAAGAGAGCTGAAGTCGTTGTGTCCACACGCTCTTTTGTCATAACTAGGTTAACAAAAGTTTTAGGTTTTCCTTCAATAGCATCCTCGACTATTCTTGAAGCTAGTATGTAGTCTACATCTATCTTAGAGATTCGATGCTGTACTTCTTGTAAAATAGATTGATCCACCAAGTGCTTCATATAAATGATAGATATATCTGTTTTTAAATGTGTGCCATATGGCTTTGTATCAATGATTAATTGGGGTGTCTGAATAATACGTCTTATTATATTTATATTGGTAGTTAGATTTTCTGTGAAACCTATTGCTGGTCCTCTTATCGCTCGTTCTCCTAATGTTTCCTCTAACCCTCGCTCTATCCATTTAGTTGTAGGTATAAGTAATCCACTTGTTTCCCCCTCTATAAGAAGAAAGGTATTTCCTTTAACCAAAGCATCTTGAATCTCTTCAACTGACTGAGTTTCTTTCAGAGAAGCAGAATTAACAATAGTCTTTATTTGCTGGATAGATGGATTATCTTCATTAACCGTTTCCCATGTTTGCTGTAAAGGTTCAATAATATATTTTTGTATCTGGTCTTTATCTACAATTGTGTTTAAATAAAAAATTGTAATCTTATCCTTTAAAATGGTCCTTTTCTCAAAATCGCTTGTGATTTGAAATTGTCTTTCAATTCTCTTTGAAATATTTTGAGAAGATTTATTTAATGAAGACGACATTATATTCACCTTTAAATTAGTTTTATTGTTTAATTTGTGCGTATTCAACCATTATTATGCGGTGTATATAATCGTTAAGAAAATAAAGCTCTTACCTAATATGAGCTAGAATTGAATATTATATATCATTAAGTATACCCTTTGCCAAAATAGATTGTTTGGTGGGGTAACTTTTCAATTATAGAAATAGGAAGTACAAATGTTATACGTTTTTCTTTATTAAACGAGTGGTCTTATAACTCTGAACATTTGGATACGCAATTCCACCTAGAATGATGATCACACCGATCCATTGATGGAAGGTGACGGTTTCATGAAGAACAAGTGTAGACATAATTACAGCCATTGGTAACTCTGATGCACTTAGAATGGTGCCTAAGCTTCCCCCTACTTTAGGCATGCCAATATTAAATAAAATAGGTGGAACAAGTGAGCCGAAGAATCCTATAAGAAGCCCATACATGAATAGCCCATCTGTAAGCGCACCGTTTATAAGAAATGCTGGTGGTAACGAAATAAATATAAGCAATGAAGCTCCGGTTGTCATAATAGCGCTTTTATAAATAGGATGCACAGGTATATTTGTGTTCCCACTTATAAAAATAAAGAAAGCAAAGGAGACAGCAGCAAGCATCCCCCAGCTGATTCCAGCAAAAGAAAAAATGATACCCGTTTGCAAAAATCCAGAAGCAAGGACAGAACCGAGAAGAATAATTATCGTTGAAATGAAGCTTTTTCGACTTGGTGCTTCCTTAGTAAAGACGTATTGCAAAACTATACTTATCCATGTGAATTGCAGTAGTAGAATGATAGCAAATGAAGCATTGATATAACCGAGTGCTTGATTGTAAAAGATACCGGTTAGTCCCATTGGTATGCCTCCTATTGCTAAAGTAAGCCATTGTTTACATTTCAAACGTTCTTTTGGAACAAAAATTGAAATAGTCCACAACATAATAGCACCAAAGAAATATTGACTTCCTGTTACTTCGCTTAGTCTAAATCCCTCACTGTACCCTAATTTAACAAACGTTGATACGACTCCATAAGAACAACCACCAAGAAAAACAAGTAAAGCATAGTTCAAAATTTTCATTGTTAAATCCTCCCTAAAACACAATAAAGCCACCCACCTCAAATATGAGATGGGTGGCGAAAAGTAAAAGAATAAATTCAAACGAAAAATCCACCTGCTGTAAACAGACTTTTACAGCTTTTAGTTATTTTAATAATTTATATTATAGAATTCCCACTCCTAAGTATCAAGCTGAAATTTAGAGGAGACGATGGAAGAATGATAATTTCCGGTAATATGTTTTATGTTAACTAAAGTTGCTTAGCAATATAGGAGTTTTCTTTTAGCTGAAGAAATAAGAATTTATGTAAATTGCGGCTACAGGGAGGCAAATAAATGAACAGAACACAAGAACAGCTAATTGTTAAGGCTTTTTTTGAAAAACGAATACAGGAAAGAGTCCTACACGAATTGGCTTCTCCAAAGAAGCGTTTAGATGCTCTAAGCCGACTTTGTCATAACTATACTACTACTCTAAGAAAGAAATACCTAATTGAACTTTCAAAAGCTAACTTTAATAAAGAAGATTTAGAAACCCTATTAAGGAAATATGGACCTATTAACCAGTGTTATGTAATTTCCTGGGATGAGGATATAGATGGGAAAGAGATGCCATTATCATCTGCTCTAGAGCATATAGTAGGTCTTGGTATGCCTTCGATCATTTCCTGTATTCCAGGAAAGCTTGCGTACTTTGAGTCCGAACAAGGGTATGGTGCACCGCCTAGATATATCTTAAAAAGAAATGCTTAGGTAATTTATCTTTCTGGCACTAAGGGGGAATTGTAATGTTAGGACTCGAACGTGGTTTAGTAAAACTCAAACCTTATAATGATAAATAGAGTAAGTTATTTAACGAAGAGAGGGAATTGTTATCTTCTCAATTAAAGGAACTTATCATCGCAATTGAACATGTGGGAAGTACGTCTATTAAGGGCCTCTTTGCTAAACCAATTATTGATATTGCAATTGGTGTTAGATCTTTGGATGTAATTATAGAATTAAAAGAAAAAGTAAAGGCACTTGGATATGTTGAAGTGCCAGTAAGTATAGATGGTAAACATGTTTTTACAAGGTACAGAGAAAAGAAAATCACTCATTTTTTACATGTAATGATATATAATCAGAATCTATGGATAGATCAAATTTCCTTTAGAGATTATTTACGATTAAATCTTAATGCAAAGATAGAGTATATAAAACTAAAAGAAAAACTTGCAAATAAATACCCAAATGATGTTATTTCATATACAAATGAAAAAAAGAAGTTTGTTGATGACATATTAAAAAGAGCAAAGAAATTGTAGTAGTGACGAATGCAAATAAAACCTTAAGAATCTGTCGATTCTTAAGGTTTTTGTCTTCCGATAATTTTGATTATGGTAACTAGATTTGTATATCATATACAGCATAAAAAGAGAAAAAACTTCTGTTGTTGGCCAGGAGTTTTTTCTGTAACGTATCAAGGTATTAAATTTTATTTATTTTGTAAGAAGTTTATTTTCTGCTTTAAGAACCCACTTATAATAACCTAATAAAATTAGAAATAAGATAGGATTGATAATAGCTGAATACCATAGTTCCCACCACCCATAATGAAAGTATCCCCATGGTTCAGGAAGCAATGTCATTAATTCATAAATTAAAATGGCAATGACCCATATAACTAGATAACCAATTTTGTGCCTTATATTTTTTTCAAACGGATACCAATTTAGAAACAACATATTGACAGGTGGGAGTAGTGCAAGGTGAGCAGGTATTGCTTTCCAGTCTACTCCTTTTGTAAAGTACCAGTAACCATGATATTTAATATTAATCATAAGGTCGAAAATCTGTTGAAAAGCTATAGTGAATGTCCAAAGGTGAAGGATTTGGTTTAAGGTTAATCTTGTGTTCGTTCTAAATGCAATAAGATTAAACAGGATAATAGCTATTATAAGTCCAATCATATTTTTTCCTTTTTGGTATTATTTTTCTCTTTGTAGCTTACCTTTATACTTCTAAGTAGAAGAAAAAGCAGGCTTAAGCCTGCTAGTACTGTCTCGATAAGAGCATTTATTCTAAGGAATCTATGGTTAAATTTAAACCAAGAAGCGCTTGTTCTAGATTTGCTTTTATAGTTATTTGACTAAAATCAATTCCAAGTTGAATCATTGTTTGAGCAACTTCAGGACGGATACCAATTAATATTGTTTTTACCCCAAGAAGCCCTAACGCCTCTACAATTTTAAAAATTTGATGGGCAACCATGGTATCTACAATCATTACGCCGGAGAGGTCGAATAGCATGTGTGATAATTTCAGTTCATTTGCTTTCTTTAATGTTTCTTCTAGTAGAAGCGTTGCTCTTTCCGTATCTATCTCCCCAATGAGAGGCAGAATAGCAATACCTTTGGTGATGGGAACTACAGGTACGGATAATTCGAGGAAAGCGCTCTTTATATGCTGTTATATCTGTGGCCTTTACGTTATTTATTCACACGTTGATGAAATGTTTTTATTTTAAGCCTCGTCCATTTATGAAGCGACGTGCTGGCATACTCATTCCTCCAAAGATGGATTCTTCATTTTTAAGTAAACATACGTTACTAACGTTTGCAGTATCCACTTCTATTTTTCTCCATAAACGTATTCTTGGATCAGTTATGTTGGGGCTGTCCTTATTAACCGGATTCTCAAGAATTTGGGTAGGACATCATTATCCTTCTGATATTGTTCGAAGTGCTTTCACTGGTAGCTTAACGAGCATTACCGTTGACAAAGCTGTATGTCTTTTAAAGAAGATGAATCAGAAAATAAAGTAGTATGATTTTCCCGGTATAGATAAGTAAGATTGTCACAGAATAAAGACGTTGGGAGATCATTTTGTTCCAAATAATTATCAATGGGGTATTCACATAATGAATAACTTACATTGATTAACGTCCTCATTTAATTTTGGACGTAATAATAGAGGCATGGTGTTTTCATTATTGGGTTTAGGAGTTGGGGCTGTTACGACTTATGGAATGACAAGAAGACATGGAAATAAGATGACACCCGCAACTGTACAAACAATGGTGAGTAGATTCAATAATAAATAAAACAAATAAAAATGGAGGGAAATGTATGAACAATTTTTTTGGACTCTTTGCAGATGAGAATGAGAAAGCACAAAATAATCATGAAAATGAAAAGCTTCGTCTTCATAAAGAGGAATTAGATATCACTAAAAATAAAATAGCTGCAGGGGAGGTAACCTTGCAAAAAGAAGTTATAGAAGAGCAACAAACGGTTGACGTTCCTGTTACTCATGAGGAAGTTGTTATTGAGAGAAGAGCTATCGACAACGAACTCAGCAATTCATCTATTAGTGATGAAGAAACCATTCACATTCCAGTCAGTGAGGAACAGGTTCAAGTAAGCAAACACACTGTAACAACAGGTGAAGTTTCAGCTTACAAGCGCAATGTAGAAGAAACGCAACATGTAGAAGAAACCTTAAAAAGGGAAGAAGCTCATGTTGATACAACTGGTCACGTTAATATAGCTTCCGACCATACAGCTTCTCCTATCGATTAAAAAAGATATAAATTAAACCGAAAAACACTTCCCAAATCGTAAGAACGATTTGGGAGGTATTTTTTGGGGAGTATTTTAAATGATGACTTTACACCCTCTTTTTATATTGTCTTAAATAGAAAAAAACTAACTTATATTTATTACAGTAACTATGGAGGCTAAAATATGTCAAAGAACAAAATTGCCAAATATGACTCCAATACGAATGATCGCAAAGTTTCAGAACAAGTTATTTATGATACTGGCAATAGTGCAAAGCTCCAACTTCATGAGGAGAAGTTAGACATCTCTAAAAAATGGATAAAAACAGGAGAGGTAGCCATACACAAAGAGATTTTTACGGAGGAAAAAACCATTACCATACCTGTGATCCATGAGGAACTGATAATTGAGAAAAAAGTTTTAGATGCAGAAAATACAGATCAAACGGGTGAACATACAGAAATTATTCGGATACCTATTAGTGAAGAGCGTATCGAAGTCATCAAACATCCAACAGTTCTAGAAGATGTTGCAATTTATAAACGTCAATTCCAAGAAACTAAGCCTATTACAGAGACCTTAAAAAAAGAAAAAGTGCATATAGAAACGACCGGAAACCCTGAAGTAGTAGATAGGAATACAGAAAAGTAATCAGCATACACTTAAAAAATATTCAAAACTGTTAATAAGATGATACCCAAAGAAAGTATACTTATACTTAGTTCTGGTTTAAAAAGGCTCAGACAGCCAAACTACTATGAACCTTACCTACTATACGGGCAATCTTTATTCAAAACTTCGTATCTTTTTTATAAACATCGTGGCTTTATTTCAAAGCTGTAGGAAATTACGTACACGTTTGAACGAATGAGCTATTCATATGTGCATTGAATGGATTAAGAATACCATCAAAGAAGGATGGAGCTACTTCATAAACCATCCTTCCTTCATTAAATATAGATAGGTTACATTATGTGTAGGAATTTCAGTGTTACTTAAACCGTTTATTTTCTAATACAATTACCTTTGTATTCGTTGATTTCCCTATTTGTTTCGTGTGTTCAACCAATCGAAGAATATCATGACAACATTGTTTGGCACCAATAACTAATAACGGTACACCGATGAAGTCAATTTTTAGCTCCCTGGACAAGAAACCTCCCATTGTCATGGCAAATGGAACAGTTGGTGAGGTATTAGAAAAAATGATTTTTTCATGAACTTTACATTTATCCTGCAACAGTATGCTTAAGTTTTTTAAAGCCGGAACAACTAGCTTTGAGGATTTCCGACCAATTGTATAAACTGAATTTCCGTCCTCATCTTCCCCATGAAAAATGATTTTCCCCATATCAGATTGAGTTAACTTATTAAAATAGTCAATATTCAATATTTCTTCTTTGGTTAGCTTTCGATCAGTAGGTAATTTTTTTAAATGATAAGCTGCTGCCATAGAAGTGGTATGTGTTCCACCATAATCATTATAGATAAAAATCATGGTATCATCCTTTAGTTTTTGATTTATATCCATTATTACCATTTATACAATTGCTAATTCAGGGATATATTAAAGGTGTTAAATTTCTTAATTTAACTTAATAGTATATAAATAAAAACTCTATTTTCAGGTAAATATCCTAGTTACCTAATATGTTTCATATTCTAGGAGCTTGATCTGTGAAAGCAACAAAATTGATAATATAACCGTTTTAGGATGCATTAATTTTATCTTATAAATAAGGAGAGAAATAGTAATGAAAAGCTTAATCATTATATTTATTATTTGTTTCGTGTTTGTTATTTTCTATCCATTCAAATCTTACGTTACTTAACAAATTTTCGAATCTCTATGGATTAAAAGAATATATATTATTCAAAAGGTAAAACTGAAAAAAATGGATACAGGAGATTGTACATGGAAAAATTAACATCTGCAGAAATGGGTAAACTTTGGGCTACATATATGGGTAACAGCATGTCTACATGTATTCTAAGTTACTTTCTTCAACATGTTGAAGACCAAGATATAAAAAAATTATTGAAAAATGCACTAAGCTTAAGTAAAGAATTTCAGAAAACCATAAAAGACATTTTTATAAAAGAGAACTTTCGTATTCCACATGGTTTTACAAAAGAAGATGTGAATCTTGATGCCCCAAGATTATTTGAAGACGAGTTCTATGTACATTATTTAAGGTATGTAACTAAAGTAGGACTTAGTCTTTACAGTGTAGGAATACCATTAATGTATAGAGAGGATATAAGGAATTTTTCCCTTCATTGTATGGAATCGACTATAAAATTTGGGGAACAGATCAAAGATATTTCAATAAATAAAGGATTGGTCATTAAATCGCCTATTATTCCGACGCCACAAAAAGTAAATATAGCACACAAAAATTATTTAAAAGGTTTTATTGGAGATGTTCGACCTTTACATGCATTAGAAATTGCCCATTTATACGATAATCTAGAGACTAACTTGGCAAGCAAAGCCTTAGTAATGGCGTTTAGTCAAGTTACAAAAACGAAAAAGATTCGAGAGCTATTTATAAAAGGAGAAGAAATTACTTATAAAGCGATTGAAGGTTATATAAAAAAACTTCACGATGATAACTTGCCTTCTCCGGAATTAATTGATCATTTAGTAACAACTTCAACATCTTCTCCTTTTTCTGATAAATTAATGGTATTTCATAAAATGGATATGTTTTCAATGAGAGTAAGAAATTTTGGAAATTCATTAGCTGTAAACGGAAGACGCGATTTAGCGCTAATGTATGCAAATTTTTTAAAGGATATATCAGGATTTGTTAATGATGCAGCAGATATCATGATAGAAAACGGATGGATGGAAACACCACCCGAAGCTGCGGATAGAGAAGACTTATCTTCAAAGTAGGGGCTATACAGTTGTCAATGGTAGGCGTACTGGGAGGCATTAAGGAAATGACAATGTCTTTATATGAAGACCCTCTTGGCACTCAAACAAACGTGTTTGTATGAGTGCCAACCGGCGAGAGAGCCCCCTCAAAAAAAGTCAGGGGGCTCTCTTTTTTGAGGGGTTCAGGAAAAAGACATTATGTCAACTAAAAATTTATAGCAACCCTTTAGTAATATAGAGTTTTTCTTTTGACTATTAAACTTCAGCTGTATTGTTCAATTAAAGGGCCATTTTCTGGAGTAAGGATTATTGAGAATATTGGAGAGTTATTAATAAGAATTCGAAATTATTTTGAATTTTATATGGTAAAATACGGAATACGTTAGATGTAGAAAGGAATCTTAATATGGGGTCCTACCACATAAATAAAGAAAGCATACTCTGGTAGAAGAAATTCAGTTAAGTAGTTTAATATTATAATAGTAATTGGAAAGGGAAGATTAAAATGATTGTTGATTGCCATTTTCATGTAGATGAAAAAATGTTGACTCTAGAAAAAATGATAGAGGGTATGGATAAAAATGATATAACTAAAACAGTGCTAATTGCCTCTATGAATGAAACAATGTTTGAAGTGGATAGCGCCTTTCAACATAATTTACAACACTTTTTCCGGTTTTTAATATTAAATGCACCTCAAATTGGACTTAAAATTTATGATGGTCTAGTAAAGGATGGCTTTTTGAAACTTTATGGCAATTCATATAAGATTTTCACTAAGCCAAGTAATGATATAGTTGCTAGTGCAATTGCTAGATTTCCGGAACGATTTCTAGGCTGGGTAGCAGTGAACCCACTGACTCATGAATCAATGGAAGAAGTAGAATTCTATCTTAATAACCCTAGTTTTATTGGAGTGAAAGCTCATCCGTTCATGCATGAATATAGTATTAAAGCACTTGATCCAATTGCGGCTTTGTGTGAATCAAAAGGCATACCTATGATTATTCATCTATCTTCAGAAGCTGACTCCTATAAATATTTACCTGAAAATTACCCTAAACTAAAATTAATCTATGCTCACGCAGGTCTTCCATTTTGGAAAAAACTATGGAAATACGTTAAGGATCAACCAAATGTATATGTTGACACATCAAGTGATTATCTTAACCAATCGATTGTAAAGAAGGCAGTTGAATCTTTAGGATTTCGTAAAGTTCTTTATGGTTGTGACGGACCTTATGGAATGAAAGAATTTAATGATTATGACTATTCGGCAAAGAAAAGCTGGATTGAATCACTTCATATTCCTGATAACCAAAAGGAATATATTCTTGGAAAAAACTTTTTAGGATTAATTGACTAATATAGTTATTGTTGACGAGAGAAGAGATATTTTAATAGAAAATAAAGTTGAATATATTATTATTTAGCTAAAGTGCGCTTTAATGGCATAAGAATCACAGAACTGATCAAACATTTTTATAAAAGAATAGTTCAGTTGAATATCTGTAGAGCGTATTTTGATCAATTTTTTTAAAAAACACGCTTTTTCTTTTTGTTCGTTTATCAAGGTTATAAGTATTAATTTGATCAAACTTTATTTCAAAGCAACAGATATAAATGATCCGGATAAAAATAGTTTGGAATTCATTTCTAAGTTGCCTGTCGAATTAGAAATTAGAGATAAAATGTATTTGAGTGAATGGAAAGGGCTTTTTGATTCCTGTAATAAAAGTTATGTTAAGTAAATGATAAAGTAAATAGTAAAATCATTAATTTTACTATTTACTTTAAGTGTAGACAAAGGAGAATTTTTCACAGCAGAACTCCTATGCTTAGTAGGCGGCTAATATCCATCTGTTTTAAAGGTTTTTTGTCCTTTAGTGTCGAACATAGCAAGTCATGGGGAAGGGGATGTTAATACGAATCATGAAAAAAGACTAACAATTACTAGAGAATTAATGGAGAATGCTAAGCAAAGAATCAAGTTATCTTCAGAGTTAGAGAAAGAATTGAATAATTTAGAACTTCAAAGAAGAATGAGGCAATTAGAACTCGAAAGTAAGGTACTAAAACAGCAAGAAAAAGAACTAGGTTAATTACTCTAGGACTTGGGTTCCGTAAAGAGACATTATGTTACGTTTACATAATGTCTCTTTACGGAACTAAGCAAGCAAACGAGCCCTTGATGCATAAGGGCTCGCCTAAATTCTAAATTTATCATTTATACATCGTTGATTTATTAACATTTCGAGCTTTTGCTAAATAATACGTTCTACATAAGAAAGGAGAACTTTATGCTCCATTTCATTCAGAGACATCAATTATCGACTTCGATTAATCCTCTTCACCACAATTTTCTTTCCAACTTTTTTGTAGTTTCCGAATATAAATGATTTGACCAATGTGATATGCGTTATGAGTAGTTAAATTTCCAAGTACCTCCCACCACTTCACATGTGCAGAAAAACCATTTACATCTCTTTCGACTTTTTCCTCAGTTAATAACTCTTGCCATTGTAACAGTACTTCTAATAGTCGATCTTTTAAATTATCAAATGTTTGATTTTCCGCAACTATAAAGCTTTTATTATTATTTCCTATAGAAGGTACTGCATTGACATGAGACTTTTGATACCTAGTTTGCCATGTTTCATTCCAGTAAAGTAGATGTTGCACAACCTCAGCTATACTATTACTATCCTTGTTAGGCTTCCAAAAAGCTTCTTCTTCTGACAAGTTTTCAATTGAAGCTGAAAATGGCTGGTACCAGCTAGGGTCATTAGCATTTGCTAACAGCTGATCGGCTAAAACATCCTTCGCGTGAAACATGATTTCCATCCCCTTTATAAAAAATTCCCGATCTATTCACAAGAAAAATCAAAATTATGTAAAGATGCCTTGTTGAAAATGTCATAAATCTATTTTCTTTCCACTGACATACATTCTCTTATATATAGTTATTTTCCTTTTTCATTCAACCACTCCCCTTCATTTGTTTAACAAATAAAAACTATATATTTTTACATTAGAAGAAAATATTGTTGTTTATTTAAAGGGATTTTTGGTTCCTGTAACTGTGATTATGGTAACTAACTTTATATGAAATATACATATATTCTTGTGAAGCTTTTGATATATACTTGAATTAAAAATGTATATAGCACCTCTGGAGGTCTTATGTTAAAGAATTTATTTAAGAAAAAAATCACTGAAAAAGAATTTTGGTCTTGGTTTGAAAAAAATAGCGAAGATTATTTCCAATTAGACGAAAAGAACTATGATCTTTTATTTAACAAATTGGGCTTACAATTATCCAAGTATCATAAAGATTTAACTTTTGAATTCAGTCTAGAAATGAAGCAAGGAAAAAGAGAATTTATTATCAGTGCAGAAGGAATGGTTTCAGCGTTTCCTGCTGTCATAAAGCTGGTAGAAGAAGCTCCAAGCCTCGAGAAATTTAACGTTGTAGCGTTTAGACAAAGACAGAATAGTGAACAAGAAATTTATTTTGAAGATATTGTTTTAAATACAGAAGATATCTTCTTTACGTATAGAGAAAATAAACAAATGGATTGTTTAGATATTGTTATTTACATTAAAGGATATAGCGAAGAAAATGATCAGTTTATTGTTGCAACGTTTATTATGCTTGATAGTTTAATTGGTGAATATGATGTAGGTGTAAAACTTGGTGAAATAAATTTTGAGCCATATCAAGAAGAGAAAGAGGCACAACCTATTCTAAACTTAGTTTCTCTAGTTGATAAAGTGTGAGTAAAAAGAGCGTAAGTTTTTTGATAAACTTAACGCTCTTTTATTTCCGATAATACCTGTTATGTTAACTAAGGATCCATAGGATATATATTTTAAATAGTGTTTTAAAGGAAACCATTTATAATGAATGTTTTTATGTTAAAGTTTGTATGTGGAATGTAAAAACACACTTCATTTGGTAGTCCTGAGGCATTAATATGTATTAATGTCAGTGAACTTCCCCTTCTCGGGATGTCCATTATTTCATAGTATGTTTAAAGGAGGGAATCGTTATGTCACTAACGATTTACCATGATGGTCAGTTTTGGGGAGGAATTATTGAAGTTGTAGAAGACGTTAAATTAAGAGCATTTCGTTATGTATTTGGAGTAGAACCTAAAGATACAGAGATATTAGAATTTATTTATTACAGACTTCTAGACATTATCAATCAATCGGTTCATTCAGATCTTGATGTAAAAAGAAAATCTGATAAAAAGATAAATCCTAAACGTTTACAACGCCAAGTAGCAAAGGAAAGAAATAAAGTTGGTGTTTCGCCTAAAGCTGAAGAAGCTATGAAACAAGAATATGAAGAGAAGAAAAGTAGAATCATAATGCTGCTCTGATGCGCCCCGCACCTTGCCCGGAGTAAAGAACCTACTTACCCCTATCGCATCTGTAGGAAGTGAAACTCTAGGAGCGTGAGCTACAACTTGTTGTCTTATCACAATGTCATTTTATAGGAAGTTTTCACTTAATTGTTTCTGTACAAATTCATTTATATGTCGCAAAGCCTGATGAGCTGATAGTTTCTTGTAATTATCTGAGAATGGATCCATAAATCCATGAGATCCTTCAAAACTTTTCACTTCCAAAAATGAATATCTTTTTTTCTCTAACACGTCCACTAGTTCATGAATATCAAATGCTTTTTCTTTATTTGCAAATACAAGTAATGTAGGACATGTAGGCTCAACATCTACATAATTCCGTATGCGTGATCCGTAACAACCTATTACAAAGTCACATATCTGATTTTCACTACATAACCATGCTATTGTTGCCCCAACACTAAATCCAATGACTCCGACTCTCCTATATTGTTGTTTTAGTTTGTTTATAACTTTATTAATTTGTTGCACTCCCTTTTCAAATCCAACATTTTGAGTGAAATTTTCATAAGCAAATTCTTCTTCTCTATACGAATAAGGAATTTTTTTATGTAATAAATTAGGACATACTATATCTACCCCTAATTTTGATAATATCTCCTCCATATATTTCATATGTTCGTTAACTCCGTATATTTCATGAACTAGTATAATCGCCATATTATGATTCTCCATCATAATCCTCCTATCAAGCCACTTTATATTTAGTTTATATACAATTCAGTTTTATTTCTACTTTCCATACAGTGCATTATTCGGGGTATGGCATAACAACCCAAGAGTTACTAACTCTTGGGTTGTTATTGTAATGATTACTTAGTAAAAAACACTTACCTAAAGGTAAGTACCTGTACTAAAAGTGCGTACTTACCTATCTGAAGTAGGAGTTTTATAATCGAAATATAATTAATATTAAGGAGGAATAATTTTGAAAACTCTTGTTATCGTAACACACCCACGCTTAGAAACATCAGTTGTTAATAAGAGATGGGTAGAAGAACTCAAAAAACATTCAGGAAAATATACAATTCATGAATTATATAAAGTTTACCCTAGTGGCAACATAGACGTGGAAAAAGAACAAAAATTGGTTGAATCTCATGGGACTCTAATTTTTCAGTTCCCTGTATACTGGTTTAATTGTCCACCTCTTTTAAAAAAATGGATAGATGATATTTTAACCCATGGATGGGCCTATGGTTCAACAGGAAATAACTTAAAGAATCGTAAAGTTGCTTTTGCTGTATCTGCAGGAATTAAAAAAGAAGACTATAGTAATAATGGAAGATATCACTATACACTTGAAGAAGTATTAGTTCCATTTAAAACCACAGCTCTGTATTGCAACGCAGACTATCGTTCGTTCTTTGCTTTTTATGGAGCAGAATATGAACCTTCTGCAAGTGAAGTGAAAAAAAGTGCCCAAGATTATTTCAATTTTATTGAAAACCTGTAAGAAGTAGTTTTATCTATTGTTGTGCAGCCTCCAAGGCTTACAAACTGTTTTTCTCTCCCCACTCACACATCATATCTAACAAGGGAATAAGGGAAAGACCTCGTTCAGATAATGAATACTCAACTTTTGGAGGTATTTGTGGAAATTCCTTACGTATAATAAGACCATCTCTCTCAAGATCTTTTAACATAACGCTTAACGTTTTATAGGAAATGATGCCGATACATCGTTTCAACTCATTATGTCGCATAACCTTATTCTCAGCTAGCCAATACATAATAATCATTTTATATTTACCACCTATTAAAGACAACGTATATCCAAAACCAGTGTTTTTTAGTTCTACACCAGTTGGAACACAGGTTTCACTCATAGGTTCCCCTCTCCTTCTAATAAGTCAGTATGTAATATAAAGATAAAGATCCATACTTTATAATTACATTTTAACAGGAATGATGCCTTTATCCAGCTTGTATACTCTATGCATTTTTAGTTATCGTAATCATCTTAATCACGGTTATAGGAATAAAAAACAGTCTTCTAACGACCGTTTTTTATTCCTATAAAAGTTTTTAATTGGTTGAAAAAATAATTTCTCTTGCTTCTTTTAACGTAATAAATCTGTTACCTGGCATATTATTATGGTGTTCTACTCCGAGATAGCTTTTTTTATTGAATACGGATAAGCAACATTATGGTACCTTAAAAATAAACCCTGAAATTGTATAGAGTGATATGTAAGTCTACATCTGAAGCCTTAGCGTATTAATGTGTGAAGATAATATAGCAAAAAGTGGCATTGCAACGTAAGAGCCAATCAAGTATATTTTGAAAGGAATGTAGCTCCTAGGTGGTAAAAATGAAAGAATGGTCACTCAATCTGTTTTTCTATATCAATTAATTGTTGTAATAAAATCTTTTCTCCTTCTGAGCTTAGCACGATATTCCCTATATACACTTTATTTTTATCACTTACCTTACCAGTGATAACACAGGGTTTACTTTCACCACATTTTTCGATAATTATTGCTTCATTTTCTATAGACATCTCTACATAGCTCTCACTGCCTTTTATCCCTAAGGTTCGTCGTAATTCACTTGGGAATGTGACACGTCCAAACTTACCCAACCCCTTAATCAGCCCTATTTTTTTCATTTTCTCACTCCTAATTTAAATTACCTTTTAACAAAAGTAATATATTAATTTAAACTAATACAAAGATTTATTAAGCCTCATTTTATGATACAAACTACAGAATTAAACAAAAATCTACATAAAATCCTCCAATAATATCCATTAAATTATTTATATGTAAAAAAGTATTTAAATCCATATATGATAACATTAAATGTTTCTATATTTAAATAATGGAGAATACGCACTTCTTTCTTATCAAATCATTCACAAAAAAATTTATAAAATTTATAATTTTTGTCGTTTTCTGTATGATTATATAGTTCCTATTATAAATTAAAGATACGATTTCGTTGAGGAAAAATGAAAGCGTTTAATAAAATTCTACTTTAATGGAGTGAAGATATTTATAAACTAACTACAGAGAAAAATTGCTCTCATTGTATCCTTATTAATGACTTAAAGGAGTATCACTATCTCTTCAAGTTACGCTGATATATCAACTCCTTTTGAAGCTAAGCAGACTACGATATCTACTATAATCCTTCCCTTACTAAGAAAGGGACTATGGAGGGTGTAATAGTGTTTCTATAATTACTACAACTTATATGAGAGAGGTTAAAAAATGAATCATTTACAGCGTAGGATGGGAACTTTTTCTTTAACAATGGTTGGACTAGGTTCAATCATTGGTTCAGGTTGGTTATTCGGAGCATGGAGAGCAGCTCAAATTGCTGGACCTGCTGCTATTATTTCCTGGATTATCGGTATGATTGTTATTTTATTTATTGGACTTTCTTACAGCGAGCTTGGATCTATGTTTCCGGAAGCAGGAGGTATGGTTAAATATACACAATATTCTCATGGATCGTTTCTTGGATTTATTGCTGCTTGGGCAAACTGGATTGCTATTGTATCTGTTATCCCAGTTGAAGCTGTTGCCTCTGTACAATATATGAGTTCTTGGCCCTGGGAATGGGCAAAGTGGACAAGTAGTTTAGTGAAAAATGGCACGCTTACTTTACCTGGATTAGGCATTGCTTCTGTTTTATTACTTATTTATTTCTTACTAAATTATTGGACAGTAAGTCTTTTTTCCAAAGCAAATTCACTCATCACAATCTTTAAGATCGTGATTCCTGGCTTAACAATTGGATCACTTTTATTTGCCGGTTTTCATAGTGGGAATTTTACGTCTGAAGAAGGCATCGCGCCAAATGGTTGGGCAAGCGTACTGACGGCGGTAGCAACGTCCGGTATTGTATTTGCATTTAATGGTTTTCAAAGCCCTATTAATATGGCTGGAGAAGCAAAGAATCCTGGGCGTTCTATTCCATTAGCTGTAGTAGGATCGATTCTAATTGCTACCGTTATTTATATCTTATTACAGGTTGCGTTTATTGGAGCAGTTGACCCTTCTATGGTTGTTCATGGATGGAGTCACCTTAACTTCAACTCTCCATTTGCTGATTTGGCTATTGCTTTAAGTATTAACTGGCTTGTTATTGTATTGTACGCTGATGCATTTGTTTCTCCTTCTGGAACGGGAATAACCTATACTGCTACCACATCTCGTATGATATACGGTATGGAAAAGAATAAATATTTACCTGGTGTTTTAGGGAAATTGCACCCTATTTATGGTGTGCCACGTCAAGCAATGTTTTTCAATTTAGCCGTATCATTCATTTTCTTATTTCTATTTAGAGGTTGGGGTGTATTAGCTGAAATTATTTCAGTTGCGACATTAATCTCTTATATTACCGGGCCTGTTACAGCTATGACGTTAAGAAGAACGGGGAAAGAGTTGTACAGACCATTACGTCTAAAGGGATTAAGTATTATTGCGCCACTGGGTTTTATATTTGCGTCATTAACTCTGTACTGGGCGAGGTGGCCACTTACAGGACAGGTGTTATTCATTATTATGATGGGTCTTCCTATTTACTTCTATTATCAAGCAAAGTTGAAATGGAAGGGGTTCCAGAAGAACTTCCTAGCTGGACTTTGGATGGTTACTTACTTATTATGTATGATGGTTATTTCATATTTAGGAAGTGAAAAGTTTGGGGGAATAAATGTTATTCCATACGGTTGGGACATGCTTATCATTACATGTTTGTCTCTTGTTTTTTATGTTTGGGCTGTAAAGAGTGGATTTAAAACAGAATACCTCAAGGAAGCCACCAAAGTAAATGAAGAAATGAGATTAAGGGAGAGAACAATAAAATCTCAATTAGATAAAGAAAAAGCTGTATAAAAATTGGTTTCTATTACAAGTATTTTATAAGTATGTGGAGATAGTTGTTATGTTGAAAAATAAGGTAGGAAAGTTAAAAATCTTTACGGTAGACTATTCTATATTAAAAAATAATAAAATAATTAATAATTCCATAGTCATGCAATCCATTAATGATCCAGATGAAATTGTAAGGTTAGCTAAATTGGATATATCTACAAAGGAAAGAGTGTTCATTCAAAATGTAAAGATTTTAAGATTTAAGTCCATCCCATCTCATGGACATAATTTAGAATAGAAGAAACTCTTCCAAAAGGGAATTTGCCTACAATAGCAAAAGCTTCTTTTGACGATGTTATTGAGATATTTTACTTGTCTTATTAGATGCCTAGGGCATCTTTTTCTCTTTTCTCATATGTTCGCGGGCTATAGGAAGAGTCGAATTCCTATCTATCGTAATGCCACGAGAAGTCAAAACATGAAAAGGCCGAAAAGTTTTCTAAAAAACACTGTACATTCTTTCGGTCTCTTGTTTCATTTATATAACAATAGTGAAAATTGTTATTTTATGGAGGTTTTATATGTCGGATAAAGTGCCATTTTCATTTATAGTAGTTATTGGTTTAATGTTATTTGCTCTATTCTTCGGTGCAGGAAATTTAATTTTCCCACCAATGCTTGGTCAATCAGCAGGAATAAATATTTGGTCAGCTAATGCCGGATTTTTAGTAACCGGAGTTGGGTTACCGTTACTTGGTGTGTTAGCATTTGGTTTTTCGGGGAAAGATGATGTCCAGTCACTAGCGAGTCGCGTACACCCTGTGTTTGCTCTTGTGTTTACAACCGTACTTTATTTAGCGATTGGTCCTTTATTTTCCATACCAAGAGCAGGAACCGTTTCTTTTGAGATAGGCGTCAAACCTTTTTTGGCGGAAGATCTAGACCACATACCTTTATTTATTTTCACCATCATCTTTTTTAGCATCACATGCTTTTTCTCACTAAATCCTGTTAAAACTATCAATATTATCGGAAAATTCCTAACGCCTATTAAGTTAACATTTATTGGAATGCTTGTAGTGATGGCTTTTATTCATCCGATTGGCGATTTCCAGGCACCTACGAAGAACTATAAAATTCACTCATTTTTCAAGGGATTTCAGGAAGGTTATTTAACAATGGATGCTCTTGCAGCTTTTGTTTTTGGAATTATTATTATTAATGCTATTAAAGAAAAAGGCGCAAAAACAAAAAAACACATTATGACTATTTGTGCAAAAGCAACAGGAATTGCTGCTATTATCCTAATAACCATTTATACGGCTCTTTCTTACATGGGTGCTTCAAGTGTAGAAAAACTTGGACACTTAGATAACGGAGGTACTGTTTTGGTAAAAGTCTCGAATTATTATTTTGGAGCTTACGGTGGAATATTATTAGGATTAATGATTACGGTAGCTTGTTTAACAACTAGTGTAGGACTTGTTGCTTCTTGTTCTTCGTTCTTTCATAAACTATTTCCACAGGTACCTTATAAAATACTTGCTATTAGTCTATGTGGTTTTAGTGCAATCGTTGCTAACATCGGGTTAACACAGTTAATTGCTATTTCTATACCTCTATTAACAGCTATTTATCCATTAGCTATTGTATTGATATTATTAACTTTTTTTCATCCTTTATTTAAAGGAAAAACTGAAGTTTATCAAGGGAGCTTACTTTTGACATTTATTATTAGTCTATTTGATGGATTAAATACGGGTGGTATTCACATTTCATTTATTAATAGTTTCTTTATTAGAGTTCTCCCTATGTACAAAGTAGGACTAGGTTGGATTGTTCCAGCTATTATTGGAGGATTAATAGGTTTTAGCATAGTACAAGGAAAAATCCTTCTTAATTACAGGTCATCTAGACTGAATAAATAATAAATATTCTGATGCAAAGGTTACATCCATTTGAAAATAGGAGAAACTCGTCAAAAAGGAAGCTTTGTTCTTATTGAGCAAAGCTCCCTTTTTGACGAGTTTCTTCTGTCTTGAATGGGGTTCATTTTGTCTTAAAGCAAATCTCAGCATCTAGTTTATTAGATAACTTTTTAAATCCTCAAATGAATGCTTATATTTGAACATTTTATAAAGACTGTGATATGTTCTATATATACATACTATATATGCAGTAAGAAATGAGGTATTTACATATGAAAAAAGCTGAATTA
The DNA here is from genome assembly GCF_035064545.1 of Bacillus sp. ILBB4. Classification (NCBI taxonomy): domain Bacteria; kingdom Bacillati; phylum Bacillota; class Bacilli; order Caryophanales; family Bacillaceae; genus Bacillus; species Bacillus sp. ILBB4. The sequence goes on along the minus strand of NZ_JAIQVD010000009.1, from coordinate 44,489 downwards.
ATCGATGCAGTCGCAACAAAATCAGAACTAACGAAACAAGATACTAAAAAAGCTGTAGATGCATTGTTTGAAACGATTTCTAATACACTTGCTAATGAAGAAAAAATTCAATTGATTGGATTCGGCACATTTGAAGTACGTGAACGTGCAGCTCGTACCGGGCGTAATCCCCAAACTGGTGAAGAAATGACGATTCCAGCTTCAAAAGTTCCTGCGTTCAAACCCGGAAAAGAATTAAAAGAAGCTCTTAAATAAGTATAGGATGAATACTTTTCAGAAAGCCTCAAGGTTATTCCTTGGAGCTTTCTTTCATTTTTGACATCAAAATAAGCAAAGTTAAACTTGAAAGCTTACTTCGTTGATCCTGACGCTCCATAATCTTTAATCATTAATTTCACATCGTAGTTAATCGGAACTTCACTAAATGTTTGATCCCAATTCTCTTTAACCCTCATCCATACTCTAGGATGCTTAATTCTCAATCGATTTCCGAAACCCGCAACATCGACTTGATATTCTTTTTGCATTTTTTCTAGTACGTTTCTTACCAGATGCTTTACTTTTTTTTCTGAAGTTTTTTGTACGTTCTGCAAAAATTGATTGTTAAAAGTGCCCCCTGAGGTCATCCAACTTTCAGATAGCCTTCCCACTGATTCAATGTGTACATCAAAAGAGATATTATTTCCTTTCACATGGGGTTGAATGTGACTTTTCATAGACTCTATTTCATATACGATCAGCTGACCGGTATTTTCATCAAATTCTTTTACTAGGCCACCTTTTCCTTTACCTATGATCCAAGTCAGACCATCCAGTTCTTCCTCATTCAAAAAACCAATCATTTTGTTTGTTTTTCCTTTAATTATACCTGCACCCGCAAATTTGATTTCTCCATTTGCTGATACTACATTTTGCAACAGAAAACTAGACCGTGATTGGATCTGACTCTCTAGTTTAATAAGCGACATAGGAGGTAAAATTCTCGTTGTTCGATAGGCATTTTCCACCATTGCAGACAAACGAAATGCTGGGATCACTCCTGCTGTTTTTGATTCGAGTGTGTCGCTTGCTCTCCCTTTACTAATAAACATCAGACAACTTGGTCTAAAATCATTGTCACGAAGACTTTGATCCACTAATTGTTCCAAACTATACGATCGTGCAAGGGCCTCACCGATAACCATCACTTTCATATGGGGACTAGTTAAAGGAGTATCACTTCTTAAAGATAATTCACGAAGCATTTGAAAAGCAGAATCTCCTGTTTCAGACACATTCACATAAGATTTCTGTTGAGGACCTCCTTGTTTAGTGGTTGAACTTGCCACTTGTGGGGTGATAAGTTGATAGGTTGACGTAATTAGGTTCTTTCTCGCATATCCCCCTCCTTGTTCATCAAATTCTTTTTCAATCATGGACTCCTTCCCCTTATCAAGCGCCACACCTACCCCTAAACTTCTTTCTTCAATTTCATGACTACTCCAGCAGCCCGCCAGAGGAACGAGCAAAAAAACAGAAAGTAAAACCAATAAGAACTGTACGTGATTAGAGGTTTGTTTCATACTTTCTCCCCTTTACTTTTGAAATGATGAGAAGAAGCAACGGCAAAAAGCCAAATAAAACCAAGGCAGCGTTGCCAACCATATCCCCTACTTTAAATACATCATTGATGTTTTTGGGGATCATGGAAATAAGATAAATAACGGGAAGCACGCCATACATAAATGGATGAATGTTCTTTTGGAAAAGTTGAGATAGTCCTAATGAAGCAGCGTAATGGTTAACAGTAAAAGAAGTAAACATTTGCATAATCCATACCACCAGCAGCAAGGAATCAAAGCGTTCAAATATTAACCCAGTTAATTCATAACTTCTTATTAAATCAAGCGTAGGCCACGTTCTCGTAACCACTCCATCCACTGAGAACGCTCCGATCACCATTACAACAGTAATCACATAAATAAATAAAGGAATAGTAATTCCAACTAGTACAGCTTTTCCTGCTTTGTGTGGTTCTTTCATAAAAGCTAAAATGATTAACATGATTTCAGGACCCGTGAATGCAAGAGCAGTTGTTTTTATGCCTTTTAGCACCGGTGTGACACCTGAACCTAGTACTGGGCGCAGATTGTCTACTTCAAATATTTTGATACTCATAAAGGCAACAAGTAAAAAAAGAATAACCGTAATAGGTAATATAATCTCAAATAGACGAGCAATTGGATTTATCCCTCCTCTGATTAGGTAGAGACTTGCCCACATAAAGGGCATAATAATAGCCCATTTAGGGGTTCCTTCCAGCAATAGATATCCTGTTACTTCTGCCAATGAACGAGCATGAAACCCACCAAGTACTAAAAAATAACCTATTATGAAGAAACTAAATAACTTGCCCATCCATTTCCCTACAATTTCTTGGCTGTATTGATAAAAGTTTTTTTCAGGGAAGTGTTGACTTAATTTCACCATAATTACTCCTGCTATCATGGCAATTATTCCGCCTAAAATAACACTTAACCAAACATCTGGTGTTTTTACTTGTTCCGCAACTGTTCGGGGCAAGGTAAGAATTCCTGTTCCAAGTATAAAATTGATAACAACCACAGTTGCTTGAGGTGTCGTAATACGATCGTTTGAATTGATCATTACCCACAGTTCACTTCCTTTCATCATAAGCTACCCTTTTCGTAAGGCTGTTTCAATTGGGATTCTGCTGAAGAATCAGTCATCAATGATGACAAAATATGTTTATCAATAAGATCTTTATCTGATAGTCCTTCAACTAAGACAATGATGCTCGAATGCCGATACGTCCTATAATAAACTCCCTAAAATGAACGTCAGAGTTATGACCAATTTCTTTTCTAACTTCCTTTACATTTGAATTGAAATCACGTGTAAATGGATTAGCTAAATTTTTAGATATAGATTCTTGTTTGTTTTCATTTTCATCACTCTTCCTCTGAAGTACGAGTCCAATTAAACAATCTGGAGATTATATATGGGATGAAAAATGCCATTAACGCTTGCACAAAAATTTGCCACTCTGGAAGATAGGAAACCATTGATTTCCACATACTAATCACCCTATTTATCTTTATATTAAGGAGGGTCTAGACACAAACACCCTTAAAATATCGTTATTTACTCCATGGGAAATTCTTTTATTTACCAGGTAGTATTATTCTTCTCTTTATTTCTTATGCAAAGGGAAGTTAATCTGATTTGAATATAGGAGAAATTTATGAAAAGAAGCCTTTGCTCATGTTGAGCAAAGGCTTCTTTTGACGAGTTTCTTCTATATTATATTGTTTTTATTAAGATACAGATTTTAATTTCTCTGTTAAATGTAAAAAAGCTTCTTTATCTTTATTCTTTAAGGAATGATCAATTTCCTCGAGGATTTTACTTCTTTTGAAGTCATTCATCATTTCGTCCAAAAACAATTCAGCCAGCATTTCATCACGTAAATTTGGATCAACTCGCTCCATTCCGTTAAGTACATTATTTTCCATAAAACGTCAACCCCTTTATCTTTTCTCTTTTGCAAACAGTATTCCCTTTTGCCGTTTTTTTATGCAAGGTTGATAGATGAAGTGAGATATAGAGTAATATGCATGATTACGTTCCTATATTCCTTTTAGATATTTTTCATATTTTTTCAATTAGATAAAAAAGATATGACCACATAATTAATAACTAATTGATTAATGAGAAATAATGGTGATTAACAATTAATTTTATTTATTAGAGAAAGGATAAAAATTAGCTTTTAAAGATTAATGTTTTATTAATTACACTTATTTACGGAAAATAGAGACTTCCGCCTTTTATCATATACCAATCTATCTTCTACTTTCCTTTTAGGAAATCGATTTATCCCTTTAAACTTGCACATAAAATCCAAAAATACTTAATGTTTATATATTTTTAGTGAAATATTTTTAACTTTAAATACATAATCATTGTATTTTATATAAAGAAGTAAATGTATAAACTCTTTTATAAAAATTAAAGTTTCAATATTTACTCTAGTTGACGACAAATAAGAAGTTTTTCTACAAGGTATGTAATATTTAATGTTATTTTTAATAAAATACGTTAACTATTACTTCCATTGACAACATTAAATTAAATTTACTTAAAAATCTATATACCTTTTAATCTCGTATTATTTTCTATAAGATTATACAATTTATATTTAGAGAGAGAATAACTCTAATTTTAATCAATATTTCCACTCTGAATTCAGTCGATTCTCAATGCTTTCTTCTCTAGGACAGACTTTACTATGACCTATTTCATTACTATACCAATTAATTTTATGGTCAATCATTGCTTGATAAGACATCAATTGATTTATGTTTGACTGTATATATTCACTTTGATTTTTAAGCATTAATATGCGTTGTTCAATTGTTTCATCACCCTGCATTACGAGGGCCACAAATTCCTTTAGATCAGCAATAGTCATACCCGTAGCTCGAAAACAGCAAATATATTTAAGCCATTCAATATCTTTGGTTTCATAAATACGTCTGCCACTTTCATTTCGCTTAATAATTGGAGTAATACCTTCCTTTTCGTAATAGCGCAAAGTATGAATTGATAAGCCTGTTTGGTCTGATACTTGACTAATTGTGTAGCTCATAGTTAATACCTCCTGGCTCTTTATTATTTATTCTATCATTACCCGGAAGGTACGATCGGTTTAAAATGGTTGGCTTTTTCAAATTTTCAAATCAGTATAGAGTCAATTAACTATTAAATTTCTTGCAATTAAAGGCCCACTTACAAAAAAGTGAGCCACAAATATCAATATCCTTTTTTATTATATTTCTTGTTTAGTTGGTCTTACAATTATTTCATTGACAGCTATATTATCTGGTTGAGAAATTGCATATAAAATCGAATTAGCGATAGCCTCTGCAGGAAGTCCAAATTCCATAATTTGTTCTTCAATACCTTTTTTAATTTCTTGATTAGAAATGTAATTGACCAATTCTGTATCTACTGCTCCAGGTGAAATAATTGTTGTACGAACATTATTTTCTACTTCTTCTTGCCTTAACCCTTCAGTAATAGCCCTTACAGCAAATTTTGTACCTGAATATACAGCACTTGATGGAAAAGCTATGTGCCCTGCCACAGAAGAAACATTAATAATATGTCCTTGCTTTCTTGTTCTCATATAAGGAAGAACTGCAGCAATTCCATAAAGGACGCCTTTAATATTTACATCAATCATTTGTTCCCATTCTGTCACTCTTTTTTCATATAAATAAGAAAGTGGCATGAAACCAGCATTGTTGACCAAAACATCAATTTTCCCAAAGGTATCTAAGGTAAAGCTTGCAAGTTCTTCTACTTCTTGTTGAGAAGCAACATCCGTTACTTTATATTCAACTGTACCACCTTGTTTTTCAATTTCTGACTTGAGTTTTTGTAATCTTTCCTCGCGTCTTGCTGATAGTACAACTTTAGCTCCTTTATTAGCAAGTACTTTAGCAGTTGCTTCACCGATTCCACTTGATGCTCCAGTTAAAATAACTACCTTCTCTTCAACATTTAACATGTCTGATCAACCCTTTCTATTCTTAAGATGTTTCTAAGTATAATACCTAGAGCACGCTCTAGCTCAAGAGTTTTATAAAAAAATTTAGTTGCCCTAAAAAATAAAATTGTCCCAAAAGGTACGAGTTTTGGAACAAATAATAAAATGTGTGCTTTTTTAACGTTGCTCAGCAATTGGGTAAGGGAGGTAATCAGATGGTTCATCTCGAAATTGTAAGTTATGCCAGAACAACATGCCTCAAATGAATATTGACCAAAGGGATTATCTATTAAAAGGGATAAGATTGGAGGGAATAGAAAATGGATGTAAGGACACTTTTGTTACAACAATGGGCAATCTGCTTAGATAAAGAAGACTGGTTTCCACCACTTGAAAAAGTACTAGAGAATATTACTTTGGAACAGGCAATTTGGAAACCAGTTGAAGGGGCACATTCCATTTGGGAATTAGTTTGTCATTTACTTTTCTATGAAAAGAGAATTCTGTTACGCTTTCTAGGTGAAACAGCAAATGAACCAAAGGCAGAAAATAATGACGCTACATATCGATTACCAACTGAGACCTTTCAAAATTGGAAGGAAACAAAACAAGAATACTTTTCTGTTCATCGTGAACTTGAAAAAATACTAGCAAAATCAAAACTAGAAGATTTGTATAGACCGATTCCTGATGACAATCCATTAGTGCTTGAACTGAAGAGTTTAGTAATGCACGACGCATATCATATTGGGCAAATTGTATTCCTTAGTAAAATGCAAGGAGCTTGGGCAGGGAAACGCAGCTTTTAAAAAGTTTTATTAGCTTTACAGTTATTCCACTATAGAGCACTATTCCGAAGTGAGGATAAAAGTCCAATTTCTTAATTTTAATATTGAGAAATTGGACTTTTTATATTTATTTATAGTGCAAAATATCGCTTGAAAAAGGTGCAAAATAACTCCTAAAGTGACAATTTAGTTTATAAAATAAAGCTTTATGAACGCATAAAAAGTAATCCACCTTTATAGACGATATGTTATATTCAATTTTAGATCATTGCGTATTTGCAATAATGAATAACATTCTATATGCTGAGCAAACTACAAAAGAGCGTGGAAACTCCATCCATGTACAATTCTTTTTCTTTTTGCAAAAAAACTATCCTACTCGCATAGGATAGTTTTTTCATTTGCTGTTAGTATATTTTTTATGCGATTGAAACAAAATGCAATTAGAATGCCTTTCGACCTTTAGTATTCGAAACCTATTTTTTGGATGAAAAGCAAATTTTAAATTTGAGTCTATTCATTTCTTTTTTTAGACTGTATATCGTATCCTCTTATTAAGTAGGGGATTACTATATTTAAACTACTAGTCTCTTTTAATTTAGAGAAAGGGCTAGGCGTTATCTTGAAGGATAAGTTTTTATCCTTTCAGATATTCTTTCCCAAACTATGCAACCAGTCTTAAAGGATTCGTTAATATTTAATTGATAATTGCCCTTAAATCGATACATAATATCTCCTAATGGCCCTTTTACTTTTGCAAAAACAATGCGTTTATGAGGTCTTACTCTAGTGCCAATTCGTCCATCTACAATTCCTTTTAAATATCTCTGGTTTTCAACCTCATCTAGATTTCTTTCCAAAATGATAATTCCATCTTTAGAAATGGAATTATCCCAAGTGCCATTCGGGAATAACTTCGGAAACCATAACTCCGTATCTTTCTCATAGACATGGGATGCAGCTCCTTTTTGCCAGACTTTATAACGATGGCCAAAGCAGTTACATGCGTCAGCAATTGTGCGAAATGCAACATTATCATGTAACGAAATAAAGCCTCTTTCAATGTATGTCTGGGGACTTAGCTCTTTTTCTATATCCCAAGGCACAAACTTATCTTTCTCTTTTAATAATCTTTCTTTAATTTCCTGTACAATACCTTCTATTTGCTGATGAATACTAATTAACCCTTTTGTGACATCTATTCTTTTAACTTCGTGGTCAGTTACTCTGACTATATCTTCTTCTCTTGCCTTATCTGATTCGATATTTGTTTTGTGATGCCCCTCATCAATTTCTATATGTATACCTAACTGTGGAAAGTACATGTCGGTCAAAGCATATTTGCCGTCAGGTCGAATCACATATTGTTGTGTAATAAATTTAATATCTAAATTATCAAGACGATTCCAAATACGTGTAATAACATAATTTTCATCGTTTTTTTTGTTTGTTTTCGCCAACTGTGCTTTTATAAATTGATATTTATCCATTTTTTTATCCTTATAATCTAATATTCTCTCTATAATGGAGAAAATCTTCCATGCAAATATTTTTTATTTGGTTTTGATGATTGATCCTTAGGTTCATTCTGACCGTCTTTTATTTATCTTCCATTTGAAAAAGCATAGGGTTTACTGTCCTACTGTATTCGGTAAAGAATTCAGTCTTGAATTGTTCCCAACTTTCCCCAATACTTTCATAATACTTCCTCATAGTGTTATGTACACTAGTATCGGCTCCTATAACACGAAATGTTAAAGGGTTAGAAGGGTACATGTGTACACATCCCTCTGAACGAAGTTCAAGGGGCATTTCTAAAGAGAAAGTTATGTCTAGGTATTTGTCAATCACAATAAACTTCTTATTCGCTTTTTTTTCACTCTTTTTAAGTAACGTCGTATAAGATAAAGCACGTTCATTTTCAAAGACAATGTTATTAGAATGGCAACTAATATTTTTATAAAAAGTGTTACTCATTGGTGATTATTCCTCCATATGTATAGTTAAGTTGATATTATTCTATTTTAACTAAAAATAATACCTTATAATATTTGAAAAATTTTACACACCTTATACTAATTTCTAATTCGGATACATACTGGTACTATTAAACTGAAAAGATGTAGTTTTAAATATCTTAAATTAAAGGATAAGATATTTAGCAAAAAATAAAAATTATTAGGTATTAGTAAAATTAAAAGTAATATCTAATTTATTTAATTTATAAATGCTTTATCATTTGCTCATATTGTAGAAAAATTGGTTATTTGTCGTCATTAGGTGTAAATGTTGAAACTATAATTTACATAAAGAAGTTTAATTATTTACTTTTTGTATAGAATACATTTCTTTTATATTTTCAGTTAAATATATATTTTTAAAAAGATAATAACATTGAATGTTTATAAATCTTATGTTTGAATGTCTTTAATAAAACAATTTCTTAAAAGGTAAGTAGAGGATAGGCCTGTATACCATAAGAAGTAAAAGACACCGTTTGTCATTATTAAATAAAACAAACAGTGTAGGACTTATAAGTGCATGTTCTACACATTTTAATAAGTTATCCCCATCTATATTTTCCTATGTATGAAATAGGGTCAGGATGGATCCTTCCTGCTATTGTGGGTAGACTTGCAAGAGTTGGTATTAGTAAAGTTAATTATGGAGAAAAATTTTTTAGTGTAACAAGAGTTAAAAAATAACTAAATCTAAATTTTCAAGAAGTATGTAGACAAGAGATGGCATCAATAAATAAATTATTATTAATTGGAACAAACTCCTCAAGATGACTTGAGGAGTTTGTTCTTTAAATAAGATATGTGTAACAGAAAAGCTCACCCTAACGCACCAGGGATTTTTTCTATTTTTCTAATGAATTATTTATCTTCTTCTTTTAGTTAGGCAAGGCAATTGTCATCTACTATATCTTCATTAAGCTCACCTTTAACTGTATTCCATCTGATAAATCTTTCATCGTGCACACTTACGATATAGAAATATCTAGTTTTGAATTTATTTATATATCTTTTTCTGCTATTTTATCTATTTCTAAATTTTAAAAATCTTCAATCAACCCTTTTTTAATGCCTTTTACTACTGCTCCTACTCGTGAATCTACATCTAACTTTCTAATAATAGAAGAGATATGATATTCTACTGTTCTTTTACTAATTGAAAGATCCATACTAATTTCATAATTCGTCTTATCTTTGGAAATTAAAAGAAGTATCTTTTGCTCCGCAGAAGTAAGGGTTTCAAAGTCCTTCGTGCTAATCTGGTTTTTAGAGAATAGTATATAGCCCATATTACTTTGACGGATAGCATTTGCTAAATCGAAAGCAGATCTTTCTTTTGTAATATACGCACTAGCTCCTGCTTTAAATGCTGCATTGTAGTATTCCTCGTGATCATAGCCTGATAAAATGACAACTTTTATTTCTGGAAATTTAGACAAAAGTTCTTTTGTTAACTCAATTCCGTTAAATTCTTTCATACGAACATCTGTAACGACTACATCAGGGGATGTAGTTGCTACGACTTCTATTAAAGACGAGGGATCACTGACTGTATCTATAATCTCAATGTCTTCTTCGCTTTCGAGTAATCTTCTGATTCCTAACATTACGAGTAAATGATCATCCACTAGTAGCGTACGTATACTCATTTTTATCCTCCCAGTCCAATGGAATAGTAAATGTAACAAAAGTACCTTGTCCTTTATCAGAAGAAATTCTCATACTCCCATTTAATTCAGCAATTTGACGATGAATAGTTAGTAAACCAAGGTGGTTACCTTTACTAAAATCAAAGAAATTGTCTGGGACATCAAATCCTATGCCATCATCTTTTACGCTGCACTGGTAGAAACCATTCTCTTCTAAAATAAGAACCTTAATGTTTTTACCTTTTGAATGTTTAACAGCATTATTTAACAGCTCTTTTATTATTCGATAAACTTGTATTTCATGATTTTTAGAAATGATTTTGAACTCACAATTAAATTGAACATGAATTAAGATACTATAATTTAGTTCAAATTCTCGTTTTAAAGACTGTAAACTTGGCTCTAGACCCAAATCCTCCACGATGATAGGGTGGAGGTCATGACACATCTTTCGAATGTTATAAATCATTCCTTCAAGCTGATCATCCATTTCGTCTAGTAATGTTACTGAGAAATTCCTTTTTGTTTGCATTATTCTAACTTCATTCAATTGCAAAATAAGACTTTGAAGGATTTCATCGTGTAAGAAAATGGACAATCTTTTCCTCTCTTTTTCTAGAGACTGAATGACTTGGTGATTAAATTGGTTCCAGTTCTGAACTCTTGTCTTTGTTCGACGTATTTGTTTGTCATTAATATTGAGAATAGCTGCACTTGAAAGTATATCTGCTGATTCACATATTAGTTCTTTAAGCTCAATGAACTCTTTCCCTTGGAAGAGAGTATGGTTGTTTTTTTCACCTATAACAATAACACCTTGAACTAATTGGTTTATTGCGATTGGAAAACAGATTAAGTGATATTTTTCAAAATGCATATGTATGCTAGGGGTTTGATCTTCAACAAGAAGTATATCTTTTTCAAGTTTGTTTATTTCATTAAGAAAGTTAAATTGATTCATGGTTTGAAAAATGCCCGTCTCATGTAATGAATGATATATATTATTAGAATTCCACACAATGCATAAACCATTGATATCGAACTTCTGATGAATGACTTTTCCTATAATTTTTGCAAGATTTTTAGCATGTTTTTCTTTAGACAATGTTTGGAAAAGTTCAATTTCATTCAGGTCCGTGTTCTCTCTATTTTTTGTCTTCTTTTGTATAAAAGTGTTAATACCTATTTTATAAAGGAAAATAGATGCCCATGCAGATAAAAGGCCAACGCTACATATGACAAATAATTCTCTATTAGAAAGGTGCATAAATTGTTTAATTAAAATACTAAAAAGCAAAAAGTTAAGTATGTAATAAATCAATATATTAATCCACTTAGAAATTTCCAATTCAACTTCAATAATTTCATGCTTTACTAATAAGTAAGAAGTTGTCAGTGGGAAGACTATAATGCTGGGTAAACAATAGACAAAAGGTATTTGAGATTCTCCAAAAATCATTCCAGGTATTAAATTGAATAAAAAAAGTGGACCAAAGCTAAAAACAATTCCAAAGATCAAGATATATAACTGATTTCTTACTTTTAATGAATTAGTTTTTAGATGTAAAGAGATAAGAAAAATACAGCCCACAATACTAAAGAACAAGTTACCGATTAATAAAACTCTGTATATGTAAAAAAATTTAGAATGCTCTACATAACCAAGGTAATTGCAAATTAAGTACACTACAGATGACAGGGTTGAGAAAAGTAATGATGAAAAAATTATAATTTTCACATAATTAGGTTTAGTCGAAACTGGGAAGTGGGCGAAGAAACTTAGTAATAGGTAAGAGAGCATAAATACACTAATGATCTCTATAGTTTTAAAAACTGGTATATCCTGACTGGACAAAACAGAAGTAGAAATAGCAATACCAGAGACAGATGTTAATAAGAAGAAATTTTTTATCACGATGGATTTTTGTTTCTTAAAAAAGCTAAATAATCCGATGCTAAAAAATATCAAACTAATAACACTTGTTACATAAAAAGAATTTAAAGTTGCCGAATCCACAAATCTTCTAAAATCGCTTAGATATAAATAATAACCATTCGCCATAAAAATGATGATGTACAAAGTGCCTAAAGGCAAACAAATTAATAAATTATGCTTGTTCATGCTGTTGACTCCTTTGTAGAAATAAAGATTTGAAGTAGTTCATTTCTTTCTTTGAAGGCTTAAAATGTTCCTCTAAAAGCTTAAATGCCCTCATATAGTAAAACCTGGATAAGATATGACAATAATCGATAGAGCCAGATTGTTCTATGTATTCTCTTATCAACTGTCTTTTTAAAGGAGAGGTCATGATTTCTTCATCTTTTAACTTATGAAAGAATTCATCTTGTACTTCACAACTGTACTCATAAGCTTTTAAAAAAGGCAGATACGCTTTTAAATCTCGAAGATCACTTTTTTTGTCATTTAGCACGTCTGCAGCATCATTTCTCAATTGTCCAGCTATGCCTATATAATAAGTGATTTTTTTAAATATAAGTTGTGAAGGATCGATAGCTTGAGAAATTATCTCTGTTAATTTACCGGATTTTTGTTTAATCAGTTTAAAATACTCCTCTTCAGTAGGTATAACTCTTTTATTTATAGAGAAACGAAAGTGGAGGTCTTTCCATTCTCCACATCCTGAATCCATTATGAGGCTAAAGAGGCAATTGTCTTCATAAGAGTCTGATACAGGTCTGAGATAGAAGAAGCCTTTTGCCAGTAGATATTGAGAAATGAGTATAAGATATCGATCTTCATTTTGAAAGGTTGGAAGATTCGGATCATCAAGATCACATATATCATCTACTATGTCGGCAGATAAGAATATACATTCAATACCAAAAGCTTTTTCAAAATCTTCTTCTGTCATTTTTCTTCTTTTTAAAAAATAAGAGAGAGTAAGGTATAGTTCTCCCCATGAGAATCCTGAAAGTTCTTGGTTTAATAATTTTCCTCTTTTAGAGAGGTGCTTTAGAGCAAGAAGGTCTACTTCTGCTCTTCCACTTTGCTTATAGCTAGAAAGATGCTGGTTAATATGATCAATTAAATCGCTTCTAAACCCATTCATTTCCAACCTCGTTTTCTAAAACTAAACTTCTTGCATATTCATTTAATACAACTTTTTCTTCAGGTGACAGGGCATTCAAAGATGGACATAACTCATAATTTTCAAAGGTAAGATTATTTTTTTTCATCTCCATTAAAAAATTCCATAGTGTTTTAGTCATAAGAAAAACCCTCTTTCTAGAAAATGGTTATTAAACTACTATAAGTAAAAATGTACATTAGAACTATTTATTTTTCAATACTATACTTTTATGTATTTTTTTGCATATGCGGAAATTCACAAAATCTTATTGCGGTATATACGGATTCTTTATAAAAAAGCGTCTGGTAAATTAAATGTATAAGACATAGCGTCTTAATAAAAACTTTCTGGGGGAATGAAAAATGAATAACGTAAAAAACCTTTTTGATTTAGATGTACAAGTAACAACTGCTTCAAGTGATGTAGATCCACAAATTACAAGTGTATCTTTATGTACACCAGGTTGTGGAGATACAGGTAGCTGGAACAGCTTCTGCTGTTAATTAGTAATAGAGCTTTATAAGAAGGAAATGGAAAAGATGTAATTCTTAATAAAAACTTTCTGGGGGAATGAAAAATGAATAACGTAAAAAACCTTTTTGATTTAGATGTACAAGTAACAACTGCTTCAAGTGATGTAGATCCACAAAT
>NZ_JAIQVD010000009.1:0-30730 GCF_035064545.1 Bacillus sp. ILBB4 | reverse complement strand
TGAAAAATGAATAACGTAAAAAACCTTTTTGATTTAGATGTACAAGTAACAACTGCTTCAAGTGATGTAGATCCACAAATTACAAGTGTATCTTTATGTACACCAGGTTGTGGAGATACAGGTAGTTGGAACAGCTTCTGCTGCTAATTAGAAGTTGAAAAAGAGGGAAACAATGTTGTTCCCTCTTTTCTCTTCTTTTGAATTATATTATAAAAGGAAAGGGAGATTAAAATTGATATTACAAAAAGAAAAATTCAATCATAAATCTAGCGTAACTACTGAAAATAATTTATTTGAACCTCTTCCATTTTTTATGTTAAGAGCCCCGTTTTTACCAACCCATACCTTCGACCAACTTAAAGACGAAGCAGTATTAGTGGAAAAGTTAAGAGCTTATGCAGAAAAAGATTATGTAAAAGAAGCCATTGCTATTGCAAGTCCTTCTCTATTAAATTCCCTTCATTACATACATGGTGATTTAAATAATAGAAAAACTCAACAAGTTTTATCTTCTATGTTGCGTTACATGTTAAGAATGACAACTAGACCAACTCCTTTTGGAGCTTTTTCAGGAGTAGCAGCTGGACAATTTAAAAAGAATTCTTCCCTGAAAATAGATCATTTCAAAGAGTTTAAGAAGAGGGCACGACCAGATATGGAGTGGCTTTTGGGAGTTATTTCAGTTTTAGAAAGGAGCAATATCCTTCCTTCTCTAATTGTAGATAAGAATCGTGCATCGTATGTAGTAGGCGATCGTCTTCATTTGCCATTTTCAACTGAATGTGGTCAACTTAGAAAAATGGGAATGGAGAAAAGAGAAAATATTTCCATAATTTATAGCGAAGTGGTTGAAAAGGTTCTTAATTTAGCTGAGGAAAGAATAACAGTGAGAGAAATTACACAAAGGTTACATACTATTTATCCAAATACAGATGTGACAATAATCCAACGCTTTATTATACAGCTATTGGAACAAGAATATCTTATAACGGAACTAAGGCCTCCTTTAACTATTGATAATCCATTTAATTATCTCATTAGAAAATTAGAAGAAAAAGATGAGAAGATAGAGCTCTATGAGGAACTGTTAAAGGTAAGGGAACTAATCAATACTTATAATCAATTACCATTAGGAGAAGGTCTCTCCCTTTATAGTGATTTGATTTCACAAATGCGACATATTTATGAAGTTACAACTCCCCTTCAAGTAGATTTCTCCTTAAATGCCACAGACTTAACTATTGGAGAAAAGGTAGGAGAAGACATAAGCAAAGCTGCCCAAATATTATGGTCGATAGCTGATGAGGGAGTGGGATTTCAACATTTACAAAAGTATCATGTTGATTTTTTAGAAAAATACGGAACATCTAGAGAAGTTCCTTTACTAGAATTATTAAGTGAAGAGTTAGGTCTCGGTGCACCTGCCTCTTATCAAAATCCACATGGGAAAAGGGGAGGAGATACTACCACCTCTTCTATAAATCAAGAACGTAATAGTCAGTTATCATATCTTCTTATTAAAGCTATTCATAATCAAGAAAAAGAAATCGAGATTACAGAAGAAATAGCTCAGAGAATGAGTAAAGAAAAAGATAGAAGATATGCGCCTGACTCTTTAGAAGTATATGGAGAGTTACATGCTGCTTCACAAGAGGACTTAGATCAAGGTAACTATACATTCTGTTTAAGTCCTAACCCTGGATCTAATGCCTTAGGTAGCACATTTGGTCGATTTTTAGATATCTTAGATCCGGATGTTTCGTTAAAAATACAACAGTATCAACAAAAAATTGACCTTGAATTCAACGAAGATACCGTGATGGTAGAAGGCTCCTTTCTGCCAGCAACTGGCCGATCAGCCAACGTAGCAATTGGAAAAACGACAAGAAAAGTGAACGTCACTCTGGGAACAAACGGTGATGAAGAGACAATCCAGTTACCTATCGATGATATTGTGGTAGGAGCATCGTTAGAGAACTTCTATATGAAGTCAAAAAAACTAGGCAAACGAATTAAAGTAGTAGCCGGTAACATGCTTAATTATCAAAGTGCGCCTAATATTTATCGTTTTATGAGGGAGATTTCACTCAATGATTTAGACCAATGGCGACCATTTAATTGGGGAAGTATGGCACACTCTCCTTACTATCCAAGAATTCGCTATAAAAACATTGTTCTTTCACCCAGTATTTGGAAATTAAATAAAGAGGTTTTCGGTATGAGAGAGAAGCCTCAGAATGAGGAAGAATTTTTTAAAGCTTTTGGAGAATGGCGCGAAAAGTGGTCAGTTCCTCGTAATGTATTTATGACTTATGGAGACAATCGCATCTTAATTGACTTGGAGAACACTTTACACCTACGTGAACTAAAAAATGAATTATTCAAGCAAGGAAGGTTGCAATTAAGAGAAACTCTTCAAGATCGGGATCAAAATTGCTTAAATAGCCCTTTAGGGAGACATGCTGTAGAAATAGTTGTTCCTTTAAAGAAAACAGAAAATACTGAGCGAAGAAAGAAAATTGGTGCAATAGGGGAAGCGAAAAAAGATATTGTAAGTAATAAAATAATCTACAAATTACCAGGGAGCGAGTGGTTATATGTAAAACTCTATGCTCCAAACGCAAGAGAGAATGACTTAATACTAAAATATCTTACGCCTTTCGCTAGTGAAATGGTTAAAAGTGATATGGCATCATCATGGTTCTTTATGCGTTACCGAGACCCTGATGCACATATTCGTTTACGCTTTCAGGGAGACCCTTCTAAACTTAGTGGTCTAGTTCTTCCTCGTTTAAGGGAATGGGCAGATAAACTAATGGATTTAGGATTACTCCAAAAGATTACTATCGACACATATGAACGAGAAGTAGAGCGTTATGGTGGTCCCATGTTAATAGAAAAAGCTGAGGATTATTTTCATTACGATAGTCAGTCTGTAACCATGATTCTCAGTACGTTAAATCAACAAAATCATCTTCCAGCTTATGTAATGGCATCGCTCTCAATTATAGACATCATGGATAACTTTAGGTTGAATTACGCGCAACAAGTAGCCTCTATAGAAAATAATACAGAAAAATATGAGTATATAGATGAATTTAGACCGTTGCGAAAAGAATTATCTCTAATAGGAGATTCACGAAATGATTGGGAAAACTTGCGTAATTATAATTCTGGAGTCGGTAAGTCTATATATGAAAGTTTCTTGATTCGTAAAGAATCTTTAACCCGTTATGTGACTGAAATTAAAGAGTTACAGAAAAGAGATATGCTTTGGAATGAGCATCAAATGATTATGGGAGCAATTATTCATATGTACTGTAATCGATTATTAGGAGCAAATAGAGAATTAGAGAAGAAAGCATTAGCTTTTACTAGACATATTTTGTCCAGCCAGAAGTATTGGAGGAATAAGAATGAAGAATACGCTAGATCCTACAATGGAAAATGAGAAAGTATCATTTGTTAGCATTCTAAAATCTTTTCGATACTGGCCGAGTCTATTTAAGCTTTTGTGGGAGACACACAGAGGATATTTCTTCTGTGTTCTTGTCCTAAATTTTCTAAATGGGCTATTACCAGCTTCCTTGATTTTAGCAATAAAATATCTTGTAAATATGGTGCAAAATCTGTATATCCAAGGGTACAAAGATAACTATTTTTACGACATTTTACCTTTTTTTATCTTCTTTTCAGTTGTCACTTTATTAACCAGCGCTACCGGTTCAATCCTAGAAACGCATAAGCAACTATACAGAAACCTACTGTCTAACAAAATAAATGTAAAATTGATTGAAAAAGCGAAAAGACTACCTTATGCAAGCTTTGAAAACCCAGAGGTATACAATAAACTCCAACGAGCAAGGCAAGATTCCACGTATAAGCCGTTTGCTATTTTTGAAGAGTTAATGGGGATCGTAAAAGGTGCTATTACTTTAATTTCTATTTCAATAATTTTAATGGTTTGGAACTGGGAATTTACATTGATCTTAATTTTATTACCTTTAATATCCGCCTGGTCTATTGTGAATGTGGGAAAAGAAATATTTTTAGTAAGCCATAAGCGAGCAGAGGAGACAAGAAAACAGTTTTATTACTACTATCTAATGACCACTGATATTACCGTTAAAGAAGTTAAAATATTTGGGTTAGGCAGCTTACTACTAAGAAACTATTCAGACTTATTTAGTAAGTTCTATAATCAGGATCGCCATTTGCTTTTAAAAAAGATGAGAATTGATTTATCTTTTCAATTGATAAGTGTAATTTTTGTAATATTCGTTCAATTTATGATTGTTAAAGATACAATCCAGGGATTAATTGCTATTGGTAGCCTTATTGCTTATTTTCAAGCTGTCAACACGACTCAAAAAACGTCAAATGAGTTAATGTATATGGTTTTTAACATGCATCAAAACAATCTATATATGACACAATTATTTTCCTTCCTTAATGTTCCAGAAAGCACAGATAAACCTAATGTCTCAGAGGAAAAAACGTTAGAAAATGTCTCTTCAACGGAAGAAGGTATTCAATTTTTAAATGTATCCTTTAAATATCCAGGGCAAGAGAATTACACATTAAAAAATGTTAATTTTCATATTAAACCTGGAGAGACTTTGGCTTTAGTAGGATCTAATGGATCTGGAAAATCAACAATTGTTAAGCTGCTAACACGACTATATACAGATTATGAGGGGATTATTCTCTTGAATGGTAAAAGAATCGAGGACTATCAGCCGCAAGATTGGCAGGATAGAATTAGTGCTATTTTCCAAGATTTTGTGAGATATGAGTTAGATGTCAAAGAAAACATTGGTTATGGTGATTACAAAAGGTCTAATCATTTAGTAGCTATACAAGCAGCAGCTAAGAGGTCCGGAGCGCTTACAATGATTGATAGCTTGCCTGATAAAATGGATACTCAGCTCGGAAAAACTTTTGCTAACGGTATTCAATTATCTGGAGGCCAATGGCAAAGAATTGCTATTGCGCGAGCCTATATGAGAAGAGCAAGTTTATATATTCTTGACGAACCGACTGCTGCTTTAGATCCAGCAGCCGAAGAAGAAGTTTTTCAAGATTTTCAAGAGATTGCTCAGAAAAGTATGGGACTTTTCATATCTCATCGCTACTCAACCGTAAAATACGCTGACAGGATTATAGTACTTGATAAAGGAGAGGTCGCGGAGTATGGGACTCATGTAGAACTTTTAGACACAAATGGAATATACGCCAGATTATTTAATCTGCAAGCTAAGAGTTATATAGAAGCCAGTGCAACACAAGCAAGCTCATAAGATGTAAGGAGAAAGGGGAAAATTATGCCATCTACTACTGACCAAAAAACGTATTGGTTAAAGGGAATTGATAATGAGACAAGAAATAAAGCACTAAAATTAGTGTTAAGCATAGCTGAAAAGTTAAAGGATCCAAGTGGTATAGAAAAGATAGTAATGGCTCCTGATAACGTATCATTGGCAGGTAATTTGAATCCATGGGACCCTATCACATTGTCCCATGGTTTTCCAGGCACTATTTTATTATTTGGAGAACTTGACCGTCAGTTCCCTGATAGTGGGTTT
The DNA here is from genome assembly GCF_035064545.1 of Bacillus sp. ILBB4. Taxonomy (NCBI): domain Bacteria; kingdom Bacillati; phylum Bacillota; class Bacilli; order Caryophanales; family Bacillaceae; genus Bacillus; species Bacillus sp. ILBB4. Next base: position 25,145 of record NZ_JAIQVD010000009.1, on the reverse strand, counting down.
GACCTTGTCGCACATAACCATTTAGTAGAAGTACAGAAGGTTATTGAAAGGCAAGGGGTCAATAGTATTTCGATGTTTGGAGGTATAACAGGTGTCGCTTATGCCACGTTATATATATCCCATAATTATGAGAGGTATTCTAGATTCCTCCAAGTCTTAAATAATTTTATATTGATGCAATTAGAAAAGATATTAAATGAACCAGAGAAGGAACTAGGTGTACATCCTCTAAAATATGATGTGATACAAGGAATGACAGGAATAGGTCGCTATCTCATTGAAAATACGAAGCATAAAGAAAATCATGAGGCACTAAAAAAAATACTTACTTATTTTGTGGATATGGCTTCTGATATCGAGGTAAATGGTGAAAAAGTACCGGGGTGGTATGTTTCAAAAGCGAATCAACTACTAGAAAAAGATAGAATTATGTTTCCAGAAGGGAATTTTAATTGTGGTCTTGCTCATGGCATACCGGGTCCACTGTCTTTTATGGCTTTATCGATTCAAAAGGGAATTGAAATACCTGGTCAGAGGGAAGCTGTACTCAAGATTACCAATTGGTTAATGAAGTGGAAACAAGTAGACAGTGGTTGGCCTTCCAGACTTAGTTTTCAAGAAGTAGCCACTTCTAAAATATCTCATTCTTATCCAAAACGTCAGGGCTGGTGTTATGGAGACCCAGGCGTAGCGAGAAGTATATATTTAGCAGGAAAGGCCTTGGGCGACACAGCAGCAATAAGGAGTGCAGTAGGAGCTTATCAGGACATAATAGTAGAACCAAAAGAAGAATGGGAATTAGTATCGCCAACATTTTGTCATGGAAGAGCAGGATTATTACAAATGCTTATAAGGATGGCAAAAGATGAAGAGAATCAAATCTCAGTTCAATCAATAGTAGAGTTAGTACATTATATAGAAGAATCATATGATCCTAATGCACCCTTTGGTTTTAGAGATATAGAATCCAATGGAGAGAAGTCACATCAATTAAACAAGGCTGGATTACTCGAAGGTGTAACTGGCGTATTATTACCTTTACTAAGTTTAAGTTCAGTGGAAGAACCTTGGTGGGACGGGGCATTTTTACTTTCTTAATTAAGATTCAGGGGGCTATGATAAATGGACGTTAAGAATATTGTAGAGAAAAAAATACTGGTAGGGGTAAGTGGGTCGATTGCAGTAGCAGGCATTTTTCAATATTTAGCTATGCTAAAGGCAAACTTTAGTGAGGTAAAAGTTGTAATGACGAAAGGTGCAGTTCAACTTATCCCAGCTGAGACAGTAAAGTTATATTGTGACGAGGTATTTATTGATGAAAAGCTTAGCATAAGTGGAACCATAGGACATGTGGAATTAGCGAGGTGGGCCGATTTAATGGCCGTACTTCCAGCTACAGGAAACACATTATCTAAAGCAGCTCATGGTCTAGCAACTGATTTATTAAGTACAGTAATACTAGCTCATGATAAACCTGTTATCTTTTTTCCAAACATGAATAAATTAATGTGGGAAAAGAAAGTAGTTCAGCATAATGTTAAGCTACTACAACAATATGATCATATTGTTGTACCTCCTGTAAAAACAACAGCTTTTGAAATTGCAACTATGTCATTGAGACCTAACTATGTTTTACCTAATCCGCAAAATATATTGAACATCATTTCTAAACAATTAGAAGAAAGAAATAGACTAGCGAATATTTGTGAAAAAGTTGAAGTTCAATAAAAACTCACAAAAATGTGAGTTTTTTTCTTTTCTTTATTTTTTATTTATATTTGTCTTTTATATTAAACCATAAGGAGGGATTGAATATGAAAAAAGAAATTGTTTTAGAAGCAAATAATATCACAAAAACAGTGAGTGGAAAGAATATTGTAAGTCAATTCTCAACTAAGGTGTATAAAGGAGATATATGCGGGTTTTTGGGACCAAATGGAGCTGGAAAAACAACTGTTATGCGAATGTTTACAGGGCTTATTCGCCCTACTCAAGGCACAATAATGGTAGGGGGTAAAGATGTAAATAAAGATAGACAACAGGCTTTAAGAAATGTAGGAGCGATTATAGAGTCCCCTATCTTTTTCCCGTATATGTCAGGCAGAAAGATGTTACAAAATTTAGCGAGGCTATATCCCGCCCTTTCGAGAAAAGAACAGTTAGAGCAAGTGGAGGCAGCATTATCTGTTGTAAGATTAACGGAAGATGCCGATGTAAAAATTAAGAATTATTCATTAGGTATGCGACAAAGACTGGGAATTGCTCAAGCCCTCTTAGGAGAACCAGATGTCATTTTATTAGATGAGCCAGCAAATGGTCTTGACCCTATGGGAATGAGAGAATTAAGAGAATTAATTCTTGAACTTCGAGAAAAGAAAAATCTAACATTTTTCATTTCTAGTCATTTACTTGATGAAATCCAACAAATGTGTGATCATCTTGTCATTATTCGTAACGGTAAACTTGTTACACAAGGAAGTAAAGAAGAGTTAATTAAAGATCCAAGCAAGAGACTGGAAGATGTATTTGTGGAGATGATGACATCATGAAAGGACTTTTCACTTCAGAGTTAGAACGATTATGGTCACAAAAGATATCATGGATCATACTATTTTTTATACCCTTAATGTCGCTAGGTTCAGTTAAATATTACTTAAATTGGAATGAACGAGTGTCACCAGGACAACCAGATTATGTAACTTCTTTGAACTTCCCTATAATTAGCATTTCTGAACATCTCGTTGTTTCTTTTAATATCATAGCTATAATACTAATTTCTACGGTTATAGCTAATGAGATAGAAAATGGGCAGCTAAGAATGATCCTCATCCGCCCTTTTTCTACCACTCAACTTTTTTTAGCAAAATTAGCTACTATTTTAACAACCATGTTCTTGTATTTAACTCTATTTTGGATTTTAAATACCGTTGCTGGTTATATCTTTTTTCCTAAGGTTAATACCTTAATAACATTTCTAGATGAGCAGAAATTATCTTTAGTAGCAGCTTTATTATATAACGTAAAATATTTCTTTGCTTGTTTTGTGACAATGATTAGCGTTGTATCAGTTTTTACATTATTAGGATCGATAAGCAGAAGTACAATGATAACACTTGGGGCAGGGGTTGGCTTTATTTTCTTAGCAATTGCCATTCCTCAGCTCTTAGAATTCTCGACGCAAACAATTATCGGGCACAGCACAGTGGTTCACCTTATGTACATGTCTATCGTGAAAATTCAGCACACAGGAATAGCGTTTTTACTTTCATCAACTAACAATCTAAATTCTTACATTATTTTAGTTCAAGCCGTATACATTGCTCTATTTGGCTTAATTGGTTATTGGACATTTGTGAAGAGAGATTATTTTATTTGACTCAAGGAGGGTTTTAATTGAAAGCATTATTTATAAGCGAATGGGAGAGACTTTGGAGCCAAAGAAAAAGTAAATGGATGATTGGGATTTTTACTGTAATTGTACTTCTTCAAGCTTGGTTCTTAAGATACTATGGAGTTGGAATTTACAATAACGATCAGCAAGTTCCTTTAAATACTTGGAATTTTCCATGGTTCTTATTAAAAGAATCTTCATTCTTACTTACATTGATCTTTATGCCAGTATTTTTTCTGAATAGCCTTAATGTAGAATATAACTCAGGAGCATATCGTCTTTTTTTAATTAGACCTTTTAAAAGAAAATCATTTCTAATTTCAAAATGGTTCTCTCTGGCCTTAATGGTACTAGTACATTTATTAATTATCCTAGGGATTAGTATAGCGTTTGGTTTTATCTTCTTAAAACCAGATAATGATTTTACTTTTTATGGTCAACAGAAGAATGCTATAGAAGCTATATTATATACAGTACAAGTGTATGGTCTCTTTTTCATCATCCAGATGTGCTGTTTAGCTCTTGCTAGTTTAATTAGTGTAATTATTTCAAATGCAGTTATTAGCTTTTTCTTGTTAATTGGGTTATATGTAGGTTGTTTGTATGTTTCCAGCCAACTTTCATTTTTCTTATTATCAGTTCAAAGTATCTTTCATACTCTGAGTACTACTAGCAATTCTTTATATGTTTTTGCATTTGTTATTATGTTAGTTGGTTTTGGTGCTTGTGTAAGGATTTGGAGTAAAAAAGAATTTACTTCTTAAATAAAGATAGGAGGAAGAATTAAAATGGCTATATTGGAAGCACGAGAAATTACAAAAGTTTATAAAACTAAGTACAGAACGTACCCTGTCTTAAAGAATATAAGTTTAGATATTGAAGAAGGCGATTTTGTAGCAATTATGGGTCCTTCGGGAAGTGGAAAGTCTACCTTATTAAATGTGCTTTCTTCCCTTGATATCCCCTCAGAAGGGGATATCAAGGTCGGGGGAACTACTCTCACAGGTATGAAAGAAGAACAATTAGGTATTTACCGACGTGAGCATATTGGTTTCATCTTTCAAAATTACAACTTGTTAGATCATTTGACTATTGAAGAAAATATTTTATTACCTGCTGCTTTAAAAAAAGGAGATAAGAAAGGTGTCCAGAATAAACTTCAAAAATTTGCTGAAGAGTTGGAAGTGACAAAATTTTTAACTAAATATCCTTATGAAGTCTCTGGGGGGCAACAGCAAAGAGCTGCCATCATTCGTGCTCTTATTAACAATCCTGCTTTATTATTTGCTGATGAGCCTACAGGGAATTTAGATTCTAAATCTGCTCAAAATGTTCTACATACTTTAAAAATGTTAAATGAAAAGTACAAAACAACTATTTTAATGGTAACTCATGATTCGGTAGCTGCTAGCTTTTGTAACAGAGTCATATTTTTAAAGGATGGCCAAATTGTCCATGAAATGAAGCGTTCCAAATTAGAAGATACGTCTAAGTTCAATCAAAGAATCTTATCTTTTATCGCTAAGGAAGTGGAGGATAATGATATCAATGTGGAAATATATAACTAAGAATATAACCCGTAATCTTTCTCATTATACAGTATACATACTTAGTAGCATTCTTTCTGTAGCAATTTTTTATATGTACGCAGCCTTTCTTTTATATCCAAAGGTTTCGGGAACAGAACAGTTATTAATTGCATGTGAAATTATTATTTTGCTATTTTCTTGTTTTTTTATCGCATATTCACATGAGCATTTCCTTAGAGAAAGAAAAAAAGAAATGGGTATTTGGAAAACATTTGGGGCCTCTAGAAAGCAATTGTTTAACGTGCTCGTTTTAGAGAACGCCGTAGTTGGTACGTTTTCTATTTTAGTTGGCATTTTATTTGGAATGCTGTTATCAAAGATTTTCTTTAATTTCATGAGTGATATTCTATTTTCAAATCAATCGTTCGTTTATACTTTCTCTCCCGTGGCTGTTTTTGTTACGGTTATTTTATTTGGAATAGTATTTTTACTTGTTTCATGTCGTAGTTATTTCAAGATTAAACGAATTGCAGTTCTAGAGTTATTTCAAGAAGAAAAAAAACCTAAACCTTCAGCTCAATTCTCTAGGGTTAAATTCATTTTATCTATCTGCTTTCTTTTGGTTTCTTATATATTTATCTCTTATGCATCTTTACCTATGCTATTATTTGCTTTTTTACCCCTATTAGCATTATTACTAGTAGGCACATACCTATTCTGTTCAAATGGTTTAGTAGGTGTAATATCTTATTTGAATAATAAAGAAAAACGGCAGTTGAATGGGATAAAGATGTTAACTCTTATAAGTTTGAGAAAAAGATTATTTTATAATGCAAAGATTATCTTCATCGTATCTATTCTATTATCTGCAATTATGATATCAATCGGTGCTATTCAGTTATATATAGAAAAGAACACTCAAAGAATGCAAAGCACTCACCCTCAAGGAGCATTATTTGTTGCATCAAAGGGGAAGGAAAACAAAATAGAAGATATTATAGCTGAATTGAAGAGACAAGGAATAAAGGATTTACACATGAATAAGTGGAAAGGATTAAAAATTTCTTCAGAGAGTGGGAAGAAGCAATTTTTAGTAATACAGAATGACCCATCTTTTATAAAAGATGAAGATTCGTTAAAAAATAATAATTATATTTTTAATAATAAAAAAACTGATGATATTACTAATGAAATCTTAAAATTAAAATCTGAAAAAGGGGAGAGAGATCTAAAAGTAAAAAATATGAACGGTAAAAGAGTTCTTAATCCTATAGATGGAATTGAGGGTATTATCTCTGTACCGAAAAACACTTTTAGTGAAATATATAAAACAACGATTTCTGAAAAAAGATTGTCACTCTATAAATTAGATTTTAAAGAGGATGCAAAAATTTATAACATTTTAAAGAAATTATCAGATACAACCTTGTTCAAATCGGATAATCTTCATAGTATTCGACTTCTCGATTATGAAAATACAGTTCAATTATCTTCAATATTGAGACTTACAGGACTGTTTATATGCTTAGTTTTGTTTCTTGCTTTAGCTAGTCTGCTTTGGTTTAAACTGTATGAAGATATGAACGATGATAAAAAAGTATTCCACTCATTACGAAAAGTGGGTCTTACAGCTAAAGAAATTAAAAGGACTTTGTACATTCAAATTTCGGTAATATTCTTTGTTCCTTTATCGTTAGGGGGATTGAATTTATTTATAGCTACTAATGCCTTGCAAAATATATTAGAAGGAATTACAATTTATTCTATAATAGTAATATTTTTAATATTTGGAGTGTCTCAGTTTATTATCTATCTTATTTCTAGTTACTTTTACTCTAAAAAGGTTCTATGAAAAGATGATATTTTGTCTAGGAGGGTACTAATTTATCTCTCCTAGATAATTAAAATACTAGGGGGGCGGGGAGGTATATACTTATGCAAGAAAGTATTCTTGTAGTCGATGATGAGCTGGAGATTGTAGATATAATCTCTGATATCTTTGAAGACCGAGGTTATAGAGTGCTTAAAGCTTATAATGGGGAGCAAGCATTAGATCAATTAAAGACAAATGTAGATTTAATAATATTAGATGTTATGATGCCCCAGATGGATGGTTTTGATCTTTGTAAAGTTATCAGAGAACAAATTTATTGTCCTATTCTGTTTCTAAGTGCGAAGCACTCAGAGATGGATAAAGTAAAGGGATTTACTTTAGGAGGAGATGATTATATAACGAAGCCTTTCCAAGTGAAAGAACTTATTGCTCGGGTAGAGGCGCACTTAAGACGTGAACAGAGGGATCGAGTTAGTACTCAGAATCAACGTCTCTTAGGTAATTTAACTATTAATTATTCACAACATGACGTTTTATTGGATGGTAAAAAGATAGACTTAACAAGTAAAGAGTTTAAGATATTGGAACTTTTAACAGTAAACTTAGGACAAATATTTTCTAAAGAACAGATTTATGAGAAAATTTGGGGTATTGATGCAATGGGTGACTTAAATACTATTATAGTTCACATTAATAATTTAAGAGCTAAATTGACTTCAGGAATGTCAACTTATCACATTAAAACGGTGTGGGGAGTAGGATATAAGTTGGAAAAACGTTAATGATTAAACGGCTATCTTTAAAAAATCAGTTTATTTTAACCTTTGCTTCAGTAATCTTTTTAAGCCTTATAAGTACAATTTGCAGCTTAGTTTTATTATATTATTTTCTCTCCGTTTATAATGAAAAGTCAGTCCAACCTGCTAATTATTACGAGAAAAAAGTTCCTAGCATAGAAAAATTTGTTGAGTTAAAAGGAGAAAAGATATTAGAAGTATCTTTTCAGAAAAATTTAGAAAAAGTTATTCCTATGGAAGGAATTACATATCAGGTCATAAACCTTCGAGGAAATAAAATATATGGTACATTAGATGACCAATTAATAGAAAATAACAAAAGTATATATGAAAAAGTTAATAGATCCGATCAAAAAGGGAAGGTCATAACGAAATATCTTCCTATCCTCGACAAAAATCGAATGGAAGGAGTTCTAGCTGTACGATATGTGTTAGCATCATCTATTGACTATTATATAAAATACATATTTCTTATAATATTATTAATTCCTTTTTTATTTTTAACACTTTACTCATACGTATTTGCGAGACGTTTTGGGAAAGAATTAAATAAACCGATTAAAGAACTGAGTGCTGCTTCTCAGAAAATTAAAAATCAAGATTTGGATTTTGAGATTAAATATGAGAGTGAAAATGAAATAGGTGTATTAATTGACTCTTTTAACAGTATGAAAGAAGAGTTGAAAACGTCACTTTATCTTCAATGGAAATTAGAGCAAGAGCGTCGAGATATGGTTGCCTCGATTGCCCATGATTTAAGAACGCCTCTAACAATTATATTATCCCATGTAGAGGTCTTAATGGATCCATCATTAAATGGACAGAAGCGTTTGCCACAATATTTGCAAACAATAAAAAATAATACCCAAAGAGTATTGCATTTGACAGAGGAAATGAAAAGAGTGTCTGAGGTAGATAATCCAGATTTTACACTTGATATTGAAGGTGTTATTCCTATAGAAATGTTACCGGAAATGCTAGAGGAATTTAAAAAATGGGCAGAGGATGAAGAAATAAAGTTCACTTACAGCTTGAATAGAAAGCCTGGAGAGGGAAATTCCGAATTTGCATTAGATCCAAAACGATTGCATCAAATTCTGACTAACTTAATTTCTAACAGCATTCGTTTTACACCAGTGAATGGGAGTATCGATGTTCAAGTTCAGATAGAGAAAGATATGATGTCTTTTTCTATTTCCGATACGGGAAAAGGATTTGATACCAAAGATTTACCTTTTTTATTCAGTAAATTCTATCAAGGAGATCCTTCAAGGAATGACCAACTTCACCATGGGTTGGGGTTATATATTGTAAAAGAGTTAGTTATAAAACATGGTGGAGAAATTCATGCCAGAAATAATGAACCTCAAGGAGCATGTATTGAATTCACCATATCTTCCATAAATAAATAAAAAATGAACTATGAGTATCATAGTTCATTTTTTATTTATTTAACCGCGTTGTATACATCCAGTTGACCATTTCCCCAATAAGCTAAATTAGGTTCAATATCTTTTTTTACTCCGTTTTTGTATAGATAATCAATGGAGTTACTTGGGCGGTTTTTGTAGTGACGTTGGTCGATAATTAAGGCGAGGGTAGCAGAAACCTTGGGTGCAGCCATCGAAGTTCCAGAAGCAAATAAATATCTTCCAGTGTTAAAAGTAGTTAATACTTGTTCTTGTCGGAAAAGTCCACCATCCCACCATGCCTCTTGGCCGTATTTCTCTAACAATCTAGAATCTCCCCCTGGAGCAGCGATATCAATATAATTTTTTCCGAAATTAGAGAATAAAGAAAGTTGTTGCGTAGGACCAGTAGAAGATACTGTGACTACACCAGGCAATTCTCCTGGAGCTTCAATTCCTACTCCGTTAAATGTTTTTCCTTCTTCCGCGTATTTTTTCTTAAGAAAATCATTCAGCTCTGATTTGTTGGAAACATCTATTGAGTCATTGCCTGCAGAAGCAACTACCACACTACCTAACTTATTAGCATACTCAATTGCAAGTTTATATCCTTCAACATCTGCCCACTTATTATCTAAAAGTTCACCATCTTTATATATGTTACCATCAATATAATAAGAACCAAGGCTAAGATTAATGACATCCACGTCATCTTTAGCTGCTTGAATAATTGCTTTGATGATCCACACAGCATCAGCTGACTTATTACCGAATACACGATATACTTTAATTCCTGTATTCGGTGCTACCCCTTTAATTTCACCATTGGCAGCAATAGATCCAGCTACCATAGTTCCATGTCCATTAATATCGTTAATACTATTAATATCGCCTGTTTCTTCAGGCTCTGTCCCTCTAAGCCCACCTTTGGGAACAAGATTTTTTGATCCACTTTTCAAATTGTCTACGAGGTCTGGATGGTCAATGTCAATTCCAGAGTCAACAATTCCAACAGTTACATTAGAAGAACCTGATTCTATGTTATAACTTTCTCCATTGTGCGTAATTTCTTTCATATCCCACTGCATATCCCATAAGGCAGGAAGAGTGCTATCTAAACCTTTTATTGAGTTTACACTTGAATTAGGTTTTTTAAAAGACTTAGATGTAGATGTAGAAGGCTTTTCTAATTTTAAAGAAGGACTTAAAGATTTAAATAAAGAAGCATTTGTTTTAGCCACTTGTTGATTTCCTTTAAATTGAATTAGTCCTATCTCAGGGACGGTATAAGTAATTTCTCCCTGGCTCTTTTTAATCTTCTTAATAGATTGCGTCCACTTAGAACGGTCTTTCAAGATAACTGTGTAATATTGATTTGTTTCTGTTTTAGCATGCCCATAATTAGTAAAACAAAAGCAAATTAAGAGAGTAGTAATAATAGTCATAGAGGTTTTTTTCATAATCTTCTCCTTATATTTATAATTTAGAGGTGGAATCCGGGATTGAACCGGAGATCAAGGTTTTGCAGACCTTTGCCTTAACCACTTGGCTATTCCACCTAGATCCTATAAATATAAGATAACGAATAATGATAGATTTATAATCTGAATATATCGAATAAATAACTAGTATATCCCGCAAAACACATAAATTTTATAAAGTTTGTTCTTTACTCCTGTGTATTGCTCTTTATATTTCTCGATAAAATGGGTTAACTCAGTTTTGACTGGGAAGAGATGGTCTTTTTCTATTTTCAGACTGTATACGCCCCACAATCTTAATTAACATAATGTCTCTTTCCGGTACACAGCACAAAAAAGAACCCGTATGGCAGAAGGACTCTGACAAGGGTTCTTTTTCCGGAGTATGCAGCTTTTTATACATCCTTGATTTATCAACGCTTTCTCAGTAGGTGGTTGAGAAACTAATGTATAAGAAGTGCACCTTTTATACATATGCTTGTACGGAAGGACATAGTATTTTTAGCAAAAATGTGCTATATTTGGTTTGAATCGATTTTAACACGTTTATACGTGTGAACCCTGATAAAAAGCTACCTCGCTTGCCATACCGAGGTAGCTTTTTATTTTGCTTACCTTTTGACTGGACAAATTATAACCTAATACTATATTTTAGATATGTACATGTATATATTTCACTTTTATCAACTAGTAAAAGCAGCTATGATTAACCACGCATGTAAGAAAAGCCCTCAATTAATTTTGAGGGCTTTTCTTGTATTTTTCTCTAATATAGATAAATGATAAAACTATTTTTAATAAAGTACATTCATCATTACTTAATGATATGCCGAAAGTGAAACTAGACATAATCAGCTTTATGTAAACTAACTCTGTATATCGTATTAAGTTAGCAAATTTTTTCAAAGCTCATTCGCGGTCCTCGCTAGTGGAACGCCGCATAGTTTTGCGCTGTTCCACTAGGAGTGTGATAATCATTCGAGCTGTCGTCCTTACACAACCGTGAGCACGATCTTGCCTTGGATGTGCCCACGGGCGGCTCGTTCGTGCGCCTTGCGAGCATCGGCAAGTGGAAACGTGCTGTCGATGGTGACACGAACTGTCCCGGTATCGAGCAAGCGCCCTAATTCCACTAGCTGCGGGCCGTTTGAGCGTACTTGGGTCATTGATACCGTGACGCCCAGCTTTGCGGCCTCCTCGGCGTCGGAGAAGCCTATGAACACTGGGAACAAAGCGCCGCCACGCTTGAGCGTACGCAAGAAACGACCGGTTGTTGAACCGCCGAGGGTATCGAGGACGAGATCAACGTCATGGACGATGTCCTCGGGAGGGCCCTTGGTGTAGTCAATGAATTCGTCGGCACCGAGCTCGCGCAGGAATGACTCATGCTTGCCCGATGCCACCGCGATGACATGTGCCCCCTTCCATTTAGCCAGTTGCACTGCTAAATGCCCCACGCCCCCCGCGGCACCATTGACGAGTACCTTCTTGCCGTTGAGTGGCAGTGGGCGATGCGACTCCGGTTGAAACGGATTCGCTTCATTGTGCCCCAACTCGATCAGGAACTGCCAGCCGGTGAGACCTGCCATCGGCGCCCCTGCGGCGTGCACATGATCGATGCCAGCAGGTTTGGGTGCAAGATCCGACGCTGGTGCGGTAACGTACTCGGCATAAGCAGCGCTCTCCCCCATGCTAGGAAAGCGAACCATGCCGAAAACTTCATCGCCGATGGAGAAGCCTTGCACATCCGTGGCTACCGCCTCGACGACGCCCGACATGTCCGAACCCAGAATTAAGGGAAAGGACACCGCCGGCTGCCACTCAGGAGGAAGATCTTTATACCCCTCGCGCAGGTACCAGTCGGGGGGGTTTATGCCAACCGCGTGAACGCGGACAAGTACTTCCCCAGGTTTCAGTTCGGGAAGCGGGGCCTCTTCGTAACGCAGTACCTCAGGGCCGCCGAATTCGTGCTGCCGAATCGCCTTCATTGTGTTTGTAGACATTGCTTTCTCCTTTCACACACATGTGTTATCCTTATTAGAGCAGTGCTCCACTTAAACGGAGCGCTGTTCCATTTATCATTATACGGAGCACTGTTCCGTTTGTCAAGGAGGAATCATATGCGAGCTGATGCGAAGAAAAACTATGAGCACATACTCGCAGTCGCGAGCGTCGTTGTAACCGAGCATGGCGTCGATGCATCGCTGCGCGATATCGCTCGCAGAGCTGGTGTGGGGCTCGGCACACTGTATCGTCATTTCCCGACGAGAGAGGCACTGCTGGAAGCTTTGCTCCGCGCAAGCTTCGACGAGTTTACAACAAAGGCACGGGAGCTCGAAACTGCGAGTTCATCCGATAATGCACTCGTGTCGTGGCTACGCGACGTCGTTGCATTCACAGGCAATTATCAAGGTGTTGTGGACGTGATGATGGCAGCCAAGGAGGACCCGGATTCCGCACTCCACGCTTCATGCGTCACGATGCGTACGGCAGGCACGCGACTTCTCACTCGCGCTCAAGCCGAAGGTCTGGCGCGTACCGATATGGATGGTGATGACCTGTTTTCGCTAGCTGCTGCGCTTGCGTGGCTCAGCAACCAGCCTTCGTCCGCGCCACGAGCTGAGCATCTCTTCACTATTATCGCGAGCGCGATCTTGACGAATCGAGCGAGCAGCGATTTCAGAGCCAGCTGTACAACTGATGATTAAAAAAAAGCCAGATTTTCCTTAGCGTACGTTTTCCGCGTTTTGTTGGCGGTACCCCCTGTACAATAAAATCATACTATTGTACAGGAGGCTTTTAAGATTATTGGATATACGTGCGTTTCCACGACTGATCAGAATCTAGGCCGACAACTTAGCATGCTGAAGAAATATGGCTGCGAAAAGATAATTGAGGAGAAATTCACGGGTACGATGAAAGATCGTCCTGGTCTGCAGACTTCAATGAATGTGATTCAAGCAAATGGTTTTTCTTAAAGTATGGGACGTTAAACATAAAAAGACTTGCTTTAGGTAAAAAGCAAGTTAAAAGAAAGATAATCACGTTGGTAATTCCATTATAATCCAGAAGTTGTAATGAAACATTAAAATATAGTTAAAACCGAATTAAAAGTAAATTAATCCATAAAAGGATTAATTTACTTTTTTGTTTTGTGGTATTAAAAAAGTTTCGATAGTTTAAAGAAAACTTTGACTTTATTACTTTAACATTTTGAAACATAATCAAATATAAAATCCGTAAAAGTATACTTTTACGGACTGTGAGTTTGTATAAAAAATTTATCATTCTCGACGTTCGTTTAAATTTAAAAATAATTTACGAACATTCTTTAAAATACATGTAGTTTTACGAACGTTTTTAGCAAAGTAATAGATTGAAAAGTCTACTTCCTATAATCAAACTTATGTTAACTAGAAAAAGAAATAAGCTCTTAAGAATCTGAGATTTTAATTGAGTGGCAGCCAGAAGATCGAGCAGCCCTCTTCCCTTCTATCATATTAATTACACCTGTTCGGCATGTGGTTTTATCAGAGCATATTCGTATTATATAGGTGGCAAGCATTCATGAATTAAGGGAAAAATATAAAAGTTCTTCAAAAGAAGCAAAATCAAGACGGTTAGCTTGTTCCCGTGGAATTAAAATTAACCTTACGTAATGCTATCTTATTAACATTATATAAAAAGCTGCATATTTCGTAATGAGAACTCTCTTATAACCCTTACTTCCATGAGGACTCTTTTTGTCGTATCTTCCGCAAAGAGTGTTTATGTAAACTAGCTTTATATATCGTATTCCACCTTAAAGTCTATATAGGTGAATTCACTAAAAGTGTGGTCATGAACCCTGCATATTCATGGCTTTTTTGTTTCTATATCATCCACTATGTTAATTAAAAAGCAACTCCTGATATATAGTAAAAAAGATTGATGTAAAATATATGTTTTAAGGGTAAAAATATAAGGAGCCTTATCTAAAAACATGTCTAGTGTCTTAGTGCAAGGGAGGAGGACTTTTTTATACAAAGATTGAGAGTGATAATAGATAATAATCGATTTAAAGATATTGATTCATTAGGGATAACTACAATCAATAAATAAGGGGCGTATTTAAAATGGAAGCTATTTATAATCAGAGAGAGAAAATGACTGATTTTATTAGAGATAACAAACAGAATTTCCAGGATAAACTCTTATCTGAGGCGGTTAACGTAGCCTCTAAGATTAATGACATCTTAGAAACTGGAAATATTGATCTTTTGAAAAATGCTCAAAAGTTAGCTCTATATGTCGTAGAACAAAAAGAAGAACAACTCATTGCTTTTGCTCAACAAGAAGGCGTAGCCTGGGCAGAGCACTCTTTAACTCTTGCCTTCAAACTAGAATGGGTACAGGCCATTAGGCGAACGTTATGGCATTTTCTCTATCAATATGATCGAATAAATAACCAATTTAATAGCCGTGAAGAATTTTATGCCTTAGAAAAACGAATTAATGATAAAATTGACCAGTTTCTTAACACTTTTTTAATTAGTTATTCAAAATATAAAGATGAATTAATCGCCTCACAGAGGGAATTAGTTGAACATCTATCAGTGCCTATTATACCACTTAGCCAATCTGTAGCTGTATTACCGTTGATCGGAATGATGGACACATACCGTATCCGAACGATTGAGGAGAAAGTATTAACTGGCATATCAGATTTAAAGATTCAAACATTAATTATAGACCTTTCTGGAGCTGCTAACATGGAGATGCATGTTATTGACCATTTTCAGAAAGTATTAACTGGAATTTCAATGATGGGATGTAAAGCTATTCTTACAGGTTTACGTGCTGACCTAGTTAGGACAATGATCCACTCAGGAATCTCCTTTGAGGACAAGGCAGAAGCCAAAGGGACGTTACAGCAAACATTGAAAGAGTATTTAGAACTGAACCAATTGTAGGGGGAATTTATACGTTTGCTCTATATGCTTAGATACGAATGAGTTTGTGAAATTAGAATTGTTTGAATAAGTCAATAACGTTTGTTTTGTCTGAGTAGTCATTACCCTAGAGTTTTAATTCTAGGGTTGTTTTGCTATAGTATCAATAATTAAACTTATGTTGACTTTAAAGGGAAATAAAAAAAACTGCCAATAAAGCTAGGCAGCTCTTTCTTAAACCTCTTCAATTATTCCCTCTATTATAAACTGTAGAGGAGACTTACTTATTTCTTTTGCTTGTTTGTTGATTTCTCATTATTTTTTCCTTTTTCAGAAGTAGTAATATCCGTATCTTCAACTTGACTTTCTGGTTTCTGATTGTTTATTGAGGCTGTAACCTCTTCAATCTCTTTGATGACAGGAGAAGTTGTCACTTTAAGTTGAGCTTCTTGTTTCTGGTTGGTTGAAAGTTTAACTTTTTCCTCTTTTGGAGCATCAGAAGCAATTGCAGCAGCAACTTCTTGATAACTTTGATCTATGTGATTATCCATGTTCTGATAGATTTCAGAGTCAGCAAGTTCGGGAACCGCAGGGAGCTCTGACTGTTCAATTTGTGCTTCTTCCCTTCGAACAGTATCTTGCACCTCTTTAATCTCCTGAATTTTACGCTTACCAATGATCACTTCTTCCACAACCACAGGTCTTTTAGTTACTTCAATTCGCTCCTCCATAACAGGAATACGAATGATCTCGTTCTCTGTCAATGGGCTACCATCATACTGACCGTCTACGACCGGTCGACGTTCTACGTAGACTTCCTCACGCATAACTGGAACTTGGACAGTTCGCAATTCTTCTACAATTCCCTTACGAATTTGTACTTCCCCAGTCTGAACTCGTTCTTTCCTTACATTGAGTTGCTCTTCGCGGAGTTGTACTGACCTATGCCCCTCTGTCTCGTATGGTAACTCCCTAACCGTAGTATATGAAGGAATTGCTTGAGTTTCATCCACATCAATTAGGACAAGGATTTTCCCTTCCTTTACATCCCTTTCACACTGTTTTGCAGTAAAACTTTGGATGCCCATTTTGACAAGTTTTGAAGTTAGACTGCCAGCTTGTGTAGCAGTAGCCATTCCACCTGTCATCATGGTAAGAAAGCTATCCATCATCACACCTGCCAATGAACTTACAGCTGGCGTTCCAGCTTCTATCATTACATGTGTTTCGGTCCCTAACTGTAGAGTGTTACTTCTATCCTTTGCTACTACCAATATATCTGTTTCACGATACCCCTGACGTTTTAACCCCTTAATTGCATGTATCGCTTCTTGCTCCGAATAAAAAGTTCCAGCAACTCGTTTTCTCGTTCCCATTCTCCCATCCCCCTAAATTTTAATTAAACGAAAACTTCTTTTCACATTTAATTCCATCCTATTGTGTATATCATGTACCCAGTGGATTTCTATTTAAAACGTGATACGTGTGACTATGTAAATGACACCTAAATTATAAAATGTAGAAAGATGAAGTATAGCCGATAGCAATAATCGAGAAAACTTTAGAGTTTTCATCGAATAAAGAACGTTTATTCGTATATATTAAAGAGAACAAATGTTCTTTATCGAGGAATACTTTCAATGAATGATGGGAAGCTATCAAACAGAGTCATTATATGTATCGATATAAAATCATCGTTTTTTGCCTCATTTTCTTCTGTCATAAGAGGGTTAAAGTCGTTGAAAATAAAGCTTGCGGTTGTAGGAGATGGCAAACGGTCAGGATCAGTTGTATTAGCTGCCACACCCTTATTAAAGAAAGAAGGGATTAAAACAGAAAGTCGTCTTTTTAACATGCCCCTTTATATGGATGTGAGTGTGTTGGTCTAATAAAAGCCAAATAGAAAAGAGTGATCAACCTTGAAGAAATAAAAGAGCAAGAGATCGACCTTGATAAAGTGTATGACTATGCTAAATTTCCGGATAAGGTTAGTGGCCGTTGCGATAACTGAAACTCAGCTTACTTCAAAAGCTCCGTAAAAGCTGGCGTTTTCTTACGTAAATGTAGAGAATGTGGCATGAAGAAGAGTATATAAAATATAAATATATGATAACCAGGCCCTTCAGAATTTAAAGGGGCCTTTTGTTTATGTTCAATAAGGTTGAGTAATAAATACTTCAGTTTAAGTGAGGAAGCTAATCTCCAATCTATAAAAAAAGCGCATATTCTAGGGCCGTTTACTCCTGACCTACTGCAGTAAAGAAGCATATCTGCACTTTATTTTTAAATGTTTTCCATAATAATAAGCGACCCTATATACCGTAAACAAAGTTACTAAGGTCGCTTATACTATATTTTGATTTATTATTTTTTTGTCTGTTTCTTTATAATAAAATATCTGTAATCTCATTAATCTTCTGACAGAATTTCACTATAATTATTAATTTGATCGAACAAATAAGTAAGATAAGAATCTAGTTCAAATTGATTACCTTCAACAAAATCATATAGCATAGAATTATTTTCTTCTTTCATTTTTAGTCACTCCAATTTAAGTTTTTTCAATTTTATACATGATGATCATGATTCTTTTTTTGACCCATTTTTCTTAAAAGAAAGCTTACAATTAATACTAAAATGATTGATCCAATAATTGCTGGGATGATTGCAAAACCTCCAATGACTGGCCCCCAACTTCCCAAGATAAGGCCGCCTAACCAAGAACCAATAAAGCCAGCGATAATATTACCAATAATACCTCCAGGAACGTCGCGTCCTGTAATTAAACCGGCGAGCCACCCAATAATTCCACCTACAATTAACATCCATAGAATCTCCATTAATACTTCCCTCCTTTTAAATTGTTTAATTGACTTTACCCCTCACTAAAACTCATTAACCTTGTTATTTTTTTCCTGATTAGAGCTTTTCTCTTATATAAAAGGACACCTTCTCATTTCTCGACTGTTTCATGAAAAAGATAAGCGATTAGGCCAAGCCCTCAGCATATAAAAACCCAGCACATATTCTATGACCATTAGTCATCACCTAGTGCGGTAGCTACTTAGTATCAAAAGAATAACTACTTCGTTTGGTAATCAGTATCTATTTATTTAATGGTAATGATTAAATATGCGCGATGATATGTAAAAACTAAGCATTGCTATCTTATAAACAATGACATCAATATAGGCTTTTTTTCATACTATATTTTGGGGGTGAGTAAATGGCAAGAGTAAGTTACCGAAGTGCAGACATTAACTTAATGGCAAGGATGATGCGAGCAGAAGCTGAAGGTGAAGGAAGACTAGGTATGTTATATGTCGGAAATGTAATTGTTAATCGCCTTGCAGCAAATTGTATAGACTTTAAAAATTTAAGAACCGTTTCACAAGTCATTTATCAAGTCCAGGGGGGGAATTATTCGTTTGAAGCTGTTCAAAAAGGCAATGTATTTTATCAAAGAGCAAGAGGTGTTGAAAAAAGATTAGCAAAGCAGAATTTGGATTATTGGAGACAACACCCAGCAAAATTTGCTCTTTGGTATTTTAATCCACATGCTCCGTGCCCTCCAACATGGTACGGTCAACCTGCATCTGGCCAATTTAAAAATCATTGTTATTATGAACCAAAACCAGATACATGTGCTAGTGTTTATAGAGGCTAGGTTATCTAGGAGTTATGATTAATTCTAGAGTAGTATGGTGGTGCTGTGAATACAACATTTTAGTCGTAGATGCTAGTAGCTAGCCCTATTTATTCAATTCAAATCCTAAAAATCATGTAACAGTGGTCGGTTAAAAAAATTTTTTGCCCCCACCATATCCTATTTCTTTGATCTTTGTTTTGATGTAGTTTTATCTGGTGAAATAAAAAGGGAACTTCCTGGTTAGCAGGTGTTCCCTTTTTTATATGAAACATAATAATCATTTATCCAAGAAAATAAGATTATGAAATATGTACTTCAATTAAAGCTATCCTGTTTAGCTTCACTCTTAGATGGAGGACATCTTGAGATTTCTTGTTTATTTCATAAAAAAATAAACCACTAGGACAACCCCCAGCATATAAAAAACCACCACCTCCTATATAACCATCTACCCCTTACCTACTGCAGTAAGAGCTCCTTGTTATTTTTTTGAGTAGACAGGTAAGTTTACTGCAGTAGCTACATCATAGTATCTAAAGAATTACGACTTGATTGCTAGTCAGTATCTATTTCAGTACCGTTGCCGCGTTAATATACTTTGTGGATGTACAGTTTAATTAGCCACTTTTCCTTTGTTAATCCGGATTAAACGTTATCTTTCCATATCTCAATGCATCATAGATAGCTCGCCCATCACTTAAACTCGTTTCTGAATATTCAAAGGGTAAGAGCGAAAAAACAATATAATAAATAGAGAAATAAACAAATTGGTAAGAAAAGAGATTCTTTGAGAGAACCCCCAACATAATTAAACCATACACAAGAAGTATAGACGCTAAATTAGCTATGGTACCTCCAGCATAAACACAAGCATGAGTAAACCGATTATCATACTTTAATTTTTCGTAAATACAAAAGGAGTGCAAAAAATAAATAGATTTTATTTTAATTTTTTTCCACCTAAAAATCGTTCTCCCTTGTCCAATGGTAAAATCGACCCTTCCTCCTACAATAATAGCTATAAGTGAGTGCCCCAGCTGGTGAATAACAGACACAAGTGGAATGACAATTAAAAAAGAAAATAATAATTTCGGCATATCACTCCATCCAAACATACCTGTCTCCCCTTCCTCCTAAAACAATCTCACATTTGATATTCCACATTTCCGTCCATCAAAACCGGTAATTTTATGAGGGCTTTATAAGAGAAGGGTGCTTTTCTATGCTTTGTGTTTATGATTTCCCTAAGGTTAACTAAATAAT
This sequence comes from Bacillus sp. ILBB4, assembly GCF_035064545.1. Classification (NCBI taxonomy): domain Bacteria; kingdom Bacillati; phylum Bacillota; class Bacilli; order Caryophanales; family Bacillaceae; genus Bacillus; species Bacillus sp. ILBB4. The sequence goes on along the minus strand of NZ_JAIQVD010000009.1, from coordinate 4,861 downwards.
TAAACCGGACCTGCTTTACAATAAAAAGAGCTACCTCCAAATAGAAAAGGTAGCTTGCTCTACTCAAGAAAAAAATTACATTCGTTAATCGGGTTAAAACAATTTAAGTATTTTAACATGATAAAAACATAAATGAAACGCTTTCATTTTTTCTTCTATTCACTTAATTCACCAAATAATACATATAAAGTAGAGCTTTACAGAGCCAATGGTGGTGCTACTACGAGTTATACTCTTAGGGGAGAAGTTAGTAATAATAAAAATAAGGAATCAAAAAATATTTACTGGAGATATGATATGACTAAGAAAAAGATACAGTATCGTGGGAAAATAATCGTACAGTGGATGTTGAGAAAGACAAGTATGATTTTAGAAGAGAATAGTGATAAGTAAAGCAAGCTTACTTTGAAGAAGCTTGCTTTTATTTATGAAAAGACGTCAATAACCCTAAAAAGAGATTATAAATTGAGTTTGGTAACTTATTAAGTTAACTACATTTTTATAGAATATATACGGTAAATTGTCTACTTTTTTAGATTTAGGAATCTCTATGTATGTTCAATTTATATCGCTTTTTTAACCAGAAATAAAGAATAAACTCGCTGATTATAAAAACAATTACATTGCTTAAGCTTTATCATGGATTAGTAAATTGATTCCTGCTGAAGTAGCTTTTAAATTATTTCTTCTGGAATTCCTGTTAATCCTGCTATTTCAGTAGGGTTCATGCCTTATTCTTATGTAATACCATCTACGTTTATTCTAAATGGAAGTAATATGACTACAACGAATCTGTTTATGTTACTTCATTATAAATGAACAATATCTGTATTAAATAACATAGTCATAAATGATAGCCTAGCGATGAAAAAGACGCCATTATTCTTCTACTCTATAGAATCATTATCGATAGTGCTACCGTTAATAACAACGCTAGGCAATTTTAGGCTTGATCAACAAAGAGATTTCAAACGATTTATCAGTATATAAACAAAAAGCGACCTTGTTGGCCGCCATCACCCTACTCGCTATTCCTGAATAAATTAAGAGAAAGTTGCTTGGACCTTTTTCTATGGTAATAAGCATTTTTAACTCGTTTTACTCGCTCTCTATTTGTAACGTAATACTCTCGATCGCGATCCGAAACGCAAACCCTGCAGTATGGACCAAGTTGACCGAATCCATCGCTTTTATAATGATAGTTCTCGGCCTGTTTTAATTCGCGGCATTTACGGCAAGTCTTAGCGACAACTTGGCCGTCAGCGTCTGTAAAGTATACGAATCCTCTCGGCTTTGTTCTTTCGTCATATTCCTGTGCCAATAGTTCTTCTCGTAGACTCATAATTCGCTCCCCCCTCACTCGCCATGGTATTGCTACTAATTTTCTTTTATTATACGAATTAATTCCTCTGGATACCAGTCTGCAAATCCATTAACTTCTTAATGTATAACAGTTTCTTCTCCTGAAGACGCTTAATTGATTCGACCTTATTTAAGCTGTGCAACTCTTCTTTTGTTAAATTCTCTAAACTGTCTCTCTAATTATCATTGTCGAAGGCTTACAGCGAGTGTAAGGCGAAAGAAGTTTTACACTAAAAAATGCACGACCTATAACGTCTGTAGGAGAAACGAAAACAGTAAACAAAAGACGGTGCGGAAATTACGATAGGTAACAAGGAGGGACCGGTCCTGAAGGCCTGACCGTCTAGTAAAACTTTTGTAGTCCAAAAGCTAACTGCTTACTGCAACTTCGAAGGAAAATGCCTGAAGAAATTTATAGACCTTTACTTTTATAAATAAGTTCTCTAGAATTCAGTATCATATTTTTAATGAAACCTTAAGATTATTTTCTATATAAAGGCGGAAACTCTTGTAATTAGAAGGAATGTTTCCTTCATGAAGAATAAACACTCGATAAGGGGAGGAAACTACTCAAGACGCTATGAAGCGTCTATTTGGAAATCCTCATTTTTGCGAGTTGACAACATATATCAAGGAAAGCTACTGATAAAGAATCAGTAGCTTTTCTTGTCTTTTTAATATGTATTTCATAGAGATTTAGCCTTACTTGCATATATATTTTATTATTATACACAATAATAATAAAATATAATTTCTTAAAAGGGGCTTTCGATAGTGAAAAGAGAACAAGTCATTAAGATTTATCAAGATGTTCTAGACAAGAAAAGAAAGCGTTTCCCTAATTATTTCGTTGTAGGTAATGAAGGAAAAAAATATATGCGCTATATGACATGCTATCTACTTGAGCAACACTTATCGATCCCCATCGATGAAATTCCTTTTCAAGTAGGCGCCAATACATTATGGTCTCATCGTCTCAGACCCCCTGCTATGCTATATGGATGGAATTATTATGAAGTCATTGATAATGCCTATCCAGGAAAATTTAAACCTTGGCAATTTCAACAAACTCCCGACAAATATTGGGACGGAGAAGAAGGAAAGAGAAGAGCTATTGAGGCAGTAAGATATGTAATAGAGGAAAAAATGAAGATTTCTATGGAAGAAATATCCTTTCAGATTAATTTTCATTTTTTTAAACAACATGGTTTAGGTGGCGCCTTTACTCTTTTAGGCTATTCCCCTTTTCAAATAGTTGAAGCTATTTATCGTGGTGTCTTTAGGCCTTGGCAATTTGCTCATGTTCCCATGAATTGTTGGAAAAATGAAGAATATATTCGAGAGGCAATGGATGATTTCTTATTCAAACATCTTCATTTCTCTTCTTATCACGAGGCTTTTCTCCAATTAAAGAGAAGTCATTTTACCGATTGTCAGTTAACCGGTCTCTTTCAAATGGCTTTTGATTCCAGAATGAACAACGTGAAGGAATGGATAAAAAACCAACTAAATAATGGAAATAATGAATTATTTTATGTAAATCTTGATTAATAGAAGACCCAATTGAAACGAATAGCCTGAACTAAATTACCATTATGTCCATTTCCTATTTTCAAAAATAACAATTGATGAGTATATGGTTATTTGCTTTGATTTTTCTTCTTCATAAAAAGATATAAAGATTCAGCAAAAAAAAGAAAAAGAAGAAAAAAGAGTACAAATAATTCAGCAACTTCCATTACCCTAAATGGACTCACGGCGTTGTACAACGCCTGAGAAACATCAAATCCTTGAAGAATATCAATGCCTAAAGAGAAGCCCATTAAGCATCCCAGCATTAAAAGGCTAATACCTATAATTTTCATATCTATCACACTCCATTTAATAGGTTCTTCCTTTTCTTCTATGATGATACATAAATATTTATTGTTAATTTTTACATAAAAAGTTTCTATATGGTTAAATTAATAAAAATTTAAAGAAGGGTGCTTAAATCTATGCCTTCGTTTTTTAAAGATCGCAAACCAAAAAAGAAACGATCACAGGGTGAAGAGAATCAAACTCCTGATCATCAAATAGAACGGATCCAAGTTTCATTATCAGACAACCTTAACATGATTAAGCAGAAAACCGGAAATAGTTCAGATGTCGTTATTCGTGAGATAAAAATGGGAGGGGCTTCTGACGTTAAAACGGCGATTGTCTATATAGAAGGAATTGTAGACAATCAGTCGATTCAAGATTATCTACTGCAATCCATGATGAAGGATGATCATAAAGAAGAAATAAATCAGCACAATGCGATAGATCTCCTTTCTAAAGATATAATGACAATTGGAAACATATCCTCCATCACTAACTTGGATGATTTATTTGCATCTTTAATGGCAGGAGATACTCTTATCCTATTGGATGGAGTAAAACAAGCACTGAGTGCTAGCACCAAAGGTGGAGAAAAACGTTCCATCGCAGAATCTACTACTCAAATGGTGGTGCGAGGACCAAAAGGGGCCTTTACCGAGTCTCTTGGGACCAATACAGCTATGGTACGCCGCATCATTAAAACCCCTGATTTATGGATGGAGTCTTTAAAAGTGGGACGCGTAACAAAGACAGATGTGACATTTATGTACATACATGGCATTGCCAATGATAAAGTCGTTAAAGAGATTCGTCAGCGATTGAAGCGAATTGATATTGATAGCATTTTGGAATCAGGTTATATTGAACAACTAATAGAGGATCAAACATTCACCCCTTTTCCCACTATGTACAACACGGAAAGACCTGACGTTGTAGCAGGAAACCTACTAGAAGGGCGGATTGCTATATTTGTGGATGGAACCCCCTTTGTACTGATTGCGCCTGCTTTGTTCATGCAATTCTTCCAATCGGCTGAAGATTATTATGCGCGTTTTGACATTGCAACTTCAATTCGCCTTTTACGTATCTTTATGTTCATGATTTCGCTTATCGCGCCTGCTACCTATGTAGCCGTTACAACCTTCCACCAGGAAATGGTACCAACCACGCTTATTGTAGCCATCGCGGCTCAGAGGGAGGCTGTTCCTTTTCCGGCATTTGTGGAAGCTCTTCTCATGGAAATAACCTTTGAAATCTTACGAGAAGCAGGGATACGCTTACCTAAAGCTATTGGTTCAGCCGTATCCATTGTCGGAGCCCTTGTAATTGGTCAAGCAGCCGTTCAAGCAAGTATTGTGTCACCAGCAATGGTTATCATTGTATCGATCACAGCGATTGCCAGTTTTGCCACACCTTCTTTTGATATGGCGATTTCAGCTCGCTTAATTCGGTTTTTGTTTATGATTGGCGCAGCAACATTTGGTTTCTATGGCATCATTTTATGCCTTTTAATGATGGTTGTACATTTATGCAGTTTACGTTCGTTTGGGGTACCTTATATGGCTCCATTTGCTCCCTTCATCCCTGTAAACAATGGAGATACCATTATAAGATTACCGTGGTGGACACTGAGACA
>NZ_JAIQVD010000008.1:0-136773 GCF_035064545.1 Bacillus sp. ILBB4 | reverse complement strand
CGGGGTGGAGCAGTTCGGTAGCTCGTCGGGCTCATAACCCGAAGGTCGCAGGTTCAAATCCTGTCCCCGCAACCAAATTATCTTTTATACATACTTGAATATATCATTATTATCCTTAGGCATAGCCTAAGGATTTTTTGTTTGGTTATATTTATAAACACTTGTTTAGGTTATGATATAAGATAGTGATGCAGATTAATCAGGAGGTTTTTTCATGTTACAAAGTAATATTCAAACTTATATTGAAAAAGAAATGAACGTTCAAGGTCAATCTTTATCTCTATACCAGGAAGAAAAGGAATATGCGTTGCAAAAAGAGTTGGTACCGCAAAACCTGATGATAGAAGAAAAAGAGGCATCTTTACGTTTTAAAGATTCTTATATCGAAAGAGTAGAGAAAGAAACGGACGAGCTGATCACAGAAGAATCTCCTCTTTCATTTTTAGATACTCCTATTTCTTATTTGAAAGAACACAGAAGTGAATTTCTATATGTAGAATCAAAATGGCTCGAATTTATTAAGCTTGATGGATGTTCTTTTGAAGTGGATGATGTGTTTGGCACGTATAAAGTATTAACGGGGTTACATATGCAAAAAAAATTCGGTTCTTTACTAAAACAATTTTTTGCTAAAGAACTTAATGAAAGCCTAACAAGCGTCCAGCTTTTATTTAATGATAAAGATGGATTATGGGATGTGAATATTGAGTTAGATGCTATAAAAGAGTTTAATGAAAAAATGTCGATAGGTGAAGCTCTTGTTCTTACATATCGTTTTTTCTTTCATCTAGTGGAGTATGTAGAGAACGAAAAAGCTTAAGAAATGATGAGTACTTTCACTGTAAAGCATAGAACGTAGTTTCTATGCTTTTTTTGATGAGTAATACGTAATGAATGCTAAATGAAGCTGGAAATACATTTACATCTCTATGCTTTTATGGAATGATAAAGAGTATCTTTACATAGATGACTGCTATGGGTAAGGAACAACTATCAGGAATCTTTCTAGTTTTTTGAGAAAGTAGCTCACTATTAGCTGTTAATAGCACTCAGAGCAAGAAAGCTTCCGTAGGATGAAGTATAATATATACATACAGGAACTATTTTTAACTTTATAAAAAATGTCTGCTGACGTATGGGATTATAAATAAAGAGGGGATGTTCATGTTATTAAGAAAAATAAAGTCTGAAGAATTGGCAGAAGTCTATCAAATGGGATATGCCGCATGGCCTAAAGGCAGGACGTACAAAGAGTATGTGAGAGATAATCAAAAAGAAGAAACATATGGAATTCGGTATGTATACGTAAATGAAGAGAATCAAATTATTGGTTCATTTATTTTGCTTCTTTTACAAACTCCTCGATTAAAGTTTGCTTTGCATGGTATTGGATCCGTTGTTGTACACCAGCTTTATCAACGAATGGGGTATGGCCGTGATATGCTTGAAGACTTTTTTAAAAAGATGAAGATAGAGAAGCGCAGCGCTATTTTTATGCTGTATAGCGATATTCTTCCTGAATATTATCATCAGTTTGGGTTTAAGGAGCTCCCTTCTCATTTACAACGTTATCCTCAATCCATTGCTATGGTAAATTGCATCGAGTCACAATATGAATACTTAAGTAAGCAATCCATAGAAGACATACCGGCCTATTTTTAAAAGGTATGTCTTTTTTATAGTATTTATCGGCACAATCGTTTACAATTTTATGTAAGCGTTTTCTTTATTTGGAAGATGAATGATTTTATTCGTCCTCATAAGCGTAGGCAAATCGTGCAGTTAATATAAATTTTATTACATAAAACCTTGCTATCATCTTACTAGTAACTCTTATTCATTTCCCTACCATACCGATATGTACGTTTGCTGCCAAGTATAACCATATCAATATAAGGAGGAAGCAGGAAGATGAAACGATTATTTATAGCAGGGATGATTTTTATACTTTTTTTATCTTTAGGTGCTGTATCTTCTTCAGCCGCAGGAAGTTTTACCTCTAAAACATATAATGGAAGGACATACAAACTGTACGTACCTAGCAGTTATCAGAGAGGTGCTGCCTTGCCTCTAGTAGTTATGCTACATGGCTGTACTCAAGACCCTGATCAATTTGCAGCAGGAACACAAATGAATGAACTGGCGGAGACAGAGAAGTTTCTTGTTCTTTATCCAGAACAACCTTCTTCTGCTAATTCAAATAAGTGTTGGAACTGGTTTGATACGGCTCATCAATCAAGGGGAAGCGGTGAACCAGCGTTAATTGCTGGAATGGTCAATCAAATAAAAAGCAGTTATTCAATAGATGCCGACCAAGTCTTTGTTGGAGGGCTATCTGCTGGTGCAGCTATGAGTGTTATTATGGGAGCTACTTATCCAGACATATTTGCAGCTATTAGCGTTGGAGCTGGCTTAGAATATAAAGCAGCGACTAATGTGACAGGTGCTTATACAGCAATGAGCAGTGGAGGTCCTAATCCTATCCAACAAGGAGATTTAGCCTATTCAGCCATGGGAGATCATAAACGAGTGGTTCCAGTTATTTTGTTTCATGGGACGGCCGACTACACTGTTGCGCCTATAAATGCGCATCAAATATTATCGCAATGGGCTCAAACAAATGATAGAGCGTCTGATGGGCTGGATAATAACAATATTGATGATACGGCAGATCAAACTGCAACAGGTACAGTAGCTGGTGGAAGAAGCTATACGCAATATATTTACAAAGATACAGCTGGAAAAACAGTAATGGAAAAGTACATGATAGAAGGAATGGGACATGCTTGGTCAGGGGGAAGTACATCCGGTTCTTATACAGATCCTAAAGGACCAAATGCAACTAAATTAAGCTGGAACTTTTTTAAAAGCCATCCGAAAAATGGTGATGCTCCTAATTCAGGAGATATATCCCCACCGGTTACAGCTGCTTCACCAGCGGGAGGAACGTATGGAAGTTCTGTTTCTGCTACATTATCAACCAATGAACCTGCCATCACTTACTATACATTAGATGGAAGCATACCAACTGTTAATTCTCTAAAGTACTCTGAGCCTATTACCATCAACTCTAGCAAAACAGTAAAGTTTTTTAGTGTAGACGCAGCAGGCAACCAAGAGGAAGTAAAGACGGAAGTTTATCAAATTTCTGGAACTTCAGAGAAACCTTCAGTATTTTCTTCGCTTGCTGCTGAAGATGGATTTATCGGAAACTTATCAGCTGACGGTATGAGTAGTTCTATTCATAAAATTGGGGATAAAGGAATGTACAATACCGACACATACCGAACCATTTTATCTTTTGACACAAGTTCTTTACCTGATGATGCAATCATTACGGATGTATCTTTAAAAATTTATCGCAAATCTTCAACTGGTAATATTTCATCTTTGAAAGGCGATATTAAAAGCGGTGTATTTGGAACTAGCAGTGCTTTAGAACAAATAGATTATCAGGCTTCACCATCTATTTCAGCGGGCTTCCAAATGTCAGTGCCTTCACTCAATAATGGATATACAACTATTCAACTTCCTTCCTCACTTTGGGGATATATGAATAGGACCGGCAAAACTCAATTTCGCTTGTCAAGCTCAGGTCCAGCGGACTTTTTAAGTGACGTAGTTGAAATTTATGGGGGCGACAGTCCTGCATATGCTCCAACTTTAACTGTTTCATATCAGTAAAAAAACCTTCTAAAAGCTAACTGCTTTTAGAAGGTTTTTTTTGCTGATAAGTTACTTTTATCACCGAATACAACTCCAACTTTTTATAGAGTTTTCTTCAAATTTTGACATGATTTTGATGAAATTTAATCATTATTCAAAAATGAATTGTCAGAAATATTACAAGAAAATGTTTAAAATTAATTAAATCCGTAATAAAAGTAAAATATTCCTGTAATGGAAGTGAAATGAACAGGTGGTATCATTCAGTCATTGAGTAAATAAGGAGGTATTCGGAAAATGAAGAAATTTGTATTTACTCTAGGGACAACGGCAATTCTTTCAGCAGGATTTGTAGGTGCGGCATCTGCCTCTACAAGCGGAACGTATGAAGTACAAAAAGGTGACACTTTATGGAAAATCGCTCAAAATCATAATGTGAGCGTAGACGAGCTAAAAGATGCTAATAACTTAACATCAACACTAATTTATCCAAATCAGACACTAAACTTATCTAGCATAAAAGAAATCGTACATACTGTAAAACGTGGTGACACTTTGTGGTCAATCGGTCAACATTATGGCGTAACAGTAGAAGAAATTAAAGAATGGAACGGTTTAACATCAGACTTAGTTTTCCCTGGAGAACAATTTAAAATTAAAACGGCACAAGCAGCTCAATCTCAAACAGCTAGTGCGCCAGTAGCAAAGGCAGCTCCACAAGCGCAGCAGCCTCAAACGGCACAAGCTCAGCAAGAACAAGCAGCACAAGAACAAACACAAAAAGAACAAGAGCAAGCTCAAGTAGCAGCACAAGAGCAAGCACAAGCTCAAGCAGCACAAGCACAGGTAGCACAAGAGCAAGCACAAAAAGAACAAGCACAAGCTCAAGCAGCACAAGCACAGGTAGCACAAGAGCAAGCACAAAAAGAACAAGAGCAAGCTCAAGCAGCAGCACAAGCACAGGCAGCACAAGAGCAAGCACAAGCACAAGAGCAAGCACAAAAAGAACAAGAGCAAGCTCAAGCAGCAGCACAAGCACAGGCAGCACAAGAGCAAGCACAAAAAGAACAAGAGCAAGCTCAAGCAGCAGCACAAGCACAGGCAGCACAAGAGCAAGCACAAAAAGAACAAGCAGCTCAGCAACAGCAACAAGCAGCTCAACAGCAGCAACAGCAGTCTCAACAGCAAGCTAGCGGCAAGTCTATGACTGTTGAAGCAACAGCTTATACAGCTAACTGTGCTGGATGCAGTGGTACAACAGCTACTGGAGTAAATTTAAAATCAAATCCAAATCAACGAGTAATTGCGGTTGATCCTAGCGTTATTCCATTAGGTTCAAAAGTATACGTTGAAGGTTATGGTCAAGCTGTAGCAGCAGATACAGGTGGCGCAATTAAAGGAAATCGAATTGATGTATTCGTTTCTTCAGATAGTGCTGCACAAGACTGGGGCAGAAGATCAGTTAAAATTACAGTTATCGACTAATACTAGTCTTATAGAATAGAAGTAAAGAGAGATGTCTTTTAGGAGACATCTCTTTTTTTTATGCTTAAAATGAACGTTTGAAAAAATTAGGTCCGGGCATACTAAAATTTATAGTAGGAATTAGTTTGTTATATTAGTAATTATTTCTTGATTTATATACAATGTTTGAGTGTCCTAAAAAGCTGAAAATATGTCAGGAGTATAGAAATATGAAACTTTATAAAAAAATGGCTTTACTAATAGTGCTGGGTGTTATTGCAGGATTCTCGTATCTAGGCTATCAGGGATTATTTCAGCACGACGATCATTTGAATACGTCTGATCATAATCCTTTATCTTCTTCTAAACAGAAGCAGAATAGTATAGAAATTGTAGGGAACCCAGAATCCATTGCTGTGTTAGTAAATAAACAAAATCTTCTTCCTGATCACTATGAACCCACTGACCTTGTATACCCAGACGTTCGGTTTATATTTAAAGAAAAAATTGAAAAGCGCCAAATGCGTACAGAAGCAGCAAAAGCGTTAGAAAGGATGTTTTCAGCTGCTGAACGAGAAGGAATTTACCTAGCCGGTGTTTCTGCCTATCGTTCTCAAAGCCGTCAAGAATCTCTTTATCAAGCGTATATAAAACAAGATGGAGAAGCGGCAGCTAATCATTACAGCGCTCATCCAGGCAGCAGTGAACATCAGACTGGTTTAAGTATAGATGTATCAAGCAGCACCGGTAAGTGTGCAGCTCAAGATTGTTTTAAAGATACTCCTGAAGCCAAATGGATTGAAGCAAATTCATATAAATACGGATACATTGTTCGCTATCCAGAAGGAAAGCAGCAGATTACAGGTTATAAATATGAGCCGTGGCATATACGATTTGTCGGGAAAGAACTCGCCTCTAAAGTGTCTAAGAAAGGAATTACGTTAGAAGAATATTATAATGACTACATGCAAGTTGATAATCCAGTTCAATAAAAAAGAAGAGTTATATAAACTCTTCTTTTTTGTATTGCTCGAATATACCCTTACTTTAAAAGGGGGAACGAGGGAAAGATGTAGAGATGAACCACGGGATGCTATATCCTATGCCTTACTAGTAAAAGAGTTAACGTTTATAAATTATAATGAATTTTGTGATAAAGAATACTCATGTTCGTTTTCATTTTCCTTCACATATTCTACAAAAAAGGAGGTGAAAGAAAATGAGTTTTTACGGAGGTTATGGTTATGGGTACGGATACGGAGCAGGTCATGGAAGTAGCTTTGCGTTAATCGTTGTGCTATTTATTTTACTAATTATCATCGGTGCTTCATGGGCAGGGCACTATTAATACGGTGTCCATAAATAAGCTCCCTTGAAATAATTCAAGGGAGTTATCTGTTTTTATCTATAAGTAGGTAACTGTAAGTACGAAGTGCTTACATATCCTTTAAAGCCGTTGTATTCTACAAAAGCCCAATCAAATGAAAGCTTGTTATCTTTTGAGTAGCCCCAAGCTAAGAAGCTGACGCTTTTTCCTTTAGGAATAGTTGTTACAACTTTGTTGCTTGTGCTAGGTCCTGTACGTAAATTAAGGTTAGCAGCTGTATGAACAGTAGAAGGGACTTTCATTAAATAGGAAGTACTGATATATCCGGTGCCGCCAATTATTTTAATAGCAGCCCAATCTGCATTTACAAACTTGACTACTTCGATTTGATCTTTTTTTCTTAATGTATCAAGAATCTTTCCCTGAGTGCTAGGTTTTGCACGTATATTGAGTACGTTTGCGGTCACTTCATATACGCTGAACGGTGCGTTTATTTTTTCTGCTGCACTTGCTGTTTGCTCGTGAGTGAATGGCAGTGTTCCAGATAGAGATGAAAAAGTAAAGCCCGCTGCTAATGCTAAAACCGATATAGATTTTATAATTGTCTTCATACAAATATCCAACTCCTTAGTGAAATAGGTAATAACTTTTCTATAACACTAAGAATAAGGAATACTTGTTTCTAAATTGTTACCAACATATATCCCAGTTGTAAATTTATAAAAGGTCTGTAAAAAAGTTTATTTCGCGGACCTTTTAATAGCTTTATTGTTACTCCTCCTCGCGATCTTCCGTTGATTTGTAAAAAGAAAAATATACAAAAACAGATAATACTGTTCCATAAATGCTCCACAAAGCTAAAGCGAAAATAAATTCTTTCTGCAGGCAATAAATAATGGTTAAAGCAACTAGTGCAATAAAACTTATTAAAATGGTCTTTTTCATAAGCACCCCGCCTATTTAGTTTGATTACTCTATATGCTTTTTGATCTTGCTTTTACCCTATAATTATTCGACTGTTGCGCTAAAGATGAAAGGAAAAAGTTAAATAAAGCCGAACTTATAATAAAAAGAAGAATGCAGGGGGCGTTTTATGTTAGAACAACATGTGTTAGAAGATATACAAAAGCTACAGTCTATTTGCGAACAAGAAGAGCACATAGAGCTGAAGCTGAATTTTGATATGCTACGAAGTCGAAAACAAAATGAAGTTAACGATTTTTTTCATTATGAAGATAATCAGCTTGTTGGGTTTATTGGTCTTTATGGGTTTGGGAGTACAGTAGAAATATGCGGAATGGTCGCTCCTAGCTATCGCCGAAAAAGGATTTTTTCAAAGCTGTTTTCTCAAGCTTTACATATATGTAAGAAGCGTGGGTATACAGAGATTTTATTAAATGCTCCTGGCGATTCGGTTTCAGGCAGGGAGTTCTTAAAGCAAATTCCATGTTCATTTACTTTTTCAGAATATCAAATGAAGTGGACACAAAAAGAATTGGAAGATGATAATCCCTTTGTTACACTTCGCTCTTCCCAATCAGATACCGATATGAAAATGGAGATACAAGTTGATGTGGAATGCTTTGGTATGTCTTTAACAGAAGCAGCTGCTTATTATGAACAAACGAAAACGGAAGAACAGCAAAATCATTTTATCGTAGAGTACAATAGTCAAGCGGTTGGAAAGTTAAGGGTATCTTATGATAAAAGCGAGGCATGGATTTATGGATTTGGTATTTTACCTTCTTATCAAAAATTAGGAATAGGAAAAGCTGCTTTAAAACAAGTTGTTTTAAAGCAGCTTCGGCTAGGATATGATATATTTCTTGAGGTTGAAGCGAAAAACAAACGCGCTTTGCAACTCTACGAAACATGCGGTTTCAATTCATATCACGTGCAGGATTATTACGTATACAGCTTGTAAATAAAAAACACGGAAATCTTAGATTTTCGTGTTTTTTATTTACATATTAGATGATATGTGCTTTTTGAGTAAATAATGAGAAAGTAGAGAAAAAGTGACATGCCGGTTGATAAAAACAGGAAAGGCCATACAAACATGATAGGAGCGCTGCAAGCAAGGATACACGTAAGAATACCTCCAATAAATGCTTTTCTAAATAATTGATAAGCCGTATACCCCAGGCTAATACTGATAAATACATTGATGAGGCTAAGAAAAATAAAAGAAAAAAACAAATTATTTCCCCCTTGTTTTTAATACACAATAAAAGCGAATATTTTACATTTTTAGTGTGGCAAAAAATAAAAAAACAATAAAATTTGGATCCTAAAGATGAAAAAGGAAGCGATCTGTGTTATGTATAGTAAAGTGAATGAGAACGTTAAAAACGGGAATGAGTTAATAAAGCAATGCAGTAGAAAGAAAGGAGTAAAAGGATGGAATTTGCCCATATCTTTACACTAAGTGTATCTGTTGTAACAGCTATTAATATTTTATTAGCCGGTATTCTTATTTTCATCGAAAGAAGAGATATAGGATCTACATGGGCGTGGCTTCTTATTTTATTTTTTATACCAATTGTCGGCTTTATTGTATATCTGTTCTTTGGAAGACAGCTAAAACAGAAGAACTTTTATAAGTTATCATCTGATGAGCGGGAATATTTAAGATCTTCAGTAGATGAACAACTAAAAGAACTTAAAGCTACCCATGAATATCGAAATGATTTATTGATTCAACATAATAAACTGCTGTTCACTAATTTAAATTCTTCTAAGTCACTCGTGCGCACCGACAATGAAATTGATATCTTTAGTGATGGTAATCAGAAATTTGATGCATTGTTTGAGGACATTCGAAATGCTAAAAAAGAAATTAATATTCAATATTATATTATTCAAAGAGATAGTCTTGGGAAAAAATTAAGAGATGAGCTAACGAAAAAAGCAAAAGAAGGCATAAAGGTTCGTGTTCTTTATGATGAAGTAGGATCTAGAAAAATGACTCCATCATTTTTTAAGGAGCTTATTTCATATGGCGGCGAAGCACAGGCGTTTTTCCCTTCAATTCTTCGCTTAATTAATTTTCGGATTAACAATCGAAATCATCGAAAGCTTTGTATCATTGATGGTGAAGTAGCATACATAGGAGGATTTAACGTAGGAGATGAATATTTAGGGTTAGATCCAAAAATGGGTTATTGGAGAGACACTCATTTTCGCATTAAAGGAGAGTCAGTGAACGATATTCAAGGGAGATTCATTTTAGATTGGCATCAAGCAACAAAGCAGCCAATTGAACTGGAACAATTTTTGCATCGTACAGAAACTCATTTTGGAACGGTTCCTGTACAAATTGTAGCAAGCGGGCCAAACTCGACTACTCAGCATCTAAAAAACATGTATATCTCATTGATTATGTCGGCCAAAGAAAGTGTGTACCTTCAAACGCCTTACTTTATTCCAGACGCAAGCTTTATGGATGCTTGTAAAATTGCTTTATTATCTGGAGTAGAGATTCATATTATGATTCCAAACAAACCCGATCATCCTTTTGTTTATTGGGCTACGTGGTCTCACGTAGGCGAACTGCTGACGTATGGTGCACATATTTATCTCTATGAAAAAGGCTTTTTGCATGCTAAAACGATTGTAGTAGATAATGAAGTGTCTTCTGTAGGCACGACGAATATTGATCCACGGAGTTTCAGCCTTAATTTTGAAGTGAATGCAGTTGTATATGACCAGCCTATTGCCAAAAAGTTGCAGAACCTGTTTCTTGAAGATGTGCATTGCAGTTCAAAATTAACGTTTGAACGATATAAAGAGCGCTCTCTTCTTATAAAATTTAAAGAAGCGGTATCTCGCTTACTGTCACCAATTTTATAATACAAATCATTGATATCATAAAACAGACTTGAATTTTTAGATTCAGGTCTGTTATTTTATTGGTTTCTCCTTGTAAGGAGAGTTAGAGATAAAATTAAAAAGTTTTACCAAAAAATCCAAGGGTATTAATACTATAACAAGCTAAAAAATGATAATACCTAGGAGGAATAGAAAATGACAAAAAATGTAGTAGGTACGTATGACTCAGAGGCAGCCGTTATTACAGCGATTCGAAATTTAAAAACACAGGGATATCCGGACAGTGCACTTTCTGTTTTAACAAACAGTGGTTCCCATCATGAAAATACAGAAGCGATTGAGCATTCTGCAGGAATTGATGTGCAAACAGTTGATACAGATCAACACTCAAAGCACCATCAATCCTTTATGGAGAAAATAAAAAATGCTTTTACGCCGTCTGAAGAAAAAATGGATCAAGATGTTAATCGAATCGAAAATCAATTAACCGAATATGGTGTACCTGCTGCAGAAGCTTCCTCATATGTATCTGATCTTAAAAAAGGAAAAGTTTTGCTGATGGTAGACGCAGTTGAGCATGATAAACACAATTCATCTCTAGGGCAAACAGTGACACCTGCTGAAAAATCAGCTGACCCGATGAATGAAAAAATGTTATACGGCAATCACGAAAATAAAATAAGGTAATGTTGAAGTAACTAAATGAGATAATAAAAGACTGCGTTCTTAAATAAAAGCTAGTTAACGAAAGGAAGGGGACCGATGAGAAATCTAGAAAAAACGGAATATGAACTTGACTATTTAAAACAGCAGCAAGAAGTTAATCAAGAGCTCATCAAAGTTTCACAGTCTCTTGTTGCTACGTTAAAACAGTATGAAGAAGAACCAGAGAATACGGAAGTGTTAGCTGTTCTTGCTGACTTAGAAGGTCAGCAAGAACAGCTAAAAGCAAAGACCGAAAAGATATCTAAAGAGCTTGCACATTTATAAAGTGAGATAAAAGAAGTTCCTATAAAAGGAACTTCTTTTTATGTTTTATCATAAACACTCTATTGTGAGAGAAAGAGAACCTTATATAACGGGATGTGAACGTTATGGGGTAGTGGTTTTGTTTTAGATACATATAGAGTAGAAGGAACGCGATAAGAGATTATGTAAAAATTGGAAAAGGAAGAACGGTCATTCGCTCTTCCTCCAGCCGTATTGCTTATGATAGTGATTTAGAAACGTCCGCCGCCAAGTTGCTGTTCAGCCATTTGCACAAGGCGTTTTGTGATTTCACCGCCTACTGAGCCGTTTGCGCGTGCAGTTGTGTCAGGACCAAGAGTTACGCCAAATTCGCTAGCGATCTCATATTTCATTTGATCGATTGCTTGTTGAGCACCGTGTACTGCTAATTCGTTGCTGCTCTTATTTCTGCTGTTTGCCATCATAATCAACTCCTTTTATAAGGTTAAGATTATGATTTGATTAATAGATAGTTTTTATACATAAAATAAAAAATTTTTTTCAGGGACTTATAGAATATGCTTATGGTAATATATAAAACGATTGAATACTTTCGTGATAAAATAAAGGAAGAGATCACGAAGAAAGGAACAGTGAAAGTGAAACCAACCATTTACGATGTTGCGAAAAAAGCAGGGGTATCGATAGCCACTGTATCCAAAGTAATCAATCAAACAGGCCGTATTAGTGAAAAAACGATAAAAAAAGTGAATGAAGTAATGATGGAATTAGATTATCAGCCTAGCAGTGTCGCAGCGGCGTTAACAGGAAAAAAGACGTACACGATTGGTGTTCTAGTTCCTGATATCTCGAATCCTTTTTTTGCAGAGGTAGCAAGAGCTTTTGAGAATAGTGCTAGAGCAGCCGGATACACGCTTTTTTTATGCAGTACAGATCATCAAACTGCGCGCGAACATGAATATATAGATCTTTTATTTAAAAAACAAGTAGATGGAATCATTATCGCAACCGAACTAAATGATACGAAGCTCGTAAAGAAAATTGTGAAGCATGATGTACCGCTTGTATTGTTTTCAGTTGACCATCCTTCTATCTCAACGCATGTAGTGACAATTGATAACGTTCGCGGAGGATATATTGCGGGTACGTATTTAATAGAAAAAGGTCATCAATCGGTAACGATTATGACTGAAAAAGATAGAAAAAGCAGCGAGGGGCGATTAGCGGGATTTAAACAAGCGCTCACAGAAGCAAATTTATCACTAGAAAATCAGTCCATTATCAGCTGTTATTCAACAGTAGAAGATAGCAGGAGAGCAAGTAAACAGCTGCTTTCCTTGCCTAATAGGCCAACAGCAGTCTTTGCATGTACAGATCTAATTGGGGTATCGCTCATAAACGAGGCAAGGAAGCAGGGGCTTTCGATCCCTGGAGATCTGTCGGTAATTGGATTTGATAATACGATATATGCCGATATTGCTGAGCCGGGTTTGACAACGATTGAACAACCTATTTCTCAGATGGCTACTAGTACGTTTGAACAGCTGTTAAAGTCTATGAAAAAAGAAGAGCATGCGAAACAGAGAGTAACGATTATTCCCGAACTAGTAGAACGTGCGTCGGTAAAAAAGTTATAAAGGAGAGAAAATAAAAAAGCTGCAGGTGTTGAGGCACCCGCAGCTTTTTCTGCTTAAGCATATTTATAGAGAGACTGGACTTTTGACTTCGTTTATTGTTTCGCCTTTGATAGTTGTCTCTGTTGGAATCGTAAGGAAACCAGTTAGAAAAGCACCAAAGAAGTATAAGCAAGCAAAGATCCAAATCACGCCGCCCGTGCCCAAAAGACCAATAAAAACGGTCACAATTAAAGGACCTACAAAAGCAGAAAGTCCAGATCCTAAGTTCAACACAGACATTGCCGCTCCTTTATTCTCAGGAGCTAAAGAAGGCACTAACGCTGTAAGAGGAACATATCCTGCTAGTGTTGCACCGTAACAGCATGCGACAATCATCATCACCCAATAATTATGTCCGACGAATTGCGGTACATAGTAGAGAGCAAGTGTTACAATTCCGCATCCAACTCCGCCAAACCATTTGATTGTATTTACCCAGCCAAACTTATCTCCAACAATACCAAAAATAATATTAAAAGCCATATTCACAAAAAACAATGTACCCCAGATTTGCAACCATTCACTCATCGTAAAATCATGTTTCATCATATATGTTGGCAAGAAAACAACAAATCCAAATTGAGCAGCAGAGTTAATAATCTTTACGATGCCTCCGATGCCTACTTTAGGGTTCTCAAATGCGATTGTAATCCCTTTCATTAATTCTTTTGTTTTATTATCGTTTACTTTTTGAACGGTAAACTTGTCTTTATTCATAATAATCGAAAAGATTCCACCGATCAAAACAAAAAGTAAACCACTCCACAAGGTAGCGATTTCGCCAATTTTCGGAACCATATAACTTGAATAAAAGGCTCCGATTACGCTTAATCCAAGCTGGAAGACAAACCAAAACCAGCCTACTGCTTTTGAAAGCATTTCCTGGGGCGTGCGGTAAGACACCCAGACCAAAAATGAGTAGGCAAATAAAGGGTAACCAAATCCTCTAAGAGCATAACAAATTAGTATAATTGTGTAATTCATAATATGAAGTCCTAAACCTATAAATCCAATTGAACCAATAATAAAGGATATCAAGCCGAATGCCATTGCTTTTCTAGGACCCCACAGCTGAACCAGTACGCCGGAGAACCAGGAAGAAACAGAGACCGTAATGCCGTAAACAGTAAACAGTAAAGCAGCATGTTCAATGGTTAAACCTCGTTCTACAAGATAAGGAGATAACCATCCTTGTTCTAAACCATCGCCAATCATAAAAACAATAATACCTATGTATCCCCACGTTAAATGAGAAGGGATCCCAATCCTGTCTAAAGCCGTTTTTCTGGAAATAAATTCATTCATTTTCCACACCACCAGATCGATTATTTTGTGTAAAACATCAAACTAATTTGGTTAAGCGCTTAATCTATTTGATAAAAAGTATACGCTTACATTTTTTGAACGTCAATTAAAATTTTAAATATATATAATTTTCAATTAAATTATTTTAATCATAAAAATATTAGTACGTAAGGCAATAATCACTGAATTCATGGTAAAAATAATGAAATATAAAGAATTTCTTTATATTTCATTGATAAATAGATAAAAATAGTTTTTTTATCGTATACGTTTAGATTGTTAAAAAACAAATATTCTAAATAATCTATAAAAAAAGTTTGCATTTCAGAAAACGTTATGTATAATTGGGATTAGGAAAGCGCTTAACCTATGTAAAGGTTTGAGCGAATGTTTTCTTAACTTTTAATTAAAGGGGAAAATAAGATGGGGATTCTTACAATTGGAATAATTGGTGCTGGACGCATAGGGAAATTACATGCTGATAATTTAAAATTAATGCCGCAAATAAAAATTAAAGCGGTTTCAGATGTGGTAGTAGATCATTTGCATGAATGGGCTGCAAGTAAAGAAATTTCGGCGTTAACAACAAATTATCAAGATTTATTAGCTGATCCAGAAATTGATGCCGTTTTCATTTGTTCGCCAACGAATACGCACGCATCGATTATTAAAGAAGCTGCTCGAGCGAAAAAACATATTTTCTGTGAAAAGCCCGTTAGTTTTTCAGTAGAAGAAACAATCCAAGCGTTAGAAGTAGTAAAAGAACATGGCGTACAGCTTCAAGTTGGCTTTAACCGACGCTTTGATCCCAACTTTAAAAAAGTGCATGATCTTGTACAGCAAGGAGAAGTAGGACAGCCGCACATTCTAAAAATTACGTCTAGAGATCCTCAGCCGCCGAGTCCGGAATATGTTCGCGCTTCAGGAGGATTGTTCATGGATATGATGATTCATGATTTTGATATGGCTCGTTATGTAATGGGAAGCGAAGTAATAGAAGTATCGGCTTACGGCACGACGCTCATCGATCCTGCTATTGAAGAAGCGGGAGATATAGATACAGCCATTGTGTCATTAAAATTTGCAAATGGAGCTTTAGGTGTAATCGATAACAGTCGTCAAGCTGTCTACGGTTACGATCAGCGCCTTGAAGTTTTTGGTGAAAAAGGTGCAGCTGCCGCTGACAATTGCCGTCCTACTACAGTGGAAATATCCACAGGCGAAAATGTAGTTAAAGAGAAGCCGCTGTATTTCTTTCTTGAGCGCTATACACAAGCGTACATAGCGGAAGTGACACAGTTTGCAAGAGCAATTATGGAAAATCAAAGCGTTATTTGTACAGGGAACGATGGGTTACAAGCAGAACGAATTGCTAAAGCAGCAAAAGAATCTTTACTATCCGGGCAGCCAGTAAAGATTGAACATAAAAAATACGCAGTGAATTAATGACGGTAAACGTGGGGATGAAAGAAATTGGTCTTTCTACCCTTTTAGGAAAGCGCTTAACTAAGGAGGAATAAAGATGAATCCGCTTGTTTTTAAAGAAAATCGTGGGTTAGATTTCATCGCTGTTGGCCGTTTATGTATTGATTTAAATGCAAATGAAACGCAGCGTCCAATGGAAGAGACTAAAACATTTACTAAATATGTAGGAGGCTCTCCGGCTAATATTGCGATTGGAGCAGCAAGGCTAGGCTTAAAAACCGGCTTTATCGGAAAAGTATCAGATGATCAAATGGGCCGCTTCATTACTGGCTATCTTCAAAAAAATAAGATTAATACAGATGGCATTGCTGTTGATAAAACGGGGGCCGTAACGGGGTTAGCTTTTACGGAAATCAAAAGCCCTACAGATTGCAGCATCTTAATGTATCGAGATAATGTAGCGGATTTAAAACTAGATCCTACAGAAGTATCCGAAGAATATATTAAGAAGTCAAAGGCTCTTTTAATATCTGGAACCGCTCTTGCCCAAAGTCCTTCTCGTGAAGCCGTGTTTTTAGCACTAGAACACGCACGCAAGCATGAAGTTGTAGTGTTTTTTGATATCGATTATCGTCCATATACATGGGAATCAGAAGCTGAAACGGCAGTCTACTTTAATTTAGCCGCTGAAAAATCAGATGTGATTATTGGTACGCGAGAAGAGTTTGATATGATGGAAAAACTTTTAAATTATAAAGAATCTAATGACCAAGTAACAGCAGAGCGCTGGTTTTCTTACCATGCTCAAATCGTCGTGATTAAGCACGGTGGAGAAGGATCTATTGCCTATACAAGAGACGGCGATTCTCACCGCGGAGGAATATTTAAAACAAAAGTTCTGAAAACGTTTGGCGCTGGTGATTCTTATGCTTCAGCCTTTATTTACGGATTGATGCAAGGGCTTGAAATTCCGCAGGCAATGCGATTGGGAGGTGCCTCAGCTTCGATTGTAATTTCAAAACACAGCTGTTCAGATGCTATGCCGACAAGCGTTGAGCTCTTCAACTTTATGGAGACAGCAACGGAAGTTTTGCAGGAAGCTTAATAAACAAAGGGAAAATCTTGAGAGATTAAAGGAATAGAAGTTTATTAAAATCAGATAAAGGGAGAGATATTCTATGACACAAACAGCAGTAAAAACAGTAAAAAACTATATTGGTGGACAATGGATTGAATCAGCTACATCACAAACAGAACCTGTGTATAACCCAGCGACAGGTGAATTAATCGCACAGGTGCCTCTTTCTACAAAAGAAGATGTGGATCAAGCGGTGCAAGCAGCAAATGAAGCTTTCAAAGGGTGGGCAAAAACAGCCGTGCCTAAACGCGCACGAATTTTGTTCAAGTATCAGCAGCTATTAGTAGATAACTGGGATGAATTAGCAAAGTTAGTGACGGTTGAAAACGGAAAAAGCTTTAACGAAGCGCGAGGCGAAGTGCAGCGTGGTATTGAATGTGTAGAATTTGCGGCGGGTGCTCCTACGTTAATGATGGGGAAACAGCTTCCTGATATTGCAACAGACATTGAGTCTGGCATGTACCGCTATCCAATTGGCGTCATTGGGGGAATTACGCCGTTTAATTTTCCAATGATGGTTCCTTGCTGGATGTTCCCGCTTGCGATTGCTTGCGGAAATACATTTGTGTTAAAGCCGTCTGAGCGTACACCGCTTTTAGCTGCAAGATTAGCTGAGCTGTTTGAAGAAGCTGGTTTGCCAAAAGGCGTGCTAAACATTGTAAATGGTGCTCATGACGTAGTGAATGGCCTTCTTGAACATAAGCTCGTAAAAGCTATTTCGTTCGTTGGTTCACAGCCTGTAGCTGAGTACGTTTATAAAAAAGGTACGGAAAACTTAAAACGTGTTCAAGCTTTAGCTGGTGCTAAAAACCACTCGATCGTATTAAATGATGCAGACTTGAACGTAGCAACAAAACAAATTATCGGAGCCGCTTTTGGTTCAGCAGGTGAACGTTGTATGGCAGCATCTGTTGTTACTGTACAAGAAGAAATTGCGGATCAGCTAATTGAAAGATTAGTAGAGGAAGCAAATGATATTGTAATTGGCGACGGCTTAGAAGAAAACGTCTTCTTAGGACCAGTTATTCGTGAAAATCATAAAGAGCGTACGCTCAGCTATATTGAATCAGGCGTGCAAGAAGGAGCAGAGCTTATTCGTGACGGTCGCACAGATGCAGCAGTAAATGGCAATGGCTACTTTGTCGGACCAACGATTTTTGATCATGTTACGCAAGAAATGAAAATTTGGCAAGATGAAATTTTTGCACCTGTGCTGTCCATTGTACGTGTGAAAACATTAGAAGAAGCTATTGAAGTAGCTAATAACTCTCGATTTGCAAACGGTGCTTGTATTTATACAGATAGCGGCGCAAGCGTACGTGAATTCCGTGAAAATATTGAATCTGGTATGTTAGGAGTAAATGTAGGGGTACCGGCACCTATGGCATTCTTCCCATTCTCTGGCTGGAAAGACTCTTTTTATGGTGATCTTCATGCAAATGGTACGGACGGCGTGGAGTTTTATACAAGAAAGAAAATGGTAACAACGCGCTGGTAAGTGATTCGTTAAAAATCGCATCTCATTTAAAAAGGAAGTATCAGGAATTAAAGATATTCCTTATGCTTCCTTTTTTAAAATCGCAATCTAGTACTAGAAGGGAGAAAGAAGCATGGAAACAGTTAGAATGACGACGGCACAAGCATTAGTGAAGTTTTTAAATCAGCAGTATGTTGAATTTGATGGAAAGCAGCATCAGTTTATTAACGGGATTTTTACAATTTTCGGGCACGGAAATGTGGTAGGTCTTGGGCAAGCTTTGGAAGAAGACCCAGGAAATCTAGATGTATATCAAGGACGTAATGAACAAGGAATGGCCAATGCAGCGATGGCTTTTGCAAAACAAAAACATCGAAAGCAGATTATGGCTTGCACATCTTCAGTGGGGCCAGGTTCAGCAAATATGGTTACAACGGCAGCCACTGCTTCAGCTAATAATATTCCAGTTTTGCTGCTTCCTGGTGATGTATTTGCAACTAGACAGCCGGATCCCGTTTTGCAGCAAATTGAACAGTCATATGATTTATCTATTTCTACAAACGATGCTTTTCGACCAGTGAGTAAGTACTGGGATCGCGTAAGCCGCCCTGAACAATTGATGACAGCTATGATTAATGCGATACGTGTGTTAACGAATCCAGCAGATACGGGAGCTGTAACTATTTGTTTGCCTCAAGATGTGCAGGGAGAAGCATGGGATTTTCCAGCTTATTTCTTCCAAAAGCGCGTTCACCGCATTGAGCGCCGCCTTCCGACTAGGGACAGTCTAGCAGATGCAATTCAATTAATGAAAACAAAGAAAAAGCCAATCATCATTTGCGGAGGAGGCGTTCGGTATTCAGAAGCTGCAAAAGAGTTAAAACAATTTGCAAGTGAGTTCCATATTCCATTTGGAGAAACTCAAGCAGGGAAAAGTGCCGTTGAAAGTGACTATCGCTATAATCTGGGCGGAATAGGTGTAACAGGGAACTCAGCTGCTAATACAATCGCTAAAGAAGCAGATTTAGTAATTGGAGTAGGCACTCGATTTACTGATTTTACAACAGCATCTAAACAGCTTTTTCAACATCCCAACGTGCAATTTCTTACCATTAACACGTCTGAATTTCATGCAAATAAACTTGATGCCGTGAAACTTGTAGCTGATGCAAAAGAAGGGTTGCTTGCTCTTAGGGAAGAGCTAAAATCAATTGGCTATCAGTCTGTTTATACAACAGAAATTACAAGTGCTAAAGACGCATGGGATACAGAATTAGAGCGTCTACATAGCATACGTTTTACTGGTGCAGATTTTGTTCCGGAAATACAAGGTCATTTAGATGAAAGCTTAGCTGAATATGTAGAATCACTTGGTACTCAATTAACGCAAACAGAAGTAATTGGAGAGGTGAATAAGCTCCTTGATGACAACTCCGTCATTGTTGGTGCAGCAGGAAGTCTTCCAGGCGACTTACAGAGAATGTGGAAGTCTACTAAACCTAATACCTATCATATGGAATATGGATATTCATGTATGGGATATGAAGTATCAGGCGCACTTGGAGTTAAGCTGGCAGAACCAGCTAAAGAAGTGTATGCGATGGTTGGAGATGGAAGCTATCAAATGCTTCATTCAGAGCTTATTACAAGCCTTCAAGAAAGAAAGAAGATAAACATTTTACTGTTTGATAACTCAGGCTTCGGGTGCATTAATAACCTTCAAATGTCAAACGGTATGGGTAGCTTTGGCACAGAGTTTCGTTATCGAAACGATGAAACAGGAAAACTAAACGGAAACGTGATGAAAATTGATTTTGCAGCCAGCGCCGCAGGCTACGGTGTAAAAACGTATCGCGTAAGTTCTCTTGAAGAATTAAAAACGGCGATAGAAGATGCACAAAAACAAGAGGTTTCTACGCTAATTGATATTAAAGTGCTGCCAAAAACTATGACGAACGGTTATGAATCATGGTGGCATGTAGGAGTAGCAGAGGTATCTAAAAATCAGCATGTACAGGAAGCTTATGAAGATAAGGTGAAAAACCTTGAAATGGCAAGAGTTTATTAAGGAGTAGGAGAAAATGAGGTTGTTGAAGAGAAACATTCGATAAATATAAAAGAGGTTTTAATTTTATATAAGGGAGAGGAAGAGATGTTCAAGGAAAATACGGTCAAACTGGGGATTGCTCCAATTGGTTGGACAAACGATGATATGCCTGAGCTAGGAGCTGAAAATACATTTGAACAGTGTATCAGTGAGATGGCCTTAACCGGTTTTAAAGGAAGTGAGGTAGGAAATAAATATCCGCGAAATGTTTCAATCTTAAAAAAGGCATTATCGCTTCGAAATTTGGAAATTGCAAGTGCCTGGTTTAGTACATTTTTAACAACAAAGCCGCTGGAAGAAACGGTGACGCCATTTATTGAACATCGCGATTTTTTATACGAAATGGGAGCAAAAGTAATTGTTGTGTCTGAACAAGGGCACAGCATTCAAGGGCTGCTGGATGTTCCTTTATTTAAAGAAAAGCCTGTGTTCACATCGCAAGAGTGGAACAGACTTGCAGAAGGCCTGCACCATCTTGGGAAACTGGCACGAGAGAAAGATATGCATATTGTCTATCATCACCATATGGGCACAGGTGTACAAACAACAGAAGAAATTGAGCAGCTAATGGAGCTTACCAATCCGGAGCTTGTTTCGCTGCTATTTGATACTGGTCATCTTGTCTTTTCAGGAGAAGAACCTCTTTATATCTTAAAAAAATATCTGCACCGTATTAAGCATGTTCATTTAAAGGATATTCGTCAAGAAGTAGTTGATCGAGTCAAAGAACAAGACTTGAGCTTCTTGCAAGCGGTAAAAGAAGGAGCCTTTACTGTTCCAGGTGACGGAGCTATTGAATTTGATGAGGTATTTACTACGCTTGCTACTTCGGATTATAGCGGATGGTTTGTCGTAGAAGCAGAACAGGATCCAGCCCTTGCTAATCCTTTTGAATATGCTTTAAAAGCAAGAAACTTTATTAAAGAAAAAAGCGGTCTTTAATTTCCATTGTAAAAGATTTTACGCCTTTTATGTGTTTATGAAAGGAAAGGAGGAGAGGAAATGAAGCCAACCATTTATAGTGTGGCTGAAGAAGCAGGTGTATCAATTTCTACCGTATCAAAAGTCATCAATCAAACCGGTCATATTAGTGAAAGAACAAGACAAAAAGTAATTGAGGTTATGGCGCAGTTGAATTACCATCCAAGCGTCGTAGCATCTGCTTTAACAGGAAAACCCACTAAAACGATTGGGCTTCTCGTACCTGACATCTCCAACCCTTTTTTTGCCGATTTGGCAAGAAGCATAGAAGACCGAAGTCATGAGCGAGGTTTCCATGTTGTAATGTGCAATACCGATAACGATGCGGAAAAAGAGAAAAAATATCTATCGCTGTTAATACGTCAGAGAATCGACGGTTTAATTGTAGCTTCTGCTTTTCGCAATGCTAATCTTTTAAAAAATATGCTTAAGCAAGATATACCGATTAGCGTTATTGCTT
The DNA here is from genome assembly GCF_035064545.1 of Bacillus sp. ILBB4. Classification (NCBI taxonomy): domain Bacteria; kingdom Bacillati; phylum Bacillota; class Bacilli; order Caryophanales; family Bacillaceae; genus Bacillus; species Bacillus sp. ILBB4. The sequence continues at coordinate 114,947 of NZ_JAIQVD010000008.1, read as the reverse complement.
CAGAAATTCCTCACATATCCGTTAATACAGTGACAGTGGATGACTACAAAGGGAGCTATTTAGCGACTGATTATTTGTTGTCTTTGCATCATAAAAAAATTGCGGTTATTACAGAAAATGCAAAAAGTAATCACGCCCGTTTAGATGCTTTTCGAGAAGTTATGCAAGAAAATGGAATCATCGTGCCCCCTCAGCACGTTATTACGACCGAAGCAAGTATTCAAAAAGGATATGAAAGTGCTAAGCAAATTTTTTCAATGAAGGAGAAAGTGACGGCTATTTTTGCTTGTAACGATTTACTGGCTATCGGCGTTATGCAAGCCGCAAAGGAACTCAAAATTGATGTGCCGCAAGACTTATCAGTGATTGGCTTTGATAATACGGTTCTTTCTACTACCATCACGCCCATGTTGACAACGGTAGCACAGCCGACAAAAGAAATGGCTGTAAACGTAGTGGATTTGCTGGTTAGAGAAATGAAATATCCAGCGATGCATAAAGAACATTTGCTTCTTGAGCCAAAATTGATTGTTCGGAAATCAACAGCTCCGTTACGAAGGGAAGCCACAGCATCTACAAATAATTGAACACAATCAAGAATATTGCCGTTAATAAAAAATCCTCATAGTCACATATTCAAAAGAATTTAGAGAGTCTATGAAGAAAAAATGAGTAATTAGTAAATTCTTATTGCGCTACTACATAAAGGAGGAATTTAAGCATGTTAGGTAAATTAGGTGAATTAAATAAAGGATACAACGTACTTACAGAAATGACCGGTCAGTACAAAGATATGCTGATGGATATTGGGATTTATAAAATGGCCCAAGGAAAAGAGGAAACTTTACTAGACAGTAGCAGTGAAACGGCTATTCTTTTACTAGAAGGAAAGGTAAAGCTAGAGTGGGAAGGCCATTCGAAAGAAATTCAGCGCCAGTCCCTATTTGAAGAAGAGCCGTGGTGTTTGCACGTTTCAAAAAATGTGGAGGTTAAAATTACCGGGTTTGCCGATAGTGAAGTGCTAATTCAAAAAACGGATAATGAAAAAGAGTTTTCATCAAAATTATATACGCCTGAAGATTGTCAAAACACAGTGGCTGGTGAAGGAGTATGGGAAGGTACTGCTCAGCGCGTAATTCGAACAATTTTTGACTACAATAACGCTCCTTACTCTAACCTTGTTATTGGAGAAGTTATTTCTTATCCAGGAAGATGGTCGAGTTATCCGCCTCATCATCATGACCAGCCCGAAGTGTATTACTATCGTTTTGACAAGCCCCAAGGATTTGGCTGCGCAATGGTTGGAGAAGATGCGTACCGTGTAGTTGATAATAGTTTTATTACAATTCCTGGTGAATTGGATCATCCTCAAGCAACGGCTCCTGGCTATGCGATGTACTTCTGCTGGATGATTCGCCATCTCGACAATAATCCGTGGACAGACCGTATTATGGAAGAAGAGCATAAGTGGTTATTAGAGCCGGATGCAAAAATTTGGCCTGAAAAATAAAGAAAGATCTTTATACGAAATGGGTTTCAAATGTTGAAAAACCTCGAATAAAAAATAATTATGCGTAAAATAATAGTTTATTTTTGTAAAATATGTTTTTATATGTTAAAATGTAGCTTGTATTAATATTCAGGCGATGATATCGCTCTTTGCTGCAGATTCCTTTTTAGGAATCTCTTTTTTTTGGAAACTGAAGCAAAAGATACAGACGATTCGTATATAAATTAAAAGGAAAAGGAGATAAGCGTAAGCCGCTTATCTCCTTTTCTTTTTAGCGTTATCTAACGCTAAGTTCTTTTTCACTACTTTTTCTAAAGCAACTTCCACGTGAACATTTTTTTCATCGATGTCATTCACAAGCACGACGGTTCCTTTTCGTCCTTTAATCTTTAAATCATCACCCGTAGAAGGAATGTTTTCCCTCAGCTGGCTTAATAGAAGCTTTCTGTTTTCAAAAAAGTGGACAGCCACCATTTTATCTCACCTAATTTCATATGATATGTGTGATACAAAGATGTGTATATGAAATCCTTCCTATACATTATGTCGTCAGGGGTGGTTTTAGAACACATTGAATAGACAATTGTTGCATTGATATATGAAATAAATAGGAGGGCATAGTTATAAATCTCCTATCCTTGGACATACTTATACTACTAATCTAAAAAGGATGTGGATGAAAATGAAGGTGGCTATAGGATTAAGTGTATTTACGGTCGTTACAGGAGCAATTGCGTTAGGGTCGGTTTACTTTTTAGCAGGTATCTTTTCGTTTTTCTTAACGGTTTTTTCATAAAAAAATCCACCAAGAGGTGGATTTTTTTATTTAGCAGCGGCTTTTGTTTCATGAGGCGAATTGCCGATAAATCCAAATTTTCCGCCGACAACTTCTTTTACTTCGTGGATGACAATAAAAGAATTCGGGTCAATCTGCTGGATTTTCTTTTTAATTTTTAATAACTCGTTCTTTTTAATAACAACGTAAATAATACGTTTATCTTTGTTGGCGTAGTAGCCATATCCGTAAAAGATGGTAGCTGCATTTCCAAATTCACTGGTGATGACTTGTGCTATGTCTTTGTATTGATCAGACATAATCGTCATTGCTTTTTTGTTGTGGAAACCTTCAATAACGACATCTACGATTTTGGCACAAAGATAGACGAATATAAAAGTATAGAGTGTGTTGTTGACGCCAATAGCAAAAACCGATGCTAAAATAATGACGCTGTCCATATAGAACATGCTTTTAGAAATATTATAGCCTTTTGTATAGTTTAATAAATAAGCTAAAAGAGTTGTTCCACCGGTAGATCCATCTGCGATAAAAATGAGAGCAAGTCCTGTTCCCATTAGTAAAGCCCCGAATACAATTCCTAAAATCATGTCGTGAACGTGAAAAGGAATATAGCTGACTAGACCGAGGAAAACGGACGTCATGACGGCTCCTAGAATCGTATAAAGAATCGTTTTTTTGGTTAGAAATTTATAGGCTAAGGCAATAAATATAAGGTTTACAAGAAATGTGCTGATACTTGTAGGGATATGAAATAAATAATATAAAACAAGAGCAATACCAACTGTACTGCCGTCACCTAATTTATTTGGAATGACGAAAAAATCAATGGATGCAGCAACTAAAAGTGCTCCAACAATAATTAAGATGATATCTTTATAGATTGTTTTCAATATACAAACCTCCTTGATTATTAGGATATTTTCACGTGGAATCTTGTTTTTACTAGTGTTTCACAAATAATGAAATAAAAAACGTCTTAGAAATTGTCTAGTTATAAAACTGATCAACTTCTAAGACGAAGAATTACGATACGTGTATAGGTCTTGATCCTGCTTTTCTATGCTTCGATGTCACCGATTATATAAACCTCTGACCGCTATGTCAACGCTGTGAGAGATGTTCAACTTTTCAAAAAATAGAAGGCGGTTTCCTACATAAAAAAAGAATCCTTTGCGATGGCGCAAAGGATTTTCAAATTTATTGGAATAGGGGGAATACGTTATTAGGATTACCATTTTCATAAATTAATATACCTTTATTTTTTAAAAAAATTTATTTGTTAATGACGATTGAAAGTTTGTAATTCACATGCTGATTTAGCTCTGTCAAAAAATCATTTAGTTCTTCATTTGAATGAAATTTGCATTCTAATAAGTAGCAGCCATCGCCGCTGATTTTAAAGTTGTTGATAACGTACTCCTGCTGACTTTCTAAAAATGTAAGGTAGGGGTGATGATGAATGCTCTGCGTATAGATATTTAAAAATGCATGGATGATGTAGCCGAGTTTTCGTTCATCAATGTTAATTGTATAGTCTTTGATAATGCCTTCATCTTCTAACTTTAATACTCTAGCAGAAGCGGCTTGTCCGGTTAAATGCACTTTTTCTCCTAATTCTTTCATCTTTATACGTCCATTTTTTGATAGCTCTTCTAGTATGCGCTTATCTGTATTGTCTAACATCGCTACAAATCCTTTCGTATTTCAAATCAAAAGGGCTAACTACTTGATGTCACCTATGTATACTGATACGTCTTTTATTTTATACTAAAGAAAAGTAAGAAAAAAGAGCAGTCAATATGCAAGATATAGAAACCGGCAGTAGTTTGTAAACAGCTAGATTGACGAAAGCTTAAGCTTGCTGTATGATTCTTTGAGTGTTTACGTGGTTCGTAACCATCCCACGTTAAAAAACTAAGGAGAGAATAGTAAGATGAATATAAGAACACTTTGCGTCAACGGTCTTTTAGCTGCTATGTATATTGCTGTCAGCATGTTAATTCAGCCGTTTGGCTTCACCAATATCCAATTTCGTATATCGGAAATGTTCAATCACTTAATTGTGTTTAATAAAAAGTACGTGTACGGCATTGTGCTAGGAGTATTTCTGACGAATTTGTTTTTTTCACCAATGGTCGCTTATGATCTGGTGTTTGGGGTAGGACAATCCGTGCTATCATTACTCATTACCATTTTTTCTATGCGCTACATTAAAAATATGTGGGCTCGTATGCTTGTTAATACACTTGTATTTACGTTCACGATGTTTATTATTGCGTTTGAACTGCACTTAGCATTTGATTTACCATTTTTCTTTACATGGTTAACAACGGCTGTTGGTGAGTTCATTGTTATGCTTGTAGGAGCACCAATTATGGCGGCAATTAATAAACGTGTACAATTTAACAAGCTAGTTGAATAAAAAAGATGCGGCTGTGATAAATCTCACAGCCGCATCTTTTTTTCTTTGTTATTCTATAGGTGTAGTGATAAACCCCTTATTTATTGAAGAGCTTTTCACGCATGGACAAATTACCCATATCTAGCATGTAAAAAGAGCAGATCGCGTTTGCGTTCTGCTCTTTTTGCTTAAGACAATAGGAAGTATCCGGTTAGATTATTTTGAAACAAGGAGTGACAAATCTCACAGCGCATTCTTTTTTCTTTTGTTACGATATACATATAGTTGGCAAACTCCTTATCGAAAAGTTTTTCGCACAACAACACATTACCTATGCGTAGCAATTAAAAAAGCAGACCGATGACGGTTTGCTTTTTTAATTGTATTTTTACCATTAAATAACTTTTTTGAGTTATGATTGTAAAATAACCTTTGTTACTAGAGAGGGGATTGTTTTTTGAATAGAAAGTTAGGAATTCTTGTTTTATTAGCGTTAGTCATCTTATTTGCCGGGTGTTCAAAAGAAGAAGACAACGTTCCTTTAAGAGAACTAGAAAAGATAAGTATTAACGTAATCAAAGAACAAAAAATGAAGCAAGGGATTTCATATGAAATGGAATTAGTAAACAAGAGCGATTTGACCATCAAACAAAATAATGTATTTTTATCGTATCCTTTAAAAATGAAAAACGGTTATTCTGATAATAAATTTAAGGTGTTAGCAGAAGGAAATAAATTAAATATCAAGCCAAAACGGCATTTCTTCCTTATAAAGGAACTAATAAAGCAGCGTTAGCTATTGATGAGCCTGACGTAAAGTGCATAGGGTATTGGAATAAGCTTGATGACTACCATCAATTTTCTTTTGGAGGATCCTTGAAGCAAGAATAATATATAACTATTTGTTAAATGGTGGAACTGAGCGTAAGGGATTGATAAAGGTGGTGAATGAACAGTGAGTGTAGACACCGATAGATTGATTAGCTTTTTTATTTTATGGGGAACACCCGCTGTTTTTAGTATAGTAGATTACTTTAAACTGAGTAAAACTGAAAAAAAGAAGCTATAAGAGACTTAACATCTGTAAAATCTATTGTAACAACAGGATTTATATTGACCGGAGGAGTTATGGCGAGTTTAGGCAAGCTGCAAGCTGTTATCTCTGCTGCCTCTGCACGTTATAGGTACTTTTATTTTAGTCATTGGTGGTGTCGTGGGCGCTATTGAAGCATGGAAGATAGAAAGAAAAGTATTGTTATCCTTGTTTTAATAGTATCTATGATTGCTCTTACATTTATAATATAAATTCTGCATGTAACAAAAGCTGCTCAAATTGTGAGCAGCTCTTATCAGTTTCTTACTTATTGTGTTTCAAGCTGCTGGTCTTTTTTCTTTAACGTAAGAGCGAGCAGGAACGAAACGACGGCGAAAGCGATGGCTACATAATAGACGGTATGAACCCCGCTTGTCATACTTTTTATTTGTAACAGCGTTTTATTCGTTTCATTTGATTGTTGAATAAAGTGCTGAGAAGCCATGGTCATAATACTTGTATACAAAGCGGGTCCAATCGCGCCTGAAACTTGGTTAATCGTATTTGAAATAGCTGAACCGTGAGCATGAAGCGGTTTTGGTACTTGATTTAAAGCAAGCGTCATCACGGGCCCGATGCTTAAACCTACGCCAATTGTAAAGGCTGCGTATAAGATGGCTGCAGTCGTCGTGCTTGTTCCGCTTGAAATAGTAGTGAACAAACTTAAGATAATTGTTAAAAGGACTAAGCCCGTTAAAAGCAGCGGTTTAAATCCAATTTTGTCAAACAAACGTCCTCCCACCATAGCTGTTAGAGCCAGCGTTACGCCGCCTGGAAGCATAAGAAACCCTGTTTGCAAAGGAGACAGTCCCGCAGCCGTTTGGAAATATAGCGGCAAAATTAACATCATTGAAAACTGAATCATCATAATAAGAAACATTAAGAAAATCGATCTTGAAAACACAGACGATCTAAAAGGCTTCATATTAATCATAGGAGAATTCAGCTTGCTTTGCTGTCTGACAAATAAAGCAAGAGCTATGACGCCAATTATGAGCGTAAGCCATACGATAGGATTACTCCATCCCGTCTCTTCACCAGCTGCGCTAAATCCATAAACAACTCCTCCAAACCCAATTGTAGAAAGAATCACAGATGGGATATGAATTGTTGGTTTAGATGTTTCAGAAACGTTACTGAGCTTGAAAAGAGCAAATAGGAAAATAAGCGCCGCTGCAATTAAAAGACCTAGAAATATAATTCGCCACGAATAATATTGAATAATTAATCCTGAAAGAACCGGTCCTATTGCCGGTGCAAATAAAATAGCTACGCTAAAAATCCCCATTACGGTGCCGCGTTTGCTAACAGGCACGAGTGTTAACATTGTGCTCATCACAAGAGGTAAAATAATGCCTGTCCCTAATGCTTGAATCATACGGCCCACAAAAAGCAGAGAAAACCATGGAGTGATAAATCCAATGAAGGACCCAATTAAGTAAAAGCTCATAGCCGTCACAAACAGCTGTCTTAATGTGAATCGTTGAATTAAGAAAGCAGACACCGGAACAGAGATGCCGATTACAAGCATATATCCGGTAGTTAACCACTGAGCTGAGCTCGTTCTAATGTGAAAATCTGAAATGATACTTGGCAAGGCCACGTTCATTACCGTTTCACTAATTAAGCATAAAAAATTTCCTAGAATCAAAATGAAAAGGATAAGCTTACTTTGTGTACTCATTTTTTCTTCTGTTTGTGTCATAAGTGACCTCCTTTTACTAAATTAATTTTTGTTTGCAAACAGCTTACCAATTTGGTCAGCTGCAATTTGCATAGGGACTGTACTATTTTTAGTTAATGAAAGAGTATAAGCACCTTCAATCCAAGACTGTATAGCTGAACCTAGCTGTCTTGCTTCCTCCTGTTCATAACCTGAACAAACTAACTTATCTGCATAAACTTGCTCCCACTCGTTATACACGTCTTCACAGGCCATACGAAGCGTTTCGTTTGATGACCATACTTCACTCGACATAGCAGCGAGAGAGATATCCGCTTCATTTTCCACTTGTTCAAACATTCGATCAGCCATCATTTTTATATGATATTGAATAGCTGCCGCGGCATCTTCATGAGAAGCGAGGGATTTTTCGATATAAGCTTTGACTCTTTCTCCCGTTTTTTGAATAGCTTCTTTTGCTAACTGTTGTTTTCCATCCGGAAAATAATAATAAATAGATCCTCTCGGAGCGCTGCTTTCTTTTGTAATTTGACTTAGACTGGTGGCGTGATAGCCTTTTTTGCGAAAAAGTTTAGCAGCTGCGCTTAAAATTTTTTCTTTTGAATTGGTTGGTTCCATGAAAACAGCTCCCTGATATAATTACTAATTGATCGGTCAGTATAATGGTAGCAACTCTATACTGATCAGTCAATCCAGACGTCTAGGTCTTGTATATAAGTGAAGATTGATGCAAGCTTCACAGGTGTAAGCATTGATTGAAATGTTAAGAATAAGGTTACAAAGTATTTTGGAGCTATACTTCTATTACTGTTAAAAAAATATGATTAAGTAATGAAATTAAAAGCAGACGAGAAGCGTATAGCATGTTACGATAGGGACGGTATAGAAATTGGCATATTTCTGTTTCTAATAGAAGAGACAAATTTTAAAATTTTTAAATGTAAGGTTGTGATTCACCTGAGACTGAATAAATTTATTAGCGAATCTGGAAAGGCGTCAAGACGCGGGGCAGATAAGTTAATTAGTGAAGGAAGAGTAACCGTTAATGGAAAGATTGCAAAAGTCGGAGATCAAGTTAAGCCTGGCGATGATATTCGAGTAAGCGGCCAACAGCTTCGGATTGCTCGAAATAATGTATATATTGCGCTTAATAAACCAGTCGGCATTACAAGTACGAGTGAAAAAAAAGTAAAGGGAAACATCATTGATTTAGTCAATCACCCTTTGCGTATTCACCACGTTGGACGGCTTGATAAGGATTCAGACGGCTTAATTTTACTTACAAATGACGGCGATATTATTAATGAAATTTTACGTGCAGAAAACAAGCATGAAAAAGAATATATTGTTGCAGTAGATAAGCCAATTACACCAGAGTTTATCAAAAACATGTCTGAGGGAGTAAAAATTTTAGGCACAAAAACGCTTCCTTGTGAAGTGACACAGCTGTCTAAGTATGAGTTTCAAATTATTTTAACACAGGGTTTAAATCGTCAAATTCGCCGTATGTGTGAAGTGCTCGGATATGAAGTATACCGCCTTCAGCGCACGCGTATTATGAATATCCATTTAAACAACTTACCTGTTGGGCAATGGAGAGATTTAACGAAAAAAGAGCGTACGCAGCTATTCAAAGAATTAGACTATGAACCTAAAGAGTGGTAAATAAAAAGACACCAGCCTGTTAGACTGGTGTCTTTTTTATTCGCATACAACTACTTGTCTAGAAAATACGCTTTTGCGCGCTACGCAGCGATCTGAAATAGAAAAGCCAGCTTCATGAATCATATGGTCAATCGTATCTACTGTAATCACGACTACTTTATCCGCAAAGCGGCGAGCGTGTTTTAAAATAGAAAGCTGATCTTCAGGCGTCGCGTGGGTGTAGAGATTGTAAGGCATGTCGATGATAGCTACATCATAGTGAGTTGTAACATCTGAAATCGGTCCAGTTTTGACATCACCGCTTAAGCCGAAATGCGCAATATTTTCACGAGATCCGTCGGTCACAAGTGGATTGATATCGCGTCCTACAATATCAATGCCCATTGAAAGGGCTTCTACAAGGACTGTACCGATACCGCAGCATGGATCAATCGCTTTGATTCCTTCAGGATTTGGAACGGCAATGTTAGCTACAGCTCTTGCAAGGCGGGTACTGAGTGCCGTAGAGTATTCACGCGGTTTCTTCAAATGATGCAGCCATACAGCTTCACTTTTTTGATATTTTCCAAAATACCAGCGTCCTTCAAATGGAACAATGCCAAACAAATGGTCAGGGTTATGCAAGTCTGCTTCTGCTACAAAATGCCAACCCACATCACGTTCAACAGCACGCTGACCTTTATAACTTATTTTTTGATCTTTTTCCAAGTCATTAATTTTCATAAAAATGAGTTTGAATGTTTGATCTCCAAGGTCAATATCTTCTACTTGTTTGCAAATATCCGCAAGGTCATCTGCTTCATACATAATATCTAATCGCTCTTTGATAAAAGGGCTTCTGCTTGGATCAAGTTTAACGGCACTTTTTATGATAGGTTTCTCAGTTTCAATTTCAAAAAGAGAGCGTCTCTCTAATTGACATAGTGAGAGTTCCTCTTCGCTGCATGCGTATGTGTAGATATACTGAGGCAGCTGCGTATGGTTATTCAATATCGTATCATCCTTTATCGTATCTAATTATCCTTCTTCTCAAACAATAGCGAGAAAAGAAGAGAAAAGCAACGAATTTAAATATATTTGGCCGTGAATACTAAATTGAAGCGCTACATAGTCCACTTATTTGACAAAACATGCTAAAATAACTGGTGGTAACCTGCATGTGATGCTTTTTATACAAAAGAACTGGATCAAGGTTTCTCAAAAATCATTTACACACTGCTGACATTTTGATGAATAGGAGAGGCTACGTGATGTCTAAAAGTGATCATGAAAAGCAACAGATGAGTCGGGCTGATATGAAAAAACAAGCCAAAACATCCTCGCAAAACCTTGTGATGAACGTACTCATTGCCATTGTATCTGTATGTATTTTAGCTCTTATTATAAATGTTTTTGTACTAATGAAATGAGCCGTTATGCTGCTCATTTCTTTTTATTAGATTCAGCTTTTATTGAAGCGTTTGAGGTCAGCACATTGTGAATAGCATATCTTTTTTTTACAAATGATAGTTGTGATATGATAAAGCAATAATACATTAGGCAAAAAGCTGGAGGTTACTTAGTATGCCATTACTTAGATTTGATGTAATAGAAGGAAGAGACGAAAAAGAGTTAAAAGCATTACTAGACGCTACTCACCGAGCGATGCTAGAAGCCTTTGGCGTCCCAGAACGCGATCGTTATCAAATTGTACATCAGCATCCTGCTCATGAAATGATTATTGAAGATACAGGTCTTGGCTTTGAGAGAAGCAAGGATTTGGTTATTATAAGTGTGACGAGCAAACAGCGAACAGAAGAGCAAAAACAAGCTCTTTACAAATTAATTGTAAAAGAGCTGGGAGAAAGCTGCGGTATTCAGCCAAACGACATTATGATTTCAATTGTTGAGAACGGTAATGCTGACTGGAGCTTTGGCATGGGAGAAGCTCAATTCTTAACTGGGAAATTATAAAACGGTTTATTATTTAGAGAAGCCCTTATTTCTAAGGGCTTTTTCTCATTTTGTCTATAAAAATATTATTCTCTTAGTCACATCTTACTCAAAATTAAATACAGACATCTGTCAAATGAATGATACAATAAGCTTATATGCCGTTTTGAGTGGGAAAACCAAAAAAGAGTTCGGCGTACTAACTTCAGAACAACAATAATTTTACATAAAGATGTAAAGATTTAAAGGTTAAAAGAGAAATGTATAAAATCTGTAAAACAAAAGAACAGTTACGCGTTAAATATAGTAGTAAAAGGTTCTTCACGTGTTTTTTCGGATAATAAGAGAAAGTAATTTTGATCATTGAGGAGGAACTTAGAATGTTTGGATTTGATGCAGATGTATCGCCATTAGTGCGAATTAAAGTAATTGGAGTCGGCGGTGGAGGAAATAACACCGTTAACCGTATGATTGAACATGGTGTACAAGGGGTAGAATTTATCGCCGTTAATACGGATGCTCAGGCGCTTAACTTATCTAAAGCAGATGTGAAAATGCAGATTGGTGCGGCCTTAACGCGAGGATTAGGTGCAGGAGCTAATCCGGAAGTAGGAAGAGAAGCAGCCGAAGAAAGCAGAGAACAAATTCAAGAAGTACTGCAAGGCGCAGATATGGTATTCGTAACAGCTGGCATGGGCGGAGGAACTGGTACTGGAGCAGCTCCGGTTATTGCCCAAATTGCCCGTGAACTAAATGCTTTAACAATTGGAGTAGTCACTCGCCCGTTCAAGTTTGAAGGAAATAAACGTACGAAGCAAGCAGTAGGCGGTATTACTGCGATGAATGAATCGGTAGATACCCTTATTGTGATTCCAAATGACCGCTTGCTTGAAATTGTCGATAAAAAGACGCCTATGCTTGAAGCATTCCGTGAAGCAGATAATGTTCTTCGCCAAGGTATTCAAGGTATTTCAGATTTAATCGCTGTTCCGGGGCTGATTAACCTTGACTTTGCTGATGTAAAAACCATCATGTCTAATCAAGGATTTGCGCTTATGGGTATCGGACGAGCTTCCGGATCAGACCGGGCAATCGAAGCAGCCAAAAAAGCGATTTCTAGTCCGCTGCTAGATGCATCGATTGATGGAGCAAGAGGCGTGCTGTTGAACATTACGAGCGGCAGTAGCTTGAGTCTTTACGAAGTACAGGAAGCAGCAGATATTGTCACGTCTGCTTCTGATCAGGACTTAAATATGATTTTTGGATCTGTGATTAATGAAGACTTAAAGGACGAAATGATGGTAACCGTTATTGCCACTGGATTTGATGATGAAGATGTTTCACCATCAGCTTCTACTTCTAGAGTTTCAAGAGCACGCTACTAAATTAAATAACAAGCTTTTATGGTGGCAATTGTTTTTTTTCAATTGCCTTAAAAGGGAATCCGGTGCAAATCCGGAGCGGTCCCGCCACTGTAACAAGGAGCCTTATGTCAAAAAGCCACTGTCTATTTAGAGACGGGAAGGCGGTATAAGGCAATGACTTGAAGCCAGGAGACCTGCCATAAATCTCAGCACACAATAACCTACGAGGATAGGGAGGTGTTTTGGCAGAATCAAAAATAAGATAAACAAGGGATACGTTTATCTGAATTTGTTGTGAAGACAAGCACTTCTTTTTAGAAGTGCTTTTTTGTGTATTAAAATAGAAGGTGGAAAAATCAATGATAAATAATAAAAAACTCGTGTCTATGATATTTCTTGTGTTACTTTGCCTCACTGCTTGCGCTCCTAATGAAGAGAGCATAAGTATAAAAGAAAGAAAGAAAACAGATAAAAGTGTGACGTTTTTATTTAATTTTACATCTGCAACGCTTGATCCTCATACGGATGATAATTATACAGCAGTTCGTGCGGGAGTAGGGGAGACGCTTGTTAAAATCAGCGACGATTTAAAAATAAAGCCTTGGCTTGCTGAAAAGTGGGAAACGAAAGATAACGGCCTTACATGGACATTTATGATAAGAAAGAACATCACGTTTCAAAATGGAAAAGCGCTGGATGCAAATGCCGTTAAGTCTTCTCTTCAAAGAACGATAGATCAAAGTTATGCGATGAAAAACGCTTTAAATATTAAAGAAATGAAAGCGAACGGTCACATGCTGACAATTACGTTAAAAGAACCGATCCCTAAATTCCCTTCTGAATTAATGCATCCAAATACAGCTATTATAGACGTTGATGCTTCTAATATAACTAAGAAGCCCATTGGTACGGGTCCATTTCGCGTCTTGTCTTTTGATCAAGGAAATCAAGTGAAATTAGGAAGATATGAACATTATTGGGATGGGAAAGTGAAATTAAAAAAAGCGATTTTTGCATTTAACGAAGATGCTAATGCGCGAGTTGCTGCTCTTCAGTCCGGGACAGCCGATATTATTTATCGCCCGCCTTTAGAAAGCTTGAGCACTTTACAAACAGATCCGTCTTTTAAGGTAAGTGGAGTACCTAGTGTACGTACCCATTTATTGCTTTATAATCAAACCAATGACGCATTAAAAGACGAAAATGTAAGAAAAGCTATCGATGCTTTATTGAACCGAAAAGAAATTGTCAGTAGCATAATGAACAATCAAGCGACAGCGGCTCGAGGTCCATTTTTACCCCAATTTCCTTTTGCTGATAGTACTGCTAATGAGCAAAGAGGTATGACATCTGCTAAAAAATATTTAGAGAAAGCAGGCTATCAACTCAAAAATGACAAAGCAATCAAAAATGGAAAGCCACTATCGCTCTCTCTTGTCACATACAGCTCTCTGCCAGAACTGCCTTTAATTGCTCAGCTTATACAGTCTAATGCGAAAGAGTTAGGAATTACTATTAAGATTCACCTAGTTGAAGATAGCGATGAATATATAATGGCAAAAGATGATTGGGATTTAGCATTGTACAGCCTTATCACAGCACCTAGAGGGGATGCCAGCTATTATTTAAGTACGAACTATTTGCCGGGCGGTGGTTTAAATGCCAGTCGGATTAATGACGATAAGCTAACAAAAATGATTCAGCAGTTAAATTCAACAGTAGATGACGCAAAACGAGATCAATTAGCCAAACAAGCAACCGCTTTGATTAATAGAAAAATGCTGACGTCATCGATTGTATATCCAAACATTGTTGTTGCTTACAATCAAAAAGTGAAAAACTGGACAACAAATCCAAGCGAGTATTATATGCTGACTCAGCATTTAGATGTAACCCCATAGTCAATATTGAGGCATAGAGAGGGAAAAGAGAAAGTATAAAATGACAGATAAAAGGACGTGACAATAAACGTGCAAGAAGTACAAATGTATCAAATTAAAGAAGTAACAGAAAAGGATGCTGAAGTGATTCAGTTTGTCATGAATATGCGAAATGAGCTGTTTCCTATGCTGGAAAAAAATCAGCTTCCTGTGGATTTGCTTCATTTTAATGAACATTATGTTCAAGCGAAAGGCGCTGCTTTTTTTGCAGCTGTTACAGAAAGTCAACAAGTAATTGGAACCATAGGTTTATACGCTTACGATGGAAGATTTCATGCATTAAAAAAGCGATATGAACATAAAACTGCAGCTGAGATTGTAAAATGCTATGTCGATCCAGCGTACCGGCGTCTAGGCATTGGACAGCAGCTGTTAAAAGCAGTTGAACAATTTGCCCAAAGTCATTTTTATGACACGCTGTATCTGCATACTCATCCTTTTTTACCGGGGGCTATCCCATTTTGGACTTCACAAGGTTTTATCGAAAGGCTCGCTGAACAGGAAGAGCCATGGAATACGCTGCATATGGACAGAAAAATATAACCAGTTGTAATGTAACGATATTATACAGTAATTACCATAGAATCTAGATAAGAGCTCATGCTATAATGAACGTACTTACATTTATAGCCTGTAGGGCAAGTCCTTACAGAAAAGAACCACGTTTCGAATTGGCTGAAACGTGGTTTTTTCTATGAAAAAAAATAACAAAATATTTTTAAAAATATATATGAAATCGCTTTCAAAAAAATGAAATATATTATATAATTACTAGTGTTGTGTTGTACTTTGTTAGTGTTAAATCAATATCCTACATGTGTGAGCCGATTGCCTTATGGTAGTCGGCTTCCTTTTTTATGGTAGGACTCTAAAGGGAAATAGCATTTGTTAAAATGCTGTAATTGTCATGACAATAGTTGTCCCAAAGGCCCACTTGAAAAGAAACTTTTGATGCTCGCCGAAATCTACTTCAACCAATTAATTTATATTATAGCATTAGAATTAATGTTAAAGTTTGGAATTTTTAAATAAGATAGCTTCAACCTAAAACTAAAAAAGCCGCCTTATAGGCGACTGGTTTAAGCTAGGTCAGCTGTTATGGACTGCTTTTGAAGGTGATCAGACAGCAGGCTGTAAGCAATAATTTTCTTTTTATACTGTTTTACGACATCGACATGATCATCATAACTGTATACGCATAATCGAACATCTTTTTTTCCTTTTTTCGTATCGATAACCAGTGGAGTTTCACTGTCTTCTAGGTGTTTATAATAGTCCTTATTTCCTTCATGGACATAATATTGTTTTAAAAATGTTGCTTTATTAAAATAATCAATCACTTGCATTTTGTCTTTGCCTTCTAAATGTTTCCCATCAACTGTGACAGTAACGTTTTGATCATCAAGTGTTGGGTGTAATTGAAATTTAGTCATAAGCCATTTGACCACTGGAGTTGGAAGACACGTTACTAATATTTTGAGTGCACTTACAAGAATGATGGAAAGTAATACAATCCACGTCATAGTTAATCATCTCCGCTATAGTTTAAATGAAATAAGATTACATACTTATTTTACCACAGAGAACATGAGTACTTTTTGTACATTATGTGAACCTTCCTTAGTGAAAAGATGTATATGAAATGCGTTTATTTATGCACATTTAGGGAAATATAGAATTATAACAAATACTACATATAAAAAAGGAGAAAAAATTATGTTGTGGACGATTATTGGACTTTTATTTATTTTTTGGTTATTAGGATTAGTTTTTCATATTGGCGGCGGCATCATTCACATTCTTCTTGTCATTGCAGTGATTGTGCTAATCGTAAAACTTGTGAAACGAATTTAGATATAAAAGGCCTTTCCTTAGGGAAAGGCCTTTTATGTGGAGAGATTATAAAAACAAGACGTATTTTGATATAAAAAATCATATGCTTCCGTTCCAGAAACTCCTTTGAGACGTGCTATTTCCTCAACGGACTGATGTATCATTGATGGAACCGTTGTCTGGTTTTGAAAAGGTCCTTCAAATGGCCACGGACCATCTGTTTCGACCATCAAGTAGTCAAGAGGGTATTCCATGGCAAGCGCTTGGATTTTAGGCTTATATACAATATCAGGTGTAACTGAAATATAGTAACCGTTGTTTTTCATTCGTTCAACGGTTTTTTTAGCTCCTTTGAACCAGTGGAAGTGAGCTTTAGACACGGAATGTTTTTCTAGTAAGTCACACACAATTTCAGCGTCTTCATATACAGCGTGAAGAATTAACGGTTTTCCCCACTTTTTTGAATGAATAATAAAAGCTTCAAGCAGCTCCAAATAGGGCTCTAGAGAAAGAGTATAGGTCTGATTTAAGTAATAAGGTAGACCAATCTCACCAACAGCTATCATTTCTTCATTGTTTTGATCAATCCAGGCAAACAGCTCCGCTAATTCATTTGAAGAAGGCAGTATTTGTTCAGGATGAAATCCGTAGGCGGGTTTCACACAGGAATACAATTGGCTGATTTTTTGATTAAGTTGGCAAGACTGTAATGTGGAAGATACAGAAATAAGCGCTTGTAACGAAGGATCCTTCTCTATTATGTCCTTCCAGCTTTTCGGTTCATATTGATCGAGGTGAATATGAGCGTCAATGATTTGTTTCATAAGTATCGCTCCTTTCAGCCCAATTTGTTTAGAAATAATACGTAAGAAAATGTATGGTTCTGTTAGGCTTCCATTTTATTTTTTATGTGTTTTTTATTCCCCCATTTAGTAATAGATGAAAAAGTATAAACAATAAGAGCTAACCAAATAAAACTAAAAGCAATAACATGAGCTTTTGTTAGCGATTCATGTTATAGAATTACTCCTGCTAGCAGAGATAAGGTTGGTGAAATATATTGAAGAATACCAAGCATTGATAATGATACTTTTTTAGCACTTTTTGTGAATAATAAGAGTGGTAGAGCTGTGACCATTCCACTTCCCATTAATAAAAGACTTGTTGAAAAAGAATCAAAAAACTGCAATTGTGATTGAAACGTGAGGTAGCCTATCTATGCTAATGAAATAGGGGAGATGACCATCGTTTCAAGAGTTAATCCGATTGTCGAATCAGCTTTAATCTTTTTCTTTGCCAAACCATATAATCCGAAAGTAAGAGCCAAACTAAGCGAAATCCAAGGAACAACACCATAATGAAGACTGAGTGTTAATACGCCGATCCCTGCTAGTATAAATGCAAAAATTTGAGCTCCGCTTAATTAAGACAATAACACCTAATAAAACACTTGTTAGGGGATTAATATATTGTCCAAGGCTCGCTTCTACTATTTTTCCATTAATGACAGCCCACATAAAAATGCCCCAATTTGCACTAATAAGTGCAGACGCAGTAAAAAGGGACGAGAATAAGGATGGTTTTTTCATTATTTCTTTTACAAACGTAATGTATGTACGCCATTTCTTTGTTATCAATAAAAGAATAAGCATAAAAATAAAAGACCAAAAAATGCGCTGAGCTAAAAGCTCCCCTGGTGCTACGTGGTGAACCAGCTTCCAATAAATTGGCGTAAACCCCCACATAAGATAAGAAAGGACTGCATACGTTACACCATCTTTGTCATGATTTAAGTTCATTTAAAACCTTCTTTCTAACATGAGATAAATTTGGTAGTAAGAGTGATAGATTAACATAAAAAAACAGCATAAACGATTATATCACAGAGAAAAACGATTCTTCACATGTTGAATGGCTCAAAAAAGCGCTATGCGCAAGGTCATTGCTTTTCCATGTCTAAAATAAAATCAAATTGCATGTTTCTAACAAGGTAAGTGCTTACACAAGTGTGCATGATAAGCGCTCCTTCAGCTTATATTCAAGTGGTTATGAAAAACAGTTGATTTCCCCATTAGAAACTGTCAAGCTTAAGGAAGAAAAAAATCTTAGAGGAAAGAATATATAGGTGACGAATATGATCGAAATAAAAGTGTCTGCGATAAGCGACGGAGAATTTAATAGAGGTGTATTTGCTAAGCAAGATATTAAAAAAGGAACGCTTATTCACGAAGCTCCTGTTATCGCTTATCCTAATAAAGAGCATGATTTTATTGAGAAAACAACACTAGCGGATTATGCTTTTGAATATGGAGTGAATCATACGGCTATTCTTTTGGGATACGGTATGCTGTTTAATCACTCGTATACACCCAATGCTACGTATGAAATTAATTTTGACAATCATACCTTTGATTTTTATGCATATACGGATATCCAAGCAGGAGAAGAAATTCTCATCAACTATAATGGAGATGAAGATGATCAAGAGCTCCTTTGGTTTGATCGTGAAGATGAAGAAGAACAAAAGTAAAAAGTTAAGCCCATCGAAAATCGATGGGCTTTTTATTATGCTTTTTTATCTGGATACATAGTAGAATTCAAACGGATGAATTGATAAATATGCGTAATAATAACTTTTAAAACGGCATATCCAGGGACGGCTAAAATAATACCGATGATTCCGAATAAGTTTCCGGCGGTTAGAATGACAAAAATGACTGTAATCGGGTGAATGTCTAGGCTTCTTCCCATAATTTGCGGAGATATTACTTTACCTTCAAGCAATTGAACAACTGCCCAGACAATGGCTAGTTTTACAAGCATGAAAGGAGAGGTAATAAACGCAATAATAATTGCTGGTATGATGGCGATAATAGGACCAAGGTAAGGCACAACATTGGTTACCATGGCTATAATCGCTAAAAGTAATGCATAGTCTAATCCAATAATCAGATAGCCAATGAAAAGCAGTACACCTATACAAATTGCAACGAAAATTTGCCCGCGAATATATGCGCTTAGTGCATGATTCATATCGGCTAAAATAAACTTAGCCTCAGAACGAGAACGATTTGGAAGCAGCTTCACAATGTAATTAGGAAGATTTTTTCCATCTTTCAACAAGTAAAAAAGAATAAAGGGTAAAACGGCAACCGATAATATTATTTCTGTGATGGTTCCGACAAAATTAACGATACCGCTTGAAAATCCAGAAACATATTTACTCAAGTGTTTGGAAGCATCTTTTGAAAGCTTGTCTAGGTCCGTGTTGGCCGACTGAAGACCCTGCTCGACATATCGGTTATTTGAAAGATTCGTCACCGCATGCTGAACGTCATGCGTCAGCTCTGGGATATTATCAATAAGACGGTCAACTTGATTTTTTAGAGGCGGAATAACCGATGAAATAATAATGGCTAATGCGCCGATAATCACTATGTATAAAACAAGAATGGAAATAATTCGTTTTACACCTTTTCGTTCTAAAAAGTCAACAAGCGGATTAAATAAATAAAAGCAAATTCCTGCTAAGATAATCGGCAGTGCGATTGTTTTAATAAAAATAGAGATAGGAATTAAAATAAATCCGATTTTTGATAACGAAAAAATAGTCATGCTGAGAATAAAAATAATAATTGTATATACAACAAATTTATTATTTAAGATTTTTTCTCGGAAAAAAGTTCCTTTCTGAGGTCTAGGTTCCAAGCTGTTCAACTCCTTTAAAAAATAAATGTATAGTTATCATACCCTGATTTAGACTAATTTAAGAGGGTTTTTTACAAAGAAGTGTGCATACTAGTAGAAAATCTTCTAGAAAGAAGGGGTGAAATCATTGAAAGAACACAAACCGTATGATGATTTCTCTACAGTAGAAAAAAGCCACGAGTATATAACCGCTGAAGAATTTCCAGACGGTCCTTTCGGCTCTCCTGTTAATCAAAAACTTGGGAAATCTACTTCATGGGAAGAAGGGCAGCGAACGTATAGCGCATTTAATTATGAAAACAAAAATCTTCATGAAAAAGCGCAAAGATTATTTCCAGGCGCGCATCCTGTACATGATAACCCAGAGGAACATGAACAAAATCCAAGTTAATGTCTTTATTATGCTCTGAATATATTGCCCTATCTTTTTGCTGAATTATGTTGACAATAAGCAATTTAGCCTGTAATATAAAACGTAACTTATCACTGTTTCTACAGGATTCGACAAAATTTGATTTACTTAAACTTGTGATCTCAACTTCTATTTACAGCTATTAGAGCGCTGTAAGTAGAAGTTTTATTTATGTTATCGATAAAAAAGAAAAAAGCAGGTCTGCTCAAGCAGGCCTGCTTTTTTTATTATTGAACAGCGTCAAATTTATTTACTTTCCACTGAGAATTAGATTTATAGAATGTGACAGTGCGTTTTACGCTGCCGCCATCTACAGTTGGAACTGTGAATTCATAAGAGCGAACTGTTGCTGTTTGATACACAAGCTTTGTTTTTGCTTTTGACCACTCTAACATGCTGAATCCGTCGCCGATTGGATGTGCAAGTTTGCCGTTATATGTGATATAGCTGTAATTTGTTAATCCTTTTTCTACTGCACTATTTGTAAATGTCTCAGATAAGTAGCTTGATAGCTCAGCTTTTGTATCAAATTCAGGGCAAAGATACACGTACTCAGTTCCTTTATATTCAAATGTACGTTCTGTACATGGTTTGTTTTTATAACCGTGCAGAGCACTCCAGAAATGATTGCTGGCACTAGCTGCAATTTTGACAGCATTTGCATCCGTTAGTGTTGTAGATGTTGTTTGTGCTGTAACTCCAGTGCTTAGTGTAAAGAAAATAGCGATTGATGATAAAACTAGTCCAATTTTTTTCATTTCTAACTCACTCCTAATTAATTAACCTTATTTATGTAACAATTATGTGTTTTATATTTCTTTTGTTACATTTATATTACAATAAATCTGTAACAAAAGAAAGTGTTTTGTCTTTTTTTTCTTAAATTTTTTTAGTTTTTTACTAGTTTCTAAAATAGATATAGTAAGGGAATTACCAGTTAAATGTTGATTTATCAACGTTTTCAGGCGTTTCTTTCTACTTTTTAATCTTTTTGTTACAAAAATATTATTTGTAACAAAACTGTAATAAAAGAAGCTTAATACCTTTACGATACAGAAAAATAAAGATAAAACGGTGAAAAAGTGAATGTGAAAACTGTTTTTTCCTTTTTTAGGCATATTTCTTTTGCCATTTTCAGCTTTTTAGTAGGGTAGATTAAGAGGAGGCGAAATGATGAAAGGCATTATACATAGTGAAAAAAGTGGAATAGCAGGCATGAATTACAGAGATCTTCAGGAGATGCAACCTCAAAGAGGAGAAATAAAAATAAGGTTAAAAACAGCAGGTTTAAACCGGAGAGACTTGTTCGTTATGAAAAATCGAGGTAAAGGAGATAAGCCGTTTATTCCCGGTTCAGACGGTGCAGGTATTATAGAAGAAGTGGGAGAAGGCGTAAAAGGTTTAAAAACTGGAATAGAAGTGATCATTAATCCAAGTCTGGAGTGGGATCGTGTAGAGGACATTCCGTTTACACCTAAAATTTTAGGTGGTCCATCGAATGGAACATTTGCAGAGTATGTAATCATAAAAGCGGATAATGTTGTGCAAAAGCCATCTTATCTATCTTGGAAACAGGCGGGGGTTCTTTCATTATCCGCTTTAACTGCCTATAGAGCTCTATTTACAAAAGGGCAGTTAAAAAAAGGAGAGCACCTCCTTATTCCCGGTATAGGAAGCGGAGTCGCGACCTATGGATTGTTATTCGCAAAAGCTATCGGAGCTAACGTAACAGTCACTTCTAGAAGTGATGAAAAAAGAAAGCAAGCTCTAAAGCATGGAGCGGATTATGCTTTAGATAGCGGAAGCAGTCTAAAAGAAGAAATCAACAATAGAAAAGTAGATATCATACTTGATAGTGTGGGGGCAGCTTTATTTCCGACGTATTTTGAAATATTAAAGCCAAATGGAAGAATTGTTAATTTTGGGGCGAGTTCTGGAAATGAAGTTGAATTGCCTCTAAGAACTATTTTTTATCCTCAATTCAATATACTTGGCACGTCTATGGGAAGTCAGGAAGAATTTGTGGACATGATGGATTTTATAGAGAAACATCAAATTAAACCAATCGTCGATCGATTCTATCCGCTGTCAGAGGCAGCTGCAGCTTGCGAACGATTAGATAAAGGAAAACAATTTGGCAATATAGGTTTACTTATTTCAGAATAAAAAGGTCCCCAGCGCTAACTGGGGATCTTCTTATATAATCAAACGTTTGTTTAAATGAAAGAAACAAGGTAATAACAGGATTTTTAGCAGTTTTTTATCATAACCACCAAGCTAACAAAAAGGTAACAAATCCCCCTAGTATCAAAAATCCTATGCTGTATTTGAGCGTGTATTTGAACAGTTCACTTTCTTTTCCAGCCAGTCCCACTGCTCCGGCAGCGACGGCAATTGATTGAGGAGAAAGCATTTTAGCCATCACTCCGCCGGCAGTATTGGCCGCTACAAGAATAATTGGCAAAACATTAATTTGCTGAGCTGTAGTTAGCTGCAAGTTGCCGAACAGCGCATTATTTGATACGACAGACCCCGTTAGAAATACGCCGATCCAGCCAAGAAATGGAGATAAAAATGGAAAATAAGCAGCTGATGTAGCGAGCGCTAATCCAAGTGTAGAAGACTGTCCTGAATAATTTGAAATAAAAGCAAAAGCAATGACCATCATAATAGTAATAATAGGTCTTGATAATTCTTTTACGGTTTCTAAAAGAGTGGTCCATGCCACTTTTGGCGATACGTTAAGCAAGAAAACTGAAAGGATACAAGCAATAAGAATTGCTGTACCTGTTGCTGCAAATACGTCTATTTTTAAGACAGCAGCGTAAGGCGTAGGATCTTTTACTAAAGGCGCTGCTTTAATTACGTGATTGTGTAAAAATGGGACGTTAATAAGCAGGTTCATATGTTCAAGCATCGTTTTGACAAAAGAAATGCTCCAAGCCGTAACGAGTATCGTTAATAGAATAAAAGGAGACCAAGCCTTTAAAATCTGTTTTGGTGACAGGCTGAAGCTTTTAGCTGCTGCCGGGCTTGTTCGTTTAATATAAAAAGCAAGAGCAAGCAAACTCACAATAGAAGATGTGATATTTGGAAGTTCAGGGCCGATGTATGTAACAGTTAAATACTGTGTCAGTGCATAGGAAACGGCTGTGATGCTCGTTGCTTTCCATACGTCTTTTAATCCTTTTATCCCATCCATAATAAAGACAAGTAAAAAAGGGATAAGAAAAGAAATAATCGGAAGCTGCGTGCCAAGAAAATGAGCAATTTCTTTTGGATCTATGCCAGATACTTGTCCTGCGACAATGACAGGAATCCCCATGGCGCCAAACGCTCCTGAAGCTGTATTAGCAATTAAACATAGCGCCGCTGCTTTTAACGGTTTGAACCCAAGTCCAACTAGAAGCGCTGCTGTAATGGCAATTGGAGCTCCAAATCCCGCTGCCCCTTCTAAAAAAGCATTAAAAGAAAAAGCAACAAGCAGCATTTGCAAGCGGGGGTCATCGGTTATTGAAATAATAGATTGTCTGATGGTAGTAAACTGTCCGCTTTTGACAGTTAGCTTATATAAGAACACCGCTCCGATAATAATATAGCTGATGGGCCAAAGTGCATACAGAAACCCATAGCCTGTGGCTCCTAAAACCATTGAGGCAGGCATATGATAAAAATAAATAGCAATAATCATAGAAAGAAGCACCGTAATACCGGCAGCAATGTGTCCTTTTAATTTCAAAAGAGTTAAAGCAATAAAGAAAAAGATAATGGGAATGAGTGCAATTAGTGCAGAAAGCCAAATATTATCTAAAGGATTATATACCTGAGTCCACGTCATATTCATACACCTCTACTACATATTTAAAACAAGGTAGCGGGGGAGTCCCCCGCAAAAATCTTTAGATGTTACACAAAAGCTCTGTCGCGAGTTTGCTTAAGAATGCTAGCAGAGTGCTCGAGCTGCTGCTGTTCGTGAGGAGTTAAATTCAATTCAATAATTTGACGCACGCCGTTTTTATTAATGATAGCTGGTACGCCGATATACACATCAGAAATACCGTATTGTCCTTCTAATAAAGCAGATACTGTTAAAATAGAATTTTCATCATCTAAAATAGCCTTGGTAATGCGTACAAGCCCCATTGCAATTCCGTAATAAGTCGCTCCTTTTCGATTAATAATATGGTAAGCCGCATCGCGGGTTTGTTCGAATAGATGCTGCATATCCGGTTCTTTTTCAATAGCGGCAGTATTGATAAAATGTTCGAGCTTCACACCGCCAATTTGCGCGTGGCTCCAAACAGGAAATTCTGTATCTCCATGTTCCCCCATAATATAAGCGTGGACGTTGCGAGAATCTACTTCGAAATAGTCGCTTAACAAGTAGCGGAAGCGAGCTGTGTCAAGAATCGTTCCTGAACCAATTACCCGTCCGTTTGGTAATCCTGATACTTTTTGTGTAACGTGTGCGAGAATATCAACTGGATTTGTTGCCACTAAAATGATGCCGTCAAATCCGCTGTTCATAATATCTTTTACAATGCATTCGAAAATTTTAACGTTTTTTTCAACTAGATCTAAGCGTGTTTCCCCTGGAGCTTGATTAGCGCCCGCTGTAATAACTGCTAAATCAGCGTCAGCACAGTCTTTATAATCTCCAGCCCAGATTTTCATCGGTGCGGCAAATGGCATTCCATGATTGATATCACGTGCTTCACCTTCTGCTTTTTCTTTGTTCATATCGATTAACACTAATTCATTGGCAATACCTTGATTCACCATTGAAAAAGCGTAGCTTGAGCCAACAAAACCAGTTCCGATAACGGCAACTTTTCGTGTTTTTGGTGTAAATTGTGTTTTCATTTGTATCATCCTTTGAATTTTATTTTGTGATGTTTTTCACAATGTTAGTGTAACAAGAATAAATAGCTTTAGCTGTGATAAAAATCACACCCTTTAAAAAATAGTAAACAATTTTACAGGGCGATTTAAAAAAATGTCCTTCTACATGAAGTGCCATATTTAGAAAGATCTTAAACGTTTAAAGTGTTGAGTAAAGGCAACTTGTTTTGCAGAAAGCTAAAGAGTTTAACATTCTCTATTTGTATGTTAGCAGCCAATAATGTTTCTATAGACCCACACGAAATCCATTTGTTACACTAAGTTTGCTTATTTTGAATAAAGGAGTGGAAAGGATGGAGAACTACTATGAGCAAGCCCAAAAAGGTGCTTGGGTTAGTATCTTATCATATATCTTTTTATCAGCATGTAAACTTATCATTGCGGGTGTCACCGCTTCCTCTGCATTAAAAGCCGACGGTCTTAATAATGTTACAGATATTATTGCATCAATTGCCGTCTTAGTCGGCTTAAAAATCTCTAAAAAACCTCGTGATAATGATCATCCCTATGGACATTCCAGAGCGGAACATATCTCTTCACTTATTGCTTCTTTTATCATGATGGTCATCGGACTAGAAGTATTGGTCGATGCGGGTCAGTCATTATTTATGGACAAATCTGAAGCGCCTAATTTACTGGCTGCTTGGGTAGGTCTTGGAGCGGCTGCTGTTATGGGTGGTGTCTACCGATATAATATTAAGCTTGCTAAAAAACTTGATAGTCAGTCCTTATATGCGGTTGCTAAAGATAATTTGTCCGATGCACTTGTGAGTATAGGGGCTGTTGTGGGAATTTTCGGCTCACAGTTCGGCCTGCCCTGGCTGGACGTGGTAGCTGCTTTTGCTGTGGGAATTATTATTTGTAAAACAGCCATCGAGATTTTTAAAGAAGCGGCTCATTCCTTAACAGACGGATTCGACGAAGAGAAGTTAGGGCACTACAAAGAAAGCATCGAGCTTGTAGAAGGTGTAAAAGAAGTAGAAGATGTGAAAGCGCGCAAGCTTGGTAATCAAGTCGTGATTGATGTAACTGTTAAAGTAGATCCCCATTTAAATGTTATCAAAAGCCATGAAATTGCTGATCAAATTGAACATATGATGAACGATGAGCATCAAATTAAAGATACGCTTGTTCATATTGAACCTGATGCATACGAAAAGCAAAAATAAGACCAGCACGTTCTTTCGTTATGAAAGGATGCGCTGGTTTTATTTTGCGGGAATTTGAAATAAATCACAAAACCTTCTTCAAAAATGAAAATGAAAAGCCGTTATTAGTAATATAAAGATTTTTGTAGAAGGGTGAGGGAATGAAGAGGTTAAGTGCAAAGCTCGTAGTATTTTTTAGTATTTTTATAGCTATTTTATTATTAGTTGTTTCAGGGGCTGTTTATCAATTTACCAAAACGCAAATAGAACAAGATGTAGAAGTACAGTCTCAAAGTCAAGTGAAAGAGTTAAAAGAAACGATTCATACGTACTTAGACATGTATAGTCGTTCTTTGCTGACGTATAGTGAAAACGATGTAATTGTTAATTTTGTTAAGCGGGAAGGAGATCAAACAAACCAAGAGAAAAATCCGTATTTTACATGGAACACAGTTCAAAAAGAGTTTACACAGTTTAAAGAAAAGTATCCAAACTTAGCACTTGAATACATAGGCACTAAAAATAAAGGAATGTATTCTGTTCCTAAACAAGAGTTTGGTTCAAACTATGATCCGACTTCAAGGGTATGGTACAAACAAGCAGTAGAGTCACCTGATGAGGTTATTTATACGGATCCATATGAAGATGCAGCAACAAAAAAGACGGTCGTGACAATTGCAAAGGCTATTTTAGATCCAGATACTAAAAATGTGCAGGGCGTTATAGCTACTGATTTAGACTTAGATGCATTAAAAAACATTGTAGGTAAAGCAGAAGTAAATCACGGTGGGTATGCATTTTTATTTGATCAAAATGGCACAGCGCTCGTTCATCCAACAGAAGCTGGGGAAAATTTAATGAATCAGCCATTTATGAAAAAAATGTACGAAGCAGACCGGAATAGAGATTTCATGAAGTATACCTTTCAAGGTGAAGAGAGAGTGATGGCATATGATACTCTCGAAGGGACGAATTGGAAGATAGGAAATGCCTTTATTTATAATGAAATGCTCTCAAGCGCTCATCATTTACTGACTGTTATTGTCTGGATTGCGTTAATTGGCATCTTATTATCAGTGGTGTTAACCATCTTTTTCTCAAGAATCATTACTAATCCGATTCGCCGCTTGAAAAATGAAGTAGCCAAAGTAACAGCTGGCGATTTAACGGTTCAGGTGAAGACGAAGTCAAAAGATGAAATTGGTGAGCTTACTCATTTATTTAATGATATGGTAGCCAAAATGAAAACATTGATCGGCACGGTTCAGACGTCTGTTGAGACAGTGAAAACGTCTGTTGAAGACTTGAGCGCCGTATCTGAAGAAGCAACTGCATCCAGTGAGG
This sequence comes from Bacillus sp. ILBB4, assembly GCF_035064545.1. Classification (NCBI taxonomy): domain Bacteria; kingdom Bacillati; phylum Bacillota; class Bacilli; order Caryophanales; family Bacillaceae; genus Bacillus; species Bacillus sp. ILBB4. Next base: position 87,212 of record NZ_JAIQVD010000008.1, on the reverse strand, counting down.
AAATCGGCCGGGCTATCCATGAGATTGCGAGCGGTGCCACGCAGCAAGCTTCTGATGCTGACTCTACTAATCATAAAACGATGAGTTTATCTTCGCAAATTGAAGAAGTCATTGAACAAAACGCACAGATTAATAAAATGACGATTGAAGCTGTAAGCATCAATGAAAAAGGTTTAAAACAGATGCAGCTTCTTCGCAACCAAACCACTGAATCGTCTCAAACGATTCACGCTGTTCAAGCTGTAATGGAAGAATTAACAAATAAGATGAAAAAAATTGAATCTATTATTTTCACGATTAATAGTATTTCAGATCAGACAAATTTACTTGCATTAAATGCTAGTATTGAAGCAGCTCGTGCAGGAGAACATGGCAAAGGATTTGCGGTAGTAGCTGAAGAAGTGCGAAAACTTGCTGAACAGTCCTCTCAGGCCACTGAACAAGTTCGCCATACGATTGGAGCGATTCAAGGGGAAGTCGCTGCTGCGCGTGAAGAATGCAACCGTACAGAAGAGCTTTCAAAGTCTCAAGACTTTGTGGTAGGAGATACAGAACGAGCTTTTCATGAAATTGCAACTACGATTGAACAAGTGGCAGCGGCTGTCGAACATGTGACAAGCAGCATGGACAGTATCGATGAGCATAAGGAAGACGTGGTAGCGGCAATTCAAAGCATAGCAGCTATTGCACAGCAATCAGCAGCGGGAACTGAAGAAATTACCGCTTCTACAGAAGAACAAATTAGAGCTATTTCTACTGTTTCTCAATCAGCTGAACATCTGCAAGAGATTAGTGAAGAATTAGCGAACTTGATTCGTCAGTTTAAAATTCAATAGAAAAAAAGAGGCTAGGACAAAAGTATTTTAGTTAAAGGAAAATCCGAACGGTGAATTGAGATTCTTGATAAAGAATCCAACTTGTTCGGATTTTTTTTATTGATATGGTGAACGCAGGTTTCATGTATGTTGCTGCTTCTAGCTGGTGATTGGAGGGCAAGACGAAGACTCCGGCCGCCCGCGGAAAGCGAAGTCTTGCACGGAAATCAGCAGCGGTGTCTCAAGCGATCCATATGAGCATATTTCTCCTATTTGTTTGCCTTTAGCTGGTTGTGTCTTAATCTCTCTTTTATGTTTAATAGGAAAGCAACTTGCTGTAAGGCAAAAAGACTTGCTGAGTTGGAGGTGCAACAGCTGACACGCGCTGATGTGTAAACGGATGTATAAAAGAAAGCTTAATGGCGTGTAAAGCTTGCTGCTGCTCTTTTAATCTCTTTCCTCCATAAAGCGTATCGCCAAGTAATGGATAGCCGATGTGACTCATATGAACACGAATTTGGTGAGTGCGTCCGGTTTCGAGCGAAAGTTCAATAAGCGTTTCGTTTTTTGCCGTATTGCGTTTTAACACCCGATAACGTGTTTTGGCAGCTTGTCCCGTTCTAGATACTCTTCTTCTTGTAGCATGATGACGATCGCGTCCAATGGGTTCATTGACGATTCCGTCCTCTTTTTTTATGATTCCTTGGACGAGGGCAATATAAGTCCGATTAATTTTACGTTCAGCCAGCAGCTGATCAAACACAGAGCTTGCTACAAAATGCTTCGTGAATAAGATAGCACCTGATGTATCGCTGTCCAAACGGTGAACGTGTCTAGGCTTTGTTTTGAGGCCTACTTTTTGAAAATAAGCAGCTACAGCATTTAAAAGAGTTTTTTGGTCTTGCTCTGATGAAGGATGAGTATCTAGGTTTATTGGTTTGTTTACGATTAGTACGTGCTCATCTTCAAACAAAATCTCTATATCAACATTGTAAGGTGTTATTTCATCAGGCTCTGCTTCAAAAAAAGGGAGTGACACTGTATCATCTTCCTTAAGCATATTTCTCCATGGTAAAGGTTCACCATTTATAAGCACATTTTTATTCATCCGAAACTGATGCAACGTTTTTTTAGGAATACGCCATTTCGTTTTTAAATAATCTTCAATGGTTTGACCTGCATCATTTTTTGCGATTTTATCTTCTAGCCATTGGCCGTGTATACTCATATTTAATCCCTTCCTTACATACTAGTAAATATCCTTTAATCTTTAAAAAGAACTTGTAAATAATTAGGAGGAAATAACTACCTGAAGTTCTCGTTTTATGTTTATGTTATGCTAAACAAAGAGACATAAGTTAAGAGAAAAAAGGGGGGGTAACCATGAAAATTGCCCAAGCAGCTCCGCCAGAAATGGAGAATTACATAGAAGAGTTGACTGAACAGCTTCGCTATGACTTGTTACCTCGGTATGTATCTGTAGATAAGCTTAATCCTGATGAATTATTAAATCCAGATCACTGTACAGACCATTTATATAATGGCTTACTCGATGAAGCATTGCAAGTCATAAGTAGCCTTCAGACAATAATTGCCGTGATTGAAGCGATTCAGCATCGGCCGATTGAAGAAAGCGACTGCGAGCAATTCGAAAAAAATATTGCAATTTTAAAAAAATACGGATTCTTATTTCCTGTTTCTATTGAATGTTTTGCAAAAGAAAACAATTTGATTACGTATTCGTATGAATCGTTTTATAATTCATACATAAATTGAAAAGAAAAAAGCATGATTATCCCATGCTTTTTTCTTTTTTTTTTATGAATTTCGGCTTTCAATTGGATAAAAAAAGAACTTGTGATATCGTTAAGCTCGTATAAAGTTCTTATAGAAATATGAAATCAAATACTATCGTTTTTCATATAACAAATAAATTGAAATAATACAGATGTATAACGAACTGTAAATTATGTAAATCATACTAAATAATGTTATGATTAGACAGGCCGTATAAAGAAGAGCATTTATCTTTCATAAGATTACAAAACGTTTCAATCTTATTACATATGTTTAAAATTAGCCTAAATGGTTTCTTTTTACGCCTATATCATATACAATGCCCCCTAGATGATTTTTTCGAATAGCTAATAATCGTTTGGGATTATGAAAGGAGATTAATCATGAAAAAACTGATGTATACATTGCTCATTGGGTTAATTGCTGCAGCTTTAACAGCATGCGGTTCAAACGATGATGCAAAGCAATCAAAAAGTGATGATCAGAAAACTGCACAAACTGAGAAGCAAAAAGAGGCTCAGGAAAAGCAGGAAAAGCAAGCAAAAGAAATGCAGAAGAAATTAGATAAACAAAAAGTAGATGAGAAGAAAACCGTAGCAGTTGTAAACGGTAAAAAAGTTTCTGGTGAAGAATATAATGCAGCCCTGGCTACATCACAAAATCAGTACCAACAAATGGGACAAGACCCAACATCTAAAGAAGCAGCTAAACAAGTAAAGCAGCAAACAATTGACAATTTAGTGGGTCAAACGCTGCTATTGCAAGAAGCTGAAAACAAAGGCTATAAAGCAACTGATGAAGAAGTAAATAAAAAGTTAAAAGAAACGAAAAAGCAGTTCAAAACAGATAAACAGTTTAAAGCGGCTTTAAAAGATGCAGGACTAACTCAATCACAATTAAAGTCTGAGCTGGCTGACAGCATTAAATATCAGCAGTACGTAGATAAAGACATCCAAACACCAGAAGTAACAGATAAAGAAATTCAAGATTATTACGATCAATTTGCAAAACAAAGCCAAAGTCAAGCAAGCGGCGGTAAAGAACAATCTCAAATGCCAAAGCTTGAAGACGTAAAGCCACAAATTAAGCAGCAGCTTGAACAACAAAAGAAACAAGAAGCATTGGAGAAAAAAGTTGAAGAACTTAAGAAAAATGCAAAAGTTGAAGTGAAGCTTTAAATACAAATGAAACGGCTCTTTAAAGGGCCGTTTTTTTGTTATGTACATTTATTGTTTCTTGTCAGTAAAAAGGGGTGCGTGAAAGATTTTATTGTATTTTGACTTATAAGGTAAAAAGTGTTCTGATGGTTTGCCTTTCATCCTATACTTTTCTTATATAGATATAAGAGAAATTGGGGGAGTCGATAAATGAAAAAGGTAGCTGTTTTTTTTGTTGGGCTTGTTTTTTTACTCGCGGGGATGGGTCTGACAGGCAATGCGTCTGCGGCGTCAAATCAACTTATTATTATTAACAAATCTACTAACACCCTTGTTTTTTATGATAGAGGAAAATTAGTAAGGACGTTCAAAGTTGCGACGGGGAGGCAGATGAGTTATACACCAGAGGGTACCTTTAGCATTGTGAATAAAATTAAAAACCGGCCTTATTATAAAGACAACATTCGGGGAGGGGATCCTAGGAATCCGCTAGGTGATCGCTGGCTAGGATTAAATGCGCGCGGAACATATGGAACGACGTATGCTATTCATGGAAATAATAATCCAAGTTCTATCGGGACTTACGCAAGTTCTGGGTGCATTCGTATGTATGATGAAGAGGTACGCTGGCTGTTTGACCGTGTTCAAACCGGTACAAAAGTGGTTATTGGTCAATTCCATTCTCAAAGTTTTGATTCAATCGCTGTTAAAAACAAATACAAAATAAGCAGTGCTCCAGTCGCCCAGAATCTTTGTAAAACGAAAAAGCTCTCAAAAGGCCAAATTGGTTTTGTAACGATTCAATCACCGATGGTTTTATTGAAGGAAGAAAAAGGAAAATGGGTAAAGATTCGTACGTTAAATCGCGGTGAACGCTATAATGTATATAAAATAGATGGCATTAAAGTCTCTTTAGGGCCAGGATTTATTGAAAATTATCCTAATAAAAAAACATCCATAAAATTAAATATTTGCAAATAGAAAATACCGTTCATATAGCTGACTATATGAACGGTATTTTTTGAATTTTTAATAATGTTTATTATAATAAAAAACAGGGAAACTAATTGCCTAATGAAGAGAGAGAAAGGGTTGTTTGAGCGTATGTCTACAATAGATTTATCAAAATTCGAGAAAAAAATGATTATTCGTAACATCAAACCGGACGATATAGATGAAATTTTAGCGCTTCAAAAGCTATCATTCCCGGGAATGGATCCGTGGAAAAAAGAACAGCTTGAAAGTCACCTGGCCATTTTTCCAGAAGGACAAATATGTGCAGAGTACGACGGGGAAATTATCGGATCTTGTTCAAGCTTGATTGTGAACTTTGATGAGTACGATGATCAGCATACGTGGGACGATATTACAGACGAAGGATACATTACAAATCATAACCCGGAAGGCTACAATCTGTATGGGATTGAAGTAATGGTTCATCCAAAGTATCGCGGCATGAAAATAGGACGTCGCTTATATGAAGCGCGTAAAGATTTAGCACGTGAATTGAACCTGAAAAGTATCATCATTGGAGGAAGAATTCCTAATTACCATAAGCATTCAGCTGAAATGTCGCCTAGAGAATATGTAGAGCAAGTTATTCATCATAAAATTTATGATCCAGTGCTATCTTTTCAGCTAATGAACGGATTTACGCTTATGCGTATAAACCCTGGTTATCTTCCTGATGATCTAGCTTCTAATAAGTATGCAACGTTGATGGAATGGAACAACGTAGATTACGTTCGCCGTTCAAAACGCCATTTTAAAACATCATTCCCAGTGCGTATTTGTGTTGTTCAGTATATGATGAAACAGATCAATTCATTTGAAGAGTTTGCAACACAGGTAGAATATTATACAGATGTTGCTTATGATGCAAAAGCCGACTTCTGCGTATTCCCGGAAATTTTCACAACTCAGCTAATGTCTTTCTTGAATGAAAAGATCCCAAGCAAAGCGGTTCAGCGCGTAGCAGAATATACGGAAGAGTACATTGAGCTATTTACTAACTTAGCGGTTAAATATAACGTAAATATTATTGGAGGATCCCACTTTGTCGAAGAAGATAATGGAGATATCTTTAATATTGCCTATCTATTCCGCCGAGATGGAACAATTGAAAAGCAGTACAAAGTGCATATTACACCTAATGAAAGAAAATGGTGGGGAATTAGCCCAGGAGATAAAGTTGAAGTGTTTGATACAGATTGCGGTAAAATTGCGATCCAAATTTGCTATGACATTGAATTTCCGGAGCTTGCCCGTATTGCTACCGATAAAGGTGCAAATATTATTTTTACACCATTCTGTACGGAAGACCGTCAAGGTTATCTGCGCGTAAGATACTGCTCTCAGGCGCGCGCGATCGAAAACCAAATTTATACGGTTATCGCAGGTACAGTTGGAAACTTGCCTGAAACAGAAAACATGGATATTCAGTATGCTCAGTCTGCTATTTTTGCACCGTCTGACTTTGAATTTGCACGAGACGGTATTGTAGGAGAATGTAATCCTAATATTGAAATGGTAGTTATTGGAGATGTAGATTTAGAAATTCTTCGTCGCCAGCGTCAATCGGGAACGGTTCGTCAATTAAAAGACCGACGCCATGACGTTTACAATATTAAATATAAAAAATAACGCAGTTTCTAAAAACATCATGCAAATGCATGGTGTTTTTTATTTCAACTTTTGCCATAATAAAAACTATTACAATGAATTTTGTGGACTAACCATGGAAAAGAGGGGAAAACATGAGTTTTCATGGACAATCGGTATTACCCGCTGTTCGAGATATGAAGCAATTGGAAAAATTTTTAGTAAGTAATTATGAGTACGGAGTTCTTTTAGACAATCAAGTGGGCATGCTAAAAGGAATTATGAAAGAGGTCCATAAGCATGAAAAGAAGCTAATCATTCATTTAGATTTAATTCACGGCTTAAAGCACGATGAGTATGCGGTTGATTTTTTGTGTCAGGAGTTTAAGCCTGCGGGAATTATTTCGACAAGAACAAACGTTATTTTAAAAGCTAAACAAAGAGGGATTTATGCCATTCAACGGGTCTTTTTATTGGACAGCACAGCTTTGAAGAAAAGCTATGAGTTAATGAAGAAAGTAAAACCGGATTATATTGAGCTTCTTCCTGGAATTGTGCCCACTTTAATCCAAGAAGTTAAAGCTGAAACGGGCATTCCGGTGTTAGCTGGAGGCTTGATACGAACGGCAGAAGAAGTTCATAATGCTTTAGAAGCCGGGGCTTCTGCTGTTACAACATCAAATAGAGAACTGTGGAGTATTTCAACTTAAAAAAACTGTTTGACAACGCTTTCATCATCTAGTAAACTTCTAGATAAGTTAATAGATGTGAGGGAGAATAGGAGATCCACGGTATAGCCTTTTAATGATTTTATTAGGGGGATGTATTGTGGATTTTCTTATTTTCTTGTCATTTTAATCGTTTTCATACAAAGGGGAGGTTATTTATATGCAAGCATTCTTAGGAGAAATAATTGGAACAATGATTTTAATTATCCTTGGCGCTGGTGTATGTGCGGGCGTCAATTTAAAAAAATCGTTTGCTGCTAATTCGGGATGGATCGTTATCACAATGGGATGGGGAATGGCAGTAGCGATGGCAGCATATGCGGTTGGTAATATGAGTGGGGCACACTTAAATCCAGCGTTAACCGTAGCGCTTGCTATTACAGGTGATTTTCCATGGTCACAAGTACCGATGTACATCTTAGCTCAGTTTATTGGAGCCATTCTTGGTGCAACAGTTGTTTATTTACACTATCTTCCACACTGGAAAGAAACAAAAGATGCTGGTACAAAATTAGGCGTATTCGCAACGGGGCCAGCAATTGCTAACCCATTTGCAAACGTTTTAAGTGAGGCGATTGGAACGTTTGTATTAGTAGTAGGAATCTTAGCAATTGGAGCAAATAAATTTACAGATGGATTAAATCCTTTAGTAGTAGGATTTTTAATCGTAAGTATTGGTTTATCATTAGGAGGAACAACAGGCTATGCCATCAACCCTGCTCGTGATTTAGGACCTCGTATTGCTCATGCTATCTTGCCCATACCTGGCAAAGGCAGCTCGAACTGGAAATATGCTTGGGTGCCAGTAGTGGGTCCTTTAGTAGGCGGATCAATTGGGGCAGTATTTTACCAAGCGGCATTTTTAAATAAAATGTCAAGCAGCTTATGGGTTGTTTTAAGTCTAGCGCTGATTGTTTTAGCAGTTATCTACGCTGTTTCTAAACAAAAGGCAGCACAGTTTCAATCAGCAGTAGTACCGAAAAAATGAATGAGCTTTACCATCTAACTATGTACAATAAAGAAACGACAATATACAGAGAATAGGGGATATTGATATGGAAAAATTTATTTTATCTTTAGACCAAGGAACAACAAGCTCACGAGCAATGTTATTTAATAAAAAAGGTGAAGTTGTACATGTAGCTCAAAAAGAGTTTACACAGTACTTTCCAAAACCAGGTTGGGTAGAGCATAATGCAAGTGAAATTTGGGGTTCTATCCTAGCAGTTATCGCATCTTGTTTATCTGAGTCAGGTGTTCATGCGGATCAAATCGAAGGAATTGGGATTACCAATCAGCGTGAAACAGCAGTAGTATGGGAAAAAACAACAGGGAAGCCGGTGTACAATGCAATTGTATGGCAGTCTCGACAAACGTCTGGTATTTGTGAAGAATTAAAAGCAAAAGGATTAAATGATACGTTCCGCGACAAAACGGGATTATTAATTGATGCATACTTCTCTGGAACAAAAGTGAAGTGGATTTTAGATAACGTAGAAGGTGCACGAGAAAAAGCAGAAAACGGTGAATTGTTATTTGGAACAATTGATACATGGTTAATTTGGAAGCTATCAGGCGGAAAGGCGCATGTAACGGATTACTCAAACGCATCCCGCACGCTTATGTTCAATATCTACGATTTAAAATGGGATGATGAACTGCTAGATATCTTAGGGGTACCGAAATCAATGCTTCCAGAAGTAAAGCCTTCTTCTGAAGTATACGCCCATACAGTAGATTATCATTTCTTTGGTAAAAACATTCCAATTGCTGGAGCAGCAGGGGATCAGCAAGCCGCTTTATTTGGGCAAGCGTGCTATGAAAAAGGAATGGCGAAAAACACCTATGGAACAGGCTGCTTTATGCTCATGAATACGGGTGAAAAAGCAGTTAAGTCCGATCACGGCTTATTAACTACATTAGCATGGGGGATTAACGGTAAGGTAGAATATGCGCTTGAAGGCAGTATTTTTGTAGCAGGATCTGCTATTCAGTGGCTTCGCGACGGTTTAAGAATGTTTAAAAATGCGGCTGAAACTGAAAACTATGCAACGCGAGTAGAGTCTACAGACGGTGTATATATTGTGCCAGCTTTCGTAGGACTTGGAACACCTTATTGGGATAGCGATGTACGGGGAGCGATGTTTGGGTTGACTCGTGGTACAAAAAAAGAACACTTTATCCGTGCAACGCTTGAATCACTGGCTTATCAAACAAGAGATGTATTAAGTGCGATGGAAGCAGATTCTGGAATTACATTAAAAACATTGCGTGTAGACGGGGGAGCAGTTAAGAATAATTTCTTAATGCAGTTCCAAAGTGATGTGTTAAACGTTCCGGTTGAGCGTCCTCAAGTGAATGAAACAACGGCTCTTGGGGCAGCATATTTAGCGGGTCTTGCGGTCGGCTACTGGAAAGATTGCGATGAAATTGCGCAGCAGTGGAATATGGAAAAATCTTTCGAACCAAATATGGAAGAAGAAAAGCGTGAAGAATTATATAGCGGCTGGAAAAAAGCCGTACATGCAACAATGGCTTTTAAGTAATTATTTGATGAAAACACTTTAATTAAAAGCTCATGTATGATATAATTTAATCAAGTTAATAAATTGGTTGGAGAATCGGAGAGACCACAGATCCATATATAGACATACTATATATGTGATTTGTGGTCTCTCTTTTTTGTATATTGGAAAAATTTGATATCTTTAAAAATTGAAAGGGGAATGACGTATGTTTTCAAGTCAAACACGTTCGAATAAATTGGTAGACATGACACAAAATCAATATGATTTACTAGTAATTGGTGGGGGAATTACTGGGTCAGGTATTGCGCTTGATGCGACTCATCGAGGCATGAAAACGGCATTAGTTGAAATGCAGGATTTCGCAGCAGGAACATCTAGTCGTTCAACGAAGCTTGTTCACGGCGGTCTACGCTATTTAAAACAGTTTGAAGTTAAAATGGTAGCCGAAGTTGGTAAAGAACGTGCCATCGTATATGAAAATGGGCCTCATGTAACGACTCCGGAGTGGATGCTGTTACCTTTCCATACGGGTGGAACATTCGGTAAATTCTCAACTTCAATTGGACTGCGCGTATATGATTTTTTAGCTGGTGTAAAACGCTCAGAGCGCCGCAAAATGTTTAGCGCAGAAGAAACGCTTAGCCGCGAGCCATTGGTGAAATCTAAAGATTTAAAAGGCGGCGGTTACTACGTTGAATATAAAACAGATGATGCACGTTTAACGATTGAAGTAGCTAAAGAAGCTGCCGCAAGAGGAGCAGACTTAGTCAATTACACAAAAGTGGAAAACTTCATCTACGATAAAGGAAAAGTAGTGGGGGTTGTTGTTCGTGATCAGCTTACGAATAAAGAATATAATATTTATGCAAAAAAAATCGTCAACGCTGCAGGTCCATGGGTGGACACGCTGCGTGAAAAAGATAATTCAAAAAAAGGCAAGCAGCTTCAATTAACAAAAGGAATTCACTTAGTTATTGATCAAGAGCGCTTTCCATTAAAACAAGCCATTTATTTTGATACACCTGATGGACGTATGGTGTTTGCAATTCCGCGTGATGGAAAAACATATGTGGGCACAACAGACACGGTCTATAAAGAAGACGCTAGACATCCGCGTATGACTGTAAAAGACCGTCAATATGTTATTGATGCGATTAACTATATGTTCCCAACGGTTGATATTACAGTAGACGACGTAGAATCAAGCTGGGCGGGTGTTCGTCCACTTATTCACGAACAAGGAAAAGATCCTTCTGAAATCTCGCGTAAAGATGAAATCTGGACATCAGAATCAGGTTTAATTACAATCGCTGGAGGGAAATTAACTGGGTACCGTAAAATGGCTGAAATTGTCGTAAATCGCGTAGCTGAAGATTTTAAAGCAGAAGGACGCGAATTTGAAAGCTGTCAAACTAAACATTTACCTATTTCTGGAGGTAATGTAGGCGGTTCAGGTGGGTTCCCAACGTTTGTAGAGCAAAAAGTCAAAGAAGGCATCAAACTAGGGTTATCACGTGACGCTGCTGAAAAGCTTGTAAAACGCTATGGTTCAAACGTAGATAAAGTATACCGCTACATGATTGAACGTCCCGATCAGCTAAAAAACAGCGACCTTCCAGCTAGTGTATTTCTGCAAATTCAATATGGCATAGAAGAAGAAATGGTTTCAAAACCAGTGGACTTCTTCATTAGACGTACGGGCGCTTTATTCTTTGATATCAACTGGGTAAGAAGCTGGAAAAAACAAGTGATTGCTCATATGGCCGAAGAGTTAAAGTGGACGCCTGAGCAAACAAAAGCTTATACGGATGAATTAGAACAGCACCTTCATGACGCAGTTGTACCAGTAGATGAAAAAGTTAACCGTATGACAGGTATTTCATGATAAAATAAAAAAGTACCTCAAAATTTGTCAATACAGCCATAATATAATAGCAGGAAGTCAAATTTGGACGAAGAAATATAATATGACTGTTAAAAAAAGAGAAAGACGATTACTCGTTTTTCTCTTTTCATACATATTTACATTTATATAAGGGGGCTTTTTTTTATGAGTTGGAAAGAAACGTATACATCTTGGATCAATCATCCAAATTTAGATCCTGAATTACGTCAAAATTTAGACGCAATCAAAGGTGATGAAAAACAATTAGAAGATAGTTTTTACAAAACATTGGAATTTGGAACAGGCGGAATGCGTGGGGAAATTGGAGCGGGTACAAACCGTATGAATACGTATACAATCCGAAAAGCTTCCGAAGGCTTTGCTGAGTACATTAAACAAGCTGGTGAAGAAGCTATCAAGCAAGGCGTAGTCATTGCGTATGATTCTCGCCACAAATCGCCTGAATTTGCGATGGAAGCAGCAAAAACATTAGCAAGTCAGGGAATTAAAACGTATGTATTTGAAGAGCTAAGACCAACACCTGAACTTTCATTTGCAGTGCGTGAGCTAAACGCATTTGGAGGTATTGTTATTACAGCGAGCCACAATCCTCCTGAATATAACGGATACAAAGTATATGGTCCAGACGGTGGTCAGCTGCCGCCAAAAGAAGCTGATGAACTAGTTGGCTTTGTAAATGCTGTGGAAAATGAACTTACATTAGCTGTTCAATCTGAAGCGGAGCTAAAAGAAAAAGGTCTTATTGAAATGATTGGTTCAGCGATTGACGAAGCATACAATGAGAAACTAAAAACGATTTTAATTAATCCAGAGCTAGCTTCTGAAACAGGTAAAGACTTAAAGGTAGTGTTTACACCTCTACATGGTACAGCTAATAAGCCAGTTCGCAACGCGCTTCAATCCATCGGTTACGAAAATGTCACGGTTATTGAAGAACAAGAACTTCCTGATCCAAATTTCTCGACGGTTAAATCTCCGAATCCTGAAGAGCCGGCTGCATTTGAATATGCTGTTCGTAAAGGAAAAGAAATTGATGCAGATATCTTAATCGCAACGGATCCAGATGCAGACCGTTTAGGAATTGCTGTCAAAGATCCAAGCGGCGAATATGCGTTATTAACAGGAAACCAAACGGGTGCTTTATTGCTTCACTATTTGCTTTCTCAAAAGAAAGAAAAAGGCGTGCTGCCTGCTAATGGCGTTGTGTTAAAAACGATTGTAACATCAGAAATCGGCGCACAAATTGCTCGTTCATTTGGACTGCAAGTTGTTGACACTCTAACAGGTTTTAAATTTATCGGTGAAAAAATTAAGCAATATGAGCAAACGGGCGAGTATACATTCCAATTCGGTTATGAAGAAAGCTACGGCTATTTAATTGGTGACTTTGCTCGTGACAAAGACGCTGTACAAGCAGCCATTCTAGCAGTAGAAGCTTGTGCTTATTATAAAAAGCAGGGCATGACGCTATATGAAGCGCTTCAGCAAGTGTTTACTAAATATGGCTTCTATCGTGAAGGTCTGAAATCTTTAACGCTTAAAGGAAAAGAAGGATCTGAGCAAATTCAGCATATTTTGGCTACATTTAGAAATGAACCTCCTACTGACATTGCAGGATTAAATGTTTCGGTTGTAGAGGATTATACATTAAGCGAGCGTCAGCAGATTAAAGCAGGAAAAGTAGAAGAAATTACATTACCAAAATCAAATGTATTAAAATATATCTTAGAAGACGGTTCTTGGTTCTGCCTTCGTCCGTCTGGTACAGAGCCAAAGGTGAAGTTCTATTTTGGCGTCGTGTCAGAAGATGAAGCAACGAGCATTGCCCATTTAGAAGCTGTACAAACAGCTGTAATGGGTGAAGTAGAACGGGTATTAGATAAAGTGAAAACGGTATAAAAGTAAAGCCTGCTCAAACTTGAGCAGGCTTCTTTTATGATACTTTATTTGATTGCGTATTTGACAAATACGAAGAAGATCGTAGGGCTTTATAAATTCTCGGAGCAAGCATAGCCCCAAGAACAGTAAAAATAAGATCCTTTACCGCAAACCACGACATAATCTTCCAAGCGGCTGCATATGTCATTGCAGGAGCTTCAAGCCAGTAATTAACCGCTACATACATATACGTAGTACCAATTAAATAAATAACGGCAATACCAACTAGCGATGAAATTAAAAAGATAGAAAAAGTCGGCTTGCCGCGCATTTCCATAATTTTTCCTGTGATAAATGCTGCTACAATATAAGAGAGCAAAAAGCCGCCGGTGCTTCCAAATAAAATACCAATTCCTGCTTTAAATTGAGCAAATACCGGAGCGCCTGCAATGCCAATTAATACATATACAATCATCGAAATAGAACCCATTCGGCTCCCAAGTAAAAGTCCTGCTAATATAACAAAAAAAGGCTGAAGTGAAAGAGGCACGCCGCCTACTTGTAAAAAAGGTGCCCAAGAAGTAATGTTTGCACCAATAGCCATAAGAGCCGCAAACATACCGGCTAGCGTTAAATCTAATGTGCGAAACCTTTTAGTACTCATATATGTTCCTCCCAGTATGTACTGAAATATCTTAGCGTATGTACTGAAGATTGTACGTCGAATTCGCTTTTATGTCAACGATAAAAATAAATATGTTTACATATATTATTTAATGTTTTTTGAAATAAAGTATGCATATTTTTAGTGCAACATAAAAAAATAAAGAAGGGAATTCATCCCTTCTTTGTCCAAGTGTGTGTATCAAAAATACTAGTACAATGATTCTTCCAGAAGCTCCGGGTTGTGCTCCGAATATTCCGTTGCATGATCAATGTAGCGTAGTAAAGAATAAAGCTCTTCTTGAATGATGCGGTAGTTTCGTTCAAAATTGTAGGCGTGCAAAAAATGTTCAATCTTTTTTGAAAGAAAATCGTCGTCTGTTCGAACCATTAAAATTAATAAGTTATCCCATTGTGAACGGTGTGTGTAATACAAAGCTCGATCATAATCAATTACATCCATTAATAACGTTCCTCCTTTTGAGGAGTTGAAATTAGTGTATGATATTTGCGGGAATTCTTACGCTGTAAATGTTGGGCAAAAGACCAGTGCATAATTAAAAGAGGTTGTAGTCATTATGCAAGAAGAATAAACGTACAGCACCGGATAAATGATAAGAAAGGCAAAGAATGATGCAGCATAACAGTTATATTACATCCATTATTTAAGACAACTAAATAAAAATCCCCTTTTCTTGAAAAAATAAAGCTTCTTTTTGATGAAAACACATGAATTGACATGTTTGTACATAGATTGAAGTAAGGAGTGAAAGGGGGAGCTGTCGTGAAAGAAGCAGATTATAAGCAATTATACCGTGCGATTGATGAAATTACGGAAATAGCTAGCGGTTTCGGCTTAGATTTTTATCCGATGCGCTATGAAATTTGCCCGGCAGATATTATTTATACGTTTGGTGCATATGGGATGCCAACTCGTTTTTCACATTGGAGCTTTGGAAAACAATTTTACAAAATGAAATTACACTACGATCTTGGATTGAGTAAAATTTATGAATTAGTTATCAATTCAGATCCTTGTTATGCATTTTTATTGGATTCCAATGCGCTTATTCAGAATAAATTAATTGTAGCTCACGTGTTAGCCCACTGTGACTTCTTTAAAAATAACAGTCGTTTTGCCAACACTAAACGGGATATGGTAGAAAGTATGGCAGCGACCGCTGATCGAATTAAAGAATACGAAGTAAAGCACGGTAAGCGTGAAGTAGAAAAGTTTTTGGATGCTGTCCTATCGATTCAGGAACATATTGATCCGTCTCTTATGCGTGCCAAGCTTTCTTGGAGCATAGATGATGTAGAATCATCGGAAGAAGAAATCATTTCTCCTTACGATGATTTATGGAATTTGGATTATAAAGAAAAGAAAAAACCAAAACCTCCAAAGTCTTTTAAAAAATTTCCGCCTCAGCCTGAAAAAGATATCTTATTATTTATTGAAGAATACAGTCCTTATTTAGAGGATTGGCAGCGGGATATTTTAACGATGATGCGAGAAGAAATGCTTTATTTCTGGCCGCAGCTTGAAACGAAAATTATGAATGAAGGCTGGGCTTCTTTCTGGCATCAGCGCATTATTCGAGAAATGGACTTAACGAGTGATGAAGCGATAGAATTCGCCAAGCTAAATGCAGGGGTTGTGCAGCCGTCTAAGACGGGAATCAATCCATATTATTTAGGATTAAAAATCTTTGAAGACATTGAAGAACGCTACAATAATCCAACAGAAGATATGATTCGCCGGGGCGTGGAGCCTGGATCAGGAAGAGAGAAGATGTTTGAGGTACGTGAGGTTGAATCAGATATTTCCTTTATCCGCAATTACTTAACAAAAGATTTAGTCATGCGGGAGGATATGTACTTATTCCAAAAACAAGGAAAAGACTATAAAATCGTCGACAAAGAGTGGACAGAAGTTAGAGATCAGCTTGTTAATATGCGCGTAAACGGCGGATTTCCTTACATCACAGTAACCAATGGAGACTATTTAAAAAATGGAGAGCTCTATTTAAAACACTGGTATGAAGGAATTGAATTAGATGTCAAATACTTAGAAAAAGTGGTACCGTACGTTCATCAGCTTTGGGGCCGCCCCGTTCATTTAGAAACGGTAATGGAAGGCAAGCCAATCGCCTTTACGTATGATGGAAAAACAGTGCATAGAAAACATTTGTAAAAAAGAAGACCGCTTAAACAGCGGTCTTTTTGGGCTTCTGTAATTTATCCATATAAATTGAAAAAATAAAATTACTGTGCAATAATTGAATGAGAATTACTTTCATTTAGAAAGGAAGATAAGATGTTTGTTGTAAACGCAAGTTTTGAAGCAGAAAAGAAATTTGAAGAACAGCTCAAGCAAAAAGCTAACAAAAACAAAGCAGAAATTGAGGCAGCCAAAGGAAATTTATCGTTCGAATGCTGGAAAAAATATTCCGCAGATAAAGTTGAATATGTCCTTGTATCCAAGTGGGAAGACAAGCAGTTCTTTCAAGCGTGGATCTCAAGAGAAGAACATGTGAACGAACATAAAGAAGCGAATAAAAAGAAAATGAAAGCATGTTCTGAAGCTATGGAAATCAAGAAAACGCTGCGCTTTTATGAGGCGGTAGAAGAGGACATTCTTTCCTAAAAAAGCATGCTTGACTTTCATAAATGTTGTAACTATAATGATTACAACAAAATAGGAGTGAGAGCAATGAAAATTAGCAGTCGATTCACCGTGGCCGTTCACATACTATCTTTAATTAAAGTAGATAGCAGTCACCCTAGTACTTCAGAGTGGATTGCTAGCAGTGTAAATACAAATCCTGTTGTTATAAGACGAGTAATTGGGATGTTAAAGAAAGCTGGACTCGTGGGTGTAAAAGCCGGAGCTGGCGGAGCTTATCTATTGAAAGATTTAGAAGAGATAACGTTGTTAGACGTTTATCGAGCGGTGGCAGCAGTGGAAGAAGGAGAATTGTTTCAAATGCATGAAAATCCGAATGTGGAGTGTCCTGTAGGAGCCAATATTCAAAGTGTCCTTGAATTGATTTTAAAACGTTCTCAAGATGCCATGGAACAAGTCTTAGCCGATGTGACCATGAAAGAATTAGTGACGGATTTAATAGCAAAAATAGATGTATAATAACATGCTTCTGTTCGTAAAAAAACGGAGAAACCTAGGTTTCTCCGTTTTTTTATAGCTTCACAATTGTTCGTCCTCGAGCTTGTCCTTTTAATAAAGTCGGAAGTACCTCAGGGAGCTGTTGTAGTGAAATTTCCTGCTGAATGAAAGGTTCGAAGCTTTCAGGCTTAAAGTCATTAGCGAGTCTATTCCAAATTTCTTTTCGAGTAGGCATTGGACAGTAAACAGAATCGATACCTAATAAATTAATCCCTCTTAAAATGAAGGGAAAGACGGTTGTTGGCACTTTGCCTCCAGCTGTTAGCCCGCTGACAGCTACAGAGCCTCCGTACTGAATTTGACTGAGAACAGAAGCTAGAGGCTCTCCGCCCACAGGATCCACCGCAGCGGCCCATTTTTGCTTGCCTAATGCTTTTAATTTGCCGTTATAAACGTCTTCACGCGCTACAATAGAGGAAGCGCCAAGCTCTTTCAAATAAGCTGCTTCCGAGCTTTTTCCCGTACTTGCTTCCACTGTGTAGCCTAATTTTGAAAGAATGGCAACCGCAAAGCTTCCTACACCTCCCGTAGCGCCTGTTACAAGCACAGAGCCATTAGAGGGACTAGTATGGTTTTCCTCTAAGCGATGCACAGATAAAGCAGCTGTAAAGCCAGCTGTTCCGATAATCATTGCTTCTTTTAACGTTAAATTTTCAGGAAGAGGGACAATCCATTCGCTGCGTATGCGCGCATACTCACTATAGCCTCCAAAGTGTGATACGCCAATGTCATAGCTTGTTGCAATGACACGATCACCTTCTTTAAAATCAGGGCTGTCAGAAGATACAACAACTCCTGCTAGGTCGATTCCTGGGACAAACGGATAGCTTGTCACAATATTGCCGTTTGCGATGCTGGCTAAGCTATCTTTATAATTCACCCCTGAATAATGAACGCGAATAAGTACATCGCCTTCTGGCAAATCGTTTAGCGTCAGTTCTTGGACAGACGCCTCCACTTGGTCTTCCCTTTTTTTATCTACCACTAATGCTGAAAATGATTGCTCCATTTTATTTCTCCTTTCTATACTGAGATGTATATGTCTATACATAGATTACCTTATTTCTATACCCATTATAGAAAATAGTAAAAGAAATTCATAATACTTTGATTACGAAACGAGTCATTTCATTATAAAATAGCGGTATAGCTAAACATTAGTTAGCAATACATAGGAAAGAGGAGAAGAGAAATGAGTACAAACATATATTTTAACCATGATGCAGGTATTGATGATTTAGTATCCCTTTTTTTGCTGCTGCAAATGGATGATGTAAAGGTAACAGGGGTATCTGTTATTCCCGCTGACGGATACCTAGAGCCAGGTATCAGCGCAAGCCAAAAAATTATTGATCGTTTTGGAAGTTATGATATTGAGGTAGCCAAATCTACTTCACGCGGTATGAACCCATTTCCAAAAGAATGGCGCATGCATACATTTTATGTAGATGCACTGCCGATTTTAAATGAAAAAGGGGAAGTGCAAACAAAAATAAGTCAGCTGCCTGCTCACGATCATTTAATTGAAACATTACAACATACAGCCGGAAAAACGACTTTATTATTTACAGGACCATTAACTGATTTGGCAAGAGCACTTGAAAAAGCGCCGGAAATAGAAGAGAAAATTGACAAGTTAGTGTGGATGGGCGGTACATTTCAAGAAGTAGGAAATGTACAGGAGCCTGAACATGATGGAACGGCGGAATGGAATGCTTTTTGGGATCCAGAAGCAGTAGCAAAAGTATGGGAAAGCAGAATTAAAATTGAGATGGTTGCTTTAGAAAGCACGAATCAAGTTCCATTAACACCGGCTATTCGTCAAATGTGGGCTTCACTTCGCAGGTATGAAGGAGTAGACTTTGTAGGGCAGTGCTACGCGGCCTGTCCGCCGCTTGTGCATGTTGAAACCAATTCAACATATTATTTGTGGGATGTACTCACAACAGCATTTACAGGGAATTCAACACTTGTGAAGGTAAAAACCGTTTCGAGTATTGTGCATACAGAAACACCGAGCCAAGGAAGAACAGAAATTTCCCAAGAGGGACGACCTGTAGATGTCGTATATGATGTCACAGCTGAAGCGTTCTTTACGTACATTACAGATTTAATGAAAAAAGCAGTAGCCAAATAAAGAAAAAGGTTGCACATGAAAGTGTGCAACCTTTTTAATGAATCATATTCAAGAATTGACGTGTCCGCTCTTGTTGAGGATTTGAAAATATTTGATCCGGTGTACCTCTTTCCATGATGACACCTTGATCCATAAAAATAACTTCATCCGCTACTTCACGGGCAAAGCGCATTTCGTGAGTTACCACCACCATCGTCATTCCTTCTTTTGCCAAGTCTTTCATCGCTTGAAGAACGTCTCCTACAAGCTCAGGATCAAGAGCTGAAGTAGGCTCATCAAACAGCATAACTTTTGGGTCCATCGCCATTGCTCTGGCGATGCCAACACGCTGTTGTTGTCCGCCTGATAGTTGGAAAGGATAAAAGTCAAGCTTGTCTCCTAAGCCAACTCGTGTTAATAATTCTTTCCCTCTTTTCTCTGCTTCTTGAGTAGAAACGCCTTTTACAATTACAGGACCTTCCATAACATTTTCAAGCGCACTTTTATGAGGAAACAAGTTATAGTTTTGAAAGACCATACCTGTTAGGCTTCGAAATGAAGTAATGTCTTTTTTACGAACAGGTTTGGTG
Organism: Bacillus sp. ILBB4; assembly: GCF_035064545.1. Taxonomy (NCBI): domain Bacteria; kingdom Bacillati; phylum Bacillota; class Bacilli; order Caryophanales; family Bacillaceae; genus Bacillus; species Bacillus sp. ILBB4. Next base: position 67,249 of record NZ_JAIQVD010000008.1, on the reverse strand, counting down.
AAATTCATGCTTTTTTTATCAAGTTCAATCGTGCCGTCTGTTGGGATTTCTAAAAGATTTAAGCAACGTAAAAAAGTAGTTTTACCCGATCCAGAAGGACCAATCAATACAATTACCTTGCCCTGTTCAACTTTTAAATCAATTCCTTTTAATACTTGCAAATCACCGAATGATTTATGCAAATTTTTGATATTAATCATATGAAAAACTCCTTTAGCTACTCGAAACGGTTATTTAGATACGTAACGATCTAGTCTTATTTCAATGCGTCCTTGGATAATGGATAAGATTGTGCACATAATCCAGTACAAGAGCGCTGCCTCACTATAAAGAAGTAAAAATTCATAGTTAGTCGAAGCAATTTCTTGAGCTTTACGGAACATCTCAGAAACAAGAATGAGCGATGCAAGTGACGTATCTTTAATAAGGCTAATAAAAGAGTTAGATAATGGCGGAATCGATACACGTGCTGCTTGCGGTAAAATAATCCGTCTTAACGCTTGGGAATAGGTCATACCAAGTGAGTAACCAGCTTCCCACTGTCCTTTAGGAATAGATTGAATCGCTGCTCGGATAATTTCAGATGCATACGCACCTACACTTAATGAAAATCCAATAATAGCAGAGATAAATGGATCAATTGTTATATCTAAATTGGGTAAGCCGTAGAAAATAATAAATAATTGCACAAGCAGCGGTGTACCTCGAATAATCGATACATAGATGCGCGCAATTATATTTAAAACTTTTATAGATGATAAACGAGCCAGGGCTGTTAAGACAGCTAAAATGATACCGAGTACAAACGTGATTAATGTTAGTGGAATAGAATATTGAATAGCTCCCTTTAGCATTGGTAGGAGAGATGATTGAGCGATTGAAATCAATTGATTCAATCGCTCTCCATCAGGAAAAATATTATTTAGGAGAAACATCTTCGCCAAACCATTTCTTAGAAATTTTTGCGTATGTTCCGTCTTTTTTCATATCTTTCAATGCTTTGTTTACTTCATCCACTAACTTACCGCTGTCTTTTCTAAACATAAAGCCGCTTGCAGCACCATCGGATTTTTCATCCGCGATTTTGATAGGTGCGTTAGGGTGCTTTTTCTTATAGTCAAGGAACGATAATTTATCGTTGATTGTAGCATCAACACGCTTTGCGCTCATTAGTTCTACTGCTTGAGCAAAACCTTCAGCACTCGTAATGTTTGCACCATAAGATTGAGCCATGTCTTTATAGTTACTTGTTAATGACTGCGCTGATTTTTTTCCTTTTAAATCTTTAAATGATTTGATATCTTTTTCGTCTTTACGAACAATTAATACAGCGCCTGACTGGATGTATGGGTCAGAGAAATCGTATTTCTTTTGACGATCTTCACGAATACCCACTTCATTAGCAATCATGTCAAAGCGTTTAGCATCTAATCCGGCAAACATGCCATCCCACTGTGTTTCTTTGAACTCAGCTTTTACGCCAAGACGTTTAGCTACTTCTTGAGCCAACTCTACATCAAACCCAGTTAGCTTTTGTTTGTCATCATGAAAAGTGAACGGAGGGTATGTACCTTCAGTTCCAATTGTTAATACACCATCTTTTTTCACTTTATTATATAAATCCCCTTGTGAAGATTTATTGTCTCCATTGTTTGCTTCATTTTTTGAGCTAGAACCGCATGCGGCAAGCACAACTGTGAAAGCTAATAGTAGCGACAAAAGTGCAGCAAATTTCTTCATTTTCTAAACCCCCTAGTATTCTGATAGGAAATGATACTCTGTGATACTAAACAAGAACACAGCAAAAGTCAACAAAAAAAACTTATACGATTAATGTAACTTAAAATAAGGGAAATATACCTTCTATACACGGTTTGTCATAAGGATACAGAAAGATTTTAAAATTTGGATTAAGTGGATTTTTAAGGGATATTTGAGGAGCAAAAAGGAAGTTTCATGCGACGATTTTCTCTTTCATTTTTTCATGACTTTTGGTGCAATAAACATATAGTTAAATGTTAAGGTAGAAATAAATTCCTTATGGTACACTTAAAGAAGAATTTATGAAACGGAGCGATATGATGAAAGCCATAAACTTAACCTCAATTGCCTTTGGTGCTATCGCTGGTACATATGTACGTTATTTGCTGAATCTTTCCTTATTATACACGGGCTATCCAATAGGAACGGTAATTGAAAACCTATTAGGAAGCTTCATACTAGGCCTATTAACAGGATTTTTTGTGTGGAAAAAGCCAAAAGAATGGATAAAGCTTGGACTAGGAGTTGGCGTGTGCGGCGGTTTTACAACGTATTCAACGTTTGCAGGAGACGTCATTTCTCTCACTCAGCACCATTTATTTTTGGGAGCCATTTATGTAATTGTCTCTTTAGTAGGTGGAATCCTTCTTGCTTTAGCAGGCTATCTATGCGGTGAAGCGGCAGGGGGAAATTTAGTGAAAGTACATGAGGTGAAGTAAATGAGCATAGTGAGCTTGGCACTTGGCGGGGCAGCTGGAGGGATATGCCGTTATCTTTTGGGTTTAAAAGTTACAAAAATAGTTTCAAACCCTCCTTTTCCAGTATCGATGCTGTTTGTAAACTTGCTCGGTGCGTTTGGCCTTGGTCTTTTTTACGGTAGTTATTATGGAAAGGTTCCGAGTCATGCTTATGATGATTCAATATTTTTAATGATTGGCATTGGGTTTTTTGGTGCCTTTACCACTTTTTCAACGTTCAGTGTGGAAACCGTACAGTTAATTCGAGAAAAATCTTATCGGAAAATGTTGGCGTATGTGGGGATTTCAGCATTTGGAACAGTTGGTTTATTTACAGTCGGTTTACTGGCAGGAACGTTTTTATTTAAGTAAAGAGAACGTTTCTAGTAGGGAAAAACAAAAAGACGGAGAAGTAGAGAATGGATAGAAAAGCAGAAGTTTGGAAATACATTTTGTTGATTGTAGCTGTTGCAGGTCAGATCATCGGTTTTTTATTTTTATTTATAAATGTTGTCGCGGCATTTATTTTTTACGGTTTTTATATTCTAACTTTTATTATGTTACTCCTGCTGTTTATATGGGATCGGAAAAAGGAAAAAGACAAAGAAGAATTTGACGACTATACCGATTACTAACCATATAAAAAGCAGAATGATGCGGGTGCGCCGGGCCTCTTACTTACTAAAGAAGCTTAAAAGATACATCTATAAAAGGAAGAGAGCCGTAAGAGCATAAAGAGATATTGTATTTACATCTAGTTGTGTTATAATTTTAAGTGCGAAAACAAAATCAATAAATAGCAATCACTAGGGGAGCTTTTTGAAGCTGAGACGAATGTATTTCGGACCCTTTGAACCTGATCTGGTTTGGACCAGCGTAGGGAAGTGGTGATCATGTTTACATAACGATGCATGCTAACCACTCTACGTTGTAGAGTGGTTTTTTTGTATGTAATAAAACCCTCTATACAAGATGAGGTGATTGAAATTTCTCTTTATTCTGAATAGAAAGGTTTCGATCATGTGGATATTCCTAAATTTCATGTCATTACAACAGATAAGCAGCCAATAGAAGAGCTTCAAAAAATTTTAACGGCTATCGCGCCTTTTGCGGGCGCCGTTCATATTAGAGAAAAAGAGAAAACGGCAAAGCAGATTCAATGTTTACTAGAAAGCCTGCCATTTTGTCGCTCTAAAATTATTTTGAATGACCGAGTTGATGTAGCGCATGCTTTAAAAGCAAAAGGCGTACAGCTTGCCTATCATAGTTTAGACGTTTCGGTTGTTATAGACGCATTTCCTTCTCTTATTGTCGGAAAATCAGTTCACTCTGTGGAAGAGGCTTTAGAAGCTGAAAAAGAGGGTGCTCACTACATTCTATACGGACATATTTATTCAACACATTCAAAAAAAGGATTAAAAAGTCGAGGGATAGCAGCACTAAAAGAAGTAGTAGACGCTGTGCAGATACCGGTTATTGCCATTGGAGGAATTACACCTGTAAATGCCAAAGAGGTGCTTCAAACAGGAGCACACGGTATAGCTGTGATGTCTGGTGTCATGCTTGCGCAAGATCCCCTCAAAGCGATTAAACAATATTCTCATATATGGACATCTGGAGGTGGAGAAAATGAAGCAGCATTATGATGTACTGTTAATCGGAGGAGGTATAATCAGCTCTTCTATCGCTTATCATTTGTCAAAACAAGGAGCGTCAGTAGCTATTCTTGAACGCAATCAAATTGGTTGTGAAGCTTCAAGTGCAGCCGCTGGTATTTTAGGTGCTCAAGCTGAAATTGATGAAGAAGGTCCTCTTTTAGACCTTGCTATTAAGAGCAGAAGCATGTTTCCTGAACTGGTGAAGGAACTAAAAGAAAAAACGGCCATCGATGTAGAGCTCATTCAAAAAGGCTTATTAAAAGTCGCTGTAACAGAAGAAGATGCACACGTATTAAAGAAAAAAGCCGCTCAGCACCACCGGTGGGATGAACATGTAAGATGGATCGATGTAAAAGAAGCGCGTTTGTTAGAACCCGGGCTCTCTCCAGACATATACGGAGCCATTACAATACCGGGAGACGGCCAGCTAGCTCCGGCTAAGTTAACGCAAGCTCTTGCTCATGGAGCCTTGTATCACGGAGCTGATGTATTCGAATACTGTGACGTTCATTCTCTTATTATGGAAAATGAAACAGTAAAAGGTGTACAGACGTCCAAAGGCTCTTTTTATGGAGAAAAAGTAGTTATTGCAGCAGGCTCATGGGCTAAACGCTTTATTTCTTCTGAACATGTAGGTCAGGTGTTTCCCGTAAAAGGGGAGTGTATTGCTCTTCAAAGTCATAAGCCGCTGCTTTCTAAAACGATTTTTTTAGATGAAGGTTTTTACTTAGTGCCTAAGACTGGTGGAAGAATCGTAATCGGGGCAACTAAGCTACAGCATGATTTTACCAAGACGGTTTCTGCACAAGGTATTCAATTTTTGCTGAATAAAGCTTCTGCGCTTCTGCCGGCTATTAAAGAAGCCACATTTGAAAAAGCATGGGCTGGTCTTCGTCCGCAAACAAATGATGGCTGGCCTTATTTAGGAGAGCATCCTGAAATAGCGAATCTACACATGGCGTTTGGCCACTACCGAAACGGTATTTTATTAAGTGCTGCAACTGGAAAAATTATGGCTGATGCTTTGTTAGGGAAAAAGCCGAATCATTCATTTTTTACATCATTTCACCTAACAAGAGTAATGGAGGGAGTTCATTGAATCTAATCATTAATGGTAAGACTGTTACTTTTGGAGATGAAATTGAAACGGTCGAGCACTTGTTGCAGGCTCAGAACCTGCATGAACGAGTGGTAATTGTTGAGCTAAACAAGAACATTTTGCAAAAAGAAGAACATAGCGATGCATGCTTAAAAGATGGCGATATATTAGAAGTTGTTTCATTTGTCGGAGGAGGATGAAGAGTATGTTAAAAATTGGACAATATACATTTAATTCACGTTTACTATTAGGAACAGGGAAATTTCCGGACTTTACGACTCAGCGTCAAGCGGTAGAAGAGTCAGAAACAGAAATTTTAACATTTGCTGTGAGACGAATGGATATTTTTGATCAAAATCAGCCTAATTTATTAGAAGCGCTTGATGTGAAGCGTTTCACTCTTTTGCCTAACACTGCTGGAGCAAAAAATGCAGAAGAGGCCGTACGTATTGCTAAATTAGCAAAGGCTTCTGGACTTTGTGACATGGTGAAAGTAGAAGTAATTGGATGTGATAAAACGCTGCTTCCTGATCCAGTTGAAACATTAAAAGCCAGTGAAGAACTGTTAAAAGAGGGCTTTACCGTTTTACCTTACACATCAGATGATGTTTTACTTGCGCGTCGTTTAGAGGAGTTAGGCGTACATGCCATTATGCCAGGAGCTTCGCCTATCGGTTCAGGTCAAGGTATTATTAATCCGTTGAACATGCGTTTTATCATTGAACAATCAACTGTTCCAGTAATTGTAGATGCAGGTATTGGAACGGCTTCAGACGCAGCTCAAGCTATGGAGCTAGGAGCAGATGGTGTGTTATTAAATACAGCTGTTTCAGGAGCAAAAGATCCTGTGAAAATGGCTCGTGCTATGAAGCTAGCGATTGAAGCAGGACGAGCAGCATTTGAAGCAGGACGTATTGAAAAGAAACAATATGCAACGGCAAGCAGTCCAACAGAAGGGATGAGTATCGGTTGATTAATCGTTATTCCCGCCAAGAATTGTTTCAACCTATTGGAAAAGGCGGACAGCAGCAAATTCAAGAAAAGCATGTTCTGATTGTAGGAGCAGGCGCTCTTGGAACAGGGAACGCCGAGGCCCTTGCGCGAGCGGGGGTAAAGAAAATAACGCTCATTGACCGGGACTATGTAGAGTGGAGCAACCTTCAGCGGCAGCAATTGTATAGTGAAAAAGATGCTGATAAAAGAATTCCAAAGGCAATTGCCGCTAAAAAACGGCTTCACGATATTAATCATGATGTAAAAGTAGAAGCGCACGTAGCAGACGGTACCCCTCAAGTTTTAGAACAGCTTGTTGAGGGGGTAGATGTTATGATTGATGCAACCGATAATTTTGACACACGCCTTGTAATGAATGATTTATCACAAAAATATGATATTCCTTGGATTTACGGAGCATGTGTAGGAAGTTATGGAATTAGTTATACTATCATACCAAGTGAAACACCGTGTTTATCCTGTTTACTTGAATCTGTACCGCTTGGAGGGTTAACATGTGATACAGTGGGGATTATTAGTCCTGCTGTCCAAATGGTAGTCGCTCATCAAGTAACAGAAGTGTTAAAAATATTAGTCGGAGACTGGAATGCACTCAGGAGGGAACTTGTTTCGTTTGACGTATGGAAAAATGAGTATACGAGCATCAATGTGAACGTGTTTCGCAAATCTGCTTGCCGCTCATGCGGCAGTGAACAAACGTATCCCTTTTTACAATATGAAAATCAAACGAAAACAGCTGTGCTATGCGGAAGAAACACGGTACAAATCCGTCCGGGCAAATCAGCCAAGCAGCCGCTGCAGTCTTTAGGTGAACGATTAAAAGAAAAAGGATATAAAATTGAACAAAATCCGTATCTGCTTTCTTTTTATGTAGATGATTACCGTTTAGTGATGTTTCAAGATGGGCGCGTCTTTGTCCATGGAACAAACGATATAGTAGAGGCAAAGTCACTTTATCATCGGTATATTGGGTAAGAAAGAGATGGAGGTTTCAAGCATGACAGTACCAAAAGCATTAACCATTGCTGGATCAGACAGCGGTGGAGGAGCAGGCATTCAAGCAGATTTAAAAACATTTCAAGAGCGTGACGTTTTTGGCATGTCTGTTATTACAGCTGTGACTGCACAAAATACAGTTGGCGTTCAAGGAGTTTATCCTTTAGCAGTAGAAGCAGTTGAAACGCAGTTAGATTCAATTGCCACTGACTTATTTCCTAATGCAGTGAAGACAGGTATGTTGTTCAGTGCTGATATTATTTACGCAGTGGCTCGTAAAATCAAACAGTACGGACTGCAAAATGTTGTAGTTGATCCCGTTATGATTGCAAAAGGCGGTCAGTCTCTTCTTCAAAGAGAAGCTGTACAGGCTCTAAAAGAATTATTGCCTCTTTGTGAAGTCATTACGCCGAACATACCGGAGGCGGAAGTCATCACGGGTAAAGAAATTCACACGATTGAAGACCGAAAAGAAGCGGCAAAACAGATGCATGAGCTAGGTGTAAAGCACGTGGTAATTAAAGGCGGACATGATCAATCTCATCAAGATATGATTGATATAGTGTATGATGGTCATAAGTACGTTGAAATCACGCATGAAAAGATGAATACAAAGCATACACACGGAACGGGATGCACGTTTGCTGCTTGCGTCACGGCTGAATTAGCGAAAGGTAAAAGCGTGGTTGAAGCAGTTCAAACCGCTTCGGATTTTGTTCACTATGCGATTAAGCATACGCTTGAAATTGGTTCCGGACACGGTCCTACTAATCACTGGGCGTATAGAAAATACTTTCGTTCAAACATATAAAAAAAACGTGCCTACAATCTAGGCACGTTTTTTATGAAGAAGGAATATGTGTAGGAATCTCTCCATCGATGCCTAAATAATAATGTCTAAGGGGCTTTAAATTATCATCAAGCTCATAAACAAGCGGCACGCTTGTGGGAATATTCAAGTTCGCAATGCCATCAGGCGAAATGTTATCCAAATACTGCATCAGAGCTCTAATCGTATTACCGTGAGCGGAAATAATAACCTTTTTGCCAGCTTTAATAGAAGGAGCAATAGTTTCGTTCCAATATTCTAGAACCCGCTTTTCTGTATCGGCTAAGTTTTCCGTTACAGGAAATTGTCCCTTAGCTAATTCCTTATACTTAGGGTTGGAAGCTTCATAGCGAATATCTGTTGTCTTTAAAGCAGGAGGGCGTTCGTTCATCGACCTTCTCCACGAATGTACTTGCTCTTCTCCAAATTTTTTTGCGGTTTCTTCTTTGTTTAAACCTTGAAGAGCTCCGTAGTGCCGTTCATTCAACCTCCAAGATTTGTATATAGGAATCCACATGAAGTCCATTTGATGTAAGACAATCCATAGAGTGCGAATGGATCGTTTTAAAACAGAAGTATAGGCAATATCAAAAGTATATTCGTTTTTCTTTAGCACTTTTCCAGCTTCTCGCGCTTCTTGCAATCCATTTTTAGAAAGATCTACATCCGTCCAGCCTGTAAATTTATTTTCCAGATTCCACACGCTTTGTCCGTGCCGAATCAATACAAGTTTTATCATCGTGTTCTCCTTTCAACAGTGACTAAGGACCCTATTCTTTTTTATTATGAGAAGGAAAGAGTTTTTTATCCTAAAGCCGGGGAAAGGAGTTTTTATCATTTAGAAAAAGTGATGCTGAAAAGTAAAGCTTTAACTTTTTTACGCATATGATAAAAATAAAAAAGGGAAGGGAAGATAGTGGATGAGTGACCAAGAACGTCAGATTCAAGCGTTGCACAGCCAGATTGAAGATTTAAAAGAAGAAATGTATCAGATGAAGCTTGATATTAGCACATTAGAGAAAGAAAAAGGAAAGCCTGTTTTGACACCGGCTCTCGTTGGTCAAATAGGAGGTTTTGTTCTAGGTGGATTAGCTATAATTGGAATTTTTTGGATGTAGAACTTCTCGTTTTGAAAACGAAAAGTTCTCCTGATTTTTCAATAAGCAATTCCAACGCGGCATTTTGGAAATTTTTGAGCCCATATCTCATGGTAGGTAAAGTGAGCGGTATCTCCCGTTGAAATTTTAACGGCATCAGCTGGTAAAATATCTTTTTCCACTCGATACGTGCCTGTTATTTCACCCTCAGGCAAGTATGTTGGGCATATAACCGTCCAGTTTAGATCACTTTCCTTCAAGTGTAAGTATCCTTTTAAATGATCTTCTGCTGCTCTGGTCGTTTTACGCTTTGATTCATTTGATTGAAAACGATATTTTTCTGGTTCTGTTCGTGATTGTAAGATGCCTGCAGTTCCAATAGTAAGAATACGATGAACGCCGTAATACTTCATGCTGTTTATAATAAGCGGCATACTTTTTGAAATCGTCTCTGCACCATCTGTATTTAACGTGCTGACTACGATATCTTGGTGCTTGAGAGCAAAGTTGATATTTTCTTGATGAAGTACATCGCCTTGTAAGATATGTAGGTTTGGATGACTAACCTGTAGCTTAGTGCGGTCTCTAACAAGTACAGTAACGTCGTTTTCATCTTTTAGCATCATTTTTAATAAAGACTTTCCAACTCGCCCTGTAGAGCCTAATAGTAAAATTTTCATTGGCTACACCCCTCTATAAAAGATAGTATCTATTCTTTAGGATATACAATCTGTATACTTATTCATAATAAAAAGCATGCGTAGCATAAAGTAATACAAAGTTAATGAATGAAATATTCAACAACAAAAAAATTTGATATGATAAAAAGACAGAAAAATCAAAAAAATAGGAGAGTGAATGTCTTTTGGGAGACTTGCCTCTGAATCAAATGATGATATTAGTCGTTTTGCTTATGTTATCAGCTTTCTTTTCATCTGCTGAGACAGCCTTTTCAAGCGTAAATAAAATTCGTTTAAAACATTACGCTGAGAAAAAATATCGGGGAAGTAAAAAAGCGCTGCATATTGCTGAACACTTTGAGCAGACGCTATCGACAATTTTAGTAGGAAATATTGTCGTAAACATTGCTGCGTCCTCTTTGGCAGCTAAAATTGCCCTCGATATGTTTAAAGGAAACCTGGCACTTGTGATTAGTATCATCGTTATGACCATCATCATTTTGATTTTTGGTGAAGTCTTGCCAAAATCGTTAGCTAAAGAGCATGCCGAATCTTTTGCGCTGATGATTTCTTCCTTGTTATTTATTATTATTAAATTGTTAACCCCGATTTCCTTCTTATTTTTACAGGTGAAAAAAGGAACTTCTCACTTGTTAGCGTCTGCTCCTACACCAACGATTACAGAAGATGAAATTAAAGTGATGGTAGATTTAAGCGAAGAAGAAGGAACGATTAATAATATTGAAAAAGAGCTAGTTCATCGTTCACTCAATTTTAATGACATTGTGGTGGGGCAAATTTTAAAACCTAGAATAGATGTCACAGCAGTTGACGTAAATGCCGATATTGATTCGGTTTGTCAAATGTTTCTTGAAGAGAGATATTCGAGAGTGCCTGTATATGAAGATCATATTGATAATATTATTGGCATTTTATCAGAAAGAGAATTTTTAACCTGTTTAGTCCAAAGAAAAAAGATTTCTATTCGTGATTTGTTGAGACAACCTATTTTTGTAGTAGAATCCATGAAAATATCTGTTCTATTGCCAGAGCTCCAAAAAAGTAAGGTTCACATGGCAATTGTAGTTGATGAGTTTGGGGGAACGGCCGGTCTTGTGACCTTAGAGGATATATTAGAAGAAATTGTAGGAGAGATTTGGGATGAACATGATGAAGCTGTTAAGTATGTACACCGGATAGGAGAAAAGGAGTACGAATTTAACGCCGACATCCCTATTGATGAATTTTTAACCTATATAGCGGTTAGTTCTCCTGACAGTACGTGCCATACCTTAGGGGGATGGATATATGAGCAGTTTGATCATATTCCTGCTAAAGGAGACTTTTTCTCATATGAAGAGATATTGTTTACCATTAAGGAAGTAGAAAATCGACGTATTCGCAAAGTTTCCGTAAAATCATTTGCGAATAAGAATGAGGAAGCTGATTAAAAGAAACTAGAAAGCGCTCCAAGAAATCTTGGAGCGCTAAAGCCATAATATGAAATTAGTTAATATTAGTACTTGCCGCCTAGGTTTTGCTCAGCTAATTGTACTAAACGTTTTGTGATTTCGCCACCAACAGATCCGTTCGCACGAGCTGTTGCTTCTGGTCCTAAGTTTACACCAAACTCACTAGCGATTTCGAACTTCATTTGATCGATAGCAGCTTGAGCACCAGGCGCTACTAACTTGTTTGATGAATTTCTGTTTGATGCGTTTTGATAATTTGCCATGTGTATTCATCTCCTCGTTAGATAAAATAGATTGTAATGGTTGAGTTAGCTGGAGTTGAACCAGCCGAGCAGATGCATCGATTAGATCTGCTTGCCTACCGCGGCGTAACTCAATGTTTGCGAGCTGTTGTGCTCGGTTGTTACTAGTATTATGGCGAAAGGGAAAAAAACATATACATAGAAATTTATTGGTAACTTATAGAAATTTTGTGTGGAGTTTGATAAAGAGTAAGAGAGTTTTATTCCGTGCATATTATAGGTACATATTGATCAGGTAAAGCGAGGTGTGCGGATGTCGATTTGTTCCTTATGTAATGGGTTTAGTGATGTACAAATGACGTGCAAAACATGTGGAGGAGTGCTGGGAGATATGGGAAAAGTCAGCGATTATTTTGATGATTACAGTGCTTACATGGAAATCGATCAGTTAAAAGTAGAAAATGGGTATCCTGGTGATTTAGCAAATCACCAATGTATTCATCTCTTTTACTGCTCTACTTGTCACAGTGAAGAATTGAAGCAAATACAGGAATAAAAAAAGACCCCTAGGGGTCTTTTTTTATTCCTGTTCAGCACGGATGCGCTGTTCAGATTCTGCATCAAAGAAATGCGCTTTGTTCATATCTAATGCTAAGTCTAGAGACTGAAGCGGTTTAATATCTGTTCTTGAATCTACGCGTGCTACAAAATCTTGTCCGCCAAGTTTAGAATAAAGCATGGTTTCAGCTCCCATTAACTCGGATACATCGACTTTGATTGTAACTTTTGTGCCAGGTGAAGATTCAATAAAGACAGGCTCATCATGGAAATTTTCAGGACGGATGCCTAAAATAATTTGTTTGTTTAAATATCCTTGCTCGCGAAGTATTTTCATTTTACCTTCCGGAACTGCAAGAAGAGAATCGCCTACTTGAACCTTTCCGTCTTTTAACGTTCCGGTTAAGAAGTTCATAGCAGGAGAACCAATAAACCCGCCTACAAATACATTTTCAGGTTTTTCATATACTTCTTTTGGTGTACCAACCTGCTGGATAATCCCATCTTTCATAACAACTAAACGAGAAGCCATTGTCATTGCTTCGGTTTGGTCATGCGTTACGTAAATTGTCGTTGTACCCAAACGCTGGTGAAGCTTCGCAATTTCAGAGCGCATTTGCACACGTAATTTCGCGTCTAAGTTTGATAAAGGTTCGTCCATTAAGAAGACTTTAGCATCACGAACGATTGCACGACCTAGAGCTACACGCTGACGCTGTCCGCCGGATAATGCTTTTGGTTTGCGCTCTAAGTATTGCTCAAGTCCTAAAATACGAGCGGCATCTTTTACGCGGCGGTCGATTTCATCTTTTGGTAATTTACGAAGTTTTAAGCCAAAAGCCATGTTGTCATATACGCTCATATGCGGATACAATGCGTAGTTTTGGAATACCATTGCAATATCGCGATCTTTTGGAGCAACGTCATTTACACGCTTGCTGTCAATATAAAAATCACCTTTTGAAATTTCCTCTAGCCCTGCAACCATACGAAGCGTTGTCGATTTCCCGCAGCCGGAAGGCCCAACAAATACAATAAATTCTTTATCTTGAATGTGAAGGTTAAAATCTTTTACCGCCGTCACATCTTTATCATACATTTTATAAATATGTTCTAAACGTAATTCAGCCATTTCCATTTCCCCCTTGTATGTACTCTGTGAAACCGTTTTCTTAACTCTAGTGTAATTTTTTTTAATGAAATGGTAAATGGGAAACATGCACAAAAAAAAGAAAGAGTTTTCGTGCACTATTTACGAAAACCCTTTCATTTTATTTTCCATCTTGCGAATTTTTTAAAGCAAGAATGGCTAAGTAAGCAGACACAGCTCCTGTGAAGTGTTTGATATCAAGGTGTGTGCGATCAATAAACTTCTCAATTCTATACTGCAAGCTGTTGCGATGCATGTACAATTTCTTAGCAGCAAGAGATACGTTTAAATTACATTCTAAATAAACTTTAATCGTTTCTAAAAGATCCCCATCATCTTTTACTAAGTCAAGTAAATGTATCATATGATTTTGGATTGCCTCTGAAGACTCTTGCAGAACCAAATGGGGTAAAACGTCGGTAAAATGGATAACATGGTTTTGTTCGACTGTATGCTTAATTTGATAAAACCATTTCTTTTCACGCTCAAAAATTAATCGCGGTGAAGACGGAAAAAAGTGAATTTGTCCTTCAAAGAACTGAATCGAAGTTTCAAAATCATGACATAGCACCTCGATAGAATCTGATAAATTTTCAGTTAAGTCATTAGGATCATCAAAGGTTTCGATAACGATACCTGATTGTTTATCAATCCACAGCACAGTAACAGAGGTAGAATACAAGGCGTGAAGCGCATTTTCAAACTCTATTTTTTGTTCAAACAAACGTTTAATTAAAAACTGGGTGAAGCGAAAAGAATGGTGCGTATGATGAGAGTGAATGACTTTTTCAGGTGCTTCAAATAACAGGTTTGACCAATACAATTGCTCTGGCGTCAGTAAAGAAACTTTCTCATCATAAGGAGTTAAAAAAGCAGAAAGTAACGCCTGCTCTTTTTGAGATAAAGCCGTGTGTTCAATTCCAACGAAGCCTTCATCATATGAAAACCATTTGTAACGTTCAAATTGAGAAGGGATTTTAGCCTTAATCATTTTATCCCCAAATAGTGTGTGCAGCTGTTTCATCTGTGCTCGTTCCCTTCGGTGAAAGCTTACTATTCATAAACGTGAAAAAGCATAAGCTCATGAATATAATCAATTAATTGTGTTTCATCTATTTGATTAGAAAGCGCAGTTTTCCATACAATTTGTCCATCTTTTAAATAATCAGCCTCATAATAAACCCGATTCATATAAAACGAGATGTGCCAGCCCGGCATTCGATTATTTTGATACAGTGGTTTAACCTGAAAGTGTGAAACCATAAAGAAAATCTCCTTTCTCAATTAGTTATTATAAGCTTACCATGAGAAAAGGAGATGAAAAATCATTTAATCTAAAAATTTTGTTAATTTGTAAAATATGTTGCATATGTGTTTAGCACCTTGCGTTTGAATATCTGTTTCATCAAAAATCATCGGTTTTGCATTCACTTCAAACAAATAATACTGCCCTTGAGCTGACTTTGCCATATCAAGAGAAAATTCTTCAACTAGAGGGAAGGACTTTTGAAGGACTTGCCCGCACGTATTTACAAAAGACGAAAGAAAGGAAGTATCTACTTCATCTTCAAGATCTTGAAAAGGTGAAATGCTTCCGCCGTTTAAAGTATGTGTTGTAATGGATTGATAGGGACTGTGTCGAATACCGACGCCACTAATAACATATCGGCTATCTTTGTGATGCGCTAAAATACGTAAGTCATAGCGCCTGTCTTTGAATGGTTGCGTCTCAATCGCTTCTTGAATGAGATAAGCAGACCTGGGAAGGTCAATTGCTTTTAAAGAAGAAAATTCTTCTTTGCGTTTATGATCTTGGTAAATAATCGTATGCTTATGGGAAGATAATCGAAAAATTCCAGCACCTTTACTGCTGTTAATAGGCTTAAAGTAAAGGGAAGAGTGTTTTTGCAGAAGCTTAGCAATATCAATTTCTGGTGTTAAACGATAGGTTTTAGGAAGGTGAGAAGATAGTATTGGATCCTTTGAAAATAATTGATATACTTTCCATTTTGAAAAAAAAGCGGAATTAAAAAATGGGATGTGCTTGCCTTTAATTTTTTGATGTAAAGATGTCAGCTTCTTGATTTCTGATTTTCTTCCTGGATAACGATTATATATAACGTTTGGCAGCGGTAAAGTTGTTTTGATCCACTGCTTTTTTGCACCGTCAAAGCAATACCCTTCAAAGAAGTGATGAGACATTGTTTCTTCAGCGAATAAAGCAAGAAGCCCGCCTTTTTCTTGCAGGGTATGATGTAAGAGTTCTAATAAAGGGCGCTGTTTTACATTCAGTTTTTCCAAAACCGCTTTGTTCGTTAAAACTCCCACAATAGGGCCGACTTTTTCTCCTTTTAAACGAAGAAAAGCTTGAGTAGAAGAAATGTTTTGAGTAAAGGGAAGTTCAATTTCTTGAACTCCCCATGTGTAAGATGCTGAAGGGTTATGATGAAACCACTGCTGCTTTTCTTTGTGATAGTAAATTGTAATCATATGCTGATGCCTTCAGGTGTATTTAGATAGTATCCAGATAAGTAAATCGCATATTCTAGAGAAAGTTTTCTAGTTTGTTGATCTGCTTTTCGTAAGGCAGGGTGTGAAAAAATAGAGCGACCGGGCTTAGAGTTAGCTTCAAACAGCCATACATTTCCTTGATAATCCACTCCAAAATCGAATCCAAGCTCTCCAATTAATCCGTTCAACTCCTGTTCAAGCACATGACTAATTGAGATAGCGGCATCTTTTAGCTTATTTTCAATTTCTTTCTTGTAAGAAGGGTTGGTGAATATTTTGGCTGTAGCTTCAATTTCTCCGCCGTAATCAAGATGCGTAGTGATGCTGTTGGGACCGGCTACTTTAGCAGCTAAAGCAGTAAGCACCCATTGGTTATTCCCGTCTTTATTCGTATGCACGCGAAAGTCTACACAGCGCTTTTCTTTTTTGATTAATGAAATACCTTGCTGAGCAATGTAGGAAGGATTAGTAAGTAAATATTCAAATTCTGATAATAGATCCTCTAAGGTTTCTTTTTCTCGAACATGAAGACCTTTTTCTCCTTTATAAGTCAGCGTGTACAGGGAATCCTTAAAAGATAGGGTATAAATGCCCCGGCCTAAGCTTCCGTTTTTCGGTTTTAAATAAACGGTTTGATGAAGAAGCAGAAGTTTTTTTATTTGCTCACACGAAGGACTTTCAACCGTGTAAGGTAACAAATAGGCTGTCTGCTCGTTCAGTTTTAAAAGCTCATGAATTTCCCACTTGTTGAAAAAATCAGGATTAAAAAATGGAATGCCGTAATCAGTCATCATCTTTTCTTTAATGAACTTAAAAGGAGCTAACCCCTCTGTTTTTCGATTTGGCAAACGATTATATACAACGTTAGGAAGCGGGATTTTATGCTGTGTCCAGCCGCTTTCTTCATAAAAATAGCCGTTTATGGTCCCGGTTTCCCAGTTGATATGATGAGTTCCAAAAATAAAAGGCAGTCCCCCTGTTATACTTGCAGTAGAAAGAAGTTTAGCTAAGTGAAGGGAACGCTTTCCAATTGGCCGCAGCAGAGAACCAGTAAAACCAGCGGATAACACACCGATTAAAGGTCCTAAGTGAATGGTCTCATTCACAATAATAGGTTGCATCATATGGGCGAAAGGAATTTGAAGTTTTGTCATTAGCTCAGCTGAAATCTGAATTTCTTCACGTTCTGAAGATTGTATAAGGCATGGAGCTGTCATTGTTCCAAAAGCTGCTTGTTTCAAGGAGTCTTTGTAAAGAGATGCAGGAACAGAAAGATCGCAGCCTAGCTGCTCTACTATAACAAGGCGAGTGAGAGTTTTTTTCATAGCATTACTCCTTACGATACGATAGTGTGTTAGCTAAATAGACGCAGTAAGACAGGACATTTTTATACATGACTTCTTTTTGTTCAGGTGCTGTCTCCATTACTATTTTTCTTCCCGGTTTCGAATTTAAATCTAGAATCCAGATGCTGAAGTCTCTCGAGATACATAAATCAATACCTAATTCAAAAAGAGAAGGAAAGTGATTTTCCAGTACGGACGGAATCGTTTTACAAATGGTGTTGATTTCATCCATTACATATTGACGATGAACGCGAGGGATGCGAGGCAGCAAGTTCTCAAAGGGTACAATAGATGCTCCTGAACTTACATTTGTTACGATGGAGTCCCGTTCACCTTGTCTAATTCCTCTTCCAATTTCTTTCCAAGCACCATCGTTTCCTTTTTGTAATAGCAGTCTTATATCAAAAGGAGTGCGTTCATAAGGGAAAAATGAAATATGGGGCTGAGCAATATACAGTACATCACGGGTCGTTTTCGTAAACCAGTTCTTAAACTCCTGAAAAGAGGAAAATAGAATGGTGTTTACAATGTCATTTTGTTGATAAGAAGCTTCAATTTCACGTCCGCGCTGTCTTAATTTCACAATTCCTTTACCTTGTGAGCCGTTGGCAGGTTTAATCATTAGGCTATCGTTTGTTCGAAGCAGCTGAACAAGTTGCTCTACACTTTCGATTGGAGTGGTAGGAGGAATATATGAAGATAAATAGCTATCTTTTTTAATTACTTCATAGACATCTAGCTTATTGGGTAATCCATGGCCTAAAAATGTAACATCTTCCCGCTGTTTAAGCCAGTTTACAATAGGGCGAGCCTTTTTAGACAGAGAGTCTTTTCGATAAAAGCAGCGATCGTAAATAAACGAAGGAAGTAAGAAGGAATCTTCTATCCATTTCTTTTGTTGTAAATCGTAGCGGAAGCCTTCAATATTTTCGGTGTTAGGATGAATGTTAAAAGGAGTAAAACGGTATATTTCAATCGAAAACTCAGAAGCATGTTTAGCAATTTCGGTCACGTACTCCACTTCTTGCTGTGGGTGAATCGTTAAAAAGCCTAATGAAATCATCGTAAATCCTCCTTGGGAAATTGAAAATTCGTTGCATGCAGACAATAATCAAGCAGTGCTTTTGTTGATGGACGGACGGAGAGAGCGCTTGAATCGGATTGTTTGGAAGGTTTAACATTTACTTCAATAATCCAAGGCTTTCCTTCTTGGTCAATCGCTAAATCAATACCGAATTCTGCATAAAGTTCAGACGGATGAGAAAGCTGCGTGCAAATTTCAATGGCAATCTCTTTTAAAAGTGAAAGGATATGGCGCGTAGTTTTTGAATCATAGAGCTGAGTTAACACTTGCTGAGGAGGATGAATATCTCCTCCACGGGCAAGATTTGAGACGAAATTGCCGGGTTTTGATACACGTGTGACAATGGACGTGATTTTCCACGTCAAGTCGTCTTTTTTATGACAGAGAATGCGAAAATCAAAAGGGCACTGTTTGTATGTCTGCAGTGAAATTCCTTCTTGGATGAGGAATCCTTGCCTTTTTAATTGACTATAAAGCGTTTCAAATAAGTCATAAAGAGATTCATATTCTTTTTCATACGTCTGCGTAAACGTTGTATAGTCTAAAATATATTTCTCTTTTTTGGAAATTTTAAAAATGTTTTTTCCTTGGCTACCATGAACAGGCTTCAAAAAAACATCGTCATGAAGTTCCAAAGCGTCAAGAAGATCTTGACGTGAACGAAGCTGATACGTTTTTGGCAAATATGGAAGCAAGTGTACGACGTCTTTAAGCTGTTGAAAAACCGTCCATTTATTTAAGTAGCGTGCGTTAAAGAAAGGAACGTCATGTTCTTTTAAAAATGTTTTAAAGGTTTGAAAATCAGCGGTTTGCTCCGTTTTCCTGGCATGAATCCGATTGTGTACGATTCCAGGAAAGGGAACTTCTGAATAAACCCATCGATCAGCGTGATAAACATATCCTTTAGGGGATAATGACTTCACGTCGCTTAATTTGCTCACATAGCAAAAACACCCTAACTCCTTGCAAGCTTGAACAAATTCCTTACAAAATACAGAAATGGAGCCAAAGAGTTCTTCATCTTCTCGAACTTCTGTTACGATGCTAATTACGGGTCCCAACCTAAACGTGTTCTCTTCATAAATGCCTCTCAGCTGATGCGTTTCATACGGAAAGCGAAAGTCTGTAAATAGAGCTTCTGACATCATGAAACAGCATTCTCGATGCTGAAAAACGGTGGCTTTGACTTCTTTCGTGATGGAGCCTACTGTTAACGTAAACTCGTGCTTGCACTTCACACGGGAGAACAGAGCAGAACTAATGTAAATGTCGCTGCTCATATGGTTCTCTAGTGGTTTTAGAGAAATGGTAAAAGTATTCATAAACGAATCCTCTTTTTCTTTCCTTTAGTAGGCGAATGCTGATATATACTATGAGGAATTAGCCCAATCTGTGAAGAGAATTTATCGTTTTCTGAGAAAATAAAGGTCTTAAGCTGAATTTTATATAATAATTTGTTATAGTTAGGGAAGTCAAGAAATTATAGAACTTAATTAGGAGGAACTTAACGTGTCTGTAAACTTACATGATGTAGCAAATGATTTAGAAAAAGCAATTCGTCAAAGCGACGATTACACAAACCTAAAAAACTTATATGCAGCAGTAAACGCTGATCAAGGTTCAAAACAATTATTTGAGCGTTTCCGTACAATGCAAATGGAGCTGCAACAAAAGCAAATGATGGGCCAAGAAATCACTGAAGAAGAAGTTCAGCAAGCTCAACAAACAGTTGCAATCGTTCAACAAGATCAACATATCGCGAAGCTAATGGAAGCTGAGCAACGTATGAGCATGGTAATTGGTGAATTAAACAAAATTATCATGAAGCCACTTGAAGAACTTTACGGTGCGGCTGAATAAGAGATAGAGGATAGAGGAAAAGAGAAATCTTTTCCTCTTTTTTTATGCGGAAATTCCTTCTAATTGTGCAGTTCTGCTCATAAGCTTAGTAACAAGGCTACACATGCCGACTATCATGAAAAGGTCATTTATAACCGTATCCTAACGGATTAGACATCTATGAAAGAAGGGGTTCTCATATGGCTTATCGATTGCTAGCGTTGAATATTGATGGAACCATTTTAAATAGCCAAGGGCGCGTTACAAAAGAAACGAAAGACGCAATTCAATTCGTGAAAAATAAAGGGGTTTACGTTACGTTAGTAACAAACAGGCATTTTCCGTCTGCTAAAAAAATTGCTCGGTCACTTAAAGTTCATCCAGCAATGCTAATTACTCATAGCGGTGCCTTTATCGGAACATCGATAGACAAACCGATACTAGATAAGAGAATTAGCGAGGAAAAAACATTTAATCTCATTCAGCTTTTTGAAAATTTTAATTGTCATGTCCGCATTTTACATGAAAGGTTTTCAATTGGAAATCGTGTAAAGCTTCCCAATAATATTGTAGCTAAAAGCGTGTTAAAAACGGGAGAACCGCTCTTTTATCCCGTGCAGTTCGTAGATTCATTAGGAGATACGCTTCGTGATGAACCTGTTTCTACGCCAAAAATAGAAGTGTATTTTGCAGATCGTAGAGAAAAAGAATACGCCGAGCAAACAATTGCTAGTGCAGTTCCTGATATTGAATGGTTTTCGTATCCAAATGAAAATAGATGTTATATTACGCCAAAAGGAGCCACAAAAGCTGCCGGCGTTCGTTATGTAGCAAATCGTCTAGGGATACCAATGGAAGACGTAGTAGCAATTGGAAATTGCTATGATGATTTAGAAACGATTGAACATGCAGGAATGGGTGTGGCCATGGGCAATTCACCAACAGAATTAAAAATGCTTGCGGATTGGGTTACTCGTTCTAATAATGAAAATGGTGTAGCCTATATGGTGAAAGAATTATTTAGAAAGCAGCAGCGCCTTGGTTATCTTCATCAAATTGACAGCTTTCGTTTAAAATAAATAAAGGAAAAAAGTGGCTATGACAAAAGAAGTTTAGCCGAAGGAAGATCCGAACGATGAATCGAGATTCTTGATAGAGAATCCAATTCGTTCGGGTTTTTTTATTGGTAGGGTGAACGTAGGTTTCATATATGTAGGTGCTTCTAGCTGTTGATTGGAGGGCAAGGCGAAGGCTTCTGCGGGAAAAGCGCAAGCGACGAGAAGGCTCATCGGCCGCTCGCGGAAAGCAAAACCTTGCACGGAAATCAACAAAGTGTAACAAGCGGTTCAGCTCATGTGTCTCATTTGTTCGTCTTTAGATTGAATTAATGTAGTTATGGCTCAATCTCTTTTTCCGTTTGTTTCCTGTCTGCGCATTCCCTTGAACTGAGCACCTTGACCGGACATACGTAGGTTTTGTAAACTGATTACTTAGATAGAATTGATTTGAAAGGTGATTATATTGAACATTTATATAAAAGGTATAGAAGATGAGCGTTTTTTACGTCCGCTTCACCGAATTTCAGATTTGTTTTTTGAAGAAAGCAACGTCTCCTTTGAGGATGATAACGAAGCTCAGCTGAAGGTCGAAGTAGAGCTAAAAGTTCATGAAGAAATTTATGCGAAAGCAGTGCTGCATGACGCTGAAACGGACAAGGTGTTTACAGAAGAGCTTGCTAAATCGTTTACGCCGTATGAAACAGAAAAAGAAAAATTTAAGCAAATAAAAAATGTGGTGCTTCGCGTCTACTTATCTGTACTACAGGAGTATACAAGCATTGTTCAAAAATGGGGTATTTTAACTGGTATACGTCCGACGAAGCTGCTTCATATGAAACTGCAGTCAGGCAAAAGTAAAGAACAAGCGCATCGTGAGCTAAAGGAAGAATATTTAATCACCGATGACAAAATTAATTTAATGCAGCATATTGTGGATCGTCAACTAGCAGCTATTCCCGATTTACATGAGTTAAAGAACGAGGTAAGCATTTATATAGGCATTCCGTTTTGTCCGACGAAGTGTGCATACTGTACATTCCCAGCCTATGCGATTAACGGACGTCAAGGATCCGTTACGTCATTTTTAGGCGGCTTGCATTATGAGATGCGTGAAGTAGGAAAATGGCTAAAAGACAATAACGTCAAGATTACAACCGTCTATTATGGCGGAGGCACACCAACGAGCATTACCGCTGAAGAAATGGATATGCTGTATGAAGAGATGTATGAATCGTTCCCGGATGTACAAAATATCCGTGAAATTACGGTAGAAGCAGGAAGACCGGATACGATTACGGAAGAAAAGCTAGCTGTTTTGAACAAATGGAATATTGACCGGATTAGTGTAAATCCGCAGTCTTATATTCAAGAAACCTTAAAAGCTATTGGACGTCATCATACGGTTGAAGAAACTATTGATAAATTTCATCTTTCTCGAAAAATGGGGATGAATAACATTAACATGGATTTAATTATTGGTCTTCCAAATGAAGGTGTAGAAGAATTTCAGCATACGCTAGACGAATCTAAAAAATTGCTTCCTGAATCTTTAACTGTTCATACGCTATCGTTTAAACGCGCGTCTGAAATGACTCAAAATAAACGGAAATACAAAGTGGCAGATCGCTATGAAATTGGTAAAATGATGGATTTAGCGACTGAGTGGACTCAAGAACAAGGGTATGAACCTTATTATTTATATCGCCAAAAAAATATTTTAGGTAATTTAGAGAACGTTGGATATTCATTCCCTGGTCAAGAGAGCCTGTACAATATTATGATCATGGAAGAAAAGCAGACGATTATTGGTCTGGGATGCGGGGCATCCAGTAAGTTCGTGCATCCAGAAACAGGCATTATTACAAGGTTTGCGAATCCAAAAGACCCAAAATCGTACAACGATGGATTCGAGCACTACACCCAAGAGAAACTCAAGATTTTAGATGAATTGTTTAGGAAATAAAAAGGTCACTTTTTAGTGATCTTTTTTTATTTTCAGCAGGGAAATGTCGGAATCTGTTGAATATATAAAAAAGTTGTAAGCGTTTTCTTATTATGGCGATGCGAGGTGCCGCTTAATGATGAATGTACAGTTAACCGTACCATCTATGATGGAAAGAGCTGAAAAGCTGTTTGGTAAAAAAGAAGTGGTTTCTAAATCTTCAAAAGGAATTCAGCGTTTAACTTATAATCAGTTAATAAAACGGACTCGGCAGCTCTCTAGTATGCTAGAACGAATTGGAGTGAAGAGAGGAGAAAGAGTCGGAACGTTTGCATGGAATCATCATAAACATCTAGAAGCTTATTTTGCTGTGCCGGGAATAGGCGCTGTTCTTCACACAATTAATATCCGGTTAGATTCTGAGCAAATTGTATACATCATTAACCATGCACGCGATAAAGTCATTTTACTTGATGAATGCTTTTTACCTTTATTCGAAAGCATTCATCAAAAGCTTCCACATGTTGAAGCCTATATCATTATGTCAGATGAAGATAAGCTGCCAGAAACAGACTTGCCAGTTTATCATTACGAAAATTGGATTCAGCAAGGGCATGCATCGCATTCCTTTGTTCAAGATTTAAACGAAGAAGAACCAGCAGGCCTTTGTTATACCTCTGCTACTACAGGAGAGCCAAAGGGCGTTGTATATTCTCATCGAGCTATTTATCTGCACTGTATGGCGCTAGGGCTTGCTGATAGTACTGGATTATCAGAAGCAGATACCGCTATGCCTATCGTTCCAATGTTTCACGTGAACGCATGGGGAATTCCTTTTGCTGCCGTTTGGTTTGGAACAAAGCTCGTGCTGCCGGGTGCTTTTTGTACTTCAGAGACGATTGCTTCTCTGATTGAACACGAGAAAGTAACTCTGGCTGCAGCAGTACCTACCGTTTGGTTAAACTTTTTACAAGAGATAGAAAAAAGGCCTTACGCAGTCGATAGTTTGCGAGCTATTTTATGCGGCGGATCAGCGGCCCCAAAAAGCGTCATTCGAGAATTTCAGGAAAAATATCAAATTGAATTTATGCATGCATACGGAATGACGGAAACAAGCCCTGTGGTGACCGTCTCCCGTTTAAAAAGCTATCAGTACAGCGAAGACTTCGAGTATCAGCTCAACGTAAAAGCAAAGCAAGGTTTCTTAGTTCCTGGCGTTGAAATGAAAGTAATAGGTCAAAATGGAGAAATTGCTTGGGATGGAGTGGAAATGGGTGAGCTATTACTAAAGGGCCCATGGGTAGCTTCTGAATATTACAAGGATAAAAGAACAGAAGATACGTTTAAAGACGGCTGGCTGTATACCGGAGATATTGTGACGGTTGACGAAGAGGGAACGATCAAAATCGTAGACCGAACAAAAGATTTAATTAAAAGCGGAGGAGAATGGATTTCATCGGTTGATCTAGAAAACGCGCTTATTGCCCATGAAGCTGTTTTCGAAGCCTGTGTCATAGCAGTCCCTCATAAGATGTGGCAAGAGCGTCCAGTTGCTTGTGTCGTGTTAAAAGATGCATACAAAGGCATCGTTTCGTCAGAAGAGCTGCTGGAATTTTTAGCGCCGCAGTTCGCGAAATGGTGGCTTCCAGATGACATTTTATTTATGGATGAGATCCCGAAGACAACGGTAGGAAAGTTCTTAAAACGTACGCTTCGTGAACAAGTCCTCAATCATTATCAGAAAGGGTGAGTAAGATGACCGTCGAATTAAAAGTAGTAGAACTAGTTTTGCAAGAGCGTATCGCCACAATTTCGTTTAACAGGCCGGATGCGTTAAATGCATTAAACGAAGAAGTGCTAGAGCAGTTTATTCAATGTTTAAAAGTTGTCGAAGAAAGTGAAGCCGACTTTTTAATAGTAAAAGGAAACGGAAAAGTATTTTCAGCAGGCGGAGATATTAATATGATGATGTCACCTTCACAATCAGAACGTTTTGAGCAGGTAATGGATTTGATTAATGAAGCCGTGCTGACTTTATACAGCCTCCCTCAAATGACGATAAGTGTACTGCACGGTGCGGCAGCAGGGCTAGGGCTGAGCATCGCGCTTGCTTCTGATTATATTATTGCAGAAAGACACACAAAAATTGCCATGAACTTTATCGGCATTGCTCTAATTCCAGACGGAGGCGGTCACTTTTTACTAGAAAAGCGCATCGGTGCTCATCGTGCAAAACAGCTAATTTGGGAAGGAAAGACATTAAAAGCAGAGGAAGCTCATCAATTTGGCATAATTGATGAAATAAAAGAAGGAGATTTGGCGAAGCATGTAGAAGATTATCTCTCATATTGGCTAAAAAAACCTTCACGTGCTTTGAAGGAAACAAAGCGAATTTATGTGGAGACATCTGTTTCACAATTAAAGCAAGTGCTTGCGCTTGAGAAAAGAAGTCAGTTTGCTATGAGCCAAAGTTCGGATCATAAGGAAGGTGTACGTGCGTTTCTGGAAAAGCGAGCGCCTGTTTTTAATCAAAGTGAAAAAGATATTTCCGAAAATTAAGTGAACTAGTTTAAAAGCCAATATTTTTGTCTATCATATTGATAGAGCATGTTTAAAAGTTGCAAAACAGTGGTAACACAAGATAATGTAGAAACTAATGAGGTGATTGGAAATGAACAAAACAGATTTAGTAAACGCAGTGGCAACAAAATCAGAGTTAACAAAAGCAGATGCATCTAAAGCAGTTGATGCATTACTAGAAACAATTTCATCAACGCTAGGTGAAGGTGAAAAAATTCAGTTAATCGGCTTCGGTACATTTGAAGTACGCGAGCGTGCTGCTCGTACAGGCCGTAACCCTCAAACGGGTGAAGAAATGCAAATTCCAGCATCAAAAGTACCGGCATTTAAAGCTGGTAAAGAACTAAAAGAAGCTGTAAAGTAATATAAAACGCCGGAAAGCTAAAACTTTCCGGCGTTTTGTATTAACGATGAAACAATACAAGTTTTCCGCTAGAGCTAACGCATCGATGCGTTTTTTCTAAATAGGAAAGCTCTTCTAACTTCTTGGTGCCGATAGTCTTTGCTTCTGTCTCAGAAGCTGCTTCAAAACTTTCATCTATTAATTTTTCTCCAGTCTTTTCAAAAGCGGTTAATGTGTAAGTACTCATAAAATCTACTCTCCTCTTATAGTATAATTGTAAGCGTATTCAACATATTTCTCGTCCTATTCCTCTAAATCCTGCTAAGGTTTACAGATATCATTTTTTTCCATACAATAAACATAGGTTTATTTACAAAGGAGGAATTAAATGTCTCTTTCTATCCGTGAAGTTTCAAAAAGGTACGGTGAATTTACAGCTGTAAACGAGCTATCCCTGCAAATTCCAAAAGGCGAAGTGTTCGGTTTTTTAGGTGCAAACGGTGCTGGCAAAACGACGACGTTTCGAATGATTTTAGGGCTCATTGAACCAACCTCAGGTCACATCCAATGGAATGATAAATCTTTAACTTACAGTAGAAGTCATCTAGTTGGCTACCTTCCAGAAGAAAGGGGACTGTATCCGAAATTAAAAGTCAAAGATCAGCTCGTATATCTTGGACGGTTGCGCGGAATGAAAAAAGCGAACGTGCTGCAAGAAATGGAACACTGGTTGTCTCGATTTAATATTCCTCAATATGCTTCCAAAAAAGTAGAAGAGCTATCCAAAGGGAATCAGCAAAAAATTCAATTTATTGCCTCCGTTATTCATCGACCCGAGCTGCTTATTTTAGACGAACCTTTTAGCGGCTTAGATCCTGTAAACGTAGAGGTATTAAAAGAAGCGGTGCTTGATTTGAAAAAACGCGGAACGACGATTGTTTTTTCAAGTCATCGAATGGAACATGTGGAAGAACTTTGTGAATATTTATGTATTATGCATCATGGCACGCCTGTAGTGTATGGAAGGCTCCCGGAGATCAAACGTTCATTTGGAAAGAAAAACGTCATTGTACACGGAAAAGGTCCGTTTGAGAGAATTACAGAGCTTGAAGGCGTTGTAAAGGTGAAAAAAACGGTTGAAGGCATGATTGTTCAAATTCAACATGAATCCGTATCACAACTCATTTTTCAAGAACTTAAACACTTTTCATTTGTATCTAAATTCGCAGTGGAAGAGCCTTCATTAAATGATATTTTCATTGAAAAGGTAGGTGCTTCCTATGAATAAATTTTGGGTCATTGTCTTTCATACATATCTTAATAAATTAAAAACAAAATCTTTTATTATTACGACGATTATTACTGCTCTTATTCTAGTTGCTCTTACAAATATGGAGAAAATTATCGACGTTTTTAATTCAGACGATAATGGAACAAATGTGGGTGTCATCTATGACGTGGAAAGCGTATATACTTTGTTCAAACAAAATGTAAATGTCATGGATAAAGACATTCATTTAAAAGAATTTACGTCTGAGTCTAAGGCAAAACAAGCGGTAGAAAGCGGGGAGCTCGATAGCTATTTACTTTTATCTTTAAACGATAAGCAGCTGCCTCAAGCTGTGTACAAAGCTAACTCTTTGGCTGAATCAAACCTTTCTTCTACCTTAGAACAGGCGGTACAGCAAACAAAAGTGGCTATGGCTACAGTGAAAATCGGTTTAGAAGAAAAGCAAATTGATCAGCTTTACAGCCCTGTTTCATTTAAAAAGAAAGCGTTAGTTGAAAATGCCAAAACAGAACAAGAGCTAAATCAAGCAAGAGGTCTTGTGTATGTGCTGCTATTTGTTATTTATTTTGCCGTTATCATGTATGGGAGCATGATTGCGATGGAAGTAGCTACTGAAAAATCATCCCGCGTTATGGAGATCCTTGTATCGAGCGTATCACCTATTACACAAATGTTTGCTAAAATCATTGGAATTGCACTGCTCAGCTTAACGCAGCTTGCAGTGATACTGAGCGTGGGCTACACATCGTTAAAAGCCAGTGTGGAAACAAATCATAACGGTATCTTTTCTTATCTCGGATTTAATGATGTTCCGCTGACTACATTCGTGTATGCATTTGTCTTTTTCATATTGGGGTACTTCCTTTTTGCTACGCTCGCGGCTTTTTTAGGTTCTCTTGTGAGCCGTATTGAAGATGTACAGCAAATGATTACGCCTATGACCCTTGTGATTGTGGCCGCTTTTTTAATTGCTATGTTTGGACTTGGTGATCCTGAAACCACAATCATTACGGTCACATCTTTTATCCCGTTTTTTGCTCCGATGATTATGTTTTTGCGAGTAGGTATGTTAAATGTTCCTGTGTGGGAAGTGAGTGTATCGATAGGGATTTTAGTTGTGACGATTACTGCTTTAGCTATATTTGGTGCCCGTGTGTATAAAGGAGGAGTCCTTATGTATGGGCAATCTACCTCTTTTAAAGATATTAAAAAGGCGCTGCAGCTAACGAAAAAAGAAACATAAAGAAGTGAGAGGCTGAGACAAAAGTAGTTTAGTTGAAGGAAGATCCGAACGAACAACCTAGATTCTTGAGGGAGAATCCAACTCGTTCGGATTTTTTTATTGCTATGGTGACCATAGTTTTCATATATGTGGCTGCTTCTAGCTGTGTATTGGAGAGCAAGACGAAGACTCCTGCGGGAAAAGCGGAATAGGTGAGACCCCCGCAGGAGCGGAAGCGACGAGGAGGCTCAGTGCCCTCCCGCGAAAAGCGAAGTCTTGCACGGAAATCAACAGCGGTGTCTCAAGCAGTTCAGCTCCTTTATCCAATTTGTTCGTCTTTAGATTGCATTGTTTATGTTATGTCGCAATCTCATCTTGTATGAAAAAGCGTCTACCCGTGCATTCGGTGCCAAGCGATGGTAAAATGAAATGTAAAGAGCTGTAAATAAGCGGACGAAGCGATAAGAGCTTTGCTATCAAATACATAGAATGAAGTAGTAAGGAGGAAAAGATCATGACAAAAGGAATTGCTCAATACGAAGTAGGAGAGCAAGTTGATCTTTATTTTTTAATTAAATCCTCAACGAGAGGAATTGCAAGCAACGGAAAGCCATTTTTAACGGTAATCCTGCAGGATAAAACAGGTGATATTGAAGCCAAGCTGTGGGATGCTTCCCCAGATGACGAGGAAAATTATGCTGCTCAAAAGATTGTGCGAGCTGCTGGAGAAGTAATGAATTACCGCGGGCGCAACCAGCTGAAAATACGCAACATTCGTCCTGCACAGCCGCAGGACGGAGTGCGCACATCTGACTTTTTAGAAGTGGCGCCTTTATCTCAAGAAGAAATGGTCGAACATATTACAAAGAGTATATTCGAAATGAAAAATTCGAATGTCCAGCGCATTACTCGCCATTTGTTTAAAAAATATCAAACGGAATTTCTAGAATATCCGGCAGCAACTAAAAATCACCATGAGTTTGTATCGGGACTTGCCTACCATGTGGTGTCTATGCTGAAGCTGGCTGAGTCATTTTCAACCCTTTATCCAAGCTTAAACCGCGACTTGCTGTACGCTGGGGTTATTCTTCATGACCTTGGCAAAGTATTTGAACTTTCAGGTCCTGTTTCGACGATATACACAGTCGAAGGGAACCTGCTTGGCCATATTTCGATTATGGTGAATGAAATTGGAAAAGCGGCAGAAGAATTAGCGATCGAAGGAGAAGAGGTTATGCTTCTTCAGCACCTTGTATTATCGCATCACGGTAAGGAAGAGTGGGGAAGTCCGAAAAAGCCGTTAATTAAAGAGGCTGAGATGCTTCATTTGATTGACAATGTAGACGCTAAAATGAATATGCTGGACCGAGCATTAACAAAAGTGAAGCCCGGTGAGTTTACAGAGCGTATTTTTGCACTTGATAATCGCTCATTTTATAAACCAACGATTGATTAAAAAGGTATAAGTCTTTCTTCCTTCGCATATAGTGGTTGTAAATAACTGTGATGGGGGATCAATATATGGTGACACTACCAATTTGGATTTATTTAGTTGTAGCAGGCATTTTCTTTAGTGGATTTATGGCGATTCGTGCTGCACAACATGATAAGCAAGTGGATGATTCGTTTATTGAAAAAGAGGGACAAGTCTTCATCGAAAGAATGCAAGTGGAAAAAGAAAGACGCAACAGCGATTCCATCTGATTATATAAAAGAGCCTGTCACATGAGTGACAGGCTCTTAGCATTACTGCTGAGGAGTTTCTACGCCAGATTGACTATCTGTCGCACCTTCTTCGAAAATTGGTTTTACATTTTTGTCTTTCACTTCTACTTTTGCTTTATCAAGCTCTTTTTGAATCTTCTTGTTTGCTTCTGCTTGATCTACTTTTGAACGTTTGATTTGCTGCTCAAGTTCGGGTTTCTTTTTCTCAAACGATTCTACTTTCTTTTTATCGACTAGTTTAATGATATGGTAGCCGTACTCTGTTTTGATTGGTTTACTTACTTCACCTTTTTTCAGCTTGTAAGCCGCTTCTTCAAATTCTTTAACCATTTGGCCTTCACCGAAGTAGCCTAAATCCCCGCCGTTAGCGGCAGACTGCTGATCCGTTGAATATTCTTTTGCCAGACTAGCAAAGTCCTCGCCTTTTTTGATTTTCGCTTCCACTTCGTTTGCTGTTTTCTCGTCTTTTACTAAAATATGACTTGCGCGAATTTGAGGTTTTTGAGCTTTATACTCATCATAGGCTTTTTTCAGTTCTTTGTCCGATACTTTAATGCCTGCTGTAGCAGCTTTTTCACGGAGAATATCAACTTTCAGCATATCTTTGACTTCTTTTTCGCCTTTTTGCTTAATAACTGAATCCACCTGATCACCGTATTGTTCTCTTAGAATGTTCAGCTGCTGATCAAGCTCTTTATCCGTTACTTTATATTTTTTACTCAATACTTTTTCTTCGGTAACGCTTCGTACGAGTGTATTAAATTGGTCTTGTCCGATTGTATCTTTCATTTGCTTATACAAATCACCTTGAGTGATATTGCCTGCTTTTGTTTCTACAATTACTTTTGAAGAATCGTTTGCATTTGAAGCATCATTTCCCCCACTGCATGCTGATAAAGCAACGAGACTGGCTGCCGTTGTTAGTGCAACTAAGCTTTTTTTCATACGTAAACACTCCTACTCATCATTTTTACTTATGTAGCTTGACTCAAGATTTACTATATCACATTTCCTGATGTTAGCAAATGAAGTTAAAACCACGTAAATTTACATTTATTTTCCACTAAGCATGGAGTGATTATACGCTTATGATAGCTTTTTTATAAAGCGTTTTCAAAATGGTGGACAAACTCACAGAGTAATCTCCAAACGAGAAGCAAGAGAAATAAATTATGGAGTTTGGGCTAAAAGCCTAGACGTTTTTTGAGCTGATGCATAAGATGCAGTATTAGTAAACAAAGGGGGTGCTCAAATGAGCGGATGCGGACATGGAGGCGGTTTTGCACTATTAGTTGTACTGTTTATCTTATTAGTCATTGTTGGTTGTGCATGTTACCACTAGGAAACAGATGAATATAAAAGGAAAGGGGCGATAGATATGGGTTCTTACGGATGCGGATACGGCAGTGGATTTGCGTTATTAGTCGTATTATTCATCTTATTAGTTATCATCGGAGCTAGCTGTTTTTGCTAAGCCTATAAAAAAGCGGTGAGACATCTCACCGTTTTTTATGTAAATGATACTTCAATATAAGATGAAACTAATAAAATGGTAATTAATACATTAATCGTACGAAAAACTTTAGGCTGTTTTTCAGCTGGAATTTCTTTTTGAATACACAATGTATTTGTTAGTGCATTGATGTAGAATAAAATGAATAGTGCAAATACAATAAAGAATATGTACATAAAAATCCCCCTAACAAAATCAGTGTGACGAAGACAAAAAGTCTTATAGTCATTTATATAGTACAGCTTTGTATGAATTTACAAATATCTATATTAACATTACCAAAAAAGCGGTAAAATAGATAGTTATATATACAGTTGAGCAAAGAATTTCAAAAGGTATTTACACAGAAATGCGGTTTTTATTTTATAAAGGGTAGTTAAGAAGTTGAGAAATAGGTTTTAAACGAAATAGCAAAGTGAATGGATAAGAAATGAGTAACAATTAGCCATTGTGCAAAAGGATTGTTAAAAAGGACAGAGGGATTTATATTAATATATGCAGTGAGTACATAATCAGTATATGAAAATCTTTATAAGGTGCTACTCAAACAGGAAATGTGAATGACGAAGAAAGAATTATTTGGAAGAACATGAATGAATCATGTACAATATGGAGTAGAGGTATATGAACGTTGAAGGAGTAGGGGAAGCGGATGGAAACTTTAGAATCTCGAGTATCACGTTTAGAATATTACATAAAACTGTTATCTGGGACATCTGAACAAGAAGCTAAACCATTTATTGATTTAGTGGTAAGAAATCAGCTTACAAAGAAGGAAGTAGAGGAAATTTTAATTCTGTGTGAAGATACAAAAAACGAATATATTGAGCAAAAAGCGGAAGGTCTAACAGACTTTGTTCCGCTTCTTACACAATTTGTTGGCATGCTGAATTATAAATTAAATCCTAGAGAGACGGTCGAATCGCTTCGTTATCAACCTTCTTATCAAGATGTGATGAATGAATTTTTTGAAATTATTCAATGGATAAGGGACTAACCATTAAGAGTTTGAAATAGTCTCCTGGTGGTTCTCTTTATCTTTCTTGACAAGCTTGCCATCTTCTTCAGTGAATTCTTCTTCGATATGATGGAAAGATCGCTCGAAGATATCCATAAAATCTTCACCGTAAATTTTGCGGATGACGGTCATTAGTTCCATAAACTCAGGGAATTTGCCGTACAAGTCGCGCAAAGGAAGTGCGCCGCTGAACACTGAATTATTAGAAGGTTCGTAATGTTCCATTAAATCTAATAAAATAGCCTCGCCTTTATCTGTCAGCTGAATGTACGTATTTCGCTTGTCGCTTTCTTTTTTAGAAAACTCAAGTAAACCTCGTTCTTCTAGTTTTTTGGAGAAGTTAAATGCAGTAGAAACATGCATAACTCCAAACTTGGCAATTTCGGAAATGGAAGCCCCGTTTAAATGATATGAAATCCATAAAATATGATGCTCGTTAATATTAAGGTCATAAGGCTTAATCCATTGCTGCCAATCCTTCTCTACGGTTTTCCAAAGGGCTTTACTTAATTGGGCAATGCGTTGGCTAAATAGAAGTGCTTCTTTCAAACTGTAATCTTGATCACTAGTCTTTTTCATCTTCTCCCACCTACTTAGTCTCTTTTTTTATTTATCTTCTATTATGCCAATAAAATAAAAAATTATAAAGATGTAAATTTACAAAATTTTAAAAAATTAAAAAAGAAGGCGTTCTAACCTTCTTTTTTGTCAATTTTTTCATTGGGATTTTTAGTTGTCTGTACATGTTCCTCTAGGTTTGACAAAGAATTTTGGATTTCTTTCAAATGATGCTGAAGGGATTCCTTATGAGGGACAATTTCTTCTTTAAACTGACCAAGGGTAGTAGAAAGGTCACTTGCGATATTTTTCACTATAGTATTTCCTTCTCTGGCGGTCATTTGTACTTGTTGAGAAACAGCTTTTATTTTTGTTGAGAGCTCTTGTTGTGAAGCGTTAACTCGGTCTTTTCGAGAGCTGACACGCTGTTTAAGTTCTCGTCCTGAATATGGAGTAACAAGAAGCGTTGTAATAGCGGCTACGGTGCTTCCGATTGCTGCTCCAGCTGCTAGTTTTTTCATTCTGCTCATTATTTATTTCCTCCTATATAGTAAAGTAATTGCTAACACTTCCTTCTGACATAATCATAAAAAAATGGCATAGATTTATACAAAAGAAGGAGGTTATCAACATGGGGTAGCTTTATTCATTCTTTTGATGATTAGCCTGAGTTTTTTTCTGGCTGCCTTTAAATGGTTTAGCCTTACGACTAGAACGGCATCATATCCACCTAAACATGTGCTGAAACAAAAGTCTCTTACATGTGCGACAGTGGCTTTTGCGAGTTTTTTATTGGCGCTTATACTTTATTATGTAACCTAGGATGGGGAACTTAAACCTTTATTACATAGTAAGTCTTCATACCTATTGTATGAGCTGCAAATGAAATTTAAGTGAAAAGCATCCTGTACCATTTCTTTTTAAACAAAAAGTTAAGAGTCGAACTTTAGGCTGTCTCTAAAAGATCAGCAACATCCTATAAATGAACCGTTTTATCTAAAGGTCCGCCACGCTTTGGCGGGCCTTAGCTTTTGGTGTAAAAAAAGAGCCTGATTCTTAATTAAATCAGGCTCTTGACGTTACGATAATTTTGCTTTGATGCTTGTGCGTTTTAGAACGGATTGAACAATTGGATAAATAACGACCATAACGATTGTATTTACTACTGTTGCAGGTAATACAACCGCAGCAACAAGCGCCATGACGCTGTTTCCGCCCGGTAAGCCGACGATTAGCGCGGCAGCTGACAAGAATACGGTTCCTGATACGAGTGTGCCAACAGCTGTTAAAGCAGCGGCAACTGGTGTTTTAATGCCTGTTGCTTTTTTCACAAGCATAAATAATGCAAAGAAAACAAATGCTGTAATTGGTTTATCAACTAAGTTTGCAATTTGTCCGCCAGGAAAGCTTGTTGTTAAAGCAGAAATAGCTGCTGTTGTTAGGGCAACTAACCCAACATTTTTTACGCTAGGAAACAACAGGATTGCCAAAAACATCATTGTTAACATCATATCTGGCTTCATTCCAAATAAAATAGGAGGTACCACCGTGTGGAGAACCGCTCCAATTCCGACTAATAACGCTAAAGAAACTAAAACTTTTGTATTCATTTCTCATCTCTCCTCTTCTAAGCTAAGCTCGAAATATACCAATAGTGCGTCTATGCCCATTGCATATATTTACATACTGATTATAACATATTTATGTGAAAAAAGAATCAGCTGATTCTGCCAATTATACGTTTGCCTGTGCAAATTCATCCATAAAGACGGCAAGAGCTTCACACGCTTCAAGCGGTACAGCATTGTAAATAGAAGCGCGGCATCCGCCGATTGAACGGTGTCCAGCTAATCCTACGAAGCCTTTTTCTTTTGCTTGCTGTAAAAACGCAGTCGTTAACTCATCGGTTGGTAAAGTAAACGTTACGTTCATAATTGATCGGCTTTCCTCTGTAGCGTGAGGGGTATAGAAACCATTTGAACGTTCCATGCTTGTATAGAGTAACTTAGCTTTTTTATGATTTTGGGCTTCAATTGCTTTAACGCCGCCTTGTTCTTTAATCCAATCTAAAACAAGTGAAAGCATATAAATGCCAAACGTTGGAGGAGTGTTGTAAAGAGAGTTGCTCTTTACGTGTGTCTCATAATTCAGCATTGTTGGTAAACCTTCAGGAATACGTTTAAGCAATTCTTTCTTCAAAATGACAACCGTGACACCAGATGGTCCGAGGTTTTTCTGAGCACCAGCATAAATGAGTGAGAACTTAGATACATCAATTTGACGGCAAAGAATGTCGCTTGACATGTCGGCAATTAAGTCTACTCCTTCAATAGAAGGATAGTCAGCCCATTGTGTACCAAAAATGGTATTGTTGGACGTGATATGCAAGTACCCAATCTCTTCTTTTGGAAGCTTTACATCATCTAAAGCTGGAATAGAGCGGTAGTTCTCTTCTTTAGTAGAAGCAACCACTGCTGTTTTTCCAAGTTTCTTTGCTTCTTTTAATGCTTTTTCTGACCATGATCCAGTTAGTACATATGCACCGACTTGATCGGGAGCTAAGAAGTTCATTGGAATCATAGAGAATTGCAGGCTTGCTCCGCCCTGCAGGAATAAAATTTCATGTGTATCTGGAATATTAAGCAATTCCGTGAGTGTTTCTTTAGCATGTGTTAATACATCTTCAAACTCTTTGCTGCGATGTGATAATTCCATCACAGACATACCCGTATTTTTAAAATTAACTAGCTCCTCTTGAGCAAGTTGTAAGACAGGTAGGGGAAGCGCAGACGGACCTGCATTAAAATTATAAGCTCTGTTTAACGTAATCACATTAATTCCTCCTCAAATTAGTTCGAACACTCATCATACAAAATGGCTAATGACTGATGTCAGAAAGAATATCATTATACTATCATGAAAACCATTGATTGTGGAGGTAACTTTTCAAAAATTTAAATTAATCTGTAAAGAGAAAATAATAGAAAAAAGATAAATAAAAAGTATACGCAAACATGTTTTGGCAAACATGTAAATGAAATGTTTATATGCTATACTGATGGAAGAAATAATGTGGAGGAACAGAATGAGAGTATTAAAATATGCAATATTAGGGCTCTTAGATCAGAAGGAGCTCAGCGGGTATGACATTACCAGACTTTTTAAAGAAGAGGTCGGTAATTTTTGGAGTGCTAAGCACAGCCAGATTTATCCCGAGTTAAAGCGATTAACAGAAGAGGAATTTATTCGCTATGAAACCGTGATTCAAGGCAAGAAATTAGAAAAAAAGATGTATTCGATAACGGAAGAAGGAAGGGCCGAGTTAAGCAAGTGGCTCACTACAATTGATCCTATTCCTGAAACAACTAAAGATGAATTTATGTTAAAAGCTTATTTTGCTTCATCCATGTCAATAGAAGAGTTAAAGCAACAAATAGATAATCAACTATCAAGCAGGAAAGTGAAGCTAACTTTTTTAAAGAAACGAATGGATGATCTTTTGGAACAAGTTAATCATCACATTACCGTTTCGTCTCCTCAATTTGGTCATTATTTGGTGCTATCTCGCGCTCAAGACCGGGAGACAAGCTATATCAATTGGCTTGAACGTACGCTGAATTTAATTGAAAAAGAACAATAAGAAAAGGTGAGCGGATCATGACTTGGTGCATAAAATCATTTCAAGAGCTGACAAACGATGAGCTTTATGAAATTCTACAGGTTCGCACCGCTATTTTTGTTGTCGAACAGAAGTGTGCTTACTTAGAAGTAGATGGAAAAGACAAACTTGCTTATCACTTGTTCAAAAAAGAGAATGAGAAAATTATCGCATACCTTAGAGTTTTACCAAAAGGAATTAGCTATCGGGAGGCTTCTCTGGGGCGCATTATTGTGAAACAAGTACAGCGCGGTACAGGTCTCGGAAGAGAGCTAGTAGCAAGAGGAATTGATTTTTTAGAGAATGAGTTGCACGAGAAGACAATTAAAATTCAAGCTCAAAGCAGACTTCAAACATTTTATGAATCGTTTGGTTTTAGACCTATTTCCGATATTTATTCAGATGAAGGGCTTCCCCACGTAGATATGCTAAAGACACCTTAGAAACTTCACCAATTGTGTGAAGTTTTTCTATTTCTGAAACGGGTAAGGTGAAAGAAAGATGTTAGGCTTTAGTACTGCGCAGATAGAATCGATATGACTACTACTAAATTAGTAATTTATGAATAAGATAGATAATGAATTTGTTTCTTTTTGCTTATTCTTTGATTTTAAGTAAGTGATATATTGAAGAAAGTAATAATATTGTATATAATGATTTTTGTAACAAAAATGTAACAATTACGTAATATTCTTAATACTGATTGGGAAATAAATTTGTTGTACATATTGCTTGGAGGCATTTTTATGAGTGCAAAGGAAAAGAAAAATAGGTATATATATAGTTTGGATGGACTTCGAGCTTTCGCTGTTATGTCTGTCATTGCATATCACTTAGGATTTGGATGGGCATCTGGAGGATTTCTAGGAGTTGACGTTTTCTTTGTATTATCAGGGTATTTAATTACCTCGATTTTACTGGTGCAATCTTGGGAAAATCCTTTGAAAAATTTGAAGCATTTTTGGATCAGCCGAACGAGAAGACTTCTTCCGGCTGTGTATGTGATGGTAGTATTAACTGCAGCTTGGGTTATTTTATTTAACCGGCCATTGTTAACAACGCTACGAGGCGATGCATTATCGTCTATTTTTTATATGAGTAACTGGTGGTTTATTTTTCATAAAGTTTCATATTTTGATAGTTTTGGGTCACCGTCACCATTAAAGAACTTATGGTCACTTGCTATTGAAGAGCAGTTTTATATTGTGTGGCCACTTGTTTTATTGTTGGGTTTAAAATTTATCAAAAAGAGAGGAATTCTTTCTCTATTCATTTTAGCTGGAGTAATGGCCTCAGCTATTCTAATGTCTTTTTTATATGAGCCAGGAGGAGATCCTAGCCGCATTTATTATGGAACCGATACTCGGCTGTTTGCCCTTTTAATCGGCTGTTTACTTGCATTTGTCTGGCCGATGTATCGTTTGTCATCAAAAAATCTTCCAGCCGTAGGCAAGCAAGTATTAAACGCGGTAAGTATAGTGAGTTTCTTTATATTTATTCTCTGCGTATGGAGCGTTGATGAGTATACTCATGCATCTTTTCTTTATCAAGGTGGAATGCTGCTGATTTGTTTAAACGCTGCTGTACTGGTTGCAACGATTAGTCATCCTAGTAGTTTTTTAGGAAAAGCTCTGTCGTTTAAACCGCTTCGCTGGCTTGGTACTAGATCATACGGTATCTATTTGTGGCATTATCCGGTTATTGTTCTTACAACACCTGTATCCGAGATTGGCCGCCCGGTCTATTGGCATGCGCTGTTACAAGTAGGCCTTACATTTATCATTGCTGAACTTTCTTACCGTTACATCGAAGTGCCTATCCGCACACGCGGCTTTCGCTATTATTTCCGGCACTACCATCCGAGAGAGCTTTTTAAATGGCGTAATCTTTCTCGTTCGAGACAAGTGGTTTTGGGCAGTCTCATTTTCTTTTTGGCGCTGTTTACAGCGGATATGACAAGCTTTGCTATTAGTACGCAGCAAAAGGATGAAACGACAGCAAAAGAGACAGAGGTTAAAATTCAAACGAATCATAAAGAAAATGCTTCAACTTCTGTCAAAGACAAGAATAAAGCGGATGATAAAAAAGCAGAGAACGCGGAAGAAAAATCTGATGCCAAAGAAAAACAGCAGCCGAATTCTTACAGAGATGTTCTTGCGATTGGAGACTCGGTCATGCTGGATATTGCTCAAAATCTTAAAGAGATGCCGCTTAGTATTACGATTGACGGAAAAGTAGGAAGGCAGCTCAATGAAGCACTGCAGCTAACTCCTAGCTATCAAGCATTTAATAATCCGAACAGCGCAGTGATTATTGAGTTAGGAACAAACGGCTATTTTACAAATGAAGAACTTGAACAACTGGTAAAAGCTTTTTCACACGCGGACGTTTACTTAGTGAATACGCGCGTTCCTCGTTCGTGGGAAAGCACGGTGAACAAGAACTTGAAAGCTGCCTCTGAAAAGTTTGGTCACGTCACGCTCGTAGATTGGTACTCAGAGGCTTCTAAGCACCCTGAATACTTTACATCAGATGGTGTCCACTTGGTACCTGAAGGATCAAGAGCATTAACAAAATTGATTGAAGAACGTATGAATTTAGAAGTTAAGGCGGAAAGTCGTTCATAATAAGTGAAAAGCCGTACGATGTTTTATATCACAAACTGATTAAACATGTGTCAAATGAATAGATAAAACAAAAAAAGCTTACATGTGTAAGCTTTTTTTGTTTCAAGAAAGGCGAGAAGAAATATTGCCAGCGATTTCTTGAAGTTTTTCAGGCGTGTATTCGCTTGTATGCTCTTTCCATACAGCACCGAATCCATCCCCTTCCCCATAGCGAGGAATAATGTGCATATGATAATGAAACACGGATTGACCAGCTTTTTCACCATTATTATTTAAGATGTTTAAGCCGATTGGGCTGTATGTTTCTTTAATTGCATTTGCGATTTGAGGAACCACTTCAAACAAATTGCGCGCAATTTCCGGCGTTAGTTCGTGAATGTCTTTTTTATGTACCTTTGGAATCACCAGCGTATGACCTTTTGTTACTTGACTAATGTCTAAAAAAGCTAATACATGTTCATTTTCAAATACTTTTGCACCTGGGATTTCACCGCGAATAATTTTGCAAAAAATACAGTTTTCATCATGTGTGCTCATTATGTTCACCTTCCGTTACCAATATAAATGTATGGGTATACATGTACGTTTATTTTACCACAAAGTAGAAATGCAATCAGCTGGCAAGAAATAGCTACTGGCATTTTATACACAAAAACGGGATGCAAACGATTATGCATCCCGTCATGTGAAGAAGGAAAAAGTAGCTTTTAATGCAGCATATGATCTTTAAGGAACACCTCATTTACGTAATTGCATTGCCTAATGAAACAGTAACTTGAAAAAGTATATTCTCTTTAACAAACACCTCATTTAAGCATTGAGCTAAAAAATATACAATGTGAACGAAATCGTTCTTGGTCTTTGACAAACACCTCATTTACACAGTAATAAATGAACATTATTGTCTACCCATTATATATATTCTTACTACGTTCATGACTACCATCCCCTTATGAATCAAACATACATCGATTTACAATAAGGTTTTCTGAAATATGCCTGCTGTAGACACCTCATCCCAAATGTAAGAAGCTTTGTAATGATTAGTTGTAATCAATAACTTGTTTTCCTTCTTCCCTATATAGAATGTCCTGATATTTCGATTATATTCTGGAAAAATTAACCGAAAAAAATTGAAAACAATGTGAGGAAGAAAAAGATTTGGTACAATAGAGCAAATAGCGCTTGCGCTTGAAGACAAAAAAGAACAAATAAAAGGAGATCGTGATGGGTTCTTTATTGCAAATTAACAACATTACAGGGGGATATACAAAAACTCCCGTCTTAAAAGATGTATCGTTTGATGTAAATGCAGGTGAATTAGTCGGGTTAATCGGGTTAAACGGGGCCGGCAAAAGTACAACGATTAAACATGTCATTGGATTAATGGAAGCAAAAAAAGGAAGTGTATCCATTAATAATAAAACCTTTCAACAAGACCCAACAGGTTATCGAAGTCAGTTTACGTTTATTCCAGAAACTCCTGTGCTATACGATGAATTAACATTAAAAGAACATTTAGATATGACAGCTATGGCTTATGGACTTGAGCCTCAAACATATGAAGCCCGTCTGCAGCCGCTTTTAAAAGAATTTCGTTTAGACCGGAAGTTAAAATGGTTCCCTGCGCATTTTTCAAAAGGAATGAAGCAGAAGGTTATGATAATGTGCGCTTTTTTGGTGCAGCCGTCTCTTTATATTATTGATGAACCTTTTTTAGGTTTAGATCCGCTTGGTATTCAATCTTTACTTGATTTGATGACGGATATGAAAAAGCAAGGTGCAGGCATTTTAATGTCCACACACATTTTGGCGACCGCGGAACGCTACTGCGATAAATTTGTTATTTTACATAACGGAGAAGTAAGAGCGCAAGGAACGCTTAAAGACCTTCAAGAAGAATTTCAGATGCGCAATGCTACTCTTGATGAAATTTATATTGAATTAACAAAGGAAGAAGGCTATGAGTAAGATTGATGCATTATGGAAGCAACGGTTTCAGCAGTATTTAGTGGATGTAAGGAGATATACAAAATATATCTTAAATGACCACATTAAATTAGTGTTAATTTTTGCGATTGGCGGTTTGGCCTACTATTATCAACAGTGGTTGAGTACATTAACACCTGCGTTTCCTTCGGCTGTAGTGATTGCGATACTTATGGGATTGATTTTAACCATGGGTCAAATTCAAACGTTT
Source organism: Bacillus sp. ILBB4 (assembly GCF_035064545.1). Taxonomy (NCBI): domain Bacteria; kingdom Bacillati; phylum Bacillota; class Bacilli; order Caryophanales; family Bacillaceae; genus Bacillus; species Bacillus sp. ILBB4. Next base: position 25,441 of record NZ_JAIQVD010000008.1, on the reverse strand, counting down.
TTAAAACGACCTGATTTAGTCTTTTTACTTCCTTTGGAGACGAAGCTGCAGCCTTATTTTAAAAAATCTTTTTGGTTTACCTTTACGATTCAGCTTTATATTTTATTATTTGCAACTGGTGCAGCAGCACCTCTTCACGTAAAGGTAATGCATGATTCTTACTCAAACGTTTTTGTGTTTTTTCTGCTATTACTCATCTTGAAAGTTGTAAACTTAGGCATGTCTTGGTGGGCTGTATGGTTTGAAGAAAAGTGGGCGAAGTGGACAGATTATATCGTCAGGTTTTTCTTGAACGCAGTTTTTACGTACTTCTTATTTTCGCATGCATACGTATTGTTTACAGGAGTCGTAGCGGTGATTATGATTGCGCTAGCCATTTATTATCGCTCCCTTACAAAAAGAAAGCCGATCAAATGGGAAAAGCTAATTGACTTAGAAGAAAAGCGCATGGGCTATTTTTATCGATTAGCTAATTTATTTACGGACGTTCCTCAGGTGAAAGAGCGAATCAAACGCCGTAGATATTTAGATTGGCTATTAGCACGTATTCCATTTCGTCAAAGTGCCACTTACCATTACTTGTACACTAGAACATTTTTGCGATCAGGAGATTATTTAAGTTTGCTCGTTCGCTTAACTGTCATTGGCGGATTTTTAATTGTAGCTGCTCCGTTTCAATACGGCAATATAGTGGTTGTTTTATTTGTTGTATACATGACGGGTTTTCAATTACTCCCGCTTTGGAAGCAGCACAAACAGATTTTATGGCTTTCTCTTTATCCGGTTGAAGCTAAAGAACGGAAAAAGGCATTTTTGGACGTATGGAAAAAAGCGCTGTATGTACAAATTCTTGTGCTCGCCATAGCGGTGGCTTTTTCTAATATAGTTGCTGCACTGCTTTCCGTGGCAGCAGGTGTTATATTTATTCACTTATTTGTAAATGCATATGTAAATAAAAAATTAACGTAAAAAAGCTCCGAATGGAGCTTTTTTACGTTTTTAGACTACTTTGGAGACGAAGATAATATACGGAAGCGATAGACGTTCATTGCTACTTTTGTGAGATGGTCAAGAAGCTGATAATTAGCATATGCACCTATAACAGCTCCAATTCCAGGCATAAGCTGAAACATTTTTACAACATCAATGTAATCGCGGTATTCTTGTTGAAAAGCTTTCCAATCAAGCTCAAGAAGTTCCTCTTTTTTTTCTTCCCAGTTTTCTACTACTTCGAGCAGCTTCGTTCTATGGTCGTCGCTGCAAAAGGCAAGATGAAAAATATACAGCATATAAATGCGTTCTTCTTTTTCTTTTACATCAAAACCATACGTAGCGGCAATGTCAAATAAGCACTTCATTTTTATGGAAAGAAGCAGCGGGAAATCTGCTGCACCTAAAAGGATACCGCCTGCACCAGTACCAGCTCCTTCTACAGCAGCAGTTTTTTTGTACTTAGGTATGAGCTCCAAAATTCTTTTCTCTTTTTCTTCAAACGAAAGACCGCTGACATCTCTTTTTTTAGTGGTGAAATCGGACCCAACAAGCGTAGTTTCCACCATTTTTTTTATGCTTTCAGTCATAATCTTATGGACTTTAGCAGGGATTTTTTCATTTAGTTTAAGCTGTAAAGATTTTGCGGTCCGTTGAAATTTAGAAGGTCGTTTCAACATGCTGAATTTCCAATGTTCAGCTTCTTGTAACACTTTTTCTTCATACGTATTCAAAAAAATCACCTCATTTCAGTCGATATAAATACTACGTTTTAAGTGAGAAAAAGGTTCCTAAACTAAAACAACAAGCACTCGTCTGCTTATCCGTACGAATGCTTGCTGAATGATTAATTCGCTTTTATTACGTTTTTAGAAGGAGCTTGTTCTCTTAAATACTCAACAGCAGCCGTACCAAGCGTTTTAGCTGCGATAAGCATTGCTTTTTCGTTAAAATCAAATTTAGGATGATGATGAGGATACGGAGCATCTACACCTTCTGGCTGAGCTCCTGTAAAAAAGAACGTTCCTTTAATATGCTGCAAATAATAAGAGAAATCTTCCCCAGTCATGTGAGGCTCCGTTTCTTCGACTGTATGAACTTCATCGATTTGAGAAGCAACAGAAGCAAGAAAGGCCGTTTCTTCCGGATGGTTGACGACGGAAGGATAGCCGCGAGTATAACTCAGTTCATAAGAAGCATCAGCTGTTAAGCATGTACCTTGGACAATTCGTTTGATTTCTTTTTCGACATCATTTCGCACATCTTCATTAAATGTTCTTACCGTTCCAATTAGTCGAGCAGAATCAGCAATAATATTAAATGCATTTTCCGCTACAAAAGAACCTATGCTCACAACCGCTGAATCAATTGGGTTTACACGTCTACTTACAATTTGCTGTAAATTAACAACAAGCTGAGAGGCGATGACGATTGAATCTTTTGTTTTGTGGGGCTGTGCACCGTGTCCACCTGCTCCTTTGATCGTAATTTCAAAGCGATCAGCAGCAGCCATAATAGGACCCGTTCGATATTGAACAACACCAGTCGGAGTTAATGACCATAAATGTGTTCCAAATATCGCGTCCACACCGTCTAAGCATCCGTCTTCAATCATGGACTTGGCGCCTCCGGGAGCGTACTCTTCGGCGTGCTGATGAATGAAGACGATTTTACCATGGAGAGAATCTCTTATTTCAAAAAGCGCTTTAGCAAGGACTAAAAGAGTAGCCGTATGACCATCGTGACCACACGCATGCATCACACCCGGAACAGTTGATTGATATGGTACATCTTTTTCATCTTGAATAGGAAGGGCATCAAAGTCGGCTCTCAAAGCTACAGTAGGACCAGGGTTTCCTCCTTTAATGCTTGCTACAATACCATTTCCTCCTACATTTGCTCGGTAAGAAATACCGATTTTGTCATAAAAAGATCGAATGTAGGCAGCGGTTTGAAATTCTTTAAAAGACGGTTCTGGATACTGATGCAGATATCGGCGGATTTGAACCATTTCATCAAATTTTTCTTCAAGTAAAGTATGTAGCTTGGAATTCACGTGACCATATCCTTTCTGTATAAGTTGAATAAAGTTTTGAATTTTTTGACATTTTAATCATTATATCATTATCTATTAAAAAGAAAAGAATGTAAGCGTTATTATTGAAAAAAGTAATTGAATCATGAAATATTTTATATACATAATAGATACATAAGGTGAGGAATAGGGATAAAGAATGAGTTTTTTACCAATTTTCTCATGAGATAATAGGAGGTAACGATATGGTAGATTCACAAACTGTATCCCTGTACAAAAAATTGATGTGGATGTTTGGGGTTGCAGGTCTTGTTTTTTTAGGAGTGTTGTTTGTTGTGTCGACAAATTCTTTTCAAGGAGACCACTGGCTTGTTTCAGCTATAGATGACAGCACTATTCTTCAGTCATCGTCATCTGTTTTTCATGGCTTGTCTTTTTTAGCTTCAAAAGTGATGATTATGGTTCTTTTAGCTGTACTTCTCGTTTTTTTATTTTTCAAAAAGGACTATATCGGTATGATATCAGCATTTTTACTTATTTTAAGCGGTGATATTATTAATAAAGCAGTTAAAGATGCGGTAGAACGAGGACGTCCTCTTCAAGGCATCGAAGGCTACAGTTTTCCAAGCAGCCATGCGATGATGGGAATTCTTATCTACGGTCTGATTGTCTTTTTTCTCACAAAGTATATGAACAGTCAAAAGGTAGCCAAGCGGTATCAGCTTGCAATTACTTTAATCGTTTTATTAATAGGTGTGAGCCGTATTCTATTAAGAGAACATTTTTTAACAGATGTCTTAGCTGGCTACAGCTTAGGGATTATGTGGCTTATTGTAGGCATTTTCTTCTATATGCTTGTTTATGCGTATGTAAGGCCTTCAGCGGAAAAAGAGTTTCCAAAAGGCATGTAAAAAATATATACATATGGAGTCTGGAAAAAAGTAGTATAGCCGAAGTGAAAAACGAACCACTAATCAAACTGTTCGATTAGTGGTTCGTTTCTTTTTGTTATAGTGAACATAGATTTTATCTGTTTCGTTGCTTCTAGCAGTTGATTGGAGGGCAAGGCGAAGACTCTCGCGGAAAGAGAAGCCTTGAACGGAAATCAACTGCGGTCGAGCAAGCTGTCCAGATTATATATCCAGCTTGTTCGTCTTTGGATGGAATTCATTTCGTTATGTCCCAGCCCCTTTTGTTTAAACTAAGAACATCGCGACAATTGTTGTAACGACCAATCCAATCGCTACAGGTTTTAAATTACGTCTGGCGAGTTCAAACGGACTGACTCCGCAAATTGCAGCAGCTGGAATCAATGCCCATGGAATCAACGTGCCTCCCCCAACCCAAATCGCAGCAATTTGCCCTAAAGCAGTTAGGGTGGCAGCGCCCGATCCTAAAGCAGATGCAAATAAATGAGAGACAGAGCCTACAAGTGAAATGCCTGAAAAGCCTGAACCGTCTAATCCGGTAATAGCTCCTAGAGCAGTTATCGTTACAGTAGCAACCTGTGCGGTTAACGGCACAGTGGAAGCAAGCGCAACGCCTAGATCATTTACAAGTCCATGTGATCCTTTCGGAAGAAAGTCACCAATGATTGTTGTGAATCCAGCATCTCCTAAATAGAAAAAAGCTGCAATGGGAATAACGGGACCGAATACTTTAAAACCAAACTGCAAGCCTTCAATCAAGTAGGAAGTTGTTTGTTCGAGACCTTTTCCTTTGTGAGCAATAAGTGAAACTACCACTAAAATAAACAGGGCTGTGCCGCCAACGAGAGCAGTCGCATCTCCTCCCTGCAAATGAAGGGCGAACATTGCCCATACGTCTATAGCAAAGAAAAGGGGAACTATAATGGCTAAAGCCCGGCGTACTGAAGAAGAAAGAGGTGTGGATTGGACAGAAGAACTGTTTGTTAACATTGTCGGTTGAACGTGAATTCTATTGTGCTTCATATCTTGTTTTAAAAAGTAAAAAGCAGAGAGTGTCGTAACAACTCCCATCACAATGACCAGAGGGACGCTTGCTTGAACCACCTCGTGAACTGGAAGACCTGCTGCGTCAGCTGTTATCTTAGGAGCAGCTTGAATAACAAAGTCTCCTGAAAGCGCAACGCCGTGGCCGAATAAATTCATCGCTACAGCTACGCCTATAGCTGGAAGCCCTACGCGGATGGCCACTGGTAAAAGCACGGCTCCAAGTAAAGCAACGGCTGGAGAAGGCCAGAAAAAATAGGAGATGGTCATCATAACTAATCCAATAACCCAATAGGCAAGAGCAGGCGTTTTAATGAGGCGAGCAAAAGGTGAAATCATCGATTCATTTATTCCTGTAGCCATTAAGACTTTACTCATGGATACAATGATTGAAATAATTAAAATGGTAGGAAGCAGTTCTGTAATGGCATAAATGAAGCTGGAAAAAACAGCGCTGACGGAGTGGCTTAACGAAGAGGTAGCTGTTAAGGAAAGCAAAAAAATCCCGAGTATACAAAGGATACTCGTATCTCGCCGCATAATCATAAAGCCGATAATGAAGGCGATAAAAAGGACATACATCCAATGAAGAGCTCCAAGCTCTATGCCCATAAAAATTCCTCCCAATAGGTGATGTAGTATACAATATGACGTTTGTGCCTATTGTGATACTCGCCTACTAGGAGGATGTTTGCTTATTTAACTACGTGGTATGAGGTCACATAAGAAGGGCGAGAGAAAATCGATGGCTGTTGATCCACGCCTTCTGACGTACCGCGTTTTTTGTGTGCTTCATTATAGGCTTTTGAAGACTGCCAATCGCTAAATGAACTTTCATCTTTCCATCCTGTAAAGATAATGTATGTGTCATTTTGCAGTGGACGAAGCACACGAATAGCTGAGAAGCCTGCTTCATTTTCAATTAAACGAGCTCGTTGGCTAAATCGCTGTTCAAACAAAGGACGGCCTTCATCTGTAACTGAAATATTATTTAGTACAGCAAATCCGCTATCTGCAAGATCTCCAGAAGCATCTAATACTTCATAAGCATGTCCTTCTTTAAAAATTGTATCTCCATCTGTTTCGTGGACTAGTGCAAATTGATCGTCATCTTTGTGAAGCAGTAACAAACGTTCACTCGGATGTTCGTCGATCAACTTCTGAAGGTAAGGGCCTGTTCCGTAAGTAATAAAGATCTTCATGGATTATACTTCCTTTCTAATTGGGAATTGCATACAATTTACAATTGTAAATCATACTAAAATTATAAAATTTTACACACAAAAATTCAAAAATTGTGAACTTCTAATGAAGATGGTAAAGTAAAACATTGATGAAGTTGTTTTCCATATTATCAAAAGTTTAGCGAAAGAAAAGGGGTGGCACGATGTACAAAAAAGGCTTATACGCAATTGCTGCCTTAGTTGGAATTTTTCTATTAGGATTGATTGGATATATTATCATCTTGTTTCTTGGAAACTATGTAATTGATGAGAAAAAGATCGTCATGGACTCGGCTACGAGGTTAGTGGACGAAAATGGAGACGAATTAACAAAGCTCTATGTGAAAAATCGAGACTTGGTTTCAATTGATAAGATTCCAAAGCATGTGCAACAAGCATTTATTTCAATTGAAGACGTTCGTTTTTATGAACACCACGGAATCGATTTTAAATCTATTGGCCGAGCATTATACCGAGATATATTGGCTGGAGGAAGTGTTGAAGGAGGAAGTACTTTAACACAGCAGCTGGCTAAAAATGTGTTTTTATCTAATGATAAAACGCTGCTTAGAAAAACAAAAGAAGTAGTGGTGGCTATTAACTTGGAGCAACGTTACAGTAAGCAAAAACTGCTTGAAATGTATTTGAACCAAATATACTTTGGACACGGAGCCTATGGAATCCAAGCTGCATCCAAGCTTTACTTCAATAAAGATGTCTCCGAATTAACGGTAGAAGAAGGTGCACTGCTTGCTGCACTGCCAAAAGCACCGAATTCTTATTCTCCTATTTTACATCCAGAAAAAAGTATAGAACGTAGAAATGTTGTGTTAAATGCCATGCAAAAAGCAGGTTATTTATCAGCTGAAAAAAATGTCCGTTTGCAAGGAAGAACGCTGGGGTTAAACGTAAAGGAACAGGCTAAAAACCCAGCATATTTAACCTATATCGATATGGTTATTCAAGAAGCAGAGAAGAAATACAGCATTTCGAGCAATGAGCTTCTGCGCGGCGGTTATACGGTCAAAGTACCGATGAGTACAAAAGTACAAGAAGCCGCCTACGAGCTGATGAAAGAAAATCGTTATTTTCCAGGTACAGATAACAGTGCCCAAGGTGCTTTTGTATTAGTCGATAACAAAAGCGGAGGAGTTTTATCTGTTATGGGAGGACGAGATTATGTACAAAAATCGCTCAATCGCCTAAATGTCAAAAGACAGCCAGGTTCTACGATGAAACCTATTGCAGTATATGGCCCTGCGTTAGAAGAAGGTCAATTCAAGCCTTATTCTTTGCTGCAAGACAAGCTTACAAGCTACGGGGGATACACACCTAAAAATGTAGACGGCCAATATGCTAAAAAGGTAACGATGTACGATGCCCTAAAAGATTCTAAAAACGCAGCTGCTGTCTGGACATTGAATCAGCTAGGAGTTGAAACAAGTAAGCAGTACCTCACAAAGCTAGGAATTCCTTTAGAAGATAAAGGGCTTGCGATTGCTCTTGGAGGATTAAAGGAAGGAATTACACCGCTTCAATTAGCAGGAGCGTACCGGGCATTTGCTGAAAACGGAGAAAACATCCAACCGTACTTTATTCAAGAAATAAAAGATCAAGACGGAAAAGTAATTGCAAAAGCTGTTCCCGACATTCACAAAGCATTTTCAAAACAAACGGCTTGGTATATGACAAAAATGCTTCAAGGAGTTGTTAAAGAAGGAACGGCAAAAAAAGGAGAGTTTAAAGGAGAGTTAGCAGGAAAAACAGGGTCTACTTCGTATACGAATGTTAAAGGAGCCACAAGGGATGCTTGGTTCGTTGGATATACGCCAGATGTTGTAGGAAGCGTGTGGATGGGATATGATTCTACAAATGACCAGCATTATTTAACAAAAGGAAGTTCTTATCCGACTCTATTATTTAAAGACATTCTCACAAGAGCGGGTTACGACGAAGCTGCATTTCAAAAGCCAGCAGGCGTTAAAGATTTGCCAAAACCAATACGCTTAGAGCAAGTTAAAGACTTAAAACAAGAATTAACATTCCATCCATTTGGTTTGCTAACGGTCAATTTAACGTGGACACCTTCACCTGATAAAAGAGCTGTTTATTATGTTTATGAGAAAAAAGGAGATAAAGCCGAAGTAATTGGCAAAGTGAAGGGAAAAGGAGCATTTGAAAAGGAGCGTGTGAATCTGCTCGACAGTCCTACTTATTATGTCGTTCCTTACAATTCCCAAACAAAACAAAAAGGAAAAAAATCCAACGAAGTAACACCTGCTCTTTTTCAATAAAAAAAGGAAGAGTAGGGCGAATTTTTGACATTTTTAGCAGGTGGCTATACAAGTCGTAAAGAAATGGGTATAGTGACAAGTAGAGAATATAACGTGAAACTTTAATCAGTAGAGGAACCGGTATGTTCCTTTGCTGATTATTGTCTGTCTAATCGAAGAAAATACGGATGGAAGACAATCGAGAAAGGTGGAAATTATGAGTCAAGGAACGTTTAACGATACTTTTTTAAAAGCCTGTAGAGGGGAAAAAACGGATCATGTTCCGGTTTGGTATATGCGCCAAGCAGGGCGTTCACAGCCGGAATACCGAAAGCTAAAAGAGAAGTACTCTTTATTTGAAATCACTCATCAGCCGGAGCTTGGGGCATATGTAACACGCCTGCCCGTTGAACAGTACGGAGTGGATGCAGCTATTTTATATAAAGATATAATGTCACCGCTTCCTTCAATTGGAGTGGATGTTGAAATCAAGTCAGGGATTGGTCCCGTAATTTCTAATCCAATTCAATCTTTAAGCGATGTAGAAAAACTAGGAGAAATTACGCCGGAAGAAGATGTTCCATATGTATTAGATACCATTAAGCTGTTAACAACAGAACAGTTAAACGTACCTCTAATTGGCTTTGCGGGTGCTCCTTTTACAGTGGCAAGCTATATGATTGAAGGAGGACCTTCAAAAAATTACAATAAAACAAAAGCATTTATGTATACGGAACCTAAAGCATGGTTTGCACTAATGGATAAGTTAGCAGATATGACGATTACATATGTAAAAGCGCAAATTGACGCTGGGGCAAAAGCCATTCAAATCTTTGATTCATGGGTAGGTGCTTTAAATGTAGCGGATTATCGTTACTTTATAAAACCTGTTATGGAGCGAATTTTCACCTCTTTACGTGAAAAAAATGTACCGCTCATTATGTTTGGAGTAGGGGCAAGTCATTTGGCAAAAGAATGGCATGATCTGCCGCTGGATGTAGTGGGATTAGATTGGAGAACACAGCTGGATGAAGCACGTGCATTAGGCTTAACAAAAACACTGCAAGGAAACTTAGATCCTGCTATTTTGTTAGCTCCATGGGAAGTTATTGAAGAACGTGTAACAGAAATATTAGATAAAGGGATGGCCAGTCCTGGTTACATCTTTAACTTGGGGCACGGCGTTTTTCCACAGGTTCAGCCGGAAACGTTGAAGCGTTTAACAACCTTTATTCATGAATATTCTGCGAATAGACAATAAATTGTCAAATAATTTGGAGCGCTAAACTTTGAATTTTTCTTTTTATTCATGGCAAAATGAAGACAAGTATTGAATCTAACAAAGAGGTGTCGAACACATGAGTAAAAAAGTAATGGGATTACTTGTAATGGCATATGGAACGCCATATAAAGAAGAAGATATTGAACGTTACTATACACATATCCGCCGCGGACGTAAACCTTCACCGGAAGCCTTAGAAGATTTACAAAACCGCTACGAAGCAATCGGGGGCATTTCACCTCTTGCAAAAATTACGCAACAGCAAATGGAAAGTCTGGAAAAGCGCTTGAATGAAGTGCAGGATGAAATTGAATTTAAAGCGTATCTTGGCTTAAAACATATTGAACCGTTTGTTGAAGATGCAGTAGAAGCCATGCATAAAGACGGAATTAAAGAAGCGGTCAGCATTGTGCTTGCACCTCATTTTTCAACGTTTAGCGTAAAATCCTATAATGGGCGCGCCAAAGAAACGGCTGAAAAATTAGGAGGACCAATCATTCATTCAGTAGAAAGCTGGTACAGTGAGCCAAAGTTCATTCAGTACTGGGCTACACGTGTTAAACAAACGTTTGATTTAATAGACAAAGAGAAACGCCAAAAAGCCGTGTTGATTGTTTCTGCGCATAGCTTGCCGGAAAAAATTATTGCAGCAGGAGATCCATATCCAAATCAGCTTCAAGAAACAGCGGATTTAATTGCACAAGCAGCTGGTATTGAACATTACGAAATTGGCTGGCAAAGTGCTGGAAATACGCCTGAGCCATGGATAGGTCCTGATGTCCAAGATTTAACAAGAGAATTGCATGAAGAAAAAGGTTATACATCGTTCGTGTATACTCCGGTTGGATTTATCGCAGACCACTTAGAAGTTCTTTATGATAACGACTATGAATGTAAAGTGGTGACGGATGAAATTGGGGCTGATTATTACCGCCCTGAAATGCCCAATGCACAGCCTGAATTTATCGATGGATTAGCTACAGTTGTGTTAAAACAGATTGCCCGTTAAGTCAGTATAGATTCTTTGTACATTGAATAGGGACGAAAAGTAACTTATAATCAATATAAAGAAAAGTAAGAAGCGAGCTATGGATTTCCATAATCGCTTCTCTTTATATTGAATTTTACAGAAAAGGCGATGATAACATGACGGATAGACGAAAAAAGGTTGTCATCATCGGTGGAGGAATAACAGGTCTTTCAGCTGCCTATTATTTGCAAAAAAAAATAAAGGATCATCAGCTGCCAATTGATCTTCAACTAATAGAAGCAACGCATCGGCTTGGTGGAAAAATTCAAACAGTCAAACGAGACGGGTATTTATTTGAAAAAGGTCCTGATTCATTTTTAGCGCGTAAGCTAGCTGCTACAAAACTGGCAAAAGAAGTAGGGTTAGGTAGGGAGCTAGTCGGAAATGAAAAGGGAAAATCCTATATTCTAGTAAAAGATACACCGCATGCGCTGCCTGATGGTGCTGTAATGGGGATACCAACCAAGTTATCTCCTTTTATCACAACAGGGTTATTTTCACCTGTTGGCAAGCTGCGCGCAGCAGCTGATTTTTTTATACCGAAGACAAAAAATCAGGATGACCGTTCGCTAGGCGTATTTTTTAGAAGACGGTTTGGTGATGAAGTTGTTGAAAATTTAATTGAGCCTCTATTATCAGGAATTTACGCAGGAGACGTTGATCGTTTGAGTTTAAGATCAACATTTCCACAGTTTTTGCATGCTGAACATAAGTACAGAAGCTTAATTGTTGGAATGAAAAAGCTAAAAGAAATTCACCCACAGCACGGCGATGATTCGGAGTTTAAAAAAAATAGTGTCTTTTTAACATTAAAAGAAGGTCTTCAATCGCTAGTAGATGGGGTAGAAAAAGCAATAGATCCTGATATTATTACAAAAGGAATAAAAGTAGAGAAAATTTATAAAGAAGATACCACATATGAATTATCGTTAAATAGCGGGAAAGTCATAAAAGCAGACAGCGTTATTGTAACTTCTCCTCATGCAGCTGCTCAGTCTATGCTTTCGGAATATAAAATATTCGAGCCGTTGAAGCATATGCCTTCCACTTCAGTAGCTACTGTTGTGATAGCCTTTGCACAAGAAGCGCTGCAAGACAATCTAGATGCAATGAACATCGCCGTTTCAAGAAATAGCGATTACACGATTACGGCGTGCACATGGCTAAATAAAAAGTGGCCGCATGCGGTTCCGGAAGGAAAAGTGCTGCTGAGATGTTTAGTTGGACGAACCGGGGATGAAGCTGTGGTGGATCAGCCTGACGATGAAATTTTCAAAATTGTCCTGGAGGATTTGAAGAAGCTCATCACCATTTCTGCTGAGCCTGAATTTTACGCGGTAACGAGATGGAAGCAGTCAATGCCTCAATATACGGTCGGACATCACGATATGCTAGATACGATGAACGAACAGCTTGAAAAAGAGCTGGCCGGTCTTTATGTAGCGGGAAGCTCATACGAAGGCCTGGGTATACCAGAATGTGTAGAGCAAGGAGAAGATGTAGCTAAAAAAGCAGTTAAATATGTGCAGCAACTGTAGAAGTGGAGCGGTGAATCAATGCTCCGCTTTTTTGTCTACTACCTGTAGAGAAAGGTTATACTAAGAGAAGAGATTGTGGTTGAAAAGCAAAAGAAACTTATGCTATAGTAAAACCGTACTTGTTGACTAAAATATTCATTTGGTCAGAAAGAAGGGGATAACATGGCTATAGACCGAAAGCAATCAGTTGTTGATGCAGCGTCAAAATCATTTGCGCTGTTTGGATATAAAGCAACGACTATGGAGCAAGTGGCGAAGCTTGCAAATGTCGGAAAAGGAACGATTTATACTTTTTTTAAAAACAAAGAAGAGTTATTCGATGAAATTGTTACACGAATGATTCGAGAAATGACAGATGCAGCCGAAACTGTCATTGACAGCAGCCGTCCTTTTTTTGAAAATGCCCAAGCAGCTATTTTTAGAATCTTAGAGTTCCGCACGGAGCATCAGCTCATGCTAAAGCTCGTGCAAGAACAGCAGTTAGGCACTACAGCAGTACAGGAAGTGCTGGTGCGAGTAGAAGAAGAGATTTTGACTTATATAAAAAATAAAATTGAAATTGCGATTTCTAAAAAAGAAATCAAACCGTGCAACCCGGAGCTCACAGCTTTTTTATTATTTAAAATGTACATTGCACTTGTCTATGATTGGGAAAAACGGCATGAGCCGCTTTCAGAAGAAAAAATTGCTGAATTAATTGAACTATACTTTTTACGCGGTCTGTCTCAGTGAGATGGGCTTTTTTTATAGAAAAAACAAAAAAGGTCTCATGACGAGACCTTTTTTATTGTTCATTATCATCTTTTTTTACGCCGTTTAATTCTGTATTTCCTGTTTTTACATCTTCTTCTTTTTGTTCTACTTCTTTTTCGCCTTCTTTTTTAAGATCGAAGTAAGCTTTTATCACGTCACCGGTAACAGTTTTACTTAACGTGTTAGATGTACCGGCTACATAAGCAGAAGGAATAACAACCGCTACTGCTACTTCCGGGTTATCATAAGGCGCGTATGAAACGAATGTAGAGTTACGAACGCTTACGCCTTTATTAAAGGTTTCCGCGGTACCAGACTTACCAGCAATATTATACTGACGGTATTTTCCTGTATTAAGTAAACGCCCTGTACCATGTGACCCTGTAACTACTTGGCGAAATCCTTGTTTGACAAGGTTAATTTCTGATTGGCCCATCGTAATACGGTTTAACACTTCTGGTTCAACAGAACTTTGAATACTTCCTTTTAGTTCGCTATCAAGCTCAGGTTCGCGGATTTCTTTTACTAAGTGTGGCTTCATGCGATATCCACCGTTAGCAATCGTTGAGATGTACTGAACAAGCTGAAGCGGTGTGTACGTATCATACTGTCCAATACCAAAATCCAGCGCTTTACCTGGTTCATTTGTGACGCTGTTACGAATACCCGTTGATTCGTTTTCTAAGTCGATGCCCGTTGAAATTCCAAGCCCGAACTGGCTATAGTATGAGCGCAGCTTATTAAAGATAGACGGTGGAATGTTAAGTTTACCGCCAGGACGGTACGTTTCACCAGCCATGCTCATAACCGTACGGTACATGAATACGTTTGATGATTGTTCTAAAGCATTTTGAATCCCGGTTGCTCCAATTGGGTGAGACGATTTTTTAATTGTTCCTCCAGCAAACTTCAGCGGCGCATCGTAAAAAACCGTACCAGGCTGAATAGCACCTGAATCAAGTCCTGCTAGAACTGTGGCTCCTTTAACTGCGGAACCCACTTCATAAGAAGTGGTCATGTTACCAAGAGCAAAGTCTTGTACTTTACGTGCTCCGGTTTGCTTATCGGTAACAAGCTGTTTTCCGCCCATCGCTAAAATGTCTCCCGTGTGAGGGTCCATCATAATAGCAAACGCGCGATCCATTAATCGCGAACCAGCAGCACCGGATGTCACAGCTTTTGTTAAAACATCTTCGACTTGTTTTTGAAGTTCCATATCAATTGTTAAAATTAAGTCACTGCCCCGCTGACCTTCTGTAACGGTCTCTTGACTCACTAAGTTGCCCGAGCGGTCCGTTACGTTTTGCACGCGAGCTTTTTGACCGCGAAGAACGTCTTCGTACTGCTTTTCTAAATAACTTTTTCCTACTCGGTCATTTCGGCTGTAGCCGTGGGACAAGTAGTACTGTAAGTTTTCGCTTGGTAACCCTTCGTCTGCCGATGTGATTTTACCAAGCAGCGTGCTAAGTAAGTCATCGTATGTATACATACGGTCCCAGTAAGTTGTCGTATCGACGCCAGGCAAGTCACTCAGCTGCTCACTAATAACGGCAAGCTCTTTATCAGTTAAGCCGCTTTTAATAATTTGAGCAGTTAACGCATACCCGCCTTCCATCTTGCTTTTAATGGCAATCACTTCAAGGTCGTCTTTCACCGATAAAAGTTCATTTTTAGTGATGCGCTTCAGCTGAAGAGGATACAAATCATCTTCAGAAAGTTGACCTTCTTTTACTTTTTGCTTATCTGCTGCGGTAATTTTTTTCGCTGCTGCTTTTGGATGAGTTGCAATCCAATAATCTTTTAAGTCGCGTTCTGTTAGCTTAATCGTATTTTTATCTTTCTTTTTATCCGATTTGCCAAACACGTCTGTTGTAACAGGAACATCAATAAGAGTGGCAAGCTTTTTAGCTACTTTTAGCTTGTCTTCTTGAGTGACGCCTTTCAAACGCGTGTACGTGACAGCGTTCAACGGTTTATTATCCACGATAACGCGGTCATAGCGGTCTAGCATCTTTCCGCGAGGAACCGGTGAATCTACCGTTTCATCTTCTGTTTTTTCAACTTCTCGTTTATAGTTCTCTCCGTACACAATCTGTACGAAGCCTAATCGTAAAATGAGTGCAGAAAAAAGCAGGAAAACCACAATAAACAGCCAGTTAATTCGAAATGAGACATGTGTTTTTTTGCGCTTTTTAGTTTTCATGTAAACCCCTTCACTTTGTTTATACAAGTTAAAAAAATTCATAAATTTTCTTATGAATCTATCACTCTACATATTAACATAATTTTGTCTATAAATGTTATTAGGTGGAATAAAACAGACAAAAAATTTATAGAAATTTTTGCGGAAGAAGAGAGACCTGTCGAAGGGTGCTGAAGGGGGGTGTTCAATATTTTCCACTCGGTTGTTCAATATTGTTACCTGTTCAAATGTCCTAGAATCGGTAAAATAAAGAGAGATAGATATCAAGGGGGGCAAAACGAATGAAAATGAAAAGGCTTTCAATAATGTCTGGCGTGCTAGCAACATCACTTTTATTTGCAACAGCATGTTCAAACTCAGGTACGGATTCAAAAGCAAGTAAATCAACAGGCTCAGGTGATCAAGTTGTTATTGATATGTTCCAGTTCAAAGTGGAAATTGCAGATCAGCTGAAAGAATTAACGGATGAATATACAAAAGAACATCCAAACGTAAAGTTTAACATCCAAACAGTCGGCGGAGGCGCGGACTATGGTGCAGCATTAAAAGCACAGTTTGCCTCTGGAAATGAACCTGATATCTTTAACAATGGAGGGTTCCAAGAAGCGCAAACGTGGAAGGATAAATTAGAAGATTTATCTGATCAGCCGTGGGTAGATAATCTGTATGATATCGCCAAAGAACCGATGACAATGGACGGGAAAATTTATGGTCAGCCGCTAAACTTAGAAGGTTATGGTTTTATTTATAATAAAGATTTATTTGAAAAAGCAGGCATTAAAGAATTACCTAAAACGCTGTCAGAATTAGAAGCAGCTTCTAAAAAGCTTAAAGCAAAAGGCATTACGCCATTTTCTAATGGATACGGCGAGTGGTGGGTGCTAGGCAACCACTTATTTAATATTCCAATGGCACAGCAAGACGATCCAGATGCGTTTATTAAAGGTCTAAACGAAGGAAAAGCAAAATTTGAAGGCAATGAAACGTTTAAGCAATTTATGAATCTGTTCGATTTAACGTTAAAGTATGGAAATAAAAATCCACTAACGACAGACTACAATACACAAGTTACTCAATTTGCTTCTGGGGAAACAGCAATGATGCAACAAGGTAACTGGACGGTAAATATGATTACGAAAATCAATCCGGACATGAAAATGGGCTTTATTCCAATGCCAATCAGCAACGATGCAAAGAAAAATGATAAACTAGCAATCGGAGTTCCAAATAACTGGGTAGTGAACAAAAATGCGCCAGATGCAGATAAAAAAGCAGCGAAGGAATTCTTAAATTGGATGGTTTCTTCTAAAGAGGGTCAAAAATTCTTAGTTGAAAAGTTCAAGTTCATTCCAGCGTTCAAAAACATCGATGGAAAAGGAATCGATTCTTTATCTGATGATATCTTAAAATACTCTGAAGAAGGTAAAACATTATCTTGGAACTGGTTTAAGTATCCGGAAGGAACGGTTCAAGAAGTCGGCGCAGCAATGCAGTCTTACGCAGGCAAGCAAATGACAGAAGAAGAGTTTATGAAGAAATTAGATACAATTTGGGCAAAAATGAAAAAATAACCAAAAAGTCCGCGTGGAAAACGCGGACTTTTTGGTGTGAAAAAATAGCTGGTTAGATTCATAGTTATGAAAAAATAATAGTTAATTGAAAGCGCTTTTAATGTATAATAATAGTCATAATGTATGACATTAGTCAAAGGAGGTTATTTGTGAAAGGCTGGAGCATACGCAAGAAATTAATTTTGTTTTTCTTATTCGCAACGGTTATTCCATTTTTAATTTCGACGATTTTTACGTATCAATACACAAAAGAAACGGTTAAGAACCGATTTATTTCTACCAACTATCAAGTTATTAAAAATGGAAGCAATGATTTGAGCGATTACTTAAATGAAATTGCTAATATTACAAAAAGGCTTTACGGCTACCACCCATTTATTAAAGTGTTAGATGAAGGTGTATCAAGTGACTTAGGAGCCAATCAACTGGAAATATCACGAACTCTTCTTTATTTATATAATACTCGTCCAGAGATTGAACAACTTCATCTTTACATTGAAAACGGGCATGACTCATATACAGCTTATAATTCGAAAGTGAGCAGCAGAGGGAAGTACGATGATATTTACACTCAGCCTTACTATTCTTATTTAAATAAAAATCATAAATTTCTTGTGATTGAGCCTACCCATGAAATTTATAGCTACAATAATTTATCAACGTTAATTGATTCACTGCCGAATCAAGTTATTAGCTTTCATCAGCGGATTGATGAGATTCCATCAGACAAGTTGTTAGCTTATCTATCTTTAGACATTAATATGACACAAATTCAATCTATATCGCAGCGTCTATATAGTGAAGAGTCAGAAGATTTTTATTTAATGAACAATAAAGGGAAGGTTTTGTATTCCTCTGATTCAAAGGTTATTGGAAAAAATGAAAACTACGCGTGGGTGAAGGCGCTCACTTCCCAAAAAGACCATAGCATGGAATGGGAGGATAAAAGCTTCTCAGGCGTATTAATGTATGAAAAGCTTAAACAGCCCTTTGAGGACTTGTACATTGTGAAACGAATTCCTTACAGTGTTTTATATGAGGATGCAAGAAAGACAGCACTTATGAATGTATTAATTGGCCTGCCATTTCTGTGTATGCTCGTTATCGCTACGCTTTTTATATCAGTACGTTTTACACAGCCGATTAACGTATTGATTCGCAATATGAAAGAAGTGGAAAAAGGATCATTTGAGGTGCGGTTTAAATCGCTTGGAAACGATGAATTTGGTGTTTTAGGAAGGCATTTTACCTCTATGGTAGAAACAATTAATGACTTGATTGAACGTAAATTTCGATTGGAATTAGAAAATAAATCAACGCAGCTAAAAGTGCTGCAGTCACAAATTAATCCGCATTTTTTATACAACGCATTTCAATCGATTGGAACTCTTGCTCTTAAGCATAAAGCAGTTGAAGTATATTCTTTATTAACCTCACTTTCGCACATTATGCGTTACAGCATGAATATGAAAGAGGATATCGTTAGCTTAAAGCAAGAAGTCGATCACGTAAAAGCTTTTTTAAGTCTGCAAAAGCAGCGGTTTGGTTCAAAGTTTGAGTATGAGTTAAATATTGAAAAAGAGGCAGAGCTTATGCGAATACCGAAAATGATTTTGCAGCCTCTTGTTGAGAATTCTTTTAAGCATGGATTCGAAACCCGCACAGGAAGCGGAAAGCTGTTGATTTCAGCGGGTTTGAACGGCGAAGAACTGATTCTAACTGTTTCTGATAACGGAAAAGGGATAGGAGAGCAAGAGTTGAATCAATTAAAAACGAGACTTCAGCAATCGTATAATCAAACAGATGAGCATATTGGGTTGCAAAACATTTATGAACGACTTCGCATCTACTATGGAGATCATGCTTCAATGCAAATTAGCAGTCAAGAAAATCACGATTTTACCGTTGTCATAAAGCTAACAACAATTGAAGAAAAGAGGGATAGTGATGAAAGTATTAATCGTGGATGATGAAGAGCATGTAAGAGAAGGAATAAAGCTGCTTGGACAGTGGGAAGAGCATGAAATTACAGATGTGATAGAAGCTGATAGCGGTGAGCAAGCGATTGCGCTTATCGAGGATCATGGACCGGAAATCATTTTTACTGATATGAAGATGCCTAATGTCGATGGAATTGCTTTGTTGGAGTGGATTAAAGAGAATTCACCTTCTAGCAAAACGATTGTGGTAACAGGGTATGATGACTACCACTATATGCGTAAAGCTATTCATTTTGGAAGCACGGATTACATTCTAAAGCCAGTGGATCCTTCGATTTTAAACGATACGCTTGTACGAGCTGTAACTCAATGGAAGAAAGAAGAAGAGTCCAGAAAAGTCCATAATAGCAGCTATCGTTTAATCAATGAAATGAAGCCGATTTATCGAGATCGAAAACTGACGCAGTTAATGAACAATTATTTGCTAAATCAATCAATCTATGAAGAGTTTGGTTTCCATCTGACTAGAGAATATGAAGTGGGGATTGTACGTGTAGATGAATCCATCATTCGTTCTTTTGGCGGTGACCGGGATTTAGCCTATTTTTCAATTTTAAATGTAATCAATGAAATGCTGATGGCAGAAGAAAATGGGGTAGCCTTCCGTTATTTATCAAATAAGTGGGAAATTATCATTATATTTTGGAATGATTTTGAACGCATAACCTCTTTACTGACGACTTTACATACAGCCATTCGCCGTACGCTAGACGTGAGCTGTCGGATTGCAAGAGGGTGCAAAGTTTCTTCTATTGATCAGCTAATGAAATCCTATGAAGATGCGAAAAACTCGCTTTTATTAAGCAATGTTCTTGATCGAAATAAAGTGAAGGTCTACGGCGAGCAAGACGTTTTAGCAAGTGCTTTATTAATAAATATGATGGATTATAACAGTAAAATTGAAGAAGCGCTGCAAGTCGGGAAGTTTGAAGCCTTTTTGCCGGTATTCAACGAAATTATCACAGCTTTTGAAGCACAAAATTATCTCTCATTAAAGCAAATTCTGCATTTTGAGCAGGAATATCAGCTGTTAAGCCAGCATTGGTTAAAAAGATATCACATTCCTTATACGATAAATAACGGTCCTGAATATGTTCTTTCTTTTTTCTATAACCAAGATGGGCAGTTTCAGCTAGCAAAGTATGTAGAGAGAAAGAAGCGTGAAGTAAAGCGCTTTTTAAAAGTAGTAAAAAGGTATAGCAAGAAAAACAATCGCGACGTTATTTATGAAATCGAACAATATTTGCAGCAAAATTTTCATCGAGATGTGAAGCTTCAAGAAATATCGGAACGTTTCTATCTAAGCCGTGAATACATTTCGAGGAAGTTTAAGCAAGAATTTCAAGAAAACATTTCAGATTATATGGTGAAAGTCAGAATGAATAAAGCCAAATCACTTTTACTAAATGAAGAACTAAAAATCTATGAAATTGCGAATATGATTGGATATCATGATGATAAATACTTTCGAAAAGTGTTTAAAAAAGTAGAAGGCATTACGCCAAACGAGTATCGCAGTTTGACCGTATAAAAAAAGCTGAAACTGTTATAAAACAGTTTCAGCTTTTTTTATTTCATGATATCTAGACAGTGATCACATTTGTTTCCGTAGCATTCATGCTGTTCCTCAATGTCGTTTCCGCATTCTACGCACTTTTTATTAGGTAATCTTTTGAAAAACTCAGTCATTTTTTCTAACATTTTAAATCCCCTCCGTTGTTTTTGTTACTAACATTGTATTATAACAGATGATAAAATGTCAATTATGTTTTATAACAATTTAGCCTATTTTGCTATTCTAAGTGGTTATTTGTTATATAACAATGGGTTATTTCGATAAAATGGCCGAAACGAGTGCCTTTCAGTTAGTTTTCAAAAAAAAGTAGGGTATACTGAACGTAATAAAAATAGTACGAAAGGGTGATTAAAATGAAAGTAACTGTTATTGGTTTTTGGGGAGGATATCCGGCTGTTTCAGAAGCTACTTCTAGCTATTTAGTGGAGCACAATGGATTTCAGCTGCTTGTTGATTGTGGAAGCGGTGCATTGGCTCAGCTGCAAAAATATGCAAAGCCAGAAGAAATAGATGCTATGATTTTATCTCATTATCATCATGATCACGTGGCTGATGTCGGAGTATTTCAATATGCACGCCTCATTCAGACTCATCTAGGAAACGCTCTTAAGGAACTTTCTATTTATGGACATACATATGATCAGGAAAGCTTCAACAAACTTACTCATAAAGGAATTACTAAAGGGGTAGAGTATGATCCGAGTCAAAAACTTGAAGTTGGGCCTTTTACCATCGAATTTATGAAAACGAAGCATCCAGTCGTTTGTTATGCCATGAGAATAAGCGCCGGCAATCAAACTGTCGTGTACACAGCGGACTCTAGTTATTTAGAAGAGTTTGTTTCCTTCTCAGAAGAAGCAGATCTTCTTATTTGTGAATGTAATTTTTATGCCAATCAAGATGGAAGAGGCGCTGGACACATGACAAGTACAGAAGCCGGTACACTTGCTTCAAAAGCAAGTGTCAAACACCTCATGCTTACTCACCTTCCGCACTATGGAGAACATCAACAGCTAGTAGAGGAAGCCGCTGCTCGCTATAGAGGTACGCTTACGTTAGCTGAATCAGGATATGTATGGGAATAATAAGGAGGAAAATGAATGTTATTTATTGATAATCAAAAAAATTATGATCCCCGAATTAACTTAGCAATTGAAGAGTATGCACTTAAGCATCTAGACATTAATGAGACATATCTGCTGTTTTATATTAATGAACCTTCTATTATTATTGGGAAAAACCAGAACACCATTGAGGAGATTAATACAAAATATGTTGAAGATCAGCAAATTCATGTAGTGAGACGTCTGTCTGGAGGCGGGGCCGTTTATCATGATAAAGGAAATTTAAACTTCAGCTTTATTACGAAAGACGATGGAAATAGCTTTCATAATTTTAAAAAGTTTACTGAGCCGGTCGTGGAAGCGTTAAAGAAATTAGGAGTTAATGCCGAGCTAAGCGGACGAAATGATTTAATGGCTGAAGGACGGAAAATTTCTGGAAATGCTCAGTTTTCAACGAAAGGGAGAATGTTCAGCCATGGAACTCTTCTTTTTGATTCAGAGATTGAAAACGTCGTATCAGCGTTAAAAGTAAAAAAAGATAAAATTGAATCCAAAGGCATTAAGTCTATTCGAAATAGAGTAGCAAATATCAGCGAATTTTTAGAACAGAAAGTAACGGTGGAAGAGTTTAGAGAAATGCTGCTTCGATATATCTTTGACGGAGAAGAAAATATAACAGAATATAAACTAACGGAAAAAGATTGGGAAACGATTCATCAAATTTCTAAAGAGCGCTATCAGTCATGGGATTGGAACTATGGGAAATCACCTAAATTTAACTTACAGCACTCTCACCGCTTTCCTGTGGGACAAATCGACGTTCGTTTAGAAGTGAATAAAGGAAAAATCGATGCTTGCACCATTTACGGAGATTTCTTTGGAGTGGGGGATGTCCAGGAAGTACAGGAAAAATTAACAGGTGTTCGTTATGAAAAAGCTTCTATTGAACAAGCCTTAGAAGACATCGATATTCCACATTATTTTGGTAATATTACAAAAGAAGAGTTTGTTGAATTAATCTATTAAGAAAAAAGTCTGCTACATCAGGCTTTTTTTCTTTTTAAACAGATGAGTCTTGTCAACAGAACAGCAGTAACATTATAATAGAATAGAAGAAGTAAGAATTTTTACATTATTACGACTTAATAATGAATGGTTGTTCATTCATTATTAAAAGGAGGAAGTTATGAGATGAATTTGTCAGCACAGCTTCATAAAACAGCTGAGCAATTTCCACAAAAATCGGCATATGTTTTTATGGACCAGGAAACATCTTATGCAAATCTTGATGCATCGGTATCTAAGTTTGCTGATGGTCTGAAGCAATTAGGTGTAAAAAAAGGAGATCATATCGCTTTGATTGTCGGCAACTCGCCTCATTTTGTTATTGGATTGTACGGTGCTCTTCGAGTAGGAGCTACTGTTATACCCATTAATCCTATTTACACAGCGGATGAAATTAGCTACATGCTTCAGGATGGAGATGTAAAAGCAGTTATTGCGATTGATTTACTTCTCCCTATTTTAAAGAAAATCATTGGACACACTCCATTTTTGGAACATGTTATCTTATGTGAAACGACAAATACAGTAGAAAATATACCTTCTTATTTTCACACGTTTTCGCAAGTTATAAACAGAGGAGAAGCTACATATGATTTTCTAGAGTTAAAAGAAGAAGATGTGGCTATCATTCTGTATACGTCAGGAACGACTGGAAAACCAAAAGGAGCTATGCTTACACATAAGAATATTTATTCAAATGCTCAAGACGTAGCAGATTATTTAAGTATAAATGGGAATGACCGAGTCGTAGCTGCTTTGCCGATGTTTCACGTATTTTGTTTAACTGTTTCATTGAATGCGCCTTTAATGAATGGAGGAACGATATTAATTGAACCAAAATTCAGTCCATCTTCTATATTTGAAGTAATTCAAAATCGACAAGCGACTATTTTTGCCGGCGTTCCCACAATGTATAATTTCTTACTTCAGCATGACAAAGGGAAAAAAGAGCACTTTCACACGGTAAGGCTTTGTATATCAGGCGGGGCATCAATGCCGGTGGCACTTCTAACCAATTTTGAACGTAAGTTTGGGGTAATGGTAGCAGAAGGGTATGGATTATCTGAGGCTTCTCCTGTGACGTGTTTCAATCCGATTGACCGAGAGAGAAAAGCCGGTTCTATAGGCACATCTATTATGAATGTTGAAAATAAAGTGGTAAACGAACTAGGAGAAGAAGTAGAAGTAGGACAAGTCGGCGAACTTATCGTCAAAGGCCCTAACGTGATGAAAGGTTATTACAAGCTTCCAGAAGACACGGAATATGCTCTCCGAGATGATTGGCTGTATACAGGTGACTTAGCAAGAATGGATAAGGAAGGTTATTTTTATATCGTTGACCGTAAAAAAGATTTAATTATTGTAGGAGGATATAATGTTTATCCTCGCGAAGTAGAAGAAGTGCTATATGCGCATCGGGATATTGTAGAAGTGGCTGTTATCGGAGTCCCTGATCCTTCTTTAGGTGAATGTGTGAAGTGTTACGTGGTTTGCAATAATCAAGAGATAACGGAAGAGAAGCTTATTGCCTACTGCAAAGAGCACCTTGCTAAATATAAAGTGCCAAGTGAAATTGAATTTTTAAAAGAACTTCCTAAAAATACAACGGGAAAAATTTTACGTCGTGCATTGAAGCAGCAAGTATCTCAGGAACAATAAAATGAAAGCGATTCCAAGTTGGAGGTGGTAAAAGGATGTCATCTATTTCTTATGAAATGAAGGGACATGTCGCCCATGTGATACTGAACCGTCCGGAAGCGATGAATGCTTTTAATTACGATATGCTTAAAGAATTGGAAGAAGTAATTGAAGGAATTCGTATTCAAAAAGATATTCGAGTTGTGACGTTTAAAGGAGCAGGTGAAAAGTCTTTTAGTGTAGGGGCCGATTTAAAAGAACGTAAAACTCTCTCTGATCAAGAAGTAAAGCGCAATATTTACAAAATAGGAGAAGTGTTTTCGAAGATAGAGCAGCTTCCGCAGCCAACGATAGCAATCATCAATGGATATGCATTTGGAGGAGGAATGGAGCTGGCTTTAGCATGTGATTTCCGGATTGCTTCAACCGAAGCGCTTATGGGTTTAACGGAAACAAGCTTAGCGATTATACCAGGCGCAGGAGGAACACAGCGTCTCCCTCGATTAGTGGGGGAAGCAAAAGCAATGGAACTCATTTTAACAGCTCAGCGTCTCTCAGCATCAGAAGCGAAAGAATGTGGTCTAGTAACGAAGGTGGCTCCCGGATATGAAATAGAAGAAACAATAGATATTTTTATCTCTCTTTTATTGAAAAATGGGCCAATTGCACTTCAGCAAGCAAAATTTGCTATTAAAGAAGGAATGAAGGCCGATTTGCAGACTGGTTTGCAAATTGAACGAAAAGCATATGAGTTAACGATTCCGACAGAAGATCGTCTCGAGGCGCTTCAAGCATTTGCTGAGAAGAGAAGACCTAGTTTTAAAGGGAAATAAGAAAGGGCTGTCTAATGGACAGCTCTTTTTTAGTTTCTTCTATAAGAATAATAAAAAAGAATATGTAAAAGCGCAGGAACAAAGAAGGCAAAGTTACAGCTGGCTTTTGTCTATAATATTTACTATAATACGTTGCAGTAGTCGTTGTTCAAATCTATAAATAATAGTTTTTAATTTTTTCTTTAAAAACCGTTGACTTTAGTTGAAATATATTTTATTATTATAAAGCGTCGTTGAGACATACCGTTAACAACGAAGCTGAAAAAAGAATTTTTAAAAGTTGTTGACATTACGTTGATAACTTGATAAGATGATAAAGTCGCTTAAGAGCGGCGGTTGAACTTTGAAAACTGAACAAAGCGACAAACGTCAACGTTAAATTTTATTTTTTAAT